>NZ_JBFTHG010000016.1:0-152839 GCF_056394125.1 Chitinophaga sp. 10T418
ACCAACGCCGCTGCAGAGTCTTTTAATGCCAAAGTAAAATCCTTTAGAAATGCACTGCGAGGGGTGCGGGATGTTGAATTCTTCCTTTATAGATTAACTAAACTCTATGCTTAAAATTTATGCGATCCCCCAGGTTTTCAACTTGATCCCGAATGCCTGCATCACGGATATTTTAGAAGGAATTTTATCTTCGTTGCCTCTAAATACTACTTTAAGATATAGTGTATTAGATCCCTCAATATAGTCAGCAGTACCTTTTCAATATGTAGACTCCGTCCAGGCTATGCTTAGCACCCGCTTAGTACCTGTAGAAGCAGTGCAGGAGAGGTGGACTTGATACGGGGATGAGGTGGACTTGATGCGGGGATGAGTTCCGGATGTAATACCGAATAAGAAGACGGATGGAGGTCAAAACTGGTCATATCTGCGGCTTCAGTAGCAGGCTGTAGCTGAAGAAGGAGATAGACTATTGAAAGAAAGCAGGTATAAAGGGTTTATTCATCAAAATATCTACAGAGAGGCAAAATAGCTTATTCCGGTTGAACGACAGATGGACATGCCTATGAAAAATTATCCCCCAACTTTTCAACTTTATCCTGCAACTTTTGAAAATATCTTTTTTAGGCTGCCTTGTACATGATGATGGATGACATGCAATTGCAGCATGAATAAAGATATTTAACCGGCATTACCCTTTCATTGATCGCCACTGAAAGCTGCGGCCTGATGTTAACCCTGAACAAATAACTTTAAAAATGGAGGAGCTACATCATTCCAGACAATGACCTTTTCTATCTTAATTAACGAACCCTATTTGATCACAACAAATCCATCTTAATGTGTAATTTTTACTTTGTCCCAAAAAAACTCCTCATTATATTACTTGCTGTTCTGGTAATATCATCAAAAGCGCTCGGGCAGAAAACATATGCCAATAGTCAAACCAACAAGGTAAATGGCCTGTGTTTGTTGTGTGGTGTAAATAATCCAAACAACCCCATAAATAACAGCAGCTTTGAAGACTATTCCACCTTTATCATCAATGTAGGTCTTTTAGGTGTAAGCGTGGAGCAAACACTTATTTTCCCAACCGCAAGTGCTGCTGGTTGCGACTCTCTTGTTATTGGGATCGGTAGCGGAAATCCGGTATTGTCTGCCAACTTATTTGGTGGAGTAACCGTGGAAACCTATAATGGCAGCACGTTCAATAATGATACGCATGTTGTGGATTCCAGCATACTGCAGCTCCTCCAATGCAATAGCCGAGGAGAAATATTATTGCGGCCACAACAGCAATTTGACCGGGTAAAGATCAAACTAAGCAGTAGCCTTGTTGGTTTGCTAAGCAATTTCCGGCTTTACTATGCTTACCGGAAAAACAGCGTAGACAATCCGGTTTATTATCCTCCTGAAGGAATGGTATGTGGCGCACCTTTCGTATCAATACTGAATCATCAGCCAGATATGGATTATAATGTAAGAGTGATCTACACTGCATTTTCGCATCTGATTTTAGATACTTCTTATGTAGTATTAAACAGGGATTCTGTTCAACTACCCTATTATACGAACTTTGCCGGTTCACAGGGAGATATTTATATACAGGCTGTAAATCGTGTAACCGGATGCAGATCAGATTCTGTTCGTCATTCATATTTCGCAGGCAGTACCTCCTCCTTACCCCGGGTGGATATTGACAGTGTACATATCTGCAAAGGGGACAGCGCCACCCTGCATGCCGTCCAGGTGGTTCCTAATGCGCTATACTCCATCATCTGGTATAGTGCTCCCACAGGAGGAACCCAACTTCATACCGGCCCGGATTATAGCGTAAGCCCCAATACCACCACCACCTATTATGTTACGGCTAAAGGATCCTGTGAATATCCACAACGCATTCCTGTAAAAGTGGGAGTTACTCCACGGACACCTCCTTCGCTCGCCCATGATACATTATTCATGATCGTAAATGCCTATGATACCCTGAAAGCAATTGCGCCACAGGGAGCTACTTTCAAATGGTATTCCACAGCAACAGGCGGTTCCCCACTATTTACCGGCAATGCTTTTCCTGTTCATCCACTTACTTCAGATACTTTGCATTATTACGTTGAATCACTGCTCGATAGTTGTGTAAGCAGTAGCCGTACCAGGGCCGTAGTGATTGTCAGCAATCAATTTCTGTTTGCCAGCAAAACAGGACTCCCGATGGAGTTAAAACTACATCCGAATCCAACTAACGGAGAGATCTCCTTTCAATACAACAAGGATTTGGCGGGCAGCACGATTATCATAAATAATATGAATGGCGTACCTGTTTATAAGAGTATAATGAAGACAAACAACATGAAAGTACCAAATCATATCCCGTCAGGCATTTATCTCATAAAAATCAACACCCCTAAAGGAGAAAAACTGACAGGAAAAATTATAATACAAAAATAGTCAGCCCAAAAGCGAGGTGTATCTGCATAGCTGTTCTAATCTCCGACATCATATCATCTGCTCTTTCGGAGCAAATAATATGATGTCAGAGGCTTACTGCCACAAAATGGTTGAACTGCGGGAAGATTATCAGATACTGAAGAAAAGGAAAAGGAATAGACTAAGTCTATTCCTTTTCCTTTTAAATATGCTAGTGAGGCCAGGTTCCAGAGCCGCCTACTTACCTCACGATTTTAAACCCTACATTTCCATTTTTTGTAGCCATAAACACACTCAACCAAACAGGCAACATCATCTCTGTTGAACGGGCATGTTCAATATCACCCAGATCAATAATATCCTTCCATCCAAACTGTTGCAGTATTTCAACTACTTCTGCTTTGGCGGCTGAACTATTTCCTGCCAGCAGCATGGTAGCGTCTTCTCCACATTTGCCAGCATCTACCATCACTTCACAGTTAACAATATTCAGCGTTTTCACTACCTGTGTATCCGGTAAAAAATTCTGAATGGCCTCTCCTAATGAATTAGTGTTGCATAGTTCCGGAATAAGCACAGGTCTTTTACCAGGTATAAACTGAAGCGGGTTACTAACATCTATCAGAATTTTGTTCCTAAGGTTATCGATGCCTGCCTGTTTCATTACCTCCAGCGAAATTTCTCCCTGGGTGCAATTGAAAATAATGTCCCCGAATGCAGCAGCGGATGCAAATGTTCCTGAGGAAGCATTGCCGCCATTTTGTTTTACCCATGCGAGCGCCTTTTCATTATCAGGAGTTCTTGACCCCATCATTACTTTGTAGCCCTGCTGAATAAGTTTTGTAGCAATCGTATTGCCTACCATACCGGTTCCCAGTATTCCTATATTTTTCATGTAAAATTTGTTTGACTTAATGTTGATGAATACCTGCCAGTTCTTTCCCTACCCGATCTGCTGAAAGACCCACCATAAACTGGCAACCATAATCAGGGTATGCAGACAACATTGTTTGTTCAAAAAGTTTTCTGCTGTCGTCATTAAAAATGCCGGTTCCATTGGTTGCTTTCAAAACTTCTGAACAATACCGAAGGAAATATGCCTGCTGTTTACCAAAATCTTTGATATCACATACAGGGCCATGTCCTACGTAGAAAGAGCCGAAATCTTTCAACGCCGGGGTTAATGTTTCCAGATTAGACAGCCAACGGAGTATACCACCATCATTCATATATGTATGGTTGTTTTTGTACAACAGATCCCCGACAAAAGCTGCGCGGTTTTCATCTTCCAGCAGCCAGATGGAATTGGCATCACAGTCTCCTCCCGCACCAATGTCCAACACGGAAAAAGTGATACCCCCAATACGTACCTGGTCACCATTGTTGACCAATTCAGTTGGATACGACCATTCCCGTATCCATTCCTGGCCAAACATGCCAGACCATTGGGCATGTTTAATTTGTTCGGTGTCAAGCATTAATTGTTTCACCGAAGGCACGGCAAATACCGGTATATCGGCATGTTGTTTAAGGTTATAGGTGCCGGCCACATGATCAGGATGTCCATGTGTAAGAATAATTCCTGAAATAGGCTTCTGCAGTGCATCGGCCTGTTGCTTTAATCCAAGACTATCGCTTCGTGTGAGCGTAGTATCTACTATCACCAGTTCATTAGCCCCTTCTACAATGAAAGCATTTACTTTCATCATGGGTTCCTGCGATGTATAAGTATGAATTTTGGTTTTCATTTTCTACTTTTGAATAATTTTGAACACCAAAAGTAAACTGCTTCCGCATCATGCGCAATAACTGTCAATTCTGACAGTACAAAAAAACATTATGATTATTAAAGGAAAAAACGTTGGTTTTAAACTTCATGGAAAAACCTATCACTGTGCAATGGATATTACGATGGATTATATTGGTGGAAAATGGAAAAGTGTTATCCTATGGTATCTGCGAAAAGAAACTATGCGTTTTTCGGAACTTCGGCAACGTATCCCGGATATCACAGAGAAAATGTTAAGCCTCCAGTTAAAAGCACTCGAAGCGGATGGACTGATCCAAAGAACCTCATTCGGAACCAAACCACCTCTCCGGGTAGAATATGCGCTGACCCCATTTGGAGAAACCCTGACAGGTCCGCTTGAAGCTATTGCCAGGTGGGGACGGCAGCTCGGAGAAAATGAGGGCACTATCGAGGAAATAGAGTAAGCCTGAGGTACCAGCAGAAAAAAACTATATTTAAACGTTAAAACTCTTTTTTATGGAAGATATCAAGGCATTAAGCCAGGTGGCCGAATTTCATACCACATTTAAACACCCGATCCAGCAGACCCCAATTATTCCGGCAACACAACGCTGTGAATTAAGAGTGTCGCTTCTCCAGGAAGAATTAAATGAATTGAAACAGGCGATTGCCGACAAAAACATAGTGGAAATTGCCGATGCTTTATGCGATCTCCAATACGTCTTATCTGGTGCCATACTGGAGTTTGGCCTTGGTGAAAAATTCCGCGAACTTTTTGACGAAGTACACAGATCTAATATGAGCAAGGCTTGTAAAACAGTAGAAGAAGCGGAGAAAACAGTCGAACATTATAAAGCAACTGAAAACGTAGACTGCTATTTTAAGGAGATCGATAATTTGTACCTGGTATACAGGAAAAACGATAATAAAACATTGAAGTCCATCAACTATTCAGCTGCGCAATTAGCCGCCATCCTTTAGTAGACGGCGCTTCTATAGGCATATTTTTCAAAACAACCACCACAAATGTGCCTATAGAAGCGTCCAATAGATGCCCTTTGCGACAACACATCAGTCGTCGTCATCTTACCTATACAATTCCTCCTTAAATCTTTTGGCCAATAAACCCGTAGCCAATGCAGGGTCAATATCTGCTATTACAACACCCGGGGTTCCATAAGTGCCGTGAATCAAACAGGTACCATCGGGAGCTATTAACGAGCTGGCTGCTTCCGGATACCGGGAGGCGTAATTGGAACCAGCGAAATAAATGGTATTCTCCATTGCTCTCATCATCATCGCTTTTTCATAATAAGGATTGTCCTTATGGCCCCATTCTGTGAGCACTGCCCCACTGCTGTTGCTTCCAACAAAATGCGGATGAAATACAATTTTAGCATCCTGCCGGGCTGCCCATCTTACTGATTCCGGGTACCGGAATCCTTCATGGCAGATGGTAATACCGAACTTCACCCCCTTTATTTCAAAAATACTGCGTTGAGTACCAGCCACCCACATATTATCTTCCGTTGGGTCCAGTTGATTTTTTGTCTGGTAGCCCAAAATCTCCCCTTTATCTGATATCACATAGGCTACATTTAAAAGTCCAGTAGGATGATTCCAGTCCATGGGCAGGATAATGGCGATTCCATTTTCAGCTGCCATTTTGCAGGCGGCATCTAATGCCATTTGCAGTTGCTCTTCTGTACGTTCTTCCGGACCCGCTCCCATTCCCGGATAGCCAGGAATATATGATTCCGGGAAACAGATGATTTCCGCATGTTCTTTGACTGCTGCTTTTATCAATTTTTCCATCCAGAATAAGCCATCATTAATGGATGCCGGAAATGGAGGGGAGGCTAAAGCTATTTTTATCATAAAATAAAAATTGTGTTCCACAAAGAAGTGAGTGTTGCAGACACGAAATTATACAAACATCAGACAAAATAAAGCGCCTATTTTAAAGATATCCGGGATCATAAATTTCCAGATTCCCAATTGGACCAATGATTGTTGGCTTTAAGTGTGGGACGCCAATATGCGCTGTCTCCATTCACCAACACTTTTGCTATAAGCTGATAGGTTTCATGTTTGGATGGTAAATTTCCGCCTCCATACACGCTCTCAAAGTGGAAGTTATCAATCGTCATTATTTTAGGTAAGTCCGCAGGAATATGCTGTTTTATTTCCGTTTCTGTTGCATTCAGGAGTTCGGGCTGTGTGTCACTGAAAAATCTCACCAGATCCTCATAACCGATCAGGTGTTGGGGATTACTATAATCACGGAGCTGAATACCCAGGCGGGTATACTTTGTGGTGTCGTGTTCAATGGGTACCACCTTCCCATGGATATTCACCTCTTTGGCGTCCGGACTAATCAATTCAAAATCTTCCATTTCCTTTCCTTTCACATTTCTTATTCTTTCATACTCATCTGAAGATATTAACATAATACGGCTGGCATTTGTGATATAGTTCCTTTCCGGATAAACATCCACCGGGTAATGGATACAATTACCAATATAATCCAATTCCGTTTCGGCGGCTGAGGCTCGATTCTGGTAACCGTTTTTTTCAAAAACTATTGCCCAGTGGGTCTTGTCACCATAGAGATGAATCCGGCTACCAGCGGTTTCACAGTAACCATGCTCCAGATCCAGGAAAAAATTGTATTGAATATCTTCCGACCCTCCCGATGGAAAATCACTTGCCGGTATACCCTGAAAAGCCAAATCCAACTTTTCCAATATTTCTTTCTCTGTAAAATTCATTTTTCCAGTGTTTGAATGACTTCCCCCGGAACAAGCTACCAGGAACAATAAGCCGATAAGATTTCCTAAATAAAAACGTAACGTCCCTCAAATTAATATTTTATTATTATCAAATACCTCCCCATTATCTTTCTTTTTTCATCTTAATTAAGCCTGTTTGCGCAAAATCAGGTCTCCTGTTAAGGCCCCGGATTTAATTTTAGCTTTTATAGTTCATTGTCAACATAATAATGACTAACGATGAATAACGAGCATATCAGCAGTTTTCCGGCGATTGATATTTGCCCGAAAACTGCTGATCATTAAATACCGGATACCAGGAAGAATACCACGCTGAAATATCCCCAGAGAAAAGAAAACAACACGTGGACGATAGTTTCAAAACGTTTTCCTCTCCATAACACGGGAGAATACACGAAAAACTGGAATAACAGACGGATGGCCCAGAAGATAAAACATCCCAGGGCAAGCAGATGTCCCAGCCTTGTTTGCAATATATCTTCCGCCGCATAGATACAGCATACCCCCATCAACAAAACAATCAGCGCAATAAAAAAAGTATGCACATACATGATTTGTCTGCTTAAAAGACTCACCGCTGCAAATTCCTTCTTCCAGTTAAAATAACCCGGAAAGAAAATATGTATGATGGATAATAGCACGAGGATATACCCCGTGATCTTAAGATGTAATTCCATTTTTTTCAAGAATAAAAGCCGACAGAAAAGGAGTAATCTTCATTTCTTTTCCGATGGTAAGTTGTGCTGCTGCAAAGGTGCGCTTCCATGTGCTGCCGGAAAAAAAATGCAGGAAACCTATATTATACGCGATAAAGTTACGGGTGTCTCTCAGGTGTTCCAGCACTATAATCTTCCCATTCTCCTGCAAACTATGATGCAGTTGCTCAAAGAACCGGCACCTCTCTTCCTCCTTCCTGATTTCATGGGCAGCCAGGAAAAGAAAGATGACATGCGCTGATGCAAATGGCAGTGGAGCAGCGGTTGTACTGATAACCTGCGTTCCAGGGTAGGGCGCATACACTTTTCTTGCACGCTCAATTGAAATTTCTGTATGCTTCAACGGATCGTAAAAATCAAATACCTGTAGCGCTGCTCCCGGATACTTTTGTTGCAGGAGATGACTTGTTTCGTCAAAACCCGCATGGATGTTAATGATCTGATGGCCTGTAGAAATTGCAAGTTCATCTAACCAGCGCAGGTGATATAATCCGCTACCATCGTAAATATACCAGGATACCCCTAAAGATAGCAAGGTACTAAAGGTGATGAGTACCAGTAATATCCGCACCGGCATTAATTGCCGGAAAAATAATCCGGCCACGATGAACAATATTGACAGCAAATAGAAATGCCAGTTAAAGCGCATAGTATTTATCAGGCCCTGACAGGCTGTTCGTTCTACTCTCTCCATATATCCACCTTGCCTTTTTTCCAGTAATAAGGAATTTGTTGAATCAKAAATGCATTAGCCAGCACCGCCTCTTCCCATGCCGGGATTTTCAGAAAGTCCACTTCTGATGTGAGGACCTCCACAGATCGGGGTGTCCAGTTTTCTCTGACACCTTCAATGATGAGTACTTCATTGGACGTATTATTACAACTGAATGTAAAGGGCAATGGGCCGGCAAATCGTCTTGCTTCTTTCCAGTTGTTAAAAGGAGAACCGGCAGGAAGTCCCGCATCCAGGTTACCCAAATGAACGGCGATATCTACGCCTGATTTCCGTGACTGCACCCGAACAATCTCTTCTTCTTTTTTTATATCAATATCTGTGGTGGTGTAATTATAGTGTGTAAACAGGTTACCTAAAAACTCCATCTTCCTTTTATCTGTTTCTGATTTCAGGATATATAAACCGCGCAACTTTTTACCCTGGCTGGTAGTATAACGTACAAAGGCCCGGTAGCCGGTGAGTACAAAATCATGTCCCATAAAAACAGGGAATCCTTTAGGTCTTAGCTGTTTTGTTTTTACTACTGCCACTGCTATAAAAGCCCATTTATCCTGAAAGAGATCCAGTTCCAGTTTTTCCGGCACCATCGGTCGTAAAGCAGCCATAGGAACCGCGTAGGTCAATACCAGCGAGCTGTCGAAAAATGCTTCTACCGCAAAAGGATGATTTTTAAGAAAGGACAGCATCAGTAACTGAGTTTTGAGCGATGAAGGCGATACTGATTCCAATAGATGAGGAAGATAAAAAGAGCGGCTATTATAATATTTATTCTTCCGAAGAGTAAGAGGTCAGGCACGACGATGAATTCAATGATATTCATGGCGGCCACCACTATTATCTGTGTGAGGGCGCACCACCTCGATTTTATAGAGGAGAGGATCCATATCGCCATTAATATTTCCAGGAAACCAATGGTGCGGGTAAACAGCTGTGCATGTGTTGTTCCCAGAATCCTGGCCACAATCAATTGATGCCTGGGCACCAGGTTACATACTTTGCAAAATAATCCATTCACTATCCAAACTGTGGCTATGGCGATGTTGATATACTTATAAAGTCGGGGCTGCATTTATTTCGTTTGTCCGTAATAGTTATTATTTACCAAGATCCCATACTTTCAATGTATTCAATGTTACGTGTCCGTTTTCGGCAAACGCGGCAAACCCTGTGGCTTCCTTGTCAGGGAATATCAGGGTGGTGATTACCTTTTCACCGTTATTCACAAACACTTCTACCGAAGATTTATCCAATAATACCTGTAACCGGATCTGGTGATTTACCGGTGATACGGAAACCCGTTGTACTTCCTTATCATCAGTAATGCAGAGTTCATTGCGTTGTACGTTATAACCAATCACCACTTGCCGGCCGTTTTTGTGTTGTGCTATTTTCAATCCAAAATCCGTGGCGGTGCCTGGCGTGAAGGTAGCATCTATCCAGTTGGTGTTGCTATTAAAACGTTGTCCGTTGTTCAGCGGCAGGTCTTTACTATCCAATGTTAATGCTTTCTGCGCCCACTTTTTAGCAGCAGGCAATTGCTCCAGGCAGGTATTCAATATGGCCGCCGGTTGCTGAAATAAGCGTATACCCACCGCCGTTGTTTTCAGAGATAAGTCACGTGGAATAGACATTTGTCCGCGCCAGGGGCTGGTAGCTGTTTCAAACGGCATGAGCCAGCCTATCATGGTTTGGCGGTTATCCGGCAGATGGTTATAAGGGATGGCAGCATAAAAGGTCTTGCCATCATCTACGAACAGTTGTGTTGTTGCCGCGTTATCGTTCGTAAATTTTGTTCCATCAAAGTCACCAATAAAATATTGCATGCCGGTGGCTGCATCCTGATTTCCGGAAGATACCATGAGCAGCCATTTTTTCTTTGCCGGATTTCCATCTACATATAGCGGGGTTAAAGACGGGCATTCCCAGATTTTACGGGTATCTCCCTGGTTGCCAAATTCACTGATCAGCACCCAGTCTTTCAGGTTCCCGGAACTATAGAACTGTACCTTATGTTCCGCAGGTACTGCCACTGTCATGAGCCATTTGTGTTGTTCTTCCAGCCAGATCACCGAGGGGTCGCGAAAATCTTTCTGATGGATATCCACTACCGGGTTATGGGCATAGTTCGTATAGGTAAGTCCACCATCGTTACTATATGCGATAAATTGTGACTCTTTTTGTTGTTTGGGCTGATCAGCCGTGTAGATAGCTACAACAGGGCCTTTGCCATTCCTGCCCAAACCGCTGCTGTTATGTTCATCCCATACTGCAGAACCAGAGAATATCCAGGTGGTGGTATCTGTTGTTGCTGTTTCAGGAATGGCTACCGGCAGGTGTTGCCAGTGCAGCAAATCTTTGCTGATGGCGTGGCCCCAGCTCATGTGTCCCCATTTATTTTCGAATGGGTTATGCTGATAATACAGGTGATAAATCCCATTGAKATAGATCAGGCCATTAGGATCGTTCAACCAGTTTTGCGGCGCTGTGAAATGATATACGGGCCGCCATTGCGGCGTGGGCTGATCCTGCGCGTGTAAAGTGAATGGAAGTATGATGGTGGCCAGTATGGAAAATAGTTGTCGCTTCATAGCAAGATGATATCGATAAATATAATGCTTACTACTTACATTCCATACTGCTTCTCCCCTTTTCACTACTGAACACCTTTTGTACTAAAAGCGAACAAAATAATTAATTATATAATATATAATTACTGGAAATAAAGCCATTGTAAAAGTGGTACATTATTTTGTGACCTATTTATCATCATTATCTTTTACTGTATGCTCAAGAACTATTTCCGGATCGCATGGCGTAACTTAAACCGAAACAAAGGGTTTGCCATTATCAATATTCTGGGGTTGTCCATCGGAATGGCGGTGGTTATCTTAATTGGTTTGTGGATAAAGGATGAAGTATCTTATAACAGATCTTTTAAAAACTATGACCGCATTACGCAGGTCATGCATCATTGGGATAATGTAGCCTATCATAAAATTTCTACGGAAACGGTGATGCCTATTCCTGCATCAACGGAATTGCGCTCGAAGTACGGTTCTTATTTTAAGTATATCGCCTTACAGCGCCCCAGTGGGGATCACATCCTTTCTTATGGAGGCAAGAAAATGAATGAAAAGGGTTTGTTTGCAGAGCCTGAATTAACGGATATGTTATCTCCTAAAATGATAGCAGGTACGTTGCATGGGTTAAATGATCCTTCGGCTATCATGATCAGTGCTGTATTTGCCAAAGCCATGTTTGGGGACACAGACCCGATCAATAAAATGATCAGCATAGATAACAAAAGTGTGCTGAAGGTGACGGGAGTATTTGAAGATTTCCCCCGGAATACCAGTTTTTATGGTACCCGCTTCATGATTCCCTGGGCTTATTATGTTGCCAATCAGGCGTGGGTGAAAAGATCGTATGATCAATGGAACAATAATTCATTCTTCATTTATGCCCAACTGGCGGATCATGCAGCCATCACCCATACTACTGCTGCCATCCGGGATGTACTCAAAGGGAAACCTGGCAGAAATGATCATGCAGAAGTGTTTTTACAGCCAATGAGCAAATGGCATTTATATAGTGAATTCAGTAATGGAAAAAATGTGGGTGGTAGTATCCGGTATGTGTGGATCTTTGGTACTATCGGTTTGTTTGTACTTATCCTGGCCTGTATTAATTTCATGAATCTGAACACGGCGCGCTCTCAGAAGCGGGCCAGAGAAGTAGGCGTACGCAAGGTGGTGGGTTCAGTGCGGTATCAATTGATTTTTCAGTTCCTGGGAGAAGCCCTGATCATAGCCGGGATGGCTATGTTACTGGCTATCTTGCTGGTGTTGCTGGCATTGCCATGGTTTAATTCCCTGGCCGATAAATCCATTGTATTTCCCTGGAGTATGGTATCATTCTGGATGGGCATCACGGGCCTTACGTTGTTAACGGGTCTGTTAGCCGGCAGCTATCCGGCTTTTTACCTCTCTTCCCTTCAAACGTTGAAAGTGTTGAAAGGCACTTTCAAAACCGGGCCTTTGGCCGTGCTATCCAGGAAAGTGTTAGTGGTATTGCAGTTTACAGTTTCTGTAGCGCTCATCATAGGTACCATCATCATTTTTAAACAAATTGAGCATGCACGTAACCGACCTTTAGGCTATGACCGGAATGGGTTGATTAATATCTCCATGACTACGCCGGAGCTGCATGGGAAGTATGATGTGCTGCGCGATGAACTCATCAACTCCGGCGCCGCAGCAAATATGGCAGAGGCCTCCAATCCCGCTACAGATATTTATGCACATCTTACGGGGTTTGATTGGCCGGGAAAAGATCCTGCTGTAAATCCCACTTTTGCGGTGTCCTGGATAACACATGATTTCGGTAAAACGGTAGACTGGCAGTTTACAGCAGGTCGTGATTTTTCGAGGAATTTCGCTACAGACACTTTTGGCCTCATATTAAATGAAAGTGCAGTAGCCTATATGGGATTAAAGCACCCGGTGGGAGAAACAATTAAATTCGATGATAAAAATTTCCATATCATAGGTGTGATAAAAAATGTGATCATGGAATCTCCGTTTTCGAAGGCTGCTCCTACCGTATTTATGATGGATTATGGAAATGCCAGCGAGATCACCATCCGGATTAATCCGAACATTGGTGTACCTGCTGCCCTGGCAAAGATAGAAAGGATATTCCAGCGGTATGCTCCTGCTGCGCCTTTCGACTTTCGTTTTGCAGATGAAGATTACGCCGGCAAATTTGCGAGTGAAAACCGTATCAGTCAGTTGTCCGCTTGCTTTGCTTTATTCGCCATCTTTATTAGTTGTCTGGGGATTTTCGGACTAGCCGCCTTTACCGCAGAACAACGGATCAAAGAGATAGGGGTACGAAAAGTAATGGGCGCTTCTGTTGTTAATCTTTGGAGCCTTTTATCGAAAGAATTTTTGCTGCTCACCCTGATGTCATTTGGCATTGCGATGCCGGTTGCCTGGTGGTTCATGCACCAATGGCTGCAACGTTATGATTACCGCATAGACATCTCTCTATGGACATTTGTGATAACGGCATTGGCAACGTTACTGATCACTTTAGGCACAGTTAGTTTTCAGGCGATAAAAGCAGCGTTGACGAATCCCATCAAAAGCTTGCGGACGGAATAAAACTATTCCGCCTTTTCGTTACCGCCTTTCCGGAATTCCCGGACAATACGTATCACCACCGGAACCGTTACTGCTACAACAATAACTGTGATGAAGTACTTGAGATATGGTTGTAAGAAGGGCATACTCCCGATGAGATAACCGGCCAGTACAAAACTACATGCATAACCCACTGAACCTATCGTTACATATAAAAGAAAGCGGCGGAAATCCAACCGGATCATGCCGGCTACAATAGGAGCAAAGGTGCGGATCAGCGGAAGAAATACGCCTGCTGATAGCGCGACTGCGCCATGCTTATTATAAAAATGTTCTGCCGACACCAGGTACTGCCGCCGAAAGAACCGGGAGTCTTTCCGGTTTGCTAATAAAGGACCTGTTTTCCTGCCAAACCAATAACCGGTGATGTTGCCTGCAATAGCCGCTACAGCCGACAATGCGCAAACCAGCAGTACGTTGTAATGCAGACTTCCGGTAGCAATTAATACACCAGCCGTAAACATAAATCCGCCGCTGGGGAGGAAGAAACAAAAAAACAATCCGGTTTGTCCGTATACAGCGAGGAATAAAAACAATAGGCCTCCGTAGCTAAGGAACGATGCAGCATCCGACATTCGTAGTAAATATTAAGGATCAGTACAAAAAAGTTTGTTGATCAGGCATTCATCATATCGCTTAGCGCCTGAAAAGTATTCAGAGGGTATTCTGTTAGTTTGTTAAACATTTACCAGGTAAATTTAAGAGAAGCCTTTCAATTTCCATATCCTTTTCCAGTATCTGGCATAAAATAAAAAGACTTTGCATCAGGCCAGATAAAAAAGTGATCCTCCTGCCGGTATGATAATTGAGGTCCGGCATATATGCCGTCCTCTGTGGTTGCACATATGATTTATAACGCCGAAACACATACCCTGCGAATTATCTTCGTATCGGGCATGATATACGATTACAAAGAAGTGCCGGAGGCCGTTTACCTGGCGATGAAATCGTCAGGATCAAAAGGTATCTATCTTAATAAATATGTAAAAGGGCATTATTCCTTTGAAAAAATAAAGTAGGAACTACTTAATTTTCGTAGCCGATAATGTTGATAATAGTACGGTGGCCACTACGTTCAAAAAGTACTGCATCATAGATCTTATTGGTGATGGCAGTATCCTTATTAATAATGGTGAGCGCTTTTACATCTTTCCTGGAACTGTCTATTGTAAACAACTGATTGGAAATACATTCGCTGTATTTTGTATCAAATCCGTTACCCATAAACGTTTTCGCCAGCCACGCCGCTTTATTCAGCAGGTACCCGTTATTATCAAAAGCAGCGGAATCTGTGGTAAAAATGGCTGACCAGGAAAATTCATAACAGCCGCCGATATGCAGTTGCAGGCTATCGTGCTCATTCAGTTTTACCAGCGCTGCCTTGTCCTGGTCATTCCAGGTAAAATGGATATTTTTCTGGTAGGCGAATAATTTTTCAGAGGTGAACTTGTAAGCACTGGTATCAAATACGCAGTCATCTCCCACTTTGGATTCCGGGGTAGCCGCTTTCACGGTGTCTGCTACCTTTTCAGGTGTATTATTTTTTTTATTATTCTGTGAGATACAACCATGCAGCAAGGCCAACGGCAATAAGCACTTCAGGAACAGCGTTTTCATATATACAGAAAGGTTACTTCTTCTAAGATACTATTTTCATCATGCTGCGCCTAACATGGCTTGCTTCCTGATTTCACTCATCCCCTTCTGATAAAAGCGTTTCATCATTTTATTCAGGTGACTGCTATCTGTAAATCCCAGATCGTAGGCTATTTCCTTAAAGGGAGTATCTGTGTACAGTGCCTTTGCTTCTGCCAGCTTCAGCTTGGAGCGGAGTACAAATTCCTGGTAAGTTTCGTTGGCATTGCGTTTAAAGTATTCGCTGAAATAGTTGGCGGAAATGCCGAAACGCTGACAGAGGTATTGTGGTGCAATCTTATCTTCATCCAGCAGGTGATACTGAATATGCAGTAACACGTCGGCAAAGCGGTTACTTTCGAAGCCCTGCTCACCAGGCAATACGGTGGCTACATTGCGGGCAATCTGTTCCAGTACGGCCACCATGAGTCCCTGCATGATACGGCGGGAATGCCCGTCCTGCCGTTGTTGTTCATACATCAGCATTTCCAGTAAGCGTACCAGGTGTTGTTTGTCGTTTTCGTTACTAATGAGTTCGCCCGCCTTCCGGTTGTAATTACCGATGATAAAGTTGAGGCGACAAAACCATTTTCCGAAGTCAATTACACAATCCTGTTCCCCGGAAAAGAAGCTGGCATTGAATTGTATAAACAGGAAAGTGGTGGTTTCGGCAATCTGGTAGGTATGACAGTCTGAAGCAGGCAGCAGGAAAATACTGCCCTTCTTATAAGACGCATGCGTATGTTCTACCTGTTGTCCGCCGGCGCCTTCCAGGATATATACCAGCTCAAAAAAGTTATTTCTGCGATTGCGTTTCTCCCAGTAATCCAGTGTGGTTATGGTAATACTGAATGGGTCATGTACCTTTTCCATACTGTAAATCTACATAATAAACGTGGGCTGAGAAAGCCTCATCCCATTCTGTTACTGCTGATTCCTTTTTACGTACCCGTTTAACCGTTTGCTGTGGCCTAGCTTTGTACACACAAAAAGCAGCAATTATGAAAGCAATTGTCTTAGAAAGACTGGATAAAAACGCCTCCCTGGAATTATCAGAAACAGCACTTCCTGTGATAGGACCCGGGGAAGTATTAATTCAAACAAAAGCCATTGGCATTAACCCTGTAGACTATAAAACGCTGGAAGACTTCACCACCCCGGAAGGGTTGCGTGCAAGCTGGGCCCCTGCGCTGGATGGCATTTCTCCGCTGATACTCGGATCCGATATTGCCGGCATAGTTACCGCCGTAGGCAGCGAAGTCACCAAATTCAAGGTAGGGGATGCCGTGTTCGGCATGATAAAGATGCCGGGGCATGGACGCGTATACGCAGAATATGTAGCCGCACCAGCTATCCATCTCGCTAAAAAACCTGACAACATCACCTTTAATGAAGCGGCTGCTGCTACACTGGCAGCGATTACTGCGTGGCAAAATGTAAACACCCATTACGCTGTAAAAAAAGGAGACCGGGTACTGGTAACCGCACCGGCTGGTGGCGTAGGACATTATGCCATACAAATGGCCAAAGAAAAAGGTGCTTATGTGATAGGACTTACCAATGCCGCCAATGCAGACTGGGTACGGAGTATTGGGGCAGATGAAATCATTGATTACAATGACTTTAATTTCGAACAGGCAGATAGCCTGCAACTAAACCTGGTATTAGATTCCGGCGGAAGATACCCGGCTTCCCTTTACGAAAAACACTTCGCTCCCGGAGCCGCACTTTTCCATCTTCCTCATCCCCTAAAACCAGCAGATATGGCCTACTATCAATCCAAAGGATTTGATGTACGCTACACCGGCGTATTTTCTGAAGAAAAAGCCATTGATGCTATTGCCTTATTGCTGGAATCAGGTAAAGTGAAATCGTATATTGACAGCGTATTTCCTTTCCATGAGATGAAAGCAGCACTAACAGCCATGAAACAAGGAACAACCAAAGGCAAGATAGTAGTAGAAGTTAGCAATTAGCTGTTAGCTGTTAGCAAATGCAGCGGAGATTAACATATAGTGATCTCCGCTGCATTTGCTAACAGCTAAAAGCTAATGGCTAACAGCTTTACGGCAACAATTCTTGCAGCTTCTTATCCAGTGCTTCCCCACGAAGGTTCTTCGCTACTATTTTCCCATTAGGATCCAGCAGGAAATTTTGTGGTACTGCCCTTACACCGTATAATTTTGCCACTTCGTTTTCCCAGTATTTCAGGTCAGATACGTGCGTCCAGGTGAGTTGATCGGTATGAATCGCTTTTAACCAGGCATCCTGTCCGTTTGGCTGATCCAGGGAAACGCCGAGGATAGTAAACTGTTTGTCTTTATACTTATTAAAGGCGGCTACCACATGCGGATTTTCTGCACGACAAGGACCGCACCAACTGGCCCAGAAATCCACCAGCACATATTTACCGCGGAAATCGGACAGGCTCACGGGCTTACCCAGTGTATCATTTTGTGTAAACGCTGGTGCGATAGCGCCTATGGCTGTTTGTTTCCAACCATGGATGATGCCTGCTACTTCTTTACCTTTTTTACTGTCTTTCACCACAGGAGATAAAGCGTTGTATGCGGTTTCTATTTCATCCACATTCTCCGGAACAGATCCCGCAAAACTTTGGATCGCATCCAGGCTTACAGGAGATTTAGGGTTTTCTTTTATGAATGCCTTGTAAATCTCCTTTTCTACAGCACGCAGTGCTTTATTTTTTTCATCGAAAGATTTTCTAAACGCCTCCGACTTGCGCGTTTCTTCACTGGCGGCAATGTAGTCGTTTGTCAGTTGCTCTCTCTGTGAGCTGGCGCTTTTTAATTTTGATTGTAGGCGCTGCTGGTCATCGTTCACGCGGGAACCTTTTACCACCGCATTATACACGGAATCCGGGGCACTTAATGTAATGGTGCCTTTCTCCAGGTATACTACCAACAGATCTAATTTATAAGACATCATATTGGTAGGTGCAGTGTGGCGTAACAACAGTGTAGCCTTTACCGGATCACTTACTTTGCCTTTGAATTCAAACACGCCCTGTTGTAAGGCGGCAGAATCCCTGACTATTTCCCCGTCGGCACGGTAAGTAAGAAACAGTTTGGCAGGTGCATCCAGCGTACCTATTTTGCCTTTCAGTACAAAAGCACCTTCCTGAGCGAATAGGGTGGCAGGCAATAAAGCCAGCATAGTGATTAAAATGTGTTTCATATGGACTTGTTTTTGATTTAAAAGGGTCTTCCATCCAATGGTATATTCCACTGTGGATTAAATTTAAGGATCACGTTGGAAATAGTAAGAATAAAATCTTTAGAATCGATGATTCCCTCGTGAGATTCAGTACCTATCTTATGTGTTATTCTTGTCTTGCTCCACGGTTTGCCTGTTTCGATGCAGAGTCTTTTCAGATCCAGGAAACGTTTGAATGAGCCCAATGGCAGTTCCCGTCTTCTTTCGTCCAGCACCTGCTGTATTACTTCAGTTTGTGAACCAATACCCAATGCAGGCGTACCGGTTTTATAACGGTAACGACGCAACGTATTGAGGTCCGCTATGGCCGCAGACAACTGGTTGGTACGGGCATATCCTTCTGCACGCATAAGCAGCAGTTCCGGATAGGTAAATCCTGCTGTCATATTTGATTTGGATCCACGATAGTACTGTATCCGGTTACCATCATCATAGACTACGTTATTGTAAGTTGTTTTATAACCGGGTGCGGTTAAAAAGAAATATTTAAATCTCAGGTCATTGGCCTGATCATACAATGCAATCACTTCATCTGAAGGATAGGAAGAAGTAGATCTGCCTGCGCCGCCATCAATATTTCTGTACAATAAATTCTCCCGGCTGTTAGCAGCCGTCAGGAAATTATCGGGTGCTTTGATCGTACTGTTTACAAGATTCGTTGGGTCCGTCCACGAAAAGCTGTTATAATCATAAATCAATTTATCGGTTCCTCCTGCGTTGGCTGCAGTCCAGGCGAGGTTGGCGTAATACACCACGCTGTCGTACTTCTGGGTAAACAGGTGAAAGTAGGCCAGCAATGCCTGTGCAGCCACTTTATTGGGACGTGATGGCCAGTTGGTGACATCCGGCATATCGGGTAAAGCTGTCTGTATATCGTTCGATACTTTGGCAAAAGCCTGCTCCTGCGTGGAGAGGTCCGGCAACGCAGCACCTACATCGGAACTGGTTACGTAAGGAATGGTTTTAGTATCGTTGGCCGTACCAGGCTTATATACCGGGCCATACACCAGCGTAGTGATAAAATAAGACCATGCCCTGTCTACCAGCGCCTGTGCCACCACTCTTTTTGCATACAACTGGTTTTCTGAACTAAGACTAGGAATAGCGCGTATGCCATCTATCACATTATTGAAGTAGGCCATAGAGCGGTAAGTACCCCAGTCCCAGAAATAATCCGAGGTAGATGGATTTTTATACGGCTGTCTGAATACATACGCCCAGTAACGGTCTATGTTAGGATGGTTATTGGCTTTGTAGTTGATATTGCCGATGCCGTCGGACAAAGACAGGTTATCTGTCAAGTAGCCGAGATTACAACCAGTGTTGTTATCCAAAAATGCCCATTGGGCAATGTTTGCGTTGTCCAGCAGGTGATCAAAGTCCGCCACTTCCGTGGGGATGAGTTTTCCTTTAGGCTTTACATCCAGGAATTTGCTGCAGGAAGCCATACTCCCTGAAATGATGGTTAATAAAATAAGTATATACTGTTTCATGATCGCCACAATTAAATGTTAAAGACTGAATGATAACCCTACATAAAACTCGGGGCGCAATGGCAGGGAGCTGAATCCCTGTTCGGTGAATGCACCGGTGCCGCCGCTGAGGTTCAGCTCAGATGTTTCCGGATCACGATGATCGCTATTGGCTGTAATCATAAACAGGTTCCGGGTTTGCAGGTATATTCTTGCGTTACTGAAACCGATGTGTTTCAACAGCTGCGGGTTGATATCATAAGTTAAGGTGATATCCCGCAGTTTCATGTAACTGGCGCTTTMTATCAGGATATCTGAGTAAGGGAAATAAAACATATCCATGTTCCAGTCACTGAGTTTAGGATAGATGGTTTTGGCTTCGTCGCCAGGTTGTTTCCATCTTTCAGATACATGTTTATTCAGGATATTAGATCCGCTGAAAGCATCTCTCCTTAACACATTTCCTAATTTGGCAATGAACATAAAAGACAAGTCAAAGTTTTTCACCCGGAAGGAGTTAGTCATGCTGATAGCATACTTGGGACGCAGTGTACCACTGTATATCAGGTCACCTACTGACACATTTCCGCCGCCACTTTTTTCGTCTTTAGCTGTATAAAACTGCGATACCCCGTTGTTGTCTAATCCTGCATAACGATAGCTATACAAGGCATCCAGCGGGTCGCCTGCTTTTTTGATAGCACCGTTGGTGATGGAAGAAGCGTACTGGTAAGTAACATTATAGGTGAGTACCTTATTGTTGTTATAACTGAAGTTGAAGAAGGTATTCCATACCAGGTTCTTTTTACGGATCACATCTGCATCTACCGATATTTCATAGCCCTGGTTTCTTACTGCTCCAATGTTTTTGGTGAGAGAGCTAAAGCCGCGGGTAGGATCAATCGCATCTGCTGCCAGCAGGTCACTGCTGTTACGCAGGTAGTAGTCTGCCGTTACATTAACGCGTCTGTTCAGCAAAGAAATGTCTACGCCAAAGTTGGTGCTTTTTGTTTTTTCCCAACGCAGGGAATTATTAGGGGGAGAAGTAATACCATAAGATATATCTCCCGTATAATTAGAATAACTACCAGGTGTGATAATCAGGAAAGGTCCTGAGTTCAGGGAAATATTTCCGTTGATACCGTAGGATGCACGCAGATCGAGCCGGTCTATCCCACGTATATGAAAGAACTTTTCTTCCGCGAGTTTATAGGTACCACCGGCAGACCATAAAGGCTTGTAACGGTAGCGGGGATCCGTACCAAAAAAGTTGGTTTGATCCAGGCGGATACTACCACTGAGGATAAAGCGGTTGTCGTATTCATAAGAGCCGTTTGCATACCAGGAAACAAAGCGGTTATCCTGATAGGCATAGCTGCCTATGCTGGCAGAGGGGCTGCTGGTACCCAATTTATCTGCATTATAGTTACCTGCATTATAATCGGCGTAGTTAAAGGTAGAAAACGTACCTGCCTGGTCGTTATAGCCAAAGCGGGTAGGCAGGTTATTATTGTCGGCAGTGTTCCGGCTGATTTCATTTCCGGCGATAGCAGAAATGCGGTGACGGGAAGCGATGACTTTGTAATAGTTCAACTGCGTGCGGAACATATAGCTCTGGTTAAAATTGCGGCTTTCATTTACTACGGCGCCATCCGGAATATAATGTTTGGATGGGTTGGCGATGGAGGTATTATCGTCGTACCACAATCTTACCCGGTAAGCATTTTTATCGTACAGACTTCTGCCCAGGTAATCGCCGCGGCTCCAGGATCCGCCGGCTTCCGCGCTCAGTCCGTCCAGGATTTTTATGTTAACACTACCCCCGAGTCTTAGCTGTAACGTTTTGCCGGTAACGGTTTCGAGGCCCAGGTCTTCCATCGGATTATAGTAAAGCGGTTTGGTACCGGCAATAGCGGCGTAGCGATCGCGTTTTTTACCATTTTTATAATCCATGGTTTGTGGCGCACCGGTGGCCGGATCTACGATCAGGTCATAAGGTTGCAGCAGGGAGGTGTTGGTATACGCCAGCATATCCTGCCAGCCTCTTGCCGGTGCGGTAGACGTGGCGTAGTTCACGTTAGAGAACAGGCGTATCATCACACGTTTGCCGGGGCGCCAGTCGTTCTTCATATCAAAGATCAGGCGGTTATCTGAATTGCGCGCCGTGTTGTTTTGATTGGCAATATATTTCACGGCTGCATTCAGCATACTTTTTTCGCTGCCACCAGACAAAGAGATATTGTGTTGCTGGGTGAACTGATTCCTGAAATAATATTTCTGTATTTGCCCCTGTCCATCGTTTTTCTTCAGGGCTTCCAGTTGTGCATCCGCATCTTTTTCGTTTAGCCATCCCTGTGATTTTGCAAT
The DNA here is from genome assembly GCF_056394125.1 of Chitinophaga sp. 10T418. Classification (NCBI taxonomy): domain Bacteria; kingdom Pseudomonadati; phylum Bacteroidota; class Chitinophagia; order Chitinophagales; family Chitinophagaceae; genus Chitinophaga; species Chitinophaga sp. 10T418. The sequence continues at coordinate 22,334 of NZ_JBFTHG010000016.1, forward strand.
CAGGAGATAGTTTACTCTGGAGGTAAAGCCGTAGTTGTTATAGTCAGTCAGGTTGCCATTAGGATCCTGGTTATAGAGCTCTATTTCCGCATCCACAAAGTCGGCCGAAGTCGCCCTGTTCAGGTACTTCAGGTCTGGTTTCAATGTGATGCCGGTAGAGCCTTTGTATTCCACCAGCAAGGCACCTTTTCTGCCCTGACGGGTGGTCACCACGATTACGCCATTGGAAGAGCGGGCGCCGTAAATAGAAGCAGCTACCGCATCTTTCAGTACAGTAATCGATTCGATGTTATCGATGTTGAGTGATTCCAGTCCGGCAGACGTAGGATAGCCATCTACCACCAGGAGTGGTGCGCTGGCAGCAGTGCCCAACATGGTAGATACGCCCCGGATTTCCAGGTTACCTTCCTTGGTGAGTACAACCCCGGTAGCTTGTCCTTCCAGGGCTGATTTAATGTCTGGTTTTAATTTGCTGCGGAGCCGATAGGGATCGATGACTGCAAAAGAGCCGGTGGCTCTTTCCCTGGAAATCATCTGGTAACCCGTATTGACTACATCGATGCCACTTAATTTGTTGTTGGAGGCTTTCAGTTGTAAACTGATGACGCCATTTTTACCTACTACCAGTTCCTGTTTTTCGAAACCGATATAGGTAAAAGACAACACCGCATTTTCATCTTTTACCGCTACCGTATACTCTCCGTTGTTATTGGTTTGCGTGCCTTTGCTGGTGCCTTTTACCACCACAGAAACGCCAGCCAGCGGGATACCATTTTCGTCTGTGATACGGCCGGTAATGACGATCTGTTGCGGCGACGCAGGTAGTTCCGGTACACGGGGGATGATTTTAGTAACGGTGATGGTTTTGTCATCAATCGCATATTCCAGGCCCTGCCCCATCAGGGAAACATGTAATAATTCCTGGATAGTCGCATTTTTCACTTCTACGGTGACGGGTCTGGTGCTTTCCAGGGCATCATAGTTATAAAACACGATGTACCCGGTTTGCCGGTTGATGTTAGTGAACACCGTTGATAGCGGTGTATTTCTGACGGACATGGTMACCCTTTGTGCCATGCCCCTGGCGCTGATTTGCAATACGCCAGCCATTAGTAATAAAGCAGATAACCTCATGATCCTCCAAATTTTGGTTGGCTGATTGTTTTTTTTCATTGTACCGGTATATGCCGGCATGTAAGATCTGCATTGGTGGTGATGCGTTTCTGAAGTGTTGATGCAGGGATGATTTCGCGCATAAGCGTCCCCCTCTCTGTTTTGGAACAAAGCAGTTAAAATCATACATTTGATTTCGGTGATAAAATGAGTTTACACGAATAATTTATTGCCTGTAACCAGTGATGTTTGCCCATCACTGGTTTTTTTAATGGCCTTGGTTTTTAGCAATGATTCCTTAATTCAAAAGTCAGTTGGTTTAGTGTGTTAAAAAATATGGTGCGCTTGCTATCGTATAACGGTTATTTTCCGGCCCTCGATTCTAAATAATACCTGGTTTTTTTCTAAGATATTTAATACGCGCGACAAAGGCAGGCTGCGCTGTATACCGCCGCCAAAGTGCATTTCACGTGGGGTACCTTCATACACCACTTCTATATCATACCATCGTTCCAGCTGCCGCATAACGGTAGCGATATCTGCCCGGTCGAAGATGAAGAAACCGTTTTTCCAGGCTACTGCTGCTTGTGTATCTGCTTCTGTGACTGTAATATTATTATTAGCCGGCATACGCGCCTGCTGGCCCGGCTGCAATTTTTTCATGATACCGTTTCTGCTTACGTTTACTGCGCCCTGCAACAGGGTGACAGCCATCACGTGTTCATTGCTATACGCCATGATGTTAAACTGTGTGCCCAGTACGGCCACTTCCGTTCCATTTACTTTCACCCGGAATGGCTTTCCTGGCAATGGTGCTACGTCAAAATATCCTTCTCCCGTCAATTCTACTTCCCTGCTGTTGCCGGCAAAAGAAGTCGGGAAATGCAGGGAGCTGGCTGCGTTCAGCCATACCTGCGTACCATCGGGTAAGGTAAGCTGGTATTGACCACCGCGGGGGGTCGTTAAAGTATTATAGGTAATGGCGGTGGTGGCGCCGGCAGCTTTGTAGAGTACCTGTCCGTTCTGTGTTTTGATGATATTGGTATTTCCCTGTTTACCCAGGGTGTCGTTTTTGGCTTCATCCAGCGTAATCTTAGAGCCATCTCCTAACGTAAGAATGGCTTTATTGCCTCCGGGGGGAATATCATTTTTATATCGCTGCGCTATGGCCGGTATAGGAGCAACACTCGCTACCGGCTTCAATAGCCAATAGCCGGCGGCAGCCAGCATAATGCCGGTAACAGCAGCAGCTACCCACCACCACCGGATGGGTTGTACCCGGTGAAGCGTTTCTACAAAAGGCAGTGTAAGGTCTGTTGCCGTAATGCTTTTCAACAAAGTAGTGCGGGCAGCAGGATCTGCTTCCCCGTCGGCAGGCGCCTGCCACATCAGGTCTGTCAGCGCTGCCATAAACAGTTCCATATTGTCGTCATCCTTCAACAGTTGGTACAGTTCTTCCTGTTCTGCGACCGTTTCATTACCTGAAAGACGCTGTTGCAATAAATACATTACCCTTTGCTCCTGCATGCTGATAGGGGTACATTTAACAGTATACCCATTCATAAGAATGAGCTGAGGAAATAAAGGACCTATCTGCCGAAAAAAAATTTTTACTTGCTGATAAATATTAAATAAACGAGGGGGATGGTATGTCCGTAACGGCGCAGGTGTTCCCGGATAGCTTTTAAAGAAAAGACCAGTGCATTTTTTACAGAATGAGGAGAAAGATCCAGCTCAGTGGCTATTTCAGGGATCTTCATGCCCTGGTTACGACTCATGCGGAAGATACGCCGCCGCTGCGGGGATAATAGCAGTACTGCTTCTTCAATCAGTATATGCAGTTCTTTGAGGCTCAGTTGCCGCGTGGGGGTATCCGTTTCATTATCGGCTACCATTACCGTTTCGCGTAAACGGTATTCCGTGGCTTCTTTCCGGAGGTAAGTATAGCATTCGTTGGCAGCTACCTTATACAACCAGGCTTTGGGCTGTTCAATATCCGGGAGTTTATCGCGGCTAAGCCATACCCGCAGAAAAGTGGCCTGTATCACTTCTTTCGCGTTTTCGGGCGACTTCACCATTCTCTGAATAAATGGCTCCAACGTTTGCAGGGAGGTATTGAATAATACACCAAACGCTTCTTCATCGCCCTCCGAGATGCGTTGAAACAATGCTTTGTCAATATAGATACTATCGTGCATTATAGTTAGCAGGCTACTGGAATAATTATGTATACGGTTGGTGGTATTCCTGCTAAAGTAATAAAATTTGGGCGGATACGTCAATGGCTTACCAGCACCTGCCCAAAAAACGTTTCAGCCAGATGGCTGACCTGTTGTAATATTTTCACCTGTTCCGCCACATCATTATTGCGGATGAAATGCCCTGCTTCCCCGGGCAGCACCGTCAGCTTTGCACCTTTAATGTCTTTGGCATATACGGCAGCGTTAACATCAGCGGGCGTAACGAGATCGGCGTCTCCCACCACAATGCGTACCGGTACGGTTATTTTGCCTAATGTTTCTGCCGGAAACCCTCTGGCAATGGCCGGAGCCAGTGCAAAAACGGCTTTAATTCTGTCATCTTTAAAATTATCCTCCGCGTGCTCCCTGGAGGCTTTCATCATGGGATCTGTGGTTTGCAGGACTTTCATTTTATTGATATTGGCCCTTAACTCCTCCGGGATAAAGGTATCCTTGCTAAGCCCCTGCATACTTAATACCGCGCCGGCTGTCCAGATGGCGACTGCGCCACCCAATGAAAACCCGGCTACGCCAATGCGGCTGCTATCGATGGTTTTGCCCAGGAAGGGATCCGTTTCTATCTGGCTGAGGACTGCGCTGATATCCCGGGGCAGCTCCCATATACAGGACTCGGAAATGGTGGGCGACTGGAAATTTCTTTCTTCTGCCGGTGTACCGCTATGTTCTACTGCTGCCACCACATAACCATGTGCCGCCAGGTAATATCCCAGCCAGGCCATTTGCATGGTGTTGCCATTGGCGCCATGTGATACCATGATCAGCGGATATTTTTTGAGGGAGATGGTAAAGGCGCCATCTTTTACCACTGTTACCGGCGCGGCAAACTGTCCGGGTTTATCAATAACGGCTATTTGCCCTTCCCCTGCCGACGGATACCAGATCACCGTCCGCATAATACGCGGCCCCGTACCTGCCCAGTTCTGCCGGACAGGGTCTGTAAAGTCCCGTTTGGTCATACCTACCTGCTGTGCTTTAACGGCAGTAACGGCCAGCAACAGGAACAGCCCCATCACCACGCCCGGTTTGCGCATATAAATCATCTCGTGTATGTGTTAGTTAACCTGAGAAATAGCTTTATCCTTTCCGGGCAGGGAGTCGTATAAGTGGTCTTTTAGTACTACTGCCAAAATAATTCCTTCCCCTGACTATATTAAACGAATCCTTTTTCAGGCAGACGGTAAAACAGGCATCACTTTTACGTATATGCAACAACGTTATACACTGCTTATTTCTTTGGCCTACGGGATGTCGCGCGGTATCGAAACATAACATTAAACATCTATTACATGTATCAAAAATCTATATTCCGCATCCTCCATTTTATCCTTATTTTTATTCAGACCACGATCTAAGCAGATTTTTAATTTCAATATCTAACCTCACAAACCATCACTATGATTAACTACCAGATTTCCCGGCTAGCGCTGGCAGATTTCAAACTACTACCACCCGACATTGCTAAAAAGATCATTGCCCGACTCCAGGCAGAATTTTTTGCAAATGCGATGTGCAAAGCATGGCATTGTGATGGACATACCCGTCATTCCATCAACAAGTAATTCACCGATTTCCAGATCATTTCAAACAGATTATTATGGCATCCTTAGCATCCACAGCAAAAATGCTGCGTGGAAGTGAATTGCAGTCCCTATTTGAAGATGGCTCTTATGCAACGCTGCTGTTTTCCGGTAAAATCACAGTGGAAGCATCGAACGCTTTAGACAGGATAACCCACTTTTACGGGATGGTTCCTTCCGGGGATGGCGGAAATATTCCGGGGATCAGGCAACTCCGGGAGATGTTATATCATCTGGCGCAGGATAAACTGACATTGAATGGTTTGGCGATCATTGCGCCTCATACCCACTGGCAAGGACGGCAGCCGGTCATCTATACCTATCATCCAACACTCAACATCTACAGGATAGGTGAGCAAAAGATCAGGGAAGATAGCTACTACAAACCGGTTACTTTTATTTTCAGTGACTATGGGGCGCTCCCCTATGAATGGGCAGATGAATCTGTACCTATTGATCCGGCTGCATGGGAAGAATGTTTACAACTGATTCAATTATTGAATGCTACGTTGAATGACACTACATTACCGCTAGGCATCGCCATCGATTTTCGGTTCCGTTCTTCTTTATACGGGGAGGCGGAGCCGTCCATGGAAAAATCAGATCCCACAGATGATCCCGCCTTAACAGGACTGAGTACCATCACACATCAAACTACCCATTATATCCCTGCCGGCGATGAGGTAATGGAGCAGGTGTCCTGGCACGCTTTATCTGACCTCCTGGATGGCTTTAATGAAGAAGAAATAGCCTTACTTAATAAATTTCGTTCCTTCTTAAATCACGCGAAGACGCCCGAAGAACAGGAAAAAATGATTCGCCAACTGAATGATGAAATTTCATAGTACCAAGTATAGGTTTTATATCTCGTTTAGAAAATCGGTCATGGACTGCTCCGGTGGCTTTTTTTACGCGCTAGTTGATCTGTTGAGAGTAGCGTTCTAATTTTTCCTTCTCTGCTTTCGTCAGACTATGCATGCCTTTTTTATGGATCTTATCCAGGATGGCATCCAGTTCCCGCTGCCGGCTGGCCCGGTCAAAACGGTACTTATCGTCTATGTCTGCGAATATATGATGCTGTTTATAAAAGAAATTATCTACCAGCAACACATGTGGTTTGGTGATGATCACGTACATGAAAAACACTGCCGGTACGGTAATGGCAATAATGGTAGCAAAGTTAGCCCACATTGCCTGCGGTTCCAGCGCAAGCGCAATCGTCATACCCATCAATGCGCCCCCTAAGTGAGCATCATGGCCTATGTTATCGTTGCGCGATTTAATACCGTAAATGGCATACAGCACATACAATATGCCATAGAGCCAGCCAGCTATAGGAAACAGCCCAAAAAAGCTTACACTCATCCCCGGATACAAGGCGATAGAGGCAAAGATCACCCCGCAAATAGCCCCGGAAGCCCCTACAGAACTATAGTCGCCATTATTACGATGAATGAATAAGGATAACAAATCCCCGCCAATCAAACTTCCAAAGTAAATGATCAGGAACTCCAGGCTGCCAAGGTCTGCTTCCAGCAACCAGCTAAAGCCCGCCAACGAAATCATATTGAAAAGGAGATGCTTCCAGCTCACATGCAGAAACCCGGAAGTAATCAGGCGCCAGTATTCTTTGAACAACACTATCCTTTCTACCACAAAAGCATACTTGTCAAAAAATACGCGGTTCTTAAATCCTTTGTACGAAAAATAGAAATTTGCAATAATGATTCCCAGGCTGATAAATCCGGTATTATTCATTGAACGGAGGATTTTTATGGGTCAGTTTTCAAACGCCCCTGCAATATGTAGAATAGTTCAAATATATCAAAATTTACCGCCTAAAAAATGTGGCATCCCACAAGATCAAAATAGCAGATAGCAATAGCTAAAAAGGGCTGACTACCCTTACTTGCAGGAAATGTTTCTCCTTAATATTCCAAGACCTGCTATGCATAAATGATGTTCTACAATTACAGATCCGGGAAAGAAAATAGCATGGAAGATGCCACTGTGATGCTGGCCGCTTATGGTGAAAGCAATGCATCACTATTATAGCCATATTGAAGTGTATTATCCTCCTTACAGAGAAGTATCCAGGCATCGTTAAGGAAACACCAACACCTTTACAGCGGCGGTTAGTAGCTGTCGGGATATTAAGACGAGGGTAAATAAATTTTAAAAAAAAATAAAATTTATTTGGATGATTGAGAATAATGTTGCTACATTTGCAATCCCAAACGGGGGATACAGATCGGCTGAAAGGCCCGCCAGTATTAAGGATAAGTAGTTCAGTTGGTTAGAATGCCGCCCTGTCACGGCGGAGGTCGCGGGTTCGAGTCCCGTCTTGTCCGCAAGAAATTTCAAAAACCCGCGCTAGTCGCGGGTTTTCCGTTTTAACTCAGGTGTATAGTCTAGTTCCGATTATGTTTTTATGTTACCTTATTAGGGCAGCTATCACTAACAATAATGCAACTAAAATTAAATCCTTTTCCCCTCCGTAAAAAAGTATCAGGGCTTCCGCATTAAAAAATATATTGGAGGTGGCTATTAGCGCTTATCAGAAAAGGGGCATTCACATTACACGCCGGATAATACCTCTGTGGCTTGTTTTATTAATTGTATGTCAAAATGAAGCTTCACATCTTCACCAACAACGAGGCTTCCCGCTTCTGTTAACAGGCTAAAGCTCAATCCAAAATCCTTCCGGTTAAATTTTCCGTTCACTTCAAATCCAGCTCTTATATCGCCAAACCTGCCGGCGCCAATGCCTGTATAATCAGCCGCCATTTCAATGTGCTTTGTAGTTTCAAGTATCGTTAACTTGCCCGCAAGTGTAAGATCGTCATTGTCCTGCTGCAAAGTTCCGTTGAACACGATTTTCGGGAATTTCTCCGTGTCCAGGAAAGCAGATGATTTCAGGTGGCCATCTCTTTCACTGTTATTTGTATCAATGCTATTGGTATCTATTTCAAAGTGTATTTCAGCATTATCAAAATGCTCATTGTCTGTTTGAACAACACCATTAAATAATTTGAAAGTCCCCGAAACATTTGATATCGCCAGGTGCTTTACTTTAAATTGCACTTCAGAATGTTTAGGATCCACCAGCCATATTAATTTCTTATGCTCAGTCATAATAAAGAGATTTTATCCAGCAAAATTACTCCTGCCGGCATTATCTATTTTTACCAAAGGGTAAAAAATCACTTTTGCGCCCTGATCCTGCTCAATGACTGTTGTGTGATGCCAAGATACTTTGCCAGATCGCCAAGTGTAATTCGTTGAAGGATCAGGTTATTTTCTCTGACAAAATGATTGTACCGCTCCGTTGCATTTTCTTCCAGCATTTCATTTATCCGCTTCACCATCTTGATGGATGCCCTGGAAACCAGCTTTCTAAAAAATGTTTCCATACAATGATGCTTTTCGCAAAGCGCTTCCATTGCTTTATGATCTATCAGGGTCAGCGTAGTTGTTTCCAATGCGGTTATCGTATAGTCCGATGGTGTTTGCGTGAGATAGCTATCGAAAGCAGTAAACAGCACATTCTCTGAAAAGAAACGCATGATGAATTCCTTGTCTTCTTTAACTGAATACATTTTTGCGAGCCCTTCATTCACAAAAAACAGGTGGCTGCAAATTGTACCGTTTCTGAGTAAATGATCCCCTTTCTTTATAGTTTTCGTTTTTAACCCCTGGAATAGTTGGGTAGTAGTCGCTTCGTCAAGCGGTGAAAAATCGTTGATGAATTGGAGGAAGTCTGCCATAGTGGGGCTTATCTGTTCCTGCAAATATAAAGTATTGAAAATACTTTTGTATAGAAGCTTCCGCGGTTAACAAGGTCCATGCAACTTGAATGGGTAAAAAATAAAAAGCCCGGCGAATAGCTATCTCCTACAGACTCCAATCACAGACAGAAGGAGAAGATCACTATTTCACCGGGGCTGTTGCTTAAATTTACAAAGTTCATTAACAAATTGCTGACGGAGGACATCCACAATAGGTGTGATCAAAAAGTGTACAAGGGGTGGATGTTCCGGTAACTTTAATTTGCCCTTGCTTTGTGTTGCTCAGTGTGGCGATCCTGATGGTGGAGAGTCGCATTTTCTTTGGCGCTACTTTTTTCATGTGTGGGTTTTTAGGTTTTTAATAAGAAATATTACGTGAGAGATTATTTTAAAAAAACTACAGTGTCAACAATTCAGTTATTGCAAAATAGCGCTTACCACTGCAATATATCTGCGGTAGTGTTCTTTGTATTTAGCAGGTATCCTAACTTTAAAAATTAAAAGAGGAGAAATAATACCTCCCATAAATACTGAAAAGACATGATCTCCGAGCACTTTTTCACTCCGTTACCTCTTCATTTTCAAGCACTGCTACACCAAAAGGATTATCTACTAACCATAACCAAATACCTGCTTCATTTCTTTTCATCAGGCAGGAGGTATGGCCACTCATGCTAAGTACAGTGCCATCAGGTGTTGTACCTGTCATTTCCCATTTATCCAGCCAGATCGCTACATCATCAATGATGGTTAAATGCTGCCTGCCGCCTTTTATGTCCGGGCGCCATGTACAAAGCTGCCCAATGGCCTCTCCGATTAGTGGTAGTCCCCTGATGGCGACACCATTCCTGTCTATGTATACACCTTGCACATCAAAGCAACTCATGGCGCCTTTAACATCTCCCTGTTTTATACAATTACGAAAATAAGCCACTGTACCAGCAGGCATTTTTCTATCGAATCTATCCATTATTAAAATTATTTATGACGATACAAGCGGTTTCTATAGTTATTTCCGGTGTTACAGGGTCATATCCCTGGTCCTTTTCAGACTTACTTATATCCAGATGAGCGTTAAGATACATCCTTACCTGGTTAACCAGCGTAGCAACCAGTTGCCACATCTTTTATATCTAACCAGTTAATATAAAATTGAGTATCGACTTTTATCTGTTGCCGGGAGGGCGTCAGGTACCGCAAACAGCATCTATCATCGTGTAAAAGATGTCTGAGTAAGTTATTTCCGGGATGGCCGTTAACGCCGGTAATTAATGATGCTTCCGTCATTGTTGTATTACATTTATTGCAACACAAAAGTCCCGGCAATAAAAGGCAATAAAAATAACAATTGTTATTTTTATATATTCTATCCTCTTATCCGGCTTAGCGATTCGGGTTTAATACCAATATAAGAAGCTACATACTGTAGCGGTACATATTGAATTATATCAGGTCTTTCTGCCATTAATTTCGCATAGCGTTCTTTTCCCTTTAGTTTCCCAAAAGTAAATATCCTTTCTTCCTTTTTCAGCAATGCTGATTTAAGGCATTGCATGCCTAATTGAATCCATGCGGGGTTTTCAATAGCTAATGCTTCGAAAGAGGATGCTGATATTCTACAAACAAGGCAATCAGTTAAACATTGGATAGATTCAAAGGAAGGGGCTTTCTTTAATATGCTGTACATCGATGATGCAAATTCGCCGCGGCTTAAAATATCAATCGTCACTTCTTCTCCATTCTCGATGCCGTAGTAGGTACGAACATACCCCTCCAGAATGAGAAAATAATTGGTAGAAGTATAACCTTCTTTGACCAGGAAATCCTTTTTTTTCTTATGGTAAAAATTAAAGTGTGTCCGGATAGAGGATAAATCTTCTATGATGAAATTAAAATGATCTTCAAAACATTTTACCAGTAATTCATCATTTGTTGGTGAAGCCGTTGGCTTCATTTGGCTGGATGCTTTCATATTTACAGGAAGTCGGTTTTCACAAACCCATAAGCCGCAATTTACTCATAAATTAGTTCAATCCTGCATCCGCTCACATTACGCAAGTAAAATCGTGAGACATTTTCCGATAAGAAAATGCCTCACGACCCATTAACCTCAGTTCGTACCTACTTTAAAAGAAGATGCCTTATCATTAAAACTATTATTCTTCAGGCAGCTGCCGTCAGCAGTCAGCACAAGAGAATCACCGGTAAAATTATCGCCGTCATACAGCGTTACTTTAAGCCCGGCAGGGACTTTCAGGGAAGAAGCATCGTTGTTCACGCCACCGTTGGCCACGATGGCAGCGGTGTTGTAATTGCCAATACCAAAGGAGGCAGACCAACCACTATAGCTACAGTTTTGAAAGAGTTGCGCCTGTAAAGCGGGACCGCTACCACCAGGTGCTGCTTCCGCATAAGTAGATGCAATTTTGGCGCCCTGGACATAGTTGGTAATCTCTGCGGCATCGCCGCCATACACCCCGAATTTGGGATCACAAAAGTCAGCATCGAGAGTACGTGCAGGATAACGCTGCGTGCCATTTACCAACGTTTGTTTCACACCGTTGTACCAGAACTCAATAAATCCAACGGCCCCATCCCGGGACACTTTAATACGCAGCACCATGGCATTCCAGGTATTTCGGCTCAACGGAGCTACCCATACCTCTGTGCCTATTTTACCCGGTGCAAAGTGCATGAGGTGGAAGTTACCGTTGGTAGTGGTGCTGAGCACAATAGGGTAGTTTTGCGTCATCGGCTGACCGGAGCCATATGCCTTCCACTGAAACACCGCATTGGTATTCTGGTTTTGCGGGATATCCAGTTTAGAACGCCAGCCGATGTAGATATCATCCCCTTCTGCGGCCTGGAAATTTTTCGCACCATGACCTTCTGTACGATGGCTGCCTGCAGGTTTGTAAAACTTCCAGACCTTACCATATACAGGATCGGTTTCAGCAGTAATAGTGCCACTGCCTTCAAAATTAAGGAGCTTCCACACATTGGCACTGGGCAGAGAAGCATCTCCATCCCAGAGCAGCGAAAGGATACCCAGGTTACCGGTGGTTCCAGCTACACTTACCACGTTGTTTTTTGCTACGTTGGGGTCCTGTAAACTTTTGGTACAGCTGGTCAGCGCAAGTATATTGGCTGACAGGAAGGCGGCAATCGCCAGTGTTGTTTTCATAAGGGTTGTTTATAAAGGGTTAATTGTTCTTACTAAATATAATACCCCCGTTTTATCCAAACACATAGGATATTCACAGAGACAGATACTGGATTCAGTAAAGACATTAAAGCCACGAAAAACCCACCGATATGAAAAACACCTGCTATTATCGTGCAGTATAAATAGTTATGTATCCTCACCACATGGGGATTAATTTAAACAGAAATTCTCCATTTTATTGCTATGTTAAATATCTTTAGTAACTTTTATTATAAACATACACCCCATGAGCAAGAAAATTAAAATCACCCTCGAAGTAGACCCGGATCAAACAGTTGTCATAAAACCACTGGGAGAAAAACTATCTGAAACACCCAAATCTGCTACCAGTGCCGAAAAACGTGATCTTTCTACTACTATACCCACTACATACTCTACTGATGTTCCTTTTACAGATGGCGGCGTAGACGCCGGAATTGACTGGTAAACGGACAAATAAATCAACAATACCCTATACTCCATAACTATGAAAAATGTGATATTAATCATTGGGGACAAACATGATCCCCATGTGATGGAAGTAGTGTGTAAAATCGACAAGGAAAAATATCGCATTTTTTATTTGAATCCTCTGGATGGCGCAATAGGAAAGGTGTCGTTCTATTATGATCCATTCAGGATTGAGATTGAAAATGAGTATAGTTCCATCACCTTACATGAAATTATTGCTGTTTGGTGGAGAGTAAAACCTGACTTCTCTAAGCTTCCTAAAGATTTAGAAGAAGTAGCCTCGAAGAATTTTATTCAGCGGGAATGGATGCTTTTGTTAGAAACATTGAGTTGCTACCTGGATCATTGTTTCTGGGTAAATCAGCGGAAAATTGATCACCTGCTTAGAAGTAAACCATTTCAATTACATCAGGCGCAATCTTTCGGGTTTAAAATACCGAGAACCATCATCAGTAATAGTTACAATGCTATAGAAGCACATTTCTCTACCTCCAGGGAGGTATTGTATAAACCGCTAAGCTATTTTGTTTCGCCTCCTAAAAAAATATTATACGCGAATTCGGTATCGGTAGAAGAGCTCTCCTCACACAGGGAAAATATATCGATAGCACCGTGTATCTTCCAAACATATGTTGATAAGAAATATGAACTGAGAATAACCATTGCAGGCGATCAGGTTTTTCCTGTAAAGATATACTCCCAGGAAAATTCCAATGCCAGGCTGGATTGGCGTAGAGAACAGCTTGATTTAAAGTACGAAACCATTATACTTGAAACAGCGTTTGAAAAAAAACTACTTGCCTTCCATCAGACCATGGGACTTGTTTATGGCGCGTATGATTTTATAGTGGAAGAGGATGGCACGTATACATTCCTCGAGGTAAATCCATTGGGTCAATGGCTTTGGCTGGAGACTATCCTGAATTTAGATATTAGTGGGGCTGTTGCTAAATTACTCATGAAGTCCTGATGCTTCAGCAATGTGGATAATACCGTCGTGGTGTTATTTCGTAGTTGTTCACAAAAAACTGCCGTTACAAATTTAGTCTGTAACGGCAGTTTTTTTAGCACACAATGCTTAATTCTGAGAAGCTGCAAGGTGCTCTTTCACCAGCTGTTCCAACTCCTCCTGCTTCAGCGGCGTATTGCCCACAAAACGCCTGATCACCTTTCCTTTCCTATCTATCAGCAGCTTGGTAGGAAAAGCAGTAACTCCATATAGTTTGGCCACATCTTCTGCATGCGGCCCATCATTGTTCAGTAAATTCACCCAGTTCATCCCATCTTCTTTCAACGCTTTTTTCCATTTATCCTGCTGTTGCTGTAAGGTGCCACTTCTTTCACAAGAGACTGCCACAATTTCAAATCCCTGCGGTTTATAGGCGGTGTACATTTGTTTGAGGTGGGGGTTGCTCATACGACATGGTCCACACCAACTGCCCCAGAAATCCAGCAATACCAGTTTTCCTTTAAAATCTGAAAGACGTGTAAGACGGCTAATGTTGTTATTCAACACAAAATCCGGTGCCAGAGCGCCAGCAGCGGTGAGCTTTGCTTTTTCCAGGCGTCTGGCATATGCTTTTCCGGCAGGTGATGACTGCAGAGCTGCAGACATGTGCGATAGCACCGGTGCGGCTACTACAGGATCCAGGAAAGAGCGCGTGCATTCCTGTAAAAGGTCCAGAACGATACCAGAGGTGGGATGCTTATCCATAAATCCCCATCGCAGGGCTACTGTTTCATCATCCAGACGATATGCTTTTTCCAGATATCGGGCCATCGCTACGGAATCATTTTTCTCGTAAGCAGGTTTGCCTACCTCGCTATAAAGTGTATTCTCTTTATCGTAAACAACTTTAAGTTGTTGTTCCAGTAATTCATAGTCAGTCTGCGCCGCCGAACCGGTTACCCTGGAAGCTACCAGTAATGTGTCGGCCTCGATATCCAGCTGCCCGGCATCTAAATAAAACGGGCATTCATAAGGCTTGATTAGATGTGTTTGCTGAAAATATCTGGCGGTACTATCGGGAACAGCAAAAAACAGTGTGGCTTTCACCGGGTAGTTCAGCACACCGCTGAAACGATAATTATTGTTTGTGATAGCAGCGCTATCGAGCCGTTGTACACCATTTTGTTCATAACGCAGATAGATCCGCTGATTCAAAGGTCCGGTTTCTTTTACGCTGCCTTTAATAACAAAGCTTTGTGACGCTGGCTGCTGGACCTGTGCCAGCAAAGGGAGGCCCAGGCCAATCAGGATCCATAATTTCATACTTGTTCTTTATGATGGGTGAATGATGGTTACCTGCCTTTTGCGAACTGGCTCCGGAAGCAGGAAAATTGGAATGGTTGGTAAATGATTTTTACGTTTACTTATAAAAGAGGGAGATAATTTTCCCGAATCCGTCTACCATCTTTACAGGCTTACTCCCTTTCAACTCACCTGTATCTTCTATATCGAAATAATACAGCTTACTTTCCGCACCGTTCCAGGTAATTGCCAACAACTTATTTTGTGTGGTGTAGGTCCAATCATTATCTGTTTTATCCGGCAGGAGTTGCAAAGCGGTAATACTTTCATTTGCCGGCAGCGTGTACAAGCTTCTGGCGCTGTTGGCTTTATAGTCATATAAATATAGTTGATTGGCAGCACCGTAATACAATTGCGGCACTCTTGTGGATACTGTAAAAGTGCCAGAGGATTGCATTCCAGGCGCGTTGTTCACCTCCACGTACTGGATAGCAGCAGCCGTTGTATTACTGTCGGGATTAACAATGTATACATACAGTTTGCCATTACTATCTTTCATCAGCCACAATACATATTTGTTAGTGGTGCGCGCTGCGTATACAAATTGCTTTTTCACATTATTCAGATCAAACGCACCGGATCCATTTGCTGGCGGGTAGTAAAGCAAGGTTCCACCTGCATCTGCGCCATAAGCGAACTGTCCGTTCTTCTCGTCATAAGTAGCAAAAGCGGCAAACCAGCTATAAAGTGGATAGAGATAAGGCGCCACTTTATAATCACCTGCCATGGGTGCTACAAATTTGATCGGGTTATCGGTAGCGCCCTGCATACCATATATCTTCCCGTTATTAACAACGTAGGCATCATTACTACAGTTATAATATCCGGGAGCCAATGGCTGCGGTGCCTGTTGGAATTGCTGTGATACTCCTCCTTTCTTCACATAAGTTTGTACGTCCAGCATCACGGGGTCTGCACCGGCATTTACGAAAATCACCTGCTGCTGGTACGGGTTGTTATCGTTGTAGCTGCCCATGATTCCTTTCAGGGGTAAGGATAGCGTTGCTCCCTGATTTACCTGGCTATACAGGTGGCGATACACTTTGTACGCGGGCGTTACCTGGCTCAGATCACCACCCTGTGGCCCTTCTTCCAGTAACAGCGCGCCATTGCTTAATAATGATTTTACGATCATCGTGACTTCCTTGGAACTGCTGATACCTGTGTTTTTGTCTGTGACCCGAAATAAAAGCGGATAGCTTCCAATACCCACCACCACCACCGGCATTTTCAATGCCATGGTAGCCGCCACGGAAGTACGGGTATTGGCTTTGTAATCCACTACAAACCACTCGTAAGTATACCTGTCATTGCTCCCCCCTGGCTGTGTGATAACGGGTTGCAATCTGAGGGTATCCAGCAAAATAGCGTTAACGGTATCCGGTAATCCGCTAATCGTCATTTCAGCTATGGGTGTATAGTTATAGTTACCTTTATCTTTGTAGCACCCCGCCAGTAAGATTATTATCACCGACAACAGCACTTTTATTTTTTTCAGGAGATTCATGCCTGTTATTTTAACGTTAATGTATAAACGAATAGCATTACATCAGGGAAACACTACGCGGTCGCCCTTTTCATCGAGCATTGGGCCATTGGCTGCTTCATACAGGCGCAGGGCCTCGTGCACCATACTGGAGTAATTGTACATGTCATTCAGTACGGGGGCGCCGGCACCATCACGTCCTCTCGGTGGCCAGTTGCTCCTGCCGGTTACTTTTATGATGAATTTGAATTTTGTCTCACTGTAGTTACCAAAGAAAGTTTGCAACCAGCTGCCCGCTGCTTCCCATTTATCGGGCTTTGTGAGTTTGTCGTTTATCCGTACCAGGTAGAAAGGACTATACCCGCTGGCGAGGCGTGTAATATCAAGCGGAAAGTCGGCGTTAGGCGTTACCTTCAACCACAAACGAACTTCCTTTCCTTTCAGATCCGGGCTGCGCTTCACCACTACTGCAAAACGTGCGCTGAAACTATCAGCCCTGATAAGACATACCGGAAGTTCATAGTGTTGACCAGCAATGGCAGTAGAGCTGTCTTTAATCGCGGCTACCGGTGCCGGCCGGTCACGTGCCACCGCCACACCAGTAATACGCACCGGTAAAAAAACGGTGTCCTGCAGGAGTGCATCCGGTTTCACTGCAAATGAATAGGTGACACTGTCTTTATAGCTGTCCATTATTCCCTTATTGATATACAATCCTTCCTGATCTGCAAACCTGGGGGTATCCTTCGCGCAGCAGGTAAGCATCGTTGCCATTACTAACCCGGCGAAGTATCTGAAAAGTAATTTCATGTGTAAATAATTTAACGGTTACCAAATTCCACTTCATTCTCCGGTAACGGCAATATGTAAGTAGCATCGCTCATCTGAACAGTAGTACGTGGGATCTGCGGACGATTAAGCCGTTTGAAATAGAAGAACAACTGTCCTTCTCCGCAAAACTCCTTTGTATATTCCTTTGTTAGTTCTCCCCGGAAAGCATCGTCATCGAGGGTTCCCGGTAAAGCTACCAGTCCCCTTTTGCTGCGTATCGTATTGAGATAGTTCGTAGCAGCGGTTTTGTCAGGTGCAGCTTCCGCAGCGATATAATATAGTTCCGATAGTTTTATAAGTGGTACCTGTCCCAGTATCTGTATGCCTCCTCTAACGTCCTGCAGATATTTGGTAAACAGTACCTGCGCGCCCTGTCTGGCTGTCAGATAACGATAGCGATAATCTGTAGCCCCACCTTTCGCGATTTCAAACATATCGTCCACCACGGCAGGTAGCTGGTAAATAGTAACCGAATTCGTACGGCCCGGTTTAAACTCATAGTCATACAATCCTTTTAAATTGGACACCTGTATGGCAAATACGTGCTCTGTAGAAAAGGTACGATCGCTGTTGTAGGCAGCATTAAAAGTATTGGGATCTCCAAAAGGAAAAATGTTTTGGTCGATAACAGCACGCGCATATTGCAGCGCCTTTACCTTATCTCCTTTATAAAGATAGATCCTGGCCCGTAACGCTTGTACGGCCCAGTAATTGAAGTGGTTACGGGTATAAGACTGGAAAGGATCCAGGTCATCGTAAAATAATTTCTGCTGTACTTTTAACAGGCTATCGGCTGCGTCCAGGTCTTGCAAACACTTATCTATTGCTGCGGCGGTAGTGCTGACTGGTGTGACCAGTTTACTGAAAGTCGTAACATATGGGATCGCTTTTTTTCCTGCCCCTGTAGCCATGGAGGCGCCATATAGTCGCAACAGGTTGAAATGCAGGAAGGCTCTCAGTCCCAGGGCTTCGCCCTTCACCAGGTTATAATGCTGACCGGTAAACACCTGCCTGTGTTCATCGATGGCTGTCAGCAGGTTGTTAAGATTGGCGATACATTCGTAGTTCCCGTTCCAGATGGAATCAAGTGTTGCTCTGACCTGTATATCGGTGTAATTGTATTTACCAAAATTGGCGTACTTGTTACCAAAATCCTGCACATTGTAGTATTGTGCCAGTACATCCATTACCGTTAGTGTTTGCGTACCGCCATAGAGCGATGTTCCACCCATTTTCATATATACGCCAAAGAGGGCTTCTTTGAATCCGCTTTCTGTTTCAAACATATTTTCCTGCCGGATTTCTGTAGCCGGGCGCACATCCAACCATTTTTTACAGGAAAAGAATCCTGGCAACAACAGGCATATGCATATGATCTTGATATTTTTCATACAATCTGCTTTTCAGTTAAAAGAAAGTGGTGTTAATGTTAATGCTGAAGGTGTTAGCAAAAGGATAGTCCAGTCCGCGTTCGCGTTTGATACTTGAAATACGGAATGGATTATTCAGGTAAAAGTCGATACGGGTGTTCGACATTTTCATTGCTTTGAACCATTGATCAGGGAACCGGTAGCTCGCGGAAATGCTGCTGCAATCCAGCATATTTTCTGTTTGCACAAACCGGGAAGTAGCATAGGTAGGTGACGATACCGGTTGCGCCACCGCATAAGCAGTWGTGTAGGTAATCCCTTTATACATGGTATGATCTCCTGGTTTTCTCCAGCGTTGCTCTGATACCCGCCTGTCTACGTTATAAGTAATATCTGCATTTTCCACGCGATCCACGAGGGTTTGGTTATAGATCTGTCCACCCAAACGGTACATGAGATAGATATTAAGACTGATCCCCTTATAGTCCACACCTGTGGAGAGGGTGCCTGATACTTTCGGCTCACTATCTCCCAACACTACTTTATCATTAGGGTCCCAGGTGTAGGTATAGGTGCCATCTTTACGCATAAACAGCTCCTGTCCGCTGGCAGGGTCAATGCCCATACTTCTTACACCCCATATGGCGCTCAGCGACTGCCCTTCCTCGAAGCGGGTGCGTGGGTATAGTTGTTGTTTTTTGTCGTCAGCATTTGTGAATTTGTCGTTATCAGCATTCAGTTTTTTCAGGGTATTTGAGATTTTATCGATCTTATTGGTGTTGTGAAATGCTGACACACCTACTCTCCAGAAAAACTCCTGTTTGGTGCGCTGTACAACTACCACATTGGTGCTGGCTTGCCATCCTTTGTTGCGCAGGGAGCCTACGTTTTCTTTAAAGCTGGAAAATCCCAACGACGGAGGCGTGTTGATATCCAGTATCAGGTCGTTGGTGCTGTTATTATAATAGTCGGCGCTCAGACTCCAGCGGTTATGCCAGAAAGTGGCATCCATTCCTATATTCCGTTTAAATCCTTTTTGCCAGCCCAATGCGGAATTTCCATATCCCAGCAGGTAAGCACTTAGTTGCGACAGGTAATAACGCTCCGTGGCATAGGTATAGGTGGTAATGGCCATGTATGGTGGAAAGCGCTGGTCGCCGGTAGTACCAACAGATGCTCTCAGTTTAAGAAAATTGACTTGTGGATTGTTTTTCAAAAACCTTTCCCGATGCAGGTTCCAGCCTACACCGAATGACCAGAAAGGCGCCAGGCTTTTATCTTTTCCAAACTGGGAAGACGCATCCAGGCTACTGGAAAAATCGGCAAGGTAACGGTTATCATAAGAGTAGTTGACGTTCATGCGCGCGCTCACCAGCCGGCTGATTCCCTGGAGACCAGTGGGTTTGGTATTGGTGGCATATCCGCTGGCAAAAATAATATTATCCATCCTGGCGTTCGGGAAACCCACGGCCAGCACGCTGGACGATTCATTCTGTACCTCGCTCAGGTTACCACCACCAGTTACATACAGCAGGCTTTTGCCTAACATTTTACGGATATCAAAACCGAGGGTAGCGTTATAGTTGTCGCTTTTGCCATTCGTTTTCAGATAGCTTCCTTTCTGGCTAAAGTCTACATTATCAAAGCTGGTATGTGCTGCCGGTTTGAAGTCATTGGATTCCTCCGTTCCTTTAGTAAAGCTGAAGCTGCCGTTAAAACGGAGCCAGGATAAGGCCGACCATTCAAACCTGAAATTATTGGTGAGTGAAAAATACTGACTGAAATTCTGCGTACCCACATTGGCGTTATAGATGGGATTGTCTGAGTAATTGTAAGCGTACCCTATCCAGCTGGTATCAAGATAACGGAGCGGGTTGCCATTTTCATCAAATGCCTTGTTATAGGGATTCATTTTTGCATACTGGCTAAAGGGGCCGTAAGGCGAATTGGTGGCTTTGTTAGAGTTTACAGAAAGATCGTTACCGAAGAGTAATTTGTTGCTACGGTAATTCAGTGTAACGCCTCCACTCAGATTTTTCCGTCCGGAACCTTTCATCACACCTACATTATCCTGGTAACCCATATTTACGCCGTAACGTACCGCATTATCCCCACCTTCGAGGTAAAGTGAGTGCGTGCTACCTACACCGGTTTGCAGTGGTTGCGACAGCCAGTAAGTATTGACGCCACTGGTAACCGCTTTTAAACGCCGGTTATATTCTTCATCCAGCGTAAGCTGATCACCCTGGAAACGGGTGGAGACATACCTTCCCGCATCTTTTTCAAGCTGCAGTTTTTCTTTTGCATTCAGTAGATGATAACCTGTGAGGTCCGGCGCTTCTACCTGGATGCCACCTCTGTAGGATACTCTTACAGCGCCTTCTTTCGGCTGCCGGGTATCGATGACAATAACGCCATTGGATGCACGGGAACCATAAATAGCGGTAGCTGCTGCATCCTTCAGGATAGTGATCCTCGATACACGATTCATATCCAGGTCAAAGATGCGTTGCATACTTACTTCGAAACCATCGAGTACAAACATCGGTGCATTGGGTTTATCCCCATACATGCTACGCAGACTGGCACTACTGCTTCTGCCTGACTGTACGGGAAAATTGTTTTGTCCTCTTAACTGTACATCCGGCAGGCGGTTGGGATCTGATCCCAGATTAATATTTTCCGGCATTTGAAAAGAAGGATCCAGCACACTGATTGCAGCCAATATATTCTGGGGAGATACCCGCTGTAATTCTTCTGCGGTAATAGTTTTGGCAGAGCCGGTAAAATTTTCCACCGGCCGTTTGTATATACCAGTTACCACTACATCTGTTAAAGTTTTCGATTTACCGGTTAAACGGATAACAAGATTTGTCTTTTTTTCACCGAGTGACAGCTCTTTTGGTTCGTACCCGATATGCTTCAACACCAGCACCCTGGCCACTGGTGCTCTCAGAATGAAATTACCTTCGTCATCGGCGGTAGTGCCAATGGTAGTGCCTTTTATCAATATGGTGGCACCGGGCAGGGGTTCTTCATTTTCTTCAGCCACAATACGCCCACTGATAACGATGCGTTGCTGCAGCCCATCATCTGTGGAGATGTTGTAGGTATTTGCCGGTGTGGGTGTATGTAGTGCATCCAGCTGTTTATGTGGTCCTGTTTCTTCCACCAGTTGTCCGGGAGAAGCCGGCGCGCCGCCCGGCGTATCTGTACTTATGATGGCATAGGTATGGTCGTTGAATTTTCTGAGCTGCAATTGCATTGGTGCTAAAATATTGCTCATGTATCTCTCCAATTCTTCCCGTTTGGTTTGTGACACATCACAGGTACAGGCCTTCCCTTTCAGCAGGGTTTCTTCATAAATAAAGCTCACTTTGTATCGCTGTTGTATCTTCTTTAGTAACAACGGCAATGGCGTTGTATGCGTTTGCATAGGATTCTCCGGCGCCGGTAAGGGAGAAAAAACTGCAGCGGTGACCATACTGTCAGGACATAGCAATGACAATACTCCCGCCAGGAGCAGAATAAAGCGGTTCATAATAAATATTTCTTTTTAATTGGTTGATATAATCCTTCTCGCTGTCATCATTATTGGTGGGAAATGATGAGCGAATCACCTTGTTGGTGAATATTAATCTTTAAAATAGTTGACAAAATAGTGTAAAGCTGTTGTTCATCATTTGTATCTACCGTACCTCCGGAAAGCTGTCTGCTTAACAGCAGCGTATCGCGGATACCTATTTTACGGCCATAATTATATCCAATAAACTTCACGACATCTCCAAAATTTGTTTTATCCAATTCCAATTTGCCTGTTTTCCAGGCAGTATATATCCTCGTATTGATTTTCTCTTTTTTTACTGTTTCATTGGCGCCATTGACAGTAAGCATTTCGCCGGGCTGCATCATTACCGGCTGGAAACGGCCAGTTTCACTACTGAGTTGTACGCGTCCCGTCTCGAGTACTACGCTGTTCATTCCTGTGCGGGTATTTACGTTAAAAGATGTACCTAATACGGCTACCTGTATCACACCGGCATGTACCAGGAAGCGTTCCGGATCAGTTACCGGTGTACCTTTCCGATGCAGATGTTTAACATCAAAAAAAGCTTCTCCTGTTATCCATACCTCTCTTTCTTTTATCTTATTCCAGCTGCTGGCGTAGCGCAATACCGCATTGCCGTTCATGATCACGGAGGAACTATCCGGTAATATCACCTGTCTGATTTCCCCTGCAGTCGTGCGTATTTCGGTCCATCGAGGCTGTTGCATCTGCCATATTCTATACAGGCCTGTAATGGTAAAGAGCAGCAGAACCGCCGCTGCTGCGGCCTGCCAGCTAAGCAACCGGATACGTCGTTGCTGTTTGGGTTTTTGTGCATGGACATTCGCCCACATGATTTTACGCGTTTCTTCCCAACCTGCAGCCGGTGGCTTTATTTCTATATTATCCAGACTGGCCGCATGATACCATGATTCCAGCAACTCTTTTTCTTCCGGAGTGCAAGTGCCTTGATTGTATTTTTTAATAAGTGACAGCAGCTGTTCGTCCATATAGTGATAACGTCTATTACAGGTAATAACGGATAACTGGCCACGAAGTACCAGGGTACAGAAAAAAAATTCAGGAAATGATTAAATCCGGAAAAGTAAAGCTCGATCGCCGGCAGCAGGAACAAAAAGGCAGGATCTCAAAGCAGGAACGAAAGAAAATACCGCTGAACCTCGTTCCGTACACGCTGCAGGGCCGTGGTTAGTTGGTTCTTTACGGTTTGGGGCGACAGTACCAACAGCGTGGCTATTTCTGCCACAGTCAGGTGCTGTTCCCGGCTCAGCTGATAAATTTCTTTCATTTTGGCCGGCAGCGATGCTACTGCCGCGGCTACCACATTGCGGAGTTCTTTGTTGGTAATATTCTCCAAAGGCTGCTCCGGCGTGTCAGCAGGATGGAAAGGCAGCTCCATAATATAATGCAGCCGTACCTGCTGCTTCTCATAAAAATCAAATACTTTATTACGCAGTGCTGTAAACAAATATCCCGCTATTGACTCGCCGGCCTTTACCTTATCAATGTTATTCCAGAAAGCAATAAACACCTCCTGCACCAGGTCCTGTGCATCGGCTTCTGATCTTACACGTTGATAAGCGATGCGGTACAAGTCCTGCCAGTATTTGTCAAACAATTGCTGAAAAGCCAGCTCATTGCCGGATTTGGCACTATCTATTAATATTTGATCATTGCTCATCATTTGTTGTCAATAGCAGGCACATTCAGATAGTACACCTTAATAATATGGAGAACACAAGTTTAAGGAAATGTTACCAATAATCTTAGTTTTTATTAACTTAGTTTTAGTGACAGGGAAACTGATATTCCCTGATGTATAATTTCTCCAGCAATGCCCATCCCTTTACCAATAGCTGCCTTGATATGAGAATACTCCTTTTTATCCTACCCATTTTTCTCTTCTCCTGTCATAACAACGAAGCGAAAGATCCTACTGTTTTAACACAACTTGAATACTTCAGGGCTATCGAAAAAAATGATGTAAAACTTGCCCCTCCTAAAGAAGGTGAATGGCTTTTTGAACATAAGGAAAAGGGGCAAAGTTTTGATGAATACAAAAAAGTAAATCCTGTAAGATCTCACGCCGACAAGTCCGTCATTTACTTAATGCCTGTCGGCGATTTTACTATACTGCAGGAGAAAGCATTACAGCTGACACGGAACTACATTGCCATTTTCTTTCAGCAGAAGACCGTGTTATTGAAAGCGGTTTCAGATAGTGTCATTCCCGCATCTGCGACCCGACAACAAGGAAATCATGTACAACTGCTGGCCCCTTATGTGCTGGACAGTTTACTCATCGCTAAAACACCAGCAGATGGCATCGCATTAATGGCGATCAGCGCAAAGGACCTGTATCCAAAAAACGATTGGAACTATGTATTTGGATTGGCCTCATATGCTAAAAGAGTAGGTGTGACTTCTATTTACAGACTACAAAATCAACAGTTGGACAGCGCTAATTTTTTGCAATGTTTAGGCAGACTAATAAATATATCCTCTCACGAAATAGGGCATATGATGTCCATACCTCATTGCACTTTTGCCAGGTGTATCATGAATGGCACTAACAGTTTGAATGAAACAGATGCAGCTCCCAACCGTCTTTGCTCTGAATGTCAAAAGAAGTTGTTCTGGAATTTTAAGTACGATAATAAAAAAAGGTTGAAAGAGCTCTATGACTTTTGCCAGCAAAATGGCTTGCAAAGGGATTTTAGTGTGTTGAAGCTGGATTGGGAGGCGGTGGAATAATAGCCATTCTTTCCCCTAACAACTCAATGTCCTCCTTTCTAGCCAGTTCACTGATCCACTTCTCCGGTATACCTTCCAGCCCGTACATTAATCCCGCCAGGCCACCGGTCACGGCTCCTGTAGTGTCCGTATCTCTTCCCAGGTTCACGGCTTTTAAAACGGCGTCCGCATAATTATCGGTATTCAAAATACACCAGATACTTGCCTCTAACGTATGCAGGACATATCCACCACTACTGATAGTGGACGCAGGTGCAAAATGAATATCTTCCTTAAAAAGGCGATTAAACTTTGCTATTTCATCTGCATGAATCCCTTGCTGCACGATGAAAGCGGGCAATGTTTTCTGCAGAGAAAGAAATACCTCGAACTTATCTTTTTTCAGCAGGATCAGCCGGGCAAATTCCAGGTAATAAAAACAGGCAACAACGGCACGCATATGTCCGTGTGTAAGGGAAGATACATCCCTGGTTAACTCAAACCGCTCTGCAATGGGCCTATCTTTTATATAAAAAAGCAACGGCAGGATTCTCATCAGCGAGCCATTACCATTCTCGGATTCATAAAATCCGCCTGCCATGGTTGGTGCAATGCCTTTCGCCAGCCGCTCAATCGATTCGGCGGTAGTAATCCCAATATCAAATACTTCTCCATGAGGTGTCCAGAAATTCTTATATCGCCAGTCAACAAAGTATTTTGCGAGCAGGGTCAGACTAAAATCTGTCGTGAGTGCTTCTGCCAGACAAAAGGCCAGGGAGCTATCATCTGACCAGGTACCTGCCGGCTGATGATGCGATCCGTATCCCACCATGTCGGTAACGGGCCTGAGCTCCAGCCCTTCCCGTTCTCTGAATTCCACCGGTACACCTAATGCATCTCCAACTGCCAGTCCGAATAAAGCCGCTTTAATCTGATCCATTTTTCTGCTACTGAATTTTCTCCAAGATAAAATTTTCCGGCTTCCCAACTGCAATACGCTTCTCCTATCATGGCTATCCGGTAAAATTTTTACCGCTGAAGCTGTGCTACTGTGGCATTACACTGAAAATGGCTGATAAGAAGATACAGGCAACTAACCTGTCATTTTTTTAGCCTGGACGCTATTTGTCCCCATTATAACCGCTGCCAAATAAAACAGCAAAAGCTTCATTATAGTTTAAAAATCAATACTTTACATATCTTTCGATGCTATCCCAGATAAAATTATTGTGATATTAGTTTTTTACTAATAAAGGCTTATCTTAGTGTATCGAAATAGCGTTCACTTGACTAAGAATAGCAAGTAATTTCGAATTAAACTTTCAACAGAAAAAACTGTCATAGAGCCCAGGTTTTAAAAATAGCTTTGAGAAAATAGTAACAACAGAAAAGGAAAAACGAGATTAAATTTATTATCAACAAACAAAATCTAATGTCTGCAAGATGTTTCTATTAGTGAAAATATCCTGCGCATAACAACTACCAAAATTTGAATACTAGTACGATCACACCCTTAATAGCTAATCATTAAAGCATCAGCTATTAGTTTCTGGCAGTGTTATTACCATTTTAACCTAAGAGACGACGAACGTAATCAGGATGGTAGCGGTGTATTTAGCCACTGCATTGCTTAAAAATCGCTTATGAGAATTGGCTTATGAGAAATCAATATTGCTTATGAGAAAATTGTCTTCGCGTAAAAAGCATTCCCTCTGTTTACGCCTTTGTCCTCCACCATGTAAACAATACGTGTAATGAACGAAGAATGAGTTATACTAAGAGGAAGGTCTTTAAGTTTAAAAAACTTTTTCGGCTATAGTCTTGTTTAATGGTATTACTGTACTAACGGAAGATTCATTCGTATAAAATTCAGCAAAGAAAAAGCTGTAAAGGCTGTGCTATGCCTTTATACATGAGATTCGTGCAACAACTGAAATTCTAATTAAAATACCACCGCTCTCATCATTAAATGATCAATCAATGATCCCATACTATAATACATTTTTACCCTCTAATGGCCCTCCGTATCACGGGTTGAATTTGCCAGCACGATTTAAAAATTTCATTAAATAAACCACAACCAAAATCAAGTTTATGAGGAAAAAAACAACTCATCTTATTATTTTCATCTCTGGTGCAAATAAGGAACCAAAGAGGGCTTTACGCAAAGCTTTCCTGGCACTGGTTATGTTAATAGTGCCCTTACTCACTTTTGCCCAGCAAAAGATTTCCGGTAAAGTGACGGCGCAGGAAGATGGATCTGTCTTACCGGGTGTAAGCGTGAGAATTAAGAACACCAATACGGGCACTGCAACAGATCCCAAGGGTGATTTTTCACTAACAGCATCACAAGGCGATGTCCTTGTATTTACTTTCATCGGCTACACCGACAGGGAAGTACCCGTTACTTCCAGTCTTAAATACAATATTTCTTTACAGTCTATCCGCACTTCGTTAACCGAAATAGTGGTAACAGGTCAGGGTGTAAAAAGAGAAAAAAGAAGTCTTGGTTATGCTGTAGCCACTATCAATAAAGAAGACATTGGCGACAATACCAGCCCGATCAATGCGCTTACCGGAAAGGTAGCCGGCTTAAGTATCACTTCAGGATACGCACCGGGTGCTTCTTCCAGGATTACCCTGCGTGGTCCTACTTCTTTCAGCGGTAGTAACCAGCCGGTTTTTGTTATCGACGGTATTCCTGTCAGCAATGATAACATCCGGAATGCCGACTTCCTGAATGACCAGGTGGATTATGGTAACAGGGGAAATGATATCAACCCGAATGATATTGAAAGCATCACTGTACTGAAAGGACCAGCTGCTGCTGCGTTGTATGGTAGTATCGCGTCTAACGGTGCCATCCTGATCACCACCAAAAAAGGTAAAAAGAATTCACCGGCACAGATCAACTTCAGCACCAGCTATCAATTGTCCAGCATACTGAAATATCCTGATTTCCAGAATGAATTTGGACAGGGTAACATTTACGCAGGTATTGCGGACGACAGAAGGGAAAACTTCAGTTGGGGTGAGCCCTTTGATGGTAAAGAAAGACCATGGGGCCAAATTATTAATGGCAAACAACAGTTAAGAGAATACAAGGCCATTCCAAACAACGTGAAGGATTTCTTTGACAAGGGTCAAACCTTTAATAATAACCTCACTGTTTCCGGTGGTAATGAAAAATCCACTTATTTCTTGTCAGTAGGTGCATTAAACAATAAAGGAATCATTCCTACCACCAACTACAATAAGTATAGTGTTAGATTCAGTGGTTCTTCTGAGTTTTCTGAGAAGTTTTCCAGCCAGGCATCTATCRGATATACCAATATCTCCAGCCAGTTGCCTTTAGGCGGACAAACCAACTCTGTTTACAACTCCATATTCCAGCAGCCACGGGATGCCCCTATCGTTGATTTCAAAGATCTCAGCAATCCTTTCAACGGTACATTTATAGATGACGCAGGTGTACCCCGCTACGGATACTATGGTGCCTATACGAAAAACCCATACTTCCTGCTACAGAACTATAAAAACAACAACTCTGTAGAACGTGTGAACGGAACGATTTCATTGAGTTACAAACCTATTGCAGGACTGGATATCACAGAACGTATAGGTGCGGATATATACAGCGATCGCAGGTATGAAAAAGGCGCCAAATATTCCTATCAGCCGGCCGATCCGTTTTATGCAAACAATAACTGGAATGATAATGGTAAATATTCTCAGGATGTTACCAACTATAGCCAGATCAACCATGACCTGATCATCACGTATACCAAAGCGCTGACCAAAGACCTGAACATGAAATTGTTAGGCGGTAATAACGTGAGGATGACCACCAGCAACAATCTTTTTTCGGCGACCAATACCACCGGCGGTTTGATAGTGCCTGATTTCTATAACCTGGATAACTCCAACGGCCCTATTAACTCTACCAATACGCTTACGCAAAGAAGATTGTATGGCTTTTATGGAGAAGCTGATTTCGACTATAAGAACATGCTCTTCCTGGGTGGAACTATCCGTAATGATATTTCGTCTACCCTGCCTACCAACAACAACTCTTATGTTTACCCAAGTGTAAACGGTGCTTTTGTATTTTCAGAGTTGTATAAAGACCAGTCTTTTGCAGATGTGCTGAGTTTCGGAAAGATACGGGTTAGTTATGCGAAAGTAGGCGCAGATGCTCCTCCCTATCGCTTACAAACCACTTATACCAAAACTGATGTGAATKGTGACTTTGGTGAAATCCTGTTTCCAATTTCGAGCAACAACAACACTATTCCTGGCTTTGCACGCCGTACGCTCATCGGAAACCCAGACCTGAAGCCTGAGTTTACTTCTTCCTTCGAAGTAGGAACTGAGCTGTCTTTCCTGAAAAACATCATCAACCTGGATGTGACTTACTACAGTACCAAGTCCACCAACCAGATTGTAGACGTTCCTATTCCTAACAGCTCCGGGTTTAATAACATTACCCTGAACGTGGGAGAAATGACCAACAAAGGGCTGGAAATAGGTTTAAAGGCAACGCCCGTGAATACTTCTTACGGATTACGCGTAGACCTGTTTGGTACCTTCAGTAAATTAGACAACAAAGTAGTTGACATCAACGATAAACTGGACCAGGTAGCTATTAGTGGCGGTATCAGTGGTACTACTGCGATGGCGCAGGTAGCTGCCAAAGGAAGAAAGTATGGCACTTTCTATGGCACCGGTCTTGCTATTGATCCGGCAAGCGGCAAAGTGATTGTTGACAAAGCAACAGGACAACCACTTAACAACGCCACCAACTATTATGGTTCTTACCTGCCTGATTATATGGCTTCCTTCGGCGGTAGTATTTCCTACAAAGGATTTATGTTGAAGTTCCTGTTTGATACCAAACAAGGCGGTGTATTCTATTCAAACACCAAGAGTGTAATTGACTTTGGTGGATATGCAAAGGAAACGGCTGTTAATGGCAGACTGCCTTATGTATTCCCGAACTCCGTATATGACGATGGTACTGGCAAATTTGTAAATAATACCACTGTCAAATTCCGTCCGTACGATTACTTTACAAGTGTGCTGCCAGCCGGAGAAAACATCATAGATGCCAGCTATGTTAAACTGCGCGAGGCTTCTATAGGCTATACTTTCAGCCAGTCTATGTTAAGACATACGCCATTCACCAAACTGGGTATAGTGCTTTATGGCAATAACCTGTTCCTGTGGGTACCTAAATCCAACCAGTTTGCTGATCCGGAAATCAACGCGCAAGGAGCCAGTAACGTACAGGGATATGAATTCTTATCCAGTCCTTCGCTCAGGAACATGGGTATTAAAGTAGATGTATCATTCTAATTTCAACCGGGCCTAAAAATTAAAATTGATGAAAACGAATATAATAGCACTATTCTTTCTGTCAACCTTACTGCTCTCGTCAGTGGGTTGCAAAAAGTTCCTGGATGTAAATAAAGATCCCAACAATGCAGTAGATGTACCGGTGAACGTGTTGCTTCCGTCTGCCGAAACGGGACTTACATATGCTGTTGGCAATACCTTATCAATCAATGGCGGTATCTGGTCACAATACTGGACGCAGAGTCCCAACTCTTCTCAATACAAAAACCTGGACCAATATTCTCCTGCTGAAGGCGATTTTGGCAACGTGTGGGGCAATCTTGAAATAGATGCCCTCGAAAATCTGCAGAAGGTAATTGATAAAGGAAATACTACCAATCAGAAACAATATGTGGCGATCGCTATGTTGTTGAAAGCATACTCCTTTCAGCTTACTACGGATTTATGGGGTGATGTACCTTTCAGTGAAGCCTTACAGGGCGATGCTGCTACATCCATACTGAATCCGAAATATGAATCGCAAAGCGCTATTTATACCGGATTAGTAAAAATGATTGATGACGCCACGAAGTTAATCAACCCGGATGAAGCCACTCCTGGTAATGACGACCTCATTTATGGGGGCGACATGGATAAGTGGCACCGTTTTGCCAATACCCTCAAATTAAGAGTAGGTTTGCGCCTGGCGAAAAAAGATGCTGCAAGAGCGGCTACTATTGTGAAATCGTTGGAAGGGGCAGACTTTATTCAACCTGGAGAATCAGCTTTGCAAACCTTTAACTCTACCGGTGGTCAGCAAAATCCGCTTTATGGTGCATTAGCAGGTACCGTACTGGCAAAAACGCCTAACCTGGTTGCCAGCTCCACTGCCGTTGGCTTTTACAGTGGTAACAGTGATCCCAGGCTGAATGCGTTTTATGCCCCGGTAGGAACTACTGTAGTAGGCATTCCACAGGGTAGCTTCAATAATCCTCCCACTACTACGGTTTCTTCACCATCCGCAGCTACCGGTGCTAATGCAACGGACGCCGCTTCGGCACTGGCTCCCGTAAAACTGATTACGGATTATGAAGCTGATTTCCTGCAGGCAGAAGCCATTGCAAGAGGCTGGCTGACAGGTGATGCCAAAAGCATGTACGAACAGGGTATCACCGATAACTTTACTGCCTATAAGGTAGATGGAGCCGCCGACTACATTGCTCAAACAGCGATTGCATATCCCACCGGAACGCCCCTGGAAACGCAGATAAAGGCCATTATTACACAAAAATGGGCAGCCATGAATGGTAACCAAACAATAGAAGCCTGGACAGAATGGAGAAGAACGGGATATCCTTCCTTCTTTACTATTTCAAAAGCGTCTATTATCGGTGCTGGCAGGTGGCCGGGCATATTCCTGTACCCCTCTTCGGAGTTGACCAGGAACCCTAATGCCCCTAAAACCAATCACCTGGTATACGACAAAGTTTGGTGGGCAAATTAAGGAGTAAGCCGTTGGTGATAATACCACTGGCTTTTCATCCTCAACATTCTTTTAACTATTAATTGTTTGGCATGAAAGCGTTATTATATATCTTCCTTGCAGGCACCTTGCTGTTCACCGCCTGCACGAAAAAATCGGAAAATGTGTACACGAAAATGGTGACACCGGTTTATCCTAAACTAACACTGAAAGGCGCACCTGTGGTTACTTTAAGTGTTGGTGGTACTTATACGGATGCTGGCGCTACCGGATTCGATAGTCTCACTAATACCACCACTCAGCTCACACCGATATCCAACAATGTGGACGCGGCTAATGCAGGTTTCTATGTGGTTAATTTTCTCACAAAAAATCTGTGGGGCTATCGGACAAGCGCTGCGAGACTGGTACTGGTTACCACGGTTCCTGCCAGTGATGATATCAGTGGCACCTACGTACGTAGTAGCAATGGTGAAGCTGTGCATGTTGTAAAGGCTGGTACAGGGCTATATACCATTGATAATGTGGGCGGCGTGGCAGGTGCTCCGGCAGCTTTTGTTTTTCCGTATTATATCGGATTTACAGATGTGAATACCTTTGAGGGACCACAGCAAAGCACTCCACTTGGAGGGTTATCGCTGTCAAATCCTGTCATCATTCGTTCAGGTTCCAGTGTAACACTTAAATATGTGGTCATTAATGGAAACTTCGGTACATCGGTACGTACCTTCGTAAAACAATAGTCATCACTACATCTGATAAAAAGAAGAAGCTGTCTCAAAATGAGACAGCTTCTTCTTTTTATGGCCCCTTCCAAATGGTGGTTGAATGGGGCAGTGCTATAATTGAAAATATCCCACTATCCATTTAAATGATTTTCTCTAACCCATTTTTACCCCCACCTTCCATGAGTTAAATCATTTTTATGAAGCACATACATCTTTTCCCTCTACTACTATTAATGGGGCTTGCCTATAACGGTCAGGCCCAGCAGACTCCATCCCCTGGCTATTTTACATTAAAATTAATGAAAGGAGATACCCTGGCAAATGTATATTCAAGAACAATAGCTTATACGGGAGATGATTTTTTGCCTGTTGTATACAGGGTGAGTGGCAGCAGCAGGTACGAAGTAGTCAACAATGACGGATCAAACCCTGTATTTAACGAAACAGACCTCTATGATGGCCAGCCGGAAAGTAAAGCCGTGGCTATTATCGGGCTTAATGGCACCAACAGTTACGATGGCAGGTCATTCGTGAACACCAGCGCCAGTGGCTTACTCTACAGCGAATTGATATGGGGACCTATCCATGCATCACTGCACGAAGGCGATTCCTGGCAGCATACCATTTCCCGGCCATGGGAACTGGGTGGATCTGGTACCCAGGTGATAAAAGTGATCGCACTGGATGAACGCCATCAAACCGTTACGTTACAGCGGGAAGGAAATAGTGAAGGTTTCTTCGACAACGACCTGAAACAGCTCTCTATTACCATGAAAAAAGAGGCTAAAAAACTGAAAGTGGATGTTGTACCTGGCCCTGCGCACTGGACCGGCTACACCACTTTTAAGAATGGAGTGGTTATCAGTGATGAATTGCTGGTTACCAGAACAGTCACCTTGTTGGCAGACAGCCTTCATTTTAAAGGACATCAACGGGAGTGTATCTTATTAAATGCAATGCCGCATAAACTGTAGTAGCCAGCTTTAGTTATAAAGAGCAGGAAAAAACCGGCCACGTGCTTCTCAAAAAAAGCACAAAAAAAAAGTATGCTTTTCAGCATACTTTTTTTCAATGAGTAAGATATATAAAATTAGATAACTTTTACGTTAACTGCATTTAATCCTTTTTTACCATTTTCTACATCATACGTTACACTGTCATTTTCACGCAGCTCACCAGTGATACCGGATATGTGAACGAAGATGTCTGGACCACCATTAGATGGAGTAATGAAACCGAATCCTTTGGATTCATTGAAAAATTTAACTGTACCTTGTTGCATTATATTTTATTTATTAATTACGCCCAAGGTACACTTATATAGTTTAACAACCTAAATAGTTTTAAATATCCCGAAATTTATTTTATACTGCTCTTCTCGCTTCCTTTTAATCTTTTATGGTTACCACAACGCAATACTCCCCATTATATACAGGCTAGCGCTGTCTTTCAGGTCATTTCCCTTCTGTATATCCGCTGCAACCCGACGTCAGGAGGATCTGTTAGCATTTATATTAAAAATACACTCATAATCAAATAGTTACATACTAAAAAAGACATTCCACTTCATACATTACAAAATATTAATATTAGTATTATAAATATAACGCCGTTGTCACAAAAACAGTCGAAATCAGGCGTTTTGCCCTTGTTGGACGAAGAACAAAAACCGGAAATTGCCCGCCTTTTTGGCGAAAAAATGGACTCAACATCTATTTTTATTGTATCTATGTCGATAAATGTCATGTGTTCAACACCATGGGTGGAATATGCGGCGGACTTCATTCATCGTTAAACCATATAAAATATGTATTCCGGTTACCTTTCCCTTTTCTTAATTATTGGCTTTGCTATCCTATTGGTGCTATTAGCAGGGCTTATATTTTCCATTATTGTTTTCTATACCAAAAGTAAAGTGCACGAAGTAATCGCCTGGATATGCGGCGGCTTGTGGCTTTTACTGGACCAATGCATTGCATATAGTGGTAAGTTTGAGACAGAAGGGATTCCCAATTACTTCTTTTATCCTATCCTGCTACTATTTTTTTTGCTACTACAATACCGGTCTAATTCGGCAGAGGGAAATAATCTAAAGATCCTCTATATCGCTAAAACAGTCCTGGTGGTAGTATTTCTGGGCGACCTGAATTCGCAGATATTCACCATGCTGCTACAAAACGACATCGTGAGTTATGATCAGCCTGCAGTAAGAATAATTATACCGGCAGTAGGCGTCGTGATTTCTATATCGGTGATGGCCTACATTACCTTCCTGTATTTAGAGCGTATCAAAGCATCTATCCAGAAAAATGAAATTTTCAGGAGCGCCATTATATTTGTCGCCGCTTCCTATTTCTTCGGAAACGTTTTAGGCAACCTCTTCTTTTTTATACAATATTACAAGCGCCTGTCAGATGTATCCGGTTTTATCTTCTTCCGGCCACAGCAAATAGCCATACAACTGGCCTATATGCTCGTGGAAACATTGGTGGCAGCTACAATAGCCGCCTACATCTATAAATCAAAACAGGAAGCCATCACGCAGGCTTCCATAAAGGAGTAAACAGTTTTTTAACAGGATCATAATATACTCGGTTTCCACATATTTCTAACTTTGCTGACATAACCAGCACGGTTAACTGATAAATTATTTTCTTGCAGGCAGTTGTAACGAGCTGCCTGCTTTTTTAATGCTAATCGGATCCATACATGATGCAAAGAAGATCTCTGCTAAAGAAAATGGGAGGCCTGTTACTGGCGCCAGCCCTTCCCTATTCACGGCTGCTTTCTAAAGAAACACCCGCGTTAAGAATAGCGCACCTGACGGATATTCACTTAAAAAATGATTTCGATGCACCCAGGCATCTGCGTGATTGCCTGCACCATGTACAGCAACAAACACCCAAAGTAGATTTCATGCTGAATGGCGGCGACATTGTGTTTGATATGAACAAGGAAGAACTAACCACCATCCGCAACCAATGGCAACTGCTGCATTCGGTAATGACTGCAGAATGCAGTTTGCCGGTACATTATGTACTCGGCAACCATGATATCTGGTGGCAGGAGCAGAACAAAACCCAGGCTCTATACGGCAAACAATACTCCCTTGAACAACTGCAACTACCCAAACCTTATTACAGCTTTTCCAAAAATGGCTGGAAATTCATTTGTCTGGATAGTGTGCACCTTGATATTGACGGCACCTGGTACATCGGGAAATTAGGGGCGGAGCAATTCAGCTGGCTGGAGAATGAATTGAAAAATACAACACCCAACACACCCGTATGTGTATTGTCACATATTCCTATTCTTACCGCCACCCTGATGATTGAGGATAACATTGTGAACAAATGGGAAATGCTGGGCGGTGATATGCATACCGATACCGCTGCTATCATTAAATTATTCTATCAACATCCTAATGTAAAGCTGTGTTTAAGCGGACATATACACTTACGTGATAAGGTAGTTTACAACAATGTTACCTATCTCTGTAATGGCGCCGTAAGCGGAGGCTGGTGGAAAGGCAACAACCGGGAAACCGCACCAGGTTATGGACTGATCGACTTATACGCAGATGGAACGTTTGATGAAAAATATGTAAACTACTAAGACCATAAAACGCTTTCTGTGTATTAACAGAAAGCGTTTTTATGAAAGATACCATGGCACCTGGTAAAAGTACATTTAACAAAAAATTGCAACACGCCCCTTTACAACAAAACAATGAATCCCCTACTTTCGGTGCAACAATGAAAAAAACATGCCGAGTATCCTGTTTAAATGCCTGTTGTTATTAACATTCCTCCGTCCTTCCGCTATCGAAGGAAAACACTTTACCGTTAAAATAATTATCCCGGCGACGGTCAATGAAAAAAACCTTGTCATTAACTATGATGATGGAAAAGATAATATTAGCGTAACTCCGAATTTTGTGAATCATGAAATGACAATTTCCGGTAACTATTTCTCTCGTTATGCTACTATCCGCATTTATCCAAAGGAAGGCGAAAAATTCAATGGTGGCTCTTATTGGATAGCAAACAAAGCTGCAGTCATTGATTTTTCACCAGCACAAAAAAGTCCGCGTTTAGTGAATGCGCTGGATATAAAAAAGACAGGAGGAGATAAGCTGCAAACATTTATTGAGGCAGTTCAAAAAGACAAAGATGACTATTGGGAAGCGCATGCCACCGCCATTATGGACTTAAACAGTCCGGAACGGCTAATATTTTTTGATAAAATAAAAGCAGTAGAAGACAAAAAACTTCAATTTCTAATCAACAATAAATCAACATACTATTCCTTCTGGATATTTCGTACCGAAATGGTATATATGGGGGCGAGTGTTCCTCCCGGATACCAACATATTACAGTCGCCACACTCAGAAAACTATACCATTCCATTTTTCCGGACAGCTTAAAAAATTCAGTGGAAGGAGCAACTGTATTGGCAATACTCGCAGGAAGAGATGTACGCAAAAATGCGATGGCACTGGATTTTACGACTACCGATATCTCTCATCATAAAATAGCATTGCACGACTACCGCAATAAATATGTATTGCTTAATTTCTGGGCTTCCTGGTGCAGTCCTTGTGTAGCAGAATTACCTACCATCAAAAAAATAAGGGACACTTATAATACGAACCAACTGGAAATCATCAGCAATACCGTACACGATGATTCTACTGCTTTTTTAGCTGCAGTGGAAAAGTACAAGATCAGTTGGATAAAAGTTTTTAATGATGAGGCATTAGCCAAATTATATACTGCGCCTCTACCTTTATTATTACTCATAGACAAATCCGGTGAAATAATCTACGAGCGGAATGAAGAACTCACCTCCGAAATTGATAGTTTGCCACTGCTACAACGACTATTAAAAGAGCGGTTTACCGAAAAAGAGGAGTAATACCTACTCCCCTTTCAAATACTTTATCGGATTAGCTACTGCCGCTTTAATGGCCTGAAAACTCACTGTCAACAGCGTAATGGCTGTAATAACACCAGCGGTGATCAGGAACACATCCGGCCCTATATGAATACGATAAGCAAAATAACCCAACCAGTGATTCATTCCCCACCACACCAGCAGGAATGCGATGACCACTGCCAGGGATACCAGTTTAAAAAATTCCCTGGATAGCAATAATGTCAGATTACTCACAGATGCACCAATCACTTTGCGGATGCTGATTTCCTTCTGCCGTCTCTGGGCTGTAAAAGCAGCCAGTCCAAATAAACCCAGGCAGGATATGATGATAGCTAAACCAGCAAAATAACGGGATAAGCTACCAATTCTCATTTCGGCGACATACATGGCCTGGTAGTCATCGTCGAGGAAGCGGTATTCAAATGCCATTCCCGGATTAAACCGCTGGAACGCTTTACGGATACCAGCAATCGCTTGTTCCTCCCTGTCGCCGCTCACTTTCACCATGATATTGGGCATTACCGGGTACACCTGGAAGAAACAGGGTTGTACCGACTGATACAATGATTCAAAATTGAAATCAGCTGCTATACCTACTATCTGCCGGTTTTCTCCCCACAGCCGGATGGTTTTGCCAACAGGATCTTTTAATCCCATTCTTTTAATAGCGGTTTCGTTAAAGACAATCTCCCTGTGCGCATTATTGCTTACAGAAAAGTTACGTCCTTCTTTAATATTGATACCGGCCGTTTCCAGGAAATTATATCCTACTTCAATATTTGCAAAATCGATATCAGCGTGGGGATCTTTTCCAGGCCATTTCAGTGAAGAAGTTCCACCGTGTGCGCCCATCAGGTTATGATAATAGCTGGAGGCATTTACCACGCCTGGAACAGCTTTCAACTCGTCTACAAAAGCCGCCGCATGACTCATTTTTACGGAGTCTTCTTCCAATGGAATTTCAAAATGAATCAAATGCTCCCGGTTATATCCCAGGTTCTTTGATTGGATAAAACTCAACTGTTTATAAACGATCAGCACAGCTGCAATGAATACTACAGACAGCGTAAACTGGAATACTACCAGCCCTTTACGTACCATCACCTCTCCAAAAGAAGTATTGAGCTTTCCTTTTAAAACCGCTACCGGGTTAAATCCGGAGAGATATAAAGCAGGATAGCTGCCTGCCACCAAACCAGTGATCAGTGCAATACCTGATACTATCAACATCAATTCCACACTGAAATGCAGACTTAACTGTTTACCGGAAATTTCATTAAAAACAGGTATCAGGAAGATAACGAAAATGATGGCCAGGATCATCGACAGGAAAGTCATCAACATAGACTCTCCCATATATTGTGCAATCAAGGTGCCCCGGCTGGCACCCATTACTTTCTTAATGCCTATTTCTTTCATTCTGCGCGAAGCCTTTGCCGTAGATAAATTCATGAAATTGATACAGGCAATCAACAATATGAGAATAGCAATAATAGAAAACATTTTTACATAAGTAATTCTTCCGCCAGCCTGTACTCCATTCTCATACTTCCCATACAGGTATTGATCGGAGAACCGACCAAGAAACAAACTAATACCTGCATCTTTATTTTTCTTCGCTACAAAATTTTCGATCTTATGATTGAGTTGGTCAATGTCTGTTTTATCCTTTACAATTACAAACGTGTTTGGATCATTATTGCCCCATTCCAATAATCCAGGCCGCTTTTCGAGCACCAGGTCGTAATTAAACATCAGGTCAAACTGCTCTGTAGCAGATGGAGGATTGCTTTTGAATATGCCGGAGATGGTATACAAACCGCTGAATTCCCCTGCATCCCATTTTAATGTTTTACCTACCACACCCGTGGTAGTATTAAAAAATTTACGCGCCAGTTCTTCAGAAATAATCACATTGTATTTATCCTGCAGCACCTGGCTTTCATCTCCTGCTATCAAATGAGTGGTAAATACATTGAAATAATCTTTCCCTACATACTGTCCTCCAGCTTTTATACGGGTATCGCCGATGGTAATGATCCCTTTGAAAGGAAACCAGGAGGCGGGGAGTACAGATACGGCATGTTCAATTTCAGGTATTTCTTCCTTTAATGCTTTCCCGAGTAGCCCCGGTGTATTGTTCATGGTATAAATACCATCATTGCTTTTCACATTCGCCATCACCTGGTATAAGTGCTGATCTTTTTCATTGTATTTATTCACATGGCGTTCATCACTGATCCACAACCATAGCAATAAGGAGCAAGCCAGACCGGTAGATAAACCTAATAAATTCAGCAAAGTAAACTGACGATCCTTTAAAAGGTTTCGCCAAATGATCCTGATATTATTTTTGAGCATTTTACAGCTATTAAAAAAATAAAATGAATGCGCTTCTTTTGCAAATACACTAAGCTATGATACAAGAACTATCCATTCCACAAATACAATACCTGATGAGCAATAATTGATAATCATTATTTTATGACAGACACAATTTTTCCAATGTTCACTTTTAGTACAGCAGTGTTCATTTCCGGTCATTACAAAAAAAGGCCGCATAAATCTACGATTCATGCGGCTGTTGAAAATATATAGGGGGAAGATTATTTAGCCAGGAACGGGCTTATCAGGTTGGTTAACTTACCGGTTTCCATCATCAGACTTACGTGGGTAGCGCCGGGTATAATGGCCAGTTGTGATTTGGGTAGTCCTGCCATATCACCAAAAATACCGCCGCCACAAAGTCTGTACATTTCCGCCACATGGTTCAGGTCTACACCATCGTTGTCTCCGTTAATAATCAGCACAGGTGATTTTATCTGCTTTACTTTATCTGCACCCAGATCAAAAGTGGTGGTGTCAAATTTGGTCATTTTGGCTACAAATGATTTCCAATGACTTTTATCCGGACTAAGTCTGTCGTATTCCGTTTTCAGCGGTGTTTGTTCCAGGAACTCAGGTTTCATGGTGGAAAAAATATCTCTCGCTGCCTGTATCCATCCATCGTATTTATACACGGAGGAAATAATAATCAGTTTATTTACGAGCGATGGATGTTCAATAGCCAGTTCGAGTGCTACGGTAGCTCCCAGACTATAGCCTAATACATCAGCACTGTCTATTTTCAGGTATTGTAATAATGCTGCTACATCGCTGGCCAGCGCGGGATACGAATATGCCCGATCGATATCTCCTGTTCTGCCATGGCCTTGCATTTCCAGCGCGATCACCTGGTGTGTTTTTGCAAGCTCTGGTATCAGCTGCCCATAGTTCAGGTCAATATTCATATAACTACCATGCAACAATACCAGTGGCTTTCCTGCACCATGTACTTCATAATACATTTTCAGACCATTAACAGGTGCATAACCAGATGTTTTTAACGTACTCATATGATTACCATTTGACGATTGTGCATGACCTGGAATAAAGAAGATACCGATCAGCGCGAGTGTAACAATCAGTGTTTTCATCGGGATAATATTATTTGGTAATGGATTCTGTATACTTTTTGAAATGATCCATGATAGCCTGCCAGCCGCTCTGTTGCATTTCCAGGGAGTTCTCTGCTTCTGCTTCGAAGGCTTCTGTTACTTTGGTGGTATTACCTTCGCCTTCAAAAGTAATGGTTACGGTTCTGCCATCACCGAGCGTATAGGCAATCAGCTCATGATCTTTTACTTCATCATATACTCCTGCGAAGTCAAAGCCCCAGCTACCATCTTTTGCTTCCATGCGTGACAGAAATTTTCCACCGGTGCGGATGTCGTTTTCTGCTTTAGGCGTATGCCAGTCATCGGAGGCGCTGTTCCATTTAACAATATGTACGGGGTTTGTCCAGGCATCCCAAACTTTTGCAACTGGTACATTTACAATGGCAGATACGGTGATCATGTTTTTTGTTGCTGTGTTCATTTTTATAAGTTTTTATTTGTGATCGTTTTTGTTAATGCAAACATACCATGACTATTCAACACGCAGGAAGGGGGAATACGACAAAATAGAGTAGACTTTGCGACAATGATGCAGGGGGACGTAAAACAAAAGGCCGGCAATGAGCTGCCAGCCTTTATTTGAGGTAAATAAACTTATATGTCAGGGATACTACCAGCCCGAAGGTGCTGCAATTACTTCCAGTTTACCACTGTAAAAACGATGGACGTATATTGATCCTTTTCATATAGCACGCCTATTTTTTTCCTGCCCAGCCTTACAATGTCTGAATAAGCAGCATATGCATAACCTGCTTTGCGGGAGCCATTGCCTTTATAAATACGATACCTTTTTTTCCAGGTTTGCCCGTCATCGAAGCTGATGCGGAGTGTCAGATCATCTCTTTCCAGTGAGTCGGCGGCATTACAGAATGCCAGTATATTCTTTTTACCCGAGCGGCCTATGTTCAGAATGCTACCCTGGCAAACAGGATCGGTGAGGTGCATATCGCGGTAAGTGGTGTCCCAGGTGGCGCCGCCATCACTGCTTACCGACACCAGTCGCACGTGGATATCCTGCCGGTTTTGATTGCGGCTGTTCATCATCAGTTTATTACCAGAAAGTTCTACTGCCATAGATTCATTGCTGCCTGGTACCGTGATGCTGTTGCCCAGTTTAAATGTTTTGCCGTGATCATCTGTATAGTAGCCGTGTGCCACATAATGCGCCGCATGCGCTACGGCGGGACCAGCAGTATGATTAGCCGCTATAAAAATCCGGCCTTTAAAAACACCCTCCTGAAACTGCATCACATGCCCTGGTGTATTGGCATAATAGCGCCAGTCTTCCGCAAAATTAAATGCCGGATCTATATCTGGTTGCTTAGGACGATGTATCTGCAAGGTAATATCTACCGGCGCATCCCAGGTACGACCACCGTCTGCCGAGGTTTTATAGTAACAACGCTTGATGCCTTTGCCTTTGATAATATCACCTTCCCGCTCCGTGCCGGTATTATAGAAAAAGAATATTCTGCCGTGGGGATAGGCCGGGTCCGTGAGGTCTACTACCGGTCCGGGGTTGGACAACTGCAATGTTCCTGATTCTGCAATCACCTGCAGGGGGGACCAGGTTTTTCCATTATCGGTGCTTCGCTTCATCACCATATCAATATCTCCATAATCATCCATACCATTTACCCGGCCTTCACAAAAGGCCAGCAGTTCCCCATTGGGCAAACGGATAAAAGCAGGGATACGAAATGCTTTATAGCCCTCGGCTCCCGACACAAATACGGGTACTTCTTTTTGTTGCGCATGAACGGCCATGATGGCGAACAATAGTGTAAGCGTTGCAATTATTTTTTTCATCGATTCATTTTGAATATATATCAGGAAGCCATATGCCGGAATTTAGATTTTCACTTTAAGCCCTTACATCACCGGTTCCTGCTGCAATAAATTTCGCGTGTAGTCGAGACCGATAGTATAGATCGATTCCAGGTGGTTGAACTCAAACATCCCAAACTTTCCCAATTCTGTAGGTTCAATAAAATAGCTGCACAGCAACTTGTTTTTCAGCACCGGTTCGCGGATAGCCAGGTGCAGTGTTCTTTCCAGATTGGCCAGGAAACCGCTGGTTGGGCTATAGGGCGTCAGTGGGTTTACGTGTACGCCAATGATATCCCTGTATAGTCCCATCAGTGGTTCTATGGGCAGGTTGCCGGACAAGCCACCGTCTACATACTGGGCA
The DNA here is from genome assembly GCF_056394125.1 of Chitinophaga sp. 10T418. Taxonomy (NCBI): domain Bacteria; kingdom Pseudomonadati; phylum Bacteroidota; class Chitinophagia; order Chitinophagales; family Chitinophagaceae; genus Chitinophaga; species Chitinophaga sp. 10T418. The sequence goes on from NZ_JBFTHG010000016.1 coordinate 65,220, forward strand.
CCTGCAATTTCTACCGGAGGGAAGAGCAGCGGCACAGAAGATGCTGCCAGGATAGCCGGAATCAGGGCGCCTTCGCTGAAAATGGCTTGATCGCCGGTAACAAAATTGGTAGCCGTAATGTATAAAGGAATGTTTAATTCTTCGAATGTTTTATGTCGTAATGTTTGCTTCAGTACTTCTTCTACTTTTTTGAGAGACAGAAAACCGGCACGCCAGTTCCGCCACTGCATAGACAGCCCGAGCTTATGTTGCTTAAATATTTCTCTCACGTCTTCGGTGCTGTAGCCATCGCATATAAAGGCGGCGGCAATAGATCCTGCGCTGGTAGCTGAAATGGCTTCCGGGAAAATGTTATGCTCAGAAAATGCTTTTAACACGCCCAGGTGGGCATAGCCACGGGCGCCACCTCCGGATAATACAAACGGGCGCAGGGTATGGGTCTTTTGGTTATTCATTCCACTAAATTAAAAAACCATCGGTAACGCCGGGGATTTTTATTTTTTACGGATCGTAATATACACGGGGCTTTCGCCTACCGTTACCCGGATGCTGCTGTCACCTGCTTTTTCCCAGGCAACCGGTGGCGCAGGTGCATCCGCAGTAGCCATGCCCGTTATACGCTCCGGCAATCCCGGAAGCTTATCGAGTGTTGCTTTTATTACATGCGGCTGATAGCTGTCTTTATATTGTGTACTGGCACCGGTAGGCGACCAGGCCACCCATATCAGCGACTGCGGATCTTTGCTATGTTCAAATTCAAATACGTACAACGCTCCTTCTTTCTTTTGTACAATGCGGCGGAAGCGATAATCACCGAGTGTCTGGTACAACTGCTTCACTGCCCAGAAAGACTGCTTCGGATTAAAATTGCGTGTCAACCCGGAAGCCGCATGGAAAGAAGCTTCATCTTCATCATTGTAGTAGTATAGGTAGGCGCGTTGAACGTCGCGGGCAGCAAATACCAGGAAAGAACGCACCAGGTACTGTGCCTGCTGCAAATCGCTGGCGCCCTGCCAGTTGAGCTTCAGTGCCCAGTCTTTCCGTTGTTTCATGGCCGCCGGTGTACAGGCATCATATCCAAATTCAGTTACCCATACCTCCTTCCCCGGTGCATGCTCATTACGCCAGGTGATGGCATCGTCTATTACTTTCAGGTATTGCAGGGAATTATCTTCCGGAAAACTCCTGTTCCAGGAATTGTCATTGGTAAGCGTTTTTTCTATGGTAGCATAGGTATGTAAATTGATGATATCATACAGGGGTAGTATGTCTTTATCTCCATAAAAACTATTTAAACCCTGTGAATAATTATCCCCTTTGCCTGCTACCACTGCCGGTGTTACAATCTTTAGCATTGAATCACCGTCGCGGATCCCCTGCGCCATTTTTGTAAAGAGTGTTTTAAATAGTGCCGGATCAAACCTGTTACCGGGTTCATTATCTATTTCGAAAGAAGTATTTAGCTTTTCCTTACCGGAAGGGCCGTAGTAGGTGGCCATAGCTTTCCCATAATCATATGCCCACTGTTCATGGCCAGCCCAGCGTTGCCGGTAATCCGGTGAGCCCACTCCAAAACTCAGGAACTGCAAACAGATATCTGTTTCAAAGCCGGCACTTTTCCAGGGGCCGTATACATCATTCTTCCAGTTGAGATGATTGGCCGTTACCGGTATTGCCAGAGAATCGCCTATTGCGTTTACATCCCAGTTGATGTTATGATAATTACGCACCAGGCGGCAAACCTGCCCATATAAAGCCGGTTTAAAGGTAACATGCCCGTTAATACCCATGAAGTCCTTAAACAGGGGCTTTACGGCCACGGAGAGCGTATCAGGGGGTTGTTCAGCCCCGGAGCTAGCGCAACTCATTTCAAGACAGGTGCAGCAGAACAGTATAATGGTAAAGAGCAATATTCTGGGCATGGCGGTTAGCATTACCCTATAAAGTAGTAATAATTTCTAACTTAAGCAGGATCAAATACAGCAACGGTTTTAAATAAGGAATGCGGCATGAAATCATGCCGCATTCCTTACTTTCAGTTATCAGTTCAATTATTTTACCATCCTGGTGTTTGTTTGTAAGCGCCATTGCTTTTTGCAACTTCGTCCGGATTCATAGGCCATGCCATATGTTTATTAGGATCGAAATTACGCTTAGGCCATACTTCCTGGATTGTATAGGGAGAAGCAGGATCTAACTTGTTGGCATGGATACGACCATGAAGCGGTGCATTGATCATCGCATAATCGCCCCATCTTTTCAGATCTTGTAATCTGTCGGTCCATTCACAGGCCAGTTCTACTCTGCGCTCATGTTTCAGATCATTCATAGTAGGATTAGCGATAGATGTCAGTCCTACGCGGTTGCGCACCTCATTCAGGGGAGCTGCTGCTTCACCACTTTTACCCAACTGGATCAGCGCTTCTGCCTTGAACAGCAGTATTTCTGCATAGCGCATCAGCGGCAGGTTCAGTGCTGTAGTAGGATAATCTCCACTTTGGTTAATGTTTGGATTCGAGCCTGGTTCATTATTTTTTCCATAGCTATAAGGCTCCATGTATTTATTCATCTGGAATCCTGATAAGCTATTGGTAGAAAAATAAGCGCGTTCCACTCCGAAGAAAGTAAATTTATCCCCAAAATTAAGAATGGTTACGTCACGTCTTGGGTCGTTGGCTTCATACGCGTCAAACAATTCGGCCGTAGGCTGAAAATATCCCCATCCGTTGTAAATACCCCATCCGGTGTTTTCCAGTACTACACCAGGAAATTCAGAACCACCCTGTACACCGGAAGTCACTGACCACATATATTCCGAGCTCCAGTTGTTGGCAATAGAAAATACGGCCCTGTAATTAGCTTTAGCACTTTCTTTTCCGGTAATGAGTGCCCGATGACCTTCTGTTTTAATTTTATCGCACAAAGCAGGTATCAGTGCCCATTTGGATTGATCATACTGTGCCCAGTAGGCGTATGCTTTCACCATATATCCCCAGGCAGCCGCCTTATGCGCTCTACCCTGGTTATCGGCGCTATATGTTTCGAACAGTGGCAACAGATCAGCAGCCTTCTGCATATCGCTCACAATCTGTGCATAGTTATCTGTTACAGACTTCAGTTGTGGTGCAATACGTTTTCCGAACTCAGGATTTTCAGGCCCATCGAAAGGTACGCCCTGGTTTTTATGTCCCCAGAGATAAGCGATCCAGAAGTGTGCAAAGCCCCTGACGAAATAAGCTTCGCCCAATGCCTGGTTGCGTGCACCTTCTGTGGTGTTTTTAGAAGTGGGTACACCCTGGATAACCTGGTTGGCCCTGTTCAGCATTTTGTACAGATCGTTCCAGCCTTCGGTCATGTATCCTTCTCTCCCACTGGGAATAAAGTTCTTGATATTTTCGCCGTTTGCCTTTGCCCTGCCCACAATGAGGTCATCGCTGGCATCCTGCATCCAGAAAAGATCACGGCCCCAGGTAGATTCATTACGCATGACCGAGTACATGTCTGCCGTTGCTTTTTTCAGGTCATTATCACTCTGCCAGAAGTAAGCCGTAGTAGGCGCTCCGTTGGGTTTGGTATCTACCCATTTGTTACAGGCGCTGCCGCCAGTAAGCATAGCCGCCAATATGATGATATGATTGATTCTCGCTTTCATAATACTTTTTTGTTTGATCAGAATTTAACATTAGCACCGATGGAGAATACGCGGGAAACCGGGAATTGTCCACCATCCAGTCCATAACCACCTACTTCAGGATCCATACCGGTATACTTGGTGAAAGTAAGCAGGTTGTCGCCGCTGAAGAATACGCGCAATCCCTGGTTCCAGCTCATTTTCTTAAAAGTGTAGCCAATGAGCAGGTTCTTTAATCTCAGGTAGTTACCATTTTCCAGGTACCAGTCTGAAGTTGTCTGAAAGTTTGTATTTGCATCCGCAGCGGAGATGATAGGAATATTGGAGCCTTTGTTGGTAGGTGACCATGCATCCAATATTTTATCCCAACGGTTGTAACCTTGTTCAGAACCGCTTAAGGTAGTCATCTTAAAGGCATTGAACAGTTTTACTCCACCTACTCCCTGGAAGAACAGGGTCATGTCAAAATTTTTCCAGTTAACACCGGCAGTAAATCCATAGGTTACTTTAGGGAACGCATTGCCCATGTATACGCGGTCATTGTCTGAAATTGAACCATCGCCATTTTCATCTACAAATTTCAGGTCGCCTGCTTTAGCAAATGGTTGTATCCTTTTACCATCTTTCGTATAAGCCTTTGCTTCTTCATCAGACTGGAAGATACCGGCTGTTTGGATCAGGTAATAAGAATAAAATGGTTGTCCCACAGTGGAACGAAATGGTGTTAAAGATCCTCGGAAAGCGTCACCATGTAGCCAGGTAGAATTAGGATTGTCATCAATAGCTACTACCCTGTTCTTTAAGGTGGCGATATTGGCACCCACTGTATAGCCCACTGTTCCAATACGATCATTCCAGTTTACGGCTACTTCAAATCCTTTGTTACCGATCTTTCCCTGGTTGATCATGGGAGGATCTATTCCATAGGTTTTAGGCCATGCTGCAGTTTGCTCCTGGATCAGATCATAAGTCAGTTTGTCAAAATAATCTGCAGTAATATTCAGACGTTGTTTCAGCATGCTGATATCGATACCGATATCTGTTTGCTGAGAAGTTTCCCAGGAGAGGGTAGGATTAAAAGACTTGGTCATTGCCAGGGAGTTGGCACGTGGCGCGCCATTACCGATCTGGTAGGTATAGTCAGCTGATAGCTTTGGATAACCGTAGTAGTTCGGAATAGAACCATAATTACCTATTCTTCCCCAACTGGCTCTTACTTTAAGCAGGTTTACTGCAGCCACCTGGAAGAAAGGTTCGGAACTGATCTTCCATGCGGCGGTTACGCCCGGGAATCCTTTACCACGGTACCCTTCCGCGAGCCTGCCGGCAATATCATAACGGTAACTACCCGTTACAAAATAGCGATCTGCCCAGCTGTAAGCGATTCTTCCTACATAGGAAGCTGATCTGTCTTTCCATTCATCATCGGTGGGTTGCGTGCGGTCAAAAACACCAGCATTGAGAAAGAACTGTGCCCAGGGTGCTTCATTTTCGAAGGTCATGGCAGCAGCTGTAAAATTACGGTGGGATTCTTCCTGGGCCGTGATAGACGCCATGGCACCGATGTTATGCTTCTTAATGATTTTGTTATAGTTCAGGGTATTTTCCCAGATCCAGTGATAGTCTTTATCGCTGGAGTAAGACAATTTATTTTGCTCACTTGGTTTTCCGGGTTCTGTTCTTTTAGGTTCAAAATTTTTCCACAAGCCGTTACTCTGACGGTAAGAAAACCGGGTCAGGTAGCTTAGTCCCGGCAGGATGTCTGATACAGTTACTTCGGTAACAGACTGCAGGTCACTTTTCTTGTTATAAGGTTGGTTCCTCAGCAAGGTAGCTACCGGGTTTACCGCATCACCGTATATCCCGTTATAAACGCCATCACGCGGACCTGTTCCTCCGAATGTTCCGTCGGCATAGTAAGGGGTGGCAGAGCGGGGCATGTAAATAGCTGAGGTAATTATACCAGTATAACCGCTGGCCGTTTCTGCATCCCTGTTATCATTATTATTCCAGAAGATGTTCTGGCGTAATTTTACATTTTTTGAAAACTCGTAAATGGTGTTAAATCTTAAGGAAATATTTTTATTATAGGTATTCAACAGGGTACCTTCTTCATTTTCGTAGCGGGCCTGGAAGAGGGTAGAAAACTTGTCTCCTCCTGCATTTACGCTGATATTATGTCTCTGGATCAAACCGGTGCGGAATATTTCTTTCATCCAGTCGGTACGGGTTACCGCGCCATAAGGATTTTTGGCTGGATCCCATCCTTCCAGCGGAGGCCGGCCGGCATTTTGCTGTGCCAGGTTAGACACTTTAGCTTCGTCTTCTGCAGTCAGTGATTGCAATGTACGCCATGCATTTTTAGCGCCTATAAAACCGGCATACTCTACAGAAGGTTTTCCTTTGGCCGCCTGACGGGTAGTAATGAGAATTACCCCTGCAGAACCAGAAAAGGCACCGTAAATAGCTGCAGAAGCAGCATCTTTCAATACAGTCATCGATTCCACGTCTGCAGGATTAAAAGGAGCACCAGGCACCCCATCTACCACATACAATACGTTTTCACCACTACCGGACCCCACACCGCGGATCACTATTTTATTGGCGTCACTGGTGTGGCCACCATTGCTTACCACGGTAACACCGGGTACGCGCCCCTGGATCATATTCCCAACGTCCATTACCGGGCGTTCCTTCAATGGTTTCATGTCCGAGATCACTGCCACAGCAGCAGACAGGTCACCTTTTTTCGCGGTACCATAACCCAATACAACTACTTCATTTAAACCACTGCTGCTTATTTTGAGCGTGAAGTTCAGCGTTTCAGCATTACCTGCTACAGCTTCTATGGTTTCATATCCTACGAAACTAAAAACCAGTACTGATTTTTCGTTCTCCGCAGTGATTTCATATCTTCCGTCTACATTTGTTACTGTTCTTGTTTTTGTTCCTTTCACCCATACAGAAACACCGGGAATAGGCTCCTTGGTTTCAGTGGTAATTCTACCTGTAATTTTATGGGTGGCGGCAGTCTGGGTAGTTTGTGTTACCGGGTCTTTCTCTGCTTTTCTCAGCAGGATTGCCTTGTCACTTACGCTGTACTCTATGCCTGATTTATTCCGGAGCAGGTTGAGTGCTTCATTCAACGTGATGTTGTCCGGTTTAAAATCGCTGACCATGATTTTGTCGAAATCCTGCTTTACATAGTTGAACGTAAAAGAACTCTGGGAGCCCAATGCATTCAACACCTGTGACAGGGAGGCACGGGAAATATCCAGTTTTACTTTTTCGTTCAACCCGCTTTGCCGTGCGTAGCCAAATGTAGCCGGCAAAAGGGTGCATCCCAATAAAAGGAATCGTTTAATTCGGGATGCAGTTGGCCCGCTTCTACGGGAGTACTGATCTGAAATGGTACATTTCATTTTCATGTGTTGAATTTTTCAGGAGTGTTCGCACGTGTATTAATAAATGGTAACCTGTCTTTCGGAAATGCGATATCGCTTACGGCTGATGTAGCATAGGTTGTCGAGCATCTTTGTGAAAGTGTCTGTTCTGAACATCACAGAAATATTTTTGTCTGCCCCCTGTGCATTTTCCCAGCGAACATTGTATCCGTAGCGGGTACACAAACGCATTACGGCATCTCTGAGCGGCAGATCTGTAGCACTGAATGCGCCTTCTCTCCATGCCGCTACCTTGCCGGCGTCTGTTTCATTGACGGCTATTCCTTTTTCTTCATTGTTATAAACCGCTGCATAGCCGGGCTTCAGAATGGTATTATCTTTTCCTGCACGCACTTTTACTTTACCCTGTACGAGTGATACACGTGTTAAGCCTTCTGCCGGATAAGCTTCTACGTTAAACTGTGTGCCCAATACCTGTATAGTCAGGTCCCTGGTGTGAATAATAAAAGGTTTACCTGTTTGTCCGTGTACATCAAAAAATCCTTCGCCGGTCAGTTGTACGCTCCGGACTTTCTGATTGAAGTCTTCTTTCCAGCGCAGCGAGGCGGCAGCATTCAGCCAGATGTGGGAGCTGTCTGGCAGTATCACCAGCTTTATGTGGTTGGTTTCGTTGGTGACCAGGAAAGCCGCATTATCTGCGGATGGATTTGTTTTTTGTTTAGCCTGGTGTATCCACCAATACCCTGCACCTGCCAGTAATAAAATGCTGGCAGCAGCGGCGGTCCATTTAATAGCCGATTGTTTCCACCAGACGATTTTTACGCCGGGCAGCCCATTACGGAAATTAGCCAGAAACTGTTGCTGGTAATGGCTGGCATCTGCCGCAGGCATATCTGCGTCATTACCTAAACCGTCATACCAACTGTCTAATATGGCCAGTTCTTCCGGCGTACATTTACCTGCATAAAATTTTTCTAACAGGGCATGAGCCCTTGGGTATTTTTTCGGTGCCATCTATAGGTGAATACCCGGAGAGCAAAAAATGTTAACTAAGGGGAATGTTAAGAAATTGTAAACAGCAAAAAAGAAGAAACGAGGCTGGCAGACAAGGCAGGATTTTCTTTGATATGTGCTTTCACCTGCTTTAAGGCGCGGCTGTATAAAACCCTTGCTGATGCAGGGTCTATGCCCAGTTGTTGTGCTATTTTCTGGTAGGAATAATGATACTGTACGCGTAGTACAAATAATTGGCGCTGGCTGGGAGAAAGGATCTCCATAGCGTCCTTTATAATGCCTTCTTTCAGGCCGTGTAAATCTTCCGGAGCCAGGGCGCCGGGCACTTCCAGTGTATCATTCAGTAATACTTCCAGCTTTCTGAGATGTGCCTGATAGCGGCCGTTGGTGCGGTAATATTTAAATATGCGGAACTTCAGGGCATTGAGCAGGTAAAATTCCAGTGTTTCATCTTTGGGCACCTCTTCCCATTTCTCCCAGAGAGAAAGCAATACATCCTGTACAATATCAAACGCATCGTGCGCATTGGTTTTAGCCACGGCAATGCCTAATAGCTTGTCCCAGTAAGCAGTTACAGATGATTCAAAATCCTGCTGACGCGAAGTAGCGGATGTATTTTGGAAAGATAATTTCTTATGCCCGAACATAGTTGGAAAATAACAAGTCCCTACAAATGTAATCGCTTAATATTACGTAGATATTAACTTTGCTGATTCCTGGCTGATACTCCTGTTAAAAATCGATTTAGCTTAGTTCGACAAGTAACTATAACGGTGAACTACTGTATAAAAACGGCCTCTGTATTGAATTGGTTTTATCTAAAGTTGAAAGTTGATGTGGATTTCATAACGTTACATCCCATTACAATCATTTATGGAAGCAATATAAATTTACTTTTCGAATATGAGAAAAGTTTGTATATATTTTATAATTTTTAAAATTATAAAAATATATCTGCGTGCTAAATATTCAGCAGCCGGCAGGAGTTCGTTCCTGCCGGCTGCTGTGTAGCTATTTTCATCTCCCTGATTAATATTCTGCAAAAGAGTTATCCACATAACACCATAGCCATTGCTCACCGGGTTCTGCAGAAGCAACCACCGGATGTGTGGTAGCATGGTAATGTTGTGTCATGTGCCGTGCAGGAGAATCGTCACAACAAAGCGTGGCGCCACAGGTTTGGCAGGTGCGTAAATGCAGCCAGGTACCGTTGTTTTTTATACATTCCTCACATACGTGCTCCGTCCCGATTCTGATATCTGTAATGGCTTCCAGGTGTGAACATATTGACATAAAAAAGATTTAAACTTCCGCTAAATATTTATGCACCATGCTGATACTCATAGACCCTTCTCCTACCGCAGAGGCTACACGGCTCATAGCGCCGGAGCGCACATCACCGGCAGCAAATATGCCAGGACAACTGGTTTCCAGTAAATAGGGTTCTCTGTCCAGCTTCCATAGTTTACCAAAATAGTCAAACGACTTCATTTCTCTGCCGGTTTGTACATACCCCTTCTCATCCTTTATAATAAGATCCCCCAGCCATTCGGTATATGGCCTTGCACCAATGAATATATATAAGGCATCGGCAGTCACTTCTTTTACTTCTTTGGTATTCAGGTCCTCTATTTTCAGACCATTTAACCTGTCGATGCCGGTAGCCTCCACGATTTCGCTATGATTCAGTATCACAATATTGTGGATATCATTGATCTGATCAATCAGGTAAGAAGACATGGTAGCTGTCAGATCACTTTTCCGGATAATGATAAAGACTTCCTTGGCAAACCGGGAAAGATACACGGCTGCCTGGCCCGCGGAGTTACCTCCTCCCAGGACATACACGCTCTTTTCCTTACAGGACGCCGCTTCTGTAGTGGCTGCCCCGTAATAAATTCCTGCCCCGGTAAATTGTTCTATGCCGGCAGTATCCAGTTTACGGTAATCAACACCAGTGGTAATCACTACCGCACGTGTATTGATTTCCGTACCGCTTTCCAGGCAAACAATTTTATAATCTGCCTTGAGTTTAATTTCCTTCACCGACTGTGGCGACAAAAATTCTGTTCCAAACCGCGTTGCCTGTGTAATGGCACGGCGGGTAAGTTCTGCGCCGCTCAAACCGGAAGGGAAACCAAGATAGTTCTCTATACGTGAGCTGGTACCCGCTTGTCCGCCTGGTGCATGTCGCTCTACCAGCAATGTTTTCAGTCCTTCAGAAGCGCCGTAAACAGAGGCGGCTAAACCTGCAGGGCCGGCACCGATAATCACCACATCATAGATTTCATTTTTCAGGGTAGGGTTCAAACCAATCCTGGCGGCGATATCAATGATCGGCGGACAGGATACCATTTCCCCGTTCTCAAAAAAGACCACCGGCAAAACAGCGGTATCCAGCTGATTGATCTGCATCAGCAACTTTCCTTCTTCTCCGCTGGCGTCCACAGAATGATAAGGTATCAGGTTGCTGGCCAGAAATTCCTTGATATGATAAGCCTTGGAAGAATAAGGATGCCCCAGCACCTTAATACCCTGAAATTCCGGCCGGTAGCTGTTTTGCCAGTCGTCCAGCAAATCATTGATCACCGGATACAACTTCTCTTCCGGTGGATCCCACGGCTTCATCAGGTAATAATCCAGTCTTAACTCGTTAATCGCCTTGATGGCGGCACTCGTATCAGAATACGCGGTCAGCAACACCCTTTTGGCAGCGGGGTAAATAGCGATCGCCTGTTGCAGGAAATCAACACCTTCCATTTCAGGCATCCGTTGATCAGAGATGAAAAGTGCCACTGTTTCATTCCGGTTTTTCAGTTCTATCAGGCTTTGTAATGCTTCCGTGGCGGACAACGTACTCAGTATACGGTAAGATTTTCTGTAGTAGGTTTTCAGGTCCTGGGTAATGGCATTCAGCACCTGTCTGTCATCATCAATTGCAAATATTATAGGCAGACTCATAGCTTCTAAGTTAATTATTTTCTATAGGAAAGGAAACGGTAAAAATTGTTTTCCCCGGAACAGATACCTGCTTTACAATCCCATGGTGCCTTTGCACTATCTGCATCACCACATCGAGTCCGAGGCCGGTGCCCTTTCCCATTTCTTTGGTAGTAAAAAAAGGTTCAAATATTCTCGATTGAATTTCTGCCGGAATACCAGGACCATTATCCGTAATAGTAACGTGTACGTATTGCCGGTCCTTGGTGGTAGCAATTTCCAGGCTACCCTTTTTATTGACTTCCATGGCATCAATAGCATTATCTACCAGGTTAGTCCATACCTGGTTTAATTCTCCCGGCAATGCTTTTATCTTTGGTAAAGTAGTATCATACTGTTCCACAATCTCAATATTCCCCTTTCGGATTTTGAAATTCAGCATCGCCAGTGTATTGCTTATACCGCTGTGTATATCGATAAATTGTTTATCCGGTTCCTGATCCATGTACGTATAACTTTTCACAGAGGCTACCAGGTCAGCTATTCTTTTGGCAGATAACTGCAAATCGGTTACCATCCTGTTGGCGACCAGGGCACTATGTATCCAGCTGAATATTACCGGCAGATGCTGGGGCGGGAATTGCTGACAAAACTTCTCCAGTGCATCTTTATCCTGATCATACTCCGCCAGTACTTCCGCTATTTCCAGCTGATCTATATTTTTGCTCTCCAGCCAGTCTTCCAGCTCATTCGTTTTATCAGACAATGCCAGCATGCCCGGCGCTTTCTCCGGCCTGCTACCCTGCATATGCAATAACTGATCTACTAATACGCCGGCCTCTTTTTCCGATAAACAAATCGCCGACATCTGCCTGAAAATAGCCGGCAGGTTCCGTATATTATCAAACAAAGCAGTAGCACTACGCGTAATCGCAGCCACCGGATTATTTAGTTCATGCGCCAGCCCGGCGGACAATTTTCCCAACGCCATCATTTTTTCATTCTGTTGCTGGAAAGACGTATTATCCCGTACCCTGCTGGTCATGATGTGGACCAACGCTTCTGTGAGTTCGTAATGCTGCTCTATATTTTTCTTCAATACATCTGCATGACAGGAAATCACCCGCGTCTCTTTCAGACAGAGCCCAGTTCCTATCGCATTCTTTACCCTGGAAAAAGGCAACCATCCGGTGATGCTATCATCATTTAATTCTGCCACTTCCCGGTAATGACCATTGATGGTAGAGGAAATACGCACCTTTCCGGTGATGACAATCACCGTGGTGACCACCGGATCTCCGGCTTTAAACAGCGGCTCACCTTCCGGCACCACCCGCTCTTCCGACTGCGAAAGCAGCCAATCCAACTGTTCCAATGGTACATCCTTAAGTGCCGGGATATTCTTTAGTTGTGTTGCTGTTATAGGTTCCATAAAAAAAGGATTGCGGTATATTACCAAATATAAGCTTTCAGTGCACCTCAAAACTATAATAATTTCCTGTAGCTTTGGCAGCTATCCATAAACCATTATCCGATGCTTACTGAAGATGCAGCCATCGCCATACAGGAAGAGTTACGCGCAAAGGTGATCACCACAGATGTATTACCTGACCCGATAAAAATTATTGCCGGCACAGATGTAGAATACGATAAAGATTCCAACCTGATTGCCGGCAGCATTGTACTGCTGGATTATGATACCTTACAGGTAATCGCCGTTGCCTCCCATTGTATGGAAGTCACCTTTCCTTATATCCCGGGCTTGTTTTCCTTCCGGGAGATGCCACCACTGTTACGCGCCTACGAAAAACTACCACTACATCCGGACCTCATTATTTGTGACGGACAGGGAGTAGCGCATCAACGCCGTTTCGGGCTGGCTTCTCATTTTGGCGTTATCCTGGATAAGCCGGTGATTGGCTGTGGCAAAACAAAACTTTGCGGTGAATATAACGACCTGGGAGCCGCCAGAGGGAGCATCGCGCCACTATTGGATCCGGACCATATCGGCAATGCATTAAGAACACAGGACGGCATTAACCCGGTATTTGTATCCACCGGGCATAAAATATCTCTGGCTACCGCCACAGATATTGTGCTGAAAGTATGCACCCAGTACCGGCTGCCGGAAACCACCCGGCTGGCCGATCACTATGCGCGTCTGGCATTGCTGGAACACAAAAAATAGAAATATTTGGTTATTTGGAATTATTATTTATATATTTGCAACCCCAAACGGGGAATACGGAATGGTTGAAAAGCCTGCCTGTAGGAAGGATCGGTAGTTCAGTTGGTTAGAATGCCGCCCTGTCACGGCGGAGGTCGCGGGTTCGAGTCCCGTCCGGTCCGCAAAATCTCGAAGGAACCCGCGCTAGTCGCGGGTTTTCTATTTTAAGTCGAGTATTTAGTCGAGTTCCGATTAATTCTCTCTCGTTTTTTTATGCTACCTTATTAAGGCTAACTATCACTTACTAAGATACAAATATAATTACAGATTCTTACCCTTCCCCCCCTACCAACAGTAATGTACAGCCAAAATAGATTTGGAAAAAGTGTATGCATTTCCGTATATTTATAACACCCCCAAAGGTTTTTGTTAACAATAAAAGGAAATGAGAAGTTTGAATTTGAGGCGGATACAGTCCTTTGCCACGTTTGATTTACCCATTAACTACAATTACATCTATTCCAGGTTTCACAAAACACATGAAGATTATTGTTCTTCTTATGCTGTTTGGGCTACAACAGCTACACGTCATAGACTTATTAGTGATTATTGGGGAGATGTTCTACGACATTACCTACTGTTATTAGGTATAAGTATTCTTTTTGTAATCCTACTGGATAGCCCATTGATTTTTACCAGAGGCATTCATCTTGGTGTTTTATTTATGATAGGAGCACTCGCTTATGTGCCCATCTATTATTTCATCTACCGGCCTACCTTCAATTGTGACTTTCTACCAAAACTTGAGACTGCGATAGTGGCCTTTGAAGGAAAAGAACAAGCCTGGTTAGAAAAATGTAAACAGGATCAGTTGTCAAACCGGGCATTGGTTCTTCTATTTTACGTACTGGAAAAGACGAGTAGATTAAGTTTTCTTTCGCCCACCGACAGATGTGCCGATCAATTACATCAAATTTTTGGTGTTAGCCCTAAGGGAATGAAAAATGAACTTGAACTGGTATTTAAAAAAGATAAGCTGGTCAGAAAGCAACTTATTGAATTCTGCCTCATTTCGTTCTGCGTCATATTTCAATTCATTTTACTTGTTTGAATCCGCCGGTCGGCGGATGAAAAAACAGCCCACCAATGCGATAGCATGCAGTGGGTCAGAAGTTTTGGTATTACCAAAACATAGCTGGCTATACCGAACCTCAAGACCCATATGCTCCTGTCCGCATGATTTTCTTGTGCTATAATTTGTCGTCTGATTTGGGAGAAGCTATCTTTTTACCCTCCCCTTCAGGCCCGACTTTCTTGGGTCCAGACTTGGCTAATTTGTTCTGAGGTGGTAACTCTATTTCAAAAACCATGGGGTTATCTATCCCGTGTTTATAAATATTCCTTTTCAAGTCCATCCAAAGTTGAATGTTGTAATCTGCCAATTCTATCAGTTCGTCACGGGTTAACTTGAAGGGATTATATACGGCTGCGGGGGAATTACTTTCTAAAACGCCATCATTACAGGCAAGTATATTGGGGCGATACCCTTCCCCAAGTTCCAATGATTTCCCAATAGCCATACTATTTCCAAATAACTTTATCTGTTTACCAGAACTTAATTGCAGTGTTTTTCTTTTGAAGTCTGCCATAATTTGAGATCTTAAATAATTGAGTAATTACTCCTGAGAGGAGTGGGTTACAGTGAAAAGAAAAGGTAGAGCTATTATCCATCCCCTTTTCTGATGTTAACTTGGACGTAGTTTTTTGAAGTTGCCTTGTGTGTGCCTGGTGGTTTGCGCGAGGTTTGAATAGATGAGAAATTGACTCAGAACTTTGTAGTTCCCATATGTCTGACTGCAACCGCGGTACTTCTTATCCATGGCTAAAGCTTTGGTGCGTTGGGTAATACCTGTCTTATCTCTATCCAAATACAGATGAATAGCTTGATGCTGCTCCATTAATCTCAGGCTCTTTTTAAAGAAGGATAAAGAATTTAGCACCAGGTAATTGGTCACTGGCAGATCTTCACCCTGATGGATCTTCAGGAAAGACAGAAAACTGAAGAAGCCTTCGTATACGGATACTTCCGATACACCATTATCAATAAACATGGTTGCGTTCGGGCTGGAACTTCGTTGAAGTATGGATTCAGCAATTCGTAGCCACCGGCATCATTTTTAAACCCAATTGCGTAACAGTCATTCTTATAGAGAGAATATTGAACCTCCCGACATATCCCAGGAATGTCAGGTAGCCAACCATATCTATTCACTTAGCCTGTCATAAGTTACATTAGAGGGGGTACCGAACCAATTTAACAACCTCTTCGCAGACCAGCATACGAAGCATCTTCCAATATTGCCCCCACTCAATCAGAAATAACATACCCGCTTCCACCTGTTCAATCTTCGCTTTTTTGTTTTCCATAATTTTCTGATTTAGTCATCAAATATGGCTTTGTCGGCAAGAAAAAACAGGTTAAGTATACTTGTTTCTGAAAAAAAAGATGAATGGGAGCCAGCTGCATTATTCTATTGCAAGATCAAATCCGGACTTTTATAATTACATTTCCACGATAGCGATAAAAACAACAAACCACTCCGCAGTCAGTCTCTGCGGAATTGTTAGTAGTTTTCAAAAGCTAGCATTAGCTGCGAAATTTCAGGAGGAAATTGTGAATAAACTTTCAGACTTCTTTACCGGAAGCGTTTCCAAACAATTATTTGAACAACCCTGCATCAGAATTAATGTTCCTGATGCAATGTGTCAATCGTTAAAGATTGTATTATTATAGTTTTTCCGTCTTTTCCGTTCACTGTATCCAACTTTCCATTTAAGACCACCGGAAACCGCTGAATTTGATTGTTTTTCTTAATGGATGCCTGCTGGAATGTCTTTTTGCAGGAGAATAGTCAGAAAAACCTCAGCCACGCGAGACAACTTAAAACAAATAAGTCCCGATAATGTATCAGATAAGGATATTCTGGCTAATCTGTATGTAATACCTTGTTAATTTCTCTTTTAGGTCCACTTCAGAGAATAATTTAGCCCGTTAGAAGTAACATAACATTTTCCGCAATATTTTGAAAGTACAAACGGAAATTGACCGCATCCATTTGCGGGCTGTCAGGGATCTCATTTTGATATTTTATCCTGCTCTAGTTGGAATATTCTCTCAGTACAATCCCTAGCCTGTTCTTTATGGTTGAGATTTCAAAGCGTTATACAACGCTTAGTCGTAAGTAGTTTGGTTACTTTCTCCAACATTAATGCCCCTAAGGAAAATCTGCTTATCTGCCAATTTTTCATTTGGAACCGTTCCCGTTTTTGAGGACTGGTTCCAAATGAAAATTGGCGCCTTTTACTATGCGAAGAGGAAAATAACACTGTATCTTCACTCCCGCAATGATATAAAAACCGAAAAAGTATGAGATTGCAAATATTCCACAGCCCATCGTTCCAGCACTTGAGGTCGAAGGTCAGTTTATGAATGAAGTTATTCCGACACCAGGCAACTGAACAGAGAACCGCCACGTCGCAATTAGTAAATGACTAAACCGGAACAGTTCAACGGCCAGCAATGAGCACTATGGGACCAAAATGATTTGACCATCAAACTACTAAAAAAGAAACCGGAATACGGTTACACATGGTAATTAGATTTCCCTACAAAATCGGATCTCCATATTTAATATACGCTATAAAACAACCAATATGTATCAATACATATCTTCTCGAATATCGAAATATCTTTTTCCGTTTTTCATTTTCTTAGTGACGGCGATGTATGGTCAATATGCAAAGGCTGATGTAAAACTACCTGCTATATTTTCTGATGGAATGGTATTACAGCGCAACAAACCGGTGCTTATATGGGGCTTTGGAAATCCCGGGGAACCGATATCATTGCGCATAGCTGGCCAGTTCAAAACTGCTATAACTGATACCGCTGGTAATTGGACTATAAAACTTGATCCCTTAAAGGTGGGCAGCCCACTTCAGTTAATTGTAAAGGGAAAGGAAAATCAAATTGAGATCCACGATATTTTAGTTGGCGAGGTTTTTTTGTGTTCCGGCCAGTCCAATATGGCCATGTCTTTGGATGCATGCAGAAGGTTTGGTAATCCCAATGCCCAAACCGACGCGGAACAAACCACACTCCCTATGGTACGCATATTCCAAACACCTAATGCAACATTTGCAGTCCAGCCCGAAAAGGATGTTTCCGGACAATGGCAATCCTTAAGCCCGGATAGGAATTTGACTTACTCAGCAATAGCCTTTTATTTCTCCCGCTCAATGTACAGGTACTTAAAAGTTCCGATAGGTATAATACGCTCGTCCAATGCTGGAGGGCCTATCGAAGCGAAGATGCCGCTTGAAGCTTTGCTATCCGTAGAATGCGGTAAAAACTATTATGATGAAGTCATTAAACTATCTAACCCGGAAATGATGAAAAAACAGCGGGATGAGATATTACAAAAGTGGGAGAAAGAAGTGCGGGATGTTACAGCAGTAGGACAAGTCCCTCCTCCGAAACCAAAAGCTCGAAACCCTTTAAATGGAGCTTATCCTGCTGCTGATTGGAATGGTGTTATTGCCCCTGTAATTAAGTATACGAAAACGGCGATCCTTTGGTATCAAGGGGAACATAACGTCGCACGCGCCTTTAATTACAGAAAGTTATTACCTGTTTTGATTTCGTCATGGAGAGCAGAAAGCGGTGATTCAAATCTACCTTTTATATTCGTTCAACTTCCGGCATTCGGTAGTATCACCATGAATGATAACTGGGCATTAGTACGTGAATCGCAGTTGGTTACCCTTAAAGCAACACATCATACCGGAATGGTTGTGACAATCAATACAGGCGATAGGCAGAATATACATCCACCGGATAAAGCTATTGTAGCGGACCGCCTCTTTAAGGAAACGCAACACATAATATACGGTGAACATGCGTCAGGATGTGGGCCCCTGTTTGATGATTTTAAAGTTGATGGCAAAAAGATAATTGTGAAATTTACTCATATCAACGGATCAATGAAGTTCTTATCGGGGCAGGAAGCAAAGGGTTTTGTCATTGCGGGTGAAGATAGAAAATTCTATCCTGCAGAGGCCTTCATAAATGGAACAACCGTTGAAGTCTTCTCTCCGGATGTTCCCCTGCCTGTAGCCGTAAGATATGCATGGGCGGGATTTCCTGACGTAAGCCTTTTCGATGCGTTTGATATGCCTGCAAGTCCATTCAGAACCGATAATTGGTAATGCTTTGATGGCGCAATGGAATAATAAAACGTTTTGGCATTGTCTCCTCAGCGAAGATACAATTAAGCTGGATACATATAAATACTATTGCATACCTAAAAAATGAGTTGCAGCGTGAGTTTTATTTTACAATGTCTACGAATAAAGACTTTCACTATAAGGCTCTTGAGAATTAATCTCAGTATGAATCCATTGATGATTTTCATGAAATCAAAACTGATCAAAAGTGGAGGGATGAAATTAGAAATATGATAGGCGTTGCCAAAGTCGCTATATTGACTTCCAGCAACGACTTTTGGGGATCTGAATTGAAAATAAGCTCGTTAAAATCTACAGGACCCTTCAGCAAAACTAATTTATTCTGGGTATGGCGGTATTCGAACACCGCTCCGGGCGTTACCTTACAGAAAGTGGCGAATCAACCTAATGTGACCTATTACGGCAGATTAATTAGCCGTATCAGCGACAGCGTAATAAAATGTGACTATGGTTCCAGTTTTCCGTATCAGGTCTACGATAGCACCCGCAGTCTGATAAAAGACTGTGAGAACATCCGGTTCATGCTCTGCAATTGTTATCGCGGTTCATGGCTGACCCCAAGTATCCTGATAAAATTACGGAGCCAATTCCTCAGAAGATAATAGATACCATCTCCTACATTCAAATGAATTTAGGTCAACCGCTCACGATTGCATTTCTTACGCAAAGAGCCAATCAGCATGTTGACTATTTCTCCCGGCAGTTTCTCCATCATATAGGAGAAAGCCCACTACCTATGTACAAATAACACGTATTGAACGAGCACAATACCTCATCGTTACTAGCAATTTACCCTATGCTGAAATAGCATCCAAAACGGGTTTGATAATATATCACATTTTTTCAGGGTATTTACAAAAATTACCCAGCTTACTCCGAGCGAATACAGAAAAAGAAGTCAGTGATATTGACTACAACATTCATTCTACTGCCACAAAAAAATTGCAATCGATTTACAGCAATTCTACAAAAAATAAATCGATACTAATCCCCGCAAATATAATCCAGCAGAGAGAAATCCTGCAATCGATTTACAGTTAATAGCTCCACAAAACAGGTCGGATTTATACAAAAGAAAGTCTTTATTAGAAAAAGTGATGCTTGTGCAAGTGACTAACTTTATGTGAAGTGAACTTTCTACGTAACAACATAGTAACTGATATACTTAGACTACACCTTGCCTATTCTCTATGAGTCTCTGTTGATGTAATTATTAATTGAGCATTCTATAATGTCGTTTTCGTTATGAAAAAAAAACATTTAACAATTTTAGATCTGGCCCGTCAATTGGGTATTTCCAAATCCACCGTTTCCAGGGCGCTGCAGGGGCATCACCAAACCAATTCCTTAACGCGGGATAAAGTGCTTGCATTTGCGGAAGCGGCAGGGTATCAACCCAATCTTTTTGCCCAGGGACTGAAAAAACAACAAACCAAAATTATTGGTGTCATCGTTCCGGATATTGAAAGACCTTATTATGCAAGTCTCGCCAGCAGCATGCAGCAAATTGCCATGCAATACGGTTTTCACATGGTAATATGCCAATCTAAAGATTTATTTAATGTAGAAACAGAGATGTTGCAATCTCTCCTCCGTTTGCACGTAGATGGCGTTTTAATGGTACATTCCAAAGAAACCCAAACATTTGATCATATTGAAAAAGTAATCAACAAAGGCATCCCGCTTATATTGATCGACCGGTCGCAAAACAATTTTGATATACATCGGGTAGAAAACGATCATTTTGCCGGCGGCTTCGCTATTGGTCAGCACCTGGCACAGGTAGGCTGTCGGGAAATCGCCATCATTGGCGGGCCGGCCCACCTGAAAATGAGTAACCTGAGGGTGGAAGGCTGCCTGGCAGGCGCAGCCAGCGCGGGAATAAACATTATACCCGAGCATATCTACTATGGAAATTTCGATCGCAAAACTACGCTTACCATCCTGGATAATATACTGGCAATAGAAAAAAGGCCCGATGCTATATTTGCAGTTCATGACAGGGGGGCACTTGAGATACTGAAGCAACTCGAGTTCAGAAAGATCCTGGTACCGCATGAAATTGCGATTGCAGGATTTGGTAACGAAACAATGTCGAAATACGTGGTGCCCTCTCTTACAACAGTAGAGCAAAACCCCACAAAAGTAGGAGAAATAGCGGTGACCACACTGATAAAAGACATTCTCGCGCAGGAACCTCCCCGCATACAACAACATTTTGTACGGGTGGAATTAATCGTACGTGATTCTACAAGGAAAGAAATTCCGAGAAATGTAAAGAACCGCCAACTTGTCCCTGATGTAAGTTTGTGCAATGAATCAACAGTTGCAAACACTTTTAAACGTTTGTACGGCGTATCTCCCGCTATCACCGTCCGCGCACCCGGAACAATCACCATATGCGGCGACCATACCGACTATCACGACGGCATCCTCCTCTCTGCTTCCATTGACAAGGAAATATATTTCTGCTTATCGGAAAGCCCTGACAATAGTTACCATATTCACTCTCTGATGTCTGACGAGCAGATTGACATACCTTTCGAAAACCTGCACAACACTTGCAATAGCTGGTCGCCCTGGATCACCAGCATTATTGAAGCCTTTCAAAAGGCGAACTTTCCAATCGGTCCTTTCCGTATGGTATTTGGTGGTAATATGCCGTTAAAAGCGGGACTTTCCTCCGGCAGTGCACTGCAATGTGGTTTATTCTTTGCCCTTAACAACCTATATAACCTTGGTTTAACAAAGTCGGAACTGATCCGGCTTGCACATACGGTAACCTACACACAGTCAGAAATGCAAACAGCCCTCATGAATAAATATGCGGTCATGCTGGGAAAGAGAGGTGGCTTCCTTAAACTGGACAGCCAGTCAATGGAATTTGAATACTTACCATTTGCCGACGGGAAATATGAAATGATCCTTTGTGACACAGGTGTTCAATATGGGCCGGAGCACGCAGAATCTCATACCCGTGTAAGGGAAGGCCGGGAAGCGTTGGAATGCATAGGAGAAAAATATCCTTTTATCCGTTCATTTCGTGAAGTGGACTACAACATGTTGCTTGCAACCAGAGCATTAATGCGGCCTCCTGTTTTCAGGAGAAGCCAATATATCACGGAAGAAATGGCAAGAGCAGATAAGTCTGCCACATTGCTTGATAAAAAACAGATCACCCGCTTTGGAGCAGGTATGTATGCTACACATCATGCCCTGCGGGAAGCATACCAGATCAGCTGCCCGGAACTGGATTTTGTGGTGGATTGGACGCAACAGCAACCCGGCGCGCTCGGCGCTAAAATGATCGGAGAAGGTTTTGGAGGTAGTGTTCTCTGTCTTGTTAAAAAACCTTTTGCCCTTCCATTTATTGAACAGTTGGAAACTACCTACCTCCAAAAATTTGGATTCAGTCCCACTCTTTACCCTATTCACATGTCAAACGGAGTAAGTATACTCGCCTGAATATTTAAATATCCCTTCCCCTGGATAACAGCCAGACTATTGCAGCCAGTACAATTAAAATTGTATAACCCGCCATAATTATTTCTGTATAGGGGGGACCCAGATGCTGTACAAATAAACCTAATAACACATCACCCAGGAGGGCGGCTATCAAAATGATTGCCGCCATCCAATTCTCTTTTCGGCTTTGACTATCGAACCTGTTTTTCATAATTACCTTTCCTATTTATTTGGTATGCGATTCATTTCCATTCCGGATTTTGCGTTAGTTTGGAATTGGCGTTGACCTCATCAAGTGGAATAGGAAAATACCGGTTGCGGGTTTGCGGACTACGTACCGGGTAAACATCATTTACAGCCTGGGGAATTACCTGCATAAATGTATTGGTACGGGTAAGATCATACCAACGATCACCTTCTCCAAAAAATTCCCAGCTTCGCTCACGCAATACCGAATCAATAAATGGTTGCTGGCCAAGGCCGGGAGTGAGTTCCGGCAACCCGGCGCGGTCCCTCACCACTTTAATAAAGTTATAGGCAGCCGCAGTGGCGCCACTGATTCTTGCTGTTGCTTCCGCCGCAATAAGGTACATATCCGGCAACCGGAAGATGGGTACATTTGAAGCATTACCTGGTGGCACGGGATCCATGTACTTTTTCAGTAATACACCTTTCTTCGTGATAGGAGTTATATCTTTCTGTAGCACTACCTGCCCGAGCTTATTGATATAACTGGTATCAAGCAGCTTTCTTCTTTTATCAGCCGGACTAAAAGAATCAAAAAAAGACTGATACACAAAAAGAGAACCATAGGTAGCTGCCCCATAAGCAGGGGCATCGCTATTCTTTGGGCCGTACAAACTGTTCAACTGCGCGCCAAAACCAGGTACTGCACTTTCACATTCCAATGCCCACATATTTTCCTGGCGGGCCGCGTCTTCTTTCGACACATTGTATACATCGGTTACATCAGGCATTAAAGCATATTTACCGGATGCAATCACGCCCTGCGCTTTTTCGAGTGCAATATCCCATTTGCCGATGTATAAAGCGGCTTTAGCATAAAGCGCCATGGCTACCTCTTTGGATGGGCGACCTTTCTGGATAGCAGAAGTATAGGTTGGTAATTTAAGTACAGCCTGATCCAGATCGGCAAACACCTGCTTGTACACGTCTGCTTCCGGGCTCTTAGGCACGATCGCTGAATCAATATTGATACTTGGCGATACCTTGATCACTACATCACGAAAGTTCTTGGCGAGCGTCCAGTGATAAAAAGCACGCAGGAAAAAAGCTTCTCCCAATATAATATCCTTGCGTACAGGATCCATTGCAGTAGTCGGCACCTTATAAATTACCCAGTTAGCATTTTCTATTCCCGTATAACATGCCTGCCATATACGCTGGGGCGACTCAAATACACGTGCAAAACTCTTCTGGGTAGTATAATTGGGATCGTAACTGAATAAGGTGTAAGTATCCCGCCCAACTACCGGACGGGGATATATCTGATCCGCACTTAGATCACTGGCGCCAGTGCCTGCCAAATTGTAAAGATCTGCCAATGGGCCATAAGCAGCGGTAATAGCGCCTTCCGCATCGGCAGCAGTTTTATAGAATCCATCGGTAAAGATGGAGGAATACGGTGCTTCGGTGAGTTTGTTGCATGCGGTATGCATTAACAACAGGTGAGCAACACCCACCCCAAATATAATTTTGGCAAAGTATCTCATGTCTGACAAATTTTATTTTCGCGTATTGGAAAAAAATTTACAATCCTAATTGCAATCCTATCATCAGCGACTTCGCAGCCGGATAAACAATATTGTCTACTCCAATGACGGTATTGGACCCACCAAACGAATTGACTTCCGGATCGTATCCGCTATAACGGGTAATAGTAAAGAGATTATTAGCACTGATGTATACCCTGCCGTTTGTAATACCCTTTATCTTTGGCAGTTTATAACCCAGGCTGATATTTTTTAACCGCACATAGGAACCGTCTTCCACAAAGCGATCAGAAACCGGTGTACGGCCTCCCTGAAAACCACTGGGATATTCATTATTAGGATTATCGGGCGACCAGCGGTTGGCCATACCTGCTAATACATTTTTGCCTCCCGGTGCATTTTCGAAGGAGTAGCGACTGAGGTTAAAAATCTGGTTGCCCTGCACCCCGGCAAGAAAGAAACTGAGATCCCATGAGCCGTACCGCAGATTGGAAGAAAAACCAATCGTGTATCGGGGATTGGCCTGACCGGTAACACGCTGATCGCCGCCGGTAATCTGCTTATCATTATTCAGATCCTTTACTTTTACCCCTCCCGTGCGGCTACCACTACCTGGCAATATAGTTTCACCAGTTTGATAAATGCCATCGAAAACATACGTTTTAAATATCCCAAGCGGCTCCCCTACTCTTAACACACTAAAGGGATTCAACACATACTCATTGGTATTTCCCTGCAGACTTAACAATTTGTTGCGGTTAAAAGAGATATTGGCATTCGCATTCCATTTCAGTTTACCGGTTAATATCTTCGCATCAGCAGATATTTCGAGCCCTTTGTTACGTATGCTGGCAAAGTTGCCGGTGATAGAAGCATAACCTGAGGAAAGCGGCAAATTACGCATGAAAAGGAGGTCCCGGGTTTCCTTATTGTAGGCTTCCACTACAAAATTGATCCGGTCCTGCAAAATACCGAAGTCCACACCTACCATGGCCTGCGTGGACTTTTCCCAGCGCAAATCCTTGTTGGGAATACCAGTTGGGCTGATACCAGTAGCATACAAATGATTGAACTGATAATTACTGCCGGGGCCTTCCAACGCGAGTGACTGGTAAGGCCCTATGGCGGCGGCATTACCGGTAGCGCCATAGGTGGCCCGCAGCTTAAGGTCGCTGATCCATTTGCTATTTTTCAAAAAAGGTTCTTCTATTATTCGCCACGCCATCCCTACTGCGGGAAAGAACCCCCATTTATTATTGGCGCCAAACTTCGAAGCACCATCATACCGTGCAGTAAGATCGAGGAAGTATTTATTCGCCAGGCCATAGTTAACACGGCCCATATAAGAATTGAGTGCCTCTTTGGTACGGTTACTACTCACGGTACGGTTCAACGATAACTGAATTGCTTCATTAGTAGTAGCATCATTAGGGAAACCATTTGCCGTAATACTATTATCGTTATAGTTGTTAGCCTGCGTAGCCCATACACCGGTGAATTTCAGGTTATGTATACCAAAATCCTTGTTATAGGTGAGAATACTTTCGTGCAACCAGTTAAAGGTGTTGATATTGGTCTTACCGGCGCTGCCCGAATTGGGATTTATCTCCGGCTTTCCCAAAATAGAAAGTGGTGAATAAGAATCATTGAGCTGAGAAGACAGATCCACATTAAAATTGGATTTATAAGTAAGATCTTTCAGCAACTTAGCTTCCACATATACATTGATCAGCGAGCGGCGGATATTGCGACGGTTAAGTTTTGCTGCCATTCCAACCGGACTGGGAACTTCCCGGTAGCGGCTATTAAACTGGTCGCTGATAGGATAAGTGCTTCCATCTTCTCTGTAAGGTACCAGTGTCGGTGGGGCACTGAGCGCTGCGCCCAAAATGCCACTGGTCACAGTAGTGCCGTCTGTAGGATTGGTATTGGCGGCAACGGCGTTATTGTCGGTATAGCTGGTGAGTATACTAACGCCGGTCTTAACAGCCTTACTTATGTTGTGATCGAGGGTGGCCCGAAGTGAAACACGGCTCAAATCAGAATTGATCACAATGCCTTCTTGTTTGAAATAGTTGGCGGAAAGAGAGAAAACCGTTTTCTCGGCCCCTCCGCTTACTGCCACCTGGTAACTTTGAATAGGAGCCTGACGCAGTACCACATCCTGCCAATCCGTGCCCTTACCCAATGAATCCGGGTTCGGATAAATATTACTGTGATATACCTCATTCTCCAATTTGGCAAATCCCGCCGCATCCAGCATTTTGAGCGTTTTGGTGACTTGCTGGATACCATAATATACGTCTGCCTGCACTTTGGTAATGCCTGCTTTTCCCCGCTTGGTGGTAATGAGTACAACGCCATTAGCAGCCCGCGCGCCATAAATGGCGGTAGCAGATGCATCTTTCAGGATATCTACGGATTCGATGTCGGACGGATTAATGGTCGATAAGGGGCTGACATCCGTAAGGCCGCCACCATTTGCGATCTGAATGCCATCTATAATAAACAGTGGCTCCGAAGATCCGTTAATAGAATTTGTGCCACGGATACGCACACTGATACTACCGCCGGGGGCGGCATTATTTTGCGTAATCTGTACGCCAGGCACGCGGGCAGCAAGACCCTGCGCCACATTGGCGATGGGCGTTTGCGTGATATCCGCCGCTTTGATGGAGGCAATAGAACCCGTAGTAGCCGCTTTACGCTGGGTACCATAGCCTACTACCCTCACTTCTCCCAGTTGTTTGGTATCAGCTTTAAGCATTACCTGATACATGGTGCGCTCATCCACTTTCATCTGCACAGGATCATATCCCTGAAAAGTAAAACGAAGCACAGCACCCACTGAAATATCCCTGATGCTAAAATTCCCACTGGCATCAGTAATGGTGGCGCCGGGACCATTCTTTGGCTGGATACTGACACCGGGTAAAGGGCTGCCATCTTCCGCTATTACCTTACCTGAAATGCTGTGGATCACCACCTGTGCCTTTCCTCTACAGGGAAACAGTGTAACTCCGAGGCACAACAAAAAAATTAATTGATGTAGGTATTTCATTCTGCTGTTTTTTATTTGCTAAACATGACGTTTAATTTTGCTGCAGTAACTATTCAGGATGTTCCCGGATCCTGTTGGAATCCGGAAATATCCTGAATAGTAATCACTGCTTATCCAGTTTTACATTTTTTTGCACTTTCGTTTTTCCATCATTTGTTACCTGCATCAGTCTGCCTTGCTTGTCGGCAATGGTGGTAACGGGAGTGGACACCGCGAAGGAAGTACGCAGCGTTTCAAGAGGTGGATGCAGCGCAGATAAAGGCGAGCCTTGTTTGGTGAAAGCTACCGCATCGGCCCTAACCATAATTCCACCTGTACTTTCTGTCTTCTTTACATCACCTGCAGCCGATTGGGCCAATAATGTACTACCGAAAAAAAACAACAGGAATAAAAGTATACGAAGTCGAATTGTAGCTGGTCGCAATGACATCACCGATAAACCATTTTGCATAACATTTTTTTAAAATTGTTAAAGAATAAATAGAAAACTTTATTCAGCTTCTACATGGTTTCCAGACAACGAATGTTTTATAAAAAATACTTGTCAGATACGGGGATTAAGTACCTGATCATTCAAAAAGTAAGGGCAAGGCTACGCCAACATAGCAGTCTATTACCGCCAGTCAATTGAAAACTATAAAGTGAAACGTACTATGGGGTACTTTATAAAGCCGAACTAAGGTTTTTTTTAATCATTATCCTTTATTGTTTCACGGTACTTTCAATACCGCTGTTTTTCTAAAGCCCCAGTATCCATATCCTGCTACATATTTTTTGGCGTACGATAATGGCATAACTGTGCGAAATATACCGGTAGCTGGTCCTGTTTCTTTCACCGCTATCCTCTTCACCTTATCTTCACCTGTCTTTAATTCCACCCATCCCCAATCTGGTATATCCGGGTGAATATCGAGCGGTGCTTTTAATTCAATAAAAATCGCTGCACCTTTCTTCGCCCTTTTCAGCGGCCGGCCGGCGGCATCAACAAATTGTATGTTAATCGCATGCAGGGATGCAAAAGTGAGCGTGGCCATCCAACCCCGGTTTGAAATAGCCCAGCCTTCGGTG
This sequence comes from Chitinophaga sp. 10T418, assembly GCF_056394125.1. Classification (NCBI taxonomy): domain Bacteria; kingdom Pseudomonadati; phylum Bacteroidota; class Chitinophagia; order Chitinophagales; family Chitinophagaceae; genus Chitinophaga; species Chitinophaga sp. 10T418. The sequence goes on from NZ_JBFTHG010000016.1 coordinate 93,010, forward strand.
GCATAGGGATGTGACCCAATCTTATCAGTGATGGTATCTGATTTTATTGCGGTAACCTGATGGGGCAGACGTGGAAAATCAGCATCCAGCGGAGTGCCGTCCAGTGTGCCTCTCACTAGTCCTAGTTTACCAAACCCATTAGGATGCGCCTGTGGCCAGCCATATTCTACGCCTTTCCAATAACCATCGATATTTAATCGTTCAGTGCTCTTATTACTGAAATGTGCTCCCAGCGGATTAAGGCCGAATACGAAATTGATTTGCGACCATGCCTGTTCCCTGGCAGCGGGCTTATTAAGGACATATGCGGCGGCAAAAATACTTCCACCGAGAGCCGGCGCACCACCCAGTTCTTTTGTTTTAGGATGCGCCCATTCCGTATCACTATGTACCCGGTACTCCCAGGGGTTGCGGCTATTCGAGAGAATAAAATCCAACCAACCCTGCAGCTTTCCACTTGTACCTGCCGGTGCTTTTTCCGGCGCCACTAAAAGAAAGAACGCCAATGCCTGAGGCGTAATATGCTCCGCATTCCTGATCCACCACATATGCCGCGGATTATTGAAATTCCAGTTGTGGATGATATCTTCCGCACCTTCCTGTGCCCAGTGCAGAAACTGTTCAGGTTTTCCATCTTTCTCCTGCTGTTCACACAAATACATGAACAGGTTACGGAATACAGACTGCCCGAATGCATTACCCATTTCGTTGAATTCCTGGTAACCGGGATCCACCCACTTGGTACTGTAAGTCCAGTAACGAACTTCTTTATGCCGGTCGTAAGCCTTCCAATTTTCAAGGCAGGCATGACGGTAACGTTGGTATTTTTCTTCAGATAAATATGGTTTCAGAAAAGTATGATAAGCGGCACATACCGCCGCCAGCTGATCAAGGGTATTCCAATAATCGTATTTCATTTTTGGCGTTCCATCATAACCCAGCCAACCATGCCGGGTAGCCACCGGACCATTATACTTCAGGTGATAATAGGCAAATTCTGCATGCCATAAAATAAGCGCTATCAAATCCGGAATTGTATCTTTCCCCATTTCTTTTTTCCAGTTATCAAAGAGGGCAGGATTAGATGCATAGAATAATAGTTCGAAGGGAGCTTCGAGGGTAAAGGCTCCTCCATCGCGGGAAGGGCCACCTCCATACACTTTTGCTTCATCCGAATGTTCAGGATCAGTAGATCCGCGCACATCTATAAAAAATTCATATGCCAATTTGGAAGAAAGTAATTCCTGGAAAAATGGACTTACCTGGAAAGGCACGGAAGCTGTTAATCCATTTACCTTTGCCACATATTCCTCGGTGCCGGGATAAGCCGGATTGAATGCCGTAAAATCACCGCTATAACCGCTGATGGTACCTTTATATAAAACACGTCCTGTTACAGCTCCTTCAATGGTAAATGGTGTGCCATCAGATATTCCCCAGGCCACCAGGCGCTTGGACTCTCCCTTGTTATACCCGGCCTGGTTAACAAGTACTCTTTGCAGGGCATCCGATTGTGCTATCGCTGCCTGCGATAGCACAATACAAAGAAGCCATATGGCAATATATATTTTACTCACTTTTTTCAATTGTATTATTTATTCATAATAACCTGCTACTTCCGGAATGATTTCAATAAACGATTTTCATGGCGTCCGGCAACTGTGTACGTCTGGTTGAATGTCCTTTAATCGCATTATGCTAACTGATTTAAATTATCATTTAAAGATTGATCACCTGAGGTTTTCCTCCTTCTAATAAAAACTGCCGGATGATACGACCATACTGCACATTATAAGTACCTGTATGGGCGGCTTTGAGTACGGCCTTTTCCAAGCGGTGGTCACTCCAATAAATGTCAACCGTTACATTTCCCCTGGCTTTCAGCCCTTTTACATATCCTTCCGGCCATGCGTCCGGTAAGGCCGGCAACAAATAAATTTCCCCATCAAGACTCTGCAGCAGCATCTCTGCAACACCGGCGGTGTAACCAAAATTGCCATCGATCTGGAAGGGCGGATGCGCATCAAAAAGATTGGGATATAGTCCGCTTTTTTCGCCACTACCCGCCGCTATTGCGGGCCGGATGAGCCGCTGCATTTGTTCATGTGCGTGATTGCCTTTCCCTAGTCTTGCCCAAATATTGATTCGCCATGCGGTACTCCATCCGGTACTTTCCATACCCCGCGCCAACAACGACTGCTCCGCTGCCCACGCCCATGCAGGTGTTTGCTGTGGCGTGATCCAGTGCCCCGGATACACCGCGAAAAGGTGAGAGCTATGACGATGATGATCTGTGGAATCATCCACATCCTCCATCCATTCCTGCAGTTGCCCCCACTTGCCCACCTGTGGACCTAATAAATTCCCCTGAAGCAAAGTCACCTGCTGTTGCATTACCTCATCTGTTTTAAGAACAGCGGCAGCAGCGAGGTAATTGCTGAACAGGTCATACACAATCTGTTGATCGTAACTGGCGCCCGGATAAGGACGCTTATCGCCTTCCTTCTTACCTGGACCGTGTTCCGGTGACCAGCCATCAGGGGTAATTAGTTTTCCATCAGCACGTTTAACCAGGTGTGCTTCCCAATACTGAACAATTTCTTTTAATAACGGAAAAGCTCTTTGGCGGAGAAAAGTGGTATCGCCGGTATATGCGTAGTGCTCCCAGAAATGCTGTACAAGCCAGGCGCTGCCCGGACGGTGCATCCGCCATTTGCTGGGACCTCCCATAATATTATTGGTACTATAAGCTACCCAGCCTGCCGGAACTTTTAATGCACTATCGCTGCTCTGTTTATTTACTGTGGCGAGATTTTCCACCCAGTTGAAATAAGGGAAATGGCATTCAGACAAATTGGTAGGTTCTGCCAACCAGTAATTCATCTGGATATTGATGTTGGTAGTATATTGAGAATACCATGCAGGCTTCAAATCATCATTCCAGATTCCTTGCAGATTGGCTGGCAGTGAGCCTTTACGGGAAGCGCTGATCAGGAGATAACGACCATACTGAAACAATAAGGCTTCCAACGCAGGATCTCCGGCCCCCTTGCTATAGGTTAAAAGTCTTTCTGTTACAGGGCTTTCATTCGCAGCCCCCAGATGCAAAGTTACCCTGTTAAAAAGTGAAGAAAAATCCTGGTAGTGCGCTGATTGAAGTTGCTTAAATGGTTTTTTCAGCAATTTGTCCAGCTGTGCGGAAAGCCTGGCATGTGGGGCTTCACCCAGATAATGATAACCAGAGAAAGGTTTAAAACTGGTACCCGCCACCAACTGCAGGGTTAGATCATCTGCCTGTTGAATAATCAAAGAAGAATCCGTGCGTTGCATTCGGCCACCCTTGTGCATTAGCTGCACGATGGCTTCGTACTTCATACCATTTCTTAAATCTCCTGCAAAAGTTATCCGCGCCCCCTTCACCTGTATTCGGGAAGACCTTACATCGCGCAGCATTATTTCTACATTTATTTTCCCCGGACGACTCGCATTGGCATGCATAATAAAAGCCTGATCCGGATGACTTACGAAATATTGTCTGCTATAATTTATTCCCTCATTTTCATAACTAATTTCCTGCACACCATTGTTGAGTAGCAGTTTTCGCTGATAATTGCTGGTATCCCTATGGCCCCAGCGGAGATAAATGTTTCCGAATGGTTGATAGGATCCTATGGAGTCGGTAGTACCTGTACAAAGTGAGCTTTCATTAAACTGAATACGGTCGGTGTCAGTGCCTCCAAAAATCATGGTGCCCAATGCGCCGTTGCCCAAAGGAAAGACCTCCAGCCACGCCGTTGCAGGGCGTTGGCTGATCAACTGTACCTTCTCCTGTTTGCTGCTTTGTTGCTGCGCCATCAGCAATGGCAAATGGCAACATAGTAATATTACCAGCGCGTAATTTTTTTTCATCATACCTTCTGCTTTATCTGAATACTATCTTCTATTCTGTCCTGTGTTATCATATTTTTATCTTTTCTTATGGTGGTCCATCCGATCAGGATTGCACCTGTTATAATGCAGCCGCCAACTACCATCACAATGGCAGATGCTTTTGTGGCGATGATACCGAGTAGCAATACCCCCAGTCCAACCATTGCCATCGCAATGGCAATGACCTGAATACCGAATTTGTTCTGCGCCGTGGCCGCCTGGTGTTGTAAGATATCGTTGGCTGCTTCCTTCGGTGGTTCGGTCAAAAATTCGGAGATGCTGATGCTTCCGCGTAGTTTGTAATACATTTCAAAGCCATACAATAAGAGGAGCGGTGTAACCTGACCAATGATGGTTTCCCACGTTTTAGTAAACCTGAAATCAAAGATGGCCGGCACGGCCAGTTTCAGCGACAGGTTTACAAACAGCATGGTAATAGTGACGGTAACAACAGAAAATGCCGTTTGCCGCCGAGAAAATAAACTCCAGATAATAGGTGCACACAAAGCGCCACCTGCGAAAGATGCTATGCTCAATACAAAATCCACGATGCCTCCTATTCTGGGTATCAGTAAAGCAATGATCACTGTACAAATACCAAATAGCACCGTGAAAATTCTTGCTACAAAAATCTGCTCTTTTTCACCGGCATCTTTCCTGATCAGTTTTTTATAAATATCAGTGGCAAAAACAGTAGCTGCTAAATTAATGGTAGTATTGGCCTTGCTGGAAGTAGCCGAAATCATTCCTGCCAGCACCAGCCCAATCAACCCTGCCGGCAATACTTTCTGACATACCATCATGTAAGCGCCTTCTGCGCCCAGCCCCGCCAGATCCGGGTTCATGATGCGATAAATCATCGGGGGGATCATCCAGATGACAGGGCTGACGAGGTACAGGACAGTAAAAAGCCAGGCTACTTTCTCCGCGCTTTTTTCGTTTCTGACACTGGTATACCGTTGCACATAACTCCAGTTACCACCGATATACATGGTTTGATACACTACAAAAGCCAGCATAAAAGGAATGGTATATTCATCATTAAACAGTTTGAAGAAATCGGGAGGAGCTTTGGTAACAAGATTGGCCGGCCCTCCTATATGTTCAAAAGCAATGGGTATCACAATTAATACCGAAGCAGTCAAAATCACAAACTGCACCACATCTGTGACCAACACTGCCCACAATCCGCCGGCGGCTGTATACAGGGCAATAATCACCCCTATAATGATAATGCAGGTTTCCAGTGAATAAGGAGTGGCCACCTGCACCATTTTCCCTACAGGATATAATACAGAGGCAGTAGTGAAAAGACTAAGTCCCAGTACCAGGTAGGTATAGAATTGCTGTGTGCCGGTATTAAATCGCCGGCCAATATATTCAGCGGCTGTTTTTACACCAGTACGCTTCCAGCGTTTTGCAATAAACAGTGCTACGATACCACCGCTGATAGCCATGGTGAGTTGAATGGTATTAGCTACTAAACCGTGTTTATAGGCGATAGATCCCCATACAACGAAAGTGCCGGCTGAAAAATAACTGATAAACAAAGAGAGGCCGTTGATCCACCACGGTGTTTCACCACCTGCCTCGAAGAAAGCCTGCCCGTTTTTGCTACCAACCCTTGTAAAAGCGAGACCTATACCAAAGATCAATAGCGCAAAAATCGCTAAAACAATAAAATCTAAATGTATCATATCAATGTTTTAATAACACCGGATAGCCAATACGGCTGCCGGTATGTACGCATCAGGATGCGTACATCTGACAACCAATTGATCCGTGCACAAAGGTTCCTTTAGCAACACTACATTTCGTGACTGATAATTACCAGTCTTCCTGTAAACTTCATTTCCCTTCGCATCTTCAATGACGTAATTCCTTACACAAAATGGCATTACACGCTCAGGATGTCCCATGAGCACCGTTTCCATGGGATGATCAAAATCGGTGTCGAAATACAGTTCTATGCGGGAAATCGTTTGCGGCTTTTCCCACCGCAGCGTGAGGGAAGGTTGCGGGTCTGCCAGGTCTGCTACCCAGGCGTTTGGCTGGTTGGTAGGACGATCATTCCCATTTTTAATATTTTCAGGACCAAATACCGTCAATGGTGCTGCTACTTCAAATGCTATATTTTGTCCCTGCGGCCTGCGCTCCGGGCACCAGAATTCAAATGCCTCCATACCTATACCAGGTGGTGGATCCTGCCGGCCGTAGTTGGATACTGCCACATTAATCAGATTAAAAACTGACAGCATTCCGGTTACCCGATGTTTGGAATAATACAGAAAAACATGAGGATTTTTTTCGAATGTGATAAATACATAAGTATCCTTTTCCAATACTACATCGAAAGTAAGTTGCAGACAATTGTAGCCAGGCTCGATAAACAACACTTGTTGATCGAGGATTACCTCCGGCGTATAATTACCGGGATCACTGCTGATACGTAGTGACACCGCAAGTTTCGAAATCACATCAGATGTTGCATAGAATGTAAATGCCGGTACCTTACCCGCTTTCAACGGCACCATCTGGGCGGCAGACTGATCTATCGGACGACGTATATTATGTCCTGGCAGGCCTGCAGGCCCCCATTTGCTGCTGGCCTGCACACTTGCCCGCTGCACCAGATCGCGCGGATCCAATCGTGCTACCTTGGGAATATAACAACCCCGTTCCAGCAGTAACTGCTGCAAGGTGGCTATATGTCCTTCTTTCAGGAGTTCCTGTGGTTGTAATTTTAAGCGGTTGCATAAGGCCGCCGCTGTGCCTACAGCCTGTGCGGCAGCAGCGGCAGTGGCCATTACGCGGGTGGAACCAAATGCCACATGTGTACTACTGATAATACGGCCGGCCAGAAAGAGGTTTTTAATATTACGGCTGTAGAGCGACCGGTAAGGAATCTGATAAATGCCTTTGCTATGCCATTGATTACATCCGGGCTTTTCACTGAATACGCCATCCGCCGGATGGAGATCTATGCTCCATCCTCCAAAAGAAACCGCATCCTCGTGTTCCCGCTGTTCCACAATATCTTGTTGCCGGATCATATAATCTCCTTCAAAGCGGCGGCTTTCCCGTTTACCGGGTATGTGGCCCACCCATTCCAGCGTGAGGTTTTCCGCTTCCGGAAAATTGCCGGAATTTTTAATGTAGTCCCATACGCCGTAGACAACTTTCCATAACTCCCATTTAATGTTTTCGGTATCTGCCACCGTATCAAGGCGACCACCAAATTCTATCCACCAGAGTTTACAGCCAAAGTCTTTTGCATTAAAAGAGCGGTAACGCGGAATATCCGTAATGTTCTTCAATGCAAAGGATGGTGGTACGTATTTTACTGGTTTCCCTGTGTCTTTGGAATAAAAATAAAGACTATGTCCCAGGAGCTCTCCATATTCTTCTGTTGGTGCGAAAAGTTCGCCGAATTCTTCTTTTGACTCGGCACCGATACGAAATGCAGCCCCGGCCAAAAAACCAACGATACCATCGCCGGAAGCATCGATAAACATTTCACCTTCCAGTAAGTACCGTTGCTGATTCTGACTGCAAAAAGCCTCCACGCTATAAATAGTGTCTGCATCCAGTTTTTGCAAATCAAATACGGCGGTATTGAGCAGCAATGTAATATTACTTTCCTCGGTTACTTTTTCAAGCAGAATAGTATCCAGAATAAGCGGATTTCCTTCCGGGTTACGGTACATATTCTCCACCAGTATTTCATCTACAATTCCGCCTTCCCGTGCCCAGCGATTGTTATTACCCATGTGAGAGGTAGCGCCCAGTACCCACAGCCGTACCTCGCTGGAAGCATTGCCTCCCAGCACGGGCCTGTCTTGTACCAATACTACCTGCTGTCCTTCCCTTGCAGCCGCCAGCGCGGCACAAACACCTGAAAGTCCACCACCTGTTACCACTACATCCACCTTCATTTTTACAATATTCAGGTGTCTGTAGTCCTGTTCCCTGCTAACCTGCATTTTTTATAATATTTAGATTCATTGAAATAAAATTCATCTTCCCCATGTGTACCTAGTATCCAGCATTTTGAGTGAGATTAGGATTATTGGCAATATCGGAATAGGGAATAGGTAATAAATTCATGTTGTCATTAACATAACTGAATTCACTTTCAGGCTGATTATATTCATCTGCCAGATGGGCGCGTATAGTACCTGGGAGTATCCCCCAGCGCTTTAGATCAAACCAGCGATGGCATTCAAAGGCCAGTTCCCTTCTTCTTTCCAGACGAATCAGGGTCATCAACTCTTCGGGAGAGTTGTAGGTCAGATCAGCCAATAGTGGCATGGCCGGTGTGCCGTAAGTACCACCATGCGCCTGCCGGATTTGATTCAGTTGCAACAGTGCCAGGTCCGTATTAGCGGCTCCGCCCAGGTTGGTCAATGCTTCTGCATACATTAACAATACATCTGAATAACGTAACCAGATAAAATCATCGGCATTATCGGTAACACTTGTGGTAAGCTCGTCATTGTATTTACAGGCCCGGTTGTTATTGCTTACATTTACACTCATGCGGGGGTCCGCCCATTCATATAGCGCCTGTGGGTTTGGGGTAATTGTAAATACCTGTCCCGGCTGAAAGCTTTTCACACTTGTACTAACAGCACTGGTGCCACTTACCCAATTAAAATCAGGGCTTGTTGCCGAATTGCTGATGCTGCAAAAGAAACTGTTGGTGCGCATACCTACCGCGGCAATACCGCTATTGACAGGGGCGCCGGTCTGGTTATAGATCATTTGAATTTTTCCGTCGGCTTCATATAACTTTACCTGGAAGCTGATATTGTTGGCAATGGTGGTGCCGGTTCTCCAGCCCCAGTTTTTCCACTGCACCGTCAATACCCGGTTAGGAGCCGTACCGGACGTGGCATAGGAAGCCTCTCCTCCATATCCGTTCAGGTTATCAATTAAGGGCGCTATCACCTGATCTTTCGTTACATTAAGGACAGGCGCGGCATTCACCCGGGATGCGAAACTAATAAAGCCATTGCTGCTCATATAAAATTTATCTACCGGGAATCCTCCAAACCTGAAAGTAAATCCAATTGGCAACGCACTGGAAATAGCATCATCTACCTGAACAGCAGGAACTTTTACTCCTCCCACCAGGTCACTATAACCATCTGTTCCTGCCGTGAAAATATATGGTTTTGAAAAGTCGGACGAAACATTCATCATGGTACTATAGACATAGTTATACTTCATTCGTGTATATGCCAATGCATTGGCTGGCATTCCGGAAGTTCCTTTGCTATAAAAGATCCGTTCCTTATCGGCAGATTTGTTGGAGGCTGCCGTACTGAAAATATTGGTATAGCTTGTATTCAAATCTATTTTATACACCGCCTTGTTATCCATCAACTCTTTTAATTTATCCGCCGCCAGCTGGTATTTCGACGCGTCTCTTAATGGGTATCCTGCCATTGTTAGATATACTTTGCCCAACAGCGCCTTTGCGGCCGCCTTTGTGGCACGGCCACCATTATTGTCATTATAGGTATAGGTATCATCCAGGTTTACTTCAGCATACTGAAGGTCTTCAATGATCTTTTTATATACGTCTGCTGCCGGGGTGCGCGCAGGCCTCAGGTTATCCGGATCCACGCTTGCCGGGTCCGTCAACAAAGGCACATCACCGAAAAGTTGCACCAGCCGGAAATAATAAAAGGCACGCAGGAACCGTGCTTCTGCCTGTACCCGTGTTATAATTTTCGGGGTGATTTTGGAAGAATCATTTGCATATGCGATCACATTATTGGCTCGTTCGATCACGCGGTATGGCGTTGACCACATCGCCTTTATATCAGCATGCTGTGAGGTATAGGTCAGATTTTCCAGCTCTATATTCGCCCCTATGTTAGTAGGCACTAATATTCCATCATCAGAGATCATTTCGAGCGACTCCATGGTATTCATATCTATCACTTCGGTTCTCATCGCCTGATAAACACCATTTACAGCGGCGATGGCATCAGCATCTGTAGCGTAAAAATTTGTGAGCGTAATGACAGATCTTGGATCTTCCTCGAGAAATTTCTTACAGGAAACACACAATAAAAGTCCGCATATGAGCATCAATTCAGTTCTTTTCATAACGATTATTTTCAGATGGCATTTACATTAAAAATTAACATTTATTCCAAGGCGTACCGAGCGGGTAATGGGTGTTGTACCTCCATCCACGCCACGGGAAAGACCGGTTCCGGTATTGACTTCCGGATTATAACCTGAATAGGATGTTAGTGTAAACATATTCTGGAAATTCGCATAGCACTTAACGCCGGCCAGGTTTAAACGCTTGATAATGGATGCGGGCATCGTCCATGACAACGTAATATCGCGGCATCTCAGATAGGTACCATCTTCCAGGTAATAATCAGTGGATTCACGTGGATTGAGTATCGTACCGGAAACCTGCACTTTTGTTACGTTGTTGTTCTTACGAACCTGTTCTACTTCCTTTTCATTCATATCAGGTGTTATCATTCTGTAACGCTGATCAAAAAGGTCTTTCCGGAAATTGGCGAGGCCTCCGTATGAGCCACTGTTATAAATCTCATAGTAGTTGAAGATTTTATTACCTACAGAATAGCTGAAGAATGTAGACAATTCAAAATTTTTGTAAGCAATGGAGGAACTGAATCCACCAAAGAATTTAGGTAATGCACTGCCAAGGTATGTCCGGTCTGCATCATTGAGCAAACCATCATTATTGAGATCGGCATACCGTCTGGCGCCTTCTTTAACCCCTGGCTGAAAATCAGCCGGTTTTTTATTAATGGTTTCATCCGTCCACACGCCAATAGTTTTCAGACCATAAAACTGGCCAATAGGTTGTCCCGGTTGTACGCGAAATAAATAGGCACTTCCACCCACCTGGTTAACGTCGAGGTATTCTCCATTTCCTCCCGACAATTGATCTATGCGGTTCCTGTTAAAACCAATATTTGCATCTATATTCCATTTTACATCTTTAGTGTTGATAACCTTCACTCCTGCGCTAAATTCAATGCCTTCATTGGAAAGGGAGGCCACATTCTTTGTAAGCGAAGTATAGCCACTGGTTAATGGCGGAGTAGTACTGAACAACAAGCCGTCCGTTTTCTTGCTGTACACTTCAGCAGTAAGTGAAACCCTATCGTTAAAAAAACCCATATCAGCACCCAGGTTAATAGACTTAGACCTTTCCCATACGAGCATTGGATTGGGTAATCCGGTTGGTGCAACACCGATATTTAATGTATTTCCGAATACCACGCTGGCTACACTCAATGTACCGATGGTGGAATAGGATGGTATAGATTGATTACCAACAATTCCCCAGCTGGCACGCCATTTCAGATCGCTGATGACAGATCGCAGCGGCGCAAACCACTTTTCCTGGTTCATACGCCAGGCAGCACTCAGTGCAGGAAATATCCCATACCGCTCATTTCCTATAAATTTGGAAGTACCATCTACACGGCCGGAAGCGCTGAGGTAATAAGTAGATTTGTAATTATAAGATGTACTGACAATGCCTGATACCAGCTGATTGCCATTATAGGAGGAATAAGGAATACCTGGCGACGAGCCTGACTGAAGGGAATTATAACTGGTAATATTAGAGGTAAATCCCTGTGTGGACGCGGTTTGCGACTTGGATACAAACTTTTCAGCGGATGCTACTGCGAAAGCCGATAAGAAATGATCTTTACCCAAACGCTTGTTATAATTTGCCTGTACCTGATAAAGTAAGCCGTTATTTTGCGAGGTGCCTGTACTGGCGGCACCTTTCAAAGTACTGGCGGAGTTGATGTAGGTATTGGGCGTGTAATTCTCCAGCAAATTATTGAAACTTGTAATCCCGAGTTTTGTGCTTACCGTAAATTCTCTGGAAACATTCCAGTTCAACCCGAAATTTGCCAGCAACTGAGAAGCGGTATAAACGTTTTTCACGCCCTTGTCCCCATCATATTCCAGAGGATGGTTGGTAGCTGCCAGCCCTCTGACGGTAGCGGCATCGAACCGGGGATTATAATAAATGATTCTTCCCCGGGCCACATCTGCCATAGTCGCCTGCCCATAGCCATACTGGTAAGTGGACAGATAATTGAGGTTTCCATCGGGATTAATCAGCGGTGAAGAAGGGGCCCAACCCAATACTTTATTGGACAAGGTGCCGTTGGGCTGCCCATTCCGCACAGAATTGGTGATGTTGGCACTTGCCGTAAAAGTAACATCCGGATGAAGTTTCCCTTCATAAGTGATCTTCCCATTATACCTTTTCATGGAACTACCAGGGATGATACCGTCGAGAAAATAATATTGACCGGAGACAAAAACTTTATTTTTTGCATCGCCACCAGAAATGCTGGTGTATATATCTGTAGCTGGCGCCACCTGCTCCAGTTCCCGTTGGTGATCATACGATTTAAGGGAATCAATTTCAGATGGAAGATAAGGCTGTATAGCGGTCGTATTGAAGCCAATTGCTTTGCGGTATGCCCAGGCTTCATTTACATAGGTAGCGTAATCCCTGGCCCCCAATACCTTCACATTTTTTGAAGGGGCAGAACCGGAACGATTGGCATTTAAGGTCACTCTTATTTTCCCTACTTTACCCGTTTTAGTGGTAATAAGCACTACACCATTGGATCCTCTCGAACCATAAATGGCGGTGGCCGCAGCATCCTTCAGGATCTCGATACTTTCAATATCATCGGGATTGAGCATGGAAAGTGGATTGGACGTACTGGAAGAAGCAAGGCCTGTTGCGCCATTAGACAGATTAGTTTCAGGCATATTAAAGGGAATACCATCTATCACATACAGTGGCTGAGTAGAATAGCTGATGGAATTTATCCCCCTGATTTCAATACTGATACCACCTCCGGGCTCAGCACTGTTTTCCATTACCTGTACGCCGGCAGCCCGGCCACCAATCAACTGTTGAAAGTTAGCATATCCACCTTCTATATTATTTTTTGTATCCACTTTTGTTACGGAAGTAGTCAGATCTCTTTTCCTTTTGCTTTCATAACCAATTACGACAAAATCGTTGAGGTCAGCCACAGCTGGCTGGAGATAAATGGTAGCCGGTAGCCGGGAAGCCGGGTACTCCAAATGCTTATATCCCACAAAAGTGATCGCCAGCACATCTGTCGGATTTACAGTAATAGAAAACACGCCGCTGCCATTGGTAGTTGTTCCCTGTTTTGTACCCTTCACCAGTATGGATACAGATTCAGCCGGGTCGCCTGTTTCCAGTTTTATTTTTGCAGTGGCGGTAATTTTTTGCGCTTGCGCAATAGATGATAGGAATAAGCAGACAGTTATTGTCAATGCTTGCAAGATTCTTTTTTGCATATCATTTTTTTTGGTCGACAGTCCGGTAACCCTATTAATCCGGAAACTGACTATTTTTCATAAAAGCGTGGATAAATTAAGTATTGTTCAAAACGTGTTTACTCCTCATACGTGGTATTGGTTCTTCGAAACTAATGCAAATCCTTACTGATTCAACGTTTACTGAAATTTTGTGGCCGGGAACGTTCCCGTTGGTCCTATTTTTTTCACATCTCCCCCAATTCATTCCATACAGCTTCATTTACATTCATCTTCATCTCCTTCCTCCGATCAGCCACCATGCGATCGAAACTTTGGCCCGCAAAGCGATTGCTTATAATACTTCGAACATCATCATCAGCATAGTAACCATTCAGCCGGCCGATACGGGGGGACATTTCACAATACAAATACCAGTTTACTTACTTCGAGAGCACAAAGAAAACACTAGATGGTGCAATTCTTTTAAGCATATTTTTGGGATGATATGAGATATTCCATTTAAGGACCTTTGACAAATACTTATCAATTAAAACATAGGTTTTATATTTGAAAATAGGTTGACCTAAAAAAATTTCAGTTTTCCGAACCAGAAAAGAGGTCATTGTAAAGAAGACATTCTCTCTTACAATTTTGAATCCGATAGCTTTGATGCTTGCTCTTAAATAATCCAATGGAATGCCGCGTTCATGTTTTGTCAACCCTGCTCTTCTCTCACGCCAGTCCCCCATACTATTTATAGGCTCTTTCATCAGCAAAATGCCACCAGGGTTTAAACAACGAAAAGATTCCGATACTATATAACTTACATTTGGAATATGATGTAGGGTATCAAAGCAAACAATCAGATCAAAATAATTGTCCGGAAAATCCATTGTACCATCGATATTAGGTTTTACATAAAAAGGTTTAACTCCCCAAATATCATCAGATATTAAATTTTCGGAGGGCTCAAGAATATAAAGCGTATCTATCAAATCTTTTATGGGCTCGAATTCATTTCCGTAAGCAGATCCTATACCAAGAACTCTTGGATATCGTTTTCCTTTAAGAAACCTGTATCCATATAATATATTTACATGATGATATCCGTAGTTGTAATTTCTATGACCACCAAGCAGACCTGCGTACCCTTCACGCTCATCTTCGTGCCATTTTTTTATTTCCCCTATCGAAAAATCCTCTCCGTACAGCTTTTCTCCAGAAAAATAACTATTCATATATTACGATTTGAATTTTATGTAAGAAAAAGCGACAAGCTTTTTCAGATCTGTTTGTTTTAATAAAGGCTTTCTTTTATCGGCGTTAACTAAAATTGCCAACAGGATCAATGTTTAAGACTGTTGCGCGTAGCTCACCTGCAGGCATAGCAAAGCCGCAAGGGTGAATATCCCTTTGTACATAGCTTGAAATAAATTAATGATAAGTAATGTTAGGACAACGGTTGTCAAAGCCGTGTCCTTATTTGGTTGACACGTTATTCCAGTATTTTCTCTAAAATGGTATATCCTCCCGGCTTCATCAATGCGGCGATGGCTTTCCCTTCTTTTAAATCAATGGTCCACTCCTGAAACTCTCCAGGCCTTAAATATTTCACCGGTAAATTTTCTCCATTACACAACAGGTTGTACGCATTGAGCGGATAGCCAGGAAAGTCTCTACGTACGGTAAGTCTTATTGTTAATGTATTTTCTTGCTTGCCGACAATATCCAATACTGCAGGCGACATTTCCTCCTGCCAAACCTTGTACAGGCCACGTTCTTTTCTGTCCAATGTTACCAGTCCCCATGGCCGGCTGCCATCAGCTGCACTACCGGGAAATCGGCTTAAATAATCGTTGAAGGTCCATACAGAAGCACCTATTACATAAATGCATTGTCTGATATCGGCCATTGCTTTTTTAAAGAGAATGATTCTATCTTCTTCTGAAGCTACCTGATCTGTTCTCCAGCCAAATTCGCTGATGTAAACAGGCTTTTCCGGGTATAATTCGTGAATATGCTGTAAAGCTTTTAAGTGATTACCATAAATATTTGTACTGATGAAATCCACATACTGAGACGCTTCCTCTTCCGGCTTCTTTAGCAGGCTGCTTTGGACCCTGTTGCTGGCGAAAGTGATCAGGCGCGTGGAATCGATGTTGCGGACGAACGTGCGCATATCATGCACCCATGCCCTTCCTTCTTCCGTTTGTGATGGAAATTCATTGCCAAGGCTATAGGCGATTACGGAAGGATGATTCCAGTCATACTCGATCATTTCCCGCATCTGCGACCTGTATTTTTGCCGCATCATGCTATCACTCATTTGCGTCGGCGTCATTTGCCAGTTACCTGCTTCAGTGATTATCAGTAAACCTAATTCATCTGCTTTGTTGAGTAAATCTGCTGAAACCGGGTAATGACTAATACGGGAGAGTTCCATACTACCACGCTTCATCAGTAACATATCTTTTTCCAACACCGCCATCGGATCCATAGAACCGAATCCGGGATAATCCAGCGGGCGGTTACAACCAGCCATCTTAATAGGGATACCGTTTAGTAACAGACAGGTACCGCGTACTTCCACCTTACGTATACCAAATCGGGTAGTAAAAGTATCTACACCGCAGGAAATCTCAGCACCATATAATTCAGGAGCATCCTGGCTCCATAATTTTACCTGGTTGGCCGGCAAGGCGGCTGATAAAGTCACTGATTTTGTTTCCCCTGGCCTGATAGTCACGGGCTGCTGTTTAAAKCGGAGACGCTGCTTAACATTTTTCTGCTGATAAACAACAGCATCTACGGGTATCATTACTTCTTCCGTAGTACTGTTTCTTATGAATGCCTTGATTTGTATAACAGCGGATCCTTTCTCCATATCCGGGTTGGTCGTAATTTTTGCATTGCAGATATCTACAGCCGGCTTGATGAGCAATTGTACCGGCCGTGTGATACCACCATAGTTGATCCAGGGATATACCTGCGATGCATTGGAAGGCTCATATGCCACACTTGTTTTAGCACCGGGAAGGGTGGTCGTATCCCATTCGTTATTTACCTGAACTGTAAGAATATTATCTTGTTGCAAAAATTGGGTGATATCCGTTTCGAAAGGCGTATATCCTCCTTCATGATACACCACCCGCTTACCATTGATCCATACTTTTGCTTTATAAAATATAGCCTCAAATTTCAACCATACATGATCTCCTTTGGGTACGGTTACTTTGAATTTCCTAAAGTACCAGGCTGTCCCTGTATAAAAAGCGTAGCGTGGATCAGTGCTAAAACAGTGAGGTACATTCACTTTATCGAACTTGTCAGCGTGAAACGAAGTATCGAACCATTGATTTATTTCTCCTACCTTAATCGGATCCATCACAAAAGTCCATTTCCCGTTTAAATCTAAGGCCGACCGTTGCGCTGTTAATTTCAGTGACAAACATAGACATAGTAGTAAGGGAAATAATTTCATAAAGCCGACAATTGTTCGTTTCATTAGTTAGTTAATAACCAGTACTAGCAGGCGACGTTGGCCGTCAGATAAAAGCGTTGCATTCTGGAATTAAAAACAGTAGTGCTTTGTACTAACAACTACTACACAAATGTAATCAACCGAAAAACAATTTGTAGTAAACAAGTATAATTAGGATCGGGAACGGTTGCAGTGTTCCGGCTCAATTCAAATATGGTGTCTGCCTTCCTACCGAAAGCAGACACCATTCCCGTTGTTGTCCTTACCAGTCATCAGTTCGGAAGGGAGCAACAGGCAATCCGAAAGTATTATATACGTTACCAAATCCCCAATCTTTAAAGGCATACCTCACTGCAACCGGTTTGGTTACCTGATCGCTTCTTACCTGTATGGTATTATTCCAAATCCTGGCAGTTCCTGGATGGAAAAATTTATCCGCTCCGGCAATTTCGAATCCTATGATTTCACGGCCGTAAGCGGTAAAGCCCTGCGGTGTATCCTTAAACGTTAGGGTCACCTGATCGCCTGTAACTGCCATTTCCTGGTATAAGGGACTTTGATAGGCGATGCCTTTCTTCTGATAGGTATGTCCCAATGCCCAGTAAAGCAATCTTTTGCTGATCGTAGTTTTATCAGATGGGTGAATGTTTAACTCCTCACCAACATCTGTCGTTACAATCATTCCTGTATTGGGGATTTCAAATTGGGCCTGTTGTTGCTTTTCCCGCAAATATGGAACAGAATCCCCACCTTTAGGATTTCTATAGGGAGCGATCTGAACATAGTAAAATGGAATGGTATCTCTTTTCCAGCTTTCCCTCCAGCTGGCCACCATCAATTTCATCAACTGGTCATAATTAGCCGGCTGGCGGATATTCGCTTCGCCCTGGTACCAAAGAAAACCCTGAATTCCAAAGCCGGCTATAGGAGCGATCATGCCGTTAAAAAGTGCAGTTGGCTGATAAGGACCTATTGGGGAATTTGGCGCTGGCAGCTTCACCGCAGAAAAATGGGCCAGAGCGTTGTTGGGCATCCAGGATTCAATCCGGGTTCCTCCCCAGTCTGCCTCAATAATACCCACCGGCACTTTTAATATTTCCTGCAGCATCATACCATACTGAAATGCCACGGCGCTGAAAGTAAAGGCACTTTCAGGCGAAGAAACTTTCCATGCGCCCAAACAATCCGTTAACGGGCTATCTGATACGGCATGCTGTACCTGAAACAGGCGTAGCTTTTGGTTATCTGCTTTGATTAACACGTCACTGGAATTTAAAGTAGGAATACTTTTAAATCCCCTCATCGGCATTTCCATATTCGATTGGCCGGAGCATACCCAAACTTCTCCGATCAAAATATCTGTCAACGTGATAGGCATTCCATCGCTCAATGTTATCGTGTAAGGGCCGCCAGCATCCGGCGTTTGCACCATCAGGCGCCATTTGCCGGCAGCATCTGCCTTTGTCCTGTAAACTTTTTTATTCCACGAAGTGGTAATTTTTATGATGGCATTTGCGCTGGCATTTCCCCACAGTGGCACATTACTTTTTTGCTGTAGCACCATATTGCTGGAAAGGACGGCCGGCAGCACTATTTTCGCGGATGCCTGGCAGGTGAAGCAGATCAATGCAATGAAAATGATTAATCTCAGTTTCAGTATAGACATGTATATTATAAATTTATTTTTCAAAGAAGCGCCTCCAGGATGATTCCCGAAAGCGCTTTCTATTTTTTTGATTATTCCATATTTAACACCACCAGATAGCTGCATTCATCCAAACCTTATAGCCCGGGTGCCAACACTATAAAGCGGGCGGCGGGTTACCGGGCAATGTAAAGTAGACGGCATCTGCGCGGGCGCTGGCTCCCGTTGTATTATTATAATTACGAACATACCCGGTTGTACCAGCGGCAAAATTATATTTACCTAAAAACACCCAACCGGAACTTCCCGTTGTGTAATTTATATATTTGGTGGTGGTGCCACCTGCATATTTAATAACAATTTTGGCATTGGGATCGGAAGAGGGATTAACTACTTTGTAGATATACACGTCATTATATGCTGCATTTGGCATATTGGGCTGCCATTGTGCATATGCTGCCCCATCTGTACTGTACCTGGTACCGCTGGCCTGATAACCGGGCAGACTGCTGTTTACCCAATGACCGGATTCGGAATAACCGGCATCCGTATTGTCAATCACTAAGCTCCATTCCTCAGGTATACCAAACTGTTTGTTATACAATTGCACATCGTCTACTTTAAGGGTCTCTCCGTCCGGACCATTGATAGAAAAGCCGATAACAGCCTGGTTGGAGGTAACGACAATATTGTCCAAAGCAATTTTTGTCCACTCGGATGAAGTGGGGATATCCACATACTTTTCTGTGCCCCCTGTATTCAACGCGCGCATTCTGGCACTGACCATACCAGGCGTTTTTTTCACCCTGGCAGTTAAACGATAGGTGCCATTAGGAATATAGTTTAATAACTGTTTGGTGGTTATTTCAGGTACGCTTGCTTTAGCATCCATCTGCAGATAACCATTTCCCACATAGGCGTTACCATCAAAAACCACCCTTACACCGTCTGTAGTATTGTTGTTATAGATACCATCATAAACAACCCAGTTTATGACCTGCTCTGAAGCTGCCCCGCCAAATTCAAAACTATTGTTCCCGATTAAATTGGCAGATATCGKTTTGTTATAATAATGAAAATAATCCACCTTCATGCTGGCGCCGGGGCCTGGTTGTCCGCCGGTAGACCACTTATTGTTGGCCAGCGCAGATAACCAAACTTCCKTAGCGGCATATGCAGGTGTTACATGAGAGAACCGAAAGCGCTCTATACCATTTATGTAATAAATGACCGTATTGGGTAGCCATTCAAAGCCAACATTTATCCAATCATCCAGATTCATATAGCTGGCATCATAACGATTAAAAGCATTGCTGGTAGATTCGGAAACTTTGCTTAACCAGAAATTGGTTTTTCCGTAGTTCATGGCCGCATCAAGCTCTATGGCATCTATTTCAATCATTTGATTGTCTGTGGGAACCAAATCCTGTTTAGCGGCTTCTTTATACTCGGTTCCAAGCGTTTGTCCCGTAAAAAGACCCAGCCCATGCGTCCAAAAAGACTCGTGAAGCCCTGTAGCACCGTTATAGAATTTAATGCGTGCCTCGTAATAACCGTAACCGAATGCTTTTGTACTGATGGTTCCTCCTCCACTGAGATCATTAATGCCATCGTTATTCCAATCCACATCATTGCGATACGCAATATTGAGATAGCCAATGCCATCCTGCGTCACTACCGAAACATTCTCCCGCCTATCATAACCTCCGGCGTAGTTTCTGGTTTCCCTGTAGTACCATGCAGATGGATTCAATGCATTGCTATTAAACTCCTCTGCATAGGCCAGCGTGTAACCTGCAGGGACAGGCGTACCCAAAACTGACTGCGTGGTAACTTTAGCATTACCATTCAACGGTGGTGCATTCTCTGAAGTTAAAAATTCTCTTTTACAAGAAATTGTAAGCAATGCCAGGATTGCTAAAGTGGATAAAGGAAAATTTTTCATAATCGTGGGATTTAAATACTACGATATAAACACATCGTAGTGGTGAACGAATAGGAAATATTTAGGGCAAAAGAAGATGAGCATCTGGTGGTGTTATGGCGATAGCATCTGCAATTGTATTCCGGCCCGGTGTATTTGAATAATTACGGATATAGTTTGTCTCTCCCTTGTTAAGTTTATAAGTACCCAGCAATACCCAGCCCGACTTGCCAACAGAATAATCCAGGTATTTTGTTGCTATACCATCTGCATGTTTAATTTCTATTCTGGCATTGTTGTCGGCATCTTTTGCAACTGGCTTATAGATATATACTTCATATTTGTCTGTAGCCGGTATGCGGGGGATCCATTGCGCATAAATATCCGGACTACTTTTAGAAAAACGTACAGAACTACCGTTATAACCTTTTATCGCATTCCCCCAAATGCCGCCTTCCTTTGGACTAAAATTGACGCTTCCCCGCCAGGTGCCTGATTCAGTGTACCCGGGCTCCAATTCCTGCAGCAATATGGGAAACGGTTTGTTGGGGTTAGGGGCCGACTTATCATACAGTTCTACATTATCCACTTTAAGCCATTCACCATCTGCACCAGATGTTGTAAAGCCTACAAGCGCACTGTTTGAACTGACAATGATATTATCCAGTGTAATTTTGGTCCAGGTATCAGCCGCAGGAATATTTACAGCTATTTCAGCAGCGCCGGTATTGGAGGCATTCATCGTCGCTTTTTTCATACCCCGCGATCTCTTTACCCAGGCAGTTAATTTATAGCTGCCATTCGGTATATAACTCATGCTGTACCTGGTGGAAATATAAGGAACGGCAGACTTACCATCCTGCTGCAGGTAGCCTTTCCCTTCGAAGGCGGTACCATCATACACTACACGGCTGCCATCGGTTTTCTCGTTGTTATAAATACCATCGTATACGATCCAGTTATTTACTGATTCAGAAGGTTTACCATCAAATTCAAAACTATAGTTCCCTATCAGGTTAGCATAGAGCGGCTTATTGTAATACCTGAAATAATCTACTTTCATACTTGCATTCGGCAAAGGCTCCCCTTTAAACCAAAGAGTATTCGCGAGGGCGCTCAACCAAACCTCCATAGCCGCATAAGCCGGCGTAGTATACGAATAGCGGTAGCGTTCCACACCATCTATGTAATACTTTATCATTCCGGGTAACCATTCAAAACCTACATTGATCCACTCATCCAGGTTCATATAAGAAGAATCAAACCGGTTAAAAGCTGCGGCGGAAGATTCTGCAGGGCAATCACAAGGCTTTTTGTTGAACCAAAAATTTGTTTTTCCATAACTAATGTACGAATCCAGTTCAATGGCATCGATTTCAGTGGTAACATTATTCATAGGAAGCTTATCCCGTTTTGCCGCTTCATTATATACGGTATCACCTGTTTCATTTGTACTAATGCCCAACCCGTGCGTCCAAAAAGATTCATGTAAACCTTTAGATCCTTTATAAAATTTAATACGTGCTTCATAGTAACCATATCCAAAGGTTTTCGTGGATATCACACCTCCCCCGCTGAGGTCAGGAACGCCATCCCCATCATAGTCTTTATCCTTTTTGTAAGCAATATTAAGGTAGCCAATACCATCCGTGGTAACCACTGAAACATTCTCCCGGCGATTAAACCCACCGGCATGTTTACGTGCTATATGTCTGTAATACCAGTCGGCTGTATTCAATGAATTATTATTGAAATTTTCTTCATAAGCAAGTTTATAGCCTGGAGGTATAGCCGTTAATGGTTGCAAATGGGTCGTTTTGGAATTACCGGATATTCGTGAAATGTTTGCATTCTGGGCAAAAACTTTTCCTGATTGAGCCATTACTCCACTAATTGGCAAAGCACATAGCAAGAGCCGAAATTTTATTTTCATTTGGTTGTGCATAAAATGGATATAGAATAAACCTAATTTTTACATACTGAAATTGACAGTGCGGACTCGCCTTTATATGAATCAGGCGCTTTCCTTCATAACGGATTTTATAATTTCCCGAGTGCGGTACTCACATTCAAAATTAATCTAAAGGTGCACTGATTCATCTTTTCACGATTTTTTTGCAGCGGGAACGTTCCCGCTGTTTCATGTATCAGATGTCACACAACGCATTAATATAAATATCTCTGATACGAATCTTATCAGACATTTTTTCATTTTAAATAGTGACAACCAAAATCCACGCATCATGAAATATTATCCAACATGAGAGAATGCTAATGCAACAAAAAACCGCTTCGTGTACTATACGAAGCGGCGGACAGGTTATTATCCAAATTAAAAAAGGTGGCAGCGGGGAAGTCGTAATTACAGCTACATCACCAAATCTTAAGGCGGCATCTGCAAGAATTTATTTGGAATCTGTTCTTGTGCAGAATACCGGATATTAGTAGCATGGTTGATAAATGAGATTGTAAAAACCATGCTATCACCCGGAAGTAGTTATTGCAATAAAGCATTTTACTTTGAAATCGTCGCAAGGTATTGCGATGACTACAAAGTAAAATATAAAGATGAAATTTATTAAACTACTGATGGTAGTAATGCCTTGTTCTCCCTTGTTTTACTTCAACGTCAGGATCACGGCGCTGCATGCCGGTACTTTCAGCTTGCAGAGATTTTTCGATACATAAGCTTCTTCTATTTCCTTAGGCTCCCAGGTGCCATCGTTCTTCACTGCGCTGCCTCCCAGGGTAACATTCGATACGTTATCAGGTGAAGGTGCCGTGAGTCTTAGCAGTGTTGCCTTACTGAAGGCGGTATGTGTGCTGATGGTCACAAATCCTGCCTTATTCAGATCTTTATTGATGACCGTCACTATTATGGCATTATCCGGCTGCAGCACAGCGTGGCAGGTAAGATTAATAATACTATCGGCTTTGAGGGCTGATGGCAGCAGGCGACCTTTGGAACCCTGTGCGAATGCCAGCATTCCATAGTATAGCGGACGCCCGCTGAAAAGATCCTGACTACGTGTGATAGGCGTATAGCTTGCGCCACCTGTATGAAAGTTAACGCCGCCACACCCTTTTTTGGCGAGTTCGAACATCATGTCCAGGCCCCAAAGGGCGGAACCAAAGGTGTTGCTTACACCGACTTTGCCACCGCCGTATACGGAATTAATTTCTGAAAAACGCCAGGGTATGTCCATTTTACTGGCATTCACCGTCATCGCATCCGCCTGGCCCAATACATCCGTATTGTTTTTGAGGAGTGCCTCAATTGTTACAGTTGGGTCTTCTGCTGGCCCAAGTTTGTAATAATGCTTGGAAAGCAATACCAGTTTACCGCTTTGGTCAGTGACAAAAGGATTTACCCACGCGGTGATATTTGGTGTGGAAGTTCCCGGACCTGTAAGCGGAGCGTCAGGCACTAATTCCAGGATCTTATCCCTGTGTGCATTGTATTCCACCAGGAACTGCGGGTACTTGTAATTAGAGGGGCGAGTACCATCGTGATTAAAGCCATTGGGCTCGTTACCAATTTCAAAGCCCAACAGTGCATCTCTGTGCTTATCGCAAACGTATTTGGCTTCAGATGCTGACTCCTGCGGCAAGCCATTCCCAAGGTTCATTCCCAGCAGCACTTTGTATCCGCAGGCGCGTGCGAAATTGAAGAGGTTGTCCAACTGCCAGCCATTCATAGACACTGTACCCGGTACCGGTTTACCGGCAGGGCCTATCCAGCGAATGCCATCCACTACGTGGCCGCCGGTACGGATCACACCGGGACCGAGCGCTTTTAGCAGGTTCACGAATCCGGTGTTCGCAGGGTTCAGATAATCTCCGTTAGCAAGGCCTTCTGCGGAAAAACTAAAACCAGTAAACCTGGTGGGAATAGGTATACCGGGATCCGCCGCGTCAAGATCTACGTTAACGAGGATGCCTTCCGGGACAGGTTCGGGAGGGCCAGGCGCTTCCTGCGATTTAATGGGCTTCGAACAAGCTGATAGCAATGCGATAAAGGCGAAAACGCATACGACAAGTACCACTTTTACTGATGTTTCGGAATGGGAAATCTTGCTTCTTTTCATAGGATATGTTTAAAAAATACCTGCAGGTGGTGAAATTAGTTGCATTCAATGCGAAACTATATTAATATTTAAGCTGTGCCAACCCCGTCGGTAGTTTTTAATGATTATCAACCGGGATCGGTTGCACAATAGTATCCACTCCATTATTTTAGATTTGTTACCTTTAAAGCAATTATGGATTTTAGATCGCGGAGACACTTATTTTCACTGTTGAATGTAGACTATGTTCAGCTTAACCGGCGATGGAATTATAAAAATATCATCAGTCCTTACTACCGCCTGTATTATATTGACGAAGGGGATGGAATTTTATCCAATGAGCATACCCGGTTGATCCTTGAACCAGGCTACATTTATATAGTTCCCTGTTTTACACCATGCAACCTGTACTGCCCGGAATACCTGAGCCAATATTTCATTCAGTTCTTCGAAGAATCGCCAGATGGGAGCTCTTTGTTCCGTCACAATCGCACCTTGATGAAGGTACCCGCTACAGACATGGATATAATCCTTTTTAAAAAGATGCTGACACTCAATCCAGGTAGAGGTATCAATCGTTCAGACAATCCAAAGGTGTATGAGAAGAATTACTACTATCGGGAGTACCTTGAAATGAATGCCCACCAAACATCATCAATGTACTATGAAACGCAGGGAATACTGCTGCAATTGTTATCCCGATTCATGACTGACCCTGAATTTCCGGATGAAAATACAGAGCCCATTCCTCAGAAAGTAATAGATACCATTTCCTACATCCAAATGAATTTAGGTGCACCACTCACGATTGCATTTCTTGCACAAAGAGTCAATCAGCACGTTGACTATTTCTCCCGGCAGTTTCTCCAGCATACAGGAGAAAGACCACTGACCTATATACAGACAAGGCGCATTGAACGGGCACAGTATCTCATCTCCACTACCGACTTACCCTACATTGAAATAGCGTCCGAAATAGGATTTGTTAATATATCTCACTTTTCCAGGGTGTTTAAAAAAATAACCCAGCTCACTCCGGGCGCATACAGAAAAAGAAGTCAGTGCTATTGACTACAACATTAGCCCTGCTGTCAGAAAAAGCTGCAATCGATTTACAATAATTCCATAAAAAAGAAATCGATACTAATCCCCGTAAATATAACGCTGTCGCCAGAAAACCTGCAATCGATTTATATTCAGCAACTCCAAAAAACTGGTCGGATCTATACAAAAGAAAGTCTTTATTAGAAAAAGGAACGCTCCTGCAAGTAACTAACTTTATGGGTAGTCGACTTTTTACATAGCAAACAACACAGAGGCGCCTGGGCTTTCTGAATTCATTTTATTCAGGGCTGATTAATATATGGATCGAAGACAATAAATGGCAGTTGCGCCGGCAAAAAGCCAGCGACAACTGCTATCATAGGATAGAATAGGCTCATTGGATTTCAGGCATTATAACGACACCCCTCTTTTCCAGGGAATAAAATCATCCTGACCGTTCAACACGGATTTTGCGGTAATGGTTCCGCTGGCCACCTGTATAACGTAGTCGAATATACGTTCTCCTGCAGCGACAATTGTTTCTTCTCCGTCTATAATAGTACCGGTATTGATATCAATAATATCATTCATGCGCTGGTACAGCGTTGTATTACTTGATAGTTTGATCACGGGCGCAACGGGGTTGCCGGTAGGCGTTCCCAACCCGGTGGTAAACAGTACAATATTAGCACCACTGCCCACAACGGCGGTGGTGGATTCCACATCATTGCCGGGTGTACACAACAGGTTCAATCCAGGTTGTTGCACTTTTTCCGGGTAGTCCAATACGGCCACCACCGGTGAGGTACCACCTTTTTTAGCAGCACCGGCAGATTTGATCGCGTCTGTAATGAGGCCATCTTTAATATTTCCGGGAGATGGATTCATATCAAATCCGGAGCCTGCTTCTTCTGCGCGTTGCTGGTAAGTGCGCATAAGCTGAATAAAACGGGTGGCATCCGGTTCCTTACAGCAACGGTCACTTATCTCCTGCTCTACACCACATAATTCAGGAAACTCCGCCAGTACAACGGAGCCTCCCAATGCTACCAACAGATCAGAAGTGTAACCGATGGCGGGATTGGCGGAGATACCGGAGAATCCGTCAGAACCACCACATTCCAGTCCTATGATAAGTTTACTCAACGGAGCTGGCTCACGGGTACATGCATTGGCGGTCATCAAACCGGCAAAGGTTTGCCGGATGGCTTGAGGGATCAATGCACTTTCCACACCGGTTTGTTGCTGATCTAATATATAAAGTGGTTTCGAAAAACCAGGATCTCGTTTTTTAATTTCCTCCTGTAACATGCTTATCTGCGCATTCTGACACCCCAGACTGAGTACCGTGGCACCGGCTACGTTAGCATGGGTAATATATCCTGCCAGCAAGCCACAGAGCGCCTGCGCATCCTGCCGTATGCCTCCGCAACCACCTTCATGTGTCAGGAATTTGATGCCATCCACGTTTTCAAAAATACGGGTACTCCCAGGCCCCGTTGCATCTTCGGTATATGTTGTTTCCAGAATAGTAGCGGTTGTAGCACTCTTAGAATGCTGAGCTGCCAGCAAGCGGGTAAAGTCGGTATATTTTTCCGGACGACTATAACCCAGTGGAGATAGCAAGGCCTCTTTCAACACTTCTATATTCCTGTTTTCACAAAATACCAGCGGTATTACCAGCCAGTAGTTAGCCGTACCTACACTTCCATCTGCGCGGTGATACCCCATGAACGTTTTCTGCTGCCACCGCGAGATATCCGGCTTCTGCCATGCTGTTTTCCGCTGTGCAGCCAATTCATACCCACTGGCCGCATGGTGTACATTTTCAACAGCAATCCTGCTGCCTTCAGCAATGTACGTCTGCGCACGTCCTACGAGCACACCATACATGATGAGCGCATCTCCTTTCTCAAAAGCAATCGCTGTAAATTTATGTTTGGCAGGAATACGTTCCCGCAACGTATATACGGCACCGTTATATTGTACCTTATCTTCTTTCTCCAGATCCTGCAATGCCACCAGTACGTTATCCTGTGGGTGCACTTTTAATACTTTCTGCTTCATACGGTTCTCCTTCAAAAAGTCTATGATATTTTTATTAATGCTGCGACCCGGTCCAGGTAAGCTGCAACACCTTTTTCCTCCAATGCTTTCAGCATTACCGTCACCATCTGCGTAAAGCCGGGAAGAGAAGTGAGATCATGCCCCCATAAGTTTTCGTTACTGAGTATATTTTCAACCACAGTATCCAACGGATACTGCAGCCATTGTTCCCGGTACCAACCGGCATATTCATCTGAGATGACGTAGGTGATATTCCCCCGCATAAACAGTAGGTGCGCCGCAAATCCCAGGGAAATCAATGCCGGTATCTCTGTCTTGCGCTGGTAGTAAGCTAACAATGCGGGTACCACCCGCAATTTTAATTTAGCAGTATACTGCGTGCAGATACTCAGCCAGCGATGTTCGATATAGGGATTACGGAAACGGTCCAGCACCGAGTTAGCAAAACAGATAGCGGCATCCTGAGATATATGCTCATCCGTTATAGCAGGAATGATTTCCTGCATCATCAGTGCTTCTATATAAGCAGCCATAGACACCTGGTTCATAGCTTCATTCACCGTGCCTAAACCTGCCAAAAAAGCCAGTCCGCAACTGAGGGTATGTGTGCCATTGAGCAAACGCAACTTAAGCTCCCGGAACACGTTTATTTCCGGCGACAATATAACACCGGCATCTGCTTCACTAAAAGACAATACCTGCTTCACCTGTTCACTATCTGTTTCGATCGCCCATAAACGATACACTTCTGTCATGATCATCAGGCTATCTTCATACCCTGTATTGGCAGTGGCAGCTCCCGGCACAATACAATCTACCAGCGAATTACAACAGGGATTACTTTTATTCAGCCAGTCCGTAAACCCTGGCCCCAGCCGATTAAAAACAGCTAGCTGCAAGAGTATTTCTTTCAGCCTGCTGCCATTATCCGGTATCAGTTCAGTAGGCACTATCACCATACCTTTATCTGCCGCACCATTGAAATGCAAATAGCGTTGGTGTAAAAAGGCCAGCAGCTTGGCTGGAAAAGAGACCGGCGGCATAGCATAAATACTTTCCTCCACGTATACTATCCCCACTTCAGTTGTATTGGAAATAACTACCTGCATATCAGGATTGGTGGCACAGGCCAGTACCTGTTCCCATTGGGTAGCAGCGTTCAATACCCTGCTGATGGAAGCGTTGATAATATCTACGGAAATCTTTTGCTCACCTTCAATACCGCGTACACACTGTGTATAAAGATGGTCCTGCTCCTCAAAAGCAGCAGTATTGCCATGATCAGTCGATTTCACCACCACAATCCGCCCATTAAAGTAGCCTTGTTTATTGGCTTTATCAATGAGCGCATCAGGCAAGCCTCTCAGCAGCACGCCGGTACCAAACTGCAGCACCTTTTCCGGCAGCTCAAAACAACCATTTGCCGGCAGCAACAGCGAATCACTTTCACGCAGCCCTGCCAGTGTTTCTTTAGATAGTTTTATGCCCATTTCTTTTATTTACTATTTCCATTTCATTGCAGCTAACAGCGCATGAATAATGCAGGAATTTTCACCAAGCGTTAATCAAGCATAACCATCGCTTTGATCACCTGTGTTTCCGGTTTCAGCCAGCTTTCAAAATCGCCTATGACATTTGCAAATGGTGCACGATGTGTAATGTAAGTTTTAGGATCAACCTCTCCTTTTTTCATAGCAGCTATCACATGCTCAAAGTCCTGCCGTGTTGCATTACGGCTGCTCATCAAGGTGGATTCACGTTTATGAAATTCCGGATGACTAAGACTAAAGGCTTCTTTTTGTAAGCCAATAAGTACATAACAACCTCCATGGGCCAGGTAGCTCACGCCACCATTGATGGCGTTCAGATTCCCGGTGGCATCTATCACTACAGACGCCATATCGCCATTCGTTAGGGTCCGCAATTGTTCCTCCGCATTTTCCTGCAAGGGATTGATGGTATGTTCAACACCAATTTGCTGGCGACAGAATAACAGACGATCCTCACTTATATCCATCGCAATTACCCGGCCTCCTGCAATTCGGGCAAACTCCATGGTGCCAATACCGATAGGACCTGCTCCTATAACCAGTACAAAATCTCCCTTTTCCACTCCTGCCCTTCTGATACCATGTGCACCAATAGCCAGCGGCTCCACCAATGCCAGTTCATCGTAAGTAAGGTCTTCTCCATGCACCAGCGAGTAGGAAGGTACCTGTACATATTCAGACATTCCGCCGTCGATATGCACACCAAAAACCTGTATACTTACACAACAGTTGGGCTTACCCGAACGGCAGGCAATACAATGACCACAATTAAAATAAGGTATAAACGTCACCATCTCCCCTATACTAAATCCAGGTGCATTGTCACATTCCACCAGGGTGCCAGACAGCTCATGACCCAGTATCCGGGGATAGCTAAAATAAGGCTGCGTACCCCGGTACGCATGTAAGTCAGTACCACATATGCCAATGCGTTTTATCTGAATGATGGCGTGATCTTTTTTTAATACAGGATGTTCAGCAGTGCCCCGGATAAAGTGTCCCGGGGAAATACATATCAATGTTCTCATGATTTATATTTTCAAATAAGTTCTTCTGCTTTCAAGGCATTCCAAAAAGGCTGGTCAATTATCTTTGTAGCCAGTGCTATATTATCTTTTACTTTGGATGCTTTGGACGTGCTTAAAGCAATACTCGTAACACCAGGTGCATTCAGTCCGTACTGCACACAGGCATGGGCTGGCGGTACATTATGTTGTGTACATATTTCAAAAAAGCGTTTCCGCCATTGCAAAAGGTGGCTATGTTCAGGATTATCTTCGCTCACCAACTTGTAGTTATAGTAATCACCGCCGGTCAGAAAACCTCCGTTAAATACGGCTGAATTGATAATCTGAATATTTTCGGCCTTCAATTCCTGCATGTATTCCAGCAGGTGTTCAGGATGTGAATGAAGGGTCATACTGTTGGCAATCATTACCCAATCCAGCTGAAGATGTTGGGTAATCAACTGCACAGTTCTCCAGTCTTTGGCCCCCACTCCTACGGCCTTTACTTTTCCTTGCTTTTTAAGATCAAACAATGCCTGGTAGGCTTCTTTGATATGTCCAAACCGGGTCTTCCTGTCGCTTTCACTGGTGGCGACATGCAGGTATTCATCCGGGTCATGTACAGACACCAATGACGCATGATAACCATTTAACAGCTGGTTGCCCTGTTCAAAACACTCCAGGATGCCGTTGTAGCTGATCCTTTGTTCTGCATCGAATTGAATGTGCTTCCATACACCTGGTTCAAATGTGGGTTCCGCGGTTCTGAGTGGTATACGATACCAGCCAAGTTTGTTGCTGATCAGTACATCATCGGGCTTTACCTGCAGCTGTGCCAAACACCGGCCTAACGATTCAAGCGCCAGTCCGGCCCCGTACTTCCCGGCGGTATCAAATACAGCCGGCGCTACAGAATGGAGCATACATTGCCTCACAATAGCCAGTTTATCAGCTTCATCGGGCGCTACATAAAGGTTACCCAACCCACTGGTTCCAAATATAATTTTAGGAAGATTGATTGTACTCATGAATGTTTATTCATTCTTTTTGCTGATTATTTACACAACCTATGCAATGGCAGATTCCTTACCGGAGCGGCAGTTCTTTTCCTCAATTATGTCAACGACTTTCGTTTAGCCCGAATATCTTGTCCATCATCATCCATTTTTCTCCTTCTCTGGCCCAGGGTAATGGCTGCTGAAACTTCGACATCAACTGCTCCCACTCCTGTACTTTTGGATTGGCGGCATCCATCTCCGATTTCTTTTCAAAAGAGAAATGCTCGTTAGTTTCCATAATCATAAACAAGCGGTTGCCAGTACGGTATATTTCCATATTGGAGATACCTGCGCCTTCGATGCTTTGTTTAATTTCAGGCCAACCATTTCCTGCCCGGTGCCAATGTTCATATTCTTCAATGAGCGCTGGATCATCCTTGAGATCGAGCGCCAGGGTATATCTTTTCATCATTAATTAACAGATGTTGCCTGGGTTTGAAAATCTGATGCGTGTATTTGATGCCCTTTGTAACCAAATATGGCGATTACAACAAAGCAAATAAGAGGTACGATGTAGCCGTGCTGAATGTTGCCGGTAGCATCACTGATGTAACCGAAGATGCGTGGTAATACAGCGCCTCCAACAATAGACATGATAATGAGGCTACTGCCGTATTGGGTATCAGCCCCGAGGTTCTTAATACCTAAGGCAAAAATCGTGGGGAACATCACCGACATAAAAAAGCATATACCAATAACAGCATATACCGTTATTATGCCCGTGCCGAAGATGGCAATAGTGCATAACAACACATTTATAACGGCATACAGGAACAATAGTGCAGGCGGTTTTATTTTTTGCATAAGTACGGTGCCCGCAAAGCGGCCCACCAGAAAGGCTATCCCGCAAACACCGAGATAGTCTGCCGCCTTTACTTCTGAAATCCCCGCCGACCTTGTGGCATATAAAATAAAAAGACTGAATACCGATACCTGTGCTCCGACATAAAAAAACTGAGCTACTGTGCCCCAAGCCAGATGCTTATGCCGGAGGGCATGGAACACACTTTTGCTGGATGACCCGGCATCTTTATCGGCGGTAATAACCGGCAATTTGATAACCAAAAAAATGACCGCAATGATGATTAAAAGAATACCCAGCACAGTGTAAGGCATCTTAACTGTTGCAGCTTCGGCGGCCAGCGCTGTTTTTCTGACAGCATCAGACATAGCGTTCAACTCTTCCGCTGTATGGCCTTTTGTAAGAATGATCCTTGCTCCAATGACCGGCGCTAATGCCGCAGCCAACCCATTGAACGACTGAGCGAAGTTGAGTCGCTGTGCCCCTGTTTCCGGATTTCCTAATACGGTGGCATAAGGATTAGCGGCTGTTTCCAGGATGGTAAGTCCGCAGGCAATGACAAATAAGGCAACCAGGAAAAAGTTATAGGACTGCATGTCTGCCGCAGGTATAAAAAGAAAACAGCCAATAGCAAAAAAGAGTAATCCGGTAATGATGCCTGCCTTATAACCTGCTTTCTTCATCAACAATCCAGCCGGGAGCGCCATAATAAAATAAGCGACAAAAACCGCTGAATCAACCAGGGTTGCCTGTGTGGTTGTTAATGTAAAAGATTTTTTAAGATGAGGGATCAGTATAGGATCCAGGTTGTGGGCAAATCCCCAGAGAAAAAACAATGACGTAATAAAACAAAACGCCAATAATGTACCTTGCTTGTTATTCATACCGAAATTATTGTGGAATAAAGATGAACACATACAAGTATTCGATGAACACCTGACTATCTTCTCTGCCAACAAAGTTAGCCGTCGCTATTCTTTTATGCTGCCATTAATAAGACTTTGTTTTATACAAATCCGACCATTTCTTCGCACTTTGAAACCAGGTGCTGCCCTTACTTTAACATTGAGGAGTGATATATCTGTAGTAAGTTGTCATTTCAAAGACCTTCATCATTTTACGGATTTTTGAAACGGGAACGTTCCCCGGATTGAGCCTAACATGGGTAGTATATACAACTACTATATATACTCCATAAACCTGGCAGAACTGATTTCTCTTTATATCAGGTAATCTTCAAACCCTGGTTGATAAGTTATAGCATGGGCGCTGAAGCCATCAACCTGTTCTCTTCCAGGAAACCAATCTTTCTTCTACCCGGGGCATTTATCAATGATCTAACTACTAAGCCTGAAAAGTCGATTGCATTAGTCCCATTGGGCTAAGCAAATAACATTTAGCCCAATATCAATGTGTCTAATGCACGTGCTGTCAATAACCTCAAAATCATTCCTTTGCTGCCAGATCTCCTTAATTTTCCGACCTGCTTCTTCTGGAGTAATTCTTATATATTTATAAAAATCCCGCAAACTCTTATGTCCACTAATTTTCATAATTAATTCAACAGGGGTACCTGCGAGAAATTCATTAGTACAAAAAGAGCGGCGACACGTATGAGAAGTAATCCAGCAGTGTTTTGGTTTAATAATCTCAATATCCTTGTTGCCTTTCTTGTAGGAAAACTTAATCATCTCTTTTATTCCGGCGAGCCTACCTATCTCCTTGATATTGACATTAAAATCAGGGTTACTTACAATAKGTACTTTTTTTCCAAACCTATTTATTAAGATTTCCCTTGCTTTATCCATAAGAGGAATTACTACCCAATGATCAGACTTTCCTTGCTTCTTGTAAAGCATGCCGTCCCGGATATCTTCAGGTTTAATAATAGAATAGTCAGAAAATCTCAATCCTGTGAGACAGCCCAAGACAAATAAATCACGATAAAGTACCAGGTAAGGATATTCGGACAAATCTGTACAATATATCTGGTTAATCTCCTTCCGAGAAAGATATATGGCATCTGATGCTTCATCCAATATCTTGAAATCAGACAAGTCAATAGGGGCTATAATTTTGCGGCGAACCCGATCTTTTACAAAGATCCTTAACTGCTTTATTGTTTTTCCAATGGTGGCAAGCTTCAGGCCTTTTGTTACTCTTTTTCTTCTGGTTTGCTGATATTCATATGTGAGAAAATCCACAAATTGTTCATAAAAACTAAAATCCAGACTTTCAAATACTATGGGTTTTCCCTTGTATTGCTATGAACTTATCAGCGACTTCCGCGAAGTAGGAGATAATTTCAAGCAGATCCATCGTTATGGACAGCATATCCATGATGTAAATAAATATTTAAGCGAGTACTTCCCATGTTGGAATAAGCTCCATACATCCTTCTTAAATGCCCACTGAATAAGTTGAAAAAATATTCTCCTTTGTCGGAATACAGTCCCGGATTAATTGTACTGCTTTTATACATTAAAAATGTTATACTAGCGATTTATGAAACTTATCCAGATCCACAATAAATAAGTTCGAAACTTGTCCCCTCCACCCCGCAAAATCTCGAAGAAACCCGCACTAGTCGCAGGTTTTCTATTTTAAGTCGAGTATTTAGTCGAGTTCCGATTTAATTCTCTCTCATTTCTTTATCGTACCTTATTAAGGTTAACTATCGCTTACTAAGATTATTATTATTACAAATTCTTCCCCTCTCCCCTACCAGCAGTAATGTACAGTCAATTAGATTTGAAAAAAGTGTAAAATTTCATCTCGACTAAGTTTTGGGGAAACTTTTTTCCAGTATGATTTTTGGGTATCATTTTCTGAAGCGTTACTTGAAGAATTCGTATCTAAAACTATGTTTACTGTCTAGTAGGCTTAAATTGTGGCAATTACCTAATAGCTCCAATATTTACGCTATTGAAAGGCTGTATAGAATACCGTATCAATAAAGAAAAGTGTATTGGATTTCACGATAACATTTTCATCATGTATATCTTCAAGAATCAATCCTAACTCTTTATTATAATAATTGTTGGTAGGATGTCCATTCCTTAATGTATTTTCAAAACCATTGTATGCCAATAAATTTTTAACATCGGCCAAATCAACTGCATCATCAGATGTAACAAACGGCTGTTTTAACACGATGCAAAATGTATCTTCGATTTCAATAAATCCAAGAAAACTATAAGCTGTATTGGGGAAAAGAAGATTGTGAATCACGATACTGTTAAAGAACTCCAACCACGTAGCATAATAAATTCCATCATTTAATTTAATAACACTGTTAGTTTCTGCTTCAAAATAAACTTTGGATTCACCACCTCTGGCAAGATATTGGGATTCGTTTGGGATTTGCTTTATCGAAAGATTTTTTTCCGATGCGTAGGTTTTTAAGAATTCGACCTGCTCTTTTTTTGTGATTGCTTTACTTTCGAAATCTCTTTTAACCGTTGTACTTGTGCTAAAGCTTGCGCATAGGATATTCCTGGTTGTTGTGCAATTATCTGCTGCCCCCTCAATGATAACTCCATCAATGATATTTTTAAGTTTGCTTCTGGTATCATTAGTATCCATTTGAAGCAAAATTACTAAAAATCAAGGAAATTTTGGAAATTCATGTCGACCAAATTACACAATAAGCTGATTTTCAATATAATAAGAATATTCTTAACTAGATCTAATCGAAAAATTGATTCCTTTGAATTACAATTTTGTTTAAATAATTTCGTGAGCCAAACAAGGAAATTTTCTCCAGATCTACCACTAACAGGTTCGAACATTGTCCCCTCCACCCCGCAAAATCTCGAAGGAACCCGCTCAGTGAGCGGGTTTTTCTTTTATGGTCGATTAGTTAGTCGATTTCAGTTTAATTTTCCCCGGTCAGTCTCTGTTGTTTAACAGATCTCGTTGAATTCCACCTCCATACTAATGTCAGCATAGGTAACCGATACACTATGTACTAAATTTTAAATATACACTCATAAGCCACTTTACCTAAGTAATCAGTTCTTTTTTCTATTTCTTCCCTATCCCATTTCGTAGCATTAGCTACTATACCATCCGTAAATATCTTTGTCTGTCCAAATACTTTTTGCTTCATTACGAAGTCTTTATTCCCAAGACTTTCATTAGTTCTTTTGTCGATCAACATTAAATTACCTATTTGTCCAACAGGTACATCTACATTTTCATTCTTGGTTCTGGCGTTTTGCGCATGTATATGCTCAATTGTCATAAATTCATAATCAACAATTAAACCATGCTGGCTATAGTAGGAGTCAATTTTCGACAGCGTATAAAAAATTATCTTCTTCTGTTTAGTAAAGTCACTTGTAAATCTTAACTTTTTAAATCCTGCGTGAAATTCATCAACAGTTGGTATTTTTTCTCTCATTTTTTGCTTCAGTTCTCGTATGACTCTTGATTTTGCTGACTCCTCCTTGGCATTTGTTAATTTACGTGCATGTGAAGAATACATAGAGGCAATACCTCCAGATGACCTCTGAGAGGTGATCGCGGTAAACAGATAATGAAATTTCTCAATAGCTTCTAGAGCTTCTAGCGTCAGCTTATACTTTAATTTTCCACTTAAGTAGCCTCTTAAAACTGCCAATACCATAGGAGTTTGCTGTGTAACTCTAAAATTATTCAGATTGATAAGAATTTTCTTAATATCAATTTCATTCTTCTCCCATCTCCGAGACTCCGGATCAAAAATAGATTTATAGATCTCTGAGTCATTTACTAAAAGGTCTAGAAAAGTTTTAAACTCATATTTTTTAATCGTTAGCTTAAATTTTTTATATAGTGTTTTAACAGTGGTATGTTCATATTTGGAAAGCCAAACATGCAGCAAAAATGTATCAATATCAATTTCAGCGGAAATGCTATCAATATTCTCCCGTATCTGTTTCCATTTATCCTTTGGTAGATCTACCTGTCGATTGCTTACTTTAATAGATTTAATCAAATGATTTTTAACTAAATCACTTACATTCAAATCCTTACCTCGTGTATTTAACGTTTCAAAAATAATATAAGCATCATCTTCATCTACTACTTCAACTAAAATCACTTTTAATTTAAGCACTTTATCACGGATTTCACTTAAGCGTTCTTTGATGATGTCTAATACTTCATCTTTTTTAACATGCCTTAATTGTCTTATATAACTAATCTCCTCTTGAATTAATCTATTAATCAGCTCAAATGCGTTCTTCAAATTTATTTCCTCAGAATTATACTCTGCCTCAATATCTGGCACATCGTACTTTTGAATATGCTCTTGAAAATAAGGATAAGATGTTTCTGTCTGCAAAATAAAACGATGTTCACTATCTAAGCCAATTCGTTCTATTAGAGAATGTACTCCTCTTGCAAGGGGTTCTAATCCTTCCTTCCTATAAGCATTTCTTAAAGCACAAAGTATCATCGTAATTGTTGTTAACCTCTGCTGCCCATCAACAATGTCAAACACATCGATGTTACCCTTAAAAATCACCATGGGGCCGATAAAATAATCTGACTCACATTCAATAATAGTATCATTCCAGAAATCCACAATGTGATCCCACTCCCAGGAATAAGGTCTTTGAAAACGGGGCACATGATAGTACCCCGTTCCAAGAACATTTCTTATTTCTCTATCTAAGCAAGTAATTTTCATACAATCTCGATTAAAGGACTGTCTTATATTATAATGAATCATATTTATTCCAAATAGCCACCACTAAAGTTTCGAATCGCTCCGGAACGCGGATCTTTGAAATTTTATTAAACATGTCCGTTATATCAGCTCTGACAAGTCCGGGAAATCGCTTAATAGTTTTCTTCGGTATGTTTAAAAGCAAAATCCATAGTACATAAAATCGAAAATTTGTTCTACTTCTGCCTTCCGTGTTACTATTTAATATCTCATCCAAATCATGTCTCATATCAACTCGATTTGAATTAGAAAGCAACATCTTAATTTTGGTTAAAAATTCCTCTTCGAATTGATCACAAACATTCAATACTTCATCTTGTATACTCTCATTAGTTAACATACGGGTAATGTCGCTCTTATTACAGAATCTGAAATGAAGTCGATTCTCCATGATATACATGGCTATTAACTGATTTATTTTATCAAACGTTTGCCCAATTCTATTAACCTCGTATTGTAAGTAAACTAAGCAAGTAATTAATTCCTCATTATGCATTCTCTCGTTTCGTTCCGAAAAATAGAACCAATCATTATTCGTTTTATGAATCAATTTTATGCGATCGGTAACACGCCTATCCACAATGGAATTCCACGACTCAAAAGTATTTTCTCTTATCGGGTAAGGTTTAGTGTTTAATCTCATAAAAAGATCAACGGGATCAAAACTGGGATTGTTCTCTTCATTTATTTCAACAAGATCAATTCTTGCATCATTAATCTTGTTTTTCATGTCAGCAGGCAAGTCCTTATATCGCAAATTATGTAAGTCTCTCAGAATTCCATTCTTTAAAAATAGCTTGAAATTATGCTTCTTTGATTTAGCGACATCACCGTTTTCATTTGTATAAGAAATACCAAGATATGCAATACAGGACAGAAGTCTTTGCTGTCCATCAATAACCTCATAAGAATTATCACGTCTTTTATACACAAAGATTGGAGGAAGTCTAAATCCAAGTAATAAGCTTTCAATGATAGCGGAAGACTTTATCTTACTAATTACATCTTCTCTTTGATATTTGGGTCTAATAAAACAAATATTGGATTGTATATCTTTGATTACCGACAAAAGTGACCCTTGACGAGCATCTTTCCGCAAGAATGTATCATTGTTGGTACCAAACGCGCTCTCCTTCTCAATACCTTTATTGGCTATTTCATGACGAAGGGACTGATTATCCTTTGATGCGCGTATATATGAATCAAATTTCAAGTTAACTTCTTCARAAAAGAATCCTCCTAAGCTTTCATACGTTTCATTTATCCACGCCACCCGATAGGCAGGTGTAGTCTCTGTCATTTTCTGAAGTCTTAAAATATGCTGGGTAAGCTTTTTTTTGAAAGATTTAGATTCAAACTTCTCAAAAGAAATATTCTCTTTACTGCAGATTGACAAAATCCAAAACAAACATTCAAACACATACCCATTAGGATATAATTGTTGGTCACTTAAGGCCATTCTAATCTCCTGCAGATATTTCAATTTGGCAACAAAACTGTTAAATATATTCTCCCAGCCTGAACTCTCTTGACTTAGCTTTGAAAAATACTCATAGAACTTGTTAATTTTGCTTTTATTATAAGAATAACTATGAATAGGTAAATAGTGTAAAACGAGTAAATCCCTGATTCTTTTCAGAACCTGTTGAATATTGTTTGATTTAATATTGAAAACAGACACCACATCGTTGAAAAGCTGGGGATCACTCTCCAATTTCACCTTAAAATAATGATTCAACTGATCATCAATATATTGGGCCTTTAGTGCCTCCAGTTGCGTCAATGGTGTTATTCCTGTATTGTACCTGGTAAATATCTCTCTCTTTATCAATGTTTCTGTGTCATCTCCATTGGGTATGTTATTTATTAGTTCATAATCGTATATTCTAAGTTGAATTTTTCTGAGTACTTTGACATACTTTTGATCGAGTGTACTAAATGTATTTCCCGCTAAATGCTTTAAGGTTTTTAGCCCTTTCCCATTCAATTTGAATTCATTTGACAAGAACCTTAATATAGTTTCATATCTCTGCCGCCCATCAATTATTTCAATTAAATCTCCCAAAAAAAAGAAGATTAAAGGAGGGATTTCAGTGTTTATCAAAAGGCTTTCAATAAAAGAAGTTGCCTTGTACACATCCCAAACATAGTTACGCTGATAGTAAGGTTCATGATTAATAACATTACTTTTTTTATCATTGGGAAAAAGGTCCTCAATACTTCTGGGAACATATGTGCATCTAAGGTTTTTTCGGATGATTTCTTTAAAATCATAATTCCTACTTATGCTGCTATCATAAACATTATGCTTCTCATTCATGAATTTTTTTCGCAATTTTAAGTCTCCCGTTTCATTAAAGTGTTAATCAATACTTAATAAGAAATCATTAACTTAATTAATTACATTAATTACAATCACAATACATAGATTGTAACGATATCATGATTAAATTACGATGAGTTACCCTTATCTATAAATATCGCTGGATAGTAGAGTTGTTATTCAAGCAGATCAAACAGAACTTTCCACTGAGATACTTCTGGGGAGAAAGTCAGAGAGCTATCAAAATGCAAATTTATTGCATGTTGATAGCTCTGTTAAGAGAGGGCTCCCATCAAAAATGCATAGGCAAAATCCCATGAAATCTTTTCCTATAAGAGGTGATACTATTCTTTCATAAATGCGTGAATTTCAGACAAACTAAACAAAATCAGGTTCGAACATTGTCCCCTCTACCCCACAAAATCTCGAAGGAACCCGCGCTAGTCGCGGGTTTTCTATTTTAAGTCGAGTATTTAGTCGAATTCCGATTAATTCTTTCCTCGTTAATGATTCTCCAATGGTGTATGTTGATCGAATGCCAGCAATTTTGGGGCATTTGACGTATCAATAATAGTGGGAGAAAGCGGTAAAAACCGTTAAAAACGACACTTGACCAAAAGAAAAGAATCACGGCTTGTAACCACAAACAAAATCCTTTTTCCCATTTTCCCCGCTTTTTAGTTTGTACTACTGTTGGATTGTAAGCAGAATAGTGCCTTACTGAGGTTTATTAAGGGTATAATTAGAAAATTAAGTGGAAAATTCAGCTTGGGTTGCTGCTATCCGGTACATAGAAAAGTAAGAGCAAAGCTACGAACTACTTAAGGTAATTTACAGCTTTGCTCTTCTGCTCTCTTAACAGATAAAGGTAATCGACGTTTTAAAACATCCAACTAGTATCTGGGTCTAAATCCAGGCCTTGGCCCGGATCTGGAGAAACGATTATTTTCTGGTCTTTCAGGTTTTGGACGAGCCTCATACACTACTATTGTATGGCCAGCAACTACTGAATTATTCAATTCCTTAATTGCCAGTACTGCATTGGAATCGTCTGGCATTTCAACGAATGCAAAGCCTTTAGAACGGCCACTGTACTTATCATAAGCCACATTAATACTATATACAACTCCAAATGGGTCAAATAAAGACCATATCTCATCTTCAGTTGTTCTGTCACTTATATTACCTACAAAAATATTCACAAATATAATTTTAATTTAAATATACATGCCACTGAAAAAACAGGGGCTGAGGAAGAAAAAGAACCCCAAACTAAATCAGAAGAAGTCAAATGCAACCTTGCTAAAGTTAGAGCAATAAATTGGGTATTACAGGATTAATTTATGGGGATATTGCAAGTGCGTTAAAAGTTAGCTTCATCGAAT
Organism: Chitinophaga sp. 10T418; assembly: GCF_056394125.1. Lineage (NCBI taxonomy): Bacteria > Pseudomonadati > Bacteroidota > Chitinophagia > Chitinophagales > Chitinophagaceae > Chitinophaga > Chitinophaga sp. 10T418. Next base: position 134,345 of record NZ_JBFTHG010000016.1, read on the forward strand.
AGAATAGGAAGAGAAAACTAAAAAAATATTTCATAAGTTGGTATAGGTTGGCAACTCAATATATAATCTCTAATTGGATTTCAAAATTATTAGTCAGTATTGAGTTCTGCTTACAGGTAGCTTCCTTTTGAAGAGAGTAAAATAGACCTAACAAGATCCTTTACTTCATGTGCATTTCCTCACATGACTATTCACATAATACATATTTAATATACCGAACCATTCTTACCTAAGACTTCTATATAAATGCAACGCCTTTATATCGTATTTAGTGGTAAACTTCTTAACTTCTCGTACAAAGTAGCAGACAAGGAATAAAAATCAATAATAACCCAAAATCACCATTATGAAGATCCATCTTTTTAAAGCATTGGTTTTAATGCTTGTAATTATCCAATCAATAAATGTCTCCGGGCAGACTGTAGAAGAGCAAAACAAAAAATTAAAGCAAGAAATAGAAGCATTAAAACATGACAATGATTATTTCCGAAAAACCTTAGACATCTTTACATCCAGCCTTAAAACTACATCAAGCGATAATATCGATTTTCAGTTGGTAAAATGTACAGGGAGTAAAGCCAATCAAACTGTTACACTGGAATTTTTACTAACAAACAAAGATGTCAATAAAGACATTCAGTTCTCACCTGACAAATATGCCAAGGGGATTGATCTCCAAGGTAATGCTTATGGAATCGGAAATATTAAAATAGGAACTGAAGTGTATCGTACCGAAATCATTAAGGATGTGCCTTTAAAGTTTACTTTTCAATTTAAAGAAGTTGACCCCTCTGTAGCAATTTTTAAACTTATTTCAGTTGAGTATTTTACCTCTCTTTCCAATTATAAGAATATAAGGGTAACCTATAAAGATGTTCCTGTTGCTTGGAAATAATGCCTTTAAAACGCTAAAAAATCACAGTCCTAAAACATAATTAATATTTACCTGGTAGTCAAGGACAGAATCATTTCAAATTTTATCTAGCAAACTGATAGATTTTATTGAGGTCAGAGGCAAGCAGGTTCGACATTCGTCCCCTGTAGTCCGCAAAATCTCGAAGAAACCCGCGCTAGTCGCGGTTTTTCTATTTTAAGTCGAATATTTAGTCGAGTTTCGATTAATTTTCTCTCGTTTTTTATGTTACCTTATTAAGGCTAACTATCACTTACTAAAATACAATTATAATTACAGATTCTTCCCCTTCCTCCTACTAACAGTAATGTACAGCCGAATTATATTTTGAAAAAGTGTATGCATTTCCGTATATTTTTAATACCACCTAAGGTTTTTGTTAACAATAAAAGGAAATGAGAGAAGACTATAGTGAACTACTTTGGGGATCTTAAAAGCTTCAATAGTGGATGTTTCAGCTTTATTACCTCTCTTATATTCACCGGCACCATAGGGTTGGTAATAAAGTTGAAAATTTCGTAAAGAATCGGCAATAGACCCATCGCGGATTAACATCCGAAGAATCTGTTGGAAGTATTCCCTCTCAACAGGAAATAACATCGGCCCTTGCATCTGTCCAATTTTCACACTCTTGCTTTCCATAATTTTCTGAGTTCGTCATCAAATATGATTTTGTTGGCAAGAAAAAACAGGTTAAGTATACTTGTTTTTGAAAATAAGACATAAAAAAAGCTGGATGACTTCATCCAGCTTTTTTAGATTCACTCCGCTTAATTTGTACCAGGATTCTTCTCTGTCTCTTCAAATTACCAGCGTATCAATATCTTCATCTCTTGTTCTTCAAAATGATCACCCTCTTCCAGCCTAATAAAACATTCTTTACAAACGTATATCCATCCTGAAGAGATCTCATAGCATAACTCTTTTAATCCTAAATGTAATCTGATAAGAATATGTATCGCTTTCTTCTTCACTCCGGTTTTGAAAAACAAGCTTTCAGCTTTTCCCAATTCCTATTTTCAATTACTGTGCAACTGGCCAGCTATCAGTACGGAAAGCACCAACAGGCAACCCTTCTGAAGAAAAAATATTACCAATAGCAGCATTGGAGAAAACGTATCTCACCGATTGTGGTTTCTCTACTTTTTTACTCCAAACGATTAGTGCATCTTTCTCCACCTTCGCGGATGCTTCATAGAAAACATGGTCCGCTCCTGCTATATACAGGGCAACCGGTGCTTTGCCATTGATCCGGAGAGAAGTGGGCACATTGGTGAAACGAAGCACTGCTTTGTTTTTGCTGATGCTCATTTCTTTGAATACAGGGCTTTTCCAGGTAAACCCTGTTTTGCCATAATTCTCCCCCAGGGCCCAGGCAGCCAGTCTGTTACCAACTGATCTCTTATCCTGTGGGTGAATATCTTTCACATTTTCTGTAACGTCAGATACTACAACCATACCGGTTCCGGGAAGGACGCTGCTGCGTGCCTGTGCCTCCCGAAGAAGTGCAGCCTGATACTCCTTTTCGTAGGTAAATGGTGCTATCTGAACATAGTAAAAGGGCAGCGGCTTATGCCACGCCTCACGCCATGCCTGTATCATGCCGGTGAACAATGGCATGTAAGTATCGGCGGTGTTCACATTGGCTTCTCCCTGGTACCAGATAACTCCCTTTATGTTAAAATTGATAAGAGGAGCTATCATCGCATTGTAAGCATAACCTGGTTTATGTGGCCACCATGCGGCTGGGGCCAGCTTGGCAGCGGCTGCAAAAAGTTGTTGTTGATCGGCTACAAGATGCTCCGGCGCCCATACTTCTGCTGGTGTTCCTCCCCAGCTGGCATTGATCAGGCCAACAGGTACTCCCAACGATTTCTGAAGTCGCGCCCCGAAAAAGTATCCCACTGCACTGAAGGGCTTCAGGCTATTGCTGTCGCATACTTCCCAGCTTCCCGGGCAATCGTCCTGGGGATATGGCGCGGTAGTTTTGGGTATGTTAAAGAACCGGATGTTATTGTTACTGCAAACAGGCAATTCGGCTGCTATCTGCCGGATACCGTTATAGTAACTGTATTCCATGTTGGATTGCCCTGAACATAGCCATACCTCGCCGATCAGGATATTTTTCAGTACAATCTCATTGGATCCTTTCAGTTTTATTTCATAAGGTCCTCCTGCTGCCGGTGTATGTACTTTTAAAGCCCACTTCGCATCTCCGCTGGTGGTGACAGTCGCTGTTTTGTTATCCCAACCCGTAAATACCGTAATCTTTTCTGAAGGGCTTGCCCATCCCCAGATAGTTACACTGTCATTTTGCTGTAGCACCATGTTGCTGCCAACGAGTGCCGGTAACCTGATGCCGGCATGAWGTACCGCAGGCAACAGCAGCACAATGCCGTAAAAAAGGAGTTTTTTCATAATCGCGTTTAATAGTTTGGGGAGTTAAATATAACATCCATACCTGATAAATGAAAATGTAACGGCAGTGGATATTATGGCTCCCTGTATCGCTTCTTTTTAGTAGTATTAGTTTTTTTATCAATCAGGTCATTCCAGTGGCCGGATATGGCATTGCTGCCCTTTTTTATTTTTAGTGAAAGTACGAAGTCATCACCTTCCTGTTTTGCCCTGGACGCATTCACAAAGAACTCCCTGTTGTTCCTGATGCTGCAGATTCCATCAGTAGTGCCATAATTGTGGCTTTGCTCAGCTTCCCTTCTGACCACTGTATGTCTACCGATGCATTATCACCAAAGGTGACTTCATCGCCATTCTTATAATATTGGTTTAGCTGCCGCCACAAATCCACCACGACGAAGCACTTCAACTTCTATTGTGCTGGATCTATCGACCACTAAATATGTTATAGTAAATGCTTTATCGTGTTTTCCATCACTGATTAATGTCAGTTTATACTTAATTCTTTCCGGTAAAAAACTGAAACTGATCTTTTCCTTCTTTTCCTGCATTTCGGCGTTAATGCCACCTATAAACCATGTATCATTTTTACGCCGCGCCAACATCACATCTTTACCGGGATAACCAGCCAGTAGCCGGGTATCATCCCATGCAGCCGGCACTTCCCGTATGAATGCTTTGGCGGCATCTGGTAACTGACGATAGCCCTCAGGGCGGTCTGCCAGATGCTGAATACCGGATTCAAAAACAATACTCAGCGCCAGTTCATGGCCGTAAGATGTTATATGTGGGAATTGAGAATTAGTAAACGTAACCGGTGTATAATCCATGGGCCCCACCACATTACGGGTGAAAGGCAGGATGGCATTGTGTGATGGCATAGCCAGCGTTGAATTGGGGTCATAGTTATACCACTCCGCTCCACGTACGGCTTCGTACGTCATCAGGTTCGGATAGGTTCTTGTCCAGCCCCTTGGTACCAGGCAGCCGTGGAAGTAAACCATTATTTCAAATTCGGCAGCATCTTTCAGGATATCCAGATAATATTTGATCATATCCTGCTTCTCGCTTTCAAAAAAATCAACTTTTATACCTTTTACACCCAACTTCTTCAATTTTGTAAATTCTTCCACTCGTTTTTCATGCGTCAACATCCTGTCGCGGGGTGTCGCGCCTACATCTGTATGAGGGCCTCCCGAATTGTACCACATCAACGGCTTCACACCTTTTGAATGAATGTATTGAAGGGCATCCTCCAGGTTTCCTCCATTACTCATAGCATCCCATTCCCAGTCGAGCAGGGTATAGGGCCAGTTCATTTCAGCGGCCAGGTCTGCAAACTCACATACCACTTTATAGTCCATGGTACCGTGATTATGGGACCAGTAATTCCAGGAAGCAATTCCAGGTTTAACCCAGTCGGTATGTTGTAGAACAGATGGGGAAGCAACATCATCTGTTAATGTAGATACCACCACATCCGCAAGCGAACCCGCCATGATGATGCGCCAGGGAGATTGCCAGGGTAGCGTGATAGTTGGCTGCGAGGCCCCCAGCCCTTTTCCGTCCCGCTGATCGGGGAACGTCAACTTATAAATTGATTCATCGTTTGTGTTACTGAGTTTAGTACCACAATAGGTTCCTGTTACATCGGCTTCATGTAACAGGAACCAGCAGGAATTATCTTTTAACTTAAAAAGCGCCGGGTAGCACCATTGCTGTTTTTGAATGCTGCTGTCGCTCATGGAAGTATAAAATTCTTCATTGGGTGTATTCCATTTTTCCATCCAACGGCTTGTTTCATTGGGAATGGCATAAGCAGTCAGTTCATCCTTTACCACAAACGTTCCCAGTTTTTCAGGGAACTCATAACGGAAAGCAATGCCATCGTTGTAAGCCCTGATAACAACGTTCATTTTTGCTTTGGAAGGATTTTCAAAAGAAACAATGACTTCATTTCCGTCATTGGTACAAACCGACCTCTTGCCATGCAACACGGTGTATTGCTCATGGATCTGCCGGGGCTTACCTGCATTAATGAACTTCAGTTCCTTTGAAAATTCCTGATCGCTGCGTACCAACCCGATATCAATACGGGGAATCACTTCCACTATCTTTCCCTGGTTGTTGTAAAATGCTTTGAGATACCATCCTCCTGCACCATTATCCTTTGCAGATAATAAAGCAACCTTTATCCGTTGATCCGGCGATTGCACTGTTACCTTTTGGGCAAACGATGACAACGCATAAAAAGAAAAAAAGAAAACAATGCCAATCGAAAATTTCATATTTACCATGTTTGTACTGAATAGTTAATTACCGCCTGCTCTGAGTGCATCCATCGTGCGTTGGTCACGCACAGTGTTATTACGCCTGTCAAGCGCTCCACCGGTATCCCAATAGAAAGGTTTCGCGCCATTGACAATTGCCTGTCTGGTTACATAGGTCAGCCAGTAATCCACTGCATCGTTATGCGTAGCCAGATCTTTGGGAACATACCTGCTGTTACCGCGCCGGTAGGTACCGTATTCGCCCAATATTACGGGGATCTGTTTATCGGTAAACTTCGTTTTTACCAGGTGGAAGGATTTATCCACATCGCTCTCTTCACCCCAGGTAGCATTTCGCTCCGGCTCAATGGTGGAATGATGGCCGGTGCCCCAGTAATAAAACATTTTACCCCAGGATGCGTCGCCGTCCATCAGGATACAAAACTGGGGAGGAGAGTAATAATGCACCTCTACCATCATACGGTCTTTCACTTTATCCTCAGGAAGTGTATTCATCCAGTCATTACTTTTTTCAATATTCGTTGAAGGGCCCTGGACTACCAATACGCGGTAATTGTTACGACCGCCGGTAGACCGTACTGCGTTGACGAAGGTTTGATGATAGCTGGCCAGAACATCCATTTGTTCCTGATTTTCCACGGCGGGTTCGTTAGCACTGGCAAACATCAGGTGCTCATCAAAGTCGCGCATGCGGGTAGCAATTTGTTCCCAGAATGCTTTTTGTTTTGCATTGACAGAATCCTGTTTAGCCTTACTGATATTATTCTCCAGCCAGCCGCCGTCCCAGTGAATATTCAGTAAAACGTACATATCGTTATTTAAGCAGTATTGCACTACTTGTTTTACACGGTTAAGCCAGTCATCCTGGATCTTAGCAGTAGCCTTATCTGAAAACTGATCCCAGGCACAAGGAAGCCGGATCGCATTAAATCCCTGCTGCTTTACAGTCTTGATATAGCTTTCAGTGATCAAAGGATTTCCCCAGGCGGTTTCTCCGCCAATAGCTTCTAAAGTATTCCCGATATTCCAGCCAAGTTTGAATTTGGCGGCGAGTTGTACAGCATTGCTTCCCATGCCGCTTGCATCTGCCGGCGCGGGTGATATATTGTAACCCGGATATAAGCTACTGGCCTGCTTTATGTTAACCCTGCGTACCTGGCTGCTTCCGGCGTTAATTATTAACACTGCCGACCGGCTTCCACCCGTAGTATTGGATATGGCGCTTACGTGGACAATCACCTTTCCACTCCCGCCTGCTGCCTGACTTATCTGCAACCAGCCAGAGGTAGGATTACTCATATTCCAGTCAACGTTACTGGCAACAGAAATGTCGACGGTACCTCCTTCCCACTCGAAAATAATTTCCGATAAAGAAACTGACAGATCTGGTGTAACAGCGCTTTTCTTACAACAGTAAGCAGTTGTAACTGCAAAAACGAGCAGGCTAACAATTGCATAACCTCTGGTAATTTTCATATATAATTAATTGGGCTAAAATTTACTAAGACTATTTAATCTTCACTACCCTGATATTATTAATAGTGCCTTACAACCCTGAGGCAGAAGGCGAGCCGGAATAGTTTTTAGTCTGAATATTTACTTCATCATTGGCGGTAGCACCTAATTGGTCAGGTCGCTGGCAGTAGTGCTTTTGCCATCATTGGTCCTGAGCAATGAAAGAGAAAAAGTAACGGTACGCCAACCTTTTGTCGTAATAGGAGTAACCGCACCATTTGCCCCTTGCAAGGGTTCATAATACGCCACGTAATTAAAGGAATAACCTTTTATAAAAATATTGCCCTGTCACCAAAAATCAGGAAAGCCGGGAACACGGTGTTTGCATTCATCCAACAGCTACAAATTCTTTCCACCCGGCTTTCCTGATGATATTATTAGAATGGATGATTTAAGGGAAAAGGAAAACATAGGCAGTTTACCATCCTGCATTTTGTTTCAATACATTGTTAGACAACGTAATTTGCGTATTCGGTATTTGTACCAGACCTTTTGTTTCCACTACCTTGGATGCCAGAATGGTTTTGGTAGTATTTACACCTCCATTTTGAACGGTTGTTGATTCCCCAATGGCCGCGGAAGCCACATTTATTCCCTGGCGAAGCAAATCCCAGTAACGGATTCCTTCAGCAGCGAATTCCAGTCTTCTTTCATTCATAATATTTGGCTGATTCACCGGAAGCTGAACAAAAGCGGCACCCAATGCTCTCTTGCGAACGTCGTCAAAGTACTTTTGTGCATTCCCAGCGCCTAATTCAGCTGCCATTAACAATACATCTGCATAACGAATAGACACATAGTCCTGGAACTGACTGATCATAAAGCTTGTACCTCCCATCTTTTCTGCCAAACTTCTCCCGGCTTCATCTGCCATAGGGGTATACTTTTTAATCGTGTAGCCGGTATACTCTCTCTGATCTTTTATATTCTGAAAATCAAGTTTCTCATCCTTTATAGAAATAATAGAAGCGCTTCTACGGCTATCGTTCGGCGCAAAGGCATCCCAGAGCTTTGGATTTACTGTTGCGGCTCCCCAGCCCATTCCATAAGGATAAATACTTTGAATACGGATTCCATATATTACCATCCAGGAGTTTCCATCTACATTTCCATTCCAGTCGCTGGTATAAGTATACTTGATGGCAAATACCGTTTCTTTATTATCCTCACCTACATAATTATTCAAGGAAGCGGCCGGCCATAAGTTGGCAAATTTGTCGACCAGGCCAAAACCACCATTAGTAATAACATCCTCCAGGTAAGCCAGGGCCTGTGCTTTTGATACTGCTCCTACCAGGTCTGGTTTGTTATAATAACCGGTGTAGTAAAGGAATACGCGGCCCAACAGCGCCTCAGCAGCCCATTTGGTTACCCGTCCACGGGTGGAGGGATCCTGACTGCCATAACTGGTGGCCACCAGATTAGCAGCGGCAAACTTCAGATCATCGGTAATCAGCTTATAAACATCTTCCGCGCTGGCCTGTGGTACATTATCAGTGGTGGGCTTTGTAATCAACGGAACATTCCCAAATAACCGAGCCATATCAAAGTAGCAATAGGCACGGATAAATCTTGTTTCCGCTTCATAGGTGTTACGCAAACCTGGGTTTCCGCCCCAATTCACTCCATCCAGATGCGACAACAACATGTTGGCCCGGTAAATAGCTTTATAATAAAGGCTCCATGAATCACCAAACAAATCCTGATCTGAAGGAGAACGGAGCTTGTCAAATTCATCCATCATCTGGATGCCAAATCCATCGGCATTGCCTCCACCACCAAACGCTTCATCAGACATAATGGTAGCAGCAACCGGCAGGGCAAACCCACCGGACCAAATCCGCTGTAATCCATCATAAACACCCACCTGTGCTTTCCAGGCGTCATTTGGTGTTTTATAAAAATTCTGTTCTGTAGCAGCCGTTACATCTTCTGTATCCAGGAAGCTTTTCTTACAGGCTGCCAATGATAACAGGGCTGTAACCAGTATATAAGATTTTAAATTTTTCATCGCCAATTCATTTTAAATTAAAAACGGATGTTTGCGCCTACCAAAAAAGTTCTGGGCCGTGGATAATAACCTACATCCACGCCGGATGAAAAGCCTTCATTGTATCCTACCTCAGGGTCCATACCTTTATATTTGGTAAGGATGAAAGCATTTTGTACAGAGGCATATACTCTCACTTTGCCCAGGTAACTTTTCTTCGCCAGGCGGGAAAAATCATAGCCTAACGTAATATTGTTGATGCGAAGAAATTTGCCGTCGTAAACGTACAGGTCGGAGAACTGAGCCCAGTTGACGCCATCTTCCGTTACTCTCGGAATTCTATTGGATGTTCCTGCACCATGCCAGCGATCGAGGATCTCAGTGGAGTAGTTGGCAAAACCACCGGGGCTTCTCCATGACTGCACCAGTTGATTACCTGATACACCGGATGCCTGTACAGAGAAATCAAAACCTTTCCAGCCAAGGGTGATGTTAAAACCAAAGGTGAAATCTGGATTGGGATCTCCGATTTTTGTTTTATCAGCAGCGTCGATAACACCGTCGCCATTTAAGTCAACATAACGAACATCACCAGGTTTTGCATTAGGCTGAATAGGCGCTCCTGTTTTACCTTTATAAGCCTGTACATCCTCTTCTGTCTGGAAAAGGCCGGCTGTTTTATATCCCCAGAAGTAGCCAACCGGTTCTCCGTTTGCCGCCCGGTAAAACTCGCCTGCATTGGCATACAGCGAATTGGTACTTCCATGAATGACATGATCGTTGGTAGGTATGTTTCCTATCCTGTTTCTGTTATAGGCACCATTTACCCCAATGGAGTAATTAAATTCTTTACCGATACTGTTGCTATAGCTAAGCCCCAGTTCAACACCTGTATTTTTTACATCTCCACCATTAATAAGTGGTGCATCTGCTCCGGCTGTAGCCAGGATGGGGACTCTGATTAACCAGTCCTTTGTTTTTTTAACATAATAGTCGAAAGTCACATTCAGACGCTGTAATACCGTTGCGTCAAAGCCGATATTGGTCTGCTCCGAAGTTTCCCATTTTACATTAGGATTGGCGATACGGCTTGGAAAAGCTCCCTGTGTATTTGCGCCTTCAACTGGTCCGAATATATAAGCTGCATTGGTGAAACTGATAGGAGATAAAAACTGGTAAGCATCCACATTCTGATTACCCACCTGTCCCCAGCTACCACGTATCTTGAGGAAATCAAGCCAATGAACACCCTGCATGAAATTTTCATGGGTAGTTACCCATCCTGCAGACACAGAAGGGAAATAGCCCCAGCGCTTATCCGGCGCAAACTTCGATGATCCGTCTCCTCTGAAAGTGATATTCAATAAATACTTCTCCTGAAAATCATATTGAAGTCTTCCGAAATAAGACATTAACGCGTTTACTGTTGGACCACCGCCAACGCTCATATAAGGTGCCCCCCTGTTCACATTCTGTGCAATAGATAAGTAAGCATGCTGCATATCAGCAATTCGCAGATCCCAGTTGCTGCCGTTCATGGCCACTGTTTGCTGTTTAAGCGAAGAGCTACCAGCCATTATACTGAAATGATGATCTGTGTGCACATTAAAATCATAACTGAGTAAATTATCAAACTGGATAGTCCGTCCATTACCCATAGACTGCGTCACCTTGGCTGTATCATTAAATGAATAGATAGACAGGTGATACACCGGCGTATAGCCATGACTTTGGTTTGAATAATAATTTAAACCGAGGCTTGACCGGAACTTTAGCCCTTTAATGGGTTCTACCTGTATATACACATCTCCAAATAAGCCCTGGCTACTGTTCCGGTTCCTCGTGGTATAATCCATGACGGCATAGGGATTGGCTTCTCCATTATTCCACGACTGGTCAGGTTTCCCCGGATACCAGCCTTTTTTGTCGCTGCTAAAATAATTACCGGCAGAGTCATACATCGGCAGGAAAGGGCTGACGCCAAAAGCGCTGCGTAAAGTATTGTTGTATTGTCCATCTACTAAAATACCATGGCTGTTCTGATAATTGAACGTGAGATGTTCTCCTATTTTAACAATATTCTCATATAGATTATGTTCAGAATTTATTCTGAAATTGTAACGGTCGAAATAAGAAATATCAGAGCCGCCAACAATACCGCCCTGGCTGGTATATCCAAGAGACATCGAATAAGTAGAATTAGCTCCCCCTCCCTGTACGCCCAGTACATAGTTTTGAGTGGGAACATTACTTTTAAACATCTGATCCATCCAGTTGGTATTTACCGGCAAATTATTAACTACGTCGCCGCTGAAGTAGGGCGCCTTACCGGAATTGGTAGCTGCTTCATTGATGATGGTAGCATACTCTTTTGCGTTCAACAATTTTGCTTTACGCGCTACGTTCTGCGCACCATAAAAAGCATCCAGGGTTACTTGTGGCTTTTGATTCACTTTTCCTGTTCTGGTGGTAACCAGTATAACGCCATTCGCTGCCTGAGAGCCGTAAATAGCTGCGGAAGCCGCATCTTTCAGGATATCTATTGACGCGATGTCTGCCGGGTTCAGATAAGAAATATCACCGGTTTGAACACCATCTACAATATATAGCGGAGAAAAATTACCTACGGTACCTTTACCACGAATAATGACATTCATACCGGCTCCGGGCTGTCCTGAGTAAGTAGTAATTTGTACACCCGGCGCCTGTCCCTGTAATGCCTGCAGTGCATTAGTGGTATTCTGTTTCTGGATATCGGCACCTTTCACCTGTACATTGGCGCCGGTGACGAGCTTTTTCTTCTGTACACCATATCCAATCACCACCACATTTTCCAATTGACTTTCTGCATCCTGCAATTGAATTTTCAACTCATGAGAAGTTACTTTCACTTCTTTAGGAATAAAACCCACGGAAGAAATAACAAGTACATCGCCGACGGATGCCATAATGGTAAATCTTCCTGTTTCATCAGCAATAGTAGAGGTATGGGTGCCCTTCACCGCTACTGATGCGGCTGAAACCGGCTGGGAGGTAATCAGACTGGTGATTGTTCCGCTCACCTTCGGAGTTTGGGCATGGGCATTTCTGCTAAGGGTAAAAATTAGAATACTCCAGAGCAGCAACATTCGCAAGCGAATAATTTTGGCTGACTTCATACGTGTGAATTTAAATTGGCTATTTTTTTATAGTAAGATGTTTTCCTTCATAAACCACTTCTTTGTCGCATGTGCTTTCCAAATCCAGTCGTCTGGTATTACCAGGTGTTATCATGTTTATACGAAATGTTCTTTTCTTCAGCATGTTGTTAAATGAACCTTTTCTGTCTCCGATGGTAACGGTGGCAGTTTGCTCATTATACTTTACCGGGATGATGGCAAAAGCGCCTTTTTCATAATTATAATTGGTGCCTTCATCTTCATACAGGTTAAAAGAAGCATCTGCGCCGGTGTAAATATTTAAGGTGATGGTATCAGGTTGTTTTTCTGTGGTGTATTGTAATTCGGGGCCGAAAGGAAGTATAGATCCGGCTTTTACAAATAAGGGCATACGTTCGTAGGGAGCAGCCGCAGTAATTTTTTGACCACCGGCATACCACTTTCCTGTGTAAAGATCATACCAGCCGGCACTCTCCGGCAAATACAAAGCACGTTGGGTTTGTTTGTATTCACAAACCGGGTTTACCAGGATGGCAGGACCAAACATATATTGGTCTGCGATATTTAATACTGCGGTATCTTTTGGAAAGTCCATGGCGAGGCCACGCATAATCGTATAGTCATTATGGTAAGCGGATCCGGCCAATGAATAGATGTAAGGAAGCAACCGGTAACGCAGTTTATCATAGTAAAGAAAACTTTTGTAAGCAGGATGATCCTCCGGTGCGGTATTAAATACTTCGCGGTACGGGAATTGCCCATGCGAACGGAACAAAGGAACAAAGGCGCCAAACTGTGACCAACGGGTCATTAGCTCCCTCCATTCCTCCAGGCTTTCGCTATCCGGGTTTTCAAATTTTCCAGGCACCACAAAACCGCCTATATCCATAGTCCAGTAAGGCAGTCCGGACATAGAGAAATTCACACCTGCCGTTATCTGCGTTTTCATATCAACCCAGGTGGAACCAATATCACCACTCCATATAGCCGCGGCATAACGCTGTGAGCCAGCAAAACCGGAGCGTGTGAGCAGGAAAACCCTTTTATCGGGGTCTGTAGAACGCTGTCCTTCATAAATTCCTTTTGCATTCTGCAATGGATACGCATTCAGAAATTCAGCGGCGCTACCTAAAGCAGTAGGCGTCATCTGGAGTTTTCTTCTCTCCGGGCTTACATTAGAAAGGATGTCCGGCTCACTGGCATCCATCCACCATGCGTCAATTCCTTTACTATAGATTTTTTTGTTGATCAGATCCCAGAAACCCTTCCGGGCAGATTTATTGAAGGCGTCATAAAACGTAGAGATATACCCTTTGCCTATCCAATMTCTTTGCTGATCGGCAATATTTCTTTTATAGAGCCATCCATTTTTATCAAACTCTTTATAGGCCGATATGCCGTCGTAAAATTTCGGCCACACCGATATCATGATCTGCGTATTGTATTTTTTATGCAACACATCAATCATACTATCGGGAGAAGGGAAACGTTTTTCGTCGAACTCCTGGCTACCCCATTCAGCTTCTTTCCAATAGCTCCAGTCGAGCACAATATTGTCGATAGGAATTTTTCTTTTGCGGAATTCATCAACAGTGGAAACAATATCCTGCTGCGTCTTGTATCTTTCCCTGCTTTGCCAGAAGCCCAATGCCCATTGGGGCACAATAGGCGCTTTGCCGGTAAGCGTTCTGTAGCCGGAGATCACTTCATCCATATTATCGCCATACACAAAATAATAGTCTACCTGTTTGCCGGCTTCTGAGCAAAAGCCAAAGGAGTTTTGCTGTTCCTCATTCAATGGTTCCTGCCATTTCAAAGAAAGATAAGATTCACCTTCAGGTTTCCATTCAATCTTCACAGGTACTTTAACGCCTTTTTCAAAATCATAAGGAATAGCTGCTGATGCGGGATTCCATGCTTTTCTCCAGCGATCCAATACCAATTTCCCATTCAGCCACACTTTCAGTGAGCCGCCATACACGAAACGGAATTGGTGAATGCCTACCAGGCTGCTGGAAAGCATTCCTTCCCAGGTAACCATCCCAGTGGCAGGTGTAAATTCTGCTGGAAGCTGGAGCTTTGACTGTCCCAGGAACTCCATATTAATATTGACTTCCGGCCTTTCGATACTTAAGTGCTGTGGTTGATGCCAGTCATTGGCATAAGAAGCGGTAAGCCATCCCGGCTCCCCTTTCTTTGAAAAAAGCTGCAGCGTAGACAGTGGCTGAAGCGGCCGGATATCACCAGCCCGCGTCAGGGAATAGTTATCCCACAGAATACCATAGTTGTTATTGGAAATCAGAAAAGGAATAGCTACTTCGGTATTGTTCTGAAAAAAAGTAACCTGTTGCCCCCGGTAATTCATAACGCCATCCTGGTGCTGACCGAGCCCGTACCAGGCATCGCCTTTGGCTCCTTCAAATGATTGTGTCAATGTATAGTACCGTGTGCCATCAAATACTACCGGTTGAAAATTCCGTCCAAAGGACTGCTTTTCAGCTAGTATTTTTTTGCCGTTCAAATCCGTGAAAGTGACCGCACCGGTTTGGCGGTTGACGGTGGCAATTAGCTTTTTTGTTTTCAGTACCAGGTTTTCCTTAGATGGAATGACCTCCCAGGTAAGTCCGGATTTTTTTTGATAAACGGTAACCAGGCTGTTTCCATGTATTATTTCTCTACCCGGAGCTGCAATTACTCTTATGATATTATCCGCTATAACTTCAAGTTTAACAGCATGTGAAGAACCTGTAAATATAGAATCGGTAAAAAGTAATACTCCATCTGGCAATTTAAAATAAACGGGCGGCGTCGCCAACAAGTCATTCATCAAGCCCCAAGTCAGCAGGCTAAACAGCAACAATCTCAGTTTCATATACGTGGATTAGACGCTATAAAACTATAGCTATACTGGCAATAGGGAGGGACTCAAATGATTCAATATAGAGATCCTAATGTTACAGACAGGCAGATCCAATGCAGTTTTTGCTGTATGTAACTCATTCCGCATTTCCATTTCGGGTATTCGCTGCGTATTCTGAAGGGGGACAGCCTGAGCTGTTCCTTTAAGAGCTTGGTGAATACTTTCGGATTAATAAATCCAACCTGATATGCCACCTCTGGTATAGGTATCCCACTTTTATCTAATAACTGAGCGGCTCTTTTCAAACGAATGGAGCGGATAAAGTCTGATGGCAATTTGCTGGTAAGGGACAGATTTTTAAATATAACGGGAGAGGCAAAAATCCAGTTCTGCATGGCTGCATCATATAAGCAGTTTACCCGGGAGTACCTTACACAAGACACGAATTGTAACATTTCACCCCATAATCTGTAACATTTAAATACCCCATTTTAAAGCGTATCATGGTAACTTCACCCTATTGAGATAAGAGAAAGATTCCTGTTATGAAAATACTCCTGCTGTGCTGCCCTTCCCGGATGGCCTGTGTGTAATGTTATGTCGCCAGAGCTTTCAGTACAACCCGTCTTTTAATGTTGCATTCCCGTTTTGATTTACTTAAACCATCTAAGCTTTATGAAAACAAAATTACTTCTAATGCTATCGTTTGTTGCCGCGCGTTTTATGTCAGCTAAAATACGGTCACAAGTCCTGCAAAAGACGCTGACCCTTTTCTGTTTACTTTCTCCTGCTATTGTATTTCAGCCACACCTGGTGAAGGCCCAAACCGGTTATGTCTGGAAGAATGCACCCATTGGCGGCGGGGGATTTGTAACAGGCATCGTTACCCACAAAACCTCCGGCGACAGGTATTGCCGCACGGACGTAGGTGGCGCTTACCGCTGGGATGAGGCAAACAATAAATGGATTCAACTACTCGATTGGATTAACGAATCGGA
Organism: Chitinophaga sp. 10T418; assembly: GCF_056394125.1. Lineage (NCBI taxonomy): Bacteria > Pseudomonadati > Bacteroidota > Chitinophagia > Chitinophagales > Chitinophagaceae > Chitinophaga > Chitinophaga sp. 10T418. Next base: position 150,488 of record NZ_JBFTHG010000016.1, read on the forward strand.
AAATGGATTTATTGGTGTGGAAGCCCTGGCGCTGGATCCGCAAAATGCCAATAATGTTTACATGCTCTGCGGAACCTCCTATATAAACGGTGGCAGAACGGCGATATTAAAATCTACAGACAAAGGAAATACTTTCACTTATACAGATGTTACGGCTAAATTTAAAGCGCACGGGAATGGCAATGGACGCGGCAACGGAGAACGACTGGCAGTAGATCCCAAAAACAGTAACATATTATTCTGTGGAACGAGGGCTAACGGACTTTGGAAAAGTACGGATGGTGGCGTTACCTGGAACCTCGCCTGGAACGGCGTAACTACTACTACCAATGAAAACGGAATATGCTTTGTCGTTTTCGATCCTTCTGGCAGCGTAGCAGGCGGAGCAAGTCAAACCATCTACATAGGCGTCTCACGCACAGGAAGCGCGAATATCTATAAAAGCACCAATGGCGGCGCCACCTTTACCGACATCTCCGCTACCACGAGCTTTATGCCGCACCGGGCGGCACTACAGGGAACTACTATGTATGTTACCTATTCTGATGATGCTGGTCCGCAGTCCAGCGGAGGAAATGGGAAGGTATATAAACTCAACACCGCTACCGGTGTATGGACCAACGTTACCCCCGTTTCTTCGAAAGATTATGCCTATGGAGGAGTAAGTATAGATCCTACGAATGTTAACCGGGTCATCGTTTCTTCCTGCGGCTTGTATTGGAACAACCAGTTCGGTACAGGCTGGGGAGACTTTGTTTTTCTCTCTACCGATGGTGGATCCACCTGGACACTTAAGAACGGTACAAACGCTACGTATGATAGCAATGGCATGCCATGGACTAACGGTGGCGCCGTTAACTGGATGGACTGTATCGAGTTTGATCAGTCTAATCTGTCGAAAGTACGGGTCATTGGCGGAGGCGGCGTATATACCTGCTCCGATATTACCGCCACAAATCCTTCCTGGAAATATGATGTAATCGGGATTGAAGAAACTGCGTTCCTTGACGGCATCAGCATTCCCGGAGGACCACTTATTTCCTCCTTTGGAGATGTAACGGGCTTTGTACATGAGCCGCTGACTTCTTATCCCTCAAAAAAACTTTCTCCTTCAGATGGAAACAACCAGAGCATTGCCTACGCTGCAGGTAACACCAACAAAGTAGTAAGAGCTTCCAACGGAGGAAACGTTGTTTACTATTCGAACGACAAAGGCGCTACATGGACGGGAACCGCGACCAATATGGGGGCGCAGGGAAAAGTTGCCGTTAGCGCAGATGGAGGTACCATACTACACTGTCCCGGAGGTTCAACCACTACTTACTATACCACGAACAACGGCGCCAGCTGGTCTGCCTGCTCCGGTGTATCTCTCGGAGATGCTGCGCCGGTAGCCGATCAGGTAAATTCAAACTATTTTTATATCTACTATCCCTCCAACGGGCAGTTGCTGAGAAGTTCCAATAAGGGCGTCAGTTTTTCTGTAGCAGGCACGCCAGGTGCGTCAACTGCGAACTATCCGTGGGAACCAGCCCAGATCCGGACAGCGCCCGGCTTTGAAGGGCATGTATGGATACCCCTTGGCAGCAATGGGTTAAAATATTCAACTAACTACGGAGCTGCCTATACGACTATTGCCAATGTAAGTTATTGTAAAACGATTGGCATAGGAAAAGCAGTGTCCGGATCCAACTATCCTACTGTGTTCATTTGGGGAACAGTATCCGGCGTCACAGGTCTTTTCAGATCAACCGACCAGGGAGTTACCTGGACCAGGTTGAATGACAACGCTCATCAGTTTGCAGGTGCTCCGCTGCTGATTGGAGACATGAATGTTGCAGGAAGAGTATATATGAGTGCCGGCGGAGGAAGAGGTATCATTTACTGGGAACCTGCTGCCTGTACACCTACGGCTATCACCCCCTATATACAGGTTAATGGCGGAACATGGCAGCAAACAGCCAATGCAACTGTAACTGCCGGAAACAGTGTACAGTTTGGTCCTCAGCCTACACAGGGAGGGTCCTGGAGCTGGAGCGGCCCCAATAATTTCAGTGCTGCCACCCGTGAAATATACCTCTCAAATGTCCAGGCCAACCAAACAGGGAACTATGTAGCCACCTATACCAATAGCGGAGGATGCCAAAGCACACAAACCTTTAATATCAGCCTTACAACTGGTACTATATTGAGAGAAGTCTGGACAGGCATTAGTGGTACTACCATCAGTAGCCTCACCTCCAATAGTAATTATCCTAACAATCCTACCAGCAGAGACCAGCTCACCAGCCTGGAAGGCCCAACAAACCAGGCGGATAATTATGGCACCAGGATCCGCGGATATATACATCC
>NZ_JBFTHG010000017.1:0-140769 GCF_056394125.1 Chitinophaga sp. 10T418
AACCAACGCTGCGTATCGTGAAACAAGCAGCAGCTACCGCTATTGCAGGCGATAGTCTGAAGTATACTATAACTGTAACGAATGACGGACCATCTGATGCTACTGGTGTGAAGATCAGTGATATTGTATCTGATACCCTCAGTGGTGTAAGCTGGACGGCCAATACTACCGGAGCCGCATCCATCACAGGTAACAGCACCGGCAGCGGCGATGTAACATTGACGGGTAATATCACCGCTGGTGCAGGCAATGCCATCAACATACAGATTAGCGGTAAAATTAATTCTGATTTTATCGGCAGTATTACGAATACAGCAAGTGCAACAGATGTGAATAATAATACGGTAAATGGAACGGCTACAACGCAGGTAAGTGCACAATCACAATTAAGTATTGTGAAGACAGGTAACGCGCAGGTGAATGCTGGCGATACGGTTCGTTATGTGATTACTGCTACTAACGCCGGTCCTTCCAGCGCAACAGGTGTAAGTATCACAGATGCGGTACCGRCAGCTGTCGGCAACGTTACGTGGACAACAGTAGCGAGCGGTACTTCGCAGGTAACGAGTGGTGCAGCAGGCAGTGGTAATAATGTGTTGGTGAAAGGAAATATAGGTGCAGGCAAYAACATCGTAGTAAATATTACMGGCGTGGTAGGATCAGGTACGAATACTTCCGTATCTAATATTGCCGTACTGAAACCAGCAACGGGYGAYTCYATTCCAAGTACACCGGTGATCACSGTRGTRACGAAGAAACCAACGCTGCGTATCGTGAAACAAGCAGCAGCTACCGCTATTGCAGGCGATAGTCTGAAGTATACTATAACTGTAACGAATGACGGACCATCTGATGCTACTGGTGTGAAGATCAGTGATATTGTATCTGATACACTCAGTGGAGTAAGCTGGACGGCCAATACCACCGGAGCCGCATCGATAACAGGCAACAGCTCTGGCAGTGGCGATGTAACACTGACCGGTAATATCACCGCTGGTGCAGGCAATGCCATCAACATACAGATTAGCGGTAAAATCAATCCTGGCTTTATTGGTAGTATTACGAATACGGCGAGTGCAACAGATGCGAATAATAATACGGTGAATGGAACGGCTACCACACAAGTAAGCGCACGTTCGCAATTAAGCATTACCAAAACGGGTGATGCCCAGGTGAAAGCAGGTGATCCGGTTCATTATGTGATCATTGCTACTAACGCCGGACCTTCCGGTGCAGCTGGTATAAGCATCACAGATGCGGTGCCGACAGCCGTTGGTAATGTTACCTGGACTGCAGTAGCGAATGGTACTTCGCAGATCATTGGTGCGGCCACCGGTAGCGGTAATAATGTAACGGTGAGTGGTAACCTGGATGCCGGCAGCAGCAATACAATACAGGTAAATGTTGCCGGAGTAATTCCTGCAGATGCTACAGTTACATCTGTTTCTAACATTGCCATATTAAAGCAAGGCACAGCACCACCAATTCCTACTCAGCCGGTCATCACTGTTGTGGTACCAGCAGTTAAAACGCTGGATCTGTCGATTACCAAAACAGGTCCGCGTACGATCCGTGAAAATGATTCAATTACTTATCTGTTGATGGCGAATAATGCGGGTCCTGCTGCAGGAGATGGTGTAGTTATTACAGATATTCTACCGGCCAGTATACAAGGTGCATATGCCGTAGTGAGTGCCACTACCGGTGGTGCTGCCAATATACAGCTCAGCAACACTGGCAATGTGATACGGGCTACAGCAGGTACATTCCCTGCGGGAGCAAGCATTACCATCACCATAAGAGGTAAGGTGCTGACAACAGCGCAGCTGCGCAACCAGGCCATTATCGCCGCACCAGCTGGCATAACAGATCCTAATCAGGAAAATAATACCAGCCAATTGGTGGTTACAAATGTAGAAGCATCTCCAACAGCAGATCTGCAGGTGAAGAAAGAATTGCAGAATACTACGCCGCTACAGGTAGGAGGTAAGGCCGCCTTTGCGATTACGCTGAACAATGCAGGACCGTTTACAGCTTCCCGCATCGTAGTAAGAGATACACTGAACAGCAACCTCGATATCATCAATGGATTTGATGCCAGTGCAGGTGAAGTCACGTATGATCCTGGCACTAAAATAATAGTGTGGACACTGGATAGCCTGCAACTCACGCAAACGGCTACACTGAAATACACTACCCGTGTTACCAATATCGGTGCCGTGGTGAACAGTGCCACCGCTTCCTCGTCGTTACCGGATCCGGACGTGTCTAATAACAGGGCTACCAGTCAGGTAGTCACCGTAACAGGCGATGATATCCTCATTCCAAATGTGATCACTCCGAATGGAGATGGTAAAAATGATAAGCTGATTATTATTGGTATCTCCAGGTATCCTAATTCTTCTTTATTCATCTATAACCGTTGGGGTAACCAGGTGTACCAGTCGAAGAATTATCAGAATGAGTGGGATGGAAAAGACCTGAACGAAGGCACTTATTATTATATCCTTAAACTGAATACACCGGAAGGCGAAAGGTCTTATAAAGGATGGATTGAATTACTGAGATAAGGTTTTCATTTAAACAGAGAACTGGTTATGAAAAGGATAATCCTACTATGGGTGAGCTGCATTTGCTGGCTGCCCGGGCTGGCGCAGCAAAATCTGCAGTTTAGCCAGTATGTATTTAACGGCTTGAGTGTAAATCCTGCTTATGCCGGATACAAACAGGATTGGTATATGAATGCGATTTACCGGCATCAGTGGGTGAATTTCCCCGGTGCCCCGCAAACCGCCGGTATTTCCATTGATGGACTCACCAATGCACATGATGAAAGGGTAGGAGTAGGTGCCCAGGTAATGATGGATAACCTGGGGCCTGAGAAGTCTTTATCGGCCTACGGATTTTATTCTTACCGTATACCTTTGGGAGATGAAGGCACAAAACGTTTGTGCCTGGGCATTGGGGGGGGCATCACGCAATATAGTATTGATGGTACTGCATTGAAATATATCGATGACCAGGATAATGCTATTCCCTTGGGAAATACGTCTACCATCGTTCCGGATGCCAGGTTCGGTATTTATTACTACACGCCTAAGTTTTATGCCGGTGTTTCTGTGATGGACCTCCTCTCTTTGTATACCGATAATACCCGCTATTATTGGGGCGGATACAATTATAAAACCATCCGTAAAACGCAGCACCTGTATTTAACAGCGGGCTATCTGCTGAATTTATCTGACAATCTGAAGCTGAAGCCATCTATATTAATGAAGGAAGATTTTAAAGGTCCTACTAACGTAGACCTGAATGCATTTCTGTTGATTGCGGATAAGCTCTGGGTAGGTGGCTCTTACAGAACAGGGGTGAAATTATGGAAGAAGCCTGCCCTGGAGGATAACCTGGAGCAGCTGGATGCGGCCAGTGTAATTGTGGAGTTTTACGCTACACAACAGCTGCGCATTGGTTATTCCTACGATATTACTATTAATAAGATGGCAGGCTATCAGCAGGGATCACATGAAATTTCACTGGGGTTCCTGTTTAATAGCAAGAAAGCAAGGGTGACTAGTCCAAGATATTTTTAAGGGTTAGCAGTTAAAAGGCGGATAACTTGTTTATCCGCCTTTTAACACAATATTTGGTTTATAAAATAAACTAGTTTACATTTGATGGGAATTTAATCCCTAAGTATGTCAAGATTCAACCTTTATCTATATCTGCTTATTTGTGTTCCAATGTTTTCATTGGCACAAAGTAAAATCAGCGGTAAGGTAACAGATAATAAAAAGCGCCCCCTGACGGGCGTAAACATCGCCATAAAAGGCTCTTATGATGGGGCCACTACAGGAGCAGATGGCTCCTTTTCCTTTACTACCACCACCACCGGAGATCACCTGTTATCAGCTACCCTGACCGGGTACCAGTTGTTAGAATTGCAGATCAATACCAGCACCGATCAGCAACTGAATATTGTACTCAGAAGTGATGTAAATGCTTTACGTGTGGTGACGATATCAGCAGGTAGTTTTGAGGCCAGCGATGATAAGAAAGGTACGGTATTGAAACCACTGGATATCGTTACTACTGCGGGTGCAGGCGCAGATATCGTGAATGCCATTAAAACATTACCCGGTGCCCAACAAACAAACGACCGTGAAGGCTTATTTGTACGCGGTGGTACTGGTTATGAAACGCAGACACTGATAGATGGTATGTTGGTAAGGAATCCTTTTTCCAGCAGCTTACCGGATATTCCAGGTCGTGGTCGTTTTTCCCCTTTTCTTTTTAAAGGCACTACTTTTAGCAGTGGTGGTTATTCCGCCCAATACGGACAGGGTTTATCTTCTGCCCTGATCCTGGAATCAGTGGACTTACCGGATCGTTCCTCTTCCTCGGTAGGGGTGTCTGTTATTGGCGTAAATGCCGGCGTGGATAACCTGTCGAAAGATAAAAAAACATCTTATGGTGTCGAGGCCGACTATACGAACCTCGCCCCGTATTTCAATATTTTTAAGCCCAAACAGTCGCCTAATCTGGGACCAGAGATTATCGGTACTTCCGCTAACTTCCGCCATAAAACATCCAGAACCGGGATGCTCAAATTTTATGGCTACGGCAACTGGACTAAAATGGGCTTCAATAAAAATAGCCTGGAGTATCCGGGATATACCGAATCATTTAAGCTACATAACAATAACGTCTATACGAATCTTACCTGGCGTGAAAACATAGGACACGACTGGCATTTATACATAGGAGCGTCTTTCAGTTCCAATACCGATAATATCAATGCGGACACGTTGCTGAAAAACCAGGTGCCTACATTGATCAGGGTGCAGTCGGACCTCAGCCAGACCAAACTGATGCTGTATAAAAACCTGGGTCGCTTTTCCGTAATGCGGTTTGGGGCAGAATACCAGTATGCCGTAGAGAAATCTGCCTTCAATGGCAACAATGCCAATTATGTAGACAACTATACTGCTGCCTTTGCGGAAGGTGATATTTACTTTACACCCAGTTTTGTAGGACGTGTGGGCGGTCGTGCAGAGTATTCTTCTGTATTGGGTAAAATGGATTTCGCTCCCCGTGTATCACTGGCTTATAAAATGAATAACTATAGCCAGTTTTCAGTAGCCTACGGCGATTATTATCAGAAGCCGGAACCACAGTATCTCCGCTTTGATAAGTTTCTCGGCTATATGAAAGCCACCCACTATATTGTGAGTTATCAAAGAGTTGCCACTGACTACACTTTCCGTACAGAAGTATTTTACAAAAAATACAACGACCTCGTTAAAACGGTACCCACTTACAATAATAATGGTAGCGGCTATGCACAGGGAGTAGAAGTTTTCTGGCGTGACCGTAAAACCTTTAAAAACGTGGATTACTGGATCTCTTATTCTTACCTGGATACGAAGCGTGATTACCTGAATTATCCTTACCGGGTAATGCCTGATTTTGCTGCCAATCATACTGCCAGCCTGGTATTCAAGCGTTTCTTTCCCAAGCTCGCTACTAACCTGGGTTTAACATATACATTTGCTACCGGTCGTCCTTATTACAATCCGAACCTGCCGCAGGACAAGTTTATGTCTGAAAAAACGATCAGCTACAACGCTATAGGTGTAAGCGCCAGTTATCTGACTACTATCCGGAAAGCATTCACCATCTTTGTTTTATCGGTTAGCAATGCACCAGGTAACAAACAGGTGTTTGGCTATCACTATTCCACCGATGGATTGCGCCGGGATGAAATTACGCCCAATGTGCCACGATTTATTTTCCTGGGTATGTTTATGAACTTCGGTATAGACAGAAGACAGGATGTTATTAATAACCTCTAATTACAACATATATGAAACGTATCTTTCTTGCTCTTTTATTTACTGGTAGTCTGACTACCGCTGCCATGGCCCAAAGCGCCCAGTACCAGGATGCAATGGCTAAACAAACTGCTGATCTGGATAGCAGCAGCACTTTTACCCCAGATGGGTTACAACAGAAAAGCAACACTTTTGAACGCATTGCCGATGCGGAAAAAGTTCAATGGTTGCCCTATTATTATGCTGCTTACATGCAGGTAATGCAGGCTTTTACACTGAAAGATAAAAGTCAGATAGATCCGTTGGCAGATAAGGCCGAAGCTAACCTGGACAAAGCAGATGCACTGAGCCCTAAAAATTCAGAAATTGCCTGCGTCCGTTCACTTGTAGCTACTGCCAGACTTACAGTAGATCCAATGAGCAGGGGCATGAAGTATGGCGCAGAAGCAGCTTCACAACTCGAACAAGCTAAAGGACTGAACCCGGAAAATCCGCGTGTGTACATGTTACAAGGACAGTCTTTGCTATTCACACCTGAACAATTTGGTGGTAGTAAGGCTAAGGCGAAAACTACTTTTGAGCTGGCACTGGAAAAGTTTGCCGCCTTCAAGCCGGAAAGCAACATTGCACCGCATTGGGGAGAGGCATATACCCGTAAGCTGTTGGAAGCTGCCCAGAAATAATTTGAAATTTTATTATTTAGATATTTAGTTATTTTGTTTCCATTGCACGTAAATCATTGAAACAAAATAGCTAAGTATCTGAATAGCTATCAGAAAATCATGCTCATGGACTTTAAAGATCTGGATCCGGTATTACATTCGCAATTGCGGCTGGCTATTATGTCAGTATTGATCAGCGAACAGGAAGCGGAATTCACGTTGCTGAAAGAGAAAACAAATGCTACAGCAGGCAATCTGAGTGTACAGATTAATAAATTACGTGATGCCGGGTATATAACGGTAGTGAAGCAGTTTAAAGAAAATTACCCGCAAACCATTTGTAAAATAACCCCCATTGGCAAGAAAGCCTTTGAGAATTATGTTACTTCCATTCAATCATACCTGAATGCCGGGAAGCGGAAGGCATAAAGCATAAAGCAAAAAGCTATTGAGGCGAATGACCCAAGCGGATATTATTCTTCGCTTATGTCATTCGCCTCAATAGCTTTTTGCTTTATGCTTTTCGCTTTATGCTATTCCGATGCCAGTTCCGTTTTCTTCAGTGGATTCCGGGTATTGTCTGCATAGCGTTCCCGTTGTTCCAGTATTTGCAGACAGGTGAAGATGGCTTGTCTGAAGGAGTCCGGATCTGCCAGGTTTTTGCCGGCAATGTCGAAAGCGGTGCCATGGTCGGGGGAGGTACGTACCACGCCCAGTCCGGCAGTATAGTTGATACCGTTGCCGCTGGCCAGTGATTTAAATGGAATGAGGCCCTGGTCGTGATACATTGCCAGTACACCATCAAACTGTTTAAACATTTCACGTGCAAAAAAGGCATCGGCGCTATAAGGTCCGTAACACAGGATGCCATTGCCTTTGGCATGTCTGATAGCGGGTATAATCTGATCTATTTCTTCGCGGCCTATCAGGCCATCATCACCAGCATGAGGATTCAGTCCCAATACGGCAATACGGGGTTGATCAATACCGAAATCCTTTACAAGGCTGTCTTTCATCAGCTGTAATTTACCCAGGATATTMTCCTTGGTAACATATTTTGCCACATCCGCTAACGGCACATGTTCTGTGAGCAGGCCCACACGCATGTTATCAGCGGTCATAAACATCAGGACATCTTTAGCATTGAAGGCATCCCGCAGGTAGGGAGTGTGGCCCGTATAGTTAAAGGTGGTGCTTTGTATATTGTTTTTGTGAATAGGAGCGGTTACCAGTCCGTTGATATAGCCTTCCTGCATACATTTGATGGCTACTTCCAGTGCCCGGGCAGCGTATTTACCACCGGTTTCATTCAGTACACCAGGTGTGATCTGTACTTCCTCTTCCCAGCAGTTATACACGTTTACCTGTTTATGATTCAGGCGGGTAAAATCTTTGATGCTCTGGTAATTGAAGTTGTTTTCATTCATCAGCTTCCGGTAAAAGTTGATGGTTTTGTTGGATGCAAAAATCACCGGCGTGCAAAACTCCATCATACGTGCATCCATGAAGGTTTTGATGATAATTTCTGCGCCAATGCTGTTGATATCGCCAATGGTGATACCTATTACCGGTTTGTTGATCTGGGTGGTACTCATGCTGTATTGCCTCAATGAGGGGCAAATATAAGCATTTAGCTTTTAGCTGTTAGCTTTTAGCAAATACAGGAAGAACATATTATGTTAATCTTCGCTGCATTTGCTAAAAGCTAACCGCTAAAAGCTAACCGCTAAAAGCTAACCGCTAAATCCTATCTTTGCAACTCTGATGTATACACTAAAAAAATCTCTCGGCCAGCATTTCCTTATAGATGAAAACATCTCCAGGAAAATTGTGGAGTCGTTACCTGTAAACGATGGCCAGCAAGTGCTGGAAGTGGGCCCCGGCGGGGGCGCCATTACAAAATACCTGTTACAGCTGCCAGGCATTCAATTTAAGGCCATAGAGCTGGATAGGGAAAAGGTACAATTCCTGGAAAAGACTTACCCCGATATTCAGGGTAAGCTGATCAATGAAAGTATCCTGGATGCAGCATTGCCGTTTGAAGGACCTTTTCGCCTGATTGGTAACTTCCCCTACAACATCTCCACACAGATCATGTTCAAATTGCTTGAATGGCGTTCCCAGGTGGATGTGGTGGTAGGCATGTTTCAGAAGGAAGTAGCACAGCGTATTGCGGCCTCCCATGGTAACAAGGAATATGGTATTCTCAGCGTGTTGTTGCAGGCCTATTATAAGATAGAATATTTATTTGAAGTACATGAAAATAGCTTCAATCCGCCGCCGAAAGTGAAATCTGCCGTGATCCGCCTTACCCGGCTGGAGCAACCGGTAGATATTGCCTCTGAGCGCAAATTTTTTGTACTGGTGAAAACCGCCTTCGGGCAGCGGCGCAAGCAATTGCGTAATCCGCTGAAGACGATGTTTGATAAGGAACTGTTAGCACAGGATCCCATCTTTACAAAAAGAGCTGAAGAATTGAGTGTGGCTGATTTTGCAGCATTATCCCATAAGATGATATGAGCAGGAAAGTATTAGTTACGGCGAAAACACATCCGTATTTAGTTGAACAGCTGGAAAACAAAGGATTTGAAGTAATCTACCAGCCGTCTATTTCTTATGACGAAGTATACAGTACCATCAGCGATTGCGTAGGCCTGATTGTTACCACCCGTATCCGGGTAGATAAACATATCATTGACCATGCGCCGGCGCTGCAGTGGATAGGTCGTCTGGGTTCCGGTATGGAACTGATTGATGTGCCTTATGCAGAGAGCAAGGGTATTCATTGTGCCAGCAGTCCGGAAGGCAACCGGGATGCGGTAGGAGAACAGGCCGTGGGCATGTTGCTTTGCCTGCTGAACAATGTGCTGAAAAGCAGCCTGGAGCTACGGGCTGGCATCTGGGAGCGTGACGGCAACCGGGGCTATGAGTTGAATGGCAAAACCGTAGGGATTATAGGCTATGGTAATACAGGCAGCACCTTCGCGCACAAGTTGCAGGGTTTTGACGTGAATATCCTGGCTTATGATAAATATAAGACCGGTTTTGGTACGGCCGCTGTGAAAGAGGCCACCATGGAGGAGATATTCCGGGATGCGGATGTAGTAAGTATACACCTGCCTTTGACGGCGGAAACGAAGCACCTGGCCAATGCGGCCTTTTTTGCTTCCTTTGCCCGGCCGGTATGGTTTCTGAATACAGCGAGAGGCAAGCTGGTGAATAACCCGGATCTGATTGCTGCACTGGAAAGTGGTGTAGTGGCAGGTGCCTGTCTGGATGTACTGGAAAACGAAAAATTAGAGACATATAACGAAGAAGAAAAGGCGCAATTAGCGTGGTTATTGAAAGCGTCTAATGTGATAGTAACCCCACATATTGCAGGTTACTCTCATCAGGCGAGTATTAAGATGGCGCGCATTGTATTAGAGAAATTAAACATTTTATAAACCTGTCAAGCAGGGACTGGATTTCGGGATAAATGATTGATTTTCAATTTATTTAATCCCGAAATAAGGCCCTTTTTTCTTTATAGGAAATTCATTATATTTGCGATAATACCAGTAAACAACGCTTCTGTGCAAATGGAGGCGTTGATTTTTTTTTCTTATAACCAAAAAAACACAACAGGTTATGTCTGGCATAAATTACGTTACGAAAGAAACCCTGGATCTGATGATGAGCGAACTGACCCAACTTAAAACCAAGGGTCGGGCCGAAATTGCGCGTGCTATTTCAGAAGCAAGAGAAAAGGGTGACTTGAAGGAAAATGCCGAATATGATGCCGCCAAAGAAGCGCAAGGTTTGCACGAGGCGAAAATTGCTACGTTGGAAAATGCGATTGCTGTTTCACGTATAGTAAGTGCAGATGCGATTGATACCTCTAAAGTATCTATCCTGTGTAAGGTAACCATTACAAATGTGGCTAATAAAAAGACGGTTACTTACCAGATAGTTTCGGAAACAGAGGCTGATCTCAAGGCTGGCAAAATTTCTGTAACTTCTCCCATTGGCAAAGGCTTATTGGGAAAGCATGTAGGTGAAGTGGCGGAGGTGCAGGCACCTAACGGACAGGTTAAATTCAAGATTGATAATATAACTGCATAAGCGCTACTGGCACTTTTTCATGATATTTGTATGGGTTGCATTCATTTGCAACCCTTTTTATTTTACATTGGCACTAAGAAATTAATATTATGAACCCTTTCATGAAAATTATCAAAGGTGAGATTCCAAGCTATAAAATAGCGGAGAACGAACATTTTTATGCTTTCCTGGATATTTTCCCGTTGGTAAAAGGACATACCCTTGTGATCCCTAAAACGGAAACGGATAAGTTTTTTGATGTGTCGGATGACCTGCTGAAAGAATGGTTGTTGTTTGCCAAACCTATTGCACACGCTATAGAAAAAGTAATTCCCTGTAATCGTATAGGCGTCAGTGTGGTTGGACTGGAAGTCCCGCATGCGCATATGCATCTGATACCGATTAACTCGGCAGAAGATATGAATTTTTCCCGCAGTAAGCTGAAGCTGTCTCCGGATGAGTTTAAGGAGATACAGGCGCAAATTATAGCCGCTTTATAGTTGTATTACCTGGCAGGGGGAATATTAAACCGGAAGCCCACACCATGTACCGTTTCCAGTTTGATTTGTGGATCTGATTTGAAATGTTTCCGCAGTTTGGTAATAAATACGTCCATGCTGCGTCCGAGGAAGTAGTCATCTTTTCCCCATACATTAGAAAGTATATCTTCTCTTTTGAGTGTTTTATTGGGATTATTACAGAAGTATTTCAGCAGGTCCGCTTCTTTCTGGGTCACGGAAATGGATACATCTCCATTGGTAGTGTACAGGCGGAGGTCTTCATAGTCGAAGGTAAGTTGACCAATGGTAAAGAGACTTGACTTGTCTTTACTACGGCCCATGGTTCGTTTGAGGAAGACTTCAATGCGGAGTATCAGTTCCTGCATACTGAAAGGTTTGCTGATATAGTCATCCGCACCTGTTTGGAGACCCGCTATTCTGTCTTCTTTTTCATTTTTGGAAGTGAGGAATAATATAGGAACGTGATCATTGAGTTCGCGGATTTGCTGCGCCAGTTGTAGGCCGTCTTTTTTGGGCATCATTACATCCAGTAAGCAGATATCGAATGAGCGTACCTGGAACTGCTCCCATGCTGCCTGGCCGTCTATACTGTGCACTACATCATAACCCGCTTCTTCCAATCGTTTTTTCGTAACCGCACCAATATTTTGATCATCTTCCACCAATAGGATTCTTGCTTTCATATCTGCCTGATGCTGATTAATATAAAAAAGCTTGTTATATAACTTGCGTATAACAAATGATGGTCACTTTTCATAGTTAAGCTGTTATCCCGGCGCATGGCCGTTAGCTTTAAATGGGTTGCTGAATTTCAACCAAAGTAACTACAATTTACGGATTTATGAAATAACCTTTTACGGGTTATTTTTTATCTGGCGATCCTTTCGGGGTGCTGTTGCAGGAACTTCTCCCAGCCTTTTGCTTTACTGATACCTGCGAGCGGACTGCTTTCCTGGTAAAAGTGGCAGACAGCTACGGCAAGGGCATCTGTAGCATCAAGGTAATCAGGGCGTTCGGCAAGACTGAGGATACGTTGCAGCATCAGCCATACCTGTTCTTTATCCGCGTTACCGTTTCCGGTAACAGATTGTTTCACTTTTTTGGGGGAATACTCAGTAACGGCCAAGCCTCCCTGTATGGCAGCAGCAATAGCTACTCCCTGGGCACGTCCGAGTTTAAGCATACTTTGTACGTTTTTGCCAAAAAATGGGGCTTCAATAGCAAAACTGGTTGGTTTATGCTGTTGAATAAGATCCTGTACCCTGGAGTGAATCAGCTGTAATCGTTCGTAGTGATCTTTGAGTTTGGATAGTTTTAGTACGTCCATCTCGATGAGACTGGCCTTTTTTCCTTCGATAAGTATAAGCCCATAGCCCATTACGAGGGTACCGGGGTCAATGCCGAGAATTATTTTTGACTTGTTTGCCAACCACAGTTTATTTTTGCCAAAATTTTACTATCTGAACAAAAGTACCAAAATAATTCTCAATTACTTATTAGGAGCGGGGCTTTTTACCTGGCTGGCGTACTCTATCTATTCGCAATTGATTCACCGGGACAACCTGCAGTTGTCGCTCGGTCATATGTGGGGGACCCTGCAGGAGAAGGGCTGGGTAGGCATCTTCCTGGTAATGGTACTGATGCTTTTTAACTGGGGGCTGGAAGCCCGCAAGTGGCAAAGGCTGGTGGCGCCACTAGAGGAAGTTTCTTTTTTGAGAGCATTCAGTGCTATTCTTTCAGGCGTGTCGTTGTCTATTAATACCCCAAATCGTGTAGGCGAGTACGGTGGACGCATCCTTTATCTCAAGAATCATAACAAGCTGAAAGCCATTGCTGCTACTATAGTAGGAAGTTTTAGTCAACTGATAGTGACTATTATTTTTGGGTTAATTGGTTTACTCTACTATATCAACAACTTCGCGCTGGCAAAGGAGAGCGCTTTCCTGAACCCTTCCTTATGGCAGAAAATAATCCTGTTTGGCGGAGTTCTTATTTGCGGCCTGATTATATTGTTATATTTTCGGTTACAAATTATTCTGTCTGTATTTGAAAAGGTACCTTTCCTACGTAAAGCAAAGGTGTTTGTTCAAATCATAGTCAAATATTCATCCGGCGAATTACGTTACCTGTTGCTGCTTTCAGCCCTCCGGTATATAGTCTTCTCGGCACAGTATTTGATTTTGTTGGACGCACTTGGCGTGGAGTTCATGTGGTGGCAGGCCTTCTTATTGAATAGTGTAATTTATCTGGTAATGGCGGGCGTTCCTACTATCGCCATTGCAGAACTGGGGGTACGTGGAAAAGTGAGCATCTTTTTCCTTGGGTTGTTAAGCTCCAATACCGTGGCTATTATAGCAGCTACGGTAGGTATATGGCTGATTAACCTGGTACTACCGGCCGTTTTGGGAAGTGTGCTGTTGTTAGGAGTAAAAATTTTTAAGGAAAAATAGCTTCCATCAATGAAGTATCTTCTACTAATCATCTTATGGCTCTCCTGTATTCAACGTGTTGAAGCGCAAAACGATTTCTGCTCTATCCGCAATAGCAGCTTTAATGCCGGCGAAAGTATTACCCTGAAAGTATTCTATAATCTTGGTAAAATGTATGTAGGCGCCGGAGAAGCTACTTTTAATGTAGGCCTCGAACGCTTCGCTAACCGCGATGTATACCATGTGGTAGGAGATGGTAAAACCTACAGGGCTTACGACTGGATCTTTAAAGTACGTGATAAGTACGAGAGCTATATTGATACCGCCACCCTGCAGCCCCTGAAGTTTATCCGTAATGTAAATGAAGGCGGTTATAAGATCTTTAACAACGTTATCTTTAACCAGGCCGGTCATCAGGCCATCAGTACCAATGGTACCTTTACCGTGCCCCCCTGCGTGCAGGATGTGATCAGTGCCATCTATTACGCCCGTAACATCAATTTCGACAAGTACGTAGCCGGCGATAAAATACCCTTTGCCATGTTCCTCGATGACCAGGTATATAACATCTACGTCCGATATATGGGCAAAGAAGAAATCAATACTAAATTCGGTAAGTTCCGCGCCATCAAATTCAAGCCACTCCTGATTAAAGGAACCATCTTTGAAGGCGGGGAAAAAATGACTGTATGGGTAAGTGATGACGCCAATAAAGTGCCTTTAAGGATAGAAAGCCCCATATCGGTAGGCAACATTGTGGTAGATATGATCAATTACAGTAACCTCCGTTACCCCTTTACATCCCTGCTGAGTAAGAAATAGAACGTATTCACGGAATATCATAGTAATAGTTTTAACAATTCATTTGACTGCTGGCGCCCAAATTTTACCGACCTTTCGTGCCGCAGAAAAACTTTATATTTGTTATAATCAATCCTTTATGATTATGGAAGAACGTAAACCGAAAATATTATTGGCTGAGGATGATACCAATCTGGGTATGGTGCTGAAAAACTACCTGGAGCTGAATGACTATGATGTGGAATTGTGCCGCGATGGTATCCTGGCTCTGGCAGCCTTCCGCCGCGAAAAATTTGACATCTGTCTGCTGGACATTATGATGCCAAATATGGACGGATTTAAACTGGCCGAAGAAATCAGGGACGTAGATCCTGATATTCCGCTTTTCTTCCTTTCTGCTAAAACCATGAAGGAAGATATCATCCAGGGCTATAAACTGGGTGCAGATGATTATATATCCAAACCATTCGACAGCGAACTGTTGCTGCTGAAAATTAAAGCTATCCTGAAACGCAACCAGGAGCTGAACAACAAGGAAGAGGAAGTACACGAGTTCATTATCGGCTCCTATGCTTTCAACTCCCGTCTGCGCACACTGGCACATAACAATGAAACACATACGCTCTCTCCAAAAGAGAACGAACTGCTGCACATGTTATGCGAACACAAAAATGATCTGCTGCCACGCGAACTGGCACTGAAAAAAATATGGGGTAGCGATACCTACTTCAATGGTCGTAGTATGGATGTATACATTGCTAAACTACGCAAATACCTGAAGGATGATTCCAATATTGAAATCGTGAATATTCACGGTAATGGTTTCAGACTGGTGGTGAAAGAAGTATAATGAATCAGCTTTTAGCTTTTAGCCATTAGCTTTTAGAAAAAATGCAGCGGAGATAATCTCCGCTGCATTTTTTCTAAAAGCTAATGGCTAAAAGCTAAAACAATAAGTTAGTGCCGCCTCTGTAAGAGGTTTTGCCCAGATGGATATAGGCTTTCTCTGTTACTTCCCTTCCTCTTGGCGTACGTTTAATAAAGCCTTCCTGTATCAGAAACGGCTCATATACTTCTTCCAGGGTGCCTGATTCTTCCCCTACAGCAGTGGCAATGGTAGTAATCCCAACCGGGCCTCCCTTAAAGTTTTCGATAATTACATTGAGAATACGGTTATCCATTTCGTCAAGACCGTATTCATCTACGTTCAATGCTTTCAGGCTTAACTGCGCTATTTCCATATCTATCACACCGGTACCGATTACCTGAGCAAAGTCGCGCACCCGCCGCAGCAACCCGTTTGCAATACGTGGAGTGCCCCGCGAACGGCGTGCTATTTCATTAGCTGCATCGGAGGTGATTTTTGTATTCAACAATCCTGCGGCGCGCCACAGGATCTTTTGCAAAGTGGCGGCATTGTAATATTCCAGCCTGGATTTAATGCCGAAGCGCGATAACAACGGCGCAGTGAGCAGTCCTGACCGGGTGGTAGCACCTATCAGCGTAAACGGCTGCAGGTTAATTTGTATGGAACGTGCACTCGGACCCGTATCTATCATGATATCGATGCGGTAATCCTCCATGGCCGAATACAGGTATTCTTCCACTACAGTGCTGAGCCGATGTATTTCATCAATAAACAATACATCTTTATCTTCCAGGTTAGTGAGCAAACCGGCCAGGTCACCGGGTTTTTCAATGACCGGTCCGGAAGTTTCGCGGATATTTACCCCCAGTTCGTTCGCCACAATGCGCGACAGCGTAGTTTTACCCAGCCCTGGAGGGCCGTGAAATAATACATGGTCGAGTGCTTCGCCACGCATCTTTGCCGCTTTAATGAATATTTTCAGGTTCTCGATAATTTGATCCTGACCCGAAAAATCCATGATCTCCCGGGGACGTATACTATTCTCAAACTCTTTCTCAGCGGCGCTGAGCTTGGTTTCGTCTGGTCTTAAAGGCTGATTGGACATAATTGTATAGACCCAAAAATACGCAAATATTCAAAGGAAGCAGGCAGCTATTGTATGTTAGTCTTTATATCACTATTTTCAGAAATCCAAACCTGATGCTACGTATGCCCAGATTCCCATTGTTGCTCGCTCTGATGTCCCTTCTTGGCAGCACTTTTAAAGTTACCGGTCAATCAAAATTTAAGCAACATGACAGCTGGTTGTATCGCCTGGAAATGAATAACTACTTTTCACCCGATCGGCAAGAATCTATAGAGAAGATTTACCGGATTACGATTACCGGCGTCAATAAGGATGGTTCTGCCGATGCGGAAGCCGTACTCGAAAGTGCGTTGGTAAAGAATACGGATAATAATTACAACACGGCGGATCCATCAACTTATAAGGTAGATGCAGGGATGATGACAGACATGTTGCTGCTATATCATCCGCTCGCATTCAAAATATTTGCAAACGACAGTGTAGGACAGCCTGCCAATACTGCGGAAGTTAGTGCTGTAGTGGGGGAGTCATTGGGATTGGCTTTAGATATGCGCGCTGCAATGCCAGGTATGTGGAAATATTTTCCTTATAATATGGAAAGGATGTTTGCGCCTTTCCCGGAGAAAGTAGCTGTCAATTACCAGTGGACAGCCGGACCGCGGACTTACCGGGTAGAAGAAGTGCAGAAAGATGTCATCAAAATTGCCGGCAGCCAGGAAGCAGATCCATCCGATAAGCTGAACATGTCTGCTATTTTTTCGTATACACTTTCCCGTAGTAAGCATCATGTAATAGCCTTTAAATATGACCACCGCACCCCATCGGGACAACCACCTGTAAGTTTAGTGATCGCAGGTATGCAGTTACCTGCTGATACAAAAGTGCCCGCAGCTGATACCGCTTTCTATAATGCCCTGGTACGACTTAGTTACTTCAGCCATTCATTGGATGAAAAAAGAGAGCCCGATTCCGCCAAAGTAGCTGCTTTCCTGGCGTTGAATGTTCCCCGCTATGGCAATAATGAGATGTTTAAAAAAGCATTGTTGAACTTAAACCGCGGAAGTTCTCCGTATATCCGGGAGGTATATGGTGATGCCCTGAACAACATCCCCTCTTATGCACTGGCAGGCGATCCGTCAGCGCTGTTCAATAAATTGCAGCATATAGTAGCCATGGATGCCGATTCAGCCATGGTGTTGATAAAATTGTTGTCAGTATATAAAGGCTCCCTGAATGGCTGGCTGGATCAGTCATTTTCCCAGTGTCTGCTCAGTGAACCGTTTGATACTGTCAGTGCCAGGAAACAATTTACCGAAGCCGGGTTAAGCGAAAAGGCCATTCAGCGGATTTTTGAGGAAAGCCGGAGAATGCCGGTTATGGCGCAGGAAGTAATTAACAGGCTGGTGATGGAAAAAGACAGCACCATACAGGCTTCTGTTAAACCAATGGCCTTGTGGAATAAAGCCAGGCGTACAACGGATACGGCTATACTGAAAAGTATTGCAGCACAATATAGCAGTGTTACCCCGGCAGAAATGACATTGGGTAAAGCCGCCCGCTACGAAATAATGGTATACGGCATCCTCCGCAAAGCGAAGCTGCATAAGGAAGCGGATGCACTGCTGGATAGAACGCTGGAAGACCTGAAGAGTAACCAGGCGGATACTGCGTTCTGGACCTCTCATCCGGAGCTGAAAGAGAAGAAATATGCCAACCGGAATATTCTTGCCCATGCCTATCATCTCAAATATGAGCAAACCCTCCCAAAAGATAAAAAAGCAGCCCTGAATTATCTGGCCCTGGCCGCCGCCAATGCACCGAAAAATAATGAGGAGAAAGCATATGATAGTTTTTATGATCGCTCTTTCCTGAACTCGAAGGAAGATTATAGTCCGGAGTTTGCAGAGGCGCTTACTGCGCTGGGTAAACCGGAAGAGGCGATGAGGGTGCTTTCGAAACAACTGATGTCTAACCCGGATATGCTGGAGACGGCAAAAAATATGTTTGAGAAAAATTTTCCGGATAAATCCTTCCAGGACTATTTCCGGAATGTGCTCCTGAAAGAATGGGAACAAGCGCCGGATTTTACACTCACCGGCCTGAATAATGAAAGCTTCCGGCTGGCAGATTATAAAGGCAAATGGCTGCTGCTGGACTTCTGGGGAACCTGGTGCAGTCCCTGCAGGCAGGATTTACCTCATCTTAACCAGCTGGCGGCAGAAATGAAAGCAGGTAAGCATCCCGGGAATGCGATACTCGCTATCTCCTGCCGGGAGCCCCTGGAAACGACCCGGGAGTTTGTGATAGCCAATAAGTATATTTTCCCCGCAGCCCACTCAGACAGTAAAGTAGAAAAATTGTACAATGTGCGCGGTTATCCTACCAAAGTGTTAGTTTCACCTGAAGGGAAAATGTTAGACTTGCAGTTCGGAACTGACTATGCGGCCATTCTCAAAATGTATAGCAGTATTTACGCACAGCAAGACAAAGAAAGACCATCAACGATCAAAATAGACAACAAGAAAAAGGACTAACTGCTTATATGAAGAAATCACTGTTATTATTTTTAGCCGCCGGCAGTATGGCTGTTACCGGTTATGCCCAGGAAATTAAAGAAAAAGAAGTTGCCCGCATTATAAGCACGCTGGCAGCAGACGATATGGGTGGCCGTTTACCAGGTACACCCGGTATTGAAAAAGCCGCGGCATTTATCAGCGGTGAGTTCGCCAAAGCGGGGCTTCAGCCTTTAACCGGAGAAAAAAACTTTCTGCAGGAGTTTGGTAAGTTCCGGCTGCAACAAACCAGTGTAACCCTTACCGTTAGTGGACAGGAAAAGGACTGGCCCGTTATCCCTATTGGTGCCAGCCGTAGTTTTGACTGGGAAAAAGACGACAGTTATGCAGCCGTACATGTAAAAGATCCCGGTGAGCTGATGAAAATATTGCGTCATCCGGAATTAATGGAAAGAAATGTGCTGGTATGGCTAGCGCCTTCCATGGCGGGTTTCCTGGGCGATCTGAGTGCCTCTTTTTCAGAGAGGAGCTATGATACCAAAGCAGAACTGGAAGCAGCCGGCGCTAAATCATCCGAAGGAAAACATATTATACTGGTATACGAAAAAGAACCTGTAGCAGATACAGCTTCCTGGAGTATTCATCTCCGGAGGGATATCAGCAGCCAGCATTTTGCCAACGTAGCAGGCATGATTAAAGGCAGCTCCAAACCGGATGAATATGTAGTGTTTTCGGGGCACTATGATCACCTGGGTACATTGCCTGCAGTAGCCGGCGATAGCATCGCGAATGGCGCAGATGATGACGCATCCGGTACCACCGCTGTGATTATGTTGGCAAAGTATTTCAAAAAGCATCCTCCGGTTCGCTCCGTTATCTTCGTTGCCTTTACAGCAGAAGAAACGGGTGGACATGGCTCCCGTTACTTTTCTGAAAAGCAGAACCCGGATAAAGTAGTGGCGATGTTTAATATTGAAATGATCGGAAAGGAATCCAAATTTGGAAGGAACAGCGCCTTCATTACGGGGTTTGAACGTTCTGATTTCGGAACCATCCTGCAACGTAACCTGAAAGGATCTACGTTTAGTTTCTACCCGGATCCTTATCCTGAACAAAACCTGTTTTACCGCTCAGATAACGCCACACTGGCCAGGCAAGGGGTGCCGGCACATACCATCTCCACCACCCAGATAGATAAAGACCAGTTTTATCATACCGTAGATGACGAGCTGTCTACCCTGGACGTGAGCAATATTACAGATATCATTAATGCCATCGCTATTAGCGCGGGTACCATCGTGAATGGAACGGATACGCCTACACGAATTGAAAAGGCGTCGCTTAAATAGGATTCCATATTAAAACATCATATATTGATCCGGTTGTGCATCGCATAACCGGATCATTCTTTTTAAATTAACAGTGAATGCATTTGTTTTCCCAATTTCTTTATTAAATTTACCATAAGAATATCCCCATTAGTCATTAAAAACCATATCGATAATGAAAACCGGAATCCTACAATTCTGCGGTGCTGTAGGCATTGCTTCTATCCTGCTATCTTCTTGTTCTAACAAGGATATGGCGGGTCCAGACACACAACAACCAATTGACAACTCGGACGTAGCCAGTGTGAACTACGAAATTTCAGCAGTCAATCCAACTTCCACGTTATCACCGGATGCTTCAGGACGCTTATCTGCTCTCACAGGAGATGCAGCGATGGCCAAAGCTGCTCCTGGTGGTTTCGACATTACCTGGGACACTGCAACAGCACGTTTAAGAGAAATCCGCTTTGATGCAAAACGCGGCAAAGATGAACTGGAATTTAAATTGAAAACAGACCGGCAGATAGACCTGAAAAAGGTACCTGCTGTACTGGGCGCCATCAAGATTCCCAAAGGTACTTACCAACAGGTGAAAGTGTATGCCAGAGTAGAAGGGGATAAGAAAGACCCGGCAGTAAGACTGAAAGGTTTTATAACCTGGCAAACCAAAAAGATCCCGGTAGAAATTCTGCTCTCCGGCCGGATTGAACTGATGGCCAAAGGAAAGGACGTAGTAGTTACTGACACGAAGATTGACTGGAAAGGTTCCCTGAAAATCTCCATGGACCTGATCCTGACCAAACTGCAGATTGGCGACTTTACCGGCTCCTTTAGCAGTGGTAAATTACAGATCAGTATTGATGTAAACGGTAACCTCCATAACAAGGTGGTGGATGCACTGGAAAACAGTATGTCTGTGGAACACACCCACGACTAAGTTTTATTGTCAACGGGTGTATCAAACAGGCTGATACACCCGTTGCTATTAATTAATGATCACCTCCGCGTATACTGCAAAATGATCAGACGGATATCGTCCTTCCCAGGTTTCAGAAATGCTGGCATGCTTTAGTATATTGAATTTTCCCTTCAGAAAAATATAATCGATAGGCTGGTTTTCCCTTTCAGCAATATTCCATCCGTTGAAAGTGCCTACAGGACCGAAATGTGGCGTTTGACTGATAGCTTTACTATCTGTCAGGTGCAATGGATCATTTGAATTCATAATGATCTGAATGGGCTCATCTGATGGGATGGCATTGAAGTCGCCGGTAACGATTGCGGGCGTATTGCCTGCTAAGACATGCACCTGTTGTAACAGGAATTTAGCACTTTCCCGGCGGGCAATTTTGCCCATGTGGTCGAAGTGTGTATTGAAGTGGAAAAATACTTTCTTTGTTTTTTTATCTCTGAATTTACCCCAGGTAACAATGCGGGTACAGGCGCCATCCCAGCCTATTTTACCCGCAACAGTGGGTGTTTCTGACAGCCAGAATGTTTGGCTCTTCAGCAATTGTAAACGTGTGGTATCGTAAAAGATAGCCGCATATTCTCCCTTCGTTTTACCATCATCTCTGCCTACGCCAATGCTTTTATAGGCGGGTAGCCGTTGTTGCAGGTCCTGCATCTGATCATATAATGCTTCCTGTACACCTACCGTATTAGCGCCATAGAACAATACTTCTGAAGCTACTTTATCTTTGCGGTGAGGCCAGCCATTTAAGCTATCGTCCGGATTATTATAGCGTATATTAAACGTCATCACTTTCAACGGAACCTGCGCAGCCATTGTGCCCATCATCAGGCAGCAAAGACCTGACAGCAATAGTTTTCTCATACCAAATAAATTTTACTGCGTAAAAATAGTATCTGTTGCTTTAAAACCTAATGAATAGCCGACAATTTACTATTTCATCATTTCCAAATGGAAATTGGCGAGGAGTGTAATGAGCACTGCAGTGGATACCTGCAGAATATCGCGCATGTTTTGTAAGGCGCGGGCAGAGAGCTTATAGGCGCCTTTTACAGACAGGTTCATAATAGCTGCAATGCTTTCATAGTCCAGCTCTTCGAAATATCGGAGATATAATATTTCCTTTTGCCGGGCATTCAGTTGATTCAAAGCATTCAACAACCGCTGGTGTTGTGCCTGTAGTTGTTCTTTTTTGATGTTGGCAGATTCTGCGGAGAAGTGTGCCAGGAAATCATGTTGCTCCTGATCGAAAGAAATAAGGACGGCATTTTTTCGTGGACGCAGCCGGCTATAAATGGTGCTGCGCAGGGATACCAATAAGTATGGGAGCGGATTCGCAGATGTGAGGGTGTCTTTATTGGTCCATAACTTAATGAAAAGCTCTTGTATAGCGTCTTTTACGAGGTCTTCATCCGGATGCAAACGGATGCCATACTCATATAACCGTTGAAAGTAACGGTCATATATAGTAGCAAAGGCTTGTTGACTGCCTTGTTGCAGTGCTTCCCAAAGTGTGATGTCGGTAGTCGCGGAAGAATCCATTTTCTGGTTGATTGGCTAAATGTACAAAAAATAGTATAGCTGCAAGGGGCAACTATCTCCACGTATATTTATTATTAAATATGAAAAAATTCTCTGCATATAAAACTAATGAAATCAACACTTCTATAAGTTTTAATTGGAACAGCTGTCAGTAAAGGAGATGTACGATTTTATTTTGAATGATATTAATCAGGCGTTACCAGCATTGCCTGAAAGTGCGGAGGATTCTTTGTTTGCGTATAAAACAGCAGCCTTTTTTAGGTTAGTGTGTGTACTGGTTCAATTGCAGAATAACATCGGGATCAGGGCAGTTTAGCAGGTATTTTTCTTTTTCAGTATAGCGACATACACCGGGATAGTCGCCCCGGAAGCCCTGCATGTCTTCGATCAGCTGAAAGTGCAGATGCGGTGGCCAGCCACCATTTTCTGACGGTGTACCAAAATGCGCCAGCGGCTGTCCGGCGGTGACAGGCATATTTTCGTATAATCCCTGCAGGTTGGAGATGCTGAGATGTCCGTACAGCGTGTAAAAAATATAGCCATCCAGCTGATGCTGCAAAATGATAGTGGCACCATAATCCCCGAAATGGTCATTGAAGCGGAAACTGTGTACATGGGCATTCATAGGTGCATATAACCGCGTACCTGTTTCTCCCCATACATCTATGCCCAGGTGCAGCCTTCTGGGCTCTTCTCCTGCATCGAAATGAGGACTTACCGCATAAATGGTACGGTGCTCTGCATAGCCGCCAATGCCTAACCGGCAACCACTTTGAGCAAGGGTGTTGTCAATATACCTGCTGAACTTGTTGATATCCTGCAGTATGTTTTTAGTGAGGGTAGTATTGTTTGCCGTAAAATCCATTACCAGCAGGGACTCATGTTCTCCTAAAAGCGGAATCACCGGCTTGAAGGTTGACTGATACTTCTTTAAAACCTCCTGTAACATATTTTTTGTGCTTGACGTTCGTCTAAATATAAATATTAATTTGTGGATTAAATAATGATCGTCCCTTGCAGTTCCCCGTATATATCAATTTTTTTTCCTTACACCTGCCGCTGCACGCGGTTACGGAAACGCTGGGCATGTTTATTGGCTTCCGCTATTTTGTGTACCTGCGGAAGAAACAAGGTGACCGGATAGACAATAACAACCGCGTATGGGCTATTATAGGGGCTATTTTTGGTGCCTTGTTCGGCAGCCGCCTGTTAGGGTCTCTGGAGAATCCGTCCGGCTTGCTGGAGGCTAATAATGTGTTGTTATACATCTACCAGAATAAAACCATCGTAGGTGGACTACTCGGCGGACTGGCAGGGGTAGAGCTCATCAAGAAAGCTATAGGTGAACGACACTCTACCGGTGACCTGTTCGTTTATC
The DNA here is from genome assembly GCF_056394125.1 of Chitinophaga sp. 10T418. Lineage (NCBI taxonomy): Bacteria > Pseudomonadati > Bacteroidota > Chitinophagia > Chitinophagales > Chitinophagaceae > Chitinophaga > Chitinophaga sp. 10T418. The sequence goes on from NZ_JBFTHG010000017.1 coordinate 24,017, forward strand.
CGCTGATACTGGCCATGATCATTGGCAGGATAGGCTGTTTTTCCATGGGTGTTTATGAAGAAACCTACGGTCTACCCACTTCATTGCCCTGGGGCATGAACCTGGGCGATGACTTACTCCGGCATCCGGTATCTCTCTATGAAATTATTTTCCTGATAGCATTATGGCAGGTACTGGCCTTTATCAGCCGGCGCTGGCCACTGGTAAATGGCGGTCGGTTCAAACTTTTCATGATCGCTTATCTTTTGTTTCGCTTCCTGCTGGACTTTATTAAACCTGGCTACCGTTTTGCGTTTGGCCTCGGGTCTATACAACTGGCCTGTTTGGCCGGATTATGTTATTATTTACCAACCATCCTTTTCCCATCACGACTAATTCAAAAGCAGTATGCCTGAAAAAAATTACACCTACTATGATTTTACACTGAGTATCTGCAGCACCTGTTTACGCCGTGTAGATGCCAAGGTGATATTTGAAGACGGAAAAGTTTTCATGGTCAAGCATTGTTCGCATCATGGAAAAGAGAAAGTACTGATCGCAACAGATATCGACTATTATAAAAATACACGTAACTATAACAAGCCATCGGAAGCTCCGCTTAAAACCAATACCAGCACACATTATGGCTGCCCTTATGATTGCGGTTTGTGCGCGGATCATGAACAACATTCCTGCTTAACGGTGATTGAAGTAACAGACCGTTGCAACCTGACCTGTCCTACCTGTTATGCTATGTCATCTCCGCATTACGGGCGACATCGCACCCTGGAAGAAATTGAACAGATGCTGGACATCATTGTGGCGAACGAAGGACAACCCGATGTGATTCAACTCAGCGGCGGTGAACCAACAATTCATCCGCAGTTTTTTGAAATACTGGATATTGCCAAACGTAAGCCTATCCGCCACCTGATGATTAACACCAACGGGGTGCGCATTGCAAAGGATAAAGAATTTACCGCCAGACTGGCTACCTATCAGCCCGACTTTGAAGTATATCTCCAGTTCGACTCTTTTAAACCAGAGGTGCTGGAACGTATGCGCGGAAAGGATTTGACGGACGTACGGAAACAGGCAATCGAAAATCTGAATGAAGCCGGCCTTAGTACTACCCTGGTAGTTACCCTGCAGAAAGGTCAGAATGATGATGAAATGGGCGCTATCATCGACTACGCTATCAAACAACCCTGCGTACGCGGTGTAACCTTTCAACCGGTACAGGTGGCAGGACGCACCGATGATTTTGATCCGGCCACCGATCGTATTACGCTAACAGAAGTACGGCAACGTATCCTGGAACAATCGCCTATCTGGAAAGCTAACGACATCATCCCGGTGCCTTGTAATCCTGATGCATTGGCCATGGCCTACGCATTAAAAATTGACGGCGAAGTATTTCCGTTGACACGCTACGTAGATCCTACCGTATTACTGAATAACTCCAAAAATACCATCGTATACGAACAGGATGAAAGACTGCACCAACACGTGCTGAAGATATTCAGTACCGGCATCTCCACTGATGCCGCTGTGAATGATATGCAGTCACTGCTTTGTTGCCTGCCACAGGTGCAGGCTCCCGGTCTCGACTATACGAATTTGTTCCGTATCGTTATCATGCGCTTTTTAGATGCCTATGATTTTGATGTACGCGCCATCAAAAAATCATGTGTACATATTGTACATAAAGATGGACGCATCATTCCTTTTGAAACCATGAACCTGTTTTACAGAGATGATAAAGAAGCATATTTAAAGGAATTACAGAAGGAACGTGAATTCACTCCAATTGTATAAATATGACTAAAACTTTCAAAGAAGTATTGCTATTTACCGGCATACCACTATTGCTGTTTTTAATTTTGTGCTTTAATGGTGAGGATGGTATACTTGGCGCAGGGGTGCTGATGCTGATAGTATCGGGAGCCTATGTTCTTATTGGCCTGATACTGTTGTTAACAGAGAGTAAACATATCGGGAAAGTGATGTTATTGTCGGCTGGTATCATTTTACTGGTAGGGTTTTCTACCTGTGGGCTGATACTGAGTGGAATGAATTTTCATTAAAAATAGTGATGAGTAAAATTGTTATTTGGGTATTGGTGATTACATTAATACCCCTGATCTTCCTGCTGTTTTTATGTATGCTGGATGGGGCTGGCATGAAAGCTGCCGGTGTTTGCGCAATGATACTGGTAGCTGCTTACGCAATAGCCGGTATGGGGCTGTCCCATTTTAAATATGCGTTATGGAGTAATATTTTCTTTATAGCTGCCGGTGTTATTTTGGGAATAGTAGTATGTATTTATCTTTTCCTGAAAATTGCCCGGATTCCCTATGGGGGCTGATTTTATATATAAGCTACAATCTATGAATAAGTATTTAAAGCAGGTGTTGCTGTTTACATTGATACCCGTAGTTAGCCTGGGTATATTAATCTTCGGCGATTTTTTGGCGACGGATGTACTGCCTGGATTGCTTAAACTTATACTTGCCGGCTACTTCATTGGTGGTTTGGCGTTGTTGTTCACGGAGTACCGGCAAACGGGTAAAGCATTGCTTATTTCCGGAGGAGTTTTTATCTGTGTGGCAATCACTTTTTTTATTGTGATCATGACCACTTATAAGGGCTAGTTATAAGTATCCCCTGAACTCTTTGGGTGTTTTACCCTGATGAATCTTAAACTGCCGGTTAAAATAAGAAACGTCATTATAATAGCAAATTTCTGCTACACTGTTATCCGTGTCCGGCAAAAGCTTGGTAGCATGCGTAACCCAGACTTCATTTACAAACTGTGAAAACGTTTTACGTGTTCTTCTTTAAAATATAAAGGCTGTCCCACGGGACAGCCTTTATATTTTAAAGATTCGCGCAGCGATTAAATTACTACGTTAATCATTTTACCTTTTACAATAATTACTTTCTTTGGTGCTTTTCCTTCCAGCCATTTCTGTACTACTTCGTTGGCCAGTACTTCTTTCTCCATATCAGGAATAGCAGCGTCCAGTGAAAAGCCTATTTCAGAGCGGGTTTTACCGTTGATAGCGATCGGATAATTGAAAGCACTTTCTTTGGTGTATTGCTCATCAAATACCGGGTAAGGCGCATTCAGGATGCTTTCATTGTTGCCTACATATTGCCACAGTTCTTCGCACAAGTGTGGTGCATATGGTGTCAGTAATATCAGCAATGGTTCCAGTATACTGCGTTTATGACAGCGCATGGTAGCGAGTTCATTTACACAGATCATAAACTGGCTTACAGCGGTGTTATAGGAAAAGCTGGAAGTATCATGATCTATTTTCTGGATAGATTTATGCAATATTTTCAGTTCTTCCGGTGTAGGAGCCTGCTCATTTACCAGGATACCTTTTTGCTCGTCTGCAAACAGGCGCCACAGTTTTTTGAGGAAGCGGTGTACACCTTCAATACCTTTGGTATCCCATGGTTTGGACTGCTCTACCGGGCCAAGGAACATTTCGTACATGCGGAAAGTATCAGCACCGTATTTCTCTACCAGGTCGTTTGGATTAACGGTATTGAATAAACGTTTACTCATTTTTTCCAGCTGTACGCCACAGAAGTATTTGCCGTCTTCGAGAATGAAGGTAGCATCTGCGAAGTCGGGTTTCCACTTCTTAAATGCGTCAGTATCCAGTTCCACACCATCTACAATATTCACATCCACATGCAGCTCATCTGTTTCGTACTGATCTTTTAATCCAACGGAAACGTACTGGTGGGTACCACGAACGCGGTACACTAATCTGGAGCTACCACCAATCATACCCTGGTTGATCAGCGATTTAAACGGCTCCTGGAAACCAATATGTCCCAGGTCGTACAGCACTTTGGTCCACATGCGGGAGTACAACAGGTGACCTACGGCGTGTTCGGTACCGCCAACGTATACATCTACCTGGTTCCAGTAGTCAGTGGCTTTACGGTCTGCAAATGTGTGTGTATTATGCGGATCCATGTAGCGGAGGAAATACCAGCTGCTACCTGCATATCCCGGCATAGTGTTGGTTTCGCGTTTTACGCCGGGGGCTACATTCACCCAGTCGGTGATGTTGGCCAGCGGGCCTTCTCCTTCAGCACCTGGTTTATAGTTTTCCACATGTGGCAATTCCAGCGGCAGGTCTTTTTCGTCCATGGCGTAAGGAATACCATCCTTGTACAGGATAGGGAAAGGCTCGCCCCAGTATCGTTGACGGCTAAAGCCGGCATCGCGCATTTTATAGTTGATCTTGCGTTTGCCGATACCCATTTCTTCCAGCTTGTTGATCACTATGTCGGTGGCTGGTTTCATGTCCATACCATCGAGGAAACCGCTGTTTTGCAGTTTGGCGTCTTTGGTGGGATTGGCTTCCTGTCCGTTAAATGCATCGCCGATGATGTTGGTGATGGGGATATTGAAATGTTTGGCAAATCCAAAGTCGCGCTGGTCGCCACATGGCACTGCCATGATAGCGCCGGTACCGTAACCGGCCAGCACGTATTCCGCAATCCATACCGGGATTTCGCGGCCATCAAATGGATTGATGGCATAGGCGCCGGTAAAGCAACCGGTGATTTGTTTTACATCGGCCATACGTTCGCGCTCAGAGCGGCTTTGAACATAGTCGAGGTATTTATCTATTTCGCCCTGTTGTTCCGGGGTGGTAATTAATTTTACAAGATCATGCTCTGGTGCCACTACCATGAAGTCCACACCAAAAATGGTATCGGGGCGGGTGGTATATACTTCCACGTGTTCGGTGGAGTTTTTTACGGCAAATTTTATTTCTGCTCCCTGGCTTTTACCGATCCAGTTACGCTGCATTTCTTTCATGGCGTCGCTGAAGGATACTGTTTCCAGTCCTTCCAGCAGGCGGTTGGCGTAATCGGTGATACGGAGGAACCATTGGCTCATTTTCTTTTTCACTACCGGGAAGCCACCACGTTCACTCACGCCGTTTACTACTTCGTCATTGGCGAGTACGGTACCCAGTGCAGCGCACCAGTTTACTTCGGCATGCGCCAGGTAAGCCAGGCGATACTGCATTAAGATGTCCCGCTGTTCTTTTTCAGCATAGCTTTTCCATTGGGCAGCTGTGAACTGTATGGTCCGGTCACCGGGGCAGCTATGGCCGGCGTTGCCATCTTGTTCAAAAATATTCACCAGGGTGCTGATTGGCTCTGCTTTCTGGCTGGTACGGTTGTACCAGCTTTCGAAGATCTGCAGGAATATCCACTGTGTCCATTTATAATAAGAAGGGTCGCTGGTAGTTACCTGCCGGTCCCAATCGTAGCAAAAGCCGATATTATCCAGTTGTTCCCGGAAAGCTTTGATATTTTGTTCGGTAGTTACCGCAGGGTGTTGACCTGTTTCGAGGGCATATTGTTCCGTAGGTAAGCCAAAGGCATCATACCCCATGGTATGTAGTACATTAAAGCCTTTTAGCCTTTTATAGCGTGCATAAATGTCCGTTGCAATGTATCCCAGGGGGTGTCCTACGTGAAGACCCGCCCCGGAAGGGTAGGGGAACATGTCCAGTACGTAACATTTGGGCTTTGGACTGTCATTGCTAACGCGGTAAGCATGCGATTGCTGCCACTGTTCCTGCCATTTTTTTTCGATTGCCCTGAAATTGTATTCCATATCGGTTGTAGATGGACCTTAATTAGGCCGGATATAACAATACATCCGGTCATTAAGGCGTTATCAGTTATAATTTATAAAATTGTAATAATGCCTGTTCAGCAAAATAATGTTAAATTCATTAATACACCAATGTCATTCCCCAACATCTCTATATATTGCCATTCTATTGCCCGGATTGGGGGTATTACCTGATCGGGTTGGCAAAATTAAACACATAACTACTAATTTTTATTATTTTCGCCGATAAACTGCAGATTAATGGCGCAATCCGGGAAATCATCAGCAAAGAAGTCGAAACCATCCTACCTGTACTCCATCATTGGTGTAGCACTGGTATTGTTTTTACTGGGCACACTGGGTCTGGTGGTAATACATGCAAATAAGTTAAGCGTGTATTTTAAGGAAAGCATTGAGGTACAGGTCATTCTGAGAGATAATGTTAAAGAAAGCCAGGCACTGGCACTACGCGATTCCATGGCCCACAAACCGTACATCAAGTCTATTGAGTATGTGTCCAAGGACATGGCCGCCCAACGTTTTAAAAAGGATTTCGGGGAGGATTTTATCACCCTTTTGCAATACAATCCGCTCTACAGCAGCATTAACATAAAGGCCAACGCCAATTATGTTAACAACGACAGTTTGAAGATTATTGAAAATAACCTGTCGCAGCAAAGCATTGTAAGGGAAATTTCCTATCAGCGTATGCTGGTGAGCAAACTGAATGAAAACGTTAACAGGATAGGCCTGATCATATTGATCATAAGCGGCCTGTTATGCCTGGTGGTAATTTTCCTGATAGATAATACCATCCGTTTGGCTATGTTCAGTAACCGGTTCCTTATTAAAACCATGCAAATGGTGGGAGCTACCCGCTGGTTTATTGCCAAGCCATTCGATCTGCGCAGCATTGCCAACGGGGCTATTGCAGCCCTGATTGCCATAGCAGGACTGATCGGTATTATGTCGCTGGCAGATAAGTTGCTGCCTGAACTGGCCGGTTTACGTGATAATCTGATGATTGCATTCATGTTTATAGGTATGATCCTGATCGGGATCTGTATTTCCCTGGTGAGCACACACCGCTCCGTGATGAAGTACCTGCGCCTGAAACTGGACGATCTTTATTAATTTAACATCTTTAACTGAAGATATATAATACCAAACACTATGGCTAAAACAAGCGCAAACCCGGCTTCGAAACACGCACCTGTTACAGAAGAAGCACTGGCCAACAGCCGCCCTATTTTCCCAAAAGAGAATTACAAATTTATGCTGGCCGGTATTGTGGTGATTATACTGGGTTTTTTCCTGATGATGGGAGGCGACTCTAATGATCCCAACAGCTTTAAACCAGAGCAGGTATATAGTTTCCGCAGAATTACCCTGGCCCCAATCGTAATTGTGCTGGGTCTGCTGGTGGAAGTATATGCTATTATGCGCCGTCCAAAAACGAATGCATAATTTGTTCCTATAAAAGTATTCTTACAGCGATGAGCAATCATCGCTTTTTTTTTCACTTTTAACCATATTAAATTCGATGAACGTTTTTCAAGCTATTATCATTGCCATTGTGGAGGGGCTAACAGAATTTTTGCCTATTTCTTCCACCGGTCATATGATTATTGTAAGCGCACTGCTGGGCATTGGTAAGGATGAATTTACCAAGCTATTTGAAGTGGTGATTCAGCTGGGCGCTATCCTGGCAGTGGTGGTATTCTATTGGAAAAAATTCCTGATATTCGATAAAAACCGTTTAAGCTTTTACTTCAAGCTGGTGGTGGCCGTTATCCCCGCGCTGATCCTGGGTTTCCTGTTCAGCAAAAAGATAGATGCCCTGCTGGAAAGCCCGCTTACAGTAGGTGTAATGCTGCTGTTAGGTGGTATTGTGCTGCTGTTTGTAGATAACTGGTTTAAAGAGCCTACTATTCTGACAGAGGAAAAAATAGACATCTTTACCGCTTTGCGTATAGGCTTCTACCAGTGTCTGGCCCTGATTCCTGGTACCAGCCGCAGTGCGGCCTCTATTATTGGGGGGATGCAGCAAAAGCTTTCCCGCAGCGTGGCAGCAGAGTTTTCCTTTTTCCTGGCAGTGCCTACCATGGCAGCTGCTACCGGCTATAAACTGCTGAAAGGAAAGGAGCTGCTGATGGCTCATCCTGATAACCTGAAACTCCTGGTGATTGGTAATATCGTGGCTTTTGTGGTTGCCCTGGGCGCCATTAAATTCTTTATCGGTGCGGTGAAAAAGTATGGATTTAAAATGTGGGGTTACTATAGAATTGTAGTAGGTATTATTATTATCGCAGCTATCCTGATGGGGTATACCCTGGAAGTATAGGTGTTGGGTTATACATAAAAATGCCGTGGAGAATTTATCCCCACGGCATTTTTATGTATAGTGATATTGTTATCCTTTCACTGCCAGCAGCAGTTCCAGGTCGGTATATTTCAATTTAAATTTCTCGCTCAGGTGGTAGTTGGTCAGTGCGCCTTTATACAGGTAAATGCCATTACGTACGCCCCGCTTAATCCATACCAGGTTCTCAAATCCACCATCGTCAGCAGCTTCCACGAGTAAAGGCATCAGCACATTGCTGATAGCTTCGGAGGCAGTACGGGCAAATCCGGAAGGAATATTGGGTACGCAGTAATGTACTACATCGTACTTTTTAAAGACCGGGTTTTCGTGAGTAGTGATTTCAGAGGTTTCAAAACAACCGCCACGATCAATGCTTACATCTACAATCACGGAGCCGGCCTTCATATTGCTGACCATGGATTCGCTTACTACGATGGGCGTACGTCCGCTCTGTGAAGATAAAGCACCTACGGCCACATCTGCATTACGCAGCTGCTCTGCCAGTACTTTTGGCTGGATAACGGAAGTGAATACACGTACCCCGATATTGTTCTGCAGCCTTTTCAGTTTGTAGATATTATTATCGAATACTTTTACGGAAGATCCCAGTGCCAGCGCGGTGCGCGCAGCAAATTCGCCCACAATACCAGCGCCTATGATCACCACTTTGGTAGGCGGGATGCCGGTAATACCTCCGAGCAGGATACCTTTTCCTTTGTTGTCGTTGCTGAGATATTGTCCTGCAATAAGCATGGAAGCGCCTCCGGCAATTTCACTCATCGCCCTTACAATCGGATAAGTGCCGGCATCATCTTTCAGGTTTTCAAAAGATAACAGCGTAATGCGCTTTTCCATCATTTTCTCTACCTGTGGTGCTTTCAGCGCGGCGAGGTGAATGGGAGAGATGACGATCTGGTGAGGATGCAGTAATTCTATTTCTTCATCATTCAGGGGAGCGGATTTTACGATGATCTCCGCTTTGAAGACTTCCTTTTTATCATACACTATTTCTGCCCCGGCTTCAGAATAGTCGGTATCGTAATAGTGAGATCCGTCACCAGCCTTATGTTCTACTACTATGTGATGTCCGTGTGCCGCTAAAATGCTGACTGCATCGGGCGTAAGGGCTATCCGGTTTTCCTGGAAAGATGTTTCCTTAGGAATACCTATAAACAAACGGGAATTTTTCTGGGGAATATCCAACGTTTCTTCCAGTGGTGAATAGGTAAAGCCAGCACTTACTACAGGTTTTTGCCTTTGCTCCATATGCGTGTTCAGTTTTTTTAAATCGAAGTATTCAAAGATACATCATTTGAGAGAGGAAGCGATTTCGCGCAGTACCCTTTTTTGATCCGGTTGCACTTCCAGTTGCAGATGTATGGTATCCGGGGGTAACATATGTGCCACCACTTGCGGCCATTCCACAAAGCTGATGGCATCCTGATAGAGGGTGTCCTCTACGCCGGCACTAATGGCATCGTCTTCATCTTTCAGCCGGTACAGGTCCAGGTGGAAAATGCGGCGGGCCTGCCCATGCGCATCATGGTAAGCATACTCGTTAATGATGGAAAAAGTGGGACTGGCAGTAGCATCTTCCACTCCTTTAGCCGCACATAAAGCCTTTACCAGCGTGGTTTTTCCGGCTCCCATGGGGCCGTCCAGCGTAAATACCTGTTTGTCAGCAAAATATTCCCAGAATTGCCGGGCTGTTTCGGGTAATTGATCCAGCGTAAATGTCCATTGCATCCGCGAATTTACATAAATATCCCCCTTTCAAATGCCTCTCCGTTGCAATAATATTTACCCTGCCTATCTTATCAACTGATAACTTTGTAACCAGGAGGAAAGATGTCAGATGACACCAGTAAGTTGCAAGGTAGAAGGAATGCATTGCACCAGTTGTGCACTCGGCGTTTCCAAATACCTGGAAAAAAAAGGTATGCAGGACGTAAGCGTCAGCTTTGCCACAGAGGAGGTACATTTTACCGCGCCTGCCGGAGCGGATTCCAGGGAAGTGCTCAATGGTATTACCCAGATGGGATATCGGGTAATACTGCCGGAAGATAAACCCACGGAGCGGAAGATATATACCACCCTTACATTCAAATTTGTTTTTTGTCTCATATTTACATTGCCCCTGCTGTTGCATATGTGGGTAAGCTGGTCCTGGCTACATCAGCCATGGGTGCAATTCTGGCTTACATTGCCGGTGTATTTGACGGGGATGTGGCACTTTGGTCGCAGTGCAGTCCGCTCCCTGATAAACCGCATGGCCAATATGGACGTGTTGGTAACACTGGGCGCTACCGCGGCTTTTGCCTATAGTTTTGTAGGCACCGTGATATATGGCAACCCGGATTATATGTTTTACGAAACTACCGCCGCGATCATTACCCTGGTATTCCTGGGAAATATGCTGGAGGAGAAATCCGTAAAACAAACCACCAGCGCCATTTCGAACCTGGCCCGTATGCAGATTACTACCGCGAGACTTATCAATACCGATCATGGTCATGAACATATTCATGAAGTAGATAACCGGACCCTCCGTACCGGCGACTGCGTGCTGGTAAATACAGGCGATAAAATCCCTATGGATGGCACCATCTACTGGGGAAGCGGTCATGCCAACGAATCCATGATCACGGGCGAAAGCACCCCTGTCAGCAAAAAAGAAAAAGATAAAGTCATAGGTGGTACATTGTTGGAAGATGGCAGCATCAAGGTATTTATCACCGCCACAGGCAAGGATACGGTACTTTCCTATATCATAGAGCTGGTGAAACAGGCGCAGGCCGATAAGCCACCGATGCAGAAACTGGCAGACCGTATCAGCGCCATATTTGTACCGCTGGTACTGAGCATTGCTGTGATCACTTTCCTGGGCTGGTATTTTATTGGACATACTACCCTGGCTACCGCTATGATGCGGAGTGTAGCCGTGCTGGTAATTGCCTGTCCATGCGCCATGGGACTGGCTACACCGGCTGCCGTGATGGTAGGCCTGGGTCGCGCAGCCCGCAATGGCATCCTGATTAAAGGTGGTCATACGCTGGAAATGTTCAAAGACATCCGGCAGGTAGTATTTGATAAAACAGGTACCCTCACCACCGGAAAGTTACAGCTGGGCGAATACCGCTATTTTGATATGCCGGAAGAAGCATTTAAACAGGTGGTATACAGCCTCGAAAAATATTCATCTCACCCTATTGCCCGCTCTATTGCCGCTATCTGGAAATCGGCCGGGGAACTGCCTTTGCAGCAGGTGCGGGAACACAAAGGATTGGGAATGCGCGCCGGTGATAAGGCCGGTAACGAATGGCAGTTAGGTTCCTTCCGCATGGCAGCTGGTTTAACAGCAGATGATAGTCATAACCTGTATCTCATTAAAAATGGTCAGCTGGCCGGCTGGATCAATTTTACCGATGAAATAAGGCCCGAAGCTGCCACGGTAGTGGCACAGCTGCAGCAGTCCGGCATCAAATCCATTCTGCTGAGTGGTGATACCACCCGCAAATGCCAGGAACTGGCGGAAAAGCTGGGCATCACAGAAGTATATGCAGAGCAGTCACCGGAACAGAAACTGCAGAAAATTGATGCACTCATGAAAACCGCACCCACCGCAATGGTGGGAGATGGTATTAATGATGCTCCCGCACTGGCTAAAGCCACCATCGGTATTTCGCTCAGCGATGCTACCCAGGTAGCCATGCAAAGCGCTAATGTAGTACTGTTGAATAATAACCTGGGCACCCTGCCGCTGGCGCTGGGCCTGGGAAAACATACTTACCTGACTATTAAACAGAATCTTTTCTGGGCATTCATTTATAACGTAGTAGCGATCCCGGTAGCAGCCCTTGGATTCCTGAACCCCATTGTGGGTGCTGGTATTATGGGACTATCAGATGTAGTACTTGCAGTGAACTCTGTTCGCCTGAGGTATAAAAAAGTAGCTATCAGCCGTTAGCTTTTAGCTTTTAGCAAAATGCAGCGGAGAACATAATATGTTTATCTCCGCTGCATTTTGCTAAAAGCTAAAAGCTAACGGCTAATAGCTATCTTCGCAATAACCATTAAATTTTTATTTGAATACGCCCGTCGCCATATTACAGCAATACTGGGGATACGACCAGTTCCGACCACTACAGGAAGATATTGTAAACTCCATACTGGCAGGACAGGATACACTGGCACTGTTGCCTACGGGTGGTGGGAAATCTATTTGTTTCCAGGTACCGGCAATGATGAAACCAGGCTTGTGTCTGGTGATTACACCGCTCATTGCGCTCATGAAAGACCAGGTAGCCAACCTCAAAAAGAGAGGTATTACGGCATATTCTGTCTATTCAGGGATGCAGTATAAAGAGGTGGAAAGAGTCCTGGAGGCGGCCCGCCGTGGAGGATGCAAGTTTTTGTATGTATCTCCCGAAAGACTCCTGAGCAAACTTTTTCAAACCTATTGTGATGGTTTGCCGGTAAGCCTGATAGCGGTAGATGAAGCACATTGTATTTCTCAATGGGGCTACGACTTCCGTCCGGCCTACCTGCAGATTGCGGATATACGCAGTTTTTTCCCGGAAGCCGCCGTGCTGGCGCTCACTGCATCTGCTACCCCTAAGGTGCAGACAGATATCTGCGATAAGCTGCTGATGAAGGATGCCAAAGTGTTTACCAAAAGCTTTGCGCGTGCGAACCTCTCCTACAGCGTGCTGGAAGAAGCCACTAAAATTGATAAAGTAAAACATATCCTGGATCGGGTACCTGGCTGTGGCATCGTGTATTGCCGTAACCGTAAACGCACCAAAGAAATAGCCTCCCTGTTGGAATTGCAAGGTATTCCGGCCAGCTTTTACCATGCAGGACTGCCACAGGCAGAACGTGCAGCAAGGCAGGAAGCGTGGATCAATAACGAAACGCGCATTATGGTATGTACCAATGCCTTTGGCATGGGTATCGACAAACCGGATGTGCGCATAGTGGTGCATTATGATATGCCTGATAGCCTGGAAGCCTACTACCAGGAGGCAGGACGTGCCGGTCGTGATGAACAGAAAGCATATGCCGTGCTGCTGTATAATGAAGAAGAACTAACGGATATGCAGGAACGAATTGCACTGCAATTCCCTACACTGGAGCAGATCCGCGAAGTATACCAGGGCATTGTTAATTACCTGCAGGTACCTGTAGGTAGCGCAGAAGGCATGTATTTCGATTTTGATATCAATGATTTTGCCCGCACTTTTCAGCTGAATCTTACGATCACCTACAGCGCCGTGAAACTGCTGGAACAGGAAGGCGTGCTGCAACTGAGCGAAAGCGTATTCCTGCCTTCCCGTGCGGAATTCGTTACCAACAAGGAATCCCTGTATGAATTTGAAAGTGCATATCCTGCATTGGAAGAAATTATCAAAACGCTGCTACGTACCTATGAAGGTATTTTTGATAACGCCGTACCTATATATGAAAGACAGATAGGCCGCATTATGCTGATGGAAGATGATGATATTGCGGCACAGCTGCAACAATTGCATCAGTATGGAATTCTGAAATATCAACCTCGTCGGGATGAGCCACAGTTATGCTTTTTACAGGAGCGTGTGTCGTCACAACAACTACGTATTAATATGGCCAGGGTAGAGGTAAGGAAAAAAGTATACGCAGACAGGCTGGAAGCAATGTTTGCGTATGCCCGTAACCGTAGCACCTGCCGTACACAACAAATAGTAGCCTATTTCGGAGAGAAGGAAATTGCCAGTTGTGGTGTATGCGATATCTGTTTAAAGAAGAAAGCCCAGCCCATGGATGCTGCCACCTTTAAGCGTATATCCGATACCGTTATTTCCTTCCTGCAGGAACAACCATTGCTTTTTAGCTTGCTGCAAAGTAAAATGCCGGAAGTGAAGCGCAGCGACCTGATGGAAGTATTGCAATTCCTCAATGAAGAAGGCCTCGTTATACGGGATGACGCCGGCAGGTTGTCTACCGTCAGTTAAAAAAAACGCGTGTATCAATGGTTGATACACGCGCTGTCAGCTTATGAAAAGGCCTTATTACAAAGCCACAACTTTCCCTTCTTTACTGCTTTCAAAGGCAGCTTCAATCACTCTGATTACTTTAATAGCATCCTGTGGTGGTACCGGGTTTGCTGCTTTATTCACCAATGCTTCGTAGATACCCTGGTAATAATCCATGTAATTGCCACTGCCACCTGGAATAAACTGCTTCACTACTTTGCCATCTATCTCAGTATGTAACAGTCCCCACTCATGCGGCGCCTCTGCGCCCCAGTCCGGGCTATTCGGGAACAGGCCTCTTTGCAGTTGTGCTTCCTGGATATCTGATTTCGTTTTGATAAAGGAACCGATGCGACCATGCAGCTGGTAAGCAGGCAGGGCTTCGCGTACAAGGTAGTTGCATTTAACACGCGCGCGCAGATGATCATAGTAGAGTACGAGTTCAAAGTAATCGTCTACTACAGAGTCTTTGCGGATGATGCGGATATCGGCGAATACGGACTTAGGCATACCAAAAAGGGTAATGGCCTGATCGATCAGGTGAGAGCCGAGATCATACAGGGCGCCGGTACCGGGCCCACCTAACTCTTTATGTTTCTTATAGCTCAGTTCTTCTTTGAAGCGGTCGTAATGTATTTCTGCTTCTAGTACATCACCGAGCTGGCCGGATTGAAGCACCTGTTTCACTACTTTGTAGTCGCTGTCGTAGCGGCGGTTGTGGTATACGCTCAGCAACAATCCTTTCTCTGCCGCTAATGCTGCGAGGGTTTCGCCTTCTTTTGCGTGTACGGTAAAAGGTTTTTCCACGATCACATTCTTTCCTGTTTCCAGGGCTGCTTTCACGTAGTCGAAGTGGGTATAATTGGGAGTGTTTACCACAATCAGTTCCAGGTCTTTGTCGGCCAGCATATCCTCAACGCTCGTATATACTTTAACGTTAGGATAGCGTTGTTGTGCCAGATTTTTGCTTCTTTCTACTACCGCTGTAAATTCAAATCCCGGGTTCACGTACAGGAATGGGGCATGAAAGATTTGCCCGGACATGCCGTACGAGCATACGCCCGTTTTAATAATTCTACTCATACTCTTTATATATTGATGTAAGCTGGCAGCGTATTGCTGCCTGTTGCATAATTAAAACCAGCTTTTGCTTTTACTGCTGCGGCCACCCAGTCCAAGGGCGCCGAGTAAACTGCGGGTGATAACGTTGGCGGCTGTACGACCTACCTGTCGTGCTGCAGAGCTGTCCATCACCTGTTCCAGGAAACCTTTTTCTTCTTTTTGTTTCCCGGCAGCTTTGGGTGCTTCCTGCGCCGCTGTTTTATCTGCCGCTTCCTGCAGCTTGGCTGTTAATATTTCGTAGGCGCTTTCGCTGTCAATTTCCTGGCTGTATTTTTTCACCAGTTTGGAATCGGTAACGAGGCCGTCAATTTCTGCGGTCGTTAATACATCCATGCGGGATCTCGGAGATATCAGCATGGTGGCGGCGAGGGGAGTAGGTACGCCTTTTTCATTCAGGCAGGTAATGAGCGCCTCGCCTATACCTATTTGTGTAATCAGTTCATCTGTTTTATAGAAATCTGATAACGGATAGTTTTCAGCTGTTTGCTTGATTGTTTTGCGATCGTTGGCGGTAAAGGCACGCAGTGCATGCTGTACTTTGAGCCCCAGTTGTCCTAATACAGATGCCGGAACATCCATAGGATTTTGGGTACAGAAGAAAATGCCAACGCCTTTGGAACGAATCAGTTTTATGATCGTATCTATTTGTTTGAGCAGGGCATCACTGGCTTCATTGAAGATCAGGTGTGCTTCGTCAATAAACATCACCAGTTTGGGTTTGTCCAGGTCGCCTTCTTCCGGCAGGGTGGCATATAATTCTGCCAGCAGGCTGAGCATGAAGGTGGAGAAGAGTTTGGGGCGGTCCTGTATATCATTTACGCGCAGGATAGAGATGATACCACGACCATCATCACTGATGCGCATGAGGTCATCCACTTCAAATGACTTCTCTCCGAAAAACAAAGCAGCACCTTGTTGTTCCAGTTCTATTACCTTACGCAGCACGGTGCCGGTAGAGGTAGTAGATATTTTACCGTAATCTTTTTCCAGGTCAGCTTTGCCTTCATCACTGGCATACTGTAATACCTTTTTGAAATCTTTCAGATCCAGTAAAGGCAGTTTATTATCATCGCAGTATTTGAACAACATGGCTACCAGGCCGGCTTGTGTGTCATTTAGTTCCAGGATCTTGGATAGGAGAATAGGGCCAAACTCGCTGACGGTAGCACGTAAACGCACGCCTTTTTCCTGGCTGAGTGACAGCAGTTCGGAAGGATAGGCTGCCGGGCTCCAGGTGCCACCAATTTTCTGGTAACGCTCTGTTATCTTAGGGTTAGCAGTGCCTGCTGCGGCAATGCCACTCAGATCCCCTTTAATATCCATGAGCAATACCGGTACGCTGGCATCGCTGAGGCCTTCTGCAATTACCTGTAGGGTTTTGGTTTTACCTGTACCGGTAGCACCTGCAATCAGTCCGTGACGATTGAGGGTTTTAAGAGGAAGGAATACATCTGCGCCGGTTACTACTTCTCCGTTCAACATGGCACAGCCGAGTTTGAAATGCTCGCCTTGAAATGTATAGCCGCTTTTGATATAATCCAGAAATGCATCCTGATTGGCCATGACGTATTTTTTTTATGAAGATAATAAAAAGCGGCTAGCGGTTGAGCCTCAAATTATTATCCTTACTTTTGTTCCTGTTTATCGTTTAGTATTTATTGATAAGCGATATTTTTATTTTGATTTTCGATAAATGAAATGTAGGTTTGAATTATAAATTTAGTCGCACATGAAAATCAAATCTTCGCCGTTGCCTTTAAAAATAGCAATACTTATCTCCACTTTGATTGGTGTGGTTGCTGTGATAATGACGCTCATTCAGATCTCTAAGTTGGGAATCAATTTCAGCGGGGATAACTCGCCGATGGTTGGAGCCATGTTGGTGCAATATATCATCTTGGGTATGCTATACCTGGTAATGGCTTTTTTTCTTTATAAACTGGTGGGAGGAACTTCGAACAGGGAAATTATTTGTCGTAAGAACTTAATAAGCTTAAAACGGATACTATATGTTTTATTGGCACTGATACTAACTAAAATTATTTTCTCTTTGATTATTACAAGTGATGTGTTAGGGGTAAGCCTGCGCCTTACTATTTTCAATAAGCTAATGACCATAGTGTGTTCGTCCTGGGAGCTATTGATGTCCAGCCTCGTTATTTATGTATTGGCTGCGGTATTCGAAAGAGCCGTAATTTTGAAAGAAGAAGAGGCTCTTACTATTTAAAACATATTATGGCAATAATCGTAAATCTGGATGTGATGTTGGCGAAAAGGAAAATGTCGCTCACGGAGTTGAGTGCACAGGTAGGTATTACGATGGCGAACCTTAGCATACTGAAAAGTGGTAAAGCAAAAGCGGTGCGCTTTTCAACGTTGGAAGAAATCTGCCGTGTACTGGAATGCCAGCCGGCAGATATCCTGGAATATAAATCTTAGTAGATACGCTCGCTTGATAAAATAAAAAATCTGCTATGTTGGTAGCAGATTTTTTATTTTATCAAGAGGCAAGATCGGTTTACAGGTCTTCTTCCCGTTCCAGCATTAAAATAGCCCCCTGAGGCACTATATAATAGCTTTCTTCTCCGTATACTACTTCTGTAGAGCCACTGAGCAGGAAAATGGCTAAATCGCCTTCTTTTACCTGTAACGGGATATATTTTACCTTCTCTTCTTCCGGTTTCCAGGCTTCATCGGTATCAGCCGGTACAGGAATAGCATAACCAGGACCTGTTTTAATAACATAGCCACGCTGTACTTTCTCTCTTTCCTGCACGCCGGGTGGCAGATATAATCCGCTGCTGGTGCGATCGTGGGGAGTAGTAGGCTTAATGAGCACGCGGTCGCCCACAACGATCAGTTTTTTCAATTTATTATCTGTTGTTATGTGTATAGCCATACTCTCTTCTATCAAATATAGTGCAGCAGCATAAATTGTGACAGACTGACAGGAGGCTACAGGTCACGTAATGCAAAAGTTTCACCTGCCCGGATGCCCTTATCGGTTTGTTGTAACACACAGCATTCATTTACAGGGTCATGTTCAAAATACAGTATATATTGTTTATCGGTGGCCTCCTGTAAAAAGCTCTTTTTTTCCTGCAATGTTTTTAACGGAAACATGTCATAAGCCATCACATAAGGAAGTGGAATATGTCCGATAGAAGGCAGCAGATCTGCCATGTATATAATGGGTTTTCCTTTATAGTTGATTTGTGGCAGCATCATGGCGTCGGTATGACCATTGGCAAACCGGATAGAAATGTTATCTGCAAAGGAAACCCCTTCCAGGTGATCCACAAATTTCAACTGACCACTTTCCTGTATCGGCAGAATATTTTCTTTGAGGAAAGATGCTTTTTCCCGGTCGTTAGGTTGAGTCGCCCACTTCCAGTGATCTTCATTACTCCAGTATATGGCATTTTTAAAAGCAGGTACCAGTTTGTCGCCTTGTCTGATAATGCTGCCGCCGCAATGATCGAAGTGAAGATGCGTCAGGAATACATCGGTAATATCATCCCGGTGAAAGCCATGTGCCGCGAGGGATTTGTCCAGTGTGGCATCACCATGCAGGTAATAGTGACTAAAGAATTTTGCATCCTGTTTATCGCCAATACCATTGTCTATCAATATGAGGCGGTTGCCATCTTCAATCAGCAGGCAGCGCATGGCCCAGGAACACAGGTTGTTTTCATCTGCCGGGTTCAGTTTATTCCACATCGTTTTGGGAACTACGCCAAACATAGCGCCACCGTCCAGTTTGAAGAACCCCGTTTCAATGGTGTATAATTTCATAACACTCGTTATTTGGATATTTAGTAGCAGAAAGTTACCCAATTCTGCGCACCAAATATCCAAATAACCACATTATTTAATAACTAAACCGCTTGTCTTTGTTTGCGCAACGCAGAAATAATAAATACCAATCCAATCACGAAAAACACGACCAGCGCCAGTACCGAGTTGCGCATATCTTCAGTCAGGTCATCTATATAGGCAAAGGAAAACATACCGATAACGATGGATAGTTTTTCTGTCACATCATAATAACTGAAGAAGGAAGTAGTATCCTGGGTTTCCGGCATCAGCTTGGCGTAAGTAGAACGGCTGAGGGATTGTATACCTCCCATCACCAGGCCAACCGCAGTAGCCAGTAAATAGAAGTGCATAGCGGTTTGCATTTTATAACCGGCGATGCAGATGCCTACCCAGAGCAATATAACGCCAATCAATACACGTAGATTCCCAAATCTGGTAGAAAGTCTGGCCATACTCCATGCACCGGCAATGGCCACTACCTGGATGATCACTACCGTAACGATCAGCATAGAGGCTTCCAGGTGCAATACTTTACTCCCGAATATTGTAGCTGCCATCATCACAGTTTGTACACCCATGCTGTAGAAGAAGAAGCCACGCAGGAATCTTTTTAACACCGGTAACTGTTTTACCTGTGCATAAACTTTGCGTAATTCCGTAAACCCTTCTGTCAATGCGCTACCGGTGTGTTTGGTCATGGTACCGATGCTATTAGGAAGGCGTGCAAAAGTAATCAGTGCAAAACCAAACCACCACACACCTACCAGTAAGAAGGTAATTCGTACCGGTAAACTTTCATCCATACCCAGCTTAGGGCCGAGTACTACCAGGGCAAACCCCAGCAGTTGCAGAAGTACACTGCCAATGTATCCCATACTGAAGCCCCGGGCGCTGATCCGGTCCCTGTCTTCAGGAGCGGCAATTTCAGGGAGATAGGAATTATAAAATACCAGTCCTCCGCAATAACCTACGGTAGAAAGCATAAAACAAACGACCCCCAGCATGAGCCGGTCGCCGTTGAACAAAAAAAGCGCACTACAGGAGAGCGAGCCCAGGATAGTAAAGAAGCGCAGGAAATTCTTTTTATTTCCCCTGGTATCCGCAATGGAAGAGAGGATAGGAGAGGCGATGGCTACCAGCAGGTAAGCCGCTGCCATAGTGTAATTGTATAAAGCGGAGTTGACAAAATTCATTCCGAGGAAAGAAACATGTTCTTTTGTAACCGCTAAAAAATAGATAGGGAAAAAAGTAGTGGTGATAACGAGGTTGTACACCGAGTTAGCCCAATCGTACATTGCCCAGCCATTGATCACTTTCTTACTGGCAGTCTTCATATAGCATTTAGCTTTTTACGAAGATAATATTCCCTTTTAAAAACAAGTGTTATTTGTAATCCTGAATATGAATATGCTCTTTGCACATGAAGTATTCCTGTTCATCGTTTGAGCTGACGATAATAAGGCGGTTGCCGCCATATTCAGTGATGAGTTGCTGATACACGGCGGTGCCGGCAGCATCGAGGTTGGTGCAGGGTTCATCCAGTAACAGTACGGGAACATCAGATAAGATGGCCAGTGCCAGCTTAATACGTTGCTTCATACCGGAAGAAAAGTTACGCAGTTGCTTGTTGGCTGCTTTTTCCAGTCCTACCATTTCCATGGCCCTGGCAGGGGTAATGCCTGGCAGAAAATCTTTGAATTGCTGATGAAATTGAATAATTTCTGTGAGCGTAAATTCTTCGATGAGCTCCAGGTAAGGAGCTGCAATGGCACAATACCGGAAAAACGCATCAGGAGCGATGGGTTTTTCCGGTGTGCTATAGGTAACGGTGCCTTCATTGTGTTGAATGGCACCGCTGATAACCTGTAATAATGTTGATTTTCCAGAACCATTGGGTCCCAGGATAGCATAACGTTGTCCTTCACTAAAGGTGAGGGTTACACGCCGGAAGATCCAGTCGTAGTTAAAACGCTTACCTGCCTGGTTAAGAGATATCGTCATTGGTGCGGGAAGTATAGCCTCTCATAATACCACGACCTGATTCACGGATGAATGACAGGATCTCATCTCTTTCATCGGTGGCTGGAAATTCAGCTTCAATGATGTTAATAGCTTTGGATAATTTAAAGCCTTTCACAAATATCACCCGGTATATATCCAGGATAGAGTTGATTTTTTCCAGGGAAAATCCTCTTCTCTTTAATCCAACGGAATTTACACCTACGTAGGATAATGGTTCGCGGGCAGCTTTTACGAAAGGAGGTACATCTTTACGCACCATGGAACCACCGGTTACAAAGGCGTGATCACCTACTTTACAAAATTGCTGGATAGCTACCATACCTGCCAGCACTACGTGATCGCCCACAGTAATATGTCCGGCGAGGGTGGTGTTATTGGAAAATACGCAGTAGTTACCTACTTCGCAATCGTGTGCAATATGACTGTAAGCCATGATCAGGCAGTTACTCCCGATAACGGTCTTCCATTTGTCTTTGGTACCGCGGTTAATGGTTACGTATTCACGGATAGTGGTGTTGTCACCTATTTCTACGGTTGTTTCTTCACCCGCATATTTTAAATCCTGAGGGATGGCAGAAATAACAGCACCTGGAAAAATACGGCAATTTCTGCCGATGCGGGCTCCTTCCATAATAGTTACGTTGGAACCTATCCAGGTACCATCACCGATTTCCACGTTTTTATGTATAACGGTAAATGGATCAATTTTTACATTAGGCGCAACTTTGGCGTCCGGATGTATGTATGTTAGCGGGTGGATCATTGCTATTATTTGCCTTCTCTTGTTTTTATAATTTGTGCTATCATGTCGGCCTCAGTAGCTACTTTATTGCCGATAAATACTGTCCCCCGCATTTCTACAAGTCCTCTTCTGATTGGGCTCAGCAACTCCATTTTAAGGATCATGGTGTCACCCGGAACTACCTTCGACTTAAATTTACAGTTGTCTATTTTCAGGAAATAAGTATCGTAATTTTCAGGATCCGGTACACGGTTCAGTGCCAGGATACCACCTACCTGTGCCAGTGCTTCCAGTTGCAGCACACCCGGCATTACCGGGTTGCCTGGAAAGTGACCCTGGAAGAAGCCTTCGTTGAAGGTAACGTTTTTGATACCTACTACTTTCTCTTCGCCCAGTTCAATGATCTTATCTACCAGCAGCATCGGGTAACGGTGCGGCAATGTTCTTTCAATACGCGGGGTATCGAATACAGGTGGCTGATTGGGATCGTAAACAGGTACGTCTTTATTATGCTTGTTCTTTTTGATATACGCTTTGATCGCACGGGCAAATTCCACGTTGGACGCATGGCCGGGACGGTTGGCAATGATATGCGCATTGATAGGGTAGCCGATCAGTGCCAGGTCACCTACTACGTCCAGCAGCTTGTGACGTGCCGGTTCGTTCGGGAAACGTAATTCGATATTGTTCAGGATACCTTCTTTCTGTACAGAAATGGTTTCCCTGTTAAATACTTTGGCTAAACGGGACAGTTCTTCATCTGTTACCGGTTTGTCCACCACAACGATGGCATTGTTGATGTCACCACCTTTAATCAGGTTGAGAGACAGTTGGTATTCCAGTTCATGTAAAAAGCAGAAGGTACGGCAAGGCGCGATCTCTGTTTTGAACTCTTCAATACCCTTCATTTTTGCGTGCTGGGTACCCAGTACCGGGGAATTGAAGTCGATCAGACAGGTAATACGATAGTCTACCGCTGGCATAGCCACCATTTCTACCTTTTTCTTCTCATCATAATAACTGATGTTGGTATCAATAGTATAGTATACTTTTTTGGCATCCTGGTTTTGCAGGCCAATGTTTTCAATGGCTTCTATAAATGCATAGGAACTACCGTCCATGATAGGAATTTCTCCACCGTCGAGCTCCACCAGTACGTTATCCACACCTGTTCCTGCCAGAGCAGCCATGATGTGTTCTACGGTACTCACTCTGGCGCCGTTGTGCTCCAGCGTAGTGCTGCKGGTTGTTTCCACTACATAATCCACATCGGCTTTGACGATAGGTTGTCCCGGCAGATCTATACGTTGAAATTTAATCCCATGGCCTGGCGTGGCAGGCTTGAGTGTCATATTAACATAGGCGCCTGTATGCAAGCCAATACCCGATAAGGTAATTTCGCCTTTCAGGGTATGTTGGTATTGCAACTGTTGATTTTCCATAATAAGCTAACTAATATGTAACTATTTGACCAGTAATCAATTTATACACCTGCTCTTTCCTGCAGCAGTTGTTTTACCATCTCTTCCAGCTCCTTTACGCGCTTTTCAAGGTCCGGCAAATTTCTAAAAATTGCCTGACTTTTCAGCGAACTTTTATAATCGTACGCCGGAGAGCCTGTGAGGGAGGTGTTAGKAATGGTAATGGACTTGGATAATCCGCTCTGTGCATTGATTTTGGTACTGTCAGCAATGTGGATATGTCCCACCATGCCTACTTGTCCGCCTATTACGCAGTTCTGTCCTATTTTTGTACTGCCGGAAACGCCTGTTTGAGCAGCAATCACCGTGTTGGTACCAATGTCTACGTTATGGGCTACCTGGATCAGGTTATCCAGTTTTACACCCTTCCGGATCACGGTACTGCCCATGGTGGCTCTGTCGATGGTGGTGTTGGCGCCTATTTCCACATCATCATGGATCACCACATTACCAATCTGAGGTACCTTTTTATAGGAACTGTCCGGTTGTGGTGCGAAACCGAAGCCATCGCCACCAATTACACAACCGGCATGCAGCATTACGCGGCTGCCTACAATACAGTTATCATATACTTTTACACCAGGGTATAAGATAGAATCGTTGTTAACGATCACATTATCACCCAGGTATACACCAGGATATATTTTTACGTTGTTACCCAGCACCACGTTTTCTCCCAGGTACGCAAAAGCACCCACAAACACGTTTTCTCCCATTTTCACCGAAGTGGGAATATAGGAAGGCTGCTGAATACCCGATTTATTACCCGTCAGGTACCTGTACTGCTCCAGTAACAGGGCAAAGCTGCTGTAAGCATCTTTTACCCGGATCAGGGTCGATTTAATCGGACGCTCTATCACCAGGCTCTCATTCACGATCAGAATGGAGGCATTAGTGGTATATATGAATTCTTCATACTTAGGATTGGCAATGAAACTGAGCATGCCTTCGCCAGCTTCCTCAATCTTGGCGATGTTGCTCACCTTTACGTCCGGATTTCCCTCCAGCTTACCATCTAACATGGTAGCTAATTGTAATGCGCTAAACTGCATAATTTAAAATTGTAATGTTTTCCAGGCTACACCGGATAGTATGAACTTATTCTTTAACATTTTATTCCTTATAAAACGTTGTTAGCCTGAATTTTTGGATGACAAATGTAGAATTTTTTTACCGGTATCGCCAGAGTATGGCTAATCAGTGCATTGTCGATGGAGGAAATGTCTTTTACAGTTCCGTCTTTAAATAGGATATTGATCTTCTCGTCATTAACGTTATAAGCCCTCAGCGTGGCCGCGCCGGAGAAAACGAAGTAATCCAGGTCGGCGCCATCAATGCCCCATTTTTGTTTTACCTGTTCCTTCAATAATTGCTCCGCACTGCCGTCAAATGCCTGGTTACTTAATACTACTTTGAATAAATTCCTGTCTATCAACCATTTACACAAAAGGGACAAAACTTTGTCCTCATGTGTTGTCCAAACTTTTATAGCGCTCATAATATCATAGTCGTCCAGCAGGCAAAATAACCGCAGACAATCCGGCTCCCGCTCAAAATTGTCTTTGGTAACCGTGTTATACAGGAAATATGACAGCGCAGGTGAGCAAAATAGCTGTTGTCCTTCCTGTGCCAGGGCTTTGGCCCTGCAAAGGATCTTTACCAGCATGTTTTCCGCACTCAGTACCGTTTTATGCAGGTATACCTGCCAGTACATCAGCCGTCGGGCTATGATAAACTTCTCTATAGAATAAATCCCCTTTTCCTCCACCATCAGCTCTCCATGATGAACCGTCAGCATTTTTATAATGCGGTCGTACCCGATGGTGCCTTCGGCCACACCGGTAAAGAAGCTGTCCCTGTTCAGGTAATCCATCCTGTCTACGTCCAATTGGCTTGACACCAGCTGGTGCAGGAATTTTTTGTGATATCGTCCGTTAAAAATATCCAGTGTAAGTGACAGGGCGCCATTCATCTCCCTGTTCAGGTCTTCCATCAGCCACTGGGATATCTCTTCATGAGATACGCCCTCTATAATACCGTTCTCCAGTGCATGGGAATATGGTCCATGCCCTATATCATGCAGCAAAATGGCCATTTTAGCTGCTACTTCCTCTTCCGGGGTAATGGCTGCTCCTTTGCTCCGGAGTTCCTGTAAAGCCATACTCATGAGGTGATATGCCCCCATGCTATGATGAAACCGCGTATGCATAGCACCGGGATACACCAGCTGCGCCAGCGCCATCTGATGTATGCGGCGGAGCCGCTGGTAATATGGATGTGAAATGAGGTTAAAAATCAACGGGTGATCTATGGTAATAAAGCCATACACCGGATCATTAACAATTTTTCGCTTGCGTTCGGTCATTGCATTTAATTATACCTTTCAGACGGGGGCGTCCTCGTCTGAAATCCCTGGTGTGGGTATGCAAAACTACACCATGAATTAATTATATGTAATTTTTTTACTTATAATGACGTTCTCCGTCCACGAAACCCCTATGACAGTAAAAAACAATTGGTAGGTTACAGGTAATTAAATGTTATGGATGCGAAGGTAAATAACTTTATCAGCCCTCCCACTTTTTACTGCCATCATTTTACCGTGATGTGTCCTTTTTAACATATAATTACCGGCAAATGATAGACGGGGAATGATATTTGCCAAAAAATAAGGGTAATTTTCTTTTTTTACCGGAACCTTAAATCTTACTATGAGCCAGATAAATATACTATGGGTAGATGATGAAATTGAGTCGCTGAAATCACAAATTATTTTTTTGGAAAGCAAAGGCTATAAAGTTTCTGCCCTCACAAACGGGTACGATGCCCTCGAATTTCTGAAAGAACAGGTGGTAGACGTGGTATTGCTGGATGAATCCATGCCCGGCATCACCGGCCTGGAAACGCTCGGTAAGATTAAAGAAATAGATCAGCAGATCCCCGTGGTCATGATCACCAAAAACGAAGCGGAAGACGTGATGGACGATGCCATTGGCTCCCAGATCACCGACTACCTCATTAAACCGGTAAACCCCAACCAGGTATTATTATCTCTCAAAAAAATAATTGATAACAAAAGACTGGTAGCCGAAAAAACCACCACCGCCTACCAGCAGGAGTTCCGCAGCCTCTTTATGGCTCTCAGCTCCAACCCGGACTACACGGAGTGGATGGAGATATACAAGAAACTGGTGTATTGGGAAATGGAAATGGCCAAAGCCAACAGCCCGGAAATGCTGGAAGTGTTCAATGCCCAGAAAACAGAGGCCAACAACGAATTCTCCAAATTCATTGGCCGCAACTACAGCGACTGGCTGCATCCCAAGGCGAAAGAAGCCCCGGTGATGTCACATACCCTGTTCCGGGATAAAGTAGTGCCCAACCTGGACCCCAACGTTCCAAATGTGTTCCTGCTGATAGATAATCTCCGCTATGACCAGTGGAAAGCGATTCAGCCCATTTTCCAGGAATCATTCCGGCTGGTGGAGGAAGAATCTTTCTACAGTATTTTGCCCACCAGCACCCAATATAGCCGAAATGCCATCTTTGCCGGTATGCTGCCCATAGATATTGAACACCGGTTTCCCCAGGAATGGAAGAATGATGACGAAGAAGGCGGGAAAAACATGTTTGAGGAACATTTCTTTGCTGCTCAGCTGAAACAACTGAAAATGGATCCCCGGTTTTCCTACACCAAGGTCACCAACCATGCCGATGCGCAAATCATGCTCAATAACATCCACAATATGCTGGATTATCCACTGAGCGTTATTGTATACAACTTTGTGGATATGCTCAGCCATGCCCGCACAGAAATGGAAGTACTGAAGGAACTGGCCGGAGATGAAGCTTCTTACCGCTCCATTACCGCCAGCTGGTTCGAACACAGTCCACTCCACCAGGCACTGAAACGTATCAGTGATAAAAAAATAAACCTGATCATCGCTACAGATCACGGCAGCGTAAGGGTAAAAACACCCGTAAAGGTGATTGGTGATAAACAAACCACCACCAACCTGCGCTACAAACATGGCCGTAATCTGAACTATGATCCAAAAGAGGTACTGGCCTTCAGAGATCCCCGCGATGCCGGCTTACCCAAGCCCAACGTGAATTCTTCTTACATCTTTGCCAAAGGAGATGGCTATCTCTGTTATCCCAACAACTACAACTATTTCGTTAACTACTACCGCAACACCTTTCAGCACGGCGGCATTTCCCTGGAAGAAATGATTGTGCCATTTGCGAGAATGGTGACTAAATAGCTATTAGCCATTAGCTTTTAGCTTTTAGTAAATGCAGCGGAGCTCATGTTATGTTAATCATTCGCTGCATTTACTAAAAGCTAAAGGCTAAAAGCTAAAAGCTAAATCATTATTTTTGCTCCATGAATATCAAAATCACACCTAATAACCTGACGAAGCTGGAAAAAATCTTTGAAGAGGCTAAATATGTGCTGCGCTTCGAAAAAGGTAGTTTCCTCTCCGGTTACTGCATCCTGGAACATAAGAAGGTGGTAGTGATCAATAAATTTTTGAACCTGGAAGGGCGTATCAATACCCTCATCGATATTTTAACAACTCTGCCGCTCGATGAAGAAGTCCTGACAGCGGAATCGCATAAACTGTACAAACAAATACAGGCCAGCAAACCTATCCCTGAAGCAGGGACAGATGATGATGAGCCAGAAGCCGAACAAACAGCAGAATAGGTTAAACAGACAAATGATTTTGGATGAAAGTTACATTCTTAGGAACAGGTACATCACAGGGAGTCCCCGTAATAGCTTGTGGTTGCGAAGTTTGCTCCTCATCAGATAAAAAAGACAAACGTTTAAGAAGTAGTATCATGATTACCGGACCAGCAGGTAATATTGTGATAGATACTACC
Organism: Chitinophaga sp. 10T418; assembly: GCF_056394125.1. Classification (NCBI taxonomy): domain Bacteria; kingdom Pseudomonadati; phylum Bacteroidota; class Chitinophagia; order Chitinophagales; family Chitinophagaceae; genus Chitinophaga; species Chitinophaga sp. 10T418. The sequence goes on from NZ_JBFTHG010000017.1 coordinate 52,116, forward strand.
CCTGATTTCCGTTACCAGATGCTTCGCGAAAAAGTGGGCCACCTGGAAGCTGTGCTCATTACCCATTCCCATAAAGATCATATTGCCGGCATGGACGATATCCGTGCATTCAACTATTTCCAGAAAACCGCTATTAACATATACGCCACTGAATTTTCACAGGGCGTGATCAAACGTGAATTTCCTTATGCCTTCTCAGAATTTAAATATCCCGGCATTCCGGAAATAAATCTGAAAACCATTGGAGATGAGCCTTTCGATGTAAATGGACTTACCATCACACCTATACATGTGATGCATCATAAAATGCCGGTTATGGGTTTCAGGATCCATGATTTTACTTACATCACGGATGCCAACTACGTGGCACCAGAAGAAAAAGAAAAGATCCGGGGCTCCAAAATACTGGTGTTAAACGCCCTGCGTAAAGAAACACATATCTCACATTTTACCCTGGAAGAGGCCATCGCACTGGGTAAAGAACTGGAAGTGCCGGAAGTATATTTCACGCATATCAGTCATCAGCTGGGATTGCATGAAGAAGTATCTAAAGAACTGCCTCCCGGAAMCGCCCTGGCTTATGATGGCCTGCGCCTGGAAATTTAACGCCCATTTTATTTCTATTAACAAAAGACGATCGCCCGCTGCTTAGTTTAGCGGCAAATTTTTGTTGACCCATGTGGAAGTCTTTTGTCCGCGAATACCTGCGTTTTTCAAGAAAAGAGCGCTATGGCATATTAATACTGGTGGTATTCATGATAGGGACCTGTTATAGTCCTGACCTGTTTTTTTTTTTTCAGCGGCGTATGCCCGTTGCCGATAGTAGCGACTTAAAAGCAGCGGTACTGGCTTATGAAGCGGGTATTCCGAAAACAAATAATGCCGCTTCAGCAGAGCCGGCAGCAGCGCTATTTTATTTTGATCCCAACGTCTTATCGGTAGGGGGCTGGCAGCAATTAGGCGTCAGTGAACGTACCGCCGTTACCATTACGAAATACCTGGCTAATGGTGGGCATTTCCGCACGGCCGCTGATCTGGCGAAGATATATAGCCTGCCGCCTGCCTTATGCGCCCGGCTAATACCATATGTGCGGATAACGGGGAGGAGAGAGGAGCGGTATTTCGGGAGATATGAAAAAGCCGGTGGTGACCGGCATCACGGACCATACCATAAAGACTCTGATTACCACAATTTCGCACCGCGCAATAGCGATTCTTCGTTTACCCGTTATCGTAAGAAAGCAGCGCCGGCTGTTATTGATATTAATACTGCAGACACGCTCGCGTGGCAAACATTACCGGGTATCGGACCCGGCTTTGCAAGGCGCATTGTGAGCTTCCGCGACCGGTTAGGCGGCTTTTATGCGGTGGAGCAGGTAGGGGAATGCTATGGGTTGGCGGATTCCGTATTTCAAAAAATTCAACCTTTCTTACAGATCGGTAATAGTTCTCTAATAAAACTAGACCTCAACCTCACAGATGAAAAATCTTTGGCAGCTCACCCATACATACGCTATAAACTAGCCCACTTAATTGTGCAGTATCGCAGTACCCACGCGGGTTTCAAGGGCATTGCAGAGCTTCGCGCCCTGCCGTTGGTGGATGAGATTATTTATCGTAAAATTGAACATTACATTGAGATCAAACATTAAAGCCCACGTTTATGAATTTTGAGCCAACGGAAATGCAACAACAGATTGCACAAATGATCCGGGATTTCGGAAAGACAAATATTTTGCCTTATGTGTTGGAATGGGATGAKCAACAGGAATTTCCTGTGCAGGTGTTTAAAAAACTGGGAGAGCTGGGACTTATGGGGGTACTGGTGCCACAAGAATACGGTGGCAGCGGATTGGGCTACCTGGAATATGTAACCGTGATCAGTGAAATATCCCGTATATGTGGCGCTATCGGATTAAGTGTGGCAGCACATAACTCGTTGTGTACCGGTCATACCCTGCAATTTGGTAATGAAGCACAGAAGCAGCGGTACCTGCCTAAACTGGCTACCGGCGAATGGATAGGTGCCTGGGGCTTAACAGAACCCAATACCGGTTCAGATGCGATGAATATGAAATGTGTGGCTAAAAGGGATGGCAATGACTGGGTGATTAACGGCACCAAATGCTGGATCACGCATGGTAAAAGCTGTGATGTGGCCGTTGTAATTGCCCGTACAGGCGATGTGCGCGATAGCCATGGGATGAGTGCCTTTATCGTAGAAAAGGGAACACCGGGCTTCAGCGGGGGCAAAAAGGAGAATAAGCTGGGGATGCGTGCATCCGAAACAGCGGAAATGATATTTGACAACTGTAGGGTACCTGCAGAAAATATGCTGGGAGCAGAAGGAGACGGCTTTATACAATCCATGAAAGTGCTCGATGGTGGCCGTATTTCTATTGCAGCCCTGTCGCTGGGTATAGCCAAAGGCGCGATGGATGCGGCGCTGAAATACGCCAAAGAACGCCATCAGTTTGACCAGCCCATTGCTAACTTCCAGGGTATTTCCTTTAAGCTGGCGGATATGGCCACCGAAATTGAGGCTGCTGAGCTATTGACAATGCAGGCTGCTGACATGAAAAACCGTAAGGTGAAGATGACACAACAAGCCGCCATGGCCAAATATTACGCTTCTGAAGTCGCCGTTAGGGTCGCCAATGACGCCGTACAGATTTTTGGTGGTTATGGCTATACCAAGGACTTTCCGGTGGAAAAATTTTATCGAGATGCAAAATTATGCACCATCGGGGAAGGAACTTCAGAGATTCAAAAGATCGTTATAGCCCGGGAAGCACTAAGATAGAATAACGATTTTGCAATTGATTCTGACAAGATTGAAGTAGATGTATTTTTATAATTTAAAAAAAGACGCTTTATAAGCCGTTCATCATTTTTTCAAAATAAAATAATATTACCCCTTTAGTGTTATTGAATATTGCAAAAGGAACGTTAAATTTGGGTTAATTCATCACTCTTTACCGTTTATCAACCTTAACACACAAAATCAAGAAAGATTTGAAACACTTTTACGCAATGAGAAGCACCCTGTAATACGGGTGCTTTTCTATACCGGGTCTGACTGGTTTATCCCGTATAAAGACGCTTAGTAAAATGTAAAGCCTGTAATCCACGTTATGATTCTTCCATAATTCAGTAGAACTACTGACACCTGTAATATTTATCCCTATTACTTTTGCCTAGAAATTATCTCAATTGTTATGTTCTCCAGAATATTGAAATGGACCGGCAGGATACTGTTTGGTGTAGTTGTTATCGTTTTGATTGCTTTTGCTGTTTTCTCCTTTCTTTTTCGCCAACATGTAAATAAGCAGTATACCGTGCAGGTAAGGGAAATTCCGATACCAGGGGATACTGCTACTATTGCTGCAGGAAAACATCTGTATGAAATTAAGGGCTGCGGAGTATGCCACGGAGTTGATCTGAGGGGCAAAATTTTTGTAGACGATCCGGCCATTGGCAGGATTGCGGGTAGGAATATTACCTACGGAAAAGGAGGCTTACCAGAGAGTTTTGATAACAAAGCCTGGTTAAGGACGATGCGGCATGGTTTAAATGCCGAAAACAGGACTTTATTGCTCATGCCCTCCGAAGACTTCACCCTCATGGATGATCACGATATAGCGGCTATAATTGCCTTTTGTAAAGCACAGCCTAAAATAGACACTCCAACAATACCCGTGAAAATGGGACCTATGGGAAAAGTATTATCTGTATTAGGCAAAATCCCCTTATTTCCTGCGGAAAATATTGATCATCATCATCAGCAGCCTGCCCAGGTGGCAAAGGGGCCTACAGCCGCCTATGGGAAGTATTTATCTGCTTCCTGCACGGGTTGTCATAAGGCCGCATTAACAGGTGGCGATAATCCTGTTCCAGGTGGACCACCGGTGGCCAATATCACCGCTACGGGGCATGTTGGGAAATGGTCTAAAGAAGAATTTATTACAGCATTGCGGAGTGGTAAAACACCGGAAGGAAAGCAATTGCTGGTGAAAGATATGCCGTGGACAATGACTGCTCAGTACACGGATGACGAGTTGATAGCCTTGTATCTTTATTTGCGAACCCTCTGAAAAAAAAGGGATTTTCGGAAGGATTGATTTTGTAAATCAACTCAACTGAAAATCCCTTTATCTTGTAGCGTTGGAATGACTACTTTTTATCTTTGTTAAAGAAGTCGGACACTTTATCCTTAGCTTCTTCCGCCCAATCTTCTGCCTTATCTTTTACATTATCCAGAAAATCACCTGCCTGATCCATCAGACCAGCCTTTTTACCGTCGGCTTTATCTGACATCCCTGCAAACCAGTTATCAACTGTACCTGCAATAAACGGAGGTAATTTGCCTTTCACATATTCTTTGATCACATCAATGGACTGTACTGCCTGTTCGGGCGTGAGTCCGGCTTTTTCCTGTAATTGCTGAATGAGTTCCTGCATAAATAGAGGTTTTATGATTAGAGATAGTGTAGCCATACCGGAATACCGGTAATGGTTATGCTACTTTCAATTTCACAAGGGTAGACTGTTCCAGCCTTGACTGTGCATATTCCCTGGTAAGATGAAACGTGGTTTCATTGGCAGAGGGCAATTCATACATGGCTTCACTCAGCACAACTTCACAGATGGAGCGTAATCCACGCGCACCCAGTTTGTATTCCATTGCTTTATCTACAATGTAGTCGATCGCTTCTTCTTCTACCTGCAAGTCAATATTTTCTACCTTGAACAGTTTCTTGTATTGTTTTACCAGTGCGTTTTTAGGCTCTGTTAAAATCAGTTTCAAGGTATCTCTGTCCAGTGAATTCAGATACGTTACCACTGGCAAACGTCCCAGTAATTCAGGAATCAGACCGAAGGATTTCAGATCAGTTGAGTTAATGTAACGCAGGATCTGTTTTCTGTTTTCTTCTTCTTTTTCCTTGTTAACGGTGAAGCCGATAGAATGAGTCTGTATTCTTCTGCTGATAATTCTTTCCACACCATCAAATGCGCCGCCGCAGATGAAGAGAATGTTTTGTGTGTTCAGTTTGATCAGTTTCTGTTCCGGGTGTTTACGACCGCCCTGAGGAGGTACCAGTACTTCTGTTCCTTCCAGTAATTTGAGGAGACCCTGTTGTACGCCTTCTCCGCTTACATCACGGGTGATGGAAGGGTTATCGCTTTTACGGGCAATTTTATCAATTTCATCGATGTAAACGATACCGCGTTCAGCAGCTTCCACATCATAGTTACATACCTGCAACAAACGGCTGAGGATACTTTCCACGTCTTCACCCACATAACCTGCTTCAGTAAATACGGTGGCATCTACAATCGCGAAGGGAACGTTTAATTGTTTAGCGATAGATTTAGCCAGGAGAGTTTTACCGGTACCGGTTTCACCTACCATGATGATGTTGGATTTTTCAATTTCCACTTCATCATCACCTATTTGCTGATTGAGTCTTTTGTAGTGGTTATATACCGCTACAGCCAGTATTTTCTTTGCATCATCCTGTCCGATTACATATTCGTCCAGGAATTTTTTCATGTCGATAGGTTTGGACACTTTAGGTGCGAAGTTCGGCGCTACGGCAGCAGCAGCTTTCTTGCCGGGAGGAAATAGCTCCTGGTCAATTATTTCCTGCGCATTGGCTACACAGTTTTCACAAATGTGTCCTTCTGCGCCAGCTATCAATATCTGCACTTCTTCTTTAGAGCGGCTGCAAAAGGAGCAACGAATTTTTGATTCTTTCATTTCGGAATAGATTATTTTTCTACGAAACTGTCATTGCCTGCAATGATAATGCAGGGTTACAAATTTACACTAAATAGCCGAAAGCATAAGTCTTATTAGCGTAAAGCTTAAAGCATAAAGCTCAAAGCTATCGTAGCGAATGATTGTAGCGATATGTATTAAAAATCCGCTATATCATTCGCTACGATAGCTTTGAGCTTTATGCCTTGAGCTTTAAGCTTTTACTGTGGTGTATCCAGATTTTTCTTTGGATTCTTCTGGAGTACGTCATCGATGATGCCGTATTCTTTCGCTTCATCCGCAGTCATCCAGTAGTCACGGTCAGAGTCTTTTTCTACTTTTTTCACCGGCTGTCCGCAGTGACCAGCAATGATTTCGTTCAGTTCCTTTTTCAGTTTAACGAACTCACGTGCAGTGATTTCGATATCTGAAGTCTGGCCTTCTGCACCGCCATGAGGCTGGTGAATCATTACACGGGCATGCTTCAGTGCGGTACGTTTTCCTTTAGCGCCAGCTACCAGTAATACAGCGCCGAAAGAGGCCGCCATACCGGTACAGATAGTAGCGATTTCAGGAGAAACTACCTGCATGGTATCGTAGATACCTAAACCAGCATACACACTACCACCAGGGCTGTTGATGTACATCTGGATATCGCGGGTACGATCAGAAGATTCCAGGAACAGCAGCTGCGCGGTAATCACGTTTGCTACGTAGTCGTTCACCGGGTCTCCGAGGAAAATAATACGATCAGCCATCAACCTGGAGAAAACGTCCATCTGTTGCATATTCAACTGACGCTCTTCAAGAATGTAAGGAGTCAGGCTGTTTAACTGGTGGCTTTTAGCGTAACTATCTACTACCAGGCTGCTGATTCCCCGATGCTGGATGGCATATTTTCTAAATTCATTATTAATGTTCATGATGGTGATGTTTATGAGGTAAATTAACAAAATCTTCTGCTTTGATTTCCTCTTCTTTCACGTTCACCTTTGCTTCAGCCCAGTCAAATAACTTGGCAGTGATCATTTCACGGTAAGTCTGGTCTACAAATTTTTCATCCTGTAACAGGCGATCCAGGTAGCTGTCTAACCATTCTGCTCCATCAGCAGCGGCGCCGCCATAGTAGCCTAATACTTTCTGTTTGGCATTTTCTTTCAGTTCTTCGAAAGAAACTTCCAGTTTATTTTCTTTAACCAGTTTATCGCTGATCAGTGTCCAACGTAATTGGTGGTCGAAACTCGGGAATTCTTTTTCAGCTTCTTCCGCAGTTTTTGGTTTTTCACCGCCTACCTGCAGCCAGCGTTTGAGGAAATCCTTTGGTAAATCTATCGGCGTTTCATGCACCAGTACCTCAAACAAGTCGTTGTGAAGGTGATTACGGCTTTCAGAATCCCAGTATTTTCCGATTTCTTCTTTCAGTTTAGCGCGGAAAGCTTCTTCTGTAGTGATTTCATCTCCCGGATAAACTTCTTTGAAGAACTCTTCATTCAGTTCTCTTTTCTCAATCAGACCAACTTTGGTAATGGTCAGTTTGAAATATTTATTGGCTGCTTCTTTATCAGTAGCTTCAAAGCCCAGATCTTTCAGGATCCAGCCCAGACGCTGCTCATCAAAAGAGGTAGCTAATTGGAATACGATGCTGTCATCGTTCTTTTTACCCTGCAGTTCTGCCTGGATAGCAGGTGAAAAGTATTTTACCAGTAACGCATTTTCTTTTACAATACCGCCTTCTACTACATTGCCTTGTGCATCTGCTTCTTCGAATTTAACGTTAATCACGTTATCTTCTGAAGTAATTGTTTCAGGTTCTGTTGTTTTACCACCTTTCAGCTGTAAACGCTGAATTTCGTCGTTTACCATTTCTTCGGTAACGGCTACTTTATATTTGGTAAGGGTGGTTTTGTTGGTTTCAAGCGGAGTAATAGCGAAGGAAGGTTTCAGACCAACTTCAAATTCGAAGGCGTAATCAGCAGGTTTGCTGAAATCCAGATCTTTTGCTGTTTTGTCCAGAGACAGCGGCTGGCCGAAGATTTCCAGCTTCTCATTCTGTACATAACCCATCAACTCTTTCTCAACAGTTTTCAGGATTTCATCACCAAAGATAGCCTGACCGTGCATCTTCTTAACCATGCCTGCAGGTACCATTCCTTTACGGAAGCCTGGTATGTTCGCATTTTTGCTGAATTGCTTTACTGCTTTGTCAAAATTAGGAAGGTAATCTTCCTGGCTCACTTTCACAGTGATCTTATCGTTCAATAAACCAATGTTTTCTCTCGTAACGGTTGCCATAATTGAATTGTATAAAAGTGTTCTTTAAGAAGCAATAATGATTCCTTGTTTATTTTTCTGCCATGAAGTCACAACGGTAAGTAGGAATGGCAGGAAACTTTTTTTGAATAAAATCAGGTGAAACTGTGTCTGAACAAGACAGAAGTGACAATGAAAGTGAGGGAGAGCATAGCATTATCACGTTGCCATATTGACGCATTGCCACATAATATTATATGTGCGGGTGGATGGAACGCATGCTGTGAAGCAGTAGATCCTATCGCTGGCCTGTTGACCGCTTTCTCCACATCCGCGCGTTTTCGTACCGTATCCTAATCTAACCTTTTTCAAATATAAACAACTAATTTTCAGGTAGTTGTAGATATCGTTCAACTTTATGATCGCGCGAAGATAGCTAATTTTATTCTGTTTTCAGGCTAATTCTGTTGTAAATGAGCACAAGAGAACGACGACCGTTTACCTCCTGTTTACGCTACCTTTGCCATGCTTCAACCAATCACGGATCAGGTTGAAAACCTGGGGGATAGTGTAAATTTTAAGCATAAAGGTTAATCAATCTAAAAGGAAGAATGCTACAGATCCAAGCCTGGCAGCTGCCCGAAAGGCTGTATCGCTGATATCGATGCTATGCTTAACACCTGCTTAGTACCTATAGAAGCAGTGCAGCAGAGGTGGACTTGATGTGGACTTGATGTGGACTTGAGGTGGACTTGAGGTGGACTTGATCCGGGGATGACGTCCGGATGTATAACCAGGATAGTATTGATATTTAGAGAATATTGAAAAAAGATATTCCCCCGTTTTCAACCTGATCCCGAATCATTCAACATGATAAATTGATCACATCGTCATTGACAAATAAAAGAATGTAAGAATAAAACCGGCATGCACTTGCCTTTTGAAGGAGGGGGATTATTAAGCATGATTTTCCCAAGCTGGCGAAAATCAAAATGTGCGGATGAAGGGACTCGAACCCCCATGCCTCGCGGCACCAGATCCTAAGTCTGGCATGTCTACCAATTTCATCACATCCGCAAAAAATTTAAGAACTTCCTTTTTGAGAGTATATGCGCCCGGAGGCGGCAAAAATACCTGTTTATTTAGCTCAAAAAGGATTGCAAAGGTATTGTTTTTTGCGAATTAACAAAATCATTTATAAGAGAACTTTACCAATCTTTCTGTGCTGATTTTAAAAAAAATTAGAATTAAGCTGCTTAAATTGGAGAGCAATTATTGTAAAAGTCTATCTGATGCTATGGCTAAAACCTTTTTCGAAGAACTAAACAGTGCAAGTGCTACCGGTGTAGCCTATAAAAATATCAACCTGAAAAAGGCTGCCCTGGCCTATTTCGCTAATACCGGCAACGCTACTATTGCAGATCTGTGTAAAGAACTGAACCTGAGCACCCCTAAGGTCACCAACCTGGTTAATGACCTGATTGTAGACGGGTTGGTAATGGATTACGGCAAAATAGAGTCTACCGGCGGCCGCAAACCGAATCTGTATGGCCTGGTGCCGGATTCGGCCTTCTTTATCGGGGTGGACGTAAAACAGGACCACCTCAACCTGGGCTTGTCGGATCTGCATAAAAACCTGGTCACCACGGTAGAGGGCCTACCATATGAACTGGATAATACAGAGGCTTCGCTGGAACAGTTATGCCTGCTCATCAATAACTTTATTGAAGGTCTCACTGTACCCAGGGAAAAAATCCTCGGCATCGGTATCAATATCGCCGGGCGTATCAACTACGCTACCGGCTACAACTATAGCTTGTTTTATTTTGATGAAAAGCCGCTCAGCGAAGTCATTGCTGCAAAAGTAGGTATCCGGGTTTTCCTGGAGAATGACTCCCGCGCCATGGCCTATGGCGAGTTTTGCTCCGACCTCGTCAATGGTGAACGTAATGTGCTGTTCCTGAACCTGGACTATGGTATCGGTATGGGCGTGCTGATAAACGGAGAACTCTATTACGGTAAATCCGGCTATAGCGGGGAAGTAGGGCATATTCCCATGTTTGACAATGAAATTATTTGTCACTGTGGTAAAAAAGGCTGCCTGGAAACAGAAGCCTCCGGCTGGGCACTGGTAAACATGTTCCGCCAGAAGCTGGCCACAGGATCCTCTTCCATGCTTTCCCGTACCCATCAGTCGGCAGATGATATTCACCTGCACGATATCATTGAAGCCGCCAACAATGACGATATGCTGGCTATAGAGCTGATTGCTAAAGTGGGAGAGAACCTGGGGAGAGGAGTAGCTTTGCTGATGAATATTTTTAACCCTGAACTGGTGATTCTCGGCGGAGCCCTGGCGGCTACGCAGGATCATATCCGCCTGCCCATCAAAAGCGCTATGAAGAAGTACTCCCTCAGCCTGGTTAGCAACGACTCCAAGCTGAAAATGTCAAGTCTGGGAGAACGCGCCGGTATCATCGGGGCCTGCCTGCTGGTAAGAAACAAGGTATTAATAAGTTAATTTGAAGAAGGCCGGGTTTTGGTTAACTTTAGTATTCACCTGAATTCCAATTTCTTACCCTAAAAAAGATTTGTTATGTCTACTACATTAACGGCCTACCTCGTTTTTAACAACAACTGTCGGGAAGCAATGAATTACTATCATGAAATATTGGGTGGCGATCTTAGGATCATGACCATGGGCGACTCTCCCATGAAAGATCAAATGCCTCCTGATGCGAAAGATCTTGTCATGCACGCTTATTTACAAACTCCCGGTTTTGATCTGATGGCTTCTGATGGAATGGTGGGAGCACCTCCTGTAAATGGTGATTCTGTACAATTAGCACTGGGCGTAACTTCTGTTGAAGATGCAGATCGTTTGTTTAGTAAACTGTCTGAAGGCGGAACAATTCAAATGCCTATCCAGGAAACATTCTGGGCACACCGCTATGGTCAGCTGACAGATAAGTTCGGGATTCACTGGATGGTGAGTTATAATAAGCCGATGTAGCTATTAGCTTTTAGCCTTTAGCTTTTAGCAAAAATGCAGCGGAGATAAACATATATACTATGTTCTCCGCTGCATTTTTGCTAAAAGCTAATAGCTATTTCTCTATTTCTTCTTTCTGAAAAAGGAAAATAATCCTCCTCCTCTCAGTTGATTTTTTTTGGATGCTGCCGGCTGAAATCCGGGATCACTGGCTACGATCAGATCAATCAGCTTTTTACAGGCGCTCACATCTCCTTTTGCTTCGTAAGCCAATGCCATAATGTACCTGATAGAGGATGCCTCTGTGTCCCAGGCCCAGTTGTTACCGGCATATATGTTCACACATTGGGTACCATAGGCGATACATTCGTCATACTCCTTTTCACCCAGCCAGGCTTCTGCGATAAAAGCGTATACCCCAAACCGGTAGTTCGGTGAATTGTCTGCCGCATCGCCGGCAGCCATGATTTCCAGTGTTTGCTGCATATCAGCAATAGCCGCTTTATACCGACCCAGTTTCAATGCAGCCTTTCCCCTGAAGTAGTAGATTTTCATTTGTGAGATGACCGGTAGTTGAGGTACTCCGCCGATGGAAATACGATTGTTGATAGCGCCAATACAATGTTCATATTGCGCATTATCAAAGTAGAGGTACATCAGGTTGAAGTAAGCATCACTGTCATCCGGTTTCTCTACCAGGTGGCTTTCCAACGCCAGTATACGCTCTGACAGATCGTCTTCACTATTGGTTCTGATAAAGGCGCGACCGGTTTTAATACGGTCAATATTGTACGTGATGGTATTGCGGTCGTACGCTTCCAACTCTTCCATGTCGCGGGCAATCCAGCTATTGTATTCCGACAGTATTTTTTCGTACAGGTCCAGTGCTTCTGTATGCCGCTCCAGTGTACAAAGGTCATCTATCATGCGTTCATGAATAGATACATAGTACGTCAGGGGCAATACGGTTGTGAAATTTTCGAGTATGGTGCTGCGGTCGTCAATAGCTTCTGCCAGTTTACCCATGCTGTGATACGCGTCGGCCCTGGATTCCAGCTGTTCCCAGAAGGGCGACATATTATAACCGATGGTATGTACATGTACTGCTTCTACAAAAATGCCGCCTTCATATAATGCAATGCCGTAGTTGTTACAGCACATCGCAAAATGATGTGGGTGGCCGGCGTAGGAGCTACCGGTATTTTCATACCAGTACGCGTGATAAATATCAAAGGCTTTCTTATAAAGAAATCTTTTCAATGGAATCGCAAACTGTTTTGCGCTGCTGTCTTTTTCCAGCTGTATAATTTCACTGAAAATAACACCGGCTGCATACCAGTCGTAGGGTACGTTATGCTCAATGTCCGGCCATTGCTCCGGGAATTGTCCCGTTACTTTATAGCTGGTGTAATACCATCTTACAATGCTGAATGGGTAAGGGCGGATGGCCAGTGATTTTTCATACCAGGGAAGCGCTTCCCGGTAGCTGCCAATGTTAAAAAAGGCCGTCGCAGTGTAATGGTAGAAGTAAGCTTCTTCCGGATACTGAGCGATATATCGTTTGCCGGTAGAAATCTGTTCCAGTGTACCTTCATCATCGTCCTCTCCAAAAAACTGTTGCCAGAATTCAGTGGTACCTTTACAAAATTCCCTGGCCAGTGCGGCATGACGCACGCCGTCTGTCAGCAGTTGCTGTACATGTTTGAGCAGGCGTAGCATCTCGTCTTTGGTGTTTTCCCCTGAGCTGATCATTATTTGCAGCATGGCCGCTGCAAAGTCGTAATCAGCCATATCGAGTGCAAACCAGGTGGTAGACAGCAACCGGTTGTTATATACGGTGCAGTCAAATGCCAGCTTATAGTACCCGAGTGCTGCTGGCCTGTTTTCGGTATGATAGTATACGTCTCCAATGCGGGTATAGCACTGGAACCTGGCTACATTGAGCTGTGGTAAATCGTCTGCGTAGAGCGACTCATATACCTGCAGATTCCGATGCATATCGGCCAGTGCCTTTTCTGTTTCATTTTTCAGTACCCATACCTGGAACCGGTAGAGTAATGCTTTGGTGGTCAGTTCCTCATCGCCACCGGCAATCAGGATATCACAATCGCTGATGGCTTCATCTCCCTTATCGGCCATTACGTTGGCGCCCATATAAGCCCGGTGTACCCTTGCCTGTGTATGGGTAGGTTCCAGGTTCAGCACCTGGCTGAACGCCTCGTAAGCGGCTTCGTACATAGCGGTGGCAAGGTCACGGTTGTCGGTGGCCTTGGCATTTTCCAGCTGGGATAAGCCCAGCAGCTGCCAGCCCCGGGCTTCTCCGGGGTTGTCCTGTAAGTATATTTCCAGCTTCGTTATTGCTTCGGTATATGCCTGCTCATTGTACAGCCTTTCCAGTTCGTCTAAATGCATATGCTGTTAATTAGGACGTGTAATTTATTAATTATGGGCCACGATGATAAATAAATTCTGAATAGTTCCGTCCGAAGATTTATATTTAAAGACCATTTATTATCAGCCAGAAACATCCAAATCCTTTGCCATGAAAGCAATAGCAGTATTGTTATTATTCCTGTGCAATACAGTCGTATATGCACAGGAATGTGATTGCAGGAAGAAATTTGACAGCGTACAGGTCTATCTCAGGAAAAATTATGTAGGATTTATTGACAAGGTAACTCCTGTTACCCAGCAAACTTATGCCGCAATGGTGGGGAAACTGCAGTTACAGGCGGCTACGATCAGGGGCGCCACACATTGCCTGTTGCTGGTCAACAGGTACCTGCGTTTTTTTAAAGATCAGCATCTTGCATTGCATATCGGTTATACGCCGGTAGTAGAAAAAATCACACTCAGCCAGCTACAGCTGGACCAGCTGCAAAAGCAGCCTGTTACAGCCGTTGCCGGCATTTACGAGTCCAACCATCTTTATAAGATTGCCCTGGTAAAAAATCCCCGTGGATTACGCAGTTATGCAGCAGTGATCCTCGAATCCTCTGTACCTGACTGGAAACCCGGAGAGGTGATCTTCGAATTGGCTGCCAGCGGAACAGATAAGTTCGATGTTATCAGCTATCAGCAACATCGGGTTGACTTTGATACGGTGACTATCAATAAACAACGCGATGGATTGTCTGCTCTTGGCTGGCAACGACCCGGTAGCACCCGCCCGCCTGTTGCCCGGGAAATACCTGCATTTGGTGATATGCCCACTGCGGCTTTCTTTTTCAGGCAGATGAATGACAGCACGGGTTATCTGCGCATCGGTAGTTTTGAAGCGGCTGATTATTACCAGATGGATTCCGTGCTTAACGCCAATGATGAGTACCTGCGGAAAAATACCAACCTGGTAATCGATGTCCGCGATAACGGGGCCGGTACAGATAAACTGACAGAACGTCTCCGCCCTTTACTGTACACACAGCCGGTGAGAATTATCGGGTCAGATTTTTATGCTACTCCGGATAATATTAAATCCTGGAGCCACCTGCTGGATGAACAGGCAGGGAAGCTGCCGGATGAATACCTGGAACAGCTGCGGAATGCGATCCATCAGGGCGATGGTTTGCAGGGCCGCCTGGTAAGTATGGGACCGGATGAAAACATGATCCTGCCTTCTCCTTTGCCCGTTCCCGCTAAAGTAGCAGTGATTATTAACGGTAAGTGCAGTAATACCGCAGAGCAATTTTTACTGGAAGCGGTGCAAAGTAAAAAAGTGAAGCTGTTTGGTACCTCTTCTGCCGGAGCATTGGATTATGCGAACGTAAATGTGGTGAAATATACTATGCCGGACTTCTCGATTGACTACCCCGTAACCCGGTCCCGCAGGGTGGCTATGGGGCAAGGTATTGATAACAAAGGTGTTCAGCCGGAAGTGAAACTGGATTTTCGCAGTCCCGGATGGCTGGAAGAAATCGTGAAAAAATTATAATGCAATAGTCGTTAAGAACGGGTTAACACTTGAGAGTACATTAATAGTCATCTTTACCTCAACAAAGCATATGCTCACGCATATATGAGGGTTTAAAAATAGTAACAATGGTAGAAAAGCTGCCTCACAATTCTTTGTGAGGCTTTTTCTTTTAAAACATCTTCTGCTGCAGTATATCTGTCAGTATATGAGTAAGTTCGTGTAAGCTGTTTGGCTTGGTCAGAAAATAAGATGCGCCCAGTTCACGGGTCTCTTTTTTGTCTGACTCATGAGAAGAAGTGGTATAGATGATTACAGGAATATGCTTTAAGTGACTCAGCTGTTGTATTTCAGCCAAAAACTGTTTCCCGTCTACCCTTGGCATATTGAGGTCCAGGAATATTAAATCAGGTATCAGGTGATTGTTTAACTTGATTAATGCATCTTCCCCGTTTATAGCTTCATGGTAAATAATATCTGGCGCCAATTCTTTTAATACTTCACCAAATATCATTCTATCGTCTATATCATCATCAATTAAAAGTACTGAGGTATATTTACAGCTATCAGGCATATCATTTTTGAATAGGGACAAATCTATGATTTTGTTGTTATTTTATTATCATTATAATTCAGTTTCGCCAGCCGTTTTGGAATGAAATGTGCATGAACCCGTCAAGGATGCTGTGTATGAATGATATTGGCTCTTAAAATTAAACAAGCTCAGGCAGATGAAGAAATTCTTTATGCAGCTTCCCTTGCCCCGGAAGTTGATGTTAATAGCGGTAATACCACTCGTCTGTCTTATTTATTTTGGAATAGAAGTATTCAATAAACAGAGTGCGGATATTGATACCATCGACAACCTGGTTCAGAAAGTAACCACGGCTACCACTATCATGAAGGTGGCAGACGAAATACATATGGAGCGCAGAAACAGCGTAAACTATGTATTACAAACAGGAACACTCAATGATCTGCTTACCCAGCGGGCCAAAACAGATCTTGCAATAGATGCGGTCAAAGGCCGGCTGCTGGCCAGTGATAGCCGTTTCTTTCAATATTCCCTGTTAAATACACTTCCCAAAAAACGAAAAGATATAGACAATAAAAGTATGCCTCAGCGGGAAGTACTTGATTATTACTCTAATCTGATTTTCCGCCTGAATGATCTGGCCAATACCAATACGCCGGATATTCCCGTATTGAAAGGGTTGCAGCAGGATATGAATGCGCAATATCTGCTGGCACAAATGTCGGCTTACCAGGGTATGATTCGTATGGATATTTACTATTTCATGCTGAAAAAGGAAGTATGGCCGGAAGACTTTGCCCGCATTGAGAACAATACGGATATGTATAATTCCCTGCGTGCAGAGCTGCTGGATAAGGCTACCCCCACCGTTGTAAAAGATTTTCAGAAGATGGAAACATCCAGTGAATACACCATCACGAAAGATTTTACTAACAGCACCATCGCAGCCCGTAAAATAGATACGCTGTTTAACGCAGATTCCTGGTGGGATAATTCTTCGCTTGCAGTAGACCAGATCAAACAATTACAACGTACCATTATTGATAAAGTGGGGAGAGATGCCAAAGCCATCTCCAAAAAAGAGAATGATCTCAAAACCCGCTATCTTATTGCCATGGTATTGATCGTGGTATTGGTCATTGTTTTCGTAACCATTACCATTAAAAGTATTACTGATAGCCTGGAGTTATTACGGATTGCTGCCGTAAACATTGCTAAAGGTGTTCCCGGCTCAGCGCCTGAAATGCATAGCAAGGATTCCATTGGCAGCCTGGCCCGTTCATTTATAGCCATCGATCAAACCAGCCAGGAATTGGCTGTTGCGGCAGATAGTATTGGTAAAGGAGATTTTAATATAGATGTAAAACCCCGTAGCAGCGGCGACTTGCTGGGACATGCCGTGGTACAGATGGCGGCAGATCTGAAAATATTGCGTTATCAGAACGACCAGAAAATATGGATTCAAACGGGACTTAATAACATCAGTGAAACCTTACTGGGTGAAAAGGATCTGACCACGCTCAGCAAGGATGCATTGACGGATATCGTACAATATACCGGTGCACAAACAGGCGTGCTGTATATTAAATATGCAGCTGAACTCCATTTGTCAGCAGAATATGCGTTGTCGCCTGCTTATCCTGCACCCGCTGTGATTGAGGTAGGTAAAACATTGCTGGGACAAAGCGTGCTGCAAAGAACACCATTATACTTACAGGAAGCACCTAATGATTTTCTGCATATAGCCGGTGCTGCAGGGGCGGCACAACCCGGGTATGTACTCATCATTCCGTTGATTCATGCCGGCATTACAGAAGGTGTGATAGAAATAGCATCTCTTTTTCCGTTTAAAGAAAATGTAATCGACTTTGCCAAACAGGCCGCAGTAAACATTGCCATTGCCCTGCAAAGCACCAGGAGTCGTACAAAACTGCAGGAACTGCTGGAAGAAACCCAGGCGCAGGCGGAAGAGTTGCAAACGCAACACAGCGAACTGGAAAGCATGAACGTAGAACTGGAAGCACAAACACAGAAGCTGCAGGTATCGGAAGAAGAACTGAAAGTGCAACAGGAAGAACTGATGCAATCCAACTCCGAGCTGGAAGAACGAAGCCGCCTGCTGGAAGAAAAGAACCAGATCATCGTGGAACGTAACCTGGATATACATAAGAAGGCAGAAGAGCTGGCACTCAGTACCCGGTATAAATCGGAGTTCCTGGCTAATATGTCGCATGAACTGCGTACTCCACTGAACTCTATCCTGTTGTTATCAAGACTCCTGTCAGAAAATCATGACCTGAACCTGAACGGCGACCAGATAGAATATGCACAGGTAATTAATAGCTCCGGTAAAGGCTTACTGACACTGATAGATGAAATACTGGATCTGTCGAAAATAGAATCCGGAAAAATGGAACTGGAATTTGGAAACGTATCAGTAGCTGATATCTGTTCCAATATGCAGGCACTATTTGAGCCTATTGCAAAAGAAAAAGGATTACAACTGATATTGCATACCGCTGATGGTGTGCCTGATACGATTGAAACAGATCAGGTGAGACTGGAACAGGTTTTGAAAAATCTGTTGTCCAATGCGCTGAAATTTACTGCCCGTGGCAGTGTAAGGTTGGAGGTGCAAACAGCAGAAACGCCGCAAGTGATCCGCTTCACCGTAAAAGATACCGGTATCGGTATACCGGAAGATAAACAGCAGGTGATCTTTGAAGCTTTTCAACAGGCAGACGGATCTACCCGTAGAAAATATGGTGGTACCGGCCTGGGGCTGTCTATCAGCAGGGAGTTAGCCAAATTACTGGGTGGACAACTAAGCGTGAACAGTGTTGTCAATCAAGGGAGTGAATTTTTCATTACTGTTCCCGTTACGCGCGAAGCAACCACACCTGTCAAAGATTCTTTCGTACTGCCTTCACCGGTAGTAGAAGAGCCGGCGGCTATTTCAGATAAGCGCCGTTTCCTGTCGGCTACTATTCCGGAAGGCATTAACGATGATCGTGGGTTAATTAGCAAAGGTGATCCCGTCATATTGATAGTGGAAGATGATACGCATTTTGCCAAAGCATTGCTGAATTTCACGCATGCCAGAGGCTACAAGGGGATTGTTACGGTACGTGGAGATGAAGCGGCGGAAATGGCCCGGATCTATAAGCCTATTGGTATTTTGCTGGATATTCAGTTGCCCATAAAAGACGGCTGGCAGGTGATGGAAGAATTGAAAAATGATCCGCAAACAAGACCTATACCAGTGCATATCATGTCTTCCATGGAAGCTAAAAAAGAAAGCCTTCTGAAAGGCGCGGTAGATTTTATCAGCAAGCCGGTAGACATGGAAAGTATGCAGCTCATTTTTGAGAAGATGGAGTTTGTATTGCAGCGTTCTACCAAAAAAGTATTGATACTGGAAGAAAATGCGAAACATGCCAAAGCCCTGGCCTACTTCCTCAGCAACTACCAGGTGAGTTCTGAAATCAGTAACAGCGTGGCAGATGGCGTTTCTTTACTACAGCAAAAGGATGTCGACTGTGTGATCCTCGATATGGGTATCCCCGATGAAAAGGCTTATGAAGCATTGGAGATGGTGAAAGAAATAAAAGGGTTGGAAAATCTGCCTATTATCATCTTCACAGGCAAAAGTTTGTCGAAGGCAGAAGAGCAGCGCATCCGGCAATATGCAGATTCTATTGTCGTGAAAACAGCTCATTCTTATCAGCGTATGCTGGATGAGGTATCTCTTTTCCTGCACCTGGTATCTGAAAATGCACCGGCAATAGCCGGAGGCAATGGCAAAATGGGCATGCTGAATGAAGTGCTGAAAGATAAAACGGTGCTGATAGCTGATGATGATGTGCGTAATATTTTTTCCTTAACCAAAGCACTGGAAAAGCATCAGATGAAGGTGTTGTCTGCCATTGATGGAAAGGAGGCATTGCAGCAGCTGAAGGAACATCGGGCAGATGTAGTGCTCATGGATATGATGATGCCGGAAATGGATGGTTATGATGCCATTGCGGCTATACGGAAACAACCGGAGCTGAGAAATCTGCCGATCATTGCTGTTACAGCGAAAGCCATGATGGGGGACCGGGAGAAATGTTTGCAGGCAGGTGCTTCTGATTATATTTCCAAACCAGTAGATGTCGACCAGTTATTATCCCTCTTACGGGTATGGTTATACGATAAAGCCATGAAATAATTTTATGGAAAAGAGGCAGGTATTAATAGTTGATGATGATATGCGCAACATTTTTGCGTTGAAAGCAGTATTGAAATCCAGGTCTATTCCCTGTTTATCAGCTGCCACGAGTGCAGAAGCGCTGCAGTTGTTATCCGCAGATCATCACGTAGGTGTGGTGCTGATGGATATTATGATGCCGGACATGGATGGTTACGAAGCCATTTCCGCATTACGGGCCATGCCCTGGAACAGTCAGCTGCCGGTGATTGCAGTTACTGCAAAGGCGATGGTTGGTGATCGTGAAAAGTGTCTGGAAGCAGGCGCCGATAACTATATTTCCAAACCAATTGATGTAGATGAATTACTCGTACAGCTACAACAATATTTATCCATGTAAAAGTGAGCAGGAACCAGATAAGTGAGCCCGAAGTAAATTTGTTGCTGAATGATGTACTGGAAAGGTATGGCTACGATTTTACGGAATATGCACCCGCTTCTATTCACCGGCGGGTGAATCATCTGTATCATGCCGACCGCTTTCCGAGCTTTGCCGAATACCGTTACCGTATCATTTCTGATCCGGCGTACGCCTTGCGTTTTGTGGAAGAGATCACCGTTAACGTAACGGAAATGTTCCGGGATCCCTCTTTCTACCAGGTTTTACGTACACAGGTGTTGCCCATACTGGCTACTTATCCGTTTATCCGCATCTGGCATGCAGGATGTTCCACCGGGGAGGAAGTATATTCTTTTGCTATCCTCCTGAAAGAAGCCAGGTTGCTGCATAAAGCCGTGATATATGCCACAGATATTAATGCCAGTGTATTGGAGAGGGGGAGGAAAGGAATGTTCCGCTTATCGCAGATGCAGCAGTATTCCCGTAATTACATGGAGTCTGGCGGAAGGGAAGATTTTTCTTCTTATTATACTGCCAATTATGAATATGCCAAATTCCGTGAAGACCTGGGCGAGAAGATCATTTTTTCACCGCATAACCTGGTAACAGATGGATCTTTCAATGAATTTCAACTGATCATTTGCAGAAATGTATTGATCTATTTTAATAAAAAATTACAGGACAGAGTACTGACCCTATTTAGTGAGAGCCTTGAACAGCTTGGGTTCCTGGCACTCGGAAGCAAGGAAACGCTTAACTTTACCAGTGTAACCGGGAAGTTCAGACAATTGGACAGCAAAGAAAAAATCTGGCGGAAGGTGCAACTGTAATAATGAAACAACAGCCCTTATGACAACAGCGCCGTATTTAATTGTAATAGGTGGTTCGGCCGGAGGGCTACAGCCCATTTTAACGCTATTGCCCGGATTGGCCGCTTCCCTCCATGCAGCTATTATTATTGTTTTACACCGGCAAAGCCATTACGAATCTGTGCTAACAGAATTATTATCTGCCAAGTCACCGCTGCCGGTGAAAGAAGCGGCAGAAAAAGAACCACTGCAGCAGGGCGTCATCTACATTGTACCAGCAGACTATCACCTGTTGATTGAAACAGATCATACCTTATCGCTCGATGATTCGGAGAAAGTGAATTTCAGCCGGCCAAGTATAGATGTTACTTTCAGTTCCGCCGCATTGGCTTATGGGAGCAATATGACCGCATTATTGCTTTCAGGCGCCAACACAGACGGCACGGAAGGATTAATAGATGTACATGAAGCAGGAGGTACCACTGCCGTGCAGGACCCAGCTACGGCGGACGTGGATTATATGCCCCGGCAAGCCATTGAACTGGCCCCGGTAGATGTTATCCTCCAGCCTTCGGAAATGGCTGCATTTATTAACGGAATTGCCGGGGTATGATTATTGTTCCCTTAGGATTTTTTAAGGAAAAGCAACAGGCAGCATTTTCCCCTGTACCTGCCGCCATAAACAAGCTTGACGTATGATTTTAATTGTAGATGATAAGCCGGAGAACATACTGTCTATCAGGAAGACGCTGGAACTGTATCAGTTTGAAGTAGATGCTGCTTTATCCGGAGAAGAAGCGCTCAGGAAAATATTGAAACATAGTTATACACTTATCATCCTGGACGTGCAAATGCCCAGTATGGATGGTTTTGAAGTTGCAGAGGCGTTGTCTGGCCACAGTAAAGCGAAAGATATTCCTATTATATTCTTATCAGCAGTTAATAAAGACAAAAGGTTTATTGTAAAAGGATATGATTCCGGTGGTATTGACTATATCACCAAGCCGGTAGATCCGGATATCCTGCTGATGAAAGTAAAAACTTTCTCCCGCCTTTATCAGCAATCCCTGGAGCTGAAACAAATGCATCAGTCGCTCAAAGAAGAAGTAGAAGTGCGAAAACTTGCGCAGGAAGCATTGATTGCACATCAGCAACAGGTAAATGAAATGCTGGAACAAAAGGTAAGGGAAAGAACAGAAGAGCTGAGAGAAATCAATAAGTCACTGGAAGCCAGCAATCATGACCTGCAGCAATTTGCCTCTGTGGCCTCCCACGACCTGAAAGAGCCCTTACGGAAAATACAGTTGTTCGGAGCCATTTTAAGAGATAAGTTTTTGCATACGGACCCTAACGCCCTGTCGTATATGGAACGTATTGTAGGGTCTTCAGAACGCATGGCAAAGCTGATTAATGACTTATTGAACTATTCCCGTTTATCGGTAACAAGCATATACGAAATAACCGACTTTAATGAAATGGTCAAAGAGATTCTCAGCGACCTCGAATTGATGATTTCAGAACGGGATGCGGTGATATCTGTGGAAAAAATGCCCCAGATTGAAGCGGTCCCGGGGCAGGTAAGGCAGGTATTTCAGAATATTATCAGTAACGCACTGAAATTTTCCCGCAAAGACATTTCCCCCGTTATTCATATTACCGCCGATGTGGTCACTGATTTGAACCCGGAAAGTGCGGCCTTTACAGGAGGGCAATATTGCCGTATTGTGATCCGTGACAATGGAATAGGATTTAATGAAAAATATCTCTCCAAAATATTTACCATTTTCCAGCGTCTGCATACCTCAGAACTCTACGAGGGGACCGGTATCGGCTTAGCGATTGCCAAAAAAGTAATTGATAAACATGGCGGCATTATTACGGCCAGCAGTAAAGAAGGAGAGGGGTCGGCATTTGTGATTGTATTGCCGCTTAGACAAGGGAAGAATAACTAAAAACAAAAAAGCCTGTAAATCTTACGATCTACAGGCTTTATACCGTGGAGGATATCGGACTCGAACCGATCACCTCAAACATGCCATGCTTGCGCTCTACCAGATGAGCTAATCCCCCGTATTTCAAATTTCCCCTTTCGGGAGTGCAAAAATATATTTTTTCCTGATAACACCAACATTTTATAGGAAATCTTTGAAAATTCCTTCTACAGTATCCTTTAGATCTTTCAGCAGCAAGGGTTTTCGGAGCAATTTAATTACCATTGGATTGGCATTGGTGCGGGTAATATCGCTATAATCCAGGGAAGATGACACCATTACGATGTGGCATTGGGACTTAATTTTATGTGGATAGGCATCAAATGCCTGCAGGAATTCAAACCCATCCATCTCCGGCATTTGTATATCCAGCAGGATGACAGTAGGCGGAATTTTAGGTAAGGTAATATTGGAAGATAAGAATTCAAGCGCCTTGTTGGCATTGGCAAATGAAAGCACCGTTCTGCTGATTTGTTGAAATCCGATCAACTTCTCATGCAGCAATAAATCAATCTCGTTGTCATCTATCAATATGACACGCAGGTCAGGTATCGAATTCATTTCTGTTGGGGATGGTAATTTCAAATTGGGTGCCTTCGCCATATTTAGACTCTACATTAATTGTTCCGCCTATTTTGCTTAGCGCTTCCTTAACAATATATAAGCCAATACCACTGCCCGGTTTATTATTGTTTTTGGATCGGAAAAACATCTTGAAAATATTGTTCAGATGCTCACTCAAAATTCCAATCCCATTATCACGAATGCAAATGGTGGCTCTGTGAGGCTCCACTTTCACCGCGAGGTTCACCATTGGATTCGTTTCTTCCGGCTTTTGGTACTTAACAGCATTAGAAATCAGATTGTTTAAAATAACGCTGATCCTGAAAGTATCTCCCCGGAACTCTATCGCCTGTTCCACCTGGGTTTGAAAGCGGATATCGGTGTTCTGTGGCTTAAATGCGGTGATACAGTCATTCAGCAGGTTTCGGAAATCAATTTTTTCATACTCTACTTCCAGGCGGGAATTGCGGTAATACTCTATAATCTTTTGTATAAAATCATCCAGCTTTAGCACGCAGGTTTCTACCATGTTAACATACCCATTGGGATCTACCACCGAATTATCCAGCCTGGAGAGGTTAATGATACCCAGCACAGACATCAGTGGTGAACGCAGATCATGAGAGGTGGAATAGATGAACCGGTTTAACTCATCATTCGTTTTTTCCAGCTCCTCTATCTTTTCCCGCAGTTGTTTCCGCGTGCGGTATATTTCATACGCGTTGTTGATGGTTTTGTGCAGCTCATGTTCATCCCATGGCTTTTTGATATAGGAATAGATATGGCCTTTGTTAATGGCATCTATAATATCCTCCACATCAGTATAACCGGTCATCAAAATACGCATCGGCTCAGGAAGCGTATCTTTTATTTCATTAAAAAATTCCACACCGGTAGATACAGGCATCTTCTGATCGGCGATAATAATATGCACCATGATCTCCTTCAGCAGGACTTTCCCTTCCTGCGCTGAAGTAGCCGTATAAATTTCATAACTCCTGCGAAAAGCCGCTTTGAATGCGTTTAAGTTATGAATTTCATCATCTATGTATAATATTCTTATTCGGTTTTCTCTCATTAAAAGACCTTATGGTTAATTACGATAAATGATTTGTTATGTCGAGCGGTAAATATATAATAAATTCTGCTCCTTTGTCCGGTGCGGAGTTTACTATAATTTTACCCTTATGCTTTTCAATGATACTGAACACAATAGATAATCCAAGCCCTGTACCTTCCCCTACATCTTTGGTAGTAAAGAATGGATCAAAGATTTTCTCCCGTACTGATTCTGACATACCAATCCCGGTATCTTTGATAGTAATAACAATAAAAGTACCTTCCAGTTCTGTTTTTATTGAGATGAATTCATTGTGATGTTCTTTCTTGGTTTTGATCGCATTCAGGGCATTGGAAAAGATGTTCATGAACACCTGGTTTATTTTCCCTGCATAACATTCTATCTTCGGTAAACTGCCATATTCTTTTACAATATTTACGTAAGGTGGGATACCATTGCGTAACAATACCAGGGTAGAATCCAGTCCTTCATGGATATCGATGGATTTGACTTCGCTTTCATCCAGGCGGCTAAACGTGCGTAATCCTTTCACAATTTCTGCGGTACGGGCAGCGCCATCTTCAATACCCTTGATAAGGGAAGAAATTTCTTCGTGTATATAATCGATATCAATTTCTTTTTTGAACAGCTCAATATCCGCCAGCGATTTAGGGACATCCGTGCTGGTAGGTAGCTGGTCATAGCGGTTCAGCAGTTCTTTCAGGTCTGCAATATCCAGCTTCAGTGGTTTGATATTCGATGTGACGAAGTTGATCGGATTGTTGATTTCATGGGCTATACCGGCTGTTAGCTGACCCAGGGACGCCATCTTCTCTTTTTCTACCAGCCTGGTCTGGGTATCTTTCAGGTTGTTCAGTGCATTATTCAGTTCGAGGTTGGTTGTCTGCAGATCTTCCGTTCTGTCTTTTACTTTGCTTTCCAGTATGATATTCTGTTCTCTTACCAGTCTTTCATTTTCCTGTGAAATAGCCAGTGCCATTTGCTGAGAAGCCTCTTTTTCTGCTTTGAAAACGTTGATCTTATGTGCCAGCGCAAACGACAGCAACAGTACTTCTACTGCGGATCCTATCTGCAGTGCATAGTATGTGAAGTTGTTGTAAGGCAGCATATTGAAATTGCGTAACACAAATACGAAGATGCTGATCAGGAATATTGACCAGGCCAGCAGGAAGAACCGCGCGGCATTTACTCCTTTCAGGCTGATACGGTAAGCTACAATGAAAGCCATGATGGCTGCCAGGAAAGCACTCATCTGCACCAGTATCTGCGCGTAGTTGTATTTATTCAGGAAAGTAGGAATAAAGCAAATCAGGTACAGCACAATAACAACATTCAACAGCTTATGTCCCAGCGGGTAATTTATTTTAGTAGACAAAAACTTTTGAATGAATATGACGGCAGTGAGTCCGTTGAAAACCGGGACCAGCACCGTGGCATGCATCGCCAGCCAGGGGCTGTTGGGATAAAGGAAACGGAACGAATAGCCTTGCAGGGTTACCTGTGTAAGCCCTACGCAGATAATGTAGCTCACATAAATCAGGTAGCTATTATCCCGGGTAGATATATAAATGAAAAGATTATAGAATGCCATGGCGAGAATAACGCCAACGTATATACCAAAAATCAGTTCCCGCTTATTGTTTTTCTCATATACTGTTTCAGATGTACCCAGGTAAACGGGGAGCTGTAACTGTTCACCCGCCTTTACTTTCAGGTAATACTCTCTTGTTTCATTCGTAGGAACCCGGATTTCAAACTGGTAATTCTGATGATCATAACCACGGCTTTTATACGAGGTGAATTCTCCGAGCCTGGTACTTTTGGTAGTACCATCCGGAAGTAATTCATAGAGGGTAATATCATCGATGATCGGGTATTCTACTTCCAGTAAAAGGTGTTCCGCATTGGTTTGATTAAGAATGGAAAACTTTGCCCATTGCGTATATGGTGTGATCTGCAGATTAGGTACATCCTGTCCGGAAGGCTTAAAGGCTATTTGCTTTGCACCGTCTATGGTAAGCATGTTGTCTTTATCGGTATACAACGCAAGATGGCTGCCTATCTGTAATAGAGACTTGCTGTTTTTATATACAACAGGTTGCGCTGTTGTGGGAAACAGGAATAATAGGGTAAAGATTGACCACAATACTACAATCTTAGACAACATCAATTAAATAGATTAATTATGAGGCTTGAATTTAAATTTATTTTTTTGTAATTATCTGTTTACATAATAGAGTGCGCATGAGTAGGGATCTTAAGGCTGTAATTTACGTCATAGGATCCTTTTGGCCCCACTTCTATTTTCGACTGAATCGGATTTTCCCGCAGATCGGCAATCAGTAGTTTCTCTTTAGGGTCTGCATAAGGCAGGTCATAAGGGTCGTTGATTACCATTGCAGTAGCCAGGAAGTCATCTTTCGGATAAAAGAAAGTGCCATTGTTTCCCAGCGACTCGTCAATAACAAAGCCAACACGTTTGCCAACACGGGTTGTAATAGGGGCACACAGTACATGATAGGTGTCTATCGGTAGCTGGGCGCCCAGTACTACGCCTACTCTGGCCAGTACCTGGCTGCCAATCCCCATTCCCGCTACTTCTTTTGAATTCCACATTCCGCATATCTCCGCACTTCCTTTCTTTACGTAAGAGTATATCTTTTCATCGTATTTACCAATTGCCGTTTCAATGGGCAGTGGTAATACGCCGTCTGCAATCTGAACACGCGCTCCCCCATATGTTTTGGTACGGCTGTCGTCCTCAACAATGATCACTATTGTGTTTTCGTGTTGCATCCAGTCGGCGCTGCCGGATGTTACCTGGGCAATACCAAAATAAATTTCCAGCAACTTGAGGTGACCGGTGTAAAATCTCATACAAGCCTCAGGATCATCCGGAGCCCTAAATACCCTTACATTAATCATGACATTGCGGAATAGCGCTTATACAAGGCATAAGTATGTTAAACAATCAACTGCTCAAAATCTATGTAATACCTGCCTGAACTCTTTAGCTGATCCAAGGCTATGCGTCGACATGTATCGGCCACCAGTGCGCCTCCTAAAACAACGGAAGAAGCAAGCTGGGGCCAGGTAGTAATGGTTTTACCAATCTCACCCAAAGAGAATTTCATTCTGGCGGAAGCATTTTCCAGGGCCAGCATAGGACTGAAGATGGGAAGCTTTTCCGCATCTGTCAACCCTTTTAGTGTAGTAATATCGACTTCCGGAATAAGCCCGTGCATAAGCGGCCTGTCCGGTTCCAGATCAAAACGTTCAATATCTATCATCCCCCTATCGTTCATTTCCATTACGACAGGGATCTTCAACTCTTTTGCTTTTATTCTGCTTAGTATTTTAATATCTACACCATCGCATTCTTCCACAAAAAT
The DNA here is from genome assembly GCF_056394125.1 of Chitinophaga sp. 10T418. NCBI lineage: Bacteria > Pseudomonadati > Bacteroidota > Chitinophagia > Chitinophagales > Chitinophagaceae > Chitinophaga > Chitinophaga sp. 10T418. Next base: position 79,990 of record NZ_JBFTHG010000017.1, read on the forward strand.
ATCCAGTACGCCTCCGGTTGTGAAGAAGTCATCCATATTGGCTTCCGTCATGCCATCGCTATAAATCTTTACTTTGATAAACGGGTCGAGCTCTGCAATTTCACGGGCAGCTATCACCACTTTAGATGTTTGTAAATTATGAACCCCACAGCGAATCCTGTTCATATTGGTGAGTTCCAGTGTGTCGAAGTCTGCCAGTCTCAGTTCTCCACAAACTCTTTCCATCACCAGCGTTAATGCGATCGATTGCCCAACTGATAAGCCGACAATGCCTATCTTCTTTTTTGATAATATAGCAATTTCTGCTGCTGTGATCTTATGTTGATTCCGGCTGGTTCGTAATTCAATAAAATCAGCTTCATCTACCAGGTGTACCAAACGGTCGATCCAGGAATAATATACCCAGATACCGAATTTCTCCATTGGAATATCTCCCAGGTAGGCTTGTATCTGTTCTTCTGATTCTTCTGCGGTAAGGCGCTTAGTAGGATTCCTGATTTTCATCAGTTCCCGTAATTGGGAATAAATATTATCATTGATGCGTATCTGCGGACGGGATTTCAGAAGGGCTTCAAAAGCCTGAAGATCTTGTGCATGCTTCAAATCATAAAAAACAGGCTTATAGTCATTGCTTTCATCCTGTTGTTGCCTGAGGTACTCTTGTATCATGTTTCCTGCTTTATCGAGGTAGTGCTCTGTTTGCTCGCACTAGATTACTTTGTAATATCATTGTGTACAGCAATTCCCATTGCTCTGTAGTATTTGCTTCTTATTATATATATTTATGTAGTCGGTAATATGTTGGCTTAATTGGCGGGTTAATGAACAGGTTTACTTGTTACCTGCCAGGCCCGGGATAAATATGTCTGGCAATCATAAAGTTAATTACAATTAATAATTGTAACTATGATATGAATGTATGGTAAAATAGTAATTTAATATGAAAACAACCTAAAAGTTTTCCTTTATTTTGATATTAAATTCCTGTTTTTATACTTTTACCTTAGTTTTAATATTACTTTTCATCTCTTCCCACCAATGAGATTTGGTTTAATATTTGTGGCCTTTCGCGGCTGACTTCGATCTTTATTACACTATAATATATCTAAAAAAAATAAATATGGATAAGAGAGAATTTCTCAAGCTTACCAGTCTTGCCGGCGCTGCTATTCTGAGCGGGCCATTGAGCAGTCTGGCCACTTCTTCTGTATCCGGCCAGCCGGCTTTTGCCGATCCTAAAGCACCCTTTGTACTTCCTGCTTTACCTTATGGATACGATGCACTGGAACCCAATATCGACAAGCTCACAATGGAAATCCATCATGATAAACATCATGCCGCCTATGTGAAAAACCTGAATGACGCCATTGCCGGCAGTGCTTTTGCCAGCCTTACACTGGAAGAAATACTCAGGAAGGTGACGGATAAAGACAAAGCCATCCGCAACAACGGCGGAGGACACTATAACCACTCCCTCTTCTGGACCTTGCTGTCGCCCACTAAACAATCGCCTTCAGCAAAACTGAAAACAGCCATTACCAATGCCTTCGGCAGCTGGGAAGCATTTCAGACAAAATTCAATGATGCCGCAAAAACCGTTTTTGGCTCGGGCTGGGCGTGGCTGATCGTTACGCCGGATAAAAAACTGGCTATCATCAACACCCCTAACCAGGACAATCCTTTGATGCATAATATCGTGAAAGACAAAGGCACACCTATTCTGGCGCTCGATGTATGGGAACATGCATATTACCTGAAACATCAGAATAAACGCCCTGAATATATTGATGCATTCTGGAATGCAGTTAACTGGGAGGAAGTAGAAAAACGCTATAACGCTGCATAAACACCGTATGCTGTTTAAATAATGAAGCCCTTCCGGTGTACCGGAAGGGCTTTCTCTTTCGCGTCGTACAACGCTTTACAGCGATATATTAAAATCGTTATTTCCGTTTCAGGAACACAAATCCATTTTTCTCCCCAATCACTTCCAGGTTAGGATGATGGCGGTAAGGCTCACTATCCGTAATACGGCAAATGAAGTAGGCGGGCTTATCTATCTGACCGTTCAGCAACCATTCCAGGTCATAATAATTTTTATTGGCATGCGGTTGTTCCCTTGAATAATAATGTTGTGCATAGCTGTGATAGCCCAGTGCTTTTACATATACATCTTTGCCCTGTAAGGAAATGAAGTAGTCAATGGCTGCCCGCTGTGAGTAAGCTTCTATCTTAGGTGCAAAGTGTAACACCGTAACCTGTATTACCAGGATGGAACTGATAAACAGGCAAAGCAATCCTTTGGTGATTTGCTTCCGCATCAATAACACACCACTTATAATCACTAAAATCATATAGCCGGCACCGTAGGCGGCTTCTGCAGCAGACCAGGGCACTACAGCCTGCAGGTTTGCTTCGGCAAACTTATCACCGATGTAAGGAATCAGCATATCCTTGTAAACACCCACCAGTGGTAATACGGCAATTGCCAGGCCCAGTACAAGCCCGATAAACAGGATCAGTGCAATATTCCAACCCCGTAATTGCTGTTTACCTTCAGATAGTTTATACACCTGCCATGCAGCCAGGAAAGAAAGCGGGAAATAACAGAGAGAAGAATAATGAACAATCTTCGTTTTTACAATGGAAAACAGGATCAGCACTACCCAGAATAGCACCCACATCCATATTTTGAAATCTTTCATTTCAGTAGCAGCAGGAGTGGAGTAGATGGTTTTCTTTCTGCTCTGTAAATAGGTGAACAGGAAGGTACTGGCGGGGAAACACCCTATCAGCAGTACCATCCAGTGGTAGAAGAAAGGACCACCGTGACCGGCGTCTTCTGTTGTCAGCAGGCGGATCTGGTAAGCCACAAATTCATTTACAAACCACCAGCCATGTGCGATAATTTCATAGCCAAACCATAAGAGGGTAGTTAAGCAGGCAAATAAGGCAATGAGCCCGATATGAGAAAAACGGATACTTATTTTTCCCTTGTTCCAGATCCAGTATACAAGCAGGGTGAGCAAGGCCACGAGTATGGCCACAGGCCCCTTGGTTAACACGGCCAGTCCCAGGAATAAGCCACTGAGAATGGCCATGCGGAAGGTTTTGTTGTTGTAGCCTATACGATAGGCAAAGTAGATGGAAAGGAAAATAAAGAAATTAAAAGTAGGATCTATGATGCCTGACTTAAAATAGAAATGTGGTAACCAGGAACCGGCATATACCAGGGCCCACCAGAAACCAAAATTTTCATCTTTTAGTTTTTTACCAATGGCAAATAAACTGACAATAGTGGCAATGCCGATAATAGCATTGGGAAAGCGGGCCGCAAAGTCGTTTACACCGAATATCATCATACTTCCAACCTGCATCCAGATAAACAGCGGTGGTTTTTCCCAGAAGGGACGGAAGTCTATTTGCACCTGGCTATAGTTGTGACTCACTATCATTTCCCGTGCTGCTTCAGCAAAGTTTATCTCGTCCCAGTCAAATAAATGTACAGCACCTAAAAAAGGTATGAATAGTAAAGCCGCCACCAGGGCAATCAACAGATATTTCATTGACAGTTTTTAAATATTTAGTATTACAAATACCCAATTACAAAAGACGGATTTGCAGATAGATATCAGCGAATGATTTATTCGCATGATGATCTACCCGCAAATCCGTCATCTATAATTCGTAATCTGTAATTTTTTTACGTAGTGGTATTTGCCTGTAGTATTGCTTCCGCACATACTTCCGGCGATGACGTGGTATCCCTGAATTTAAAAAATCCGTATACCGTAATAGTACTAAGGGTGCCCACTATACTTCCCACATAAACATCTGCAAAGAAATGCTGTGCCAGATAGATACGGGAGTAAGCAGCACATAGCGCCATCACTATTAACACTAAACCCAGCTTTTTATTGCGCGAAATCAGCGCCAGAAAGCTGAACATACCAAATGCAGCAGCAGAGTGTCCGGACGGGAAACTGCAGCTACTATGTACATTCACCCATTTTACCGTGTGTACCAGGGTGGCCGTTTCAGCGCCAAAATAGCTGATGGGCCTGGGTGCATCAAAATAATGTTTGGCTACCTGCACTATAATGGTGACCAGCAGTAACACTGCCAGTCCTATGAAAAATAATCTGAATCTTTGCGTAATCAGCATCAGAAACAAAACTATTCCAAACATAATACCATCACCGAGGTAAGTCAGCCCGGTGACAATCACATCGCCCCATTCGGAATGTTCCCCGTTAATACTGAGGAATAATTCCCTTTGGCTGTAGGTTGCCAGCATCACTCCTCCTACTATCAGCCATAGTAAGAAGGGCAGAAAGAAGTAGGTATTCTTCCTGAACAGTGTAAACAGCGTTTTCAAGTCTGTAGGTTTTAAATTGTAGGTTGCTTTTTAAATCTCTGTAAGAACTTTTTTACTCGTTGAATAATGCGAAAATAATATTCTTTATTAAATAGCTGTGAATCGTTCATAGCCTTAACAATAAGGAAACCTGCAATAGGCAGCAAAACCATATTGGATAACCACATTCCCGACCAGGTAAACATCACGCCACTTCTGGCCATTTTTTCCCCGATCATGAAAAACACGTTAAAGATAACAAAGAATATCACTGCAAAAACCAATGGTGTACCGAGGCCTCCTTTTCGAATGATAGAACCCAGCGGGGCTCCGATCAGGAACATCACAATGCAGGCTGCTGCCAATGTGAATTTACGCTGCCATTCTACTTTATGCATCAGGATGAGACCGTGTTTGTCTTCATACTCCTGTGTAGGCTGCTCCAGGGCGCTCTGTGTTTCACGTACATTCTGTTCTGCCCTTTCCAGCACCGAGCGCATGTTTTTTTCCGGTATAATCCCTTCAAAACTTTTTGCTTTCAGCGGTGGCGCACTGGCGGCCCACGCTGTATCCTTCCATTTAAAAAACGGATAACGTACTGTTACATACGAATTTATTGTTTTACTGAACTGAACCTCTGCTTTTTGCATAGAATCTATCGCCACATCCAGCTGCCGTACATTCAGCATTTGCTGGTTAGACGCGAACAAATCCATGTTTAACCGGTTAAAGGCAAAAGAACTAAGGTCAAACGCTTTACTATATTTTTTAAAGCCTTGTCTTATCATGTCTCCCGGAACGGTGTATCCCCGGTTGCCTCTTTCTTCATAACGCCAGCCATTTTCCAGTACAAAATACAGGAAACGTTTATTGGCTGTCAGTACCATCTGCCCTTTCTCTGCCAGGATCATGGCATTACCGTTTTTATGGTCGATGATCATTACCTGGTGGATGGTCTGATTGTCTTTGTCCTTCTGCGCTACTTTGATGGTATAGTCAGGAATGTCTTTATAAAAAACCCCTGCTTTGATATTAAACGCAGGTTTTGAGTTTGTAATATCGTAGAGCAAAGATTTTGCCTGCAGGTTAGCTACGGGGATCACATAATTGGCAAATAAGAAGGCCAGAATACCGATGATGGTACAAACAAACAGTAAGGGGCGTATGAATCGCAGGAGGGAAATACCGGAAGATTTCAGGGCTACGAGCTCAAAACTTTCGCCGAGGTTACCAAAGGTCATGATAGAAGACAGTAATACCGCCAGCGGCAGGGCCAGGGTAACGAGTGTGGCGCTGGTATAGGATATCAGCTGAATGATCACACCTGTATCCAAACCTTTACCCACCAGGTCATCCACATACTTCCAGAGGAACTGCATTACCAGCACGAACAAGGTGACAAAAAAGGTGGCAACAAAAGGACCCAGAAATGTTTTGATGATTAGTTTGTCGAGTTTTTTCACTGATAATGCGGTATTAAAAAAAATGGAATCCCGATATTCGTATTTTACTATTCAGGATGCTACTAAACGGTAAAGTTAGCACGATTTCACAAAGGAGTGCTAAGCGTCACCTGAAAATACCGTTAAAATTATATGGAAAATTTTGATTTAACGCCTGAAGAGGCTTCAATTATAGGCAGCACTCACTTTATTCGCTTGAAAAACAGCGCAATAGACAAAGTAATGGGGCTGATGGGAAATTTGCAGACAGCCCTGGCGGCTTATGACCGGGACACAGATTTTCCCTTTGAGCCGGAATGGCTGTTACAGGGTGGTAAAATTTCGAGGGGAGAGCAGTATAAAGGTTTGCCATGGGTAATGCTGGACTATCCTCGGTATTTCAGTAAAACAGATGTATTTGCCTTCCGTACCATGTTCTGGTGGGGACATTACTTCAGCGCTACCCTGCACCTGGCGGGTAAAGTAAAAGCGCATTTCAGCACTACCTTGGAAAAAGAGTATACGAAGCTGGCGGAAGCCGGATTTCAGGTCTACGTGCAGGAAAATCCCTGGGAGCATGATTTCGAAAATGAAAATTATTGTTTCATAGACACGCTAAGTTTAGATGAGTGGAAGACGCTGGTAAGCCATAATGATTTTATTAAGTTGGCTAAACCCTTCGTGATCGGTCATTGGGGCGAAATAATTACTGATGTAGTAGCAGCATATGCCACGCTACTCAGTATACTTGACAATAAGCGGGGCATTTAGCTGCCGATGCGGTGGAAGAGATCTTTCACCTGGTATTCCCACAGTTGACTTTGGTCCTTCACTTCTTTCTTCTCTGCGAAATCTTTTACTATCAGGATAGTTTCATTCGTTACTTCAGAAATTTGTATGCGGAACTCAAAATATTCCTCTTTGGGAGCATGCGTCCAGTGCAGCCGGATGTACTCATCTTCCTCTTGTTCCAGGACTTCTGCTTCTTCAGCAGTGCCGTTCCAGGAAAAGGAAAAAACATTATCTCTGAAATCAACTCTATCTGCAAACCACTCCTGTAAACCAGCGGGCGTAGATAAGAATTCATACAGGATACCGGGTGAGCACCGTACCGGAAATTCTAACTCATAAAGCACTTTCTTAGACATCTCTCAAATAATTAGTAAATCAATATCATCCAGTTGCAATTATAGAAAATATTTTACTCTGTCAAAATAATTTACGGTTTTTTTTTATAGAATAGATAAAAACTTTATTCGCCTTAGTAAAACTATATATATTACATTTTTAATAAATATTAAAATTAGACATATGGAAGGGCCACGTGTTTTGCCTCCATAGTGGCGAATTTCCACGAGAATTGCAAGCCCTTAATGATCAATCGATTTTATTTGGAAATGATTTAAAAACAATAGATTTTTTTTGGTGGCTATCTAAAAAAAGTTATTTTTGTCAGGCATTCATCAAATCTTAACTTTTTATTAACCTGTAACTGTTCCGACTCTATGTCAATGCGCCAACTTAAAATCACTAAATCCATTACCAACAGGGAGTCTCAATCCCTGGAAAAGTATTTACAGGAGATTGGGAAAGTGGATTTAATTACGCCGGAAGAAGAGGTAAACCTGGCTATCCGGATCAAGCAGGGCGATCAGAGAGCGTTGGAGAAGCTTACTAAAGCAAATCTTCGCTTTGTGGTATCCGTTGCGAAACAGTATCAGAACCAGGGGCTGTCGCTCAGTGACCTGATCAACGAGGGGAACCTCGGGTTAATTAAAGCTGCTCAACGTTTTGATGAAACGCGCGGTTTTAAATTCATTTCCTACGCCGTATGGTGGATCCGTCAGTCTATCCTGCAGGCTCTGGCAGAACAATCCAGAATTGTTCGTTTACCACTTAACAAAGTGGGCCTGAGCAACAAGATCAGCAAAGCGTACTCCCAGCTGGAACAGGAATATGAAAGAGAACCATCTCCCGATGAACTTGCTACCATCCTGGAAATTAATACGGAAGAAGTGGAAGCTACCCTCGGTGTAGCCGCCCGCCACGTGTCTATGGATGCGCCGTTTATTGATGGGGAAGACAATTCCCTGCTGGATGTACTCGAAAACCCGAACGCCGTTAGCGCAGACGAAGAACTGGATCATCACGATTCACTCCGCCGCGAAATAGAACGTTCCCTCTCTACTTTAACAGACCGTCAGAAAGACGTGATCATGCTGTACTTCGGCATCGCCGTAGAACATCCCATGTCACTGGAAGATATCGGCGAAAAATTTGGCCTGACCCGCGAACGCGTTCGTCAGATCAAAGACAAAGCCATCACTAAACTAAGAACCACCTCCAGAAGTAAATTGCTCCGCAATTACCTGGGATAAAGAATGTTGTCTTGCACAGGATAAACAACCATTGTCCTGTTTTTTTAGTTGATTTTGTAAAGATTTTATAAAGATTAGCGAAGACAGATGCGATATCCGCAACGGTCTTCGCTAATCTTTTTTAATCCCTGAAGGGGTAAATCCGGGAAATCATCTAAATCAGTATAATCCTGGGGAAGACAAATTCCGCTAAAAAAATATACTTTTGCAGTCCGTTTAAAATACCAACAATGTTTGAATCATTATCAGAGAGACTCGATTCCGCGTTTAAACAGCTTAAAGGGGAAGGCCGGATTTCCGAAATAAATATAGCCACTACTGTTAAAGAGATCCGTCGTGCATTGGTAGATGCGGATGTGAACTATAAGATTGCCAAGGAATTTACTGATAAGGTAAAGGATAAAGCACTGGGAGAGAAGGTATTAACCTCTATCTCGCCCGGACAGCTGATGGTGAAGATCGTGAAGGATGAGCTAGCGGAACTGATGGGCGGTACTGAGGCTGAATTTGACCTCAAATCCAATCCTACTGTAGTCCTGATAGCAGGTTTACAGGGTTCCGGTAAAACCACCTTCTCTGGTAAACTGGCCAGTTTCCTTAAAACCAAGAAGAATAAAAAGCCTTTACTGGTAGCAGCAGATATTTACCGCCCTGCGGCGATTGATCAGTTGAAAGTACTGGGAGAGCAGATAGGTGTAGAAGTATATAGCGAACCGGAGAATAAAAATGCGGTTCAGATTGCTGAAAATGCCATCAAACACGCAAAAGCAAACAGCTTCAACGTTATCATCATTGATACTGCCGGCCGTTTGGCGGTGGATGAAGCGATGATGACCGAGGTAGCGGCCGTGAAAGCAGCCGTTAAACCGCAGGAAATTCTGTTTGTGGTAGATTCCATGACCGGCCAGGATGCGGTAAATACCGCCAAAGCGTTTAACGAACGCCTGGACTTTACCGGGGTGGTACTGACCAAGTTGGATGGTGATACCCGTGGTGGTGCGGCGCTGACGATCAAATACACAGTGGAAAAGCCCATCAAATTCGTGAGTATGGGTGAAAAACTCGATACCCTCGATGTTTTCTACCCTGAACGTATGGCGCAGCGTATCCTTGGGATGGGTGATATCACCACCCTGGTAGAACGTGCACAGGAGCAGTTTAACGAAGAACAGGCCAAGAAGCTGGAAAAGAAAATCCGTCAGAACCAGTTCGATTTTGACGATTTCAAGGAACAGTTGCAGCAGATCAAGAAAATGGGTAACCTGAAAGATCTGATGGGTATGATCCCGGGAGTAGGGAAGGCAGTGAAAGACTTAGACATCAGCGATGATGCTTTTAAGGGCATTGAGGCCATGATCAACTCCATGACGAGGGCAGAGCGTGCCGACCCCGATATGATCGACGGAAGCCGCCGTAAACGCATTGCAAAAGGAGCAGGAAAAGACATTCAGGATGTCAATCAGTTCATGAAGCAGTTCGAGCAAATGCGGCAGATGATGAAGATGATGAATAAATTTGGCGGTGGTGGTAAGGGTTTGAAGGGAATGGTGAGATAATAAGATCAGATTGACATAAATTTTTTTTGCAAATATCAACTTACTGATTACATTTGCATCCCTAATTAAACAATATTTCCTAACTCGCAAAAAATAACTCGACTTATTTATGCCAGTAAAAATCAGACTGCAGAGACATGGCGCGAAGAAGAGGCCTTTCTATTTTATCGTAGTAGCCGACGCACGCGCACCAAGAGATGGTAAATTCATCCAGAAAATTGGTACTTACAATCCTTTAACAGTTCCAGCTTCCATCAACATCGATACCGAAAAGGCATTGCGTTGGTTGCAGAAAGGTGCACAACCTACTGACACTGTTAGAAGAATCTTGTCATTCAAAGGTGTATTGTATTTGAAACACTTGTTAAGAGGTGTTACTTTGAACCTGTTCGACGAGCCTACTGCTTACCAAAAGTTCGCACAATGGCAAGCTGAACACGAACAAAAAGTTTCTGCCCGCCGCGACGGTCACAAAAAAGCACGGATTGCTGCTCCAATCGTAAGAAAGGTAGAAGACGTTCCAGCTGCTCCAGCGCCTGAAGCACCAGCAGCAGAAGGAGAAGGTACAGAAGCATAAAACGGCAACGTTTTAACAATACCTGAAAAAGGAAATATTTGCAACCGCAAATATTTCCTTTTTTAATTTTTATTGAACCAGCTCTTAGCCATTGGCTTTTAGCTGTTAATAACTCGCTAAAGGCTAACTGCTAAAAGCTAATGGCTAAAAGCCGGGAATATGAGTAATTATTTTAGTATAGGTAAGCTCGCATCAGCGCATGGTTTGCAAGGGGATCTGGTTTTAAGACACAGTCTCGGCAAAAAATCAACCCTGAAAGGAGTAACCGTTATTTTCCTGGAAGAACGGAAGAACAGCTTTATTCCTTACTTTATTCAGCAGGTAACCGTGAAGGACAGCGAAAGTGTGTATATAAAGCTGGAAGGCATTGATACCAAAGAAGCTGCCCATAAACTGATGCCAGCGCAGGTATTCCTGCAGGAAGATGACTTTAAACAACAAACCGCTTCCTCAGCTCCCCTGGCTTTACTGGGGTATGCCGTGGAAGATCAGCAATATGGCCCTCTGGGCACCATTGAAGAGGTGATCGAGATGCCAATGCAGGTACTCGTGAAAGTATTCATTAAGGGCAAGGAAGCCCTGTTGCCGGTGAATGAACAGTCATTGGTGAAAGTAGACAAGAAGAATCAGACCGTGCACCTGAATCTGCCGGACGGTTTGATTGAATTGTACACCGGATAGCTTTTAGCTGTTAGCTATCAGCCATTAGGCTAAAGGCTAACAACTAATTGTTAAAAGCTAAAACAAGCTATGCGAATAGATATAATCACTGTATTACCGGAACTGCTGGAAAGCCCATTGTCTCATTCTATCATGAAAAGAGCACAGGCCAAAGGTTTACTGGAAATACATGTACACCCTCTCAGGCAGTATTCCAGCCTGAAACACAGCCAGGTAGACGACTACCAGTTTGGCGGTGGTGCAGGGATGGTCATGATGCTGGAGCCTATTGTAAATGCGATTGAATCGCTTCAGGCAAAGGTGCAGTACGATGAAGTCATCTACCTCACCCCTGATGGCGAAACACTGAACCAGAAAATGGCCAACCAGCTGTCGCTCAAAGGTAACCTGTTGATGCTATGTGGTCACTACAAGGGAATAGATCAGCGTATCCGCGATCATTTTATCACGAAGGAGATCTCCATCGGGGATTACGTGCTGAGTGGGGGAGAGCTGGGAGCGGCCGTACTGGTAGACGCCATTGGCCGCCTGTTACCGGGTGTGCTGAACAACGAAACCAGTGCCTTAACCGACTCATTCCAGGATAATTTGCTGGCGCCTCCGGTTTATACCCGCCCGGAAGAATTCCGTGGCTGGAAAGTTCCGGACATTCTCCTCAGCGGTGATCACAAGAAAATCGATGAATGGAGACACCAGGAATCAGTAGAAAGAACAAAACAACGCAGGCCCGACCTGTTATAACTTAATGATACATAGGTCATATAGATCGCTTTACCATTTGAATAACATAATTTCTTGATTTTTAATTTGGTAAATGCTATTTCTTGACTTACTTTTGCACTCCCATAAATATTTGAAAGATGAACGCAATTTCGTTTGTTCACGAACAACTGACAGCTAACAAACAGTACCCGAAGTTTAAAGCAGGCGACAACGTCACTGTCAACTATAAAATCGTGGAAGGTAATAAAGAAAGGATTCAGTCCTTTAAAGGTGATGTGTTGAAAATCCAGGGTACAGGATCCACAACGTCTTTCACTGTTAGAAAAATTTCTGATGGCATTGGTGTGGAAAGACTGTTTCCGCTTTACTCTCCTCATATCGATGGTATCGTGTTGAACAAGGTGGGTAAGGTAAGAAGAGCTAAGCTTTACTACCTGCGCGAACGTGCTGGTAAGAAAGCCCGTATCAAAGAAAAAAGGGTTTAGTATAAATACAGGGAAATTTGTTAAAAGCGGGACCTTACCGGTGCCGCTTTTTTCGTGTGCTTAAAATGGTATTAAAACTCAGGCCGGATAACGCAAAGGGGTGAAAAAGCCGATTATATGCTCTATCTTTGTCGCCTGAACAATATAAACATTTGAGAAGATGACTGCTGTTTTTGTTAAATCATCATTTTTGATTCTTCAGGATATAGGAATGTCCGAGCTGCTTTTAATTGCTGTGGTAGTATTGCTGCTTTTCGGAGGCAAGAAAATCCCTGAATTAATGCGTGGCCTGGGTAAAGGTATCCGTGAATTTAATGACGCCAAGAACAATGTGCGCCAGGAAATAGAAGAAGGTATGAAAGAAAAGCCTGTAGCTCCTTCAGCACCAGCAACCACAGATGCTCCGCATAGCAGCTCAACTGTTATACCGGATAATCCAAGCCATAACGCACAGTAATCGCCAACGTTCTAAAGAGCGTGTATTCCTGATTTAGTTTAATTTTTAACTGGTTTAGTCTTGTCTGAATTCAGCAGTATAATTACTTTCCATAAAGCATTATACGCCGGCAGCACAAGCTGTACGGAGAGGGTACGTTATTACCTGGACCGTATAGCCCAGCTAAAACATTTGAATGCCTTCCTGGAAGTGTATGAGGAGGAGGCCCTGGAAAAGGCACGTGAGCTTGATACCCGCATTAAAAACGGGGAAAAGCTGGGTGCACTCGCAGGTGTGGTGGTTGGTATTAAAGATGTAATCTGCTATAAAGGCCATAATGTAAGTGCCGCTTCCCATATACTGGAAGGGTTTACTTCCCTGTTTTCTGCTACCGCAGTCGAAAGATTGTTGGCGGCAGATGCTATTATCATTGGGAATCTTAACTGCGATGAATTCGCAATGGGTTCTACCAATGAAAATTCTGCTTTTGGACCTACCCTGAATGCCCTGGATAATACCCGTGTACCGGGTGGCTCCTCCGGTGGTTCCGCGGTAGCTGTGCAGGCAGATTTATGTCAGGTGAGTCTTGGCAGCGATACCGGCGGCTCTGTTCGCCAACCGGCGGACTTTTGCGGTATAGTTGGACTAAAGCCCACCTATGGCCGTATTTCGCGCTACGGGCTCATTGCTTATGCCTCTTCATTTGATCAGATCGGTATTTTTGGCAAGGATATTGCCGATGTGGCGTCTGTTCTACAGGTGATCGCAGGACCAGATGAGTTCGATAGTACTGCTTCTCAAAAAGAAGTGCCTGACTATAAGGAAAACCTGGAGAACAATAAATCGTTCAAATTTGCGTATTTAAGAGATGCCCAGTACCACGATGGTCTGGACGCAGAGATGAAAGATGGCTATATTGATTTCTTTGAAAGTTTGCAGTCACTAGGTCATACGGTATCAGGAAAGAGTTTTGAATACCTCGATCATGTAGTTCCAGCCTATTATGTGCTTACTACCGCAGAAGCATCCTCTAATTTATCCCGGTTTGATGGGGTGAAATATGGACACAGGACCAATGAGAAAAACCTTGATTTGACAGAATTTTACAAAAAAAGTAGATCTGAAGGGTTTGGAAAAGAGGTAAAACGTCGTATATTACTGGGGACTTTTGTGCTGAGCGCCGGCTATTATGACGCATACTATACTAAGGCACAACAGGTTAGGCGTCTTGTAACAGATAAACTCAACGATATATTAGAAGAATACGACGCCATTTTAATGCCAACTGTGCCATCCACAGCATTTAAGTTAGGGGAAAAAACAGATGACCCTATAGCTATGTACCTTGCAGATATTTATACGGTACTGGCAAATCTGGCAGGGGTTCCGGCTATATCCGTTCCTTTGTACCGGCATTCAAACGGGATGCCATACGGTGTACAGATCATCACAAAGAAGTTTAGCGAAGCAAACTTGTTACATATAGCTCATCAGGTGATGGCTAAGGAGCAGGTTACTGTTGTTTAAAATAAATTGTATGAGAAAAATCTTTTTACTACTGCTGTTGCCAGCAACAAGTTTATTGAGTGTGAGTGCGATGGGGGGCAATAGCAATCCTAAAGAGACGGTGTATCCGATTGGAGCGCCTGATACTTCTGTACTGAAATTGAATCACAAGGTACGTTTACCGAAGGATACAACTGTACAGGCGTCACCGACCTCCGTGGCCGTGAAAAAAGCAGCACAAAGTCTGCCTAATACTATTCGCAGCGCGAAAGTATATGAACAGATCAATAATAACCTGGTTGCCGGTTACGTAAGTAACTATGCTACCCGGTATAGTCAGCATTTACAAATCATGATTGATAAGGGCCAACCTTATTTCAACATGATTGAAAAAGTGTTCCGTGATAATGGTATCCCTGAGGAAATGAAATACCTCGCGGTAATTGAATCCAGCTTTAACACCAATGCCCGCTCCAGAGTGGGTGCTGTAGGTGCCTGGCAATTTATGGCCGGTACTGCCCGCATCTTTGGTTTAAGCGTAGGTAAAAAAGTAGACGAAAGAAAAGATTTCTATAAATCTACCCTGGCTGCCGCTCAGTTCCTGAATCAACTGTATGCACAGTTTGATGACTGGTTGCTGGTAGTAGCTGCTTACAACTGCGGTGCAGGTGGTGTACAACGCGCAATCAATGCCAGCGGACGTAAAGACTTCTGGGGCATGCAATATTTCCTGCCAGCAGAATCACGCAACCACGTATATAAATTCATCGCTACCGGTTATATACTCGACAGATTCAATAACTTCTTCGGTGTAAGTGACGATGTAAATCCAACTATTACGGTAAATATGCCGGCTGCTGATAACGTATCTGCGCCTATTGCAAGAGGTCCGTTAACAGAAGACGAAATATTCAATACTGTTGAAATCAACGTAACCGGCAAATACCGCCTGGAAGCTATTGCAAAGAAACTGGATATGCAGGTGGCAGAATTAGACTGCTTCAATCCTGGTTTTACCAAAGCAATGAGCAGCGCTGAAAATAATTATGACCTGCGCATCCCGAAAGAAAAGATGAAGCTGTTCATGGCCGAAAAAGATGAAATGCTGAAAGAATCCGTTCAGCTTACACTGGATGATAAAGCAGTAGGTGTAGATAAATCCAAATTCCCACCACCAGTGAGAATGGCAGACAAGAGCACCACAGTAGCAAAGAAAACAACGACTACTTCCAGAAAACATTATACTGCTAAAAAGCACCACAGCGCGAAAAAGCATACTGCGGCTAAAAAGAAGCATACTACTAAAAAGAAATAATCACCATCACTGGTGTAACGACATAAAAAAAGAGCGTGTATCCTATTGATACACGCTCTTTTTTTATGTCGTTACTGGTGGAAGTTGGTTATTTGTTATAACAGTTCCCCAGGTTTTAAATGTTGTATCGCAACATCATTATATCACATCTGCTACACTGTCATTAAGCTTTTGCGCTTTTCACTGAAGGCCACCAGGTCGAGCAATGGACCTGTCATAAAGGTAGTAGCCAGTGCCATCAACACCATCATCGCAAATATTTCAGGAGATAGGATACCAAGATCAAAACCAATGTTGAGTACTACCAGCTCCATTAATCCGCGGGTATTCATCAGGGCGCCGATAGATATCGACTGCCGCCAGGTTTGACCCATAAGTTTTGCGGTAAAAGTACTGCCACCGAATTTGCCTGCCACTGCTACCAGCATAATCATGCCGCATACGATCCAAAGATCTCCGTGGTTCAATAAACCGATATGGGTTCTTAAACCGGTATAAACAAAGAAAATAGGCAGCAGCAACATAACGCTTACATCTTCCAGTTTATCCGTCAGCAGTGTCTTGATATTGGTGTTGGCAGGCATGATTACCCCAGCCAGGAAAGCGCCAAATAAAGCGTGTATACCTATTACTTCCGCCAGCCAGGCAGATATCAGGAGTACGAAAAATACCAGGGATACCGATGCTTTCTCTCTTCCTTTTGCCATTTGTGCTGCGGTAATTCTGGCCAGCCAGGGACGTACCAGCAGCAGCATCACCGTTACAAATACCAGTGCCAGCAAAATGGTGACTACCGCACTTAATACACCACCAGCATTTACGATAGCTACTACTACGGCCAGAATACACCAGGCGGTAATATCATCAGCAGCGGCGCAGGTAATAGCCATAATGCCCAGTGGAGTATGGGTTAGCTTTCTTTCCTGAACAATACGTGCCAACACCGGGAATGCAGTAATACTCATCGCAATGCCCATAAACAAGGCAAAAGATAAAAAGCTAACATTAGCAGGGGCAAAGCGGGTAAAGAGGAAATAAGCCAGCCAAACGCCCAGGAAAAAGGGGACTATGATGCTGGCATGACTGATCATGACAGCATCGTGGGCTTTATTCCTGATTTTACTGAGATCCAGTTCCATGCCTACAATAAACATAAAGAAGGCCAGCCCTATCTGGCTAAGGAACTGTAAGTTTTTAAGGGATTCTACAGGGAACAGGAAGTTGGAAAAGGCTGGCATGGCCCAGCCTAATAGGGAAGGCCCCAGTAATACACCGGCGATGATTTCGCCTACTACTGCAGGTTGCTTTAATTTATTGGCGATAATACCAAACAACCGGGCGGTGAGCATAATCGCAATGATTTGCAACAACAGCAGTCCCAGTGGATGTTTCAGATTGTCGAGGTAGTGCCACCAACTATGTGTATCTACAGCAGCCGATACCGGCGCAGCAGGAGCGATGGCGTGTGGGTTAACGGGGAGAGATTGTCCCTTCTGAAGGATCACCCAGATCAGCGCGGCGAAAACACCGATGATGGCGGGGTACCATAGAAAGCGTTTGTTCATGACAAAAAGTGTTAATGATTGTCTGCAAGATATAAAAAAGCAGAAATCGGAAGGCATAAAGCAAAAAGCTATTGTAGCGAATGACTGTCACGAAGATTAAAGAATTATTCGCTGTTATCATTCACTACAATAGCTTTTTGCTTTATGCCTTCTGCTTTTCGCTTATTATGAGATAGCAGCAATTCCCGGCAGTTCTTTTCCCTCGAAGAACTCCAGCAATGCGCCACCACCGGTAGATACGTAACTTACCTTGTCTGCGATACCGAACTGGTTTACAGCTGCTACGGAATCACCACCACCTACGAGGGAGAAAGCTCCTTTTGCAGTGGCAGTAACAATAGCGTCAGCTACACCTTTGGTACCAGCCTGGAATGCAGCCATTTCAAATACGCCCATAGGACCGTTCCATAAAATAGTGTTGGAAGCGGCAATGGTTTCTGCAAACAGTGCTATAGACTTAGGTCCTATGTCAAGGCCCATCCATCCTGCCGGGATGTTATCATTGGAAACTTCCTGGGTATTGGCATCAGCAGCAAACTTATCAGCAGCAATGGAATCCACTGGTAGTATCAGCTGCACACCTTTTTCTTTTGCTTTTGCTACCAGTTCATTGGCCAGGTCCAGCTTATCATTTTCGCAAAGGGAGCTGCCTATTTCTTTGCCTTGTGCTTTCAGGAAAGTATAAGCCATACCGCCACCAATAATGAGGTTGTTGGCGCGATCCATCAGGGTTTCAATGATCAGTATTTTATCACTCACCTTGGCGCCACCGAGAATAGCGGTGAAAGGAGAAGCGGCATCATTGAGTACTTTCTGGGCGCTGTTTACTTCTGCTTCCATCAGCAAACCAAACATGCGGTTTTCCGGTGCATAGAATTGTGCAATAACGGCTGTAGAGGCGTGTGCACGGTGTGCAGTACCGAAGGCATCATTTACATAAACGTTGCCCAGTTTAGACAGTTGTTCTGCAAAAGACGCATCTCCTTTTTCTTCTGCTTTGTGGAAACGCAGGTTTTCCAGTAACAGCACTTCGCCCATCTGCAGGTCGGCAGCCGCTTTTTCAGCCACCGGGCCAACACAGTCTTCTGCAAACTTTACAGTAACACCACCTAATAAAGAAACGAGGTGATATACCAGGTGTTTTAAAGAATATTTATCGGTAGGACCATCTTTAGGACGACCCAGGTGAGACATCAGGATAACAGCACCACCATCTTTCAGAATTTTCTGGATGGTAGGTACAGCTGCACGCATGCGGGTATCATCGGTGATTTCAAATTTATCGTTCAGGGGAACGTTGAAATCCACACGAATCAAGGCTTTGCGGCCATTGAAATTATAGTCAGAGAATTTGCTCATATGTATCAATTTAAGATAACGAGAAAGGGGTATCATTAAAAAACCGCGGTACCAACAGCGCAAAGCGAGTATACAACCAAAAATTTCTGGCCAATTGCTGCTATGGTGTAGTCCCGCGGAAATTTAAAGACTCCCGGTTTGCGCCGGGAGTACTTCGTATAATTATTTGCTGATCAGACCGGCAAAGTACTTCACAGTACGCACCAGTTGTGATACATAGCTCATTTCGTTATCGTACCAGGATACGGTTTTAACCATCTGATGCTCACCAACTGTGAGAACTCTGGTTTGAGTAGCATCAAACAAAGAACCGAAGTGAATACCGATGACATCAGAGCTTACAATTTCATCTTCAGTATAACCGAAAGATTCGTTGGAAGCAGCTTTCATGGCAGCGTTTACTTCTTCAACAGTTACTTTTTTGTTGAGGATGGTAGTCAGCTCGGTTAAAGAACCGGTGATAGTAGGAACACGTTGTGCGCTACCGTCCAGTTTACCTTTCAGTTCAGGCAATACCAGTCCGATTGCTTTTGCAGCACCAGTACTGTTAGGTACGATGTTAGCAGCAGCAGCACGTGCACGGCGCAGATCACCTTTTGGATGTGGGGCATCCAGGGTGTTCTGGTCGTTAGTGTAAGCGTGTACAGTGGTCATTAAACCGGTAGCAATACCATAGCTGTCTTGCAGCACTTTAGCCATAGGAGCCAGGCAGTTGGTGGTGCAGGAAGCGCAGGAGATAACAGTTTCGCTGCCATCCAGGATTGCGTGGTTAACGTTGAAAACGATCGTTTTCAGATCACCTGTAGCGGGAGCGGAGATAACAACACGTTTAGCACCGGCAGTAATGTGAGCAGCAGCTTTATCCCTGTCAGCAAAGAAACCGGTACATTCGATTACTACATCGATGTCATGCTCTTTCCATGGAATTTGAGACGGATCTCTCTGTGCATATATTTTCACATCTTCACCGTTCACATTGATTGCGTTTTCAGAATGCTTAACGTCTGCATCGAATCTACCCTGTGCTGAATCGTATTTCAGCAAATGCGCCAGCACGTTAGGGCTGGTGAGATCATTGATAGCTACCACATCAATGCCGGGCATTTTGTAAATCTGGCGGTATACCAAGCGGCCAATGCGACCGAAACCATTAATACCAATTTTGAGAGTAGTTCCCATTTTACATCGTGATTTGAGTATGAAAAAATCGAGAGCGAATTTACAACCAATACCCTTATTAATCAATATAAATTTAGGTTATGAAAATATTTTTTTGGAAATATAAAATAACATCCTACATTTGCAATCCGAAAATGATGCGCCGCGTTGGTCAAGGGGTTAAGACGCCTCCCTTTCACGGAGGAGTCACGGGTTCGATTCCCGTACGTGGTACAAGAGAATATCTCAAAAAATAAAGCCTGCACTTACACAAGTGCGGGCTTTATTTTTTGAGATATTTCCAGTTACAACCATCTCAAGGTTTTCTTTATCTGAAATCTTACACTATTTCTCTTAAATTAGAGAATAGGAACCCATAATTGTTTTTTAACCTAAAACCTATATTCATGGATGATCAACAGATGTTTGACAGGAACGCCGGATTTTTATGGAACGCAGCAAAATGGCTATTAAAAATATTGATTTATTTCCCACTCATTCTCACATCATATGCCATCGTATCATCAATAATGAAAAAAGACATAAGTAGCCTATTGGGATTTGCAGTAGTCATTCTTGTTAGCTTTATCCTTTATTTACTTGTTTATTTTGTTAAAGGAATACTTATCGGTTTGAAGAGCAATAATAAACTGTTATGGATTTTACTATTTATTATTTGTGTCACGTTTACCTGTGTATTGCCGGTATATCTTGTTTTTGATCCTATCAGCTCCCTAGTAAAAAGTTCAAGTCATTCAGGTAATCCTAATAGCATACTTAAATGGATCTTTTCACTGGCTTTCGGTGTTTACGTTTACTTCAGATATGACTTCCTTACTAATAAAGCGCMTTCTATTGCTTTTCCTGCATATCAGGCGGGTATTGATATTACAGTGTCAATATTAAACCGGTCTTATCGTGTCAAAGCACAGAAATCCGATGACTCAATTTAGTGTACAACAAAAAGAGGAACATAGCATTTGCATTTAATGCTTTTGTGGCGCCTTTCTTTGCTTTATTAGGTAGTACCTATGAGGAAAACTTCGTTCGCAACCCATACTACTAAAAAAAAACGACAGCTTGATACCATGCCAGATTATTATCAGTATCGTTACTTTTATTAAATAGTGTTTTGGTTTAATACATATTTTATTTTATGTAAAATAATTAATACGCTTTGTTCTTTTTGTGCATTTTCGTTTATTTTTTCTGCCTATTCATTTTGTTCATTGTTGCCCTACATCTGCTATGACGCTGATTATTCGGCTACATTAGTCGTACCGAACCCGATTTCCCATTAGCGACTAAGTATCCTTATGCGATTCCCATTGTGTGTCTTGAATGCAGATTTCATTACAACCTTACCCGTTATCAACAGGGGGACGCGATATGCTATTATAGTAAGCTTCTTTTGCTTATTCACTTTCCCGCTTTCCACAATAGCTCAGAGTGGATGCCCGGTACCTAAAATCAGGAAGTATACTTCCGGGCAACGGACAGAGGGGGTGCTTGGGGATGTGCTGAATCCAATAAACGCCATAGATGGGGCACCCGCCACGTATTCAACATTGAATGTGTTAGCCTTGTTAGGGCTTACTTACGCCAGGCAGTATCTTAATTTTGACGCCACCATTGCTGCTGGTACCCCGGTGAGTGTAAAAATAATTTACCCGGTCAATCTCGTGGGAGTAGGTACTGCTGTTACGGTCCAACCTTTTATTTACGATAGTCATCATGTTGAAAAACCTGCAGGCGTTGCCTCTTCTGTAGGAGACCTGCTATCGTTGATCAGCGGCTCCGGCGACATGGAAATTACATTGACCCCAAAAGATGGGGCTGGTAACCCGGTAGCTTTCGATGGCGTATGGATAACACTGAGCGGCGTATTATCAGTTGGCGCCAGCATGGGCATTTACGATGCATGGATTCAACAGGATGCTCCAGGCAGTATTAATTGTAATAACCCGGTAGACGTGTTGGCGGGTATCCGCGCCGGGGGCATTAGTTTATTAAACGCCACTGGTAGTGTAGATAATAAATGGCTGGCGATAGATGATGACCCGGGACTTACTACTTATGCCCAGCTTAATACTGGTGTGCAGGTACTGAGTGAAGTATTTGAAACAGTTGTATTCAGTACCCCATCCAAAGCAGGCGACTCTATTTACATCGTATTACAGGACCCCGGCAGCGGGTTGCTGGACCTGAGCTTACTGACAGGATTCACGATACAGCCTTATCTCGGCAAAACAGCCATAGGTAGTCCTATTACCAATACCGGTTCATTACTTAGTCTGCGCCTGTTAAGTGGTCCGGGCCGGAAGTATGTGCTCTCCGCAGCTATACCGGCTGCTTTCGACCGCATAGATATTAAAATGGGCGGGCTCCTGGGAGCACTAAGCGCCATGCGCATTTATGATGTAAGAATGGTGAAACCGGTGCCATCTTTCTCTCTTAACCTGGATGGAATTCCCAACGCAGGACCCATCTGTATAAGAGATGTGGGCAGGTTGAAATTTACGATTACCAGTCCTGATGCCTGTGCAACATACAACTGGTATAAAGCAGACAATACCCTGCTGCTGGCTAACAGTCTTTCGTTTACCCCTGTTATCACCGCCGCAGGTACCTATACTTATTATGTGGAAGCCATCAGAACCGGCTGCAACGGAAATGTGAAAAATCGTGTGCCCGTTACCGTTACTGCTGTTCCCCGACCCGGAGCACCGGTATTAACCATTCAATTAAACCCTTGATATATGAAAATTGCTACTATCGGAATGCGCCGGCCTTTCCATCCTGTTTTACTGATCCCTGTTATTCGTATTGTTAAATGTTTTCTGTTGGCATTATTGGTTTTGTCTGCTGTTCATGTGAGTGCACAAACGGGAACGAAAGTGAAAACGCCGGCAGAACTATCTGTTGGAGATGATCCCGCAAAAGGTACCTCTACCGGCACCGGGACCACCCTGTTTTGTGCAGACCAATCAGGCTTTACATTAACCTCCAGTACGAAGGATCCGGGTAATCCTGCTGTAAGTTATACCAGCTGGTTATGGCAGGAACTCGATGGTACCGGTACTGCTGCTGCTTTGCCCGCTACGGCTACCCCCACGAATGAAAAACTGGTAGTTGCTTCTGCTACTCCCGGTTGGCATACTTACCAGGTAACTGCATCTGCCGGTACGGCCGAATGTCCGGCTGACCCGGTAATTTTCACCGTCTACGTATTACCTAACCTTACCATTACCGCAGCGGTAGATCCGGCCAATAACCCGGCGCTGACTTATTGTGCTGCGAATGGTGCGCCTACAGATCCCGCTAAGGCTATTAACCTGAAAAGCGCAGTGGTATTTGCTATTACGCCGAGAAGTCTCCCTGGTTTAAAAGACTATCAGCTGAGTGATTTTGAATTAAAATATACATGGACAAAAATCAACGTAGCTACCGGCGATAAAGTAGATGTGAGTACAGATCCTAATTATACGATCACTGACCCTGCTGTAACAGGTGCTGGTACACAACAACAGTTTAAGTATAGTGTGAAAGTGGTGTATACTGTTAAAGGCTGCAGCGATTATGTTGCTACTACTCAGTTTAACGGCACTGATGCTGTCATCACTGTTACGCCTAAACCAGGTAAACCAGTTATTACGATCCAGTAATCTGTGTATGCGGAAGAAAGTATCTGTTATCATTTTATTCCTGGTTTGGTGGATGGGGGCAGCGATGGCTCAGCAGCCACCGATCAGGTATATTATGCCCGGTCAGCAGGTAAAATTAACGGCAAGCCCTGTAAATGCCCCCCGGTACCAATGGTACCGGGATGGCATGGCTATTAATGGAGCATTCCTGCAGGAGTTGATCACTGCTGTACCGGGCAGATATACCGTGGAGATATATAACAGAGAAGGATGCATTTCTGACCTCTCTGATCCGGTGATTATTGCAGAAATCACAGGCAGAGGACCTGGGGCAGATATGCAGATTAACAAAACCGCTGATAATGGATCTTTTAAAATAAACACCACGTTTAACTATTATCTCACTGTAGTAAACAATGGCCCGGCGGATGCCACCGGTATTGTTGTGACAGATAAACTACCCCGACAGGTGGCGCTGGACCTGTTGTCTGTTCCCACTGTAGGCACAGCGGCTTATCAGCAGAATGATCATACGGTGCTATGGAAAGTGAATAGTCTGCAGGCAGGTATGACTGCTTCACTGGCTATCCGGGTGAAAGTACTGGAAGCCGGACAGATAACGAATACCGCTAATGTTGCCGCCGTAGAAAAAGACAGTGTATTGCAGAATAATAACAGCACGCATCAGCTGCTGGTATTGCCCCTACACATCCCCAATGCGATTACGCCGAATGGTGATGGTGTGAATGATGTGTTTGTGATTAGCGGATTGGAACAATATCCGGAAAATGAACTCACTATTCTGAATCGTTGGGGGAACCATGTATTTGAACAGAAAGGCTATACGCAAAACTGGAGTGGTAAAGGATTGAATGAAGGAACTTATTTCTATCTACTGCGGGTAAAAGATGGAAATGGCCGCTGGCAAGACTTTAAAGGATATATCACTTTGTTGAAGCCATAATAATTTACTATGTGTGTCATGAAATATGTTGTTTTCCTGGTAAGCCTGTTATGCTGTTGGCAGGATGTATTTGCACAACAGGATGCACAATTCAGTCAGTACATTTTTAATGGGATTTATATTAATCCTGCTTATGCCGGTTACCGGCAGGAGTTGAATGCACACGCCTTTTACAGAAGTCAATGGGTGGGAGTACCCGGTGCACCACAAACGATGTCGCTGGCAGTAGATGGGAGTGTGAATAATGACAGGGTGGGACTTGCATTGCAGGTGTCGCATGATAAGATTGGCGCGCAAAGCCAGTTGGCAGCGTATGGTAATTATGCGTATCGTATTCCACTTGGCAATGAAACCGGCCGGCTGGCATTCGGCATTGGTGCCGGCATTGTGCAGCAGGGACTTAATCCCAACGAACTTGATTTCACCAATCCCAATGAGCCTAACCTTGCTGGTGCAACGCAGCATATGATGCTATTTGATACCAGGGCAGGTATATATTATTCTACCGCTAACTGGTTTGTTGGTTTTTCGGCAGATAATCTTACGGCACAGTACCAGGCGAAAAATAAACCATTGGGCCATTTTATCCCGGTGCCTAAGCCGCACTATTATTTAACCGGTGGAGCCTTACTGCAAATGAATGAGGACGTATTTTTAAAACCTTCCTTTTTATTGAAAGATGACAGGGCCGGGCCTACCAGTCTTGATCTGAATATGTTTGTATTGCTGAAAGAGGTGGTATGGGTTGGAGGTGGCTATCGCACCGCAGTTAATCTTTATAACAAACCCGCGTTACAACCGGGCTTAACAAAGTCCAGTGCGGTGGTGGCTATGGCAGAAATATTTGTTTTGCCGGAGTTGAGAATAGGCTATGCTTTTGATTATGCGTTGAATAGGTATCGTTCCTATAACAACGGCACCCATGAAATTTCTGTTGGATACTACTTTAAGAGAATGGATAATGCCAGACGAACTTCATTAAAACAAGTCCGTTGTTCGTACTTCTGACAGGGTAATAATACTGTTTCCATATACGATTTTTTAGTAGTAGGTTTGTCTTGATTAGAAAGAAGAACCTATTGTTTAAAAGTTGTAGCCCATGAAAATTATATCTGCCATTCTTTATTTTCTTAGCCATCATCCGGGATGGTCATTCCCGATTATTCTGCTATTTTTTCTATTATTATTTGCCTGGAGAAAGAAGGCCGTATATGGTATACTTGCACTCCTGATGCCTATGGCCAACATCTTTCTGGCGCATATGCTGAATGCCTGGTTTTTAAATGCCTATGGCGTAAAAGGTTCTGCTATTATCACAAAGGAAGAACAAACCAATTCCACGCTCAACGACCAGTATATTTATGACTATGATGTGTTGGTGAAAACAGCGGATGGACAAGATGTGCTGACTGGTTTTTCTACGATGTCTGCAGCTATTTATCCGATCAGAAACGGCATCCTTATTCCAAATGTGAATGAAACTTTCCTGGTGAAATATATTCCGGGTTATGAAAAAAATATTGTGATCTTAAGTGATGAATCCAACTATGGTATTGTGAGAAAAATGGCAGAGAACCAGCAGGAGGTGCAGAAAGCGTGGATACAGTATAAGGCGAGTCCGCAGAATAAAGCTTTCAAAGAAGAATATCTGCGGGAGTTAAAAACATATGTGGCAGATAGTGATAACGCATCGGATCCGGATGTGATCAACAATTATAAATCCATCATTCAACAGCTGGAAGCAGAAAAGTAAAATTAGTGATAAAAGAAAAGGGGCTATCTCATAGAGACAGCCCCTTTTTCTATGCTAAAAGTTAACCTTTAAAAGCTCAGACTCAATCTTGCAAACAGGAACCGGCCATTAAAGCCAAATTGCTGTGATGCGCGGGAGTAAAGGAACCGGCCGGAACTCTGGTTAGCCAGAGATAACTCGTCAGGGTATACATCCAACAGGTTATTGGCGCCAATGGTAAGTTGTAAACCGGGAATGAAACGATAGCTCGCACTCAGATCGGTGACTACTTTACCACTGTATACATCCTGGTTAGCTACAATATTAGTGGCTTCCGTTACTTTTCCGAAGTATACATTACGCAGGAAGAAACCCCATTTCTGAATAGAATAATTCAGTGACAGATTCGCTTTTGTTTGCGGTACGGCAGCCTCCAGGTAGATGCGGCTGGCCTCATCAAAGTAAGTACTTTCCAGACCAGCTAACTGCGAGGAAGAATGGATAGGACCTGCCAGGGATGTTTTCGTAAATGTACCGGAGAGGTCTGCCTTAAAATTGCCTTTGCCCGGATGTGCCGTGTAAGTGATCACTACATCCACGCCTTTTGTTTCTGTGTTGATAGCATTGGCGAAGAACCGCGCTGTTTGCGCGTTGGCAGAGCGGAGAATATTATAAATTTCCTGTTCTTTCGGTGTACCGTTTTGTTTACCGGAGAATTGACCGGTATACACAATCCGGTCATCTATCCGGATATAATAACCATCTACTGTTAGCTTCAGCGGTCCGAGATTGCTGGTGAGGCCGGCGCTGTAGCTCCTGGAAGTTTCCTGTTTTAATTTAGGTATTCCCAGCAAAGCAGCTACACGGCTATCGTTGGTGAAAGTACCTGATTCCACAAATGTACCATCTGTGAATATACTGGAGGTAGCATTGAAGTATCGCTGATGCAGGGATGGTGCTCTGAAGCCCGTGCTGGCAGCAGCTCTTATCAGGAGTTTAGGACTGAACAGGTAACGGCCTGCCAGTTTCCAGTTAAGCGTAGAGCCAAAATCGGAGTAGTTTTCAAAGCGGAGCGCACCATCTACCAGTAGCTTTTCTGTAAAGTTTACTTCCACATCTCCATAACCGGCAATAGCTGTACGGGAGGCGTTGGTGGCATTATCCGGACTGAAACCCGGAAAGCTTTGTGAACCGCCGGCAAAGGCGTTACCATTGGCTGCAAAACGGGTGGAGATATTTCCTTTAGGATCCGGAATTAATATAGGTTTTCCGGTAGCATCCGTACCAATTTTGAGCGCATTGCCGTAGTTGGTATAGGAAGATGTTTCACCAGGCAGTATGCGATAATTTTCATAGCGATGTTCTGCACCAAAGGCAACGTTGATGCCACTTAACGGATCACTGAAAAAACGGCTGAAATCGAGGTTGGTGGTGTTTTGCTGAAAGCGGTAGCCACCTGCTTCAAACGAAGTAGGGGAGGCTTTCAGCATAGATGCGTTGAGGGTATTATCTACGGTGAAGTCAACACCGTTTTCGCCGAAAGTATTACTGAAGTCTACTTTCCATTCATGCAGAGCGCCCCTGATACCTGCTGCCAGTGACTTGTCGCGGTTGTCGGTAACAATCAGCGGCAGAAAGCCATTGGGATAGATCGTATCGTTGTTTTGTGTAAGCTGCGAAGGTGTTCTGAAAAAAGCAGCGGCTTCGGCGTGACGATAATTTAAACCACCAAATGCATACACTTCTGCTTTATCGCTAACAGGGAGCGAAGCATTGAAAAACAGGCTGCCACCGCGGTTGGCCGACTGCCCGATTCTTGAATTAAAGTCATTGCGGGTCAATCCTCTTTTAGCAAGTTCGGCATCGGTGATATCTTTTCCCGTAGGTGTACCGGGAACGGTGGCCAGTAACGGATCATTATAATCATTGAAGATGGTGCCGGTGAAGGTGCCCGTGCGATTGGTATAATTGCGGTAGTCGTAAGAACCGGCCAGGTTAATGAAACCGCCTTTGTCACCCAGTGGGAGACCATAGTTGATATTGGCTTGTACATTCTGTCCGTCCAGGTTGTTTTCTGAATGCTTTGACACGTATCCGCCGGTAGATACATTCACATTTACCTTATTTACTTCATCATTCAGAATGATATTGATCACGCCTGCAATGGCATCTGAACCGTATTGTGCAGCCGCGCCATCACGCAGTATTTCAATTCTTTTGATGGCGGCAGTGGGAATGGCGTTGAGGTCTGTACCTACAGATCCTTTACCAAAGCTGCCGTTTATATTAACCAGGGAAGTAGTATGTCTTCTTTTGCCATTGATCAGTACTAATACCTGGTCGGGGCCAAGACCGCGCAGGGAAGCGGGATCTATATGATCCGTTCCATCAGACAGGGCCTGGGTATTGGAGGAGAAGGAAGGTGCCACATAATTGAGTATCTGGTTAATACTTACCTGTGGGGAGTATTGTGCTATTTGTTTTACATCCACTACATCTACGGGTACAACGGTGGTGAGCTGACTTCGGGGAGCACTCCTGGAACCCAGTACCACTACTTCATTCAGGTCATCGGTGGAGTTAAGGATAAAGTCCAGCGATGCGTTTTGACCGGCGGCGACCGTAACATCTTTTGTTGCCGTTTGGTAGCCTATGTAGCTGACACTCACTTTATAGGTGCCGGGTTGAATCGTTATTTTATAGTGTCCGCCAAGGTCGGTAGCGGCGCCGGTATTGCGCCCCACTATTTTTACAGAAGCGCCTACCAATGGTTGCTTTTTATCCGCAACAATTCCTTCAATTGTTTGTCCATAAGCAGTATAAGACAATAGGAAAAGCCATACAAGGGCGTACAATTTTGGTTTCATACAATTTTTTTTATTACTGAGATGATCGCTAAAGGAGTTTGCTCTCTTTAGGAAATAGGGAACAAGGATTATTATTTATGGATGGCCCGAAGGCAGGGTGGTGGTGGCGGACAGCATCCTGTTTGTTTGCGGGCGACTGGTTGTTTGTCTGCAGTCATAGACTTTGATTAATGTTATGCTAAAGTAGCTAAATTGAATGACCCAAACAATAGTCTACTAAATTTATAGGATAATAATTTAGGAGCATGATACGTATGCTTTGAAAAACAGGGTTATCTTTAAACAATAAGCAATCTGTTATGAAACATAAGAAAGCCGTTAAGTTGTTGGTAGCTATGCATCCCATGCAACGAATTCTGGTGAGCCTGGGCTTAGCTGTGTTGGTTTTTGTAATTTTATTTTTTACCAGGGTAGCCCTGCACCCATTGATTATATATGGGATATTATGGGATGTATTTGCGCTTTCCTACATTACCACTGGCTGGGTTGTTTTTTATAACCGTACGATAGACGAAATACGAAAGTGGGCCAGAGTGGATGATGGCAGCCGGCTCTTTGTTTCTTTCATCGTGTTGGTAGCATCTGTTGCGAGTCTGGTGATTGTTTTATTGCTGATGTTATCGAAGGAGATTTCCGGCGGATCAAAACTGATCTATCTGCCGGTGGCGATTACCGGCATGCTGGCTTCCTGGACCATGGTGCATACTACCTTAACGTTTCACTATGCCAACCTGTATTATGACGACGATGAGAATGATGTTACCAAACATGCCGGGGGGCTGGAGTTTCCGAAGGAAAAATGTCCGGATTATATAGATTTTGCTTATTTCTCCTTTGTGATAGGGATGACGTTCCAGGTATCGGATGTGGAAATCAGTGCGCGGGTGATACGGCGTACGGCACTGGCCCATGGATTACTTTCTTTTGCATTGAATACATTCGTAGTGGCATTAACCATTAACCTGATTGCCGGACTAAAACAATAGGTCGTATAGCCTTGAGGGTTAGGCCCAGGTACCTATCTCCCCCAAAAAAATAATGGAAGAGGATGGATGGTGGAAATGAAGTGCAAAATTAGTGCCTAAATGCCCGTTGGTAGCGGGAAGGGATGGGGCGGCCTGCAGTGTAAAACCGAAAAAAATGCCGCTGAAAATCACGGAAATTCTTACCTTTATAAAAGAATCGAAAAAAAATTTTGGATTGTAAAACATTTTCCTATCTTTGCAATCCCAAACGAAAAATGCCGCGTTGGTCAAGGGGTTAAGACGCCTCCCTTTCACGGAGGAGTCACGGGTTCGATTCCCGTACGTGGTACAAGAAAAAGGACTTCTGCAAAGAAGTCCTTTTTTTATTTCGCCGATTTATTCCCGCACCTGAATTTTAGTTTGCCAGCAATCGTCTGGTATGCTGCATATTCACAACAACATTTAGTACTTTTATTCCTACACTGCTTCTTTCCCGGAAATTGCAATGATTCTAAGGCATATCAAGGCTAAAGCCCAACGATGGCAAAATGCAGTCAGGTATATCATTTACCTGCTGTGGATACTTGCATACCTTCCTGCCTCCTTTGCCCAGCAACCTGGGAATGTATCCTATAACTTTTCCCACCTGGATATCGGCAACGGACTGGCCAGCAACCACGTTTCTGCCATTATGCAAGACCGGAAAGGGTTTATATGGATTGCCAGCACCGCCCTGCAGCGATATGACGGTACCAACCTGGTGACCATCGCCAGCTTTGACCGTGTGCCCGGCTCCATCTATTATGATGACATCTGCCTGTGTGAAGACAAGAAAGGTCGTATCTGGATGGGTACCCCCGATAATATTCGTGTATACGACCCTGTTACAGACCAGGTAAGGGCATTGAAGATATCCGACAGGGATATCCGGCCGGAAGGGCTGCAATGCAGCCAGATTGTGCAGGATCATGACGGTATCATATGGGCTACCACCCATGATGGGCTGCTACGCTTCAACGAAAAAGCATTTAATTTCCAAAAAGCCGCCATTATCCCCGAAGCCGACAGGATCCAGATGATGGATGCTATCATGGAAGATGAATCAGGTAATCTCTGGATCAGCGGAAAAAAAGGGGTTTATATACTGGATCGCCAGCGTAAACATTTGTACAGCAGGGCCAACAACCCCGAACATCTGTCTGTATTGGATATCGACAATACCTTTAAGAAAATATATACGGATGCCTACCACCAGATATGGCTGGCTGGCAGAAGTGCACAACTGTACTATTATGACCCTGTTACTCATAAAGTAAACAACTATATTTTCGACAAGCCAACCGGTAAACCAAACTGGCAAAAGCCCGTTTATGGCGATGCCATCTTCGATATTATCTCCGACAAGGAAAAAAATACCTGGATGGCTACGGAAAAGGGGGGCGTTTTCCGCTATAATGGGGCCCTGAAGACTTTTGACCTGAAAATCATAGCCAACAATGCAGATGAAAAAGGCTTTCATTATACCTATGAAGCCAACTGCTTTTTAACTGACCGGGAAGGCCACCTCTGGATTGGTACAGATCGCGGGATAAATATTCTCAGTCTGCATAATAAAACATTCCGCTTGCTGGATGACCGCACGAGATTTCCCAATACCAAAGAACATCTCCCGGCAACAGAAGTCACCGGCATTTACCAGGCCACCAATGGCAATGTATACGTAGGCTACTGGGGGCAAGGGTTCAGCCGCTTAACAGCAGACCTGAATCTGATCCAGAATTATGTACACAATGATGGCGATCCAGGCATAACAATCCCGGAGGAACGCGGACTGGTATGGAGTTTCGCCGAATTAAAAGATGGCACCATCCTCGTGGGACAGGAAAACGGGAACCTTTCCCTTTTCAATCCCACTACCGGTAAATTCATCAAACACCTGTCATCGCCCACCTTCTATGAACAAACGCTGCTGCACCTACAGGTGCAAAACGATACCACCGTTTGGATTGGCTTATATAAAAGAGGGCTGGCCAGCTGGAACCCGGTGCGAAACACTTTCCAGGCTTTCAATCAAATAACCGACTCACTGAAACGACCAGTATCTGTAATGGATATTGTGCCACAAGGCGATACCTCCCTATGGCTGGGGACCAGCAGCGCAGGGCTTATGCTCTTCAATACCCGCACACGTAAGATCGCCATCAGGGAATCGTTTGCCTGGAATGCGCGTGTGTACAACAATATAACGTGTTTGCTGCCTTATAACGACAGCACGCTGTTGGCCGGAACAGACCACGGCCTGTGGATCTATAATCCCCTGAAACATACTTATAAACCATTGCTAACGAACAACAAACTGTTTGATCAGTGGGTGCTGAGCATGGAAGAAGGAGGGGCCGGTGAAATCTGGTTTACTACGCAATATGGCTTCTTCCGGTATTTTCCGTTGGACAACAGGCTGGAAACATTTATCCAGGGAGATGATATTATTGACAACGCGCGCAAAGTGCGCCGGCGAATTGTTAAACTAAAAAACGGCAGTCTGCTGGTAGGTGCATCCGATCACTTTGTTTCTTTCGATCCGCAAAGTCTGCGCGTGGCTCCCCCACCACCGGATGTAACCATCGTAAACCTCCGGGTACCGGATAGCGTGGTGCTTATCCAGGCGGCCCTTCGGGATAGCGTACCGGTGAACCTGACCCATAAGCAAAACTTTATTGGCATCGAATTTAAAAGCCTGCAATATCACCAGGAAAGGATCCGTTACTACTATCAACTGGAAGGAGTAGACGAAAACTGGGTGCTGACAGATAACATCCTGGTTGCTAAATACACCAACCTGCCCCCAGGCAATTATGTTTTCAAAGTGCGTGCGGTGAATACAGCCGGAACGTTTTCTGATCATATCACTACACTGCTGTTATTTATTAAACCTGCTTTCTGGCAAACCGGTTGGTTTAAACTGTTATGCTTTCTGCTGGCGGTATCGCTGGTATATCTTTATTTCAAATTGCGTATTCACGGTATCAAAAAAGAAGCAAAACAACGGGAGGCCATACAACAACAAATAGCGCAACTGGAAATGAAAGCCCTGCGGGCACAAATGAATCCACACTTTATTTTTAATGCACTGAATTCCATCCAGACATTTATGATGAAGAGCGAAACAGAACAGGCATTGTCCTACCTGAGCCGCTTTGCGAAATTAATCCGTAATGTACTGGACAACTCACAACTCAATAACATCACAGTTGCGCAGGAAGTAAGCGTATTGGAAAACTATATGGAACTGGAAAAGCTGCGCTTTACAGATGAATTTGAATACGAAATTATTGTAGACCCGTCACTGGATGCCCATATGGTAGAAGTACCTACCATGATCATCCAGCCTTTTGTGGAAAATGCTATCTGGCACGGATTACTGCATGAAAAAAACAAGGGTAAACTGACCATCATCTTCAAAAAAGTAGATGACCGCATACGTTGTACAATAGAAGATAACGGTATTGGCAGAGAAAGGTCTGCCGCCATGAAACGATTAAATAAACCCCGGCATCAGTCCCGTGGACTACAAATTACCAGGGACCGGTTATCGCTGTATAACAGCCGTTTCAATGTAGATGCCAGCTTTGATATTGAAGATCTTATTGATGAAGAAGGAAAGGCAACAGGGACCAGGGTTAATTTGTGGTTTCCATTTGTAGAAGAGTAAGCACTGTGATGAGTTGCTCATCACAGTGCCCTGTTATTTAACTGAGTCCCAGCTCAAAATGCCGCTCAGGAATTTCAATATCCTGGAAGCCTTTTTTCAGCAACCAGTTTCTGAAAATCTGTTGTACTTCGTATTCTCCATGTACCAGGAATAATTTCTTCACTGCTTTCGGATCCTGACAGGCGAGCCACTGACTTAAGTCTTCATAGTCGCCATGTGCACTCATAGAGCGAATAACGCCTACTTCTGCATTTACCTGGAAACGGGTACCATAAATAGATACTTCTTTGGCGCCGCGCATCAGGCGACCACCCAGCGATTGTGGTTCACAGTAACCAACAATGAGAATGGTATTCTGTGGATTATCGATGTTATTGGCGATGTGATGTTTTACGCGTCCGGCTTCGGCCATGCCTGATGCAGAGATGATCACGCAGGGTTCCTTGCGGAAGTTCAGTGCTTTGGATTCATCTACTGACTTGATATAACGCAGGCCCGGGAAGTCGAATGGGTCATCATCTCTTTTCAGGAGATCGGATACTTCTTTGTTGAATACTTCCGGGTGTGCTTTGGTGACGGCGGTGGCTTCCGTAGAGAGCGGGCTATCTACAAAAATATCCACCTTAGGCAAGATACCTTTTAACTGTGCATTGTTGAGGGCATACAGCAATTCCTGTGTGCGGCCCACGCTGAATGCAGGGATAATGAGCTTACCTCTTTTTTCTACGCAGGTTTCGCGGATGTAGCGGAGCAGTTCATCATCAGCAGGTGCGGCATCGGCGTGCAGGGTGCTGCCGTAGGTAGATTCTATCAGGATATAATCTGCCTGCGGGAAGATAGCCGGTGATTTCAGGATAGCATCGTTATAACGGCCTATATCGCCGCTGAAAGAGATCTGTTCTGTTTTACCGTTTTCCGTAATCCGCAGATGCACAGATGCGGCGCCTACAATGTGGCCGGCATCGGTAAACATAAGTTGAATATCCGGATCTATATGGGTCCAGGTGTTATAGCCCATGGGCTTTAAGGAGCCGATGGCAATTTTGGCATCCTCCACGCTATACAGTGGTTGTATGTAGGGGAGACCTTCCTGGGCCATTTTTTTATTAGTGAATTTTGCGTCTGATTGTTGTATTTCGGCAGAATCCATTAACAGGATTTCTGTCATATCGCGGGTAGCAGGCGTACAGAAAATATGGCCACCATAGCCCATTTTCACTAAGCGGGGAATCAGCCCGGAGTGATCGATATGTGCATGCGACAACACCATGTAAGTCACTTCGTGCGGATCAAATCCGAAGTCCCTGTTCAGGGAATCAGTTTCTTGTCCCATACCCTGGAACATGCCGCAATCCAATAAAACCTTTTTACCATTCTTGAGTGTGATCAGGTGTTTTGATCCGGTAACGGTGCGCGCGGCGCCATGAAATGCAATCTTCATATCTGTGTTTTAGGGTGAACCGGGTTCACCATTTTACGATTTACTTTTAAACGACCAGGTGATCGCGAAAGAGGCAATTAATATGCCGTCTTTATCTCTGCCTTCACTATGGAGGATAATGGTTTCCGCTGCGCCAGTGTTCAGTGCTTTTTCAATGGCAGCTCTTAGCAGGGGCAATTCTGAACAGGTAAAGAATGTGAGGCCGGTGGCCTTTTTGACAAAAGTAGATTCCATGCCGGTAACGAGCATGGATACACGCCGTGAGGTGCTGCGCACATACATCATTGCCGGTAGCCCGGTGCTGAGCTCTGCGGCCATGGCCAGGCAGGCAAAGTAAGTAGATTTGAAAGGGTTCTGTGATAACCAGCGAAAAGGTACGGAGGTAACACAGGTATCTGCTTCGAGTGATTGTAGCCGAACGCCGGAAAGCCATGCTGCCGGAAGTTTCCAGAACAAGTAGGCCGAAAATTTAAACGGATGCTGCGCAAACTTTTGAAAAGATTGCACAGCATCCGTATTAAAAGTGGTAATGCCGTTATCCATGACGATGTTATTCGTTGATGTAATGGGAAGGCAGCAATGCTGCTGGTGACCATTGTTTCAGGAACTCCTGCACTTTTTTCTTATCATAGGAATCTGCAGATTCCAGTAACCCGGAATTCTGTGTATGTAAGCGGTTGCCTTTTGCATCCAGTATTACCAGTACCGGAAAACCGAAGCGCTGCGGATATCCCAGCTCTTTCAGCATAGGCAGATTCTTATTTTCTTTACTGTAGTTAAGATGATATACTACATAGTTGTTGTTCAAATCCGCCTTCAGCTCGGCATCATCCTCAATAAATTTATAGAATCTTTTACACCAGATGCACCAGTTACCACCAATTTGCAGCAGCACATGCTTGTTTTCTTTAGCGGCTTGTTTTTCGGCGGCGGCGATGTCAGCTTTTGCATCGGCGGTAGGATTATAAATGTGTTCCAGGTCATGGGTTTGCGCCTGAGTGGCAGGAATCGCAAAGGCAATACTTAGTAACAATGTCCAAACATACTTCTTCATAAAAATCAATTAAATCAGGATATCTAATTTACACTATATTTTGCACATACGACTGAATGGCCTGCTGGGCACTGTTTGGGTCCTGCAATTGCAGGTTTACAATGTCTTTCAGCTGTTGCTGCAGGGCCGGAACATATACCGGCACACATACTTCTATGCGGCGGTGGAGGTTTCGGTTCATCCAGTCTGCTGAGCCCATATATACTTCTTCCTGGTTATTATTATGGAAGATGAATACGCGGGCATGTTCGAGGTAGCGGTCTACAATCCTGATGATGCGGATATGCTGACTTTCCGGAATGTCCGGTACCAGGCAGTTGATGCTGCGCACAATCAGGTCTACCTGTACACCTGCTTCGCTGGCTTCGTACAGTTTGCCTATCATGCCTCTTTCCTGCAGGTTATTTATTTTGATGATGATGCGGGCAGGCTTGCCTTCTTTTGCATGTTTGATTTCCCGGTCTATCAGGCCGGCAAATCGTGTTGTCATATTGAACTGGGCTACCAGCAAATGTTCGAACTGCAAAAAATTATAGGCCACCGGTTGTTCTCTGCTTTGCAGGTAGAGGAACAGCAATTCCATCTCCCTGGTAATACCTGTGTGGGCAGTAAACAACACATGATCAGTATAGAAACGGGCGGTGCTTTCGTTAAAGTTACCGGTAGCAATTAGACCGCAATAATCCCACTGGTAGCCACGATTGCGTTTTACCAGCGCGGTTTTGGCATGTACTTTCATGCCCGGAATGCTATAGATCAGTTTTACGCCGGCATCTTTCATTTTCTTTGCCCAGCGTATATTATTGGCTTCATCGAAACGGGCTTTCAGCTCCACGAACACGGTGACTTTTTTACCGTTTTTAGCGGCGCTGATCAACGCCTGCGCTATCTGAGAGCCGGAAGCGATGCGGTAAAGTGTGACGTAAATTTCTGCTACATCCGGATCAGTGGCGGCTTCGCTGAAAAAGCGCAATATATAATCATAGCGCTGATAAGGAAGGTGAATCAGGAGGTCCTGTTGTAATACCAGGTCCAGCAAACGATCAGTAGCAGCTATCGTTTTATTTTCCGCAGGAATTACTTTGGGATAATCTGCATGTACCAAACCCGGAGGTTCCGGCAGATTGGCCAGGTCTTTCAGGTTATGATAACGTCCGCCCATCACCATTTCATCTTCCCGTACATCAAACTGTTGCGCCAGGAAATGCAGCAGGGGCAGCGGAATAGAGGCATCATATAAAAAACGGGTAGGTACGCCTAACTCACGTTTACGGATCAACGTTTCTACTTCTTCCAGTATATCCCCTTTTATCTCATCCATATCCATGTCCGCGTTGCGCGTGAGTTTCACGCTATGGCAACCGGCAATAACATAGTCAGGGAAGAGATAGCCCAGATGTGTACGGATAATATCATCCAGGAAAGCGATATAGTGAATGCCTTCCAGTGAAGGTAACTGCAGAAAACGGGGCAGGGATGCCGGTATATTCACAATGACATATTCCTGTATGGTGTCATTGTTTTTAGGGACCAGGGTAACTGCCAGGTAAAGCGCATTGTTTTCGAGGAACAGGTTCTTTTGTTTACCCAGGAGCCATACCGGCTGTAAATAAGCCAGTATAGTAGTCAGGAAATAGTTTTTGGTAAACGCATGATGTGCTTCCAGCAATGGCTGATTATAGTACAGTTGTATCCCCTGAGATAATAATGCCGGCAGCACACTGCCGGTAAATATTTGTCCGTATTCCTGTTGTTGCCGGTTGATTTCCTGCAACACTTCGGTGAGGGTATCGCTGCTGATTGATTCATTTTCGCCTGCTGCCGGATCATTTTCCAGTACTTTGTTGATGGCTAATACCGCCGGCATTCTCACGCGAAAAAACTCATCCAGGTTGGAGGAGAAAATAGACAGAAATTTAATTCGTTCGTATAGTGGTACCTGTTGGTCTGCCGCCATTAGTAATACCCGGTAATTAAACGATAACCAGCTGAGATCGCGGTTATATAAAGGAACACCCATGAATCATTATGCTTTTACCGGGAAGAAAATTGCTGCAATCAAAAATGCGAGCACAGAAATAATAAGACCAAACATGAAAATATTATAAGAAATACGCAGCAGCTTATATTTATGCCCCAGTACTACACCGAGGAAATAGATATCCCTTGTCATGCTGCTATACAGGAAGTCAGAATCATTCATCATCTGCTTCATGCCCCACTGATATTCTTCCAGTTGCATCTTATAAAAGTTACCAAAGAACAGTAGGTTGGCATCTTTCTTTTCAATATCCACTTTGGTAAATACACCACTGGTTACATTGGGTCGGGTAGCCAACACGGAGAATATAACGGTCAGTACGGCGGTGGTCAGGAATATGATAGAAGGAATCACCATATTGGGATAATCCTCCAGCCTTCTTACCAGCACACTTAATATCACGGAAATGATAATAGAGTTCACCGAAATCATGATATGCGCTTTACTGTCGGCCATGGAGCTAAGCCGGATATGATTGGTAGAAGTGGTTCTGAACATGGTTTCCACGCCCCGATCCGGCTTCTTCAACTTATCCTTGTCTTTATCTTTCTTCACTTTTTCGGTAGCAGTTTTAGGAGCTTCAGGGCTACCGGGAATAACGCTGGCATCTTCGGCCGCTTCGGCTGATTTTTTCTCCAGCTTCTTTTGCAGTTTAGCCAGGTTATCTTCTTTTTGTTGCTTGAACAGCGTTTGGGCGTAATCTGTCCAGTAGTGATGTGCTGTCAGAAAAGCGACATTGTTGGTGAGCCATTTAACGGCGGGTATTTCCTGCTCATAAGTAAGCTCTAATTCCTGCCTCAATAATTTGTTGCGGTCTGAAAATTCTTTGGATCCCAGGTGGGAAAGATCCGCATCACAAACAATCTGTTCTACCAGGGTATGCGGCGACTGGGGCATTTTGGTAGCCAGGATAGCTCCCTGCACCATGGCCTGAACATTTTCAGGAACCTGTTGTTGTTGTAAAAACTGCAGGGCTTCTTTGGCGCCATTTTCTTCGTGCAGCTTTCCTTCTCCCAATAAATAACCGGCGTCATGAAACCAGGCAGCTACATATACTGCCAGTAATTCGTCATCCTGTAAACGGTAGTGGGCGGCAATCTGTGCGGCAGCCTGTACTACCTGTTGCGTGTGAACAAGATTGTGATACACCAGGTTAGGGTGCGGGTGTTGTTCATACTGGGCCAGTACATAATCCCGGGCTGCATCTATAATAACATTGTTTTGCATAAGGAAGACGAAAATTAAGATAAGGAACGGCGAAATATGTTATATGCTTCTCGCTTTTTATTGTGCATATAACGGTATGTTCGCTATTTCGCGTATACAAATCGCAATTGTAACCTAAGTTACTGCATTTTTGAGTTAAATTTATGCTATAAAGTTACACTATGGATGTCCGGATCGGGTTAATCTTTCTCCTTTTCTTACTGTCATGCAATGGTTTCAGCGACAGGGAACAAAAAGTCTATGCTTCTCCGGCTGGCTATGATTTAAAGGAGCCGGTGCGCTATCGCCTGCGGGAATCTATGCAGGAAATTTCAGGTATAGAGCTGTTTCCCGATGAGCATAGGATAATAGCTATCAACGATGAGGAAGGTAGAATTTATGATGTAGATGTGGCGGCAACAAAGCCGTACCCATATTATAAATTCGCCAAAGACGGGGACTATGAAGATATTTGTCATACCGACAGCGGCTGGTTTGTGCTCAAAAGCAGCGGTTCCCTCTTCCATGTACATGGCCTGTTTACCGACAGCATTTCTGCAGACCATTACAAACTGCCCAAGCAGGGTAAAAAGGAATTCGAAACCACTTATTACGACTCCGTTAAAAACAGTATCGTGATGATCTGTAAGAACTGCGAAGACGATAAAAAGGTGGGATTGACCAGCGCCTACAGCTTTGACCTGGCATCCAAAACATTTGATACCACTGCCATTTATCGTTTCGACAACCGGGAAATTGCCAAGCTGGTGGGATCAGATATGCGTTTCTTCAAGCCTTCTGCCGCCGCCATTCACCCTATTGAAAAAAGACTGTATATCGTGGCATCGGTTAACGGCCTGCTGGTGATTTGTGACCTGCAGGGTCATGTACAGGAAGCCTATAACCTGAAACATCGTTTATTCCTACAGCCGGAGGGGATTGCTTTTGCGCCTAACGGGGATATGTTTATTTCTAATGAAGGCGGGTATGACGGTACCGCCAGTATTCTTAAATTCACTTACAAGTCCAAATGATCAGATCAGCCATCATCTTTATTGCCTTATTCATCTTCGGTTACCATACCGGATATGCCCAAACACCCGATGTAGTAAAACGTATTATTCTCATCGGCGATGCCGGAGAGCTGCACAGCAACGGACAAAATGCCGTAGTGGATGCCGTTCGTAAAACATTCGATCTGCAGGATAATAGAAATACCATTTTATTCCTGGGCGACAACGTATATCCGAGAGGGGTACCTGATTCCGGTAGCCCCAGGTTTCCCATTGCCAAAGAAATTCTCGACTACCAGATTAACCTGGTACGAGGCACCAAAGCTCAGGGATATATCATTCCGGGTAATCACGACTGGGATAAAAGCAAGCCCGATGGCTGGGATATTATCCGCAACCAGCAACAGTATGTAGATTCGCAACACCTGGATAATGTACAGTTTGAACCCAAAGAAGGTTGTCCTGGTCCGATAGAAGTGAAGATCTCAGATAAGATCACCCTCATCATCATGGACAGTGAATGGTGGGTGTTTCCCTATCAAAAGCCAGGGATAGAGTCTTCCTGCGATTGTAAAGACAATGACGAAGTACTAACCAAACTGTCTGAAATAGTAGCCCTGAACCGTAATAAGCTGATCATTTTTGCTACGCATCATCCGTTCCGCAGTTACGGTATTCACGGTGGATATTATACCATCAAGCAGCATATTTTCCCTTTAACAGATCTGAAACCTGCCCTGTATGTGCCTTTACCGGTAATAGGTTCTATCTATCCTATTGCACGTGGCGTATTTGGTACCCCGGAAGATATTCCCAATCCCAAATATCAGCAGATGATCAAAGGGGTAGAGGAAGCATTCAAACCGCATGGTCCGGTAGTATTTGTATCGGGGCATGATCATACGCTGCAGCTCATAAAGGATCAACAAAACAACTATGTGGTGAGTGGCAGCGGGGCAAAACATAACCGGGTTAAGAAAGGACCGAAGTCTTTATTTGCTTCTACAGCCAACGGTTTCAGCGCCGTAGAATTAATGTCGGATGGCACGGTGCGGGTACAGTATTATTTCGCAGACAGCGGAGCAACACCGGTTTACAGCAATAATCTTTTCCGCCTGCAGGACATTCAACAGCAGGCGATGACCTATACTACGCCGGCACAATTACCTCCGTTTATAACAATGGCGGCCGATACACAGTATAATAAGGCCGGTAGCTTTCATAAATTTTTGCTGGGAGAAAATTACCGGAAGGTATGGGCCACGCCTTTGAACTTCCCGGTGTTGGATCTGAGAACAGCTAAAGGAGGCCTGAAAGTGCTGCAGCGTGGTGGTGGAAAACAAACACATTCTCTCCGTCTGGAAGACAGCACCGGCACGGAATACGCGATGCGTTCCCTGAAGAAATTTCCGTTGGCAGCAATTCCTGAACTGCTGCGGGAAACCATTGCCCGTGATGTGGTACAGGACCAGATATCTGCCGCCAACCCTTACGCGCCACTGGCGGTGAGTGTGCTGGCAGAAGCAGCCGGCATACCGCATACCAATCCCACCTTTGTATATCTGCCGGCAGACACCGCACTGGGACCTTTTACCAGCGTGTTTGGAAATGAAGTATATCTCTTTGAAGAAAGAGAACCCGTTACCGGCAAAAATGATAAAACCTATAACACCCAAAAGGTGCTGGCAAAAATATGGGGTGATAATGATGTGCATGTAGACCAGAAATCAGTACTGCGTGCCCGTTTATTCGATATGTACATCATGGACTTTGATCGCCATGATGATCAGTGGCGCTGGTACAAGGAATCACATAAAGGAGAAGATTACTATTACCCGGTACCTCGTGACCGCGACCAGGCATTTTTCATCAACCAGGGATTAATACCCCGCGCCGCCGCCCGTCCTTGGTTACTGCCAGGTGTACAGGGTTTCCGCGATTATATTCCTGATGTCAACGGTTTCAACTTCAGTACCCGTTATTTTGATCGCTCTTTCCTGAATGAAATGGACGAAAAAGACTGGAAGAAACAAACGGAAAGATTGTTGAAGAAAATGACCGATAGCGTGATACAAGCCGCGGTAAATGCTTTCCCGGATACTATCCGGTCGCTGGTAGGACCCATGATGCTCCATCGCCTGGCCGTTCGCCGCGATATCCTGGAAAAGAACACGATGAAGTATTATCGTTTCCTCGCCAAAGGAGTGGATGTACCGGCTACAGAAAAAAATGAGCTGATCACCGTTGAAAAGCAATCTGGTGGTAATGTAGCGCTGAATATATTTAAGATCAGTAAGAAAGGCGTCATACAGCAGAACATCTATTCCCGCACTTTTGACCCTGCGGTCACCAAAGAATTGAATGTATATGGCATGGGCGGCAATGATCGTTTTGAAATAAAAGGAGACCACGCCACGCCTATACGTATACGACTCATTGGCGGTAAAGAGGCGGATACTTACATTGACAGCACTACTGTGAAAGCAGGCAAACGGATACGCATATACGATCAGCGCACCGGCA
Source organism: Chitinophaga sp. 10T418 (assembly GCF_056394125.1). Taxonomy (NCBI): domain Bacteria; kingdom Pseudomonadati; phylum Bacteroidota; class Chitinophagia; order Chitinophagales; family Chitinophagaceae; genus Chitinophaga; species Chitinophaga sp. 10T418. The sequence continues at coordinate 122,690 of NZ_JBFTHG010000017.1, forward strand.
AGGATACCTTTACGCTTTCCCGCAATGAACAACGCCGCCTGTCTGACGATCCGGCTAATATTAAGTACAACAGAAGTGCATTCCAGTACGAAAAAACAATGCCATTGCTGGCCGGTGGCTATAACAGGGATGACGGTCTTTTATTAGGTTTGGGCTTATCTGTTACCCGCCATGCTTTCAGAAGAGAGCCTTTTTCCGCGAAGCACCTGTTCACCGCTACGCACGCTTTGGCTACACGCGCCTGGAACTTCCGCTATGAAGGAGAACTAACGGACGTGATCGGAAAAACGGATTTGTTACTCTTTGCCAGAGCAAAAGCGCCGAACAATACCATCAACTTTTTTGGCTATGGTAACGAGACGGTATTTGAGAAGACCAATAAAACCATTTCCTACTACCGGGCCAGATTCAATTTATATACGGCAGAAGCCTTGCTGAAAACATCGTTCAGCAATCATATGTATGTGGCATACGGTCCTACTTTTAATAATTACGCCTTTAATAAAGAGGAGAATGATAACCGTTTCATCACCAACTTTAAAGACAATGGACTCGATTCTGCCGGCATCTACAGCAATAAATCATACGCCGGTGGTAAGATAATGGCTACCATAGATACCCGTAATAATAAAATCATTCCTACCCGCGGTATTTTGTGGACAACTACTTATGCGGGCAATTTCGGCTTGAACGGTAACAGTCATAATACTACGCAGCTACAATCTGACCTGAGCCTGTATATGAGCTTCCGCATCCCTGCTAACTTTGTTATTGTAAGCAGGTTTGGCGGTGGTAAATTATGGGGCAATTATGAATATTTCCAGGCACTTACCGTAGGTGGTGTACAGAATTTGCGCGGATATCGCAACTTCCGTTTTGCAGGTGATGCCAGCGTATATAACAATACAGAAATACGGGTAAAACTATTTGACCTGAAAACATACATATTGCCTGCAGGTGTAGGATTGATTGCCTTTAATGATGTAGGTCGTGTGTGGAGAGAAAATGAGACCTCACATGTATGGCATGATGGATATGGTGGTGGCGTTTTTATAGCACCTATCAATGCACTCATCATTACTGCTGTGGTAGGGCATTCTAAAGAAGAAACCGTGCCTTATGTAACATTTGGATTTAAATTCTGATGTGCATTAACATTATAAGCTAAAAGTAAAAGCCCCATCTGATAAATGATCAGATGGGGCTTTTACTTTTAGCTTATAATGTTAATCAACTTTTTTGGGAGTAGCTTCCACTTCTTCCATATTTACTTTCACCCGAAGCGCCTTCAATCCGCTTACACCCTGTAATTCTTCCAGGTCAAGCATTTCAATTTCAGGCAGCAATATTTTTTTGCTCTGGAGGAAGGTGATATATTTCTTCAGTTCTTCCATTTCTCTTACATAAGAGTATACCATGGCAATGGTGCCGGGTTGAGTTAATCTTTCGCCGGTATCTTTTATATGTACTTTATCAATACGTTTTTTGATGATCTCATAACGTACGTTGTAAGCGCCTTCCACATCAAACCTGCGTTCATCGCTACGGAAGCTGATGGTGATAGGTGCGCTGTGCATCAGGATCATCTGCGTGGTTTGCAGCGGCACCTTCAGTTTAGGGCCCAGTTTATTGGTAAGCCTTGCGATGTGTGCCATAGATGAAAGCTGCCACAGACGAAGGTTACGCAGGTACAGTTGATCGAATTTCTTTTCCTGTGCAATAGACTGACCAATGTAAATGGTATACTCTACGCCATCGGTACGATATTTCTCAAAATAACAAGGGAAAGAGTGTTGTATGTATTGACGCTCTTTCTCCAGGTATTGACTGATCGCTGCGTTAATCTTAGACAAGCTTTCTTCATACTCTCTCCGGTGATGATATACATGTCCTTCTGATTTATCCATTTTGGCGAAATAACTTGCCAGCAATGGTTTCAGCGACTCGTTGTCATCACACAGATGTTCCAGCACCGGCTGTATTTCGTTATCCATGAACTCATTCACCTTCAGATCTTCACCTGCCTGCAAGCTATTACTGAGATTGTTGAGCAGGTCATTTGTTTTGAACTGAAGTTCTTCCAGCAAAGGAAGATGTATGGTTTGTTCGATGGTGGCGAGGGTATCGCGGATCAGCTCCAGCTGTTCCTGTAAATCTTCCCGGATGGCATTGCCTTGTTGTACGGAGGAGTTACGGATATCCACTGCGCCGTAGAGTGGATATACCTCATCGAAGCTAATGCTTTCAATATCTTTTCTCTCTTCTGCCGGTGTGAGCAGGTAATCCCAGGCAGCGTCCACAAACTTCCATTCTACGGAAGGTTGTAAGGCGGTGAACTGATCTTTGATCACTTCATTCAGTCGGCTCTCCAGTATATTCATGCTGCGGTTCAGCATCAACACGAGCAGGGGATAGGTATTTTGAAATTTCCATAAAGGATCTGCAGATAACCGGTTAGGAGTGGAGGAAGCCAGTTCCAGCACACCCAGTATCTCCTTTTTATGTGTGATCGGGAATACCAGGAAGCTTTTAATATTCTTTATCGGCAAATATTTGAGAAATGTATGCGGCGCAATGGTTGTTTCATTTACATCCGGAATGATCAATGGAATAGGATGCAGCTCCAGGTGCTCCAGTAATGCCGAGAAAAAATGCTGTTGTTGTTTTTTGTTGCCTATGCCCAGAATGGGGTCTGTATTGGAAAATTGTTCTTCCAGTACATTTTTTCCATTCACTTTAGGGAAAGGAACCAGGTGGGCTGTGACATCTGGAATACCTAATATAGTAGGAATCATTTTTTCCAGGGTGCGGTAGCTTTCCACCTCGTTGCTGGTGCGCATATTCATCACCAGGCTTTTGATATTATTGAGGGTTTCTGATTGAGTCACATCTTTCACCGTCCATATCACAAAGCCTTCCAGTGAAAACATGCTGGTAGGCAGTAGTTGCTGGAGTGATTCTTCCGTTACCTGTTTGGAGCAGAACTGTCCATAATCCAATGGGGGGAGATCTCCATTTACTTTTACGTCTACAAACCGGGGGTCTATGTTCACTTTCACATAACGCTTGCCTCCATCCGGTGTTTCCACGGTATGGATTATTTCGTTTTTATAGGTCATGGGAAAATGATACACTTTTTCCAGGATCAGTTTATAGAGCCAGGTCATCTTATCTTTCTTTACCTGGGTCAGGGAAACACCATCGGGGATGGTACTCAGCTCCTGGCCATTTTGTGTAAAGAGTTGTTTAAATAGATGGGAATAGTAGAAGATGGCGAATTTAAAAGGGACGCCGATGCCATAAATATCTTTAGTGGAATCTGTGGTAACCGGGAAAATGGCGGATATCAACAGATCCAGGTAGTCTTTATATTTACTGAGATCACTATCCGGGGGGATAGGTTGCAGTACTTCCGGGTTGCTTTCAAACTTGTCAATGATCAGTTTATAGAAGGAGGAGCGAACTTCTTCGGCATTCTTCACCTTCTCCTTTAAATAATTGAGGAAGGGAACGAATGATATGTTAGACTCAATTACTTTATCATCGTTAAATATACCTGGGTGTGCAGTTAAAACTTTCATATCTACGTATAATTATAACCAAAGGCCATCGTTTTTGGTGTGCCAGTAATAAATATCTTATTACAATTTACAGTAAAATCAGTGTGCAGGATTACAGTGGGGGGTACTAATGTAGACGTAAAGGTAGGGGAAATATTGTATGATTGACAGCATTGGGGAATGCAGGTGATTGTTAGCAGGAGTATCTCCCTGAAAATCAAATACCTGCATTCCCCCAGGCTGCAAATTATTGCAATTCAATCTGGTTTCTAAGCAGATCGTCTATCGTATCACGTTTACGGATCAGGTGTGGCTTACCATCTTTTACCAGTACTTCCGCTGGTTTCAGGCGGGAGTTAAAGTTAGAAGACATTTCAAAGCCATAGGCGCCGGCGTTATAAAACACCAGGTAGTCACCTTCTCGTACCTCATTTATTTTCCTGTCCCATCCAAAGGTGTCTGTTTCGCAGATATTACCTACTACGGTATAGATGCGTTCCGTACCTTTTGGATTGGAAATATTGCGTATTAAGTGAAAAGCCTCGTAAAACATAGGTCTGATCAGGTGGTTGAATCCTGAGTTTACACCTACAAATACGTTGGCAGTTGTTTGTTTGATCACATTCGCCTTTACTACAAAGTAGCCACTCTGGCTTACCAGGAACTTTCCTGGTTCAAACCACAACTGCAGCGGGCGTACATATGATTTAGCGAAGTTGTTGAAAGCCTCGCTCAGTTTTTTACCGAGCAGATCGATATCCGTTTCCGGGTCGCCCTGTTGGTAAGCTACCTTAAAGCCACTTCCCAGGTCAATAGACTCCAGGTCAGGGAAATGCTGAACCATTTCAAACATCACCTCTACACCACGCAGAAACACATCTACGTCCTTGATTTCAGAGCCGGTATGCATGTGCAGGCCGGTTACTTTCAATTTGGTAGAATTGATAATACGTTCAATATGACGCATCTGGTGGATGGAAATACCAAACTTACTATCGATATGCCCGGTGGAGATTTTAAAGTTACCACCAGCCATGATATGCGGGTTCAGACGGATGCAGATGGGATAGCTGCCACCGAACTTGTTACCAAATTGCTCCAGGATGGAGAGGTTGTCTATATTGATGATTACCCCCAGGTCTTTGGCTGCAATAATTTCCTGCAGGTCCACACAGTTAGGGGTAAAAATGATATTCTTAGGATCAAATCCGGCTTTCAGGCCCAGTTGTACTTCCTGGATGGATACCGTATCCAGTCCGCAGCCAATAGAATTGATATACTTAAGGATGTTGATATTGGTCAATGCCTTACAGGCGTAGAAAAAGCGGGTGTCCGACTTATGAAAGGCCTTTTGCAGCTTTTCGTACTGAGTTTTAATCTTTTCTGCATGGTATATATATACCGGGGTACCAAATTCTTCTGCTACTTTCACCAGGAAATCGGCAGTAAGTACGTCGCTTTGTTTAGGCATTGAAAATCCTTAGTTTAAGAATGAGTTGGCAAAATTACTACGCAAAAGTGAGAAATTGTAGAAAAAAGGGGGAATCCCCGGTAATAGAGGGGTAAGTAGCTGGTTTTGTTGGGATTTTCCATTCAATAGGGTACTGTTATTACTTCTCGCATACTTCTCGTATACTTCTCCGGTACTTAGGACTCGTCTATCTATTACATTCCCACTATAGTTCTATTACTGTTCCACCGCACTCTTACTACTGTTAGATTACTCTTTTACTACACTCTTACCGCACTCTTACTACTCTTTCACCGCACTATGTCCTGACGCTTTGAGACAAAGCGAATCTTTATTGGTTACCATGAATTTTAAGGAGAAGTTAGACCAGGTCTAACAATCAATTAGCTTACAAGGAGACACTTCCAGCACTTCGGCTAACTGAAGAATGGTAGTATATCTGATATCTACCTGGCCTCTTTCAATTCGGCCTATATCTGCGGAATCAATATTACAGTTTGCAGCCATATCTCGCTGACTCCATCCTTTTGCTTCGCGGAATGTGCGGACTTTCCGACCAAAGCTTTCCAATTTTTCTTGTTTATTGATATCCATATTCTCAAATCGAATATGAACAAAATGAATAGAAAAACAGAGGGGGTATTCCCCCTTAATTAGTGAAATATACTTATCTTTGAATCACATTGAAATTATGATTAACCATAACCATATACACCATGCAAACAACCAAACCCTCCACACAGAACCATCTCCGCTCACTCTTCGAAGGCTTCGCCGGCAGTGCCATTAAATTCCGCGAAAAAGTTTGCCAGGAATGCGGCTGGAGTGAAAGTACGTTTTACAAAAAAGTGCGTGAAGCAGGGAACAACAGAGCATTCAGCATTGCTGAAATGGAAAAGATAAAAGACCTGGCCTGGGAGGTACAACAGGATTTAAAAGACCGGCTCTAAAAAACAAAAGGTGCCTCTGAAGTACGAAGAGGAACCTTTTTATAAAATATCATGTTAACAATTATTCTTCTTCATCACCTTCCATAAAGCCTTCTATATTTCTGCGGTCTTTCTTGGTAGGGCGGCCAATTTTACTTTGACGCTTACCTGTCTGGAATACAGATGCCACGAAAGCAGGGGCCAGTTTGTCTTCTTCCGGGGTATTATCTATGTAGTATTTAATAGCTTCGCTATAGGCTTGCCTGTTGGCCAATATGCCGGTTACTTCAATTACCCATTTGCGGCCTTCTGTTCTGATTTCAAATTTATCGCCTATAGATACTGGTTTAGCGGCTTTCACGGAGTTGCCGTTCATTTTTACTTTACCGCCATCACAGGCATCTGAAGCCTGGCTGCGGGTTTTAAACACCCGGATAGACCAGAGATATTTATCTACGCGTACTTTTTCGTTGTTACTCATAGTAAAGCTTTTAGCCTTTAGCTATTAGCTTTTAGTCTGACTGCTAAAAGCTAATAGCTAAAGGCTTCTTTGTTATTTGCTCATTTCCGCAAAGAACTTGTGGAAATAAGGAATGGTTTCAATGCCTTTGTAATAGTTAGCTAAACCATATTTCTCGTTGGGAGAGTGGAGGTTGTCGCTATCCAGGCCAAAGCCCATCAGTACTGTTTTCAGTCCCAGTTCCTTTTCAAACAGGGCTACGATAGGAATGCTACCACCGCCGCGAACAGGAATAGGATCTTTACCAAAAGTAGTAAGGATGGCCTGGTGAGCTGCCTTGAATGCAACAGAGTCGATCGGTGTTACATAAGGGCTGCCGCCGTGATGCTTGGTGACTTTCACTTTCACGCTCTTTGGCGCAATGGCTTCAAAGTGTTTGGTGAACAGGTCAGATATTTCGTGCCAGTCCTGGTTAGGAACGAGGCGCATGGATATCTTGGCAAATGCTTTGGAAGGCAATACTGTTTTAGAGCCTTCGCCGGTGTAGCCACCCCAGATACCGTTTACTTCCAGGGTAGGACGTATGCCGGTTCTTTCGATGGTGCTATAGCCTTTTTCGCCCCAAACGTCTGCTATGCCGAGATCTGCTTTGTATTCTTCTTCATCAAAAGGAGCAGCATTCAGCGCTTCTCTTTCTGCTGCACTCAGTTCCTGTACTTTGTCGTAGAAGCCAGGGATGGTGATGTGGTTGTTTTCATCGTGCAGGGAAGCAATCATTTTAGCGAGGATGGTAGCCGGGTTAGCCACAGCGCCACCATATACACCACTGTGCAGGTCGCGGTTAGGACCGGTTACTTCTACTTCCATATAAGCCAGGCCACGCAGGCCGGTGTCTATAGAAGGGTTTTCCAGGCTGATCATAGACGTATCTGAAATTAATACCACGTCTGCTTTCAGGCGTTCTTTATTTTCTTTCAGGAAGATGCCCAGGTTAGCGGAACCAACTTCTTCTTCGCCCTCAATCATGAACTTGATATTGCAGGGGATGGTGTTGGTTTTGTTCATCGTTTCAAAAGCCTTTACGTGCATGTAAAACTGGCCTTTGTCGTCTGCGCTGCCACGGGCATATATGTTACCGTCTTTGATTACCGGTTCGAATGGGCCACTATGCCACAGTTCCAGTGGATCTGCGGGTTGTACATCGTAGTGGCCGTATACCAATACAGTTGGTAAGGAAGGGTCTATCATCTTTTCTCCGTATACAATCGGGTGACCGGCAGTCTGACACACTTCTACTTTGTCGGCGCCGGCTTCCTGCAGGCGCAGCTTTACAGCTTCTGCACATTGTTGGGTATCTCCATTATGACGGGAATCCGCACTCACAGAAGGAATGCGTAACAGCGCCAGTAATTCATCCAGGAAACGATCTTTATTCTCTGCCTGGTAATCTTTCCAAACTTGCATGATTCAGGAAATTAAGTTCACAATGTGGTGCAAGTTAAAGGAAAATCAACATTCAGAAATTGCAGACGATGGGATTTTGATGAACGGCCGCGTGTAAAGGCAGGCACATAAGGAAAGGAATATTCCTGTAAGGAACATACGCAATACATTGTTCACTCATAAATGATCAGGAAATCAACTTTTGTCTTACCAGGAATTCCAGCTTCTGGTTTACATCCAACAGTTTGGCGGTCAGTTCTTTATTTTCCTTGCGAAGTGCATACACTTCATAAGCTTTTTCAATATTATGCTTCAGCTCTTCCTCGTTCCAGGGTTTGGAGAAATACTTGTATACCTGTCCTTTGTTAATCGCGTCTACTACAGCGTTGATATCGGCATAACCTGTCAACAGCATGCGTATCGGCTCGGGGTATCTTTCCAGTATTGATTCGAAAAACTCTATCCCGGTTGTTTTGGGCATACGCTGATCCGAGATAATGATATGAAATTCCTGTTCCGCCAGGAGCTTTTCCGCTTCTTCTGCAGAGGTGGCCGTAACAACATTGTACAGCCTTCTGAACGAAGCCTTAAAGGCATTCAGGTTGTGTATTTCATCATCAATATAGAGTATATGGATGTGTTGTGCACTCATTTAAGCAGACTTAGTTCCAAGTTATTGATAATAAATGAGTTAGAAACAATGAAACCTTCGATATCGATTTTGTTATCCATTCTGCCCCATTCACCTTAAATCATTAAGTAAAACGTTCAACGTTTTATACGTAGCAAAGGTACATATAAACATACTGTTTTATGATGAATATTTCAAGGATGAATGAACTTTTTTAAAAAAATGCCGTTTCCTTATCCAATAGCTATTTAGTGGCTTAGTTTCCATATTTTCGTGTAGTTATGAAAAGCGTGCGTTTACCGCTTTTTTTATAGCGTTCACCGGTGAAAACAATACTTACGCCGGCAAGCCTCAAAACAGGAATAGGTTTTGCACTATTGTCGGCACTTAAAACTTAAATTTTAATTCAGATGAAAACAGGAATTATTGCAATCGTAGTACTCGTATTATTAGTCATGTTTGGTTGTGGCAAATACAACGGACTTGTGACTAAAGATGAAAACGTGAAAAATAAATGGGGTGTGGTACAGAGTAGCTATCAACGCCGCGCTGACCTGATTCCTAACCTGGTTGCCACCGTGAAAGGTGCGGCTAACTTCGAAACCGAAACCCTCGAAAAAGTAATCCAGGCACGTGCCAGCGCTACTCAGATCAAGGTAGATGTGAATGACCTGAGCCCTGAAAAAATTCAACAATACCAGGCAGCACAAGGTCAGCTGAGCCAGGCATTGGGCCGTTTACTTGCCGTGTCTGAGAACTATCCGGACCTGAAAGCAAATGCCAATTTCCAGAACCTGCAGGCACAACTGGAAGGTACTGAGAACAGGATCAACGTAGCCAGAAACGACTTCAACGAAGCAGTGAATGGTTATAACAGCTCCGTGCGTACATTCCCTAATAACATCATTGCCGGTATCACAGGCTTCAAAGCAAAAGGTTATTTCGAAGCAACTGCAGGTGCTGAAAATGCGCCACAGGTAAAATTCTAAACAACCCAAAATAGTATTTCCGGTTTTTTGTTGTGGAGATGGGATCACAGAGAAGGGCAACTTTTTCTGCGATCCTTTCCCGGCACCAAAAAACCGGGAATCAAAAAAATAGATAAAGCATGCGCATTTTTCCTTTTAAACGAAAAGAGATTTTTTCAGAAACGGAGAAGAACAGGTTAGTGCAGGCTATCCGGGTAGCTGAGCGGCTTACTTCCGGAGAAATCAGGTTGTTTGTTGAAAGCCATTGCACTTATGTAAACCCCATGGACAGAGCTAAAGAAGCATTCGCATCGCTGGAAATGGGCAAAACGAAATTGCGTAATGGTGTTTTGGTATATGTGGCCATTAAAGACCGGCAGTTTGCCATCCTGGGCGACCAGGGCATACATGAGAAAGTAGGCGATGACTTCTGGGTGAAAGAAGCCGGAATGCTGATCAATCATTTTCAGGACAATCGTATTATCGAAGGCATAGAAGCATGCATTGAGGAAATAGGTGCCTCACTCCGCACTTTCTTTCCACACGAAGCCGGCAGCGATGTGAATGAACTACCGGATGATATCGTCTTCGGCAAATAAAGGCCACTCTTTTTAAACGATTTTAGCTTAGAAACAATGAGGATACTACGCTGGTTTTTACCGGGATTATTAATGATGGCGGGCTTGCTGGCAAAAGCACAGAACATACCGCCCCGGCCTAATCCTCCAACTTTAGTAAATGACTTTGCCGGTGTATTGTTGAAGAATGAAGATGATGCGCTGGAACAAAAAGTGCGGGCTTACTACGATTCTACTTCCACCCAGATAGCTGTCGTTACACTGAAATCAATCGGCGACTACGATATCAGCCAGGTATCGTTAAAAATATTACGTGATTGGGGGATTGGCACAAAAGGCAAGAACAATGGGATACTAATTCTTGTTTCAGTTGAAGACAGAAAGCTGAGGATAGAAACCGGTTATGGTATGGAAGGTGTAGTGCCCGACGCCATTGCCAACGATATCATCAACAACATTATTAAGCCCGACTTCCGCGAAGGACATTATTACGAAGGACTGGATGGTGCAGTGGATGCGGTGATAAAAGCCGCAGCAGGTGAGTACAAGGCCGACCCACGGAAAAGTAAGCCAGGCATTAGTCCCGGCGCCATTTTTCTTATCATAATGGTGATAGTGATTATCGCTTCTCTCATTAGCCGCGGTGGTGGCGGAGGAGGAGGTGGTGGAACTACCTACAACAGACGTGGGGGTTGGATATGGCCGGTATTAGGCGGTATGGGAGGCTTTGGCAGCGGCGGTGGAGGCGGCTGGTCAGGCGGCGGTGGTTCCGGAGGGGGCGGCTTCGGCGGCTTCGGAGGAGGATCCGGTGGTGGCGGCGGCGCCAGCGGTAGCTGGTAACAGGTGAAAACTATTTTATGTCATACGTGCATGTGTTAAATGGAGATGCTACCCTTACCTTGTTCAGGCAAAGCGAGGTACCGGGAGAAATTGTAGTATGTAGAGAAATGATGTGCGAAGGAAAAGTAAAGTATACCAAAGATCTAACTGAATTCTTTGAAAGTCGCGCCAAACACCTCGAATTCCAATACGGAATAGACAGACAAACTTATTATACCAATGTAGTACAGGAGCTGGAGAAGTTAGATCTCTCCGGCTCCTCTGCTGATGAAATCGTCCTCTGGTTTGAATACGACCTGTTTTGCCAGGTAAATATGTTGTTTATCCTGCACTACATCACCAGCCAACTTCCCACACTTCCCCCCATTAGTATCATTAATCTGCCGCATCACGCACAACCGGAAGACTTACCAAAAATATTTGAACAGCGTGTTCGCCTGCAACCCGATGACCTGGTATGGGCGGAGGATGTATGGGATGCATGGTGCCTTAGTACGCCACAGGTGCTGGAAACTATCAGTAAACTATCTGCCGGAAATCTGACATCCCTGCCGGCAGCGATCACGGCTCATCTGAAAAGATTCCCGGATGTAAACACCGGACTCAGTACCATTGAAAACTATTTCCTGCTACGACTGGCGCTGGGCAGCTATCGCTGGTATGATCTCTATATGCTTTTCTGGGACGAACTGGAAATATATGGCTTCAGCAATTTTCAACTGGATATCCTCATCCATCGTATGGTAAATGCCGGCGTGATCGAGGAACATGAACAGATACTGAAAATTACCAGCCTCGGTAGGGAAATATTGGAAGAAGAAGAAAATTACCTGGACTATGTTTCCCTGGAACATCGTTGGCTGGGAGGAGTAAAACTTGCTGATACCACCTGGCGATGGGATCCTGCCATCAGCGCTTTAGTTGAGGTGGACATCTGACACTTTTCATGATATGTACTAAAAGATAAAGAGGAAACCGAAGTGGACATTGCCACTGCTGTTTCCTCTTTATCTTTTATATCTTCCGAAAAAGAAAAAATCCGCTGACTACTCTTTAATGGATTTTCTTATTTCTTCAGCAGCTTTACGCAGATAGTCTGATTGTTTCAGCAGTTCATCTCTGTTAGTGCCGGAAACGCTCGTTGCTTCCTGGGATTTACTCTTGCTGATTTCCTGCATCCAGTTACTGATGTAAGTGCTTACCTGAGAGTTGCTGAACTGTGCGGTCATCGCTTTAACCTGATCCACACCTTTCGTTACCGCGGTAGTGTTGTTCACTTTTGATAAGAAGCCAAGGTAGTCGAAAGCTGCATTGAGCTTGTCCTGACCGCTGGTTTCGTCAAACTTGGTCGCCACAAAACCAACATCAGCAGCGTTGCCTTTGCGGGCATATACACCTGCGATCGCATTTACCAGTTTACCTTTCGTATCGCCTTCCATTTGTTTGGCAATCGTATAAGCTTTATCCAGATCCAGGGAGGCTAAGCCTTCCAGGCCAGCTGCTTCTACGCCATAAGACTTGTCTTTTGTAGCGTTTTCAAACAGCGGGCTATACTGGGCATCTTTCAGTTCACCCAGTTGTTGTAAGGCAGCTGCGCGTACCAATGAACTTGGGTCCTGTTTGGCCAGTTCCAGCAAAACGGGGAGGGCAGCGGCTTTTACAGCATTGTTAGCCATGTTCAGTTTGCCAATAGTGTAAGTCCTTAAGCCATGGTATTTATCTTTCAATGCCAGCTGCAACAGTTTCACTGCTTCAGGGTTAGTGGCTTGTGCGTCTGCTGCCTCTTCGATGGCAATGCGACGGTCCATATAGTTAGGAGCATGTGCGTACTGATAAGCGTAGGTGCTGAAAGCACGGTGATCATCTATCTTGGCTAATACTACTTTATCTGCATCTACGTTCACCAGATCAGGACGGGTAGTATAAGAGAAAGTAAATGAATCTACCCGGTTTTCCATGAAGATCTGATGTCTTTCGGCCTTACCACCTGTGTATACATCAATGGCCATAGGGATCTGCCATACTTTAGCTTCTTTCTGTATCTGCTGTAAAATAACGGTCACTGTTTTAGCGGCGTCATTGTACTTATAGCTGATATCCAGTTGTGGGAAGCCTTTACCGAAATACCATTCATTAAAGAACCAGTTCATATCACGACCAGTTACTTCTTCGAATGCGAGGCGCAGCTGGTGTGCTTCTGTAGCCTTGAAGGCATTTGTTTTCAGGTACAGGTTCAGGGATTTGAAGAAGGCAGAATCACCTACTACATTGCGTAACATGTTCAACACGCGGCCACCTTTCTGATAGGTGATCTGATCAAACATATCTTCTCTATCGTGATAGTGAAAGCGTACCAGGTCTTTGTCTCCGGAGTATTGTACCATCGACATATAAGACTGTGCAGCTTCCTGGCTATGTTCATCTGCTGCGTCTTTACCATATTTATGTTCCAGCCACAGGTATTCGCTGTAGTCTGCAAAAGATTCATTCACGGTAAGGTTGCTCCAGGACTCAGCAGTGGCAAGGTCGCCAAACCAGTGATGGAACAGTTCATGGGCAATTACGCCTTCGTTGTAGTTGTTGTTATCAAGGAGCTCACGATCTGTTTTCTGTATGAATTCACCATGAAGTGTGGCAGTGGTATTTTCCATCGCGCCGGAAACATAGTCGCGGCCGGAGATTTGGGAATACTTCACCCATGGGTATTCGTAGCCTAATATGTTAGAGTAGAAGGTGAGCATTTCCGGTGTGTTGCCGAAAATATTCCTTGCATATTTCTCGTATGGCTTTTCTACGTAGTAGCTCACTTCTTTACCGCGCCAGGTATCTTTTACAATAGCATAGTCACCTACGGCCATCATGAAAAGGTAAGGAGAGTGGGGGAGATCCATCTTCCAGGTATCTGTACGGGTGCCGTCAGCATTGTTTTTCTGGCTTACCAGCTTACCATTGGAGAGGGTTACGTATTTCTTTTCCACCGTCATGCTGATTTCCTCGGTGCATTTCTGGTTGGTTTTATCGATAGTAGGAAACCAGGCGGAAGAACTTTCTGTTTCGCCCTGTGTCCATATCTGGGTAGGTTTGTTGGGATCTTTTCCATCAGGATTGATAAAATATAATCCTTTGGCATCAGAAATAGCGGCGCTGCCTTTCGCTTTCAGCTCATCAGGCTTAGCGGTATAACTGATATAAATGATATATGACTCGGAAGGTTTGTAGCTTTTGTCCAGTGCAATATGCAGCTGCAGGCTGTTGTAGCTGTATTTGAGCGGGTTATTTTTGCCGGCTTTTACCAGGGACACTTCTTTAATATCCATGCCTTTTGCATCCAGTGTAAGGGAGTCGGTGGCATAGAAATGGGGTTTCAGGGTAATCCATGCTTTGCCATAAAGGTACCTTTTCGCATAATCGAAACGTACGTCCAGCTTGGTATGTACCAGATCATTTACTTTAGTGGCAGCGGCGCGGTAAATCTTTAATGCGGGGTCTTCCTGGGCAGCTTTATCAGATTGGGCCATCAGGGGAGTGCTCATTCCCAGTCCGGCTATTCCTCCGATCAGCATTCCCATCAGGGATTGCTTCAGATGTTGATTCATGTAAAAGGCAGTTTTAAACAAATGTATCGGCTTGCGATATTAAAAAGAGTCAAATTTAAACAAATGGGCCAAATATGAGGTAAGTGGTTAAAAATGCTATTTTTGTTACGCTTATAGGCCAGTAAAACAGTATTATGATCAAAGCAATAGTGAATGGCAAATCTACATTTGCCGTGAATACAGACACAAAGCTTACCTGCGATAACCAGGAAGTAGATTGGTCAGCCGCAAAATTGCCTACCGGCGATTATAGCATCATAATGGATGGGAATAGCTACCAGGCGCAGGTTTTGCGGATCGACAGGGATACCAAAACAGTTGTACTACAGGTAAATCAGCAGCAGTTTGAAGTGGCTATAGAAGAACCTATTGACCAGTTGCTGGCGTCTATGGGGATTAAAGATGCCATGACGAAGAAGGTGAATGATATTAAGGCACCTATGCCGGGACTGGTACTGAAGGTGCTGGTAACCCCGGGGCAGGCTATTCACAAGGGCGATCCGGTGCTGATCCTGGAAGCCATGAAGATGGAGAATGTGTTTAAAGCTTCTTCAGATGCCATCGTTAAAGAAATTAAAGTCGCAGAGCGCACTGCCGTTGAAAAAGGTGAAGTGCTGATCGTGCTGGAATAATATTTGCACAGGAATAGTTTTTATACCAATTTATAGTATGCATCTCAAATACAGGACAGTAATATTCGTTTGGGCATGCTTGTTACTCTGCGGCCGACTTTGGGCGCAGGAACAGCATCATTACGTATATATTCAGAGCGAGAAAGGGCAACCATTTTATGTAAAGCATAATGGCAAAGTGCTGAGTTCCACAGAGCGGGGTTATATCATTTTGCCCAAACTGGACAACGGTACGGTGCCTATTACCGTTGGTTTTCCGAAGGATGAATCGCACGAAGCGCAGTTTTATCTGAAAATAGCCAGGAATGATCAGGGCTTCCTGTTGAAGCAATCCGGGGAAGCGGGTTATTCTTTATATAATCTGCAAACTTTCCGGGAAATCAAGTCAGATGCAGGTACGCCCGCAGTAGCGGCAGCCGAAACACTTGTGGTGGCTGATACATTGGTGCCAGTGCTGGATACAGCTAAAAAGGAAATGATGGCAAACCTGCAGAAGGACCTTGAAACAACTTTTGCTGATAAGGCCATTGTAACAGGCCCCGCTAAGTCAACACCCCCTGCCAAGTCAGCGAATCCGTTTTCTTCCGCATTAGATAAAGTGGTAGTAACCGGCGATGACAGGAATGAGCCGGCACCGGAAGTGAAGCCAGTCGCTGCACCTGCAGATGCGCCGGTAGCCACTGAAGGAGAGGTAAAGAAGCCCAAGGGTAAAAAACATAAAAACGAAAGAGAGCCGCTCACCGATGAAGAGAAGGCAATTCTTACTGATGTACTGGCAGAAGAAGGTAAAACAGCCGCCAGCGAGGCAGCAGCAGAAGAAGTAGCCAAAGCAGCTCCGGTTGAAGAACCAACAAAGAAACAAAAGAAACATAAGGCCAAAGAAGGGGATCCCGATTTTATTGAGTTCCAGGATGATAAATCTCAGCCGGCAGCTACAGGTGCTACCGCAGAAACAGTGGCCGCTCCACCAGTAGTGGTAGAAGTACCAGTAGCCACTACAGAAGAAGCACCTGTCCGCAAAAAGAAAAAACGCAGTAAACTTTTTGATGATACAGAACATCCGGCTAATATCATCACGGACTCCAGTGGTTACGGTGTGGCGGCTACCCGTCCGGTAACAGATGAAGAGCCGGTAAAGAGTAAGAAGAAAAAGAAACATAGTGAAGAAGAAGCCGCGGTGGATGCCGCAGGTGCGCCTGTAGGAGCACCAATAGCTGCTGAAGTGGTACCAGATGCGCCAGTAGCAAAAAAGAAGACAACTGATGCCCGTTTGGTCAATACAGATTGTACGAATATCATGGATGAAGCTACTTTCCGTAAGATGTTACGCAAATTTGTAGCTGCCCGAAGTGATGATGGTATGATAGATGTATTCCGTAAACAAACACGCAACTACTGCCTGGAAACGGCACAGATGAAAACCCTGGTGCAGTTGCTGACAGCAGATGATACCCGTTATCGCTTACTGGATGCTGGTTATTCTAAAACATATGATACAGAGAAGTATGGCTCCCTGGAAAACCTGTTAATCGATGATTACTACAGGGGCAGGTTCAAAGCGATGCTGCATAAATAATATTTATCACCTTATTAATTACGGAGTTGTAGGCAGATGTACCCCGGGTCGTCTGTTCGCAACTCCGTAATTCATTATCGGTAATTCGTAATTCTTTATTTTCGCCCCCATATGAACAGGTATTTTATAGAAGTGGGATATAAGGGAGCGCAGTACAGCGGGTTCCAGGTGCAGGAAAATGCACATACCGTGCAGGCGGAAATAGACAGGGCATTGAGTATGTTACTGAGAGATACCATTGTTAGCACAGGTTCCAGCAGAACGGATGCTGGTGTAAATGCCCAACAAAACTTCCTTCACTTTGATACCGCATTGCCACTGCATCCGCAGTTCCTATATAAGATCAACGCCATCCTGCCGGATGATGTGGTGCTGAGAGGTATATATAATGTGCCTCCGGACGCCAATAGTCGCTTCGCTGCCCTGGGCCGTTCTTACGAGTATACCTTATATACGCGTAAAGACCCTTTTCTAAAGGACCGGGGATACTTCTTCCCTTATAAGATGGATATCGCTGCATTGCAGGAAGCAGCGGAAGTGATTAAAGGCTATAGTGATTTCACTACTTTCTCTAAGCGTAATACACAAGTGAAGACATATATATGTAAGATCGAGGAATCTTACTGGACAGTTGATGGAGAGCGTATAGTCTATAACGTTACTGCCAACCGTTTCCTGCGGGGAATGGTGCGTGGGCTGGTAGGAACGATGCTGAGAGTGGGGCGGGGTAAGCTTTCTATGGATCAGTTCAGGGCAGCAATAGAGAGTCTGGATTGTACAAATGCTGACTTTGCCGTACCTCCGCAGGGCTTGTTTTTGATGAAAGTGAGATATCCGGAAGGGCTTTTGCAGCCAATAAGCTTTGATCGCCAATAATTTTTGATCTCTGTAACCCTTTATGACAAAGAGTTACAGAGATTTTTATAAAATAGTCCTGCAAAAAAGTTGGAAGTGTAAAAAATCCGCCTACCTTTGCGCTCCGCTTTGATAGAAAGCACGCACACAAAAGCTCTTCACGACAATGAATTTCTACTCATTTTTTCTAGTTGCTGTATAGCCGCTAATACCTGGTGGCAGCGCTTCTGCGATCAGTAACGACGAAAAAATAAAATTTTAAAAAATCTTGAAAAAGATTTGGTAGAAATGAAAAGTTTATTACCTTTGCAACCCCAACAACAACGGGGCAACAAACGGAGAGCGAAAGTTGCGAAGAAAATTGAAATAAGATGTACGGCTAAAGAGCCACAGAGATCGGATCTCACACATCATTCTACGATCATGCAAATGATCAAAGTTCTTTGAAAGATTGGAAACAACAGCACGAATCTAAGTAGTGATGCTTAGGTTCAAACAGGTAATGTACAGCTAAACATAATTAATAAGATCACCGATTGAT
>NZ_JBFTHG010000018.1:0-134382 GCF_056394125.1 Chitinophaga sp. 10T418
TCTTATTCCTTGTCCAGGAAAATATATGTGCCAAGTGGAACAAGCCTGTACACAACTGGAATCAGACATTGGCGCAATTATCAATTATATTTAGCGAACGTTTGAAACTTAATCTTTAATCACCGTGACACACTTTATGTAATACTACCTCCCAGCGGGATCACAACAAGAATAAAACCTTTGCCCAGCGCAGGTTTTATTCATTTAGTCAAATGATTAGTCAAGTTCCCCCTTCAATCTCTTTTTTTTACTTTCCTTTACTAAGATTAACATACGTTTACAGTTATCGTATTTGAGTAGTTGAATTCCGATTCTCATAAAGAGAAAGTGTCCTTCATTGTATCAGGAAATATTCAAGTCATTACAATTCTGGGATCAAGTTGAAAACTTGGGGATAGTGTAAATTTTAAGTATAGCGTTTATAGTGCATTAAGAACACCCTTCATTACAGTTAACATTACTTAGCCTATGCTTAGCACCCGCTATGTATCTATAGAAGCAGTGCAGGAGAGGTGGACTTGATGCGGGGATGAGGTCCGGATGTATAGCCCCGATGAAATTGCATCAGAAGACGGATGTAGCTCAGAACCGGCCATAGCAGCGCAGCTTCCCTATCAGGCTGTAGTTAAGGAAAGAGATATACTATTGAAAGGATGTAGGTATAGAAAGTTTATTGATCAAAATATCTCCGGGGGCAAGATCACTTTATTCCAGTTGAATAACAGCTGGATATGCGTGTGTATAGCTAAGTTTGGGAAGCAATATCTTCCGCTTGGGGTAAGTACGTGTATGAGCATATTTGGGTACCTGTGGTGCTGCTACCGCAATAATATCAGCGGCCACATATTGTCTGTTGGCGGACGGGCCGTCTTTGTACATCGCTCTTACCTGGAAAACTACTACCAGCGAACCTTCCCCGGGTACATCGAGTGAAACATTTGTTTCCTGGAAAGTGGTATCGGGGGCTATCATTAGCGTCACCGTTTCGCTACCCGCCACCTGGCCTGATTTAAAATCAATACGTGTGGCGATCACTTTTACTTCCAGGGCAGTAATACCTTGATTCCCGGCGATGGTTTGTGCGGGAATATTCAATATTCCGTTACTAAAAAGCCGGGGAGCCACCTGGAAAAAACGATCTACTCCGGTATGCTGATTGAAGCGGAAGCCCGTGATGGCGGCGTGATGATCGCCGGCAGCAATGAGTAGTTTATTGAGCCGATTGATGTGGCCGCCATCACAATGGATGTCCAGGTGGGGATAGAAAGCATGACGGATAAAAGCACCTTTCCTGCTGGCGATACCGAAGCGCCGGGATGCGCGGCGGGTAGCAGTGGTTTGCCGTACGCTTTCGGGCATGGAGCGCAGGAAGTAGTTGCCATTGCGCTTATACCCAATGAGATTGCCGAGTTTTCCCGTAAAAGAAATGATAGACATTTGTTTTGCCATGGGAGATTATTTTGATTACTATAAATATAAGATAATCCGGGGAATCTGTTTTCGGGACAAATTGACGATTCGCTAAAGGGAGTGTATGGCGTATTGTATAATATTCAAAGCTAGTATAGTGGGATTTTGAGAATGACAAACGCGACTGTATGGGCATATTAGAAAATATTAAAAAAGATATTCCCCAACTTTTCAACTTGATCCGTTTATCATTCAAAACGAAGGTGAATGGTGACACAAAAGGTTACGCCAGCAGTACTTAAATTTAGTGCAACCTTTCTCTCTGCAATGCATCACTGATCAGGGAACGAACTCGAAGAAAAATTAGTTGCAGCCTTAGCCTGCTGCCTCAGACACACGATGTCTGGTAAATTAAATGACGGGATTGAAAATGTCGAATACCCTACATTTGATAATGATGAACGCTTTCGAAAAAGAATAAGTGGATAGTATTTTGGGATTTGCAAAGCCTGATGGAACTGAGAGATGTTGCTGAGGAAGAAAATACAGACAGACCAGAGCCGTGATCTTTTGAATGCGTAACATGATAGGTTGGGATATTTTGGTTTTACTTAAACTAGCTGCTGCTACAGTTTACTATTGAAAGATAAAATTGTCGTTTTGACACTTAAATAATTCTCACGTTGGAAATATGAATTATATACATTATTTTCACTTTGCGCTTATATTCATAACATTCTAAAATCGGAAGAAATGAATAATTCAATATTTACTAATATTAAGGGTATGTCAGCTGTTAAAGTAATCGCTTGCTTACTCGTGGTAGTAGCGATTACAATTAAAATCGGTGTATTAGGGTATGAATTTGGCCAATGGCTAAAAGTGCATTAATCGTTTAGTTTATGAAATGAATTTCTTTATGTTCGCTCATCATTACTCCTGACTATAACGGTTACGCATAATCAGGTTCGCATAATGGTTTGTAATAAACGCGCACCACTACCAAACACAGGTTCTACAACACACTATGAACATACGTGATACTCCCAGGGAGATCACTGAAGAAACAAAAAACCTGCAGAGGCGCAGGTTTTTTGTTTTGGGTCTATTTGTTAGTCTATCAAAGTGCGATTGCGCCGTTCCTATTTAATTAGTTTTATTTGGATTGACCTATCAATACGTAAATTACGTTTTTGGAGATGAATGCTATAGATTGGAATCGTAGATACTTAAAAATCAATCATGATCCTTTATAAAATAAGTAAGATGAAGCAAGTACGAGTATGGGCTTTAATTAAATGGGTCGTAATCAGTGCTAATCTTCTGGTCTGTATTTTATCTTGCGAGCCACTCCTTGCATTTCAACAGATTGACTCCTCTGCTATTAATCAAAGTACGCCTGCCGATTTTACGTTCGATGTAATTCCTGAAACCTTTGAGTTGAATATTTATTATAAGGGAATACAGGAGAAGGCAGGGAATTCTCTGTCGCAAATGCGGGTTGCCAATTTTAAAAAAGAGTCTGATTTGGTATCATGGCAGTATCCCGATCTTCTTGTTTCGGTAAGCATTGTAAAAAAAGAAAATTATCTGGATATTAATATTCAGTCAGAAGGCGCAAGTAAATTTGTATGGCCGCATGTCAATGCCGAAAGTTATATGCTGCCTTTATGGGAAGGGAAATATATTCCAGCAAAGGATAACTATTGGAAGTTATTTTTAACGCATCAAACATTAGATTTTCCGGGAAGTTTTTCAATGGGATTTTTTGCTTTAAACAAAGCTAAATATTCTATTGTGTACGTACTGAAAAATATCTTCAATAGTGACTTACATTTTGATACAAACCCGGACATTAGTTTTTCGTTCTCTCATCAGTTTACTTCCATCAATAAAGACAAAACATACGGCTTCAGAATTTATGTTACATCAGCCGACCCTTTAGCAGTAAGTGCCGTATATAAAAATTATGTTCGGGAAAAAGGCCGATTTGAAACACTCGAAGAAAAAGCAGCTAATAACCCCAATGTCCGTAAATTATATGGCGCGCCGCATATCTATTTTTGGCCACACGGACTCATTTCAGAAAAAAATATCCATTGGAAACAGCTTCAGGCCTCCTGGTCTGCGAAAGAGAAATTCTTTTCATGGCTTATACAATCGTTAAAAGATAATGAAGAGAGCGATGTCGCAAATGCACTTAGCCAGGTATGGGGAGAATGCAAAAAACAAACTACAATTAATAGTTATCAGAAAAGAATCATCCTTGACGCATTAAATAAAGCCCTCCGATCGAAAGAATTGTATAATCGGGATGTATTTGGAAGTCTCCCGGATATTACATCCACAAACTCGCTGGGCGAACAGCAATTGTATGCCCGAAATAAACGATTATTAAAAATAGGGCTGGCGGATATTATTGACAATCCCAGTGAATGGGGGAGAGAGAGTATTAACCTCCTTGCTGATATGTACCATTCAGGAATAAAGAAGGCGTGGATAGGTTTCTCTGATTGGGCAGATGGATTAAAGAACCCGCTGCTGGTTGAAGAAGCTAATAAATTAGGTTATCTTATCGGTCCATACGACAGCTATCATTCCATTCATCCAAAAGAGGACAGAGAGTGGCGCACATGTTGGTTTCCGGATTCGTCTCTATATGATAATGCTTCTGTGACCAATGCTTCCGGAAAAAAAATAAGTGGTTTTATAGGGGTTGGGAGGCAATTGAATCCTACACTGGCATTCCCTTCTGTAAAACAGCGAGTAGCAGCTATTCTGAGCGGTGGTATTCCATACAATACATGGTTTGTGGATTGTGATGCCACGGGTGAAGTATTTGATGATTATTCGCCTGATCATATCACCACAAAAGAGGAGGACTTTAAAGCCCGTCTTCATAGGATGGAATACATCGGTAATGATGTTGCAATGGTAGTCGGTTCTGAAGGTGGAAATGACTTTACGGCTAAATCACTGGCGTTCGCGCAGGGGTTGGAAATGCCTGTTTTATATTGGGGGGACCCAGATCTAAGGCAAAATAAAAGCAGCCCGTACTATGTTGGAAGCTACTGGGGGCAAGCCGGTACTATCCCTTCTATATACACTAAGGTCATACCAATAAAAGAACTCTATGAAAAAATATATGTTGATCCCACCTATTCACTTCCGTTGTTCCGTCTTGTCTATAATGATGCAGTCATAACTACAGCGCATTGGGAAAATGGCTCTCTTAAATTAAAGGATGAAGTAGGAACACGGATGCTGTCGGAACTTTTGTACAATACGCCACCTCTATATCATATTGATCAGACTGAATGGAAGCTCAACAAAGAACAGATCATAAGTCATATAAAAGTATGGAGTCCATTGCATGAAAAAGCTGTAACCTTGTCCATGACTGCTTATAATGTCCTTTCTACTGATCGTCAGGTACAACAAACTGTATTTGGCAATCAGATAAGAGTTACCGTAAATTTTTCCAGTCAAAATATACAAATCGGCACCGATTTGATCATGGCCCGGTCCGCAGTTATTGACTATGGATTTAAGAAAGTAAATTATAAGGTAAAGTGAATTAAGAAGATAAAAATCTTTGGAGCAGATTTTCGATATGAATAGATGGACCTGTTGCTGTTTTTAATATGGAAAAGCTGTTGCCATATTGGTTTTTGACTTATTTGACTCCAGTTTAAGAACAGGTGTTCAGATCCTATTCTACACATGAATCCTTTTTTTGTATATTCATGGAAAGGATTTGTGTATAGCATTTTGCCTCGCGATCACCGGCGTTGCATTAAATCCACTTTGCTTAACACGGTCAATCAATGCTTTTGTAATATGCCCCAAAAATAGAATGACAGTTAATCGTTTTAAGGTAAATACATTTTACGGTATTGACTCGGTGTTTGCTGCTTTACTTCCTTGAATTGTTTGCTGAAATGTGCCCAGCTTTTATAGCCACTTTCATAGCAGATATCCATTATTGGTTGAGTGCTGGCAGTAAGGAGTTTACACGCATGACTGATCCGCAGATCCCTCAGGAAATCGAAATACGTTTTCTTGATATTCTTCTTGAAGAAACGGCAAAAGTTAGGGATGCTCATATTAGCAATGGTGGCCACCTGCCCGAGTGTGACTTTATCCTGGTAGTGTTTAAAAGAGAAATCGATAATTTTTTCGATGATAGGATTTGCCACATTGCCGGTATCGGTGAAATCTTCTGTCAGTATTTTTGATTGCCTGGATTGCCCTATTTTGTACAGGCACTGCAACAACAGCATGAGCTTATCAAACCCTTTTTTACGGTATATCAGCTGCATGCACGCTGTTATTTCCTTCTTCAGGGTTTTCTCCAATTGTAGGCCGTTGTTTTTTTGCAACAGGGATTGTATCGCTTTCATTTCTGTCATTTGCAGCAATCCCTCGCCCCAGCAGTCGTTGGTAAAATGTATGACCATGGCCGATCCTATCATTTTAGGATGATTTTTCCTAAACCAATGCGGGAGGTTACCGGCGATGAAGAACACATCGTTGGGGGAATAATCACATACATAATCGCCTATCATAGCGGTGCCATGTCCTTTAAGTATAAGGATTAGTTCATACTCAACATGCTTATGCCAGTTGGTTTCAAATTGTGGCGTTTGATATATCCGGCAGGCAAAGCTCTGGCTGATATCATTGGCTATTTTTTGAAGAATTGTTTTCATACTCCCGATATATACCCTATTTTATCATATTAATTGATAAACATAAATAATTATTGATAAGATAGCATATTTTCTTTCAAAAATAGCGGTTGTTAACTTTTTAAATTCAGGCAATATTTGCTTAATAAAACACGAATATGAAAATAGTTACAGGAAAGAAAGAATTTTTTAGCGGTATTTCTGCTATTCAGTTTGAAGGTCCACGTACTGATAATCCTCTGGCCTACCGCTGGTATGATGAAAACAAAAAAATAGCCGGCAAAACCATGAAAGAGTGGTTACGTTTTGCTGTTGCTTACTGGCACTCTTTCAATGGAACCGGTGCTGATCCCTTTGGTGAGGCCACCCATCTGTTTGAATGGGACCAAAACGCTGACCCGATTGAGCGGGCAAAAGATAAAGCAGATGCTGCTTTTGAAATGATTACCAAACTTAACCTGCCTTATTATTGCTTCCACGATGTGGACGTGGTTGATTATACGAATAACATTGAGGACAATGAAAAGCGTCTGCAAACATTGACGCAGTATCTGAAACAAAAGCAGGAGGAAAGCGGTGTTAAGTTATTGTGGGGTACTGCCAACCTGTTCAGTCATCGCCGTTATATGAATGGAGCGGCCACTAACCCGGATTTTCACGTGCTTACCCATGCAGCAGCACAGGTGAAAGCAGCCCTTGATGCTACGATTGCACTTGGCGGCGAGAATTATGTGTTCTGGGGTGGCCGGGAAGGGTATATGAGCCTTCTGAACACCAATATGAAGCGGGAAAAGGAACACCTGGCCAGGTTCCTGCAGGCATCAAGAGATTATGCCCGCAAGAATGGGTTCACTGGTACTTTCTTTATCGAACCCAAACCATGTGAGCCTACCAAACACCAATATGATTACGATGCGGAAACAGTGATCGGCTTCCTTCGCCAGTATGATTTGCTGGAGGATTTCAAACTCAACCTGGAAGTGAACCACGCCACATTAGCGGGACATACTTTCCAGCACGAATTACAGGTAGCTATAGATGCCGGTTTGCTTGGAAGCATTGATGCCAACAGAGGCGACTACCAGAATGGCTGGGATACCGACCAATTCCCTACCAATCTCAACGAACTCACCGAAGCCATGTTGATCATCCTCGAAGGCGGCGGATTTAAAGGAGGGGGCATTAATTTCGATGCAAAGATCAGGAGAAACTCCACCGACCCGGCTGATCTTTTCTACGCACACATTGGTGGGGTAGATAGCTTTGCACGCGCTCTCATTACAGCGGATGTCATCCTGGAGAAAAGTGCTTACAGGAACATTCGCCAGGAGCGGTACGCATCTTTCGAGACGGAGGCGGCAAAAACTTTTGAAGCAGGACAGGCTACCCTTGAGAGCCTGCGTACATTTGCCGTTGCCAATGGAGAACCAGCGGTGACCAGCGGGAGACAGGAGTACCTGGAAAATATTATCAATAATTATTTGTAGAACATTCCTGTAATGTTTGTGGTCAACTCCGCCGGTGAAATGCCGGCGGAGTTTTTTTGTTCTGTGAATTCCCTGACAAAACATTTTTATCCTTCATTTCAACATTTGTGGCATCCGGCTGAGGGGGTACAGGATTATCTTGCCGTCATAAAAAATTCGTTTGCCAAATGTTTTTAAGATCAACTTTTTTTGTCTTTGTATGTGTAAGTCTGACGATACAAAACGGGTTTGCCCAACAAAGTGGTCCTACGCGGCAGCCTAATCTGCCAGGGGGAGCCGAAACACCCGCAGCGTATTTTTATTCCACCGTAAATACTTATGTGAACCCGGTTTTGCCCGGTGATCATCCTGATCCAACATTGCTGAAAGTAGGGAATGACTTCTATCATTGTGGTTCCTCTTTTCATTTCAATCCATATCTCCCTATTTATCATTCCACAGACCTGGTACATTGGAAAGTAATTGGTCGTGTGCTCCTGCCGGCAAATGCAGGTATGGTAGCGGATCGCCCTGGCAGCGGTGTTTGGCAGGGAGCCATCACTTATTTTTATGGTGCTTACCGGATCTATTTTTCTTCCGGTGGACAATGGTTTTCCACAGCCTCCTCGCCGGCAGGCCCATGGTCAGCCCCGGTGCGGGTAAAGGAAAATGATCATACCGGGTCGCTCGGCTATGATAATTCCATTTTTGTAGACGATGATGGCAAACCTTACATGGTGATTAAAAATGGGCAGAAGGTGAATCGCCTGCAGGCACTGGGACAAGATGGACAGCTCACCGACTCGGTGATCAACCTGGATTGGATCAATGCCAGTCTGCAATATAGCTGGGCGGAAGGCCCTGTGATGTGCAAGCGCAATGGGTACTATTATTATTTCCCTGCGGGAGATGTATCCGGTGGCCAGTATGTATTGCGAACAACGGCACTCACTGCCGATTCCACCAGGTGGGAACGACTGGGTGATTTTTTCAAGCCCATTACGGATCCACACAATACGTTTCCACGTCCCAATCATATTGCCGCACCTATTCAGTTGGCGGATGGTACCTGGTGGACCATCGGGCAGAGTTATGAAAAGCGTGGCGATGATGATTGGTCTGGCATGGGCAGACAAACTTCGCTTTACCAGGTAATATGGGAGGGCGACCGTCCCTGGGGAGTGGCGCCGGTGAGCGGACCTGTGGTAAAGCCTGCGCTGGATAATGACAACGCGCCCTGGCGCAGTGTTCATACGGATCATTTTGAGAGCGATAGCCTGGGGATGTGGTGGCATTTTTTAACCCGACCTGCTGCTGCAAATTATTCATTGACGCAACGAAAAGGGTGGATTCGTTTATCTCCGGATAGTGGACGCACACACCTGGTGCAGAAAGAAACGGATCATTATTATTCGGCAGTTACCCGGGTAGATCCGGGCGCTGGCAGGTCCTCCGCACTAGGTGGTATTTACCTGACCAATGGAAAACAAACGGTGTTTGCCCGTCTTTACTATGCTTCCGGTAATCAGCCGCGCATTGTATTTCAATTGGACACAGTTTTGAGAGAGCTGCCCTATCATCAAGGAAAAAATGTCTGGCTTAAAATGGAAAGGCGGGAACATTGGCTGACAGGCTTCTTCAGTGGGGACGGCAAAAATTGGCAACAGGTGGGAGCACCGGTGAGTGCAGTACCTGTCGATAAAGCCCAACCGGATTTCAACAGCTGGGTAGGTACCAGTGTAGGCCTGTTTGCAGAGAAGGGAAATGTTGATTTCGATTTTTTTGTTTGTAAAGACGGGTTCTCTGAATTGCCTGCAGTGAGTAGCAGCAATTACTTCGGCATCAGCAAAATGCAGGCAGGAGAAAACGGAATAGTCACCAATGATTCCGATCACGGTGGCTGGCTGATGATATCGGGAGTGGATTTCGGTACGCCCGGCGAAGCGAAAGGGGTGGAAATAGTGGCTGGCGCCAGCCGCAGTGGGCAACTGGAGCTACGGATAGATCACCTGTCGGCCAGCGCCCCCCTCGCAGCAGTACCCATAAAACCCGGCAAGCGAACCGTCAATGTTCAATGGCTGGATCAGGAAAGTACCCCGGTGTCTGGTCAGCACGATCTCTTTGTCCGGTTTCCGGCAGGTGCTTCACGGAACATATCTCTCTATAGTATCCGGTTGCTGAGAACAAAAAAATAGCTGTTGTTTTTAATTGTTTAAGTGACAATTAATTTAAAAAAGGATAATAAATTTTTCTATCTTTCTTTAAAAGTATCCTATATGAAAATAGCGCAGGGTTTGCCCGGCCTGATGCTGTGTGTTTTTTTGATGACTCATCAGCTCCGTGCTCAGGACAGCCTGTACAACAATACATTTCCGCTGGCAGATGTAAAATTGCAGGATGGCCCTTTTAAACATGCCGGGGATCTCAATATTCAAACCCTGCTTAAATACGATGTGGACCGTTTGTTGGCTCCCTACCGTAAAGAAGCGGGGTTGCCGGAAAAAGCAAAAGGGTATTCCAACTGGGATGGATTAAGCGGGCATATCGGTGGCCACTATTTATCGGCTCTGGCCATCAATGTTGCTTCCACGCATAATACCGAATGCAACAAAAGAATGGAGTACATGCTGAAAGAGCTGCAATCTTGCGTTGACGCCAATGCTGCCAATAATCCAGAATGGGGGATGGGATACGCAGGAGGCGTACCCAATAGTAAAATGGTGTGGTCATCATTAAAGGCGGGGGATTTTACGGCTTATCATGCTGCCTGGGTGCCCTGGTACAATGTGCATAAAATGTACGCCGGGCTGCGGGATGCCTGGTTGTACACCGGCAATCAGCAGGCTAAAGCACTATTCCTGCAGTTTTGCGATTGGGGCGTAAATATTGTAGCCGCATTAACCGACAGTCAGCTGCAATCCATGCTGGATACGGAACATGGCGGGATGAATGAGATTTTTGCAGATGCTTATCAGATCACCGGTGAGCATAAATACCTCGATGCAGCCCGGAAGTTCTCGCATAACATGCTACTACAGCCTATGTCTGCGGGAAGTGATAACCTTGATAATAAACACGCCAATACGCAGGTACCAAAAGCTATTGGTTTTGAAAGAATAGGTGAACTTTCTCACGACCCGCAATACTGCAGAGCGGGCAGCTTTTTTTGGGAAACCGTTACCACCAACCGGAGCGTGGCTTTCGGTGGAAACAGCCGGAGGGAGTTCTTTCCCGGTACTGCCGCCTGCATGGATTTTATCAATGATGTGGAAGGACCGGAATCGTGCAACTCCAATAATATGCTGAAGCTGACAGAAGATCTTTTTAGAGCCAACCCGCTGGCAAGATATATCGACTACTACGAAAGGACATTGTACAATCATATATTATCTACGCAGCATCCTGTTCACGGCGGTTATGTATATTTTACCCCGTTGCGCCCCCGCCACTACAGAGTGTATTCTGCTCCCAATGAGGCCATGTGGTGTTGTGTAGGCACCGGTATGGAAAACCATGGTCAATACAACAGGCTGATTTATACGCATAGAAATGATTCGCTGTCGCTCAATCTCTTTATAGCATCAGAACTTAACTGGAAAGCAAAAGGCATCGCCATCAGGCAGGAAACACAATTTCCTTATACGGAAAAAACCAGGTTGACAATAACCAAAGGTACTTCACTGTTTGTATTGATGGTGCGCTACCCCGCGTGGGTAAAAGAAGGCGCATTGAAGATTAGCGTGAATGGCAGGCCGGTTGAATATACAGTCAGTCCTTCTTCCTACATTTCCCTAAAAAGAACCTGGAAAAAGAATGACGTGGTAGACATCCAGTTGCCTATGCATAACAGTATAGCGCACTTGCCCAATGTACCTGCTTATGTAGCGATTATGCATGGCCCGGTGTTGCTGGCGGCGAAAACAGGTACTGAAAACCTGACCGGCCTTGTTGCCAATGATAGCCGCTGGGGGCATATTGCCGGCGGCGAAAAGTTACCGGTCGATAAGGCGCCTGTTATTGTTGAAGACAACCTGTCTGCCATGGTCGATAGTCTCGTACCTGTGAAAGACAAACCCCTGACTTTTACCTTCCCGGCATTGAAAATGATCAACCCGGCGAAGTTGGTGTTAGAGCCGTTCTATCAAATTCATGATGCCAGGTATATGGTGTACTGGATGACATTGAAGGGGACGCAATACCAACCTTACCTCGATTCACTGGCTGCCACTGAGAAAGAAAGGCTGGCATTGCAACACCGAACAATAGATTTTGTGGCACCCGGTGAACAGCAGCCCGAGGCCGATCACAACATCCAAAGCGATCAATCCCGCACCGGATCTTCTTCCAACGAATTTTGGAGAGATGCTACTGATGGAGGATACTTTAGTTACAACATGGCCACCAATGGGGAAACCAATATTGAGTTAATGGTACGCTACCAGGGAGCTGAGTGGGGCAACCGGAAATTTGATATCTATATCGACGGAGAAAAACTCACAACGGAAGAAAATACAGGTCGCTGGAATAAATCCGGTTTCTTTAACATCAACTACACTATCCCCGACACATTGATAAAGGATAAAGACCACATCAGGGTAAAATTTCAGGCCCCGCCACAAGGGCAAACCAGCGCCATTTATTATATACGCCTGGTTAGAAAACAAGCAGCAATTTCACAAAAGACCTAACAAAAAAGATATACGTTATGAAAAAGAAAGCAATTAATATTATCATTTTTCTATTGGTTACCATACCGGCTTTTGCGCAACACGTTGTAGAACACGCGCCACCTGGTTTTGACTCACTGCAAACAGCTATAGCACATGGCAGGATAGATACCATCAGCTATCCCTCTGCAACGGTGGGCAACGTGCGTAGCGCACTGATATATACGCCGCCGGGATTTTCCCCACAGCACAAATACCCGGTGTTATACCTGCTCCATGGTATTGGCGGCGACGAAAATGAATGGTTAAGAGGCGGCACGCCACAGGTCATCCTGGATAACCTGTATGCCAAAGGAAAAATCGAACCAATGATCGTTGTGATGCCTAACGGCAGGGCCATGAAAGACGATCGGGCCACGGGTAATGTAATGGCACCGGACAAAGTGCAGGCATTCGCTACGTTTGAAAAAGATCTGTTGAACGATCTTATTCCCTATATACAAAAGCATTATTCTGTTTACACCGACAAAGATCACCGCGCCATTGCGGGATTGTCCATGGGCGGTGGACAGTCCCTGAATTTTGGTCTGGGCAACCTGGATAAATTTGCCTGGATTGGAGGTTTTTCGTCTGCCCCCAATACCAAACTGCCGGAGGAACTGGTGCCGGACCCTGTGGCAGCAAAACAGCAAATAAAACTACTTTGGATCTCCTGTGGCGCCAGTGATGGATTAATTACTTTCAGCAAACGCACACATGATTACCTGCAAAAAAACAAGGTGCCGCATATCTATTACATTGAACCAGGCGTACACGATTTTAAAGTGTGGAAGAATGGGTTGTATATGTTTTCTCAGTTGCTCTTTAAGCCGGTAGATACTGCTGCATTTTCAAAATATCAGGTTGCGGGCGTACCTGCGGAAACCAATGTGCGCAATGCAAGGTATCCGCAGATATTGGCCGATCACCGTGTGATCTTCCAGGTTAAAGCGCCGGAAGCGCAGAAGGTGCAGGTTGACCTGGGCCGCAAGTATGATATGATGAAAGATACCGGCGGTATATGGACAATAACAACAGATTCCATCGGCGAAGGTTTTCATTATTATTCATTGCTGATAGATGGCGTGGCGGTTGCAGATCCCGCCAGCGAAACTTTTTATGGCATGGGCAGAATGGCAAGCGGTATTGAAATACCTTTTACCGGTGACAACTACTATGCATTGAGAGATGTGCCGCACGGAGATATCCGCATCAGGAGATATTTCTCAAAGGTTACTGGTTCATGGCGGCAGTTGTATATCTATGTCCCACCTGGCTATGATACAAATACAAACGAAAAATATCCTGTACTCTATATTTTACACGGTGGTGGTGAAGACGAAACCGGCTGGGCCACTCAAGGCAAAACCGACCTGATTATGGATAACCTGATTGCCTCAAAAAAAGCCGAACAAATGCTGATCGTGATGCCAGACGCTAATGTGGGTGGCGCTGCTTTCGATGAATCCGGGTTGAAAACATTCGAGTCGGAGTTGAAGGATGTTATTATTCCCCTGGTAGAAAAAAATTTCCATGTAGAAACCAGTGCGAAAAAAAGGGCATTGGCCGGTTTATCTATGGGAGGTATCCATACGCTTTATACCGGTATTAAAAACACGGATCTGTTTTCCTACCTGGGCGTATTCAGCTCGGGCTGGATGCAACCCAGACAGAGTAGCACTGCAGCAGCTCAGTACGATTTTATGAAAACTAATGCGGCCATGATTAATAACAATCTGAAAGTACTGTGGATTTCAATGGGTGGAAAAGAGGACATTGCTTATAAGAACTGCCAGCTGATGCTGGTAAAACTGGATGAGCTAAAGATCAAACATGCTTATAGCGAATATCCGGGTGGCCATACCTGGCCGGTATGGAGAAATAACCTGTTCAATTTTGCGCAGCAGCTTTTTAAATAATTGTTATGCAGGTTATTTTATACCTGTTGTTAAACACAGGATGATAATACGTTTACAGATTATTTATACATTATTGCTATCCTTTTGGAGATTCGTACCATTCATCTATTCGTTCCTGTTGTAGATTCGGCTGTTGTTTTTTGTTTCAGTGCTTGCTGAACCAGTTAACAGCGTAACGTTATGAAAAAATTCTCTACTTAAACGCTAAATGATTACTTATGAAGTCTCCATGCGTATGGGGCACCACGTCCCGTAACAACCATTTTCTGTTTCGTCACTTAACCAGGTAGCATCCGGTACATCTCTTAAGGATACTGCTTTTTATCGCATTGTAATTGTTCCGGCCGGCGTTCCGGCGTGATAGTCTTGTATGGGCTGTCAGGACCCTTATTGCCCTAACATTAAATATTTTGAATTCCATGTTTAAAATGATTCTTTCGCAAATGTCATGGAAACGGCTTGTTGTGGCAGCAGCCATGCTGTTTCAAACGCTGTCCTGGTTGCCTTTACAGGCCCAGGAGGCTCGTGTGGTACAGGGAATGGTACTGGATGAACAAAAGACACCTATTCCCGGTACCACGGTATTGGTAAAAGAAACAAGGATTAGTACCAGCACAGGTAGTGATGGTAAATTTGTTATGAAGGTTCCTGCAGACAAGCATGTACTTGTTTTTAGTTATATAGGAAAAGCACCGCAGGAGGTAAACATCAAAAGCCTATCGACTATATCCGTTACCTTGAAAAGCAATGTGGTGGGCCTGGAAGATGTAGTGATAGTAGGATATGGCCGGCAAAAAAAGACGAGTGTAGTAGCCGCTGTTTCGCAAACAACCGGTAAAACGTTGGAACGGGCGGGCGGTGTATCAAATATTGGTGCGGCACTTACCGGAAATGTTCCCGGTCTTATTACTGCCCAAAGTACGGGCCTGCCTGGTGAAGAAGATCCCCAGCTGATCATCCGTGGTCTTAGTACCTGGAACAATAGCAGTCCTTTGATATTGGTAGATGGCGTGGAGCGCTCCATGACGAGTGTCGATATAGGCTCTGTAGAAACCGTGACGGTTTTGAAAGATGCTTCGGCAACAGCGGTATTTGGTTCACGTGGCGCCAATGGGGTCATCCTCATTACTACCAAAAGAGGTAAAACCGGTAAAGCTTCTATCCGTGCTACGGTAAACTCTGTGGTAAAAGCACCTTCTAAATTGCCAGGAAAAGCAGATTCGTATGATGCGTTGCGCACCATCAATGAAGCCATTGAATATGAACTGGCACTAAAGCCAGAGAGCTGGAATAACTATTATCCACAGGCTATCCTGGATAAATACCGGCATCCGGCAAATCTGGCAGAAGCAGAACGTTATCCCAATGTAGACTGGGCAAAAACTTTATTTAAAGATTATGCCACTTCACAAAATGCCAACGTGAATATCAGCGGCGGTACCCGTTTCGTAAAATATTTCAACAGTGTCGATTTTTTGCATGAAGGAGATCTGTTTAAAATATATGACAACAAACGTGGGTATAAACCCGGCTTCGGTTTTACCCGGTTAAATGCCCGCTCTAATCTGGATTTTCAATTAACGCCTTCCACACTCTTTAAAGTAAACCTCGCAGGATCTTATGGTGTACGGAAAAGTCCATGGGGATTTTCGGGTAATCAATATGGTTCCTGGATAGATGCTTATACCACCGCACCAGATGTATTTCTACCGGTATATGCCGATGGTTCCTGGGGCTACTTTGCTCCCAATGAAGGGCGGGCGGAAAATTCGGCCAGAAGCCTCGCGGTAGGCGGTATTCAATACCAAACCACTACACGCATCACCACCGACTTTACGCTCGAACAAAATCTGGATATGCTCCTGGATGGATTAAAGTTCAGCGGCACTGTTTCCATGGACAATACTTTCGTTGAAAGTAACAGAGGAATCAATGACCTGTACCATGATGTACAACGCAAATGGATAGATCCTGCTACCGGAAATGTATTTTACAAAAGTGCCTTTGATGGTGTCACTAATTTCGATTTCCAGGAAGGTATCAAGTGGGCGCCGGCAGCAGGTGCGGTGACAGATAATCAACGCCGGTTGTTCTATCAGTTGCAGTTGAATTATGCTAAAACGATTGCAGATAAACACGCTGTAACAGCTATGGGACTGCTGAACCGTAATATTACCGCCAGCGGGAGCATGATTCCCTCATATCGGGAAGATTGGGTATTCCGTACTACTTATACGTACAATAATAAATACACGCTCGAATACAATGGCGCTTATAATGGTTCGGAAAAATTTGCGCCGAAGTATCGCTTTGCCTTTTTCTCTTCCGGTGGTCTGAATTGGATTTTATCCAATGAAAACTTCATGAAGAATATAAAATTCCTGGACTTGTTGAAGTTCCGGGCCTCCTACGGACAAACAGGTTTTGATAATGTGGCGGGACGGTTTCTATACCTGACCGAATGGGCGTATGGTGGACAGTCGCGCCTGGGCAGCACCGGTGAAGCAGCAGAGCAAAGTCCGTACAACTGGTACCGGGAAGCCACCGTAGGTAATCCGAACGTACAATGGGAACAGGCGGAGAAAATTAATGCAGGTACAGACTTTGAATTATTCAATGGTTTCATAAAAGGTAAGCTGGATATCTTCCAGGATAAACGTTCCAAAATATTGCTGGCCAACAGGGCTTCTGTGCCATCGTATTACGGCGCCACGCCACCCGTCGCGAATCTGGGCCGGGTAACTTCGCACGGATATGAGGCGGAGCTGCACTTCAATTACCAGGCTAACAAAAAGCTCCGGCTGTGGGCAGACCTGAATATGACCCATACCAAAAATAAAGTCATAGAAGCAGACAACCCCGAATTGTTGCCTGCCTATCAGAAATCAGAAGGCATGCAGATTGGTCAGGCTTATTCTTATGTAAGCCAGGGATACTACAATACCTGGGATGAACTGTATGGTAGTACGATACACAACACGAATGATAACCAAAAGTTACCCGGCAACTATTATCTCGTTGACTACAATGGAGATGGCGTGATCGATGCCAGGGATAACATTCCTTACGGACATAGTGGCTGGCCTACCAACACATACAATGCTACGTTTGGGGTAGACTGGAAAGGACTCAGTGTTTTTGTACAATTCTATGGCGTAAATAACGCAACGCGGCAGGTAGTATTTAACAGCCTGGCTTCTCAGGGACATACCGTGTATAACGAAGGTAGTTATTGGTCGAAAGATAATCCCAACGCAGATGTTCCCATGCCACGCTGGCTGTCCACGCCTGCCGGATATTACCGCGGTACCCAGTATATGTACGACGGTTCCTACCTGCGCTTAAAGAATGCAGAGATTGCATACACATTCGATAAAGGATTTGTAAAACGTGCAGGTATGGAATCGCTGAGAATATACCTCAATGGCAATAATCTGGCGGCCTGGAGTAAAATGCCGGATGATCGTGAATCAAATTTTGCAGGTACTGGCTGGGCATCTCAGGGAGCTTATCCTACTGTAAAGCGTTACAACCTTGGCGCCAATTTTACTTTCTAAACATTCATTGTATGAATCAGTATATAAAAATATTACTGGCAACCGCCGGAATAACCACTGTTCTTGGCCTGGCGTCCTGCAAGAAGTTCCTGGACAAGGAACCTCAATCGATCATATCCGCGGACAACGCATTTAAGAACTTTATCAGCTTTCAGGGCTTTACGGAAGAACTCTATCACTGTATCCCAGACTTTACCAATGCCTACTGGACAAATTCCTGGAACTGGGGTGAAGATGAAATCCAATCTACTGCGCAGAATTTTCACATCGCCATAAAAATAGATAATGGTGACTTCTGGGGTTGGCAGTCGGAATTTGATGGCTGGCAGGCGGGATGGATGGACCGTAACAACACAAGTACCAATGATGACCGTTTTGCAAAATCAATGTGGAAGCTGGGATGGTATGGTATCCGGAAAGCCAATATGGGACTGGAGAATATTAATAAACTAACAGATGCCACCCAGGAAGAAAAAGACCTGATTAAAGGGCAGCTATTGTTTTTCAGAGGATGGTTTCATTTCATGTTCATCCAGTATTTTGGTGGGTTGCCTTATATCGATAAAGTATTACCGGGCGATCAGAAATTAACATTGCCACGCCTCAAATACAGTGAGTGTGCCGACAAAGCCGCGGCCGATTTCAGAGAAGCGGCCAACCTGCTACCTGTAAACTGGGATAATACCACGGCAGGTAAAAGAACGTTGGGGAAAAACCAGTTGCGCATCAATAAAATCATGGCGCTGGGCTACCTGGGGAAAAACTATTTATGGGCAGGTAGTCCGCTGATGAACTATGTATCCACCGGTAACAAAGCTTATAACACGGAGTATTGCAAAAAGGCAGCAGCAGCATTTGGCGAGTTGCTGCAGTTATGTGAAAGTGGTGACGCGCCTTATAGCCTGGTAGACTTTTCCAAATACTATACTAATTTCTATAGTGCCGGTCAAAACTGGTTAATGCCCGGTAGTACGGAATCTATTTTTCGTGGTCCCTACTATGGTGCGCATGGTTCCACTTATGGTACTGCCAAACAGTATGGTCCGGCTTTCCTGACAGAAGAAGCGATCACATTTGTACCAACTGCTAACTATGTTGATTACTACGGGATGGCGAATGGTCTGCCCATTAAAGATATCACGAAGGCAGATCCGGAATCCGGATATGATCCTGCTTATCCCTGGAGAGGCAGAGATCCGCGTTTTTACAATGATATTGTTTTCGATGGTATTAAATGTGTGCAGGGCGCTACTACCGATGAAGGCAATCGTTATGCGAATCTTTATACCGGTGGAAGCTACCGCGACATCAGCAGCGCCAGTCGTTCCGGTTACCTGCTCTATAAGTTTATCCCGATGACCGCTAACAGATTTGATAATGGCTGGACCTATGATAAAGCTCTTAATATTCACCTGCCCTATATGCGTTTGGCAGATGTGTATTTAATGTATGCAGAAGCGGCTGCAGAGGGTTATGGCGGTGCTGCTGGCAAGTCCACGAACTATACAAAAACAGCAGTAGACGCCATTAATATGATCCGCGACCGGGCAGGTGCAGGACATGTAGCGCCCCGATTCACCGGTGTGCTGGAGGATTTTATGGGCGAAGTACGGCGCGAACGGGCGGTGGAGCTGTCTTTTGAAGGGCATCGTTTCAATGATTTAAGAAGGTGGATGTTGTTGATACAAAGTCCTTATACACTGAAAAAATCTGTTGAATTTGACCGGTCGCCTACCTTCAGTACAGCAGATCCAAAGAACAACCGGGTACTGAATTTACGTGAGTCGGTCATCCTGGAACGTAAGTATTCCGAAAAACATTACTGGCTGCCGTTAAAAAATTCGGATGCCAGTATGTACCTGGAATTTCCGCAAAATCCAGGCTGGTAAAAGGTGCAATCCTTACGGGTATCGTTTACTG
This sequence comes from Chitinophaga sp. 10T418, assembly GCF_056394125.1. NCBI lineage: Bacteria > Pseudomonadati > Bacteroidota > Chitinophagia > Chitinophagales > Chitinophagaceae > Chitinophaga > Chitinophaga sp. 10T418. The sequence goes on from NZ_JBFTHG010000018.1 coordinate 19,670, forward strand.
TTAATTCAAAAATTCATGAATCAAATAAAAGTACTAATAGCATTTGTAGCACTGATGAGCCTAATACCGGTGTCACAGGCGCAAGATACTACACGGGACATCAACGGGGTGCAGGTAGCATTCCGGAAAGTCGCTAAAAACGATCTGCCGGGAGGTGTTTCGGTAGTAGAAGTACCCACACAAATGACCACCAACTACATGACCTCCAGCCTGGAAAATATGGATGGATGGGTGAATGGTTTTAATGGCAATAGTATGTGGGGAATGGGTAGTTACCTGCTCATCATAGACGGTGTAGCCCGTGATGCCAATAATGTTTTGCCTACAGAAATTGAACAGATCTCTTTCCTCAAAGGTGTAAACGCAGTAGCACTTTATGGCAGCCGCGCTGCAAAAGGAGTGGTGTATATTACTACCAAAAGAGGAAAAGCAGGCCTGCATAAAATAGATGTAAGGGCCAATGGAGGCATCCATATTCCCAAAGCTTACCCGGCCTACCTGGGATCGGCAGAGTATATGACACTTTATAATGAAGCACGCCACAACGATGGACTGCCGGACCTCTACAGTCAGGAATMGATTTATTCGTATGCTTCCGGTAAAAATCCCTACAGGTATCCTGACGTAGATTATTACTCAGATGAATACCTGAAAAAATTCTATAACCGGTACGATGTAACGGCAGAAATTTCCGGAGGAAATGATAAGGCGCGTTATTATACCAATATCGGTTACCAGAATACCGGTTCGCTGCTCAACTTCGGAGAGGCACGTAAAAATGGTCAATCGGATCGCCTCAATTTGCGGGGTAATGTAGACGTGAATCTGAACGAATACATTAGCTGTAATGTAGATGCTACTGCTATTTTTTACACCGGAAGAGGCGTCAATACTGATTACTGGGGAAGCGCCGCTAACTTACGTCCCTATCGCTTTGCACCACTTATTCCATTGGACAGGATAGAAGCAGATGATGATGCGTCCAATGTATTTGTGAAAAACAGCAATCATATTATCGATGGGAAATATCTGCTGGGTGGAACGCAACTGGATCAAACGAATCCGTTTGCTGCTATCTATGCGGGAGGCAATAACCGGTATGTTAGCCGCCAATTCCAGTTCAATACAGGCATCAATGCAGATCTGAAAAATTTACTGAAAGGGCTTTCGTTCCGCTCTACGTTTGCAGTTGACTACAACACTTCCTATAACCTGGCTTTCAATAACAACTACACGGTGTATGCACCTACCTGGAATACGTATTCCGGTGTGGATTTAATCAGCAGTCTCACACAATATGGACAGGATGCTACTTCAGGCGTACAGAATGTTAGTAATAGCTGGTACCGTCAAACCATCTCGGTTACGGGTCAGTTTAATTATGTGAATTCGATCCGCGACAAGCATCATCTTTCTGCTGTTTTGCTGGTGAATGGTTTCCAGCAATCCGAATCGGCCCTGTATCATCGCACCAGCAATGCCAATCTTGGTTTGCAGTTGGGATATGATTTCAGGCATACTTACTACATCGATTTCAGCAGTGCCATGATCCATAGCGCGAAACTACCCGAAGGAAACCGGAATGCATTTTCCCCCACCGTGTCATTGGGTTGGCGACTCAGCAACGCCCGTTTCCTGCGTGGCCTCTCCGCTGTTGATGATCTCCGCCTGACCGTTTCAGGTGGTGTATTGCATACGGACCTGGATATTGCTGATTACTATTTGTACCAGGGTATTTATACCGCGCAGGGGAGCTGGTTTGGGTGGAAAGATGGTACAGGCGTCCAGGCTACAGAGTCCAGACGGGGGGCTAATCCTGACATGCGTTTCCCAAAAAGAGAAGAGATCAGCATTGGGTTGAACGGATCTTTCTTTCATCAGCTCATAAAAGTGGATGGTAATTTCTTTGTCAACAAAATTACCGGCAACATCATCCAACCCAATGTACTGTATCCTTCTTATTTCACCACCGGATTTCCGTCTTCTTCTTTCATCCCTTATGTAAATTATAATGACGACAAACGGGTGGGGTTTGATTTCAGCGTGAGCTTTAACAAGAAGCTGCGGGAAGGGAGTTATTCAATAGGATTGGTAGGTACGTATTATAAAACCACCGCTACAAAGCGCGCCGAAGTATTTGAAGATAATTACCAGTATAGACAAGGGAAGCCATTGGATGCGATATGGGGGCTGCAAAGTCAGGGGTTCTTCCGCGATGCGGATGACATTAAAAATTCACCGGCTCCAACTTTCGGCCAGGTTAAACCAGGTGATATCAAATACAAGGATCAAAATGGCGATGGGGTGATAGACGCGCGGGATGAAGTGTATCTGGGCCGTGGCGGCTGGTTCGGTTCTCCGCTTACACTAGGCATAAATCTGACTGCCAAATGGAGGAACTTCTCCTTCTTTGCGCTGGGCGTTGGCAGATATGGGGCGTATGGCATGAAGAACAATTCCTGGTTTTGGGTAGATGGAGAGGATAAATATTCTGCCGTGGTAAGAGATCGCTGGACGCCTGAAACAGCACAGACAGCGAAGTATCCGCGCCTGACTACTTTCAACAGCGATAACAATTTTCGCAGTTCGGATTTCTGGTTGTACAAGGCCAACCGCTTCGACCTGGCGAAGGTGCAGCTCTCCTATGACATGAGCAGTCTGCTGGGCAGGAAAAAAATCGTGAAAGAAATGGGGGTATATGTGAGTGGTTTCAATTTGCTGACGCTTTCTGCGGAGCGCAAAACGATGGAAATGAATGTTGGCAGTACTCCTCAAACACGCTTATATAACCTGGGTATAAAAGGATTGTTTTAATCTTTTCTTTTTGCCTGATTAAGTTTCCATTTTATGAAAAGAAATATGATCCTTTTGCTGGCAATCGTTTTTTTGCTGGCTGGTTGCAAAGATTTGCTGGTACCGGAAATTGAAAATAACCGGGACCTTAATGGAACAAAATATCCACCTAATGATGCATCACTGCCTTTTGGCATATTGCTCAATGGTTACAATCGTATACCCACCAATTCATGGTCCTTTAATGATGTAGCTACCGATGATGCGGTGACGAATGATCAGAGTAATGGGTTCCTGAAAATGGCGAACGGACAATGGACCGCTAATAATAATCCGCTTAATCAGTGGAGCAATGCGTATGCGGCTATCCAATATCTAAACATCACGTTACGTGACGTGGATACGGTACAATGGGCCACAGACCCGGTGGTAAGCAAATTGTTTCGCATGCGGATCAAGGGGGAAGCATATGGCTTGCGCGCTCTTTTCTACTATCACCTGTTGCAGGCACATGCCGGTCCGTCTGAAGGTGGCGCTATACTGGGCGTGCCTGTTAACCTCGAAGTACAGGGGCCTACGGCTAATTTCAACAAGCCCAGGGCCACTTTTGAAGTGTGTATGAAGCAAATTTATAGTGATTTGACAAAGGCAGAAGAATTGCTGCCGCTGGATTACGAAAATATTGCAGGGGCGGCATTTATCCCGGAAAAGTATGGCACCATTACGAAGGAACAATATGACCGCGTTTTTGGTGCGGCGTTCCGTGGATTTCTTACCGGTCGCGTGGTGAAGGCAATCCGGTCCAAAGCGGCTTTACTGGCGGCCAGTCCTGCTTTCAGTACCGGCACCACCACTACCTGGGCAGAGGCCGCAGATTATGCTGGTGAAGTGATGGCATTGAAGGGAGGTATGAATGCATTGTCAGCCAACGGGCTTACCTGGTATGCCAATGCAGGTGAGATTGCCGGATTAGCTGATGGCGCCAATCCTTCTGAAATACTTTGGAGGAATAATTATGGCGACAATCGCGATTTGGAGCAAGCTAATTTTCCACCCAGTTTGTTTGGTAATGGCCGCATTAATCCAACACAAAACCTGGTAGATGCTTTTCCCATGGCGACCGGCATTCCCATTAGCAATGCAGGCAGTGGTTATGATGCGGCTAATCCGTACACCGGCAGAGACCCGCGACTGAGGATGTTTATTTTAGTGAATGGCGGCACCGCCGGCCCGAATAATACATTGATTAATACGGCAGCCGATGGACTTACCAATGATGCACTCAATAGCGTAGGTACTTCCACCAGGACCGGCTACTACCTCCGCAAATTGTTACGACAGGATGTAAACCTGAATCCTAACTCTGCGAATAATCAACGGCATTATAAACCACATATCCGGTATACAGAAATTTTTCTCAACTGCGCAGAAGCTGCCAATGAAGCCTGGGGGCCGCTGGGAGGCGGTAAGTATGGATTCTCCGCTTATGATATTATCAAAGCTATTCGTAAAAGAGCAGGCGTAGGCACTACAAATGGTGATCCTTATCTGGAAGAAGCGAAAGGAAGTAAAGAGCAGATGCGGGCGCTGATCCGAAATGAACGGAGAATTGAATTGTGCTTTGAAGGATTTCGCTTTTGGGATCTTCGCCGCTGGAAAGTAAATCTCAGCGAAACAGCTAAAGGAGTGAGTATCAAGAATAACACGCCCACTATTATTGACGTAGAAAGCCGGCAGTTCCAGCCGTTTATGACCTACGGACCCATTCCTTACGGAGAGATACTCAAGTTTGGCGCTTTAGAGCAGAACAAAGGCTGGCGTTAATAAAAATGCCCGACACGGAATAATTTTTATTTGACTTTTTTGAAAATAACAAAAGATGAAAAAATGCTTAATGCCTATCCTGCTGCTGTTGTTGGCAGCATGTAACAAAAGCGTAACATTTCCGGATTATGAGTACCAGACGGTATATTTCGCCTATCAATATCCTGTACGTACCATTACTTTCGGGGAAGATGTGTTCAGCACGGAATTGGATAATCAGCGCAAGTGTAAAATCATGGCCACAACCGGCGGTGTTTATTACAGCAAAAAGGATCTGAGTATCGGCATCTCTGTAGATAACTCTTTATTGGGAAGCGGTCTGTTGTTTGGCGCCGGCAAAGATGAGATTTTACCAATGCCCGCTAAGTATTATTCACTGGCGGCCAATAAGATCATTATTCCGAAAGGCAGCCTGGCGGGTGGGGTAGAGGTACAACTGACGGATGCATTTTTTGATGATCCGAAGGCCATCAAAAATACCTATGTCATCCCATTGCGTATCACCAATAAATCAGGGGCAGATTCCATTTTGAGTGGAAAGGATTTTATACTCTATGCAGTTAAATATGTAAATACCTGGCATGGCAACTATTTGCGTCGGGGAAAAGATGTGGTGACCGGAAGTGTAAATCAGACGATCCTGCGGCATCAACCCTATGTGGAACAGGATGAGGTAAATAAGCTGACGACAAGATCTGTGAAGGAACTGGAATTCCCGGTAGTATATAAAGACAAAGACGGTGTTAATATCAATGGCACATTGCTGCTCACTTTCGACAATAATGGTAAATGCACTGTTTCTGCTGCCACCGCAAATTTCACGGCAACAGGAACCGGGGCGTTTGTAAAAAGAGGTGAGAAGAACAGTTGGGGGAGCAAAGACCGGGATGCACTTTATCTCAATTACGAGGTGACGCTGCCTGGTATACAGGTAGCTACCTCAGATACACTGGTAATGCGGGATCGGACGGTGACGATGGAAACTTTTACACCGGTAGGTAAGTAATTATTCTGTACGATACTAAAGTAATTTATATGATTCGACTTCATAAAATAGCAGGCAGCTTGCTGGCGTTATTGGTCATCACTTCCTGCAATAAGTATAAAGGGCTCGACTTCAACGTAGATAAGCCGGAGAGTGTGGCGGTGCAGGAGGACATAGATGCTTACCCGGCGCTGAAAAGCTACATTAACCGCGTGGCACAGCCAGGGTTTAAACTGGGGGTGGCGCTTGGTTTACAGGAGTACCTGGATAAGGGCGTGAAGTACCGGTTAGCCAATAGAAATTTCGATGAAATTGTTTTAGGCTACGAAATGAAACATGGCGCCGTAGTGCAGGCCGATGGTAGTTTAGCATTAACGAAAGTGCAGTCATTATTGCAAACGGCTACCGCTGCAGGGATGCAGGTATATGGTCATGCCCTGATGTGGCATGCCAACCAAAATGCCGGCTATCTGAAGGGGTTACTTACACCGCTATCGGTTACCTCGCCTGCCTATGCCAATGACCTGAATCTGGCAGGATTGAAGGATAAGAGCTTCGCTAACTGGACCCAGGTGAGTGCAGGAGCAGGGATTTCAGTAACGGACGGTGATGGGATGGGAACCGGTAATAAAGCCGTTAAGTGGATGACAAATGGTGGGGCAACCAATCTGCAACTCATCAGCCCGGGAATCGCCGTCAACAAAACACATAAATATGAAGTGGTCATGTATATCCGGTCAGACGGAGACGGTGAAGGAAGGATTGCTTTTGAAGGGTTAAATAATAATACGCCTTTGATAGACTGGACAAAATCCGGAACAGCTACTGCCACCTTCTCCACGGGGATTTCGTGGAAAGAGATCCGCTTTACCATCAATGATTTTGCCGCGGATAATATTAAGCTGCATTTTGATTTGCAAAATAAAACGGGCGTCACTTATTATATCGACGTAAACAATTTATATGTATACGATACGCAAGGTGTGCCAGTGGTGAACAACCTGGTGGCTGATGGTGGTTTCGAATCAGGTAGCGGCTGGGGAGGCTGGGGAGGCAGCTCCACCCGTGGTGTGACGGCAGATGGTATGGGTACCGGGAATAAAGGCAAGGCTTTTTATGTAACCAATCCAACGAAGGCTGCCAATTATTGGGATGTGCAAACCAGCTATAGTTTTGCAGCCCCGCTGGAGAATGGCGCTACTTATGAATTGAGTTTTTGGGTAAAAGGAACGGCGCCGGGCGTGATTCGTCCGGAATTGCAAAGTGCCGACTATTCGTCTAATGGATATGGACAGGTGCAGGTGACCACAGAATGGAAATTTGTCACCATCGCTACCTCTGCCACCGCTGCAGACAGGACCCGGCTGGTTTTTAGCTACGGCGAATTTGCAGGCACCGTTTACATCGATGAGGTAGTGCTGAAAAACTCGAAGGCCACCGGCGGCACCACTACGGTCGTTGAAAAAACAGCCGCAGAGAAAAAGTACCTCCTCACCGCCGCATTGGATAAGTGGATAAGTGGCATGGTGGGTGCCGGGAAATCCGTTGTTAAAGCATGGGATGTGGTAAACGAACCGATGGATGATGGTAAACCTGATGGGTTAAAAACAGGTGCAGGCAGAACGAATATGGCAGCAGATGAGTTTTACTGGCAGGATTATCTGGGGAAAGATTATGCAGTCACCGCGTTTAAAATGGCCAGGCAATACGGTAACCCCGGAGATATCCATTTTATCAACGACTACAACCTGGAGTACAGTCTTGATAAATGCCGTGGCCTCATTGCCTACGTTAAGTACATAGAAAGCAAGGGCGGTAAAGTGGATGGAATAGGCACACAAATGCATATCGACATTAATAGCAACAAGGAGAAAATTGTGGAAATGTTTAAGCTGCTGGCCGCCACCGGGAAAATGATCAAAGTATCTGAACTGGATATGGGGGTGGGCGTAAAAACAACCGCCGCCACCGCTGAACATTATAAAGCCCAGGCCGATATGTATAAGTATGTTATTGATAAATATTTTGAACTCATTCCCGCTAAACAGCGCTATGGCATTACCATCTGGAGTCCACTCGATAGCCCGGTTAATTCCTCCTGGCGGGCAGATGAACCAGTAGGTCTTTGGACAACAGCGTATGTACGAAAGCTGGCGTATGCAGCAGTAGCAAAGGCGCTGGAGGCGAATGCAAAATAACTAAAAGGTTTAGTGATAGTAGGTGAAAGTCCCCGGATGTACCGTCCGGGGACTTTCGGGTTAAAGAACATCCTCCTTCCCCGCGTTCTCTTTTTTAACCTGCGCTATAAATTCAGAGGGTAACATACTGTATTTAAGCTTGAACGACTTGGCGAAATAGTTAGGGGTGGAGAACCCAACCTGGTAAGCAATTTCAGCAATCGTCAGGTCACTTTTTTTCATGAGCGCTGCCGCCTTTTCCAGTCTGTACGAGCGGATGTATTCCACCGGCGTCTGCCCTGTTAATTCCAGTAATTTATTATACAGGGAGCTTCGGCTCATCCCCACTTCTTTACTAAGGCTCTCCACAGAAAGTTGGGAGTCTGTCAGGTTTTCTTCCAGATGGTGAACGATTTTGGTCAATAATTTTTCTTCTGCGGACTCTTTCTTTATTTCCGGAGAAAGTAATTTTATCTGTTTGGTATAGGTATTTTTCAGTGTATCGTTAAGATGCAACAGGTTCCTGATCTTTGCGTGAAGGATTTCGAAATTAAAGGGCTTGGTGATATAGTCGTTGGCTCCCGTTTCCAATCCTGAGATCTGTTGTTCTTCATTAGTGAGCGCGGTGAGCAATATAACGGGTATGTGACTGGTTCTTTTGTCTGCCTTTAGTTTCTGCAGCAAACTGATGCCATCCATTTGTGGCATGGTAATATCGCTGACAATCAGCTGCGGATGTAGTGCAAGGGCTTTTTGCCAGCCTTCTTTCCCGTTAACAGCTTCTATTACTTTGTAACTATTGCGGAGGTTATCTTTCAGGTAGAATCTAAAATCTTCGTTGTCTTCCACCAGTAATATGGTGGACATTTCTGAAGCACTTTGTGTGCCGGCTACTTCGGGTAGTGCTGGTATTTCCCTTTTGGGTGGCGTTTCTTCCGGTTCGGAGCGCAACGCTGTTGGTGGGATTACTTTTAATGGAAGCCGGATAAAAAATGTGGTGCCGTGCCCGGATTCACTTTCGACTTCTATAGTCCCATTGTGCATTTTCACAAATTCCCTCGTAATGGATAGCCCGATACCTGTACCCTGGTTAAGTAAGACAGCAGCGGTGTTGGTTTGGAAGAAGTGTTCGAATACTTTCTCCTGTTTGTCTTTGGGGATACCAATGCCGGTGTCGCGTACCAGTATTAATATCCACTGTTCTCCGGCAGCAGCGTTTTTTTCCAGCAGTTGTAATTCAACAGTAATGGTGTCTTCTTCCAAAGTAAACTTAAATGCGTTCGATAATAAATTGAAAAGAATACGTTCCATTTTATCATGATCGAATAAAACATGTAAGGTTGTAGGACCGCTGCTAAAGATGAAGGGAATATTTTTCCGTTCTGCAAAGTCACGGAAAGAATCCGTTACTTCTTTGATAAAGGATACCAGGTCTCCTTCAGATAGCTGTAGCTTTAGTTCATGTTCTTCCATTTTCCTGAAGTCCAGCAACTGATTGACAAGGTTGAGCAGTCGCCTGGAGTTTCGTTTGATCATGTTCAGTTTGTCGAGCCGGTTCCCGGTTTTTTCTTCGGTAATGAGCTGTTCCACCGGTCCCATGATCAACGAAATGGGGGTTCGGAAATCATGACTGAGATTAGTAAGAAATTTAATTTTCAGCCGGTCTATTTCCTGCACACGCTTCACCTCTTGTCTTTCCTGCTCCAGCAGAAACTTTTTCCGTATCCTGGTGATCCCCACATACCGGCTATACAGCAACAGGAGGCCGATAGCAGACAGGTAAAACAGGTACGCATAAGTGGTTCGCCAGAAAGGTGGCCGCACATAGATTTTTATCCTGGTATCGGTGGTGCTCCATATCCCGTCGTTGTTGCCGGCCTTTACATGAAAGGTATATTCTCCCGGGTCGAGGTTCGTATAGGCGGCGGTGTTAGCTGTGCCGGTATAGTTCCAGTCTTTGTCGAACCCCTCTAGTTTATAAGCGTAGTAGTTTTTCCGTGGTATGGTATAATTAAGTGCTACAAAGCTGAGGACAAAATTTTGTTTATAGGCCAGGCTGATATGATCGGCTACAGAAATGTGATCTTTGATGGGGCCGTCTTCGTCGGGGATAATGGATTTATTGGATACTTTTAAGTCTGTCAGCAGTACCACCGGCACATTTTTGTTGACCGTTAAATTAGCTGGTGTAAAATAATTGAAGCCTTCCAGTCCGCCGAACATGACATCTCCATCCGTCAGTCTTATACCGGAGGCATGAACAAAATTATTGTTTTGAACGCCGTTATAATGGGTATAGTTCCGGAATTTTTTAGAGATGAAATCAAAACTGCTGATGCCCATATTGGTACTGAGCCAGATGGTACCGGCTTTGTCTTCCACAATCTGGTAGATGGTGGTATTTTGCAGGCCATCTTTTTCACAGAAATTAATGAACCGCTGCCGGGACTTGTCAAAAAGGCCCAGGCCTCCGCCGTAAGTACCTACCCACATACGGCCACCACTGTCGCGTAACAGCGCCTGTATTTTATCCGCCGGTAGCTGGCTGTTGCTTTGGGTGTAGATGTCCCATTGCCCGGTGGCGGGATGATATACACCCACTCCGCCTCCATGAGAACCCACCCAGATATTGCCTTCGGCATCTTCTTCAATGGCTCTGATGTATCCATTAAACGGAAGCGTTTTTTCGTTGGGCCCGGCGTGAGGACGGTATTGGGCAATGACCTGCTCATTTTTTAAGACGGTGAGTCCTTCTCCATTGGTGCCTATCCAGATATTGCCCTTGCTATCTTCTTTTATACAAAAAATATCATTGGAGTAGAGGTGGTCCGCGCCGGTACCTTTCGCCAGGTATTTGTAGCTGCCGGTAGCGTCATTTCTGATCAGCAAGCCAAGCGCATAGGTGCCGATGTAAAGTTTTTTATCCCTGGCATAGTGGAGCGTCATGATGGAAATTTTGTTGGGCTTCGCTGGGAGCGGGATATCGATGGGTCGGACTTTCTCCGTTTTGCGGTTGAATTCGAACAGTCCTCCGCCATCAGTTCCTACTAATACATTTCCTTCACTGTTTTCTGCAAAAGCACTGACGATGGATGATTGGTGGCCATTTTCATGGAAGATATCCCCTGGTTTGAAGTGGAAGAGATTCAGGTTTTTATCATATTTATTGATCCCACCACGAAAGGTGCCTAGCCAATAGACGCCCTGCTGGTCGATATAAACGCATTTAATAGATTCACTGGTAAGGCTATAGATGTTGTCGTCATCAGGAAGATAGTGGTCTGCCGTGTTGGCGTTGGTATTAAGAATGATCAATCCTTCTTCCGTGCCAATCCATAATTGGTGATCCTTGTCCGGCTCTATACAGTTAACCTGCTTATTATCCAGCAATGGCATGCCGGTTGCCGGATGATAAGGGATAATGCCGGCGCCATCCGGTTGCAGGGTATACAGCCCGGTTAGGGTACCCACCCAAATTTGCCCGTTGCTATCGCCGGTAATTGACTTGATTTCGTTATCCCGCTGACTGAATCCCGGTTTGTTGTTGGCGATATGCTTTACCTTACCCGTTGAAGAGGAATACCGGTACAGACCCTGTGAGGTGCCTACCCAGATTTGTTGCTGACGATCCACAAAAATGCAATTGGGTGTTCGCTTTGCAGGCATGTCGCCATTTCCCGTATCCAGGTTGATTTTGGAAATATGCCGGGTGCCGGGGTCCAGCATAAATAAATTTTCGAACTGCGCTATCCATACTCTCCCGGACGTATCGCTGGAAATGTCCATGATAACCGCATTCGAAGGTAGTTGAGGGGCGTTGGCGCCGAGGGGGAAGTGAATAAAAGTGTCTTTTTTGCGATCGTATAAACTAAGACCGCCGCCACTGGTGCCTATCCATAAGTTGCCGCTTTTGTCTTCATGTAACGTCAATACCTCATTGGCCCGCAGGCTGGAGCTATCCCCGGGACGGTGCCGGTATGCCGTAAAATTAGTACCATCAAACTTGTTTAAACCATCATCAGTAGCAAACCACATCAGGCTATAGCGGTCTTTCAGAATGGAATTCACCGCATTGGACACCAATCCGTCTTTGGCGGCAAGGGAAGTGAAATTGAGATGCCTGCTTTGCGCCCAACCTGATGGCGCCAGGTATAGCAGGAAGTATAATAACGTGTATTTATATTTAAACATAGTTAAGGATGGTTAAAGACAAGATGTTGGTTGATCTGTACAAACGTGGTATTTTCTGTAGCCGAATTTAAGTATTGTAATGTTATTCAAAATACTAAATAGAATGTTAACGAAGGAATTATTGTCTGTAAGACATTTGTGCTATCAATTTCAACAAATGAGCGATTCGGTGACTGGCGGCCCGGGTATTTTTGTTTCACAGTGAAGCTGKAATTTATAAGATTTTAATGATGTATAGAAAATCCACAAAAGGTTTAAAAGCATTCCTCGTTATAGCACTCCTGGTCCTTAGTTCACCACTCTATGCGCAACAGTCTGACAATGAAGATGGCACCTATACCAATCCCGTGATATGGGCGGATTTTCCGGATAATGATGTCATCCGGTTGGGAGATACCTATTATATGGTCGCCACCAGCATGTATTTTTTTCCCGGGGTACCCGTGCTAAAATCAACGGACCTGGTCAACTGGGAGTATGCTGCCAATGTTGTTCCTCAGTTTAAACAACATCCTTTCTATGATTTAAATGGGGGCAACAGGTATGGGAAAGGCCAATGGGCCAGTAGTATCCGTTACCACAATGGAAAATTCTATATCCTTTTTCTGACACTGGATGAAGGCGGTTTTCTATGTACTGCCACAAAGGCGGAAGGCCCCTGGGAAATACGGAAGCTGGTAAGACCTTACTACGACGCAGGGCTGTTTTTTGATGATGATGGCCGCATTTACATCGCCCACGGATATGGCAAAATATCCATGACTGAAGTAGATGCACAGCTTGCGCCCATCAGCAAAGACAGTGTTGTATTTGACAAAGTACAAAGACCCGGGCTGGAAGGGTCGCATGTTTACAAGATAAACGGATACTATTACATTTATGCAACCTATGGCGGTGGGGATGGTTACCAGGTTTGCCTCCGGTCAAAAAATATCTTTGGTCCCTACGAAGAAAAAACTGTGTTGAAGGATGATATGAATCTCCATGGCATGGGCGTTCACCAGGGAGCCCTGATTGAAACGCCGCAAGGTGAATGGTGGAGTGTTATTTTTCAGGACAGGAGAGGAGTAGGAAGAGTCCCCACCTTGCAGCCGGTGCAATGGGTAGATGGATGGCCAATAGTTGGGGAAAATGGGCGTGCAGTAGTTACCCACACTAAACCCGGGACCCGCGCAATTTCACCGGTGCGCGTGCTTCCTGCCAGCGATGAATTTAGTACTGATCAATTAGGCATGCAGTGGGCCTGGAACCACAATCCAAATGACAGCGCGTGGTCTTTAACCAGGCGGAAAGGGTACCTGCGGCTCACTACCGGCCGTATTGCAGCAGACCTCCTCCATGCGCCAAATTCGCTCACACAAAGAATATTCGGTCCTTTCTCAGACGGGACCACGGAGTTGGATGTAAGCAACATGAAAACCGGCGATATCGCCGGACTCGCCGTATTGCAGTTGCCCTATGCCTTCATCGGCGTAAAGGCGGCCACCCGCGGAAAGTTCATTGTAATGGAGCATGCCGGCCACACCATCGATAGCATAGCGTTGGGGAAAAGGAATATTGTCTACTTCAAAGCAGCTGTCAGTACCACTAAAGATCAGGCTCATTTCTATTATAGTTTTGATAATAAGACATTTATTCCGCTGGGAGACACGTTGAACATGCAATTTAACCTGAAGATGTTTACAGGTAACCGGTTTGCCCTGTTTAATTATGCCACTGTTCAAACAGGTGGTGCGGTCGACTTCAACTGGTTCAGGATGAATACCCGGCAGGGGCCTCCCAATCTCTTCAAAGCTTCCTCCTGCATTCCTGCAGAGAGGTATGACGAAATTTATCTGGCACGGGTGAAGACCAGTAATGATGGGAATAGTCCAAAAGAACAGGATGTTGCCAATTTAACCGATGGTGCATGGCTCAGATTTAACCAGGTAGATTTTGAAAGCGGATATAAACAGCTCTTGCTGCGGGTGGCTCCCGGAAAGGGGCGTATCGTAATATATGCTGACAAAGATTCACTGCACCCATATGCCACAGTAATTGTTCGGGCCCAACCGGATAAGAAGGCATATACAACGATTCGTATACCCGTTAAGCCACTTCAGGGAAAGCATCAACTGACATTTAAATTTGCAGGAGAGGCGGCATCGGCGTTAAGCTTGCACTGGTTCTCTTTTACGAATAGCCAGCAGTAACAATGAGCTGATATTTTTATAGTTAAACCAACACTTTCACAGATGAAAGCAGTAAATACATCAACGACCAGGTTGTCCGGGAAAATATTGTCTGAGTGCCTCCTGCCCGCATTGGCGGTGGCTTTTGTAGCCACTCTTGCCTGTCATCCGCCAAACGTGGAGCAAAAAACGGTAACAGCAGATACCGGCAAATATTTATCCCAACCCCTGGTGTCACACATCTATACCGCCGATCCGTCGGCACATCTCTTCAATGGGAAAATATATATTTATCCTTCCCATGATACGGCCACACAAACTAAGGAGAACGACAATGGCGATCACTTTCAGATGTCGGATTATCATGTCTTTTCCATGGATTCGATGAACGGACCGGTCACAGATCATGGCGTTGCTTTGCGGGTGCAGGATGTTCCCTGGGCTTCGCAACAACTATGGGCGCCGGATGCGGCGTTTTCACAGGGCACTTATTATTTGTATTTCCCCGCAAAGGATAAACAAGGGGTATTTAAAATCGGTGTAGCTACATCAACGCAGCCCGCTGGTCCGTTTGTGGCGGAGAAAGAGCCGATTGCAGGAAGTTACAGCATTGATCCTGCAGTATTCCGGGATGATGATGGTTCGTTTTATTTATACTTTGGAGGAATATGGGGAGGACAATTACAAAGCTGGAACAACAATCAATATGATACTGCGGCAAAACTGCGTCATAAAGACGAACTGGCTATCCTTCCCCGTGTGGCGAAACTTTCTCCGGGGATGAAAAGCCTGGCGCAGGCACCGGCTGAAATAAAAATAGTCGATAGCAGCGGGCATCTGTTCAAAGAAAAAGACAATGACAAACGTTTCTTTGAAGCAGCCTGGATGCATAAGTACAAAGGCAAATATTATTTCTCCTATTCAACGGGCGATACTCATAATATTGTTTACGCAATTGGCGATAATCCCTATGGGCCTTTTAAATACCAGGGTATTATCCTGAAACCTGTTGATGGATGGACAAATCATCATTCTATTGTTCAAATTGGCGATAAGTGGTATCTGTTTTATCACGATACGCAGTTGTCAGGTAAAACACATTTGAGAAATGTGAAGGTGATGGAGATGAAATACAATAGTGATGGCAGTATTCAACCTTTGAGTGCTTTTTCCGGAATCAATTAATGAATACTTTATGAAAAATATCCGATACGGTATTATTGCTTTGATCATCGCTTTGGTGAACTTTTGTTGCGCAGCCTATGTTCCCAAATCCGGTGTTGTTGCCGCAACAGCGGGACTAAAGGATTATTACAAAGATTATTTTCCTATAGGCGTGGCCGTTTCTGCGCGTGCACTGCGAACAGATGAAGCTGGGTTGCTGCTGGGGCAGTTTAACAGTCTCACGCCTGAAAACGCCATGAAAATGGGCGTTATCCATCCGGATGAACAACAGTATAACTGGAGAGATGCCGATTCCATCGCGGCTTTTGCCCGTAGAAATGGAATGAAGCTAAGGGGTCATACCCTGGTATGGCATAACCAGACGCCAAAATGGATTTTTAAAGATGCCAATGATCAGCAGGTAACAAAGGAGGTATTGTTGCAGCGATTGAGGGAACATATTACTACTGTTGTAAAAAGATATAAAGGGATGGTTTATGCCTGGGATGTAGCCAATGAAGTGATCAGTGACCGAAAGGGTGAATTTTACAGGAACTCTTTATGGTACCAGATCTGCGGCGAGGAGTATATTGAAAAGGCGTTTCAGTGGGCGCATGAAGCCGATCCGGCCGCGTTGTTGTTTTACAATGATTATAATGAGATCAATCCTGAAAAACGGAAAAAGATTATCCAGCTGCTGAATGGACTGATCAACAAAGGTATACCGGTTCATGGTGTTGGTTTGCAGGCGCACTGGGCAATAAATGAACCTTCAAAAACGCAGTTGGAAAAAACGATTGCCGATTTTGCAGCAACGGGCTTAAAATTACAGATCACCGAATTTGATATCTCGGTTTATCCAAAAGAGCATGAGATGAGAGCAAGACAACCGGAAGACAGCCTCGTTGCTTTTACCACTGCAAAGGAGCAGCAGCAGCTCGAACAATTCCGCTTATGCTTTGAGGTTTTCCGGCAGTACCGTCATGCTTTGACAGGTGTAACATTCTGGAATATTTCTGACAGGTATAGCTGGCTGGATAATTTCCCGGTGCGGGGGAGAAAGGATTATCCCCTGTTGTTCGACAAAGAGCTGCAACCCAAAAAGGCGTTTTGGGCGGTTGTTAAATTTTAGGAATGGGTTGTCAAAGAGAGGATATTTGAAAATTGATTTTACAAACCCCGTGCTGATATCAAAACGCAATGTGACAGGATTTAAGCTTAAAACACCCGGGCCTGACATTATTTGTTGGCCCCGGTGTTTTGTTTATGTGTCGTTTCGGAATAGCCGGGGACCAGCAGCCGTTTCCGATTCACCCGAAGGACCGTTTCGTCTCACTAAAGGATCTGATACTTTTATAAAACCCTATTCAACCAATACTTTACTGACGTTCCGGCCACCCAATGCACCGGTTGGAATAGATGCGGAAGTTTTTACAGACATGATGTTTTTTTTATGAGTACGGCAACAAATCCTGCGGGGTCGTGGACACCGCCTCACCAGGTATGGAAGGTGTCTGGATGATTGTTGTTCTTTCTGTGATAACGATGGACAACTATATTTCGTTGCTACCAACTTCGGAAATGATCCGGAGAATAACAAGAAATATAATATACACCTTTTCAGTCGATGGTTCCCGTTGAACAATCATTCTTCCTTCTCCAGTAGTTAACAGGGTTTTATAAAAATTGAAAAAATAATGCAAAAAAAAGTTGCAGGACATCCTGCAACTTTTTTAAGACGGATATTATCACTCAGTATCCGGGGTTTTGCACAATCTTCGGATTCCTGTCTATCACATCCTGTGGTACCGGATTGAGATACATTTTCGGGGTGAACACATGCGGATGGTTTAGCGGTACAATTTCGTATTTCCATACTCCTGCGTTGTTATCGGGCATTGTATTGGTGATCTTCATCGCATGCCTGTCCACATTCATCACGGTGCTGGCGGTTTTCCAGCGGATGATATCATAAAAGCGTTTGTTCTCAAAGCAGAGTTCCACCCGTCTTTCATGATAAATAGCGTTGCGCATCTCTGCCTGGGATAATCCGGGTGCGAGATCGGGGATACCGGCTCTTTTACGGATCTGGTTAATAGCGTTATATACGGTGCCATCGGGTCCTACTGCTTCATTTTGCGCTTCTGCATATCCCAGTAGTACTTCCGCGTAGCGGTAATAAATAAAGTTGGCGCCGCTTACTGCGCCACCACCCGGCCGTACCAGTGGGTTGAGCCGCTTTTTAAAATAATAGGCAGTATTGCTTACATCATCGGTACCAAAATCAATCTGGTTTTTGGATGGATGTACTTTATCGATGCGGGTGTATATGACGTCGGCTTTATCCATCCAGGTCATTTTATATGGGGCGCCGTCATATACGATCCAGTCGTAGAAGCGTCTCTCGCKGCCTACATAAGGGTGCTGCGGATCATAGCCGGAAGTGGGATCGGTGATAGGTTTGCCATTGGCCATATTAAACTGGTCTACCAGTTCCTGGGTGGGGTTGTAATTGCCCCAGGTATAATAAGCGCCATTGATCCACACCGGGCCGCCATATTGTTCAAAGGAAGATCCCATCGTGTTGGCTACCACCTGCCGGTCCCACACCACTTCTGAATGGTATTCATTGGCTTCATACCAGATGGCGGAAGGATCGGGAAACAGTTCGTATACTTTGCCGTTGCCATAAAGATCAATGAACTGTTTGAAAGTAGCGGCGGCCTTTACCCAGCGTTGGGCGTCGTAGTTATTGTAACCGGCTATTTTGTGCGGGTCGTTGCCGGCAGCGGGTTGTGCGGCGTTGAAGGCGGGGCTGGCGGCATATAGTTCTGTCCATCCTTTTAAGGCTAATGCAGCGCCCAGGGTAGCACGACCGGCATCAGCATCGCCTTTATTGTATTTAGCCGGCAGGTAACCATCTTTGGCGATGGAATCCAGTTGCGTGGTGATGAAGTCTGCTGTTTCCGCAAAGGTATTCCTGGGCATATAGATGGCCGCGCTGTCCATTGTGCGCCTGTCTGCAGGGATGGTGATAATAGGCAGTCCACCGATGTGCATCCACAACTCGCTGTAAAAAAAGGCGCGGATAAACCGGGCCTCATCGAGCCGTTTGTTCAGCCACTCCGGCGAAAAGTTAGCTGCGTTCTTACGCACTTCTGTAATGAAGGTGTTGCATTTGCGGATATTGGTGAAGGTAGCTGTCCAGTTGGTGAGATCCCCGGAACCGGTGATACCGCCCCAAACGGTATAGTCGTTGGAAGACGGTTCCACAATGCCTTGTTTCCAGTTATAGGAAGTGTAATAAAAACCTGCATCGTTGTCGTCGGTGAAGTTATCCAGGTTTTCCGGCTGGTTCCAGTAATTGGGTAATGCGCTGTAGATATCGTTGAGGAAAAGATCGGCATTCCCTTCTGTACTCCACTGGGTTACATCAGTGAGTTTTGCCTTATTGGTATTTTCCAGGAACTCCTTTTTGCACGACAGGATACTGAACAACAGTATAGCGGCGGATAACAGATGTATGAATCGGGTCATAATTTTTTTGTTTAACAGGATGAATCTAAAAAGTGATATTTAGTCCAAACACAAATACCTTCTGATTAGGATAGGCTGTTTCCAGGTCGGTGTAGCCTACTTCCGGGTCCATGAATTTCATTTTGCTGATGGTGAGCAGGTTTTGCCCGGAGAAATAAGCACGGACGCTCTGCATCTTCATCGCTTTGGAAATATTGGCCGGAAGCGTGTATCCCAGCACGGCAGTTTTTAGACGGAGATAACCTGTTTTCATCATCCAGAAATCGGAATTCTGGGTGTTATTGGCGTAGGGCGACTGGTTCGCACGGGGGTACCTGGCATTGGGTGTGTTGGGTGTCCAGTGGTTGTCATAGTATTCGTAGGCAGAATTACTATTGTTGTTGTTAAAAGGTACCGTTTGAAAACCGCGGATGTTCAAACCGGCCAGTGCTGATCCCTGGAAAAACAGGCTGAGGTCAAATCCTTTCCAGGAGGCGCCGGGTGTGAAGCCATACGTGATGAAAGGATACACGGGGTTACCGATCACTGTTTCATCATAGGAGTCTATTTTGCCATCGGGTTTACCATTAGGGCCGCCTATATCAGCATAGCGGATATCACCGGGATGCAGCACGCCGAACTGGGTAACGTTGTATCCATCTTCGGTGTTGATGATACCATCTTTGTTTTTATCATCTTCCAGTGAAAACAATCCCAGTGCATGATAGCCGAACTGTGTGCCGGTGGGCCGGCCTGTTCTGCTTCGATTAGGGTTATCGCGTGTGGCAGGAGTTTCAAATACCTGGATCATTTTATTTTTGGCGTAGCTGAAATTGCCATTCAGGTGTAGTTGTAAGCCATTGGAGAAACGGTAGTTGGTACCGGCAGAAATGTCAATACCCCGGTTTTCCATGATGCCCTGGTTTTCATCGGAGAGGTTCAAACCATATTCTACCGGCACTGTTACGGCCGGAGGCAGTAGCATACCTGTTCTTCTTTCATGAAAATAATCTACTTCCAGCGTGAGCAAACCTTTCCATAAAGTGGCGTCTATCCCTATATCTGTTTTGGTGGATATTTCCCAGGTGATATTGGGGTTGGCTTCGCGGGTGATGTTGGAACCCTGTACCATATTGCCGTTGCCATAAGCATAGGCGTTGCCGTATAGGTTATAGCCGTTCAGGTACTGGAATGCCGACCCTGCCAGGTTACCGGATTTCCCCCAGGATCCTCTTAGTTTAAGATAGTYCAGCGCGGAGGGATGATCTTTCATAAAGTTTTCTTCGGAGATAATCCATCCTGCGGAGAAGGCGGGGAAATAGCCCCAGCGTTTGCCTGGAGCAAAGTAATAGTGACCATCGTACCGGCCGGCCGCTTCAAAAAGATATTTATGATCATAGATGTAGCCTATACGGTATACAAATCCAAGTTGACTGCCGGTAACGGTGGAGCCATTGTTGTCAAAATCATTTTTGTTGGAGCTGCCCATACCCAGCTCGTCGATATTTACCGCAAAATTATTGCGGCGGGCAGAGAAGCCGGTGGAGTCATTCTTGCGGGCTTCTGCTACCAGTAGTCCGGTGAAGTCGTGTTTACCAAAGGTGTTATGATAGTTGAGAAATCCCTGGTAGGTATAGTACTGGTTTTTGGAATACTCCTGGTTTAGCCAGGTGTATGGCGCAGCGTTTCCTTCCGAAGTGGATATCTGTTTCGTATAGGAGTAAGGGGTAGTGGATGTATTCTGTGAATAAAAATAAAATGGCGTATGCCATCCTTTAACGGTAAAGTCATTCGGGTCGTAGCTGAAGGTTCCTTTAATGCTGAGTCCTTTAATGAAAGGCAGTTGTTGTTCCACGGCAAGGGTGGTAAGCAGGGACGTGGCATTACGGTGGGAGTAGCCTGCTTTCAGGATACCTACCGGCGTGTTGCCTGCAAACTCACCCCAGAGGCCATTACTGTAATACATGTTGGTAATAGGAATCAGTTTGTATGCGCTGCGGAACAGCTGGCCCGGTGTGGTAGCCGCATCCACGCTGTTGGTTTTTTCGATGGCGCCAATGAGCGACAGCGATACCGTAGTGGTGGGTGTGGCGCTTATCTGCATGTTTACGTTGTAATCGTAGCGTTTGTAATTTACCGGGTCAAACATACCATCCTGCTGGAGGTAACCAAGACCTGCATAGTATCGCACTACCTGGTTGCCGCCACTGAGCTGCAGGTTATAGTTTTGAATGGGTGCATGCATACGTACCAGGTCTTTGGTATTGCTGATGGGATATTTGTCGGGATCTTTGGCGTTCAGGTCTGCATACGTATTGATGAGATCATTGGAAAAAGGTTGTTGTGTGCCCCCCGGATTTTCATTCATATAGGCTTCATTGCGCAGGCGCATATAGTCCTGTGCGTTCAGCATTTTAGGGTAATAGGTGGGTGTTTGCCAACCGTAGTAGGTGTTAAGTGACAGCGAAGGAATACCTGTTTGTCCGCGTTTGGTGGTGATGAGGATGACGCCATTGGCGCCTCCTAATCCATAGGGAGCTACTGCAGCGGCATCTTTCAATACAGTAACCGAGGCGATGGTACTGGGAGCAATTTCGTTGATATTATTACGGATAATACCATCCACTACTATCAGCGGTGAGTTGTTACCGGTAGTGGCAATTCCCCTGATATGTATATCAGGATTATCTCTACCGGGTTGACCGCCATTCGGGCGCATGCTGATCCCGGAAACATTTCCTGCCAGTGAATTAGATATGTTGGTAACCGGTGATTTTGCCAGCTCCTTTCCCTGTACACTTGCTACAGCAGCAGTAGAGGAAGTTTTCTTCTGCGTACCGTAACCAACCACTACTACTTCATTTAAGCCGCTGGCGCTTTCTTTCAGGATAATATTGATAGGAGCTATGGTGCTGATTATTTCGGTTTGTTCATAGCCCACATAACTGAATACCAGTGTAACGCCGGTAGTGGCCTGCAGTTCAAAATGCCCATTTTCATTGGTCATAGTGCCAATATTGGTACCTTTTATTTTTACGGATACACCAATGAGCGGATCACCATGTTCATTTTTTACAATACCGCTTATTTTAGCGGCGCTTACCTGTCCGGATGCAATTACGATAGCATTGTTATCCATTATAGCGTAGCGAAGTGTAGTACCAGTAAATGTTTGGGTCAACACTTGTTCTACGGTGGCATTTTCTGCATGAATGGATACCGGAGGTTTTTCCGGCAGGATGTCATCGTTGTAGATAAGCCTGTAGCGGCTTTTCTGCTGAATGGTTTTTAGTACAGTTTTAATGCTGACTTTTTCCAGGGAGATGCTGATCTTTTCCTGGGTGGCAGACGTGGCGTATACAGGTATGACGCCATTGAACAGCAAAGCCAGGATGAGTGTACCTGGCAGTCCGCCATGCAGACTTTTACGAAAAGCCCATAGGAACATTATTTTCATAACATGGAATGTAAGAGGGTGAAGGAAAGTAAAATGAGTGGATGTGTAATGTCTTTATGTCATAACATTTATTTTTGAGATGAAGAATGCGGGATCAGTTACTGATGCGGACTTCTTTCCCGTTGATCTGAAAATTAAAGGGACGTGATAGCTGTAGCATTTTCAAGGCCTCGTCTATTGATTCTGTATCAATGATACCGGAAAACCGCAGTTGCTGCAGGCCGGCAGATTCGAAATGAAAGGTGACACCGTACCACTGGCTCATTTTAGCTGCCAGTTGGCCAAAAGTATCATTGTCAAATGCCAGCTTATTATTCAGCCAGGATATTTCAAAGAGTTGACCGCTGCTGTCCTTTTCCAGGTGCTTTTGCTGAAAAGCAGTTGCCTGGCGGGTTATGGGCACCGTTAGTTTTTCTTCAGGCCGGAGTACCACGGTTTTCTCCAGGAATGACACGGCAATTTTCCCGCGGACCAGTGTAGTGAATATGGCGCTGTCGCCCGCATAGGCTTTCACGTTAAAAGCAGTGCCGAGCACAAGGATCTTTATTTTTCCTGCATGGATAACAAAAGGAATGCCTTCACTCTTTGCGATATCAAAAAAGGCTTCACCGGTGAGCGTAATTTCGCGGTGTTGCTTACCAAAGCTGTTCTTTTCGTAATGGAGTTGTGTATTGCGATTGAGCCATACTATAGAGCCATCGGGAAGTACTACCCTGGATTTACCCCCGATACTGGAGCTGAGTTGTTGCAATACCGGGGCGGGGTGTGTAGTTTGCCATCCGACCCATGCTGCAGCCAATAGGGCCGCGGCAGCAGCAGTTGCCAGCAGCCTGCGCACTACAGGACGATAGAGGCCCGGGTTAAGCCGCGGACTCAGGGAGGCCCATACGCGGTCTTTATTGTTGTGAGCGGCGGCTATTTCCTGTATAGGTGTCTGCCAGATGGAGGCGGCAAGTTCCGGGGAAGCAGCTGCCTCCGGATCATCTTTCAACAGTGATTCCAGTTCAAACAGCTCTGCGGATGAGATTTCGCCGCTGAACTGTTTTCCGAGTAATATCCATATACGGTCGTTGCTCATAGTATTATTGAAAATGGTTGAATAAATGGCACTCCGGGGTATAAGACAACCCGAAGAAGGTAATACCCCCAAAAGGGCAGGGATTTTTTTTTTGAGGGAAGATTATTGATTGCCATGCGGCGGAGTGACCAGCAATGCTTTCATTTTGGTTAGTTTCTTTAGGGCGATACCTACCTGGTTTTCCACCGTTTTTATGGAGATATCCAGCAGAGCGGCTACCTCCCGGTATTTGAGTCCATCTTCTTTCACAAGTTTAAAGATGAGGCGGCACTGCGGCGGTAGCTCGCTGATAGCCATGTTAATATGCCGCATCATTTCATTGCTGATGAGCTGCGCCTCGGGGTTTACTTCATATTCCGGTAAATATGCTTCATCGAGATGCAACGTTTTTTTATGCGCGTATTTACGGAGATAGTTAAGTGCAATGTTGCGGGTGGCGGAATAGAGATACCATTTCAGGTTGCTTACCTGGGGGAGATTTTTCTTTTTTTTCCATACGGCGATAAACACATCTGCTACTATTTCTTCCGCCATTTCCCTGTTATGAACGATGGCAAGGGCTAACTGCAGTAATGGAGCATAGAAATAATCGTATAATTCTTTAAATGCCTGTGTGTCACCACCGTATATTCTTTTTTGCAATTCGGGAATATCGTCGTGCATGAAAGTAAAAATACCCAAATTATGCAAAAACGCAAATGGATAAATATTAAGTGTCTTATAGACAAAGATGTTATTGAATAAGGTGTGATGGAGGGAAAACAATTATTGTGCAAATGATCAACGTTGTGCATGATGGAGAAGCGTATTGGTGATTTTCTGACCATTGACAAAATAACCAGCGGACAAAAACAGCGTAGTTACAGTCATCTTGGATAAACTCACTCTTGGACTGACCGGGATAGATTCCTTTATGCTGAATGCACAACACCAATTCAAATTATAAGTACTTCAGTACATCGTACACCAGCCTGAATTATGCAAAGAATTGCTATTTAACTATAAAATATCCTACTCAAGCATATTGTGCTTTTTCATTCCCAATACCTCTTTCCTGTATTCATTAGGTGTTTTTCTCGTTATAAGTTTGAAGAATTTGAAGAAATTGACAGGTGTATTATACCCACATTCATAACAGATATTATCAACTGTTGCTGCTTCATTTTGTAGCAGTTTACACGCATGCCCTATTCGTAATTCATTTAAAAATCGACTCAATGTTTTTTGGGTTTTTGATTTAAAATAGCGGCAAAAGGCGTTAGGCGTCAGATTACAGATTTCTGCTACTTCTTCCAGCATGATATCTCTCTGAAAGTTGTTTAATAGAAATTGATATACCTCAGTAAAGCGATTGAGGTCAAATTCGGTTTTAGAACTTTTATAGCTAACGCTGGCCAGGTAATCATATTCTTTTGAATGATTTAAAGTGTGAACTATAGACAGAAAGTGGGAAAGGCGCTCAAACTCAATAGAATGTTCCAGTGCTGCCATATGCTCCAGGATTATTTTCCTGGTATTTCCTTTAATTCGTAGGCCGCGTTGGGCTTTAGTCAGTAGTTTTTTAGATGCAGCCGAAATAGTAGCATCGTCAGAGATGTTCAAAATGAACTGTGACGAAAAATAAAGCGTCAGCGCCTTGGTCTGTAATTTCGTTTGGTTGTAATAAACTTTATCGCATTGCCATAAGTGTGGAAGCCCTGTTCCATGGAGAATAAGCTCTCCATCAGAAAAATTGCCAATATAATCCCCGATAATCATCTTCCCATAACCCTGCTGTACCCAAACCAGTTCACACACCTGGTGAAAATGAAAGGGATGATCAAAATGAGGTTTATGAATTTTTTTGACCCATATATCTTTTCTTTCTACGATGGGTGCATCTATGATAAGTTCTGCTTTCATATAGCCTGTATCACATATAATACAAGGTATTTAAAAGTTTTTATACAAGAATGATAAAAGTTAAAAGATGGTAAAAAAGTTTAGTCTTTGGCATTTTGTGGTAAGAGGAAATCGCCTTTTAAAGGGGACATTTGAGAAAACCAAAATTATCGTTTATGCTGCAGCTAAAGAAGTCCGTCTTTACCTATATCTTCCTGATTTTGGGCCTGGGAGCAACAGCACAGAATCACGTAATAAAAGGAATTGTGCTGGATAGTGCCACAAATGCTCCCTTGTCCGCCGTAACGGTGTTAGAGAAAGGGCAGAAAATATCCACTTCCACAAATGAAAAAGGAGAGTTTACAATAAGCATCAACCATGAGTTTCCGACAGGTATTCAATTTAGCTTTATTGGGTATAATAGTAAAATCGTAACCGTTACGGGAAGTCAGTTGTCCAATGTTTTACTTTCGCCGGCGGTAACCAGTTTGGATGAAGTAGTAACAGTAGGTTACGGCACGCAGAAAAAAATAAACCTGACGGGGTCAGTCGGAAGTGTATCGGGAGCTGTGATGACCCGGCGTCCCGCGCCTAATTCGGCTACCTTATTGCAAGGCCTGGTGACCGGTTTACAGGTAACGCAGTCCACGGGACAGCCTGGCCGCGATGGAGTGTCTATATTGATCCGTGGCCGCGGTTCTTTCGGTGCATCTTCAGCTCCGCTTATACTGGTTGATGGAGTGCCGGGATCTATCTCTTATCTATCCCCCGATGACATTGAGAATGTAACGGTATTAAAAGATGCTGCGTCCGCAGCTATTTATGGCGCCCGTGCTGCCAATGGTGTGATACTGGTTACTACCAGGAAAGGAAAGAAGGGACCTTCCATATTTGAATATAAGCTGGATGTAAACCGACAGGTGGCTACCAGGTTGCCGGATTTTATCTACAACTCGGCGGAATACATGCAGATGTGGAATGATGCACGGAAAAGAAGAGGTGCTGCACCCGTTTATACACAAGCTCAGATAGACGCATATAAAAACGCAACTGATCAATTGGAATACCCCAATTTCAATTGGGTCGATGCATTCTTTAAACCGGCTACAGCAACCAGTCATCACTTAGGTATGTCTGGTGGAAATGAAAAAACCACCTATAATGTATCAATGAGCTACCTGAACCAGGATGGCATCATTGCTTCCCATTCTCTGAAGCGCTATAATGCGTTATTGAATCTGACTTCACAGGTAAATAAATTTATTACCATGGGAACCAATGTGAATATGACCTATCGTAATATTAGTGAACCATGGCAAACAAACGACGCACTGGTGTTGGTTATTTATCACGGCAGTCCTACCTATGGCCCATATCTTCCTGATGGCAGCGGCCGACCGGCATCCAGGGCATATTCCAATGAACCAATAGGACAGCGAAACCCTGCAGTGGTTTTAAACGATGGGGGACAGTATACAAAGCAATATGGCATCAATGCCCAGGCTTACATAGACGTAAATCTTTATAAAGGACTAACCTGGCAGATAAAAGGGGCTGCCAATTATAACGACGAAACCTACAAGAGCCACCAATACCAGGTACCTGCCTATATTTATCATAAGGCAGCCAATGCAACGGATTATACCTATGATAACGATGGTTATCCTACCAGTTTAGGCGTAACGGATTCCTATTCCAAGAATATTACCCAAACCTTATTTTCCACTTTAACCTATGATACCCGGATCGGGGTAGGACATAACCTGAAAGGAATGCTGGGTTATGAGCAGCAATCCTACGTTACTCAGGGCCTAAACGGAAGGAGAATTCAGTTTCCCGTGAACAACCTGATGGAGTTGGATGCAGGTGCGGCAGACGGGCAATCCACAGGAGGGAACTCTTCTGAATGGGGACTTCAGTCTTTATTTGGTAGGGTAAACTACGACTACAAGGGTAAATATATGTTGGAAGCTAATGCACGATATGACGGCACCTCACGCGTAGCAGCCGATCACCGCTGGGGATTTTTTCCCGCTGTATCCGCAGGCTGGAGAATTTCCGAGGAGCATTTTTTGCGTAATAATGTATCGTGGATTGACAACGCAAAGTTGCGCGCATCAATTGGGACATTAGGCAACCAGGAAATTGGCCTGTATCCTTACCAGGATATTCTCAGTCTGACAGGATATCCCTTCGGCGCCACCGTAGACCAGGGAGTGTTGTTGACAAGACTCACCGATAAAAATCTTCGTTGGGAAACCACGAAAGTTACAGATATAGGAATGGACTTTGACATTTATAAGGACCTGTTAGGTGTTACGGTTGACTGGTTCAATAAAAAAACAACGGGCATCCTTACTACCCAGCCGGTCCCCGGCAGCCTGGGTTTGTCCGGTCCGGTAACCAATGATGGTGAATTAGAAAACAAAGGATGGGAAGTAGAGCTGAGGCACCGGAACAGGATAGGTGACTTTACTTATGGTGCATCTGCACTGTTTTCGACTTATAGGAATAAGTTGCTTAAAATACGTACCCCAACTAAAGGAGTGAATGAAGTTGGACTCCCTTATGGCTCTTACTATATGTATGAATGGGATGGCATTTTTCAAAGCCAGGAGGAAATAGACAAATCACCTAAACAGGTATTTTTTCCTCCAAAGCCGGGAGATCTTAAAATTAAAGATCAGAATGGAGATGGAGTAGTAAATGCTGATGATCGTATTACCGTAAAAGGTGCCTATCCTGAATTTATGTATTCCTTCAGATTGGATGTGGGCTGGAAAGGATTTAATCTTTCTGCTTTCTTTCAGGGAGTACAGGGGCGTAAATTGAATGTAACAGGTTGGGGAGTAGATCCATTTATACAGGGTACTCCTCCAACAACAAAGTTCAGAGATGCCTGGACGCCTGAAAATCACAGTACCACGGTGCCAGCCATCTACGAATCAGGATATGGTGGCGTAAGCGCCTATGCCTCTACCTACTATTTACAGAATGCCTCCTACCTGCGATTGAAAAACCTGTATTTGTCTTATGCTTTCTCCAAACAGGTACTCGACAGGATCAGGTTAAAAGGCTTAATGCTTTATATATCGGGAGACAACCTGCTCACATTTACAAAGTATGAAGGAGCGGATCCGGAACGTACGGATGGGGGCCGGTTTGCACAATATCCGCAGCTCAGGATCATGAACGCCGGGTTAGATGTGAAATTCTAAATTGTAAAAAAGAAAAACATGAAAAGTAGAAATAAGGTTTACCTGTCAGTATTATTAAGCGTGGCTGCTATGCTTTTTCAGGGCTGCCGAAAGGACTTGCTGGATAAAAATCCGCTGGCCCAGATATCCAGCGGGAGTTTCTGGAAAACGGAAGCTGATGCGAAAATGGGCCTTGCCGGTGTTTACGCAAGATTAACAGCCGGCTACAATGGTTATTACAGAATATTCCTGGACGGGCTCACAGATAATGCCTATGCGCAATATGCCTGGGATGGAAATATACAGCCAATAACGTTAGGGGATGTTTCACCGGTTACCGGGGGAGTACTTAATTCTATCTATTATGATGCCTATAAAGGTATCTCTTCGTGCAATTATTTTCTGGAAAATATTGATAAAGTTGCCATATCTGACCAGCGCAAAAACAGCTATAAGGGTGAAGTACGTTTTCTGCGCGCCTACTTCTATTTTGAACTGGTTACCCATTATGGAGGGGTGCCGCTATATAAAGAATCCCCTGCATCTGCGGATGCTGCAAAGGTAAAACAGCAGCCAGCAGCAGACGTGCTGAGTTTCATCCGGGAAGATCTTAACTTCAGTATAGCTAATCTTCCTGATACAAAATACGAAGGCAGTGCGGTAAGAGGGAGTGCCCAGGGATTGCTGCTTCGCGTACTTTTATTTGAACAAAAATGGGGAGAGGCTGCAACCCTTGGGCAGCAGGTTATCAACGGAGGCAAATTCAGCCTGGCTCCCAGTTACAAAGGTTTATTTCTCAATAGTTCCCAGGAAGGTAATCCGGAGATTATGTTTTCCACCCGTTATCTTGGACCCAACGAACCTCAGGCAGATGGTGGAGGTACAGACATAGAACAAGGTTGGTGGTCCGCGCTTGCCCCATTGGATGATCTGATCAATGACTATGAATGTACTGACGGAAAGGCGATCCTGGAATCTCCTTTATATAATCCTGCTTCTCCTTATTTAAACAGGGATCCCCGCCTGGATATGACTGTTAAGTGTCCCGGAGAAAAATGGATTTATGGTAATGGCAGCGAATGGGTACCGGATCCTTCACCTACAGGATTTTCGATGGAAAAGTATGTAGATCTGTCGCATCTGCCATTTGGCTATGATATGTCTCAGAAAACAGACCAGGACTATGTACATATCAGGTTTGCAGACGTATTACTGATGTATGCGGAAGCGAAGAATGAAGTCAGTGGACCTGATGCTACTGTTTATAAGGCATTGAATCTGGTAAGGGCACGCGCTGATGTGAAAATGCCACCTGTTGATGAAGCAAAGTATAATACCCAGTCGAAGCTGCGCGAATATATCCGCCATGAACGACGTATTGAGTTTGCGATGGAAGGATTGCGTGATTTTGATCTGAAACGATGGAAGATTGCTCATATAAAACTTCCGGCCATCAAAACACCTGGTGGCACCCCACTGAAATTTGAACAAAAGAATTACTTGTGGCCTTTTCCTCAGAGCGAGCGTGATAATAATCCGCAACTGGATCAAAACACCGGGTACTGATGATATTTGCGGCACCGAAAGAAATTATTAACCCCAGGTGAAGCCAGCGGGAAGGAATTCCCGCGGTTTCATTTGTAAAATTGAAGACCTAAAATTTAATACATGTTTACCAAGCGTTACTACGAAGATTATGAAACAGCTCAATGCAGGGAAACAAAAGGTCGTACGATAACAGAAACAGATATCGTACTGCATGCCGGGCAAACAGGAGATTTTTTTCCGCATCATATGGATGCCGAATGGTGTAAAACGCAACCATTTAAACAACGTATGGCGCATGGAACGCTTGTTTTCAGCATAGCTATTGGCATGACCGCAACACTTATAAATGAGATGGCAATGACCTATGGTTACGAAAAGATCCGGTTTATTCTGCCTGTTTTTATTGGAGACACGATTTATGTAAAGGTTAGTGTAAAAGGAAAAGTAGCACATAAAAAACCGGAATACGGTTTAGTTACCGAAGTAGTAGAGGTATTTAACCAGCAGCAGAAATGTGTAATGTATTGTGAGCACCTGTTATTAGTAAATAAAAAGTAGCAGCATTGAAACCAATCACTTTAAACGGCATAACATGGTCGCACAGCAGGGGATATACGCCCCTGGTGGCAGGAGCACAACGTTTTCAGGAGCTTCATCCACATGTTGCAATCAACTGGAAGAAAAGGTCACTGCAGGAGTTTGCAGATTTTCCTTTGGAAGATCTTGCTGCACAATATGATCTGTTGATTATAGATCACCCGTGGGTTGGCTGTGCTGCTAAAACAGGAGCCGTATTGGCACTGGATCAATATCTTTCAAAGGAATACCTGGATGATCAACGGACAAATTCGGTTGGATTGTCCCACATAAGTTATGCTTATGGTGATCATCAATGGGCATTGGCCATCGATGCGGCGGCGCCTGTAGCCAGTTACCGGAAGGATTTGTTGGATACTGTACCGCATACATGGATAGAGGTGCTGGCACTTGCAGAAAAAGGGAAAGTAGCTGTTCCTGGTATTGCGATAGATCTTCTGATGAACTTTTATATGTTCTGCCAGGCCCATGGAGAAACGCCATTTGTCAATAAAGAAATAGTTGTTGGGAAACCTATAGGGCTGAAGGCATTGGAGACAATGAAATTTTTGTGGAGCCTTATGCCAGGTAAAATGTTTGATTGCAATCCCATTGATATCGCAGAGATGATGACAACCACTAATAATTATGCCTATTGTCCCTTTGCCTATGGATATTCCAATTATGCAAGACCTGGTTATGCTGATGCCGTGCTTAATTACACAGCGCTTGTAACATTTGAAGCATCGCATAAGCTGGTGAGTACTTTGGGAGGTACAGGGTTAGCGGTATCTGCAAGCTGTCCGGATGATAAATGCGAATGGGCCATCCGTTACGCCGCCTGGCAGTCTTCGCCCGTAATTCAGAGTGGACTGTATGCGGATAATGGAGGTCAGCCCGGATACCGGCAGGCATGGCTTAGTGAAACGCTTAATCAACGTTGTAATAATTATTTCGCCGCTACACTCCCGGTGTTAGATAGCGCATATATGCGGCCAAGATATAATGGGTATCTCTATTTTCAGGATAATGCCGGCCATCCCATCAGGCAGTATCTTAAAAATGGCGGTAATCCGGAGCAGGTGCTGCTTTCTTTAAACAAAATTTACCGGGAGAGCCAGACGCGTTGATGTGGTTGGCAACTAGTCAATAATTATGTAAATTATCTTATGCAATTACCCTTAAAAGGATTAACAGTACTGGAATTTAGCCAATATCTTTCCGGGCCTTTGGTGGGACTGCGGCTAGCAGACCTCGGTGCGCGTGTAATCAAAATTGAGCGACCAGATACCGGTGATGCCTGTAGAAAATTGTCAATTAAAGATCTCTGGGTTGGTGATGATTCTTTATTGTTTCATACTATCAACAGGCATAAAGAAAGTTATACCGCAAACCTTAAAGATGCGGCCGATCTGGCAATGGTAAAGGAGCTGGTAGCGGGAGCGGATGTAATTACGCACAATTTCAGACCAGGTATCATGGATAAACTGGGACTGGACTATAGCTCGGTACGAGCCATCAAAGCCGATATTATTTATACTGAAATAACCGGTTATGGTAATAAAGGACCGTGGAAAGATAAACCCGGACAGGATTTACTGCTGCAATCTGTTTCAGGTCTGGTATATGCTACCGGTAATAGTACCGATGCTCCCACGCCCTTCGGCCTCTCTATAGCGGATTATCTTTGTGGTAATCATGCGGTTCAGGGTATACTGGCAGCATTGGTCAAAAGAAAACGTAACGGGAAGGGAACCTTGCTGCAATTAAGTATGCTGGAATCAATGATTGATTTCCAATTTGAATTTTTTACCACCTATCATGCAACCAAAGTGCAACATCAGCGGTCGGAAGTAAATAATGGACATCCATTGTTAAGCGCGCCTTATGGCATTTACCACACAACGGATGGCTACATCGCTGTTGCCATGTGCCCGCTGTATAAGCTGGCGGATGCCATAGGATGTCATTTGCTCTATAACTACAGTGATGAAGACGCCTTTAGTCGCAGAGACGAAATTAAGCAGGTATTAAAAGAACATTTTACAGGAAACAGCAGTGGATATTGGTTGGAAAAAATGCACGTAGCGGATATTTGGGCGATGCCGGTGTTGAATTGGCATGAGCTCCGCCAGACAGATGCTTACCGGCACCTGGAAATGGAGCAATCTATTCCTTCATCCAGGGGAAGCCTTATTACAACAAGATGCCCTGTAAGGATTAATGGTGAGAAGCTGTTTTCCGGTGTTCCGGCGCCTCTGCTGGGAGAGCATACCCGTATTATAAGAAATGTAGAAACCAGGAATGTATGAAACTATTAGATGATTTGCTGGTGTTGGATTTTAGCCAGTTTTTATCCGGCCCGTCTGCGGGATTACGGCTTGCTGATTTTGGATGCCGGGTAATTAAGATTGAAAAGCCGGAGCTGGGCGATATCTGCAGAACCTTGTATGTATCTGATGCGAAAATTGATGGAGAATCAACGATTTTTCATGCCATTAACCGACGCAAAGAGAGCCTGGCAGCAGATTTGAAGAAGCCGGAAGACCTGGAAAGCATTAAGAAACTGATCAAAGAAGCGGATATTATGATACATAATTTTCGCCCGGGTGTAATGGAGCGTATTGGTTTATCTTATGAGGTGGTGAAAGCACTCAATCCCCGCATTATCTACGCTGAAATTTCGGGATATGGAGATATAGGAGAATGGAAGCATCTACCGGGACAGGACTTGCTAATCCAGGCTGTTTCAGGTATCACCTATCTGAATGGTAACCAGGACGACAATCCCATGCCAATGGGAGTGGCCGTTGCTGATATCCTGACAGGTGTTCACCTGGTGCAGGGAATATTGTCTGTGCTGTATGCCAGGGAAGAGAAAGGTGTGGGCGCACTTATACAGGTGAGTATGATGGAAAGCATACTGGACTTTCAGTTTGAAGGACTGACCTGTTTTTACAACGATGGGAACGAGCTACCGGTAAGAGGTGCCGTGAATAGCGCCCATGCTTACATTGGCGCTCCTTACGGTATTTATAAAACAGCTGACAGCGCCATCACCTTTGCCATGAATGCTGTTGACAGAGTAGGGTACCTGATCGGTTGCAGTGAATTGACTACTTTCACAGATCCTGCCACCTGGTTTTCAAAAAGGGATGAAATAAAAGCAATACTTCGCCAATATCTGTTGCAACGTACAACACAGGAATGGCTGGATATATTGGAGCCGGCTGATATCTGGTGCGCCCCGGTTTTTAATTACGATGAACTGGTACAACAGGAAGGATATAAGGTATTGGAAATGGAGCAGGAGGTGATTATTAAAAACGGGTCGCTGGTAACTACGCGCTGTCCCATCCGGGTAGACGGACAGATGCTCTTATCATCGCGCGGAGCACCGGCTATAGGTGAGCACACCGCTGCCATCAGGAGGGAATTCAATCTTTAACTTTGATATATGCCCGTGAATATTATAGACACACATATACATATCTGGGATTTGCAGCGGGTGAGGTATAGCTGGTTGGAAGGTAATACCAGTATACTTAACCGTACTTATCAGCTGGACGAACTCATACCTCAGATTGCGGATGCAGAGGTAATAGAAGGAATACTGGTACAGGCAGCCAATAATGAGGACGACACAAACTGGATGTTGCATAACGCAAGAGAACATAGCTGGATCACAGGAGTAGTGGGCTGGTTGCCACTTACAGATCCCGGTAAAACGGCAAAAGCGCTGGAGCAAAAGTACATGCATGATCCATATTTTAAAGGGGTGCGTCACCTGATACATAACGAACCTGACAGCAAGTGGCTGATGCAACCGGCTGTATTGGAGAGTCTCGAAATATTGGCCGCTTCCGGTATTGCATACGATGTAGTTGGAACAACTATGGAGCATCTGGAAGCAGCGATTGCTGTTGCCGCAAAAATACCAGGTCTAAGAATGGTACTGGATCATCTTAATCAGCCTCCGGTTGCAAGTGGTGAGCGTTATGGTAAATGGGGCGCATTAATGAAAGAGGCAGCTGCTTGTCCGGCAATGCATTGTAAAATATCAGGTTTGGGTACTGCTGCAGGTAAAGGTATGAACTGGGTTGTGGAAGATATAAAGCCTTATATATTGTACGCGGTAGAAACATTTGGACCTGACAGGTGTTTTTGTGGAGGCGACTGGCCGGTTTCATTGCTGGCAGGCTCTTATCAGAAGATATGGGATGCATACAGGAAGATACTTTCGTCTACCTTGTCACCAAATATATGCGAAGATATTTTCAGGCAAAATGCATTGAAGTTTTACAGATGCTAAACCGTATTTGAGTATTGTTTTTTTTACGTAATGAAATAGTTATGAGTCTGGCTCTTGGTATTATATTTCATGCTGCCGGTGCGTCCTGTGCTGCTGTGTGTTATACTCCTCAAAAGAAGATACTGTATTGGTCGTGGCAAACATTTTGGCTGATGCAGGCATTTGTATGCTGGTTATTACTACCGGTACTGATTGGATTCATCACAGTACCACATCTGCTACAGGTATTGAAGGCTGCGCCGGTTGCGGCCATGTGGAAATCTTTTGCATTGGGAGCAGTTTACGGGATAGGTGGAACTGCCTTTGGCGTGGCGATCCGTTATGTTGGTTTTTCATTTACCTATGCTATTTCAATTGGCGTGTCTTGTGTATTGGGCACATTGTTACCGCCTATGCTGAAAGGTAACCTGGGTATAATATTGAACCAGCCGGGCGGCGGGTGGTTGATAGCGGGCATTAGCGCAGGTGTAATCGGTATTGCATTGTGCGGCATTGCAGGAAGGTATAAAGAACAGGATCTCCGGAATAACGAACAGGAAACTACCTTTTTGCCTGCCATCGGTATCCCGCTTTGCCTGCTCGCCGGTATCCTTTCTGCTGTATATGGTATAGCGCTCGACCAGGGACAGCCTATAGCTGATGTCGCGGCAAAATTTGGTGCCGGTAACTTTCAAAGTAATGTAGTATACATTTTCACGAATGCCGGTGCTTTTTTTACTACCATGGTTTACTGTATTCATCTTCATAGAAAACAAGGCACATTCACTGAATATATCCGGACAGGATTTAGTTCAAATGCTGGTGCCCTGGCCATGAACTACCAGATGGCGATCATAACGGGCATCCTTTGGTACTCGCAGTTTTTCCTTTACGGGTTAGGGCATATCAGAATGGGCCAATTTAAATTTTCCAGCTGGGGAATACATATGATTATGCTGGTACTGTTTAGTGCACTTGCAGGGCTTATCCTGAAGGAATGGCTGAATTGCAGGCCACTGACCATCCGGATGCTGGTATATGCATTACTGATGCTCATCAGTGCTGTATTGTTACTGGCTTATGGAAATTACGCCGGGAGTATTGTTGCCGGACATCTACAATGAGTAAACGATTTTAGCATATAACATTGAAATAAAATGGAAGATAAACAATCATCTATATCTATCATTATTATAGGGGCAGGTGGAATTGTGCAAACGGCACACCTGCCTGCTTACCGCCTTGCCGGTTTTCAGGTAAAGGGCTTATATGATATGGACCAGAAAAAGGCACATGATACTGCCGGCAGATTTGGTATTCCCAATGTGTATGCCAGTATGCACGATCTGGTTCAGGTAATCGATAAAAATACGATTGTGGATATTGCGGTGCCAGCGAACCGGTTTTTAGAAATTTTAGATCAGTTGCCGGATGGCGCAACCGTTTTAATGCAGAAGCCGATGGGAGAGTCACTGGAAGAAGCTATCGCGATCCGCAGCTTATGTCATGCAAAGCAGATAACTGCCGGTGTAAATTTTCAGTTACGTTATGCTCCATTTATAAATGCTGCCAGAAACCTAATCACCAAAGAAGCACTGGGTGAGATCTGCGATATAGAAATTAACGTAAACGTATATACACCCTGGCATTTATGGGAGTTCCTTTATGATGCGCCGAGGGTAGAAATACTTTATCACAGCATTCACTATATTGATCTTGTTCGTTCTTTCCTGGGAAATCCTTCCGGTGTATTTGCACAGACAAGTAAACATCCTGATATGATGAAGCTGGCATCCGTAAAGAGTAATATTATGATGGATTATGGACCCACCGTCAGAGCAAGTATCCTCACTAATCATGCACATAAATTTGGATCCCGTCACCAACAGTCTTATATAAAATTTGAAGGTACAAAAGGCGCCATATTTATTAAAATGGGTGCGCTGATAGACTATCCATCGGGTGGGTACGATAGTTTTGAGTTTATACTTCATAATGATGAAATGGAGGCCGAATGGCAAGCGGTTCAGCTTGAGGGGAACTGGTTTCCTCACGCGTTTATTGGCGCTATGCAGGAAATGATTAATAGCATGAATAAAGTAGTATTACCCAATAACTCTATTGAAGATTGTATAGATACCATGGCGGTTGTCGAGGCGGCTTATGCCTCCTGCAGCGCAGGAATTCAGGCAATTAATTATAATTACTGATGCTGTGTGGTATAAATACCGGCTTAAACATAATTGTATGAACCTCGGAAAATATATATGCCTGGTACTACTGGTCTCATGGCAACAATTATCAATGGCTCAATATAAACTTAGTGACTATAATATCGGGTGGACTTCGCCTTCTACGGATGAAAGTGGCAATATGCCACTGGGTAATGGTAGCCTTGGTAGCAATATCTGGATGGATGGTAATGGTGATCTCCTTATGTATTTGTCACGTAACGATTCTCACTCGGAGCTGCAACGTTTGTTAAAACTAGGCCGCGTAAGAATATCATTTTCCCCTAATCCTTTTAAAGACAGCACGGCCTTTCTTCAAAAGTTAGATCTCGCATCAGGCAGCATCCTGTTAGAAGCCGGCAAACCCGGGCGAAAAATATCACTCCGTATTTTCATTCATAGTGCTTCTCCTGTAATGTACATCGCAGGAGCCAGTGAGCAGGCGGTAAATATTACCATCACACAGGAGGGTTGGAGAAAAGAGAAACATGAGTTAAACGAGGAGGAATTGGCTTCTACCTGGGTATACCGCGAAGGTGTGCCTGCAGGGATAGCTACCTGGGAATCTGCCGATACCATTTTACACAGAAAAAATGCTATTGGTTGGTTTCACAGGAATGCCTATTCCTGTGTGCCCGTTCATATCAGGGAACAACATATGACGGGGTATACCTCCCTTATTAAAGACCCTATCCTAAATAATACCTTTGGCTGTATCATACAGGGAAAAAACTTTGTGACCGAAAATGACACAACGCTA
Source organism: Chitinophaga sp. 10T418 (assembly GCF_056394125.1). Classification (NCBI taxonomy): domain Bacteria; kingdom Pseudomonadati; phylum Bacteroidota; class Chitinophagia; order Chitinophagales; family Chitinophagaceae; genus Chitinophaga; species Chitinophaga sp. 10T418. The sequence goes on from NZ_JBFTHG010000018.1 coordinate 57,510, forward strand.
CAAACTACGAGGCCGCTTAAGCAGTTGGATATTCGCATGGCTGGGTATTGTGACCAGACAGCATCACGTGGAGAATGGGAAGATGCCCTGAACAAGACAATGGAACAATCGCCTGCCCCTGTGCTGGCTGCGCAGCAAACAAAAAGCTGGTGGAAAGCTTTCTGGGAGAGAAGCTGGATGTATGTAAGTGATACTACAGCAAATATGGAGGGCAAGCAAGCAACATCTCAGGTAACCCAATCTTATGTGCTGGGAAAATACCAGTTGGCATGTCAAATGAGGAACCGATTTCCAGTGAGATTCCAGGGTGGTTTTTTCAATGTAGATCCGAAGTATGCATTTTATGGCCCTGATGTACGGAATAGTGGATATTCAGCAGACTATCGTTTCTACGGTGTTACATACTGGTGGCAGAATGTGCGCTTTATCTATCAGCCGCAATATGCCCAGGGCAATTTTGATATGATGCAGCCTTTTTTTAATTTTTATTTCCGGCAGATACCTGCATTGGAAGCCAGCGTATCCGCACACTATAAGGCCAAAGGTATTTGTATTCCTGAAATGATATCTGTTTTTGGTCTCCCGGGGATGGGGGATTTCGGTTTCGGGAAAAATGAATATTCAGAGATCTATACCCGCAACATTTGGCAGCAATGCCTGGAAATGACGGTAATGATGCTGGATTACTATCATTATACATCTGATACCGCTTTTCTTAAAAAGTATACACTATCCTGGGCGGAGAAATCACTGGAATTTTACCGCACCAGGTTTGGCAGAGATAGTGCCGGAAAACTACTGATCACCCCAACGCATGCGCTGGAAACCTATTGGACGGATGTGGTCAATGATATGCCTTCAGTAGCGGGGCTCCATTTTGTTCTTCAGGAATTATTACACCTCCCGTCAACACTGACTACAGAAGAAGAGCGAAAAAGCTGGACGGCAATGCAGGCCCTACTGCCTTCATTACCACGGAAGAAGGATGCTGATGGTGGATTTGTTGTAGATAACGCGGAACGGTATGAAAAAAAAAGAAGCAATAACGAAGCGCCGGACCTCTATTGTTTGTACCCTTTCAGGTTGTACCGCTTCGGAAGAGCTGATAGTAATGAAGTAATAAAAGCATATAAGCGTATGCCCAATCCCGGGAGGGTATGCTGGTATCAGACAGGGATTTTTGCGGCAAAGCTTCATTTTGCCGCTGATGCGGAGAAAGATATTATAGCGCGTAGCGCCGCACACCTGAAGGGCTTCCGATTCCCGGGATACATGGACAGTCCCCATGACTGGAAACCAGACTATGACGGATCCGGTAATATGATGAATACGATGCAGGAAATGTTAATGCAATGTGAGGGTAATAAAATCTATCTGTTTCCGGCCTGGCCACTTCACTGGAATGTACATTTTCGTTTGAATGCTTACCAGAATACAATTGTACAGGGGGTATTCGAAAATGGGAAACTAAAGGACCTGCAGGTATGGCCAACATCCCGTAGAAAGGATATTCAAATCATGATACCCGTTAAATAAGCTTTAAATAATAACAGTGAACTTGAATCGACCATGGTGAGCCATCAAATGCTTTCAATGTAAACCTATACTGTGAAAAAGAAAGCCGCTTTGAAATCGAGCGGGAAAATAACAAATTTAATTCAACTTGTCAGCTTATGTACTGCTATCCGCTATACTATTGTTGTGAGTTTTCTTTTGATATATTGATTATCTTTATACGGAATAGTATATGAACTTTAATGTATCTCCCCTCAAAAGTGATAACCTATTAACAGACAAATTTGAGTGGGGGGGTGGTGTTAACCCTACATTCTAAATGTCTATGTTACCTCCTACGATTTTTCGAAACTACATCTACACTTTCGCTGTCCTTGCGTTGTTATTGTTTTCCCTACCCGGGAAAGGCCAGACAGTTCCATGTGATGCGGCAACAGCGCAAACAATAGAAACAGGCGGATTATGCATAGGATGTTATGTTGATAATCCGAAGCTGGCAGTGGACACCAGTTCTGCAACATTTTCCACATTGCATGTAGTGCTTGGGCTATTAGGTAGTTATACTCAGCAACAACTTATTTTTCCAACGAAAAGTAGCATTGGAGATAGTTTAAGGATTTTTCTTACTGCACCGGTGGGATTACTGGACCTTACCTTATTAGGCGGCATATCAGTGGCCACATATAACGGTAACGTCTATAATGATGATCGTACCGCTATTAATAGTGGTCTGTTACATGTCCGGTTAATAGCGGGCTACCAGGTAGTACTAACATGGGCACCGGATAAGCTATTTGATAAAGTTGAAATTAGGCTCAATTCCGGCGTATTACAATTGTTAGATGCAATAAGCATTAATTACGCACACCGTATAGTTCCGCAACCATTGGCCGCATTATCCCCGGTAAGGGTATGTAGTGGAAAACCGGCATTGTTAAGTGTTACAGGACCTACGGGCGTTACATTTGATTGGTATAAACAACCCGCAGGAGGAACGCCTGTATTTACCGGCGCTAATTATAATACTGGTCCTGTGACCGCAGATAGCAATTATTATGTACAGGCTACTCGTAACGGCTGTTCTAATCTGTCAAGAACACGGATTTCTGTGAAGCCAGATCCCCTTCCCTCAACTCCACAGGTTACCTATTCCATTGCGGATATATGTAGCGGCACACAGGCTACTTTTATTGCCACCGGAGTTACAGGGATTACACATCGTTGGTTTAACGAGCCACTGGGAGGAAGCCATTTAGCTGCAAATGATACCTTTACTACAACATCATTAGCCACCAATACCAGCTTTTATACAGAAGCACTGGATACGCTTGGCTGCGTCAGCAGTACCCGTACTATAGTGACCGCGAATATCCTGCCCCCCGGACCAGGTATTTCCATGAGTGCGGCGCAAACCTTGGGCGGTACCGGAGGCGATCAGTTTTCTGCCATTGCAAAAGCGGTAGACGGAGGATTTCTTGTTGCAGGTAATACTGCTTCCAATGATGGGGATATTGGTGGGCAGAATCATGGGTTGCTTGACTTTTGGTTGGTAAAACTGGATGCCGCCAACAACAAAAAATGGAGTAAAGTTATTGGCACCTCCGGGCAGGATAGTTTGACGGGAATAGCTGCAACGAAGGACAAAAAATATATCATATGCGGTAATTATAATCTGGGCACTACTGCCGCCTCAGGACAGATTATTGGTATCGACAGCAATGCTAATATCTTATGGAGTAAATCGGCTACTTTATTCAATCAGTTCGTAGGTAATGCATCAGACGGCAATAATTGTATCATTATTGGAACCTCTGCAAACACATTGCAATTGACATTATTGAATAGTGCCGGTACTGTATTGAAAACGGCTAATTACCCGGGAAACTATGCTATTGACCAGGTCCGGTTTGCACAAACGGATGACAAAGGATTATTGATAGCAGGAAGCACGGTCTCCGGTTCTGTTTACGGTAAAGATGCTTTTGTAACCAGGATTGACAGTAATCTAAACCGGCAATGGGAGCAGGTGTTTTTAAGTGAAGGGGATGATGTAAAAGTGGATATTCATCGTACAAGTGATAGATGCTATACCCTTACCAGTGTAACACGGGATAATGCCGGACTGGAGAATAAAGTGAGAATTATTCAACTTACGCCAAATGGCACTATACAATTTTTGAAGTTTTTCGGGCCGCTTCCGGTACCCGGTATGAATAGGATTTCCGATAATACAGCAGCAGCTACTGCAAGTGCTAACACGAGAAAMGTGTTAACATTATTTGATCGCCCGCAAGAACCCGTATTTGTGCCAAGAAAGGATAATACAACATTTGCTATTCCGACAGATTACCTGAATAATGGATCTGCCAGAACATTTCAATCACCTGTTGGAAGTAATGGCGCACTTTATCTTATAGAGTTGGACAGTACCGGTGAAATTGTTGCCTTACAGCAAGATACTACCAATGTTTTCAATCCTCGGGGTGCTGTCAGAACCTCCGATGGAGGCGCACTGATGGTAGGCGGTACTTTTGGGGTAGCAGGAAAGGCTGTTTTGGCTAAAATAGATCCGCCATCCTGTTTGCCTGCTATCTTGCCGCTATTAGTCCAGGGTGCAGAAACCATGCTTGTCAGAGAAAGTGTACCAGTTTCTAATTTAAAGGAGAAAGAAATTATGCTGACCGTTGCTCCTAATCCTTTTTTTCAAACGCTCAATTGCCGCTATCAGATCAGGAAGACAGGGAAAGTAGTATTGCAATTAATTAACGTCAGTTCAGGACAAAATATGATATTGAGAAATGAAACGGCAACGGAAGGCATTTATAATTTACAGATAAATACGGAACATTATCCTGCCGGTATATATATTCTTCAATTGGATCAGGAAGGTAGGAAAGTAAAATCGAGGCTTGTTAAACTCAACTAAGGTTATTAGAAATGTTTTGTAGGGTTACCTGCTATCATAGCCGGTGATTATTCACATCACTCCAATTCCCAATATTGGGCTTCTCACCTGGATTATTAAAAAAGCAGTTATGAGTTCTGAAGAAAGATGTAAGGATAAAAAAGAGTTTTCAGGAACATAATTTTCATCACAGGAAGGAGCAAAAGTAACGTCATTAAAACTTTGTAGAAGTGAGACTTCTTTAAGCCAAAGAAGTCTCACGGCAATTAAATGAAAGCATTTATTCTATCCTTCTATCTCCTCAGAACTTCTCTCCGGCAATGTAAACGGATAATTTAAAGTAGTTATTACCATCAGCTTTGGCATTCACAATATCCACCTTAACGGTGTGACTACTACCAGCCGTGATATTACCTGTGATATTGATGGTATGAGGCGCTACTATTTCTGAAGGGCACCAGTTGCGGGGAGAAGAAGATATATCAAAGCTTCTCATCGTATTGGGGCCACAGGCGGCTTTGGAAGAGAAGGTACCTATCTGGCTGTTGTCCCAGCTTACATTGTGGGTGCGGTAAGTATATTCTTCGCCACCAGAGCCGGCTCCCCATGCCTGTGACATCACTACTATCTTTGCATTCCTGAGGTTGCAGGGAACTGTGATGGTTTGGGTGAGGGTTCGGCTATTGGCGCCGGTAGCATCGGTTATTCTGCCAAACTGTACGGCCTGGATATAAGTAGGATTTGTATTAACGGTGCCATTATCGGCCGTGATTTTGAAATCGGCAGAGAAGGAGCGTGGCTCATTTTTTCCTATCCAATCAGATTGATCGAGATGGGTGCCCCAGGCGCTTACGCCTACCCAGCAGGAGTCCTCACTGGTGAGCAGCGATGCAACGTCTTTCAGGTTAAAGGTATATGGTACTGATTTAATAGATTGATACCAATAGAAGAATGGTGTAACATAGAGGTAGCCTGTTTTGGGCGCATAGCTATCGATTTTTGATTTGGCGGCAGCATCAAAAGTTACCTGGTTATTTAATAGTGCCTTTACCACGGAATCTTTGATGAAGAAGATCTGCCCATCGCGGTCATATCCGTCTCCCTGTTGATATATCCTTAGTTCTCCTTTGAAGGTGGCAGTGGGGTCGGCTTTTCCTTTCAGCGATATTTTTTTGATGGCTACCGTGTTGTTCAGATAAATAACGCCACCGGCGTCTGTGTAAGCATTGGCGGCGTATCCATTGTAGAAATTAAGCCCGGAAAATACCTGCTCTTCATACGTGCCGGTTAGTTTGGCAGTGGCTTCGGGGGTGGATTTGCTGTTGTTGGGTTGCTGCAGTTCGTCCTTGAGATTGTTTTTACAGGCGGTAAATAAGACGGCTGTTGCCAGTAATGAGAGAATACCTTGAGTTTTCATGTTTACTTATTTTGGTTTAGAAAATACTACGGGTCAATCGGATAACTGGTGTGGTACCAGTGGGTAACATTTATTCAAAATTGCAGGTAACAAAATCAGGGTGCTCTTACCTGTTGGGTTCAGATTTTAGTACTCAGGTTTAAGTTAGACTAGAAAATTTTAACCAGCAAGAAGCGTGAAAATTGTAATGGTAATGGAGAAGAAAGTATCTGTTATTCAAACGTTTGAAATTTCGAAGAGGGTAGTTGTTTTTATGGGAATAGGCTACAGTAGCGCTTTGTGTGTGGGTGTTGTACTGACAGGTGATGGAGTCCTCACTATAAAAGATAGAAAGGAAAGTGAGCGTTGAGGCCAGCAATATAAATATTAAATTATGTTGCCCGTCAAGATGAGAAATTCAATCTCGCCGCTGCCCTATTTGCTGAGATTGTGTGGACAGCCTGGGATAACTTGAATTTATGTGATGCTTCCCTGGAAGCAAATGGCAAAAGGAGGGATAAAATTGCATCACTATTTTCCCGAAAAATGGTAGTTAAAAAGTAAGTGAAGACTTAATTTCGGGCATTGATGGTTCTACTGGATGTTTTTGAATGAAATAGATTGTATGAGTGCCCCAAACTGTCATATTTAGTTGACTCAATTTTTTACCTGCAAAAAACTATCTATCCCCCTATGTCTGAGCTATTTTTTGAGAGAATCAGAGTATTTGACAATTTCATATATAGAAGATCAACTGGTACGCCTTCTGAACTGGCAAAAAAAATGCGCATATCTGTAAGATGTGTTCATAAGTATATCCATCTAATGAAGAAAAGTGGTGCACCAATTACGTATTCCCGTAGCAGGAAAACCTATTTATATCATAATGTAGGTAGATTTTACTGCGAATTTTTGCATCCCACCAATGATGAGAAGAACAATTAAATAACTTTTTCAAAGCATCCCCAGTCCTGAATTCCACCGGTTCCATATGCTCCATTAGTTCCCTGTTTTGTATAAATCAAGGTACCAATAGTGGATGACGACCAGGTTTAATACCCGCTGAATTGGATAAGATCATTGTTCAATTGAAACCCTGGCAGATAAAAGATGATGCGGAAGAAGGCGGTGGATGCCCGGTGGAAAAAGGAAAAACACATGATGATATCTTTGATGCAGGGGGAGTCACCATACATTTAATCACCAGGAATAACATAAAGAAGATATACTTCTATGCCCCGGAATTCTACCTGAAAGAATGCCCGCGAAAAGGAAGAAGAGATGTCCTTGAGTTGCAGAGACTCTTTTTATCGCATTTTACGCCTGTTGCCTTGTAGCTTCTATGTCTGCTATTATCAATTACCTCAAGAAAATCTTTCAGCTAAAAATATACACTCGATACCGAAAATGTGAAGATCATATGTAATAGCCAGTGCTTGATTTGAAAGTACAGGGATTTTTTGATTGCCTTTTCATTATGTAGACTCCGTCTATGCTATGCTTTGCACCCGCTACGTACCTATAGTAACCCTGCAGTAGAGGTGGACTTGATGCGGGGGTGAGTTCCGGATGTATAACCGGGATGAAATTGAATCAGCAAATGGATGGAGGACAGAACCGGCCATAGCAGTGCTGCTTCAGAAGTATGCTGTAGCTGTGGAAAGAGATGTACTATTGAAAGGAAGCAGGTATAAGGGGTTTATTCATCAAAATATCTCCGGGGCATGATCGCTTTATTCCAGTTGAATGAGAGCTGGATATGCGCGTGTATAGGCAAGGTTGGGAAGCAATATCGTGCGCTTTGGGTGCCTGCGTTTATGAGCGTATTTGAATGCTTGTGGCGCTGCCACTGCAATAATATCAGCGGCCATGTATTGTCTGTTGCCGGATGGGCCGTCTTTGTACATGGCTCTTACCTGGAAAACGACTACCAGTGAGCCCTGCCCGGGTACATCGAGCGAAACATTTGTTTCCTGGAAAGTGGTATCCGTATCTATCATGAGCGTCACCGTTTCGCTACCCGCTACCTGACGTGATGTAAAATCGATACGCGTGGCGATCACTTTTACTTCCAGCGCAGCAATACCTTTAGGTCCAACGATGGTTTGTGCGGGGATATTTAATACTCCGTTACTTAAAAGCCGGGGAGTCACCGCAAAGAAACGATCTACTCCGGTATGCTGATTGAAGCGGAAGCCTGTGATGGTCTCGTGATGATCGCCGGCAGCAATGAGTAGTTTGTTGAGCCGATTGATGTGGGCACCATCACAGGGGATATCCAGGTTACCGTAGAAAGCATGACGGATAAAAGCGCCTTTCCTGCTGGCGATGCCAAAGCGCCGGGATGCGCGGCGGGTAGCAGCCGTTTGCTGCACGCTTTGAGGCATGGAGCGCAGAAAGTAGTTGCCATTGCGCTTATACCCAATGAGATTGCCGAGTTTTCCCGTAAAGGAAATAATAGACATTTGTTTTGCCATGGTAGATGATTTTGATCACTATAAATATAACATAATCCGGGGAACCAGTTTTCGGTATAGATGGAAGATTCACTAAAGGGAGTGTATTGGGTATTAAACTACCGAACCATTGATGTATGTAAAAAATATTTTTTACAATGAAAAAGTTTCAATATTTTAGTTTTAACGTTTGGAAAGATACACCCATATAGACAAAAGATAATTAAAACTGAATAGTATCTCCTGACATATAGGCACCATGATAGAAAGCTTGTATCAGTTTTAATATTACATATCCTAAGAATTATTTAAAACCCTCAAATAACGCTTTACTCCCATGGCATTGCTTCTTCAATAGCATGCATTAGTAACATTTGGTATTCCCCTGGTTGCCATATTTATTCAAAACATAGCATGTAGGAAGTTAACCTTGCTACCTGATAGCGATTGTCAATTATGATGTATAGGAAATTTTTTCTGTGCAATCAGGTTCTTTGTGTGACGAAATAATCATGCTTCACTATTTACAATACCCTCATATAACTATCCAAAATCAATTTTAGATCTTATGAAAAAACTATTTTTAATCATCGCCATTATTGTAATGGGAACGATCATTTTCATACGTTGGAATAATTCTCCATCAATAGGAAGTGCAGCCTATAATATAGTATTTAGTCCGTTTCCGCCTGCGGATATAGATAGTAATGCAACGCCTGAACAACTGGCAGCCTTTGCCTGGAATGAATTCCTGGCGTTGAATTGGAAGTCCTCCTATAGTGAGAACAAGATGCGGGACAACCCGGATATCAGGTGGTCGTATAACCTTCCTTATCCAGGCCTGACTGTATGGGAAACATATGCTCACAAAACGGAACTAAGACCATACAGTGACAAGATGCTTCCCTTCGACAATGCCCCGCATTACAGTTACGGTATTATGCCACTACCATACCAGTCGGCATCAGAAAATTTCAGCTTCACGCTCTTTAATAACCTCGATGAAAACAATGAGATCGGCTCCTGTAATGTGTATGGAAATTTAGGTGAACGGCCTACGAACCTGGTACTTTACCAGGCCAAAGTAAACAGGGCCGAATATGAATATATTCTAAAAAAATACCCCACCAAAGACAGTCTGCTAAGGGCCACAGACAGTACCAAGTGGATTATTAAAAACCCTACGGAATATTATAAAACGGGAGCACCGTGTAACTGTGCGTCTGACAGAATGATAGTCAGCTTACCCTGCGGAGCCGTAAAAGGACCGGATGGGAATCCCGTAACCGGTACCATCGAAATAAAAACCGCATGGATGTTATATAACTATGGCATTGATACCACCCGCTATATTACCCGTAAAGCGATTTCTTATTACAGGTTCGGCAACCAGGTATACTATACTAACCGGTTGTTCGTCCTGGTGGGAATGCATATCATTCATAAAACCCAGAATTACCCTGCTTTCATTTTTGCAACTTTTGAGCATGAAGATTTACAGGATTATCAAAAGACCAATATCCACCATACTTACGTGGAACTTAATGACAGCGGATACGAAATCCCCAACAAAGCTCATCTCGATTACCCCCGTCTACGACCGATTTCAGATATCGCAGAAAAGGCAAGCGATTATGCGCATACCCTGATTTCAGCTAAAAATTCCAAATCTCCTCTAACTCATTACCGCTTAATAGGTGTTCAGGCAAATCCTGAGAGAGACGGGAATGCGATAAGCCAATACCTGGCAAACTATATTGTTGAATCTGATTCCACCCTGGGGCGTTTCAGGGGTAGTGATATAGGACATCCTCACGATAATGGCGCAAATACATTATACCACGGGAAGTTGCTTGTCGTAACCGGATGCCAGGGCTGTCACGGGGCGGCACAGCTAAAGCTGGGAACAGACCTCTCTTTTTTACTTGATAACGTAGGAAAGCCGACGCTGGCTCCGGATGGTATTTTCCCCAAAAGACTTGCTTATATAAGAGCGTTTAAAGCGGCAGCGGAGTATACTAATACGGCGCCGAAAAAGTAGGCAGTCTGTGGAGAAGAAGCGAAAAACCTGCAACAGTGCAGGCTTTTCGCTTTATACATTTTATAGTATGTATCACTTCACGGGTAACATATTGTTGACATCCACCGGGAAGCTGTCGTACTTGTTATACAGTTTGAGATATTTGGCCGGGTCAATAGGTTGTTCGCTGAGTATATCCACCAGCCCGCGGAAGAAGCCTTCCCTTTTCTCCGCCGGATTGAAAATGAGTGTAAGCACTACGGGTTCATCTGTATCATTGGCAAAACCGTGTGGCGTGAAACGTGGCACATACACAACTGATCCGGGTTGCAGGTGATGTGTATCTTCCCCGGCATATACAGTGAGAACGCCTTTGTTTACCATAAAGGTTTCATCCATAAAACGGTGGTAATGCAACCTGGCGCCGATGGTATGTGGTGGCAGTGTGATCTCATATACGCCCAGGTGGCTGTTGGACATTTCGCTGGTTACTTTAAAAACGAAGGAAGCACCTCCCATTTCCAGTCGTTCTCCTTCGCCGGGGTGATGTATGGTGGCCTTGTTGGTGAGTTGGTCTTCCAGGTAGTCTATCTTCTTCATAAATTTCATTTTTATGAGGACAAAATTCAGACATGCCAACCTGAAAAACATTTACAAATGTTGATACTTCAAAAAAAACTATAGCTCGGCACGTATGCGGCTCAATTGTGTAGGTGTAATACCAAGATAGGAAGCAATCTCGTGTTGTTTCAGGCGGTGTTCCAACGCCGGGAACTGTTCCAGGAAGGCTGTATAGCGGCTTTTGGCAGTGTCATAGCGCAGTGATATTTCCAGTGGTTCTTTTTCCACCACCCAATGTATTTCCAGGTAGCGGATATACAATGCAGCCATATCAGGGCAAAGCATGGTCAGCTTTTTAAATTCATCGAAATGATATTCGAACACAGTGGTGTTTTCCAGTGCACGGATTGTAAACTGACTGGGACTTTGGGTTAGCATGGCACTCATTGAGCCTACCAGGAATGTTTCCGGAAAGAAACGTTTGATCACCACATCTCCATTCGGCGCTGTATAGTATTGCGAGAACAGTCCCTTCACCACATAGGCCACCAGCCGCGGCACCTGGCCTTCCATCACCAACGTTTCATGACGTTTGTAGGTACGACTTGTAATGATATTCCCCCATGCCTGTCGGCTTTCATCCGACAGCGGATGATACATGGTCACTTTTTCCCAAAAGGTGTTCATGAGCGTAAATTTAGAAACAAAAAGCTACAAATTTGAGTTATAGGCAACTCAATATTTCTATATTGGCTTAACTGTTTCACTGAGGCGGTCCCTGATAGCTTTAAGCAGCTGTTTATTATTCGATTTTTTAATGGTAACCTCCCTGCATTGGTTGAAACCTGCGAATGTTTTAATCGCATCAACGATTTTGTTGATCGTGTCAGGGGATGGTTTCAACGATTCAAAATGTAGGTTATGGATTGTTAGTATGCGATGCTTCCTGTCGGCTTTTGAATCCATCCTGGCGACAAAGGTGTCGCCCACTAATACCGGCAAAGAGAAGTATCCGTATTTCCGCTTTGCCTGGGGAACAAAGCACTCTATCTGGTAATCGAAGTCAAAGAAGTCCTTTAAACGATGCCTGAGCACATTTAATATGTCGAAGGGAGAGAGAATGAATGCATTATCGCCCAGTTTTATTTTTTTGTTTTTATACTCAGGTAACATATACAGGGGAGCGGTGTTCAGTCCTTCGATGCTTACCTGGCAAACTTCGCCTTCGGCTACCATCTTTTCCAGCTCTGTTTTTACCAGGTTGTCCTTTGCGTAATGTGCTCGCCAGGCGATGTCTTTTGCGTAGGCAATGCCGAGGGATTGCAAAGAACGCCGGATAACATGCCGTGCAAATTCTTCTGAGGTTGGCATGGTCGTATCAACATCAGCCGGAATCAGGTTGATGGGCAGGTCATATACTTTCTGGAAATTTTTCTGACGGGTACACATCAGGCTTCCATCGAGGAACAGTCTTTCGAGTGCAACCTTTGCCGGCCGCCAATCCCACCAACCGGAGCTTGCCACCGGGCGGTCGTTCTCAAAATCCTTTACCATGAGAGGGCCTTCGCGGGCAATTCTATCGAGCACCTTCTTCATAAGACTGATCTCAGGTGGTGTCAGGGGCTTTCTACGGGATAAAAAACCTTCCTTAACAGGCAATGAAAAACGGAATTCGTGCATGGGAATGTACCCTGTACCGTAAGTGAAAAATTCAAAGATGTGTCCATCTGCCAGCAGCTCATCAATCCATTCCGGTTTATAGTCAGGTACGCGGGAGGCAATAGCATGGTGATGCGCCCGCTCAACAACATAGTTTGTATCTATCTGAATAAAACCAAGGTGGTCGATGAGTTTATAGACTGCCTCGATCCCTTTCCCGAACTGCCCGGGTTGAGCCAGCCCGGCCGCATGAAGGATTATTTTTTTTGCCTGTGAACTGGTAAGGATGTGTTGCTTCATAATGAAAGCAAAATAAGAAAAAATTTTCTGCCATCTTTGTTCGGTTTTTGTAACATAAGATTCATAGGAGGATATCTTTCTAAGACATCCTCTTTTTATGATGTATGGTTATTGGGCTATCTTGCTAATGCTATCACTCTTCGTTGAAGCGCTTCATTTTCAGTTGTTGATAGCGCGTTCTGCCAACAGGCAATACTTCTCCATTTTTCAATACCAGTTCATATTTACCACCTGCACCTACTATTAGTTGGTGTACCTGGGTAATGGCTACAATATAGGATTTATGAATACGCTCAAACATAGGTGGAAGGAGCTGCTCCAGTTTTTCTAAAGATTTGTCATGTAATACAGTACCCGTATCTTGTAAATGAATCTCCGTATAAATACCCGCACCTTTGATATAACAAATATCCTGTACATCGATAAGAGATATGGCTCCAGCTTTTTTTATTGCCAGATATTGCATGCCATTTTTTGCCTCCGTGTTTGCAGCACTGATGCGTGCAAATGCCTGCGATAGCCTGTTTTCATCGAATGGCTTTGGTACAAAGTCGAGTACGCCATAAGCAAATGCATGGATGGCCTTTTCTGTATAGGCTGATATAATGATTGTATGAAATGATTTGGCTACTACGGTTGTCAATATTGTAAATCCGTCTTCACCATTTAAATTCAGATCCAGTAATAATACATCAATGGGGTGTTGTTCCAGGTACAACAAGCCCTCCTCTATAGATTCACATTTGTCAATGGATACCAATAGTTGCCCAAAGATTTCGCGACTCATTCGTTCTATTCTTTTCGCTATTCTTGCTTCATCTTCTATGATCAATATTCTCATGCGGTATAAAATATTTTAATGATAGTTTCCCAACCATCGGGCTTTTCAACAGACAGGAATTCCCAGTTGTCGCCATAGCTTTCCGTTAGCCGCGCTTTTATATATTGGAAGCCTGTACCTGTTTTTTTCTTATGTGTAGGTGTTCGGTTTTTAGCGATCGTAGTTAACGTATATTGTTTATACTGCGCATTGCGTTCAAATGATAACCGGAAATATACGGTATCATGGCTGAGTGGAGCACTATGGGTAATGCCATTTTCAATAGCTGTATGGATAATGGCAGGCGGAACGGTATCTGCGGGGTCTATATGCTCGTCTATCCAGGTATATTTAATTTCTTTCCGGAATTGCATGATAGTAAGGTGTGTTTTGCACAGTGCTATTTCTTTTTCTACAGGGATCAGCGTTTCCTCTGAAATCTGGTTAAGTAGATCAAATTCATCGGAAAGCGCCTGTATAAATACGATGCCTTGCTGAGGAGACTCTTCTATCCAATCTATCAAAGAGGTAAGTGTATTTTTGATGAAATGCGGTTGAATGTTTTTCTTGATAAGCTCCATCTTCAGCCGTGCAGAAAGTAGTAATGACGACCGGTAATCGTTTTCTGCTTCTTTTGCTTTTACAGTAAGCAAATACAGCATGCACAATACGATAATACAAAAGCTGCAATATAAGCTGATGTCAAAATAAAAGAAATAGCTGATAATGGCGCTTACTACCAAACCCGCTAACACAACAATCCCTGATTTTTGCTTTTGATAGACGGCTACTCCGGCAATATATGTTGCTGCAAGCCACATTGCTTCACTGAAGCGAAGTGCGGTGATATCATAGTGCTGGAAATTGTAAATGTAAATAGCTACTAATACAATCAATAACAGGCCAAGTAGCCGGATTTTTCTCTTATAGTTAAACTGGATGGAGAAATAGTAGGGAATTAATAAAGCGATGATAAACGTAAGTATACCGATTATTTCCAACCGAACGTAAAAATGTGAATAAGGTATATCAATATAGAATTTTATATATTCTGCCATTTGTAGACAAAAAAACAATAGGCAAGTAAGACTAAAAACCAGTATTGAGGTATCTTTTCGCCTGCTATTGACAAACATAAAGCAATAATATACGGCTGCCAGTAAAAACATGCCTGCTGCAATATTCATGATGGAGGTACCTGTAATAGGCTGCTTCAGCAGCTGTGCATATGGTGCAATGGTAATATCTACACGTCTTTTGTCATCACTCATGTAGGCTTGTGATTTTCGAACGGCCAATACATGTTTACCCCTACCTGCCAGATGGGTAGGTATCAGGTAATGGCTGGTTGCAGTACCAGGTATTTCCCGTACAGCCGGTGTTTGTACCTGTCCGTTGCTGCCTATTTTTTCGCCATCCCAATAAACGTCGAAAGCGCCGAAGGTATTTATTCTTAGTCCCAATGCCCCCGCTGTAGCGGGAGGTTGTAGTATTTCTATTGTTATTCGCTGCCAGTATATTTTATCATCTGTATCACCCTGCGCTGTGTTCCAGGTGGTATCTGCGTGGTTTTTTGACGCCCAGGCTGTGTCATCCCCGGTTTTAAAGAGGGGGGCGCCAATATTTACAGGTATGCCTGTTTGACAGGATGCAAGTGAAAAAAGAAAGATAACGGCAAGGAGTATACGGTACATGCCATAAAGATAGTAGTAATAATGATTGGGAAAGTGTAATACAAAAGCTTATTGTGCAGTTCACAAGTTTATGAACTGAATAATTATAATTGCGGGGTAATCTTGTGGCAGAAATTTATGACGCATGAAAACATTACTATTTTCCCTGTTACTATTAGTTGGCTGCTGCATACAACCACAGTTCGGTTTTTCACAAGTTCACCAGGGTGTTATTTTTGGTAAAATATATGATCAACGTACTAAAAAGCCACTGCCATATGTTACGGTAAGTATAAAAGACAGTACTGCAAAATTGTTAGGCGGTAGTATGAGTGATGAACAAGGGTTATTCAACCTGCAAGGCATTGCTGCAGGCAATTATGCTGTAGCATTTTCTTACCTGGGGTATCAATTACTTGAAAAAACAAGCACGGTATCAGCCCAACATTTGAAAGTGGATATGGACGTTGTCTATATGCAGGAAGATGCCCGGCTGTTGAAAGAGGCGGTAGTGGCAGGTGAAAAGCCAGGCATAAGTTTGAAGTTGGATAAGAAGGTTTTTGAAGTAGGGAAGGACATTCTCTCACAAAGTGGCGCTATTACTGATATTTTGAATAATGTACCCGCAGTAGCGGTTAGTCCAACGGGTACTATCAGCCTGAGAGGTAATAGCAATGTATCTGTGCTCATTAATGGCCGTAGATCCGGGCTCACACAAAGTAATGCCTTAGAGCAGATTCCGGCAKACCAGGTAGAACGTATTGAGATTATCACCAATCCTTCTGCACAATACGATGCTGCCGGATCTGCTGGCATCATTAATATCATTTTAAAGAAGAATAAAAAACTGGGGTTTACCGGCCAGGTGCGTTTGGCAGCAGGGTATCCTAATGATGCGCGCATTAATCCAAGCCTGAATTATAAATCAGAAAAGATCAATTTGTTTTCAACTTTTGGATTCAGGAATTCTGATTATGTAGGTAATTATTCCTCCACACAAACAGGTTCAAATGCGCAATTGCAGCAAGTGAAAACAGAAGACAGGCATGATGATGGTAAGATGCTTTATCTTGGTGCAGATTATTTTGTGAATGACCGTAATACCATTACCCTGGCCTTTTTGAAGAATGCAACGAAGGACCATGATAAAACATCTGCAGATATTGGCGTACTCACAGACCACAGGGTAGATAGCAGTTTGGTAAGAAGAGGGGAGTCCTGGGAGCACCGCGATTATAATCAACTGGAATTTAATTATACAAAAACCTTTAAGCATCCCCGCCGCAAGCTTAGTGTGGAAATGCAATACGATTTCTGGAATAGTGATAAAACCTGGCAATTACTCACCAGTAATAACGCACCTACCTACACAATACTGCCCCAAATTAAAACAAATGCTATTGGTAAGAGTAAAGACTTTTTGATACAGTCGGATTTTACCCAACCCTTAGGAGCGGTATCTTCGATAGATGTTGGCATTAAGGCAGAAAGCAGGCGGGTGAGCAGCAAATTTATAGCCGAGCAGGAGAATGAATTGAAACGGGAAATCATAGATAATATAGACAACGATTTACAATACAGTGAGCTGATCAGCAGCGCGTATGCCCAGTTTAACAGTAAAGTGAACCGCTTTTCGTATTTATTGGGTTTGAGGGCAGAGCTCACGAGGATTGAGATCGCTGATCAGAAAAATGTATATAGTCAACAAAAGAATTATAACCGACTGTTTCCGACAGTGCATCTGGGCTATCAGTTTAAGGAAAGCACAAGTATGCAATTGAGCTATAGCAAACGAGTGAATCGCCCTTCTTTATGGTTATTATATCCATTTAATGAGCTGACAGATTTTAATGCACAATCAATTGGTAACCCGGCATTAAATCCTTCTTATTCGCATGTTTTTGAATGGGGCTTCCTGCGGCAATGGAAAAACCTGACATTCAATCCATCCTTATATTTTCACTATACAAATGATCCTTTGCAAGATTATACCTATAGAAATGACAAGGAGGTAATTATCACATTACCTATTAATATACAAAATGAGCAACGCAGGGGTTTTGAATTATCTATTTTATACCAGCCTATAAAGCCACTACAGCTCAGTGGAGAATTTAATATTTACTCTTTTACTCAACACGGCAGATATGAATTGCAGGACTATGATTTCTCCGGGCAGGCACTCACCGCCCGTGTGAGTGGACAAGTAAAGCTGCCTAAGCAGCTAGGATTGCAGATGCGCTATAATTTTACAGGTACACAGCGGAATGCACAAACACTTACAAAAGCTACACACTCGTTAGATGTGGGTATCAGTAAAAACTATTGGAAGAACAAGATTACGGTGGTGATAGATGGTACTAATATATTGAACTCCCGCCAATACAGAACCTTTACAAAGGGGAGCAATTATACTTTTAATCAGATAAGTAATCCTAATGCGGCGCGGTATCGGATGAGTATTGTGTATAAGTTTAATAATAAAGAAGGGCAACAGGTTCGGCAAGCCAAAACGGGCAATAGGAGCTAAGCTCATTATAGTTATAGACCAGGCGATTTAATCTTTGTAAAATCATAGCAGTAAATGAAGTAGAGGTATAACAACTGATAACAATTATAATCTTCAATTTATTTGCCAGTAAAAGGCCATCCGTAAAGGATGGCCTTTATAATTGCAGGCAATAGTTAAACGAAGTGCATTGGTTGTTGTACCAATCTGTTGCCCCCGTATCACTGTCTGCAATAGAAAAAAACCTGAAAGATGAAGAAAGGCATATGGTTGTAGTCGGATATTATTATGACTGCGCCTTCATTTCAACTTAATCTACAGATCTTTAAATAGTATTAGCCCTATAGAATTACAATTGTCTTACCTGAAAAGCTATTCTGCATGCATACAAGGGATGATAGTCCCTGTTGTATTTTTTTTCATTTTTAACTCTCATCATTATTGAACCTTTAAATTTACATTTATGAAAACAAGATGGTGTTTCTTTAAAACAGCATACCTGCCGATATTGCTATTGTTATTCTTTCTTGTATCTCCGCCTGAGAGTTCTGCGCAAAAGACTTATGCCAATAGCCAGACAAACCAGGTAAACGGGATCTGTTTGTTATGCGGAGTCACCAACCCCAATAATCCTGTGGATAGCAGTAATTTTGATGATTACTCTACTTTTGTTATTAATGTCGGGTTGTTGGGAGTGAGTGTGGAGCAGACCCTGATTTTTCCGGCAGCCAGTAATGGAGGCTGTGATTCGCTGATTATCGGGATTGGCAGCAGCAACACGGTGTTATCTGCCAATCTGTTTGGTGGTGTTACCGTAGAAACGTATAATGGGGCTATCGCCAATAACGATGCAAAGACTGTATCATCCGGTTTATTGCGACTGGTGAATTGTAATACCCGTGCGGAAGTACTGCTTCGTCCCACTGCACAATTTGACCGGGTAAAGATTAAGTTGAGTAGTTCACTCCTTGGATTACTTACTTCTTTCCGTTTATATTATGCCTATAAAAAGAACAGCATTGCCAACCCGGTTTATTCTCCGAGGGAAGGAGTCGTATGTGGAGCATCCCCCATGATTATACAAAATCATCAACAAGGTATCGACTATCATGTCAGGATTATTTATAGCGGACTTTCCACCATATTCTTGGATACTTCTTATGTTGTGCAAAATAATGATACGGTGCTTTTACCTCCTTATAATAGGTTTGCGAGTGCACAGGGAGATATCTATATACAGGCAGTAAATCCAGTTACAGGCTGCAGATCTGATTCTGTGCATCATGCCTATTGGGCGGGCAGTGCTTCTGCTTTGCCCAATGTAGATGCGGATAGTGTACATATCTGTGTGGGAGATAGCGTTATGTTACATGCTACGCAGGTGCTGTTTAATCCACTTTATTCTAATGTGTGGTATGATGCAGCAATAGGTGGAACTCTTTTGCATACCGGGGACTTTTTCAAAGTAAGTCCCGCTACCACCACTACCTATTTTGTTACAGGCAAGGCCTACTGTGAGTATCCGTCCCGGCGGCCGGTAAAAGTACAGGTAACACCGAAGACGCCGCCAGTACTCGAAAGCAATCCTTTATGGGTAGTATTGAATACAACAGATACACTTAGGGCTATAGCTCCTGCAGGTGCTACTTTCCGCTGGTATAATGCGCCTGTTGGCGGCTCGCTGGTGTTTACGGGTAGTAAGCTTGCGGTGCATCCTGTAACAACAGATACCCTGCATTATTACGTAGCGTCTGTGGTAAATGGTTGTGTTAGCAGCCGTACACATGCAATAGTAGTGGTTACACTTGCCTATGCCTTATCAGGCAACGTAGAAAATACGGTGGGTCAGTTAGAATTATATCCTAATCCCACTAACGGACAGATATGGTTTAAAGACAACAAAGCATTTAAAAATAGTATCGTTGTGGTTAATGGCATGGATGGAGTACCTGTTTATCAAACCACATTGAAAACAAATAATGTGCAGTTGCCAGCTTCGCTACCAGCAGGTGTTTATGTAATACAGGTGCGTACTAAACTAGGGAAGGTGTTTTCAGGGAAAGTGCTGGTAAGTAAGTAATGAAAATAATTCTGCCAGGTTAGGAATGCATTTAAGAGGGGGATATGTCAACTAAAATCCGCTACAGTAGCGGATTTTAGTTGATATACTGTTAAAGCATTCGAACTTTTTGTTGTAATCAACATAAATCAAATGAAGTCCCGCAGGAACCGTTGATTTGAGTCCAATGACAACGTTTCTTACCTTGAATCTCCAACTTCACAGCATCAGGTTTTGTTAGTGCAAGGATTTTGATTTTCTTCAGGCTTAATTTTTTTTGTTCTTTTTTCATAGTGATTAGTTTAGCGTTTGATGATAATACAGGTTTACGCGAATAAGGTTAGCATGTAGTGAAATGCAAGGCGCATTTTTTTGATATTATTAAGATACAGAAAAATCGAATAGTATTTACTATGCCGGGGAATAATTTCAATATCAGCAGCTGCTGAGAAAAGGTGATAAGATTTTAATGTCTGCGTTTGGTGCTGGTTTTACCTGGGGCAAATTATTTGATATGGGCTTACGATGGAGTATAGGCGCCGGAAGTCATAAATTGCATCTTATTCCATATCTTGACTGACGATCGTTTCACTTTCGGGGAATAAATTTTATCTTCGGGTATCATCATTTTTTTAACCCTTATGTCAGTACAACATCACTTTTATATTCTGGTGCCTTTTTATAATGCTAAAGCTTATTTATTTCAGTGCTACGAGTCCATAATCCGGCAGAAGTATAAGAATTTCACTATTGTTTTTCTGGATGACCATTCGTCGGACAATAGTCTTGATGTTATACCCGATACGCATAAGAATGTGATCAGGATAAGGCAGGAAGAAAGAAGTTACCCGTTAAAGAATACTTTCTGCGGTCTGATGCAACTGTCCCCCGGACCGGAAGATATTATTGCCACTGTGGATGGAGACGACTTCCTGATGCATGAAGACGTGCTCCCGATGCTGAACATTATTTACAATGAAACTGGTTGCCTGGTAAGCTATGGGCAATACTGCTATGCTGTAACCGGTGAATGTGGACATTGTTACGCTTATACCCGGGAGGAATATGCTCAGTTGCGGCAACGCAACTGGCGGGCCTCGCACCTGAGAACCTTTAAGTATAAATTATACCAGGAGTTCCTGAAGCAGGATCCTGAAGTGCAGGCGTACAAAGATGCTGCCGGACAGTTTTATACCATGAGTGCTGATGTGGCGATCATGCATCCCCTGCTTGAAATTGCGGGATATGATCGTGTGCACTTTAACAACAAGGTGGTGTACGGATACAGAAGCCATCCATTGAATGAATGGGTAATTAATAAAGGGCTGCAATATCAGGTGGCAGATGCGATAAAAACAAAACCCCCCTTCAGGTTTACCGAGCTATAGCTCATTTTGTCCCCACAGACGCCGTTTTATTGATATTATACCAGAGTCTTTGCAGCAGTCGCATGTTTTTAGTAATAACGACTGCCCGTGCCTTTAGACCACTTCTATATGGAATTACTTTATTGCTGTTGGTGATAAGTCCTTTGTCAAGCCTTACTTTGGCCAGAAAACCGCTATCTGAAGCTACGTTGGACACATAACTTAATGTACCATCCACAACACCTAATTCCTGGTAAGGGTAGGCATCGAATCGTAGCTGCACTTTTAAGCCGGTGTCTATTTTCCCGAAATTATTTTGCGGGAGGTAGGATTCCATATAGAAGTGGCTGTCCTCCGGGTTGATGTAGCCGATAAGCTTTCCTTGTTGAAGGAATTGATTTTCCTGCAGGGGAACGGCGAAAAAAACTTTTCCATCGACTGGTGATTCCAGAATGTATTTTTTCTTCCATTCATCGATGGTGCTTTTTAAGGATTGTAGTGCTTGTTGAAAGATCTGTTGTTGCTGACCAATGTCATGTTGCAACTGGTCTATTTCTTTTTGTTTATCCCGTTTTTGATTTTCATTGGTCAACAGGGAAGACTCCATCTGTGGGATGGCCAATTGTTTGTTGACGTATTTGCTTTTTTCCATCCTGAATTCATCCTTCGATAAGACTTTTTCATCTGATAGAATTTTATTCATGTTAAATGTCTCTTCGGAGAGTTTCAGATCCTGCTCGGTCAATGCTTTCTGATGCTGGATGATTTTATTTGCAGTTTCCAGTGATTGTATGTCATTTTGCAGCATTTGCATTTTTCTTGTATAAAATCCATTTACCATGTAGTCATTGAACTGCTGCAGGGAAGTTATGAATCCCTGGTATGCTTGCTGAGCTTCGCCCAGGTTGCTGTAGGGGCAGTTGAAAAGCGCTGATACTTTTTGGGACTCGCCGGCAGTGAACAATTTAATGCTGCTGTCGAGTTGTGCAGAGAGCTTCAGTACTTCTTCGTGGTTGGCAGTACTTTCTATCCAACCGATTATTTCATTTTTATTTACTTTGCCGTTATTGTTGATGAACAGTTTAACGAGTCGCCCCTCCTGTCGCGGGATAATCTCTTTGGGGGCATTGTCGGCGGTAAGTATTGCGTTTGTTTCTATAATGTCGGGGTAGTTAATAAACCATGCGGTTATAAGCATCATCAGCAGTATACCGAGGAAAATTAGCAGCGTCCATTTTTCTACGAACCCGGGTTTTCGCGAAATGATTTCATGTACCAGTTCAGAGCGCTGCATAATATTGGTGTGCATGTTTTTTTCTTGTGGCGTTACCTTAGCGCCATTAATAGCTATGATTTTTTCATCCATGATGAACTATTAAGTTATGGGTTATAAATGATCTCAGTTGCCTAACTCCAGTTGATTTTTTACCAGTTCATAGTAATGGCCCCTGGCGGCGATCAATGTAGCATGTGAGCCTTCCTCTGCTATTTTCCCCTTATGTAGTACTACAATTTTATCTGCGTCTTTTACGGTACTCAGACGGTGTGCAACTACAACTACCGTTCTTCCTTTAAAGAAAAGGCCAAGGTTTTCAACAATCGTTTTTTCGTTATTGGCATCCAGTGAGTTAGTGGCTTCGTCGAAGAAAAGGTAGTGGGGGTCTTTGTATACGGATCGGGCGATCAGCAATCGTTGTCTTTGTCCCTGGCTTACACCAATACCTTCGGCACCCATCATGGTATTGAATCCGTTGGGCAATGTTTCTATAAAAGAAAGAATGTTGGCTATCCGGCAGCTGTGGAGCAGTTTATCGTGATCTATGTATTCATCCCCCACAGCTATATTACGGGCAATGGTATCGTTGAAGATATAGCCGCTTTGTAATACCGCTCCACATTGTCTCCGCCAAAAGGAAGGGCCGATATGCCTGAAGTTACTTTCTCCCAGTTTTATTTCTCCCTGGTATTGTTCATATACTTTCAGCAGTAATTTGAGGAAGGTAGTTTTGCCACTGCCGCTTACACCAACGATTGCAGTAACTTTTCCTTCCGGTATTATAAGGTCGATGTTTTCCAGTACAGGGTCATTGCCCGCACCCGGATAGGTAAAAGAGAGCTGCTTGATATGGATACTCTTGTTATCGGGTAAATGACTGGTCTGTATGCTGTCTGTTGGTTCTTCATCTTCCATTTGGTGTATTTCATTCAGTCGTTCCATGCTTATTTTGGCATCCTGGAAGCTTTGTGATAGCCCGATAAATTGTTGTACCGGGCCGCTCAGCTGACCAATGATATACTGGATGGCCAGCATGGCACCGAAAGTAAGTTGCCCCTGTACTACCATTTGAGCTACCATAAAACTGATAACAATATCTTTTCCCTGGTTAATGAGCAAGGCACCTGCAGATTGCCACTGGCCGTAATTGAGGCTTCTGAAATTGAGTTTAAAAAGTTTGGCCTGTATATCTTCCCATTCCCAACGTTTTAATTTTTCCGCATTATTCAGTCTTATCTCCTGCATACCTTGTACCAGTTGTAATGTGGCGTTGTTTTCTTTGGCGGCGATATGGAAAGATTCATAATTGATCTTCCTGCGTACATAAAGGAACAGGCGAATCCAGCCAAGATAAAGTAGGTTGCCGATTGTGAATACGATGAACAATGGTACACTGTACATCATAAGAATGATCGCATATATAAAGAAATTAAAAACGGAGAATATGGTAGATATAGCCTCTCCCGTGAGAAAAGCTTGCACCTGCCTGTTATCGTTAATACGTTGCATGGTATCGCCTGTATGGTGACTGTCGAAATAGGCGAGGGGTAAGCGTGTTAGCTTAATCCAGAAGTCAGAAAGGATGGAGATATTGATATTGTTGGAGATTCTCAGCTGCGATCGTGTACGGATGAAGCCAACAATTATATTGCTGAAAGTGAGCATCAGCTGGGCGATGAGCACAATCGTGATAAACTGCATGTTACGGGTATTGATACCTGTATCCACCATGCTTTGAGTAAGAAAAGGGATGGCTAGTTGCAGGAGCATGCCTATTAACAAAGCAACGAACACCTGAGAGAGTTGCCATTTGCTTTGATACAGATATTGTGTGATATTACCCCAGGTCAGTTTATGTTCTTTTTCTCCTGTGTTTTCATAAAAGGTGGAAGCAGGCTCCAGAAGTAATGCTGTGCCTACGTCACCGATATCTTCCACTTTGTTGGAAAGCCAGTATTGCAGGAATTCTTTTTTCTTATACAAGATGATGCCGCCGGCTGGATCGGCTATTTTTGCCGTTCTTTTATTGATGTCGGTAAGTACTACAAAGTGCTTCTGATTCCAATGAAGAATGGCCGGGAGTGGAGCTGTCTCCAATTTTTCATAACTGATTTGTACTCCTCTCGTACGGAAGCCGATATTCTCTGCAGTTTCGCTGATACCAAGGAGTGAAACCCCGGCTTTGCTGAAACCTGCTTTTTGTCTGATGGTATCGGGGTTATAGTGTTTCCCATAATATTTTGCAATCATTCGCAAACATGTTGGCCCACAATCCATCTGATTTAACTGTTTGTAATAGGGAAATGACATGTCGATTTTTTGTTACAGGCTTTTGTAAGTTGAAAATAAAAAGGATTCAATTGGACGTTGTATTAAAATAAATCGCTGACAGATCAACAAGATAATTTTCCAGCGTCATTAGTTCACTGTGCCGAAAATATAATCAGGAAAACAAACTTTTCAAGTTCTTGTCATACCTGCTGCGGTACTTTACAGCAAGATCGAATATAGTAACAAAGTATCTTCTTATAAAAAATTTTGTTCCTGAAAATATTTAATTTTTAAAATTGGTTTTTAAACAATAAATTTATTTCGCAACTGAAATTGCATTTTGTTACGATTGATTTGTTTATACCTGAAGTGATCTATGTTACCCTTATTAAGCAGACTGTTTGAACCACTGAACAATGGAGCTGAAGTAACCAGGCTGTTACTGGATATCCTGCATGTCAGGATATCAAATGTTACGTTAATAAAAGAAATAACAGCGCATCCTGATTATCCTGGTCTTGTTAGTATCAGTGATATGTTGACCAGATATGGTGTATCGAACATAGCTGCCAACTTTCCACCAGATAAGTTCATTCAATTGCCAACTCCTTTTATCACGCAACTGAAAGGCGGACAACAGGGTGTTGACTATCTTACTGTTGTTACGCAGATAACTGACAGCACCTGCCACTTTTTTGATCCCGAAAGGCATAAGTGGAGTACCTCTTCCCTGGAAGTGTTTATGAAAAAATGCACGGGACTTGTACTGCTCACAGAAGCTGAAGATGGTGCAGGCGAACAAAAGTATGAACAGAAGATCCGTGAAGAAAGAATAGAATGGATACGCAGGTATCTGTTGGTCATGGGACTTCCGGTGATGGTATTATTATCCGGTATTATGGCTTTTGTGCAAAATGGTATCGGTGCGTTGCTGCCATTTTTTTTAGTAGTAGCAACATTGTCAGGATTTATTACTACATGCCTGCTGATATGGTATGAACTGGATCAGTATAATCCGTTGATGCAACAGTTTTGCAGTGCCGGAAAAAAAATAAACTGTAGTGCCGTTCTTCAGTCAGATGCCGCCAAAGTGGCTGGTGTGAGCTGGAGTGCAATCGGGCTTACTTATTTTTCCGGAGAATTGTTATTCTTGTTGTTTTCCGGCTTCATTTATCCCGGAGCATTATTTATTCTTTCCTGGCTGAATGCGCTGGCATTGCCCTATGTGGTTTATTCTCTTTACTATCAATGGAAAATAGTGAAGCAGTGGTGTGTGCTGTGTTTGTGTGTACAAGGAATATTACTGCTGCAGGCAACGTTTTTAGCCTGCGGGGGATGGTATTCTCTGTCATCCTGGAATACTGTAACGCCTGCCTTGTTGGTGACTTTGGTAATTGCATTTGTTTTTCCGCTTATGATGGTAGCGCTTTTAATGCCGCTACTACAGAAGTCGAAAGGGAGCGAAAAAAACAAAGTGGAATTACAACGGTTAAAGCATAATCCGCAGATATTTGATGCCTTGTTGCTCAGACAGAAAGCTGTTCTGGAAAGCACTGACGGGCTCGGTATCATATTAGGTAATCCACATGCTACCCATAAAATTATTAAAGTATGTAACCCGTATTGTGKTCCATGTGCAAAAGCACATACCCCAATGGAAGAGCTGCTGCATAATAACCCTGATTTGCAGATACAAGTAATATTTACTGCGATGAACAATGAAAAAGATAAAAGAATGCCACCAGTTAAACATTTGTTAGCCATAGCTGAAGCAGGTGATGAAGCCATCATCAGGCAGGCACTTGATGATTGGTATCTGTCGCCTAGCAAAGACTACGATGTTTTTGCGTCCAAATATTCTGTAAACGGATTGTTGGAAAAGCAAGGTGCTAAAATAGAAGCCATGCATCAATGGTGTGAAAAAACACAGATCAGTTTCACTCCAACATTTTTTGTGAACGGATATCAACTGCCGGAGATCTATCATGTAGGAGACCTTAAATACTTCCTTTCCGTTTGATACCCAGGTAATAACAGAAAGTACCTTCTTTGCCCAAAATGGGTAAAGCACTGTTTTATTCATCCAAAAAAAAGGAAAATGAAAAAATTACAGCTTAAGGCGCTCGAATTAGGCGCTACAGAAGTGCTTACAAGAGCACAATTGAAAAATGTACTGGGCGGCGACGGCACCTGTGCAGTGCTAAATGCTGATGGCGGCACAAACCATGGTTACAGTGCTGCAGAGGCGCAGGCGTATGCTACTGCCAACCACACTCACTGGTGCTGTGATTCATGTGGCAGCGCAAGCTGGTATTGTGCTGACGGTGAATATTGTTAATTTGAAAAACTGCTCCTGGAAAAGGAGCAGTTTTTGATTGTAATGCCGTACTACCTTATCGTTCAAAAATACATTTTGTTGCAATGATACAATTGGAAACTGTTATGGTAACTATGAGGCTTGTTCAGTGGGGATTCCATGTAACGAGGTGAGTTATGAAAACAACGGCGTTGATATGGGAATGCACAGAATGAACTGTGCCAGGTATTAGCATGGATACTAATCTTGCATACAGCTACGTTATCTGATGAATACTGGTCTTAAAAATTACTTCCGGGGATGAACGGTTTCCGGATAGTCAGTAATTGCTGAAATATTCATTATATATGTTCTGGAAAATTTTAATTATGAGATTGTTTTTGTATTTGCTCTGTTTGGGTAGTATGATTCTGACAACTTCTTTTGTAGGTTTTCCTGCAAGAAGTGGAGCGCCAATTGGTGATCGAGATAAAGCCAGCATTACCTTTAGATTGAATAAGGGAAGCCGGTTATTTATCTCATATCCACAAAATATTGTGCAGTTTAAAGAGGTGTTATTGGAAGATATATTTCAGGACTCCACTTTTACAATAACAGTTAATACAAGTGAGCCTTTCGTCATCTTCAATTTAAATAAGAGCCGTACACCCTATCTTTTTTTTCCGGGGCATAATTATACGACCGAAATCAGGAAAGGGGAAGCAGTTATCACTTTTCAATGTGCCGACAGTCTGAAAGCATATGAATGTAATGCATTAAGGGGAGTAGAGGATGCAACGATGAAATTTGATCTGTCATCGAATGAAGGTGCAACGAAATATTTATATCAAAGTAAGCAATACGGCAGGCCATTGGATTCTTTTCTTCTTGCTTTAAAGAATAAGCGGCTCGAAAAGATAGAAGATTATAAGAAGGCAAACAAACTATCAGTGGAAGGATATAAATTCCTATACGCATATGTCAATTACGATTTTATAGGCAAAAGGTTGATGCCTTTTTACTATCCGAACTTTGACTCTAAAAATATGCCCGCCTGGTATGCAGATACAATGCATCAATATCAACGTGCTTTCGATGATTCATCTATGTTACGCTTATATTCCTTTCAGGGCGCGTTAATATATAATAACCGTTTTTTAGGTACTGATCCGAAAAAGGGAACATCATCACTGGCTCGTCAGTTTGCGGCTGCAAGAAACTTTACAGGTTCATCACGGGTAAATAATTTTTTAATATACCAGATTCTGAATAACCATAAGAATAAAGAAGATAATGAATACCCGATGTATGTTGATTCCTTTAAACTGCTTTGCACGGATACACTTTACAAAAAGATTATCCAGAAAAACTTCGGATTCCTGGCAAAGGAAAGAACATTATCGGCTGCTGGACAGCAATTATTTACGCTACAGGGTAAATCGGTTGATTTTGATTCGTTGATCAGCAGACAGAAGAAGCTTGTTTATATTGACTGCTGGGCCAATTGGTGTGCACCCTGCAAAAAAGAAATGCCCTTTTCAGTAAAATTGCAGAAGGAGTTTGCCGGAAAAAATATCTCCTTCCTGTTCCTTTCACTGGACGGTAGCGCTACGCAATGGGAAACAGCCGCCGGGGACTATAATTTTATGAATAATGGGAACAGCTTTCTCGTGACAGGTAACTTTCAGTCTCCATTCGTGAAAAAACACCGGATCAGAACTATTCCCCGCTATATACTCATGAGTAATGATGGGAAAATAATTGACGACGATGCCCCGCGCCCCGGTGAGCCCAAATTGAGAKAACTGATAAATAGCAACTTATGAGCGGTCTTCATCGGGTGCCAACTTATATCATTAACCTGAAAAAACGATTGGAACGCAAAGTGCATATCCTGGAGCAGTTTTCAGGACGAGATGAATTTGATATAAATATTGTGGAAGCGATCGAACATCCCATAGGCGCAAAGGGATTATGGCAAACTTTGCGTTATATCCTGCTCAACCTGGTAGATGAACAGGAGGAGTTTATTCTGGTTTGTGAAGATGATCACCAGTTCACTGATGACTATGCTGCTTCATTCCTTTTTTCTTGTATTGAGCGGGCAAAAGAGAAGGATGGAGATATTTTGACGGGTGGGGTCAGCGGATTTATTAATGCGTTGGAGGTATCAGAAAATTTGTGGTGGATAGAACGGTTTTCGGGACTGCAGTTTACGATCATTTTCAGGAAAATATTCAATACTATATTAGAGGCGGATTTTGGCGATAAAGATGCTGCTGATTATAAATTATCTGATCTTACCGAATGTAAGTTTTTAACCTTCCCCTTTATTTCTACGCAGAGAGATTTCGGATATTCAGATGCTACAGGTACTCAGCACCGAAAGATGGATGTTACCGCAATGTTCGATAGTAGTATTCAGCATATAAGGACACTCAAAAACGTAGCAGCCTTTTATAAGAAGTTGCCACAGCATGGCAATGATGCCATGGACATAACGGAACTTAATAGTATTACTATTCCTACTTATGTTATTAATCTACCGGAAAGAACAGACCGCCGGGCACATATAGAAAAACAGTTTGCCGGAAGAAAGGAATTTGATCTGATGATTGTTGAGGCATGCAAACATGAGAGAGGTGCCCTGGGCTTATGGCACAGTATCCGGAAGATTGTACAGATGGCGATAGATAATGATGATGATATCATTATTATCTGTGAAGATGATCATGAGTTCACACCTCATTATTTCAAGGAGTATCTGTTGAAGAATATCATTAGTGCTTATAGGGATAATGCTACCATTCTCCTGGGAGGCATAGGCAATTTTATACATGCAATACCCGTCACAAAGGAAAGGATCTGGATAAATTCATTTTGGTCTACCCAGTTTGTTGTTTTATACAGGGAGATATTTCATCGTATCCTGGATGAGCCTTTTGATAAGTATGTTACCGCTGATGATCTATTGTCGGCGATCACTAGTAATAAAATGGTTCTGCATCCTTTTATATCTTTTCAGCAGGACTTTGGTTATTCTGATATCACTCCAAAAGATACGAGTCAGACCCCGCTGATGTTTGATGCATGTTCCGAACGTATTGCATCGATCAAAAATATTCTTAATAAATATAGTGTAAACCCTGGTTCTTCATATGAATGCAATCATACTGGCAGCAGGACTGGGAAGTCGGCTTAATCCAATCACTGCACACCTTCCTAAGCCATTGGTTCGGGTAAACGGAATGCCTATTATCGAGCGGCAGATCTGCTTTCTTAAAGAAGCAGGTATAGAAGATATCCATATTGTGGTAGGCCATCTGCACGAACTGTTTGCCTACCTTGTGGACAAGTACCAGGTGCAGCTGATATACAATGATCAATATGCTGCCTGCAACAACTTCTATTCAATGTTTCTTGCACGGCAATATTTCGGGAACAGTTATGTGCTTGAAGGGGACGTTTACCTTTCCCGGAATTTCCTCCTGCCGGCAATGGTGGATTCTGCTTACTTCTGCGGGTTTAAACAGAAAATAGCCAACGAATGGCTGATAGAGGGGACGAAAAGCCAGTTGCAGAATATTATTATCACTTCGGAGAGCCATTTGCAGAACCCTCAGTATAAGAATGGCGCGGATATCTTTGCTGGCATATCCTATTGGAACAGCCAGGATGCCGCTATCATTTGTGAGGCTCTTTCAGCGCATGTAGAAACGTGGCAGTCTAATCCCTCCGGCCCTGCGAAAAATTATTTCTGGGACCAGGTTGTTGTGAATAACCTCTCACGCCTAACTATATCATTGGTAAGACTGAATAGCAACGATTGGTTTGAAATAGACAAATATAATGAGCTGGAAGAGCTGGCAGCATATCATGCTTCACTGGAAAATGGCTGACCTTTTATTACACTGTTTTAAAGCCCATTCATATGAATCCGGTGATTCCTGTAATTATTGGCTGGACAGGCGGAATCCTGTACATAGTGGCCTACCTGTTACTTTGTATGAATAAACTGAAAGCGGATACGTTCACTTATCATCTCCTGAACATCCTCGGAGCATTGGGGTTGATTTTTAATGCCTTTGCGCTGAAAGACGCTCCCAATGTAATTGTTAACCTGATATGGATGAGCATAGCCATGTATGCTATCTATGGCCTGAAGAAAAAACAAATAGCCCGAAAATAAGCGAGACTATGCTGATTTATAGAATATCCCATCATATTGCCACAGATACATTGTCCCCGGATGATATAAACATAGTACATCTACATTTATCGGATGCTCCAGGCCGTTTGCCAGCAGATGAAAACTTTATGCGCTCGAATTTCGGATTTCCGTTATCGGTATATGAACAGCGTATTTTTGCAGCCCACTATTTCGCCTGGGAACAATTTAAACAGTCACCGGATGACTATTGCCTTGTGATAGAGGACAGTATCAGCCTAAATGACCCTGTTGCAGAAAATTTAAGGGCTCTTGAAACATTATTTACTGCTTATCCTGACTGGGACATTTTTTTTCCGTATGATCATAATATAACCGAACAGCCTGAACTTTACGAAATGGGTTACAGGCTTGGTTATCGGTGGGGTACAGAGGCGTATTTTATCCACAGGAGGGGCATCGATAAACTGTTGGGTATTCCCTCCATCAAACAGGCGCTGGATGAAGAATTGCTGGCATTAATGATGAACGATAGTCTCAATTTATATTATGAGAAGACAGATTTGATCAGGTACCTGGAAAATCATCTGCATAAGAAAAGCAGAAAACAAGAAATCTGGAAGGCACTTTTTAGTATAGCGGCCTGGTCATCGCATGATAAGGAATTGGCAGGCAGGTTACTGACCCATTTAAGTCATATAGCTGCAATAGCTAATGTAACATTGGTGCTGAGCGAAGGCTCTCTCCTGGGACATGTCAGACATGGGGGCATCATGCCCTGGGATGATGATATTGACCTGGCGTTGAACGAAGCTCAGTATGGCCAGCTGGAGGCCGCACTGTCGCAACAAACTGATCTGGCGTTTGGTATCTGCTATTGGGGCAGAGCTAAGATACCTTATTGTAAAGTTTGGCTACCTGAAGGAAGTGAAATTCCCGGCTATGAGCATAAATTTCCGTTTGTTGATATATGGTTTTATGAAGAAACTGTTGAGGAAATAATATTCAGACACGGAGTAGTGTATCCCAGGAATATTTACATGCCATTCCGGGAAATTATTTTTGAAGGGGCTGGTTTCATGGAACCCGCTGATTCCCTGTCCACCCTGGATATCACTTATCCCAACTGGCGAAACAAAATAGAGGTCTACTCCTGGTCTCATAGAGTGGAAAATTCCTGTTTCTTTCCCATAAAAGCAGGGATCTTAACAGATGCCTTTGGGAGATTTGTGGACCTCATCTGAAATAGTCATGGATAGAGCATTATTGTCTGCCATCCTGGATGAGGAAGTGCTGCTGATTGAAAAGATACATGGCGGAATGACCAATGTCAATTATAAATTGACGACAACCAGAAATAGTTATATTTATAGGGTACCAGGTAATGCGTCCAATCTGCTTGTCAGCCGCCAGGAAGAAATGTCCGTGCTGGTGAAGATCAATGATATTGATATAGATGTGAGGACTGTTTATTTCGATGTTTTGACTGGTATGAAAATCACCGAATACGTGAATAACCAATTCACAACAGTAAGCGACAGCCTGATGAAAATTGGAACATACTGTTCTCTGTTAAACAGGCTACATAGTTCCGGGTTGTTTTTTGAACATTCCTTTTCAATGTTTCAGAAACTGGAGTTTTATGAATCTCTGATGGAGGAAGAACATATATTGCCGCCACTGGATTATACTGGCTTCAGAAAGCAATTGGTTATGCTGGATGTTTATCTCAATAGGATTCATGAGATAAGGCTTTCCCCCTGCCACAACGATCCCGTTTGTGAGAATATATTGCAGGATGAAGTGGGGCGGTCGTACCTGATTGATTGGGAATACGCCGGTATGAATGACCCATTCTGGGATCTTGCCGCGGTATGTCAGGAAAATGATTTTGATGAGCAGACGGAGGTTTTTTTCCTGACGTATTATTTTAAACGGGCCCCCACAATCACCGAACGAAAAGTGATCCTGATCTATAAAATATATCAGGATGCTTTGTGGAGCATCTGGGCATTTATCAAATCTCATTTTGGGGATGATTATATGGCTTATGGCATTAACAGATACAAGAGGGCTCGGCGCATGGCTGCTTTGATTCAGATGGAATGATTTATTTCAAGGAAAGTAGCGTTTATTTTATGTAATGAGAAAGATAGCATTCGTTAATATAAGCAAAGAGGTTATCAAAATTGGTCGCCTCACAATGCTGCTGAGCTGATATCTTATGTATCTTTTCCCATCTACAAGCTGCAAATATTTATGTTCACAACAACAACTATGGATCATTCTTATTTCTGAAATTGCCGCATGGCTTACTGTTGGATATCAGGCAATAAAAGCAGTGATTGCAAGCCTGGTGAAGGGTTTGCAATCGGAACGGTATCATTTTCCTGAAATGAGTACTTTTAATAAATGAAAGATCAATCATAATTTTTTCTTTATTAAATTCATCAGGAGAAAATTTTCTCCTAATTCATTATCATGAATAAAGATATTTTAGTTCGGTTCATTCAACAGGTATTGCCCATGGATCCTGTTAAGGTGGAGCAGATTGCAGAGAGATTTAATCCGATGGAAGTCGGGAGGAATGAATATATTTTGAAGGCCGGAAAGGTTTGTAATGCATATTATTTCATCGAAAAGGGCATCATGCGGTCCTATACTTATAACCTGGAAGGCGACGAGGCTACCACCGCGTTCTATTCGGAGAATTCCTTTGCAAGTGATCTGTTGTCATTCTTCAATAGAACCCCTTCAAAAGAATATATCCAGGCAATAGTCGATTGTGAAACCTGGTATATTACTTATGACGACATGCAGGAAATTTTTCACGCGCTGCCCGAGTTTCGGGAATTTGGCCGGCTGAAGCTTGTCAACAGCTACAGTATCCTGAAAGAGAGAATGCTGTCTATGTTACAGGAAACAGCAGAACAACGTTATATTAGGCTGATCAATTCGAGCCCGGAAATTTTTCAGCAGGTACCTTTAAAATATATCGCTTCTTATCTGGGGATTACTGATACTTCGTTGAGCAGAATAAGAAAGGAGTTCGCGAAAAAATAGCTACTTGCCGATTTCTTGCCATTTGCCAAGTGTAAACAGAATTATATGGTTTTCCTTTGTTTTCTAAACAAAGACACTATTTCAAATGGAAAATCATATATCAGGAATGCCCCTTTGGGCCATCGTACTATTTATCGGGAGTTTTCTTTTTTTTATCGCTTTCATCACCGGGCGGGTAAGGCAAGCAGCGCTGGACGCCGGTATGACGCCGCGCAAAGCAGTAAATATCCAGATGGGTATTCTTAGTTTTTATGTTGCCTTTCTTGTCTACGTTTCTTTTTTTTCTTTGAAAGGTGCATTTGAAGTCAATTCCCTTCCTCCTAAAGTAACGGTATGGGCTGGGTTGCCGTTAGCTATCTTCTTGTTTGGTTTTATCGGGAATACCAGTCTATTTAAGACTTTACTCTATTCAATTAAACTGGAATCACTGATCTCCTTGCACATATTTCGGGTTCTTGGCGTATTTTTTATCATTCTTCAGAGCTATCACCTGCTTCCTGCAACATTTGCTTTTTTTGCCGGCTTCGGAGATATTATTACTGCAATTTTAGCATTGCCTGTGGCAAGGATGGTTGCAAAGCGTAGTCCAGGGTGGAAGTTGGCTGTTTATGCCTGGAACATTTTTGGTATCCTGGACATTGTGGATTTGCTGACGATTGCCGTGATGATCGGTGCCAACGGGAATCTCAGGGAAATGACTGTATTCCCGTTTTCATGGTTTCCCGCATTTGCTCCTGCCACCATTTTATTTTTGCATACCGCGGTTTTCAGAAAATTATACCAGTTGAAGACGTCCGTAAATCATTTAGTGGTGGGCTGAGATCATTTCCCGGTTTGATTGCCGCCAACAACTTCCAATCACCACTTAAAGGCGACTCAAATGAATGTTGTGCCTGAACACCACAACAAAGCTGGGATGCTTTGTTGTGGATCATGATTTACGTTTTAAGGTAATCACTGCTACTTCCGGCCACATACCGATTCGTCCTTTTAGTCCGAGGAAGCCAAAGCCACGGTTGACATACAAAAAGCGCCCGTTGTCCTGGTAAAGCCCCAGCCATTGCTTGTATACGTATTTGATGGGGCTCCACTTAAAGCCAAATAATTCGATGCCGAACTGCATGCCATGTGTATGACCTGATAATGTGAGATGAATGTGCTGATGATGCTCAAGGGTTACGCCTTCCCAGTGCGAGGGATCATGTGACATCAGGATTTTAAAAGCATCATCGGGCACGCCGGCGGTGGCCTTCTTTAAGTCACCGTATTGATGGAAGCCACCCTTACCCCAGTTTTCCACGCCTAAGAGGGTAATGGACTGACCGTCCTTTTGAAGGGTGATCGCCTCATCCAGCAGCAGGCGAAAACCGATTTCAGCATGTACTTGTTTTAACCGGGCCAGGTTGGTACGTTTGGCTTCGGGCGTCTCCCAGTGAATGTAATCGCCATAATCATGGTTCCCCAACACCGAGAATTTACCCATCGGCGCTTTCAGTGCTGCAAAAGCAGGTATCCATCTGGCCATTTCTGATGCCTGGTTGTTAACCAGGTCACCGGTGAACAGAATGACATCGCTGTGCTGGGCATTGACCAGGTCCAGCCCTTTCTGTACGCCGCCGGCGTTGGTAAAGCTGCCGGAATGGACGTCTGTTATCTGTGTTATAGTAAAACCATCAAAAGCTTCGGGGAGATCCGGGAAAGAGATTGTTTCACGCCTTACGCGATAAAAATGCCGCCCGCGCGTAATACCGAACAGCACAACAAGTAGCAGCACAGCGGCTGTGGCTAAAGTCAGTTCACTTACCCATAGTGCCCTCGGGGGGAACCCACGAAAGAGCCGGGTAATATCCTCCACCAGTAAAACCGGGAGCGAAAATAAGCGGGGAACAAAAGCCAGCAGCATCAGTCCCATGAGCCAGGTAATCAACGTTTGCTGGGAGCGAGAACCACGTCGCGCAAAAATCACGGCTACTATGCCACTCATTAACAGCAGATCGATGAGCCAATAGCTCCACAACAATGCACCGGAATTTACAAGAGTTTGTATAGCCTGATAAAAATAAAGATCAGTACCCAGCCAGAGCAGGATGATCAGCGGAAGTCTTTTTGCCATTTATAAAGTAGATATGTCAAACATGTATTTTGTTATTCTAGAAGACGTTTGTACACGGAAGATATTTTAAAAGAAGGAGAAAAAACATCTCTTTCCGCTGTAAATAGTCATTCCTGGCTAGCCATTGAGTAACTACCAGCAGCGAAATTGAGTCAATTTGATCTGATATTGAGACATTTTGACTATCTACCTTACCCCGTTTATTAGAAATTTGCCCCACTTAGTAAAATGGAATCTAACAATAGCAGCAATTTAAAAAGGAACAAAAAATTAATTATGACAATGTTGTTTAGTCGGTATTGCAGGATGACGGTTATTCTTGTAGGTATTTTCTTCCAGTCTGTGATCTCTCCCGCACAGCAGCAAAAGGCTCCCAGCTATCCTCTTATAACGCATACTCCCTATTTCAGTATATGGAGTAGTTCTGACAAGCTGAATGGGTCTGTTACCAGACACTGGACAGGAGCGGAGCATTCCCTGATAGGAGTTATTAAAGTGGATGATGCTTATTATCGTTTTCTTGGAAAGGAAGCTGAAGAGTATCTGACGGTGCTACCCGCAGCAGATGAGCAGTCATATGAGATGGCTTATACTTTGAGTGATCCCGGCCAGGGCTGGTATGAAGCCGGGTTTAATGACGGAGCATGGAAAACGGGGAAGGCGCCTTTTTCGGACGATAAGGGAAAGGCAAAAACCTTCTGGAATACGGATGATATCTGGGCGAGAAGGACATTTACCCTGGGTGACAAAGTGAGCTTTGATAACCTGTTCCTGAAAATTAACCACGATGATAATATCGACATCTATCTGAATGGTCAACATATCTATCAAAAACAAGGTTGGGTAAATAATTATACTTTCCTGGATCTGCAACAGCAACTGAAAGGTAACCTGAGAGCCGGTAAAAATGTATTGGCTTTTCACGTACGCAATAGTGCCGGTGGCCGTTTTTTGGATGCCGGCATCGTGAGACGGACGGAAAATGCAGATGGTAACATAATCCGGGAGGCGGTACAGCAGGAGGTAGATATCAAGGCGATGGAAACCACCTATCACTTCTCCTGCGGGAAAGCAGATCTTGTATTAACCTTTACATCTCCTTTGCTGATAAAAGACCTGGCGCTGCTTTCCACACCTATATCCTATGTGAGCTACCAGGTAAAGGCTAACGATGGAAATAAACATGACATCGC
This sequence comes from Chitinophaga sp. 10T418, assembly GCF_056394125.1. NCBI lineage: Bacteria > Pseudomonadati > Bacteroidota > Chitinophagia > Chitinophagales > Chitinophagaceae > Chitinophaga > Chitinophaga sp. 10T418. Next base: position 95,130 of record NZ_JBFTHG010000018.1, read on the forward strand.
TGTATTTTTAACGGCGGCCTCCAATATTGCCACCAATCTGCCGGGAGAGCAGGTGACTGCAAAGGCCGGCGCATCCGGCGATGTGAAGTTGTTGCAGGTAGGAACAGTTGCGCAACCTGTATTGAAAAAAGCGGGTGATGATCTGCGTATCGACTGGGGCTATTTTTACGTAGGCGCCCCGAAAGACTATTCCAGGCAGTATATTTCCGTTGGTGAAAAAAGCGGTATACACCAGTTTTTACACGATCAATATAAAGGACCTGCCAGCATAACAGGAAAACATTTAAATCTGAATACCGTGATTTCATTTGGCCAGGTAGGCAATGACGCTGTGACAAAGTTCATGATGCTTGGATATGATGAAGTATTTGCTATCCGGTATTTCAATGAAGACCTGCGCCCCTGGTGGAATAACAACGGCAACCGTCGTTTTGATGCTTTAATGAACGCGGCGGCCGGTGGTTATGATGCCGTTATGGAAAAGGTGAAACATTTTCAGGATACCATCTACACAGATGCACTGAATACGGGTGGAGCAGCGTATGCCGAATTGTGTGAGCTGGCTTACCGGCAGAGCATTGCGGCACATGCGTTAGTGGAAAGCCCGCAGAAAGAGCTGTTGTTTTTATCCAAAGAAAATTTCAGTAACGGCTGCATTGCTACCGTGGACCTGACCTATCCTTCGGCCCCATTGTTCATTGCTTACAACCCTGAGCTGGAAAAAGGTATGATGAATGGTATCTTTCATTACAGTGAAAGCGGCAAATGGACCAAACCTTTTGCTGCCCACGACCTGGGTACTTACCCGATTGCAAACGGACAGGTATATGGCGAAGATATGCCGGTGGAAGAAGCCGGGAATATGCTGATACTGACAGCAGCCATTGCCAAAGCGGAAGGTAATGCCAGTTATGCCAGGAAACATTGGTCTACGCTTACCACGTGGATAAAGTACCTCGACAAAGAAGGGTTTGACCCGGCCAACCAGCTTTGCACCGATGATTTTGCCGGTCACCTGGCCAGGAATGTAAACCTTTCTGCAAAGGCCATCATGGCATTGAGGAGTTACGCCTTTCTTGCAGATATGTTGGGATATAAAGCAGATGCGCAGTATTACCTGGGCCGCTGCCAATCTATGGCGCAAAACTGGATGAAACTGGCGGATGCCGGAGATCACTACAGTTTGTCATTTGAAAATAAAAATACCTGGAGCCAGAAATATAACCTGGTGTGGGATAAAGTACTGGCATTTAACCTTTTCCCGGAAAGTGTATTTGATAAGGAAATAAGCTATTACCTGTCTAAGCAAGAGGCGTATGGATTGCCCCTCGATTCACGTAAGACGTATACCAAGTCCGACTGGATTATATGGACGGCCGTATTGGCAAGCGATAAAGCTGAATTTGAAAAATTCATTCTGCCACTTCAGAAGTACACTTTAGAAACTACCAGCAGGGTACCACTGAGCGACTGGCATGAAACCACCAATGGAGAACAGAGAGGGTTTCAGGCAAGAAGCGTGGTGGGAGGATATTTCATGAAAGTATTAGAGGATAAGCTGCGTAAATAACGGTGGCTGTAAAAAACGGTTCACCTGTTTTATATTTGTTTTTAGGTAGGTGCCTGAATTTATTAACCTATACATCTGGTTGTATGCAGAAATTATTGACCGTTATGATTATCCAGCTGGCAGCTGCTGCAAATGCATGCTGTCAGCAAACAGCACTTGCAGATTATGTAAATACCCTTCAGGGCACCAATTCCAGGCATGAGTTGACAAGAGGCAATACCTACCCAACCACTGCGCTTCCTTTCGGAATGCACACCTGGACGCCGCAGACAGGCAACAACGGAGATGGTTGGAAATACCAGTATCACAAAAAAAGTATCAGAGGCTTTCAACAGGCGCACCAGTGTAGCTCCTGGTCAAATGATTATGCTGTTTTTTCGCTGATGCCCGTTATGGATAGTCTGGCAGTGAAGGAAGACCAAAGGGCTACCGGTTTTGACCATGAACATGAAACGGGCCGGCCCTACTATTATAAAGTAACACTTAGCAACAGAATTACTACTGAAATGGCGCCTACGGAAAGAGGAGCGCATATGAGATTTTCTTTTCCAGGGCAACACAAGGCATATCTTATTTTAGATGGCTATACTGGTTTAAGCGGCGTGAAAATATACCCGGAAGAAAAAATGATTACCGGCTTTGTGAATAATGGGAGAGGATTTCAGCAAGGATGGAAGAGCTTTTTTGTACTGGTATTTGATACGCCGTTTACGGCGTATGGTACCTGGGAAAATGTATCTGGTTCCATTCAGGCCGGGAAAACCGTAGCAGAAGGAAAAGGAGTGGGAGTGTACCTGCAGTTCAAAGAGGGGGCCATTGTACAGGCTAAAACGGCTTCCTCCTATATCAGCGAACAACAGGCCCAACTTAACTTACGACAGGAGTTAGGCGGGCATAAAACACTGGAACAAACAAAGGCGGCTGCAAAGAAGACCTGGAACGAACATCTGTCACGGATACAGGTGGAGGGCGGACAAGAGGCGGATAAAGCCACCTTTTACTCCTGCTTTTTCCGGGCCAGTCTGTTTTCAAGAAAGTTTTACGAACTGGATAAAAATGGAAATCCCTATTATTTCAGTCCATACGATGGTAAGGTGCATGAAGGTTATATGTTTACCGATACCGGCTTCTGGGACACTTTCCGGGCACAGTTTCCATTGAATGCATTATTGTATCCGCAAATGCACGGGCGATACATGCAGGCCCTGCTGGATGCCTATAAGCAGTGTGGGTGGCTGCCATCCTGGTCTTTTCCGAATGAACAGGGCAGTATGATCGGCAATCATGCCATCACACTCCTCGCTGACGCATGGGCCAAAGGGATACGTACGTTTGACCCATCAACTGCGCTGGATGCCTACTATCATGAATCCAATAATAAAGGCCCCTGGGGGCCGGCAAACGGACGGGATGGTTATGCCGAGTATAACCGTTCAGGTTATGTACCCTATCCAAAATACCGCGAAGCAACTGCAAAAACGCTGGAATATGCCTACGATGATTTTTGCGCCTATACGCTTGCGGTAGCAACAAAGCAGGAAAAATACCGGGAGGGATTTGAGAAGAAGATGTGGAACTACCGGAATGTTTTTGACAGCACTACGGGTTTTATGCGCGGCAAAGATGAAAACGGTAACTGGGGAAAGAATTTTGATCCGATTGAATGGGGCGGACCCTTTACGGAAGGTAATGCCTGGCATTACCTGTGGTCTGTATTCCATGATATAAACAGTCTCAAAAAAATGCTGGGCGGTGATGCCACTTTCTGCGCAAAACTGGACTCCGTATTTACACAGCCCAACAATGTAAAAGTAGGTACCTACGGATCTATGATACATGAAATGACGGAAATGGTGATGGCTGATATGGGGCAATACGCACATGGAAACCAACCGATCCAGCATATGGTATACCTGTATAACTATGGAGGGCAACCCTGGAAGTCGCAATTGCATGCAAGGGAAGTAATGAGACGATTATATAATGCTTCTGAGAACGGCTATCCGGGCGATGAAGACCAGGGGCAAACCTCCTCCTGGTATGTATTAAGTGCCCTGGGCTTTTACAGCGTATGCCCGGGAACAAATGAATATGTATTTGGCAGTCCTTTGTTTAAGAAGATCACCATTACCCAGGAGAACGGGAAGAAGTTTGTTATTGAAGCAAACGGTAATTCAGATAAGAATGTCTATACCCACCATGCTTTGTTGAATGGTAAGGCCTATTCCAAAACGTTTATCACCTATCAGGATATTACAGCAGGAGGAACGCTCTCCTTTGATATGAAAAATACCGCCGACCTGCAAAGAAAATTGCGGCCGGAAGATTTACCCTATTCCGTTTCAAAATAATGGCTCATGGATTTCCGGAAATATGTTTTATCTTTTGAAATGATATCCTTATAGCCGTACTTGTCAGCCCAAACCTATATACCGTCTCTAAATAATAAAGAGCATACCATGAAGGGGATCAGCCAAATTCTGAAAACGACTAAGCCAGGGATCCTGATTGTTGACGATAGCGAAGATATCCTGGATTATTTGTCGCACGATATGAAAGACAATTATATGGTCCATACCGCCAGAAATGGCGATGAGGCGCTTCCGGTTTTGCAGCAGGAATATATCCAGCTGGTGGTGTCGGATGTAGTGATGCCCCTGGTAGACGGCTTTGAACTATGCGAAAGGATCAAGCTCACCCTGGAACTGAGTCATATCCCCATCATTTTATTGACAGCTAAAAATACCCTGCAGGCCAGGATACAAGGCCTGAAAGCAGGCGCTGATGCCTATATAGAAAAGCCTTTTTCTCTGGAGCATTTGTATGCACAGATAGAAAACCTGCTGGCAAGCAGGGTGAAACTGAAAGAAAGTTATGCCAGGTCGCCGCTGGTACACATCAACAGCATTGCCCACTCCAAAATGGATGAAGCCTTCCTGGAACAAATCGTAAGCACCATTCTGGGGCACCTGTATGAAACACAGCTGGATGTGGAACGGCTTTGTGTACTCATGAATATGAGTAAACCTACACTCTATCGCAAAATAAAATCCATATCCGATCTATCTCCTCATGATATCATTAATCTCACCCGACTAAAGAAAGCAGCGGATCTGATCAATTCCGGTAACCATCGGGTGAATGAGCTGGCGGAGGAAGCCGGCTATAATTCACCGGGTCAGTTCAGAAGGAATTTCTATAAGTATTTTAACATGTCTCCGTCTGAATATATTGATAAGGTAACGATGCGCATGGATTAATAAATCCCTCTCGTTGTTATTGTGTTTACGTTTTTAGTAAGGGCAGCGTCAATGTGAAAATATTATTTTCCCCGTCTGTAGTATATTCCAGGCTGCCCTGGTGAAGCAAGGTAATGGATTTGGCGAGGGATAGTCCTATGCCTGTTCCGGTAGCAGTGGTATTGCCTGATCGGTGAAATGGCTCAAAGATGCTGGCCCTTTCTTCTTCCGGGATAATGCTGCCGTCGTTTGTGATACGGATGTAGGCCTGCTCCTCCGATGCTGCAATGGTTAATATAACTTTAGAACGGCCATACTTGATGGCATTATCTATCAGGTTACTTACAATCTTAATTAATCCATCATCGTCAATATTGCAGATGATTGCCGGTGTGTCGATTTCCAGCCGGTAAGTCACTCTTTTAGGATTGATGGCGGGTTGAAAGTCGTTATATACTTCTTCGATGATGGGTACGATATTCCTGGCGGCTAGGTGTAATGAGTAATGGCCCGATTCCACCTTCCTGAAATCCAGTAACTGACTGGTTAATGTAAGCAACCTGTCCGTATTTTTATTCATCACCATTACCTCGTGCTTCATTTCCGGGATGGCTTCCACATTTTTAAGGATCTTACTCATCGGTATCTTGATTAAAGTAAGCGGTGTTTTTATCTCATGCGCTACTTTTGTGAAAAAGTCGATCTTGGATTGATACAGCTCTTTTTCCTTATTCAGCGTAAAGATTTCCATCAACCGAAGTTGTTTTTCTTTGTACCTGTTGTGATAATATTTTGTAACAAAATATGCGATCGTAAGGAGGAGTAGCATATAGAAAAGATAAGCCAGACCGGTTTTCCAGAACGGCGGCGTTATTTCAAGCATAAAGGAGGTTTCATTGGATACCCATAAGCTACTGCTGTTGGTCGACTTTATTTTAATGATATAGTTTCCCGGCGACAGGTTATAAAAATGCATGATTTTGTTCTTATCTACATAATTCCAGCCCTTATCAATACCTTCCAGCATATAGGCGTACCGGATATTGTCAGGCGCGGTATAACTGAGCGCTACAAAATCAAGGCTGAAGGTAGAGTTGTTATATGGCAGCAGGATCTTATTTCCCTGCCGGAAGAGATAGTCGGAAAAGAGATGACGGGAATTAATGGTAACATCTTTATTGAAAACCTGTAACTGGGTAATATAAATGGGTGGCGTATAGCCGGTAGTGGTATAGTTGTCGGGATTGAATCTTATAAGCCCTTTCAGGCAGCCAAAGTAAATATTTCCTTCGGGATCCTTAAACGAAGAGCGGTGATTGAACTGGTCGCTTAATAAGCCATCGCTTTGCTTAAAGGTTTTTATCTGCCCGGATTTCCGTTCTATATATGCCAACCCTTTTGATGTGGATGCCCAGATATTGTTATGATCATCCCGGACGGTGCTGTACACAATATTACTGGGCATCCCGGAGGTAGTGTTGTAAACCCTGGCAGTACCGTTGGCCTGGTCGAGGTCGAAGAGACCGGATTCAGTACATATCCACAGATGATGGTGGTCATCCTCCAGGAAGTTCAGGATTTTGGTATTGTCGAAAGGGTAGGTGTTGTTTAACTGTACGGAAAGTTTTTTCGCTCTCTGTCCCGGGTCTATGTAAAAAATGCCGTTGGCATGTGTGCCCATCCAGATACGTCCTTTGCTGTCCTGTGTGATAGCAGAATAAAACTCATCGGGCATCAGGTCCTGCAAGTAATGGAATTTCCCGTTTGTTTTATCAAAATTATAGATGCCGTTGGAAGTGCCTACCAGTATGTTTCCAGCGGCGGTTTTATAAAGGATATTAATATAATTGCTGTTTAACCCATTGTTGGTGAAGGCCGCATAATGTTGTTTGACTTTGTTGGTCTTCAGATCAAAAACATACAGCCCGTCCTTAAATGTTCCGATATAGAGGTGATCGTTATCGGCGAGAAGTCCGTGTATATTATTGGGTAAATCGGCTGCCCGTTTGTTTTCATTATTGTAATTAATAAAGGTTTTTTTATCCGGGTCAAACGCGGCGATTCCTTTATCTTCTGAGCCTACCCATATTTTCCCGTATTTATCCTGAACGATTTCCCGCACCACATTTCCCTCTATGGAAGTGCCGGCAGATGTTGGAAAGAATTTTTCAAAGGCGATAGGATGATGTGCGTAATAATTGATACCTCCGAAAAAAGTACCCAGCCAGATACCACCTTCCCTGTCTTTGCACATCGAATAAATGGCGTTATCGGTTAAGGAATATTGATCATGCGGGATTTTATAAATGTGCTGTATATCATTTGTATGGGTGTTCAGTATGTATAAGCCGGATTCGGTACCTATCCAGTATTCCCTGTTGCTGACTTTCAGCAGGCTTCTGATAAATAGTTGCTGGTGTTTGGCGGCTGGCAATGTTACGGCTGTCCACTGCTGCCGGCGCAGGTCAAATTTCAATAACCCCGTTTGTGAAGTGCCGATGAATAAGCATTCATTTTCTTTGTCTTCACAAATGGTTTCAATAGTATTGGCTGTTCTCACAATTTTATCGGAGGAATAGTAGATAAAATTGTTATGGCTGCTGTCATATTTTGCCAACATACCATTTGCGCAACCCAGCCACATGGCGCCGTCTTCGGACTTATAAAGTGTGGTGATGTTTTGCAGGGGTGGCTGATGGTAGGTCTCTGTTCGTTTGGTATCCGTATTGTATTTGTATAAATGGGCCCCTTCCACAAACCAGATATTGTTGTGCGCATCGCCATGTATTACGCGGACGAGCTGCCCTTTTGTGTGTGGCAGCCTGATGAAGCATCCGTCTTTCGTGTTTAAATAATACAGCCCTTTTAATGTGGCCACCCATAAGGTTCCTTTAACATCCTGGTACAGATGAAAAATAGGGTTGTTGTTCAGGGAATTAGGGTTATCGTCCCCGATCCTGAAAATTCTGAAGTTGTAACCATCGAATCTGTTTAATCCGTCTGGTGTACCAAACCACATAAATCCGTCTTTGTCCTGCAGTGAGGTAATCACGGAATTATTGGACAGGCCGTTCTCCACTTCATAATGCCTGAAGTATATTGGTTGTGCGCTGCTTTTCCCTGGCAGGGAAAATATCATTACCGTATAGATAATGCACCTGAGTACAGAATGGCAATTCATTAAACGGTTGTTTTACTAAAAAATGCTCCACCGGTTGTTTATCATTGGCTACAGGACTGATCAGTATCAGGGATGTCCGGTTTTATCACTTGCTATCAGGAATTTATTTATTTGATGCCCCGTACAATGCAGGGAGAAACTATTGCTCAAGAATGATACAAATTAGATCTTTTTTGATTCAAAATGGAAGTACGGGTTCTCCGGTACAGTGTAAATTTACTTTTAATTAGCCAGTAATGGTTGAATACCTATAGCGCAGGATATTATGTTACTGTGGCTGCACTGGATTTCGTCCTGCAGACTACTTCGATATTCCATTTTATCAACGTCAAAAAAATGAATGTAAAGTATCAAAGACTACATATGCTTTGAGTTTTTAACATCGCCACCCGTTATGAAAAAAATCCTGAAAACGCTTCATCGAAGCCTTCCCTTTGCCGTGCTTGGCAGTCTGCTTTTGGCTGCCTGTTCCAAAAACAAATCGCCTGATACAGTGGCGAAATTTGATCCGTCCAGGGCCGTTATCCTGGAGAGATTTACTCCCGACAGCGGGGGAGTAGGATCCCAGATGATTATTTACGGCAGCAACTTTGGTAGTGAAGCCAGTATCGTAAAAGTATTTATTAATGATGTACCTGCTCCGGTGGTCGGAGTGGAGAATAATGCCATTTTTGCTTTGGTGCCTTCACAGGCCGGAGAGGGAACAGTAAAGGTGCAGGTGGGATCCGGTACCAACATGAAAGAGGCTTTATCAAAGACGAACTTCAGGTATATTTTTAACCCGGTAGTAGGCACGCTGGCTGGCTTTACAGACAAAGATGGCAAGACCGCTATCGTAGATGGTGATATAAAAAAAGCACAGTTTGAAGAGCCTTACTGGCTTACGTTTGACCAGCATAAAAATCTTTATTTGCTGGAAGAATACCGTGGCCTGAGATTTATTGACTCTGCCCGTACGGCGGTGAAAACTTTGTTCAGAACGGGGAATGGGCTGGACAGGCCGCGAACACTGGCATTTAACCCTACTTTTGATACACTCTATGTTACCAACGATCAGTGGGACGAACGTGGAATCAGTACGGTAGTGCTTACGCCTGCATCGGGCTTTACAAAATGGAACTCACTGATTTTTTCCAGAACTACAAATGGAGGTGATGCCAATCCGGTAACAGGTGATTTCTTTTTCAACTCCTATGCAAAAGGAGAGATGTTTAAATGGGACCGTACCAACAGGTCTTCCCGCTTTATGTACCGCGTAGATGATGTGAATTGGGAGTTTAATATCCAGTTTGCACCCAGCGGAGATTTCGCTTATATCGTTGTGGTAAATCAAAGCTACATCCTCAGAACAAAGTACAACAGGGAAAGCGGTATACTGGATGCTCCCGTACACTTCGTGGGAGGAAGAGGCCAGCACGACTACCGCGATGGCGTGGGAGCTGATGCACGGTTCGATCATCCGCAGCAGGGCACCTTTGATAAAAATAATAATTTTTACCTCGTGGACGCCAAGAATCATTGTATCCGGAAAATAACTCCCGAAGGTGTGGTGAGCACGTTTGCAGGGCGACCCCGTGAATCAGGATATGCAGACGGTCCGCTGCGCAAAGCCCAGTTTAACCTGCCACGCGGCATCGTTTATGACGAGGCTGCCGGTACTTTTTACGTGGCAGACCAGGGCAACCACAGGATCAGAACAATCTCCGTTGAATAAACTAATTGTCTTTATAATGAGAATTTTTTACTTATCCCTGATCTTCATTGCTATTTCTATCACTGCCTTCTCACAACAAACAGTTGAAATTACCGGTATCGTCAGCGATACCAATCACCTGCCTTTGGCAGGCGCCAGTGTTGTTGTGAAAGACAAGGTAGGATTGGGAACCATGACGGATCAGCATGGGAAATATAAAATTAAGGTAGAACCTTATCACACATTGATGTTTTCGTTTGTTGGTTTTGCGACCAGGGAAATAACAGTACGTGATAACCGCGTGGTGAATGTAACTATGCAACCGGCTAATACCAGTGCGCTGGAACAGGTAGTAATAACTGCCGTGGGGCCACAAAAGAAAGTCACAGTTACGGGTGCCATCACCACGGTAAACCCTAAGGATCTGCGAACGCCTACCGCCAATATCACTAATGCATTGGCGGGCAACGTGGCTGGCGTCATCGCCATGCAGGGATCGGGTGAGCCGGGCAGCAACCAATCGGAATTCTGGATAAGAGGTATATCCACTTTCGGTGCAAACAGTGCTGCCATGGTGCTGGTAGATGGTTTTGAACGCCCCTTTAATGAAATAAATATTGAGGACATAGAATCCTTCTCCGTATTGAAAGATGCTTCCGCCACCGCTATATATGGATCAAGAGGTGCGAATGGGGTCATACTGGTTACTACCAAAAAGGGGAAAACAGGTAAAGTAAATATCGACGGAAAAGTAGAACATACTTATAATACCCGTACCCGCACCCCCTCCTTTGTTGATGGAAATGCATATGCCGCCCTGGTAAATGAAGCCAAAATAACCAGGAACCAGGAACCGATTTACACACCTAATGAACTGGAAATACTCCGCCTCGGACTGGACCCGGACCTGTATCCCAACGTGAACTGGCAGGATGAAATGCTGAAGACAGGCGCCAACAACAACAGAGCAGCGCTGAACATCAATGGTGGTGCTACCATTGCCAGGTTCTTTGTTTCCGGAAGCTACGTAGAGGAAGGCGGTATGTACAAGTCAGATGCTTCTCTGAAAGAATATAAAACAAACGCCAAACTCTCCAGGTGGAATTACAGGATTAACCTGGATCTGGATATTACCAAAACCACTTTACTCCGGATAGGGGTGGCTGGCTTCCTGGAAAAAAAGAACTATCCTGGCCTTAAGGATGATATCTGGTATTCTTTGGTAGGGCAGTCGCCCGTATCCATTCCGAAAATGTATTCCAACGGGCTGGTTCCTTCTTATGGAACAGGTAATAAAACCAATCCCTGGGTGCTTGCCACACAGACCGGTTACCGTGAATACTGGAGGAACAAAGCGGAAACCAATTTCGTGATAGATCAGAACCTGGATTTTATCACCACCGGCCTGAAAATTACCGGCAGGCTTGCTTTTGATGCCAATAATGATAATAGGATCCTCAGGAAAAAATGGCCCGAGCAATATAACGTAGAAAAAAGGCGTGACCGTAACGGCAACCTGATCATGCATCGCATTTCCCCTGAAGCGATGATGTTCCAGGAGTCGACATCCGGCGGTGAGCGGATATCTGTTTATGAATTGGAGCTGAGGTATGGCCGGTCACTGGGCAAGCTGCACAGGATCGAAGCGTTGGCCAAATATTTCCAGCGGGAGCAACGGCAAACCGTGGACCTCGGGTCGGATATCATTACCGGCATTCCCCGCAGGAATCAGTCTGTGTCGGGCCGTTTGATGTACGGGTATGATAACCGTTACCTCGCTGAGTTTAATTTCGGTTACACCGGCTCTGAGAATTTTAAACCCGGTCACCAGTTTGGTTTCTTTCCCGCTGTTTCCGCCGCCTGGAACATCTCGGAGGAAAAGTTCATCCGGGATAATGTCCATTGGCTGGACCTGCTCAAAGTTCGTTATTCCTACGGAGAAGTGGGCAATGATAATTTTGGCAATAACCGTTTTGCTTATCTCAGCACCGTTGAATCCGGAGGCACTTACAACTTTGGCGAAAGTATCAGTCCCAATATTTATCCGGGTCTGTATTACAAAAACGTTTCTTCGGAGCAGCTTACCTGGGAGATTGCGCGCAAACAGGATCTGGGTTTTGAAATGAGTATGTGGAGGGATTTATTTTCCATAACGGTTGACCTGTTCCGGGAAAGAAGGGAAAATATTTACAAGCAGCGGTCGCATTTGCCTGCCATGGTGGGTGTTGTCAGTCAGCCGTGGGCGAATGTGGGCATCATGGAAAATCAGGGCTTTGATGCGCAATTTAATATGAACCGGAAAATCAAAGCCGTGGATATTACCCTGCGGGGCAATATCACCTATTTTAAAAACAAGGTGATTGCCTTTGATGAAGAAGCCAATAATCTGAAGTACAAGATGACGCAGGGGTTTCGCTTCAACCAGGCAAGGGGCCTGATAGCAGAAGGACTATTTAAGGATTATGAGGAAATAAGGAATAGTCCCCGGCAAACTTTCGGTGCTTACCAGCCCGGTGATATCAAATATAAAGACGTAAACGGCGATGGTATTATTGATGATAACGACGTAGTTCCGATTGGTGCATCCCGGGTTCCCTGCCTGATTTACGGCATCGGCATGTCGGCCAGGTGGCATGGAATAGATTTTAATGTTCACTTCCAGGGTGCAGGAAAATCATCATACTTCATTACTGGTCCCAGCGTGTATCCTTTTGTAGAAGGCAGCTGGGGGAATATTCTCTCTGATGTGGCGGTACCGGGCAACAGATGGATCTCAAAGGAGATCTCCGGTGATCCTGCCACAGAAAATCCGGATGCAAAATATCCGAGACTTAGCTATGGAGGCAATGCCAATAACTACCGTGCGTCTTCCTATTGGTTGCGCAATGGTGCATACCTGCGGTTAAAAAATATGGAGCTGGGCTATACCTTACCCCAAACGATCACGAGGTGGGCACATATCAAAAACGCCAGGTTTTATATAATGGGGCAAAATCTCATGGTTTGGGATCACCTGAATCTCTGGGACCCGGAACTGGCGAGTGGAGACGGTATGAGTTATCCTCCTTCAAAAACAGTTACCGGCGGGCTTACCATCAATTTTTAACCAACAGCCAATTTAATCCATTAAATGTTATGAAGAAAAACGTAATGATGCCGTTTTTTTGCGCGCTGGCAGGCATACTACTACTGGGCTCCTGTAAGAAGTATCTGGATATGGATCATTTTTTTAAAGACCGTCAGAATACAGATACCATTTTTGTAAGAAGAGATTATTCAGATCAATGGCTGGCGAGTACATATACGCACCTGCGCAATGAAAATGCAGAAGTTGCCAGCAAGGGATTTACACCTTTTAATTTTATATCTGACGATATGTTCTTTGGTGACAGGGATGATAAATACCGCAAATATAAAAACGGAGAATACGATGAAACCTGGGATCAGTCGTCCTGGTCGTCCTGCTACGAAGGGATCCGCAAGGCCTCTGTTTTCATACACAATATTGATAAAAACAGGGAGATGACCACAGAGGAGATAGCAGAGAAGAAAGCACAGGCCCGTTTTCTCAGGGCCTACTATTATTGGCTGCTCTTAAGAAAATATGGTCCTGTACCGATCGTTGCTGACAAAGGAATCGATTACACTACGGAGTATGAAAACCTGGCCCAGCCAAGAAACACTTATGATGAATGTGTGGAATTCATTACCGGAGAGTTGGCAACAGCAGCAAAAGATCTTCCGCTGCAGCGTACCAATAGAGATGCAGCCAGGCCAACAAAAGGTGCTGCACTTGCTGCCCGTGCAAAAGTATACCTGTTCAGCGCCAGCCCGCTCTTCAATGGAAATGCGGAGATGGCTGACCTGGTGGATAATACCGGCCGCCCTCTCATCTCGCAAACATATGACGATACAAAATGGGCAAAGGCTGCTGCCGCCGCAAAAGATGTGATTGACCTGAACGTTTATAAAATATTTACTGCACCGTTCAATGCCGATGATCAAAGCGCCACACAACCAAAAACAATCAGTCCGCCCTACCACCCGCTCTATTCCAATAGTAGTTTCCCACTGGGATGGAAGGATATAGATCCATTTCAATCTTACAGCCAGCTGTTTAACGGTGCTTTAGGCTATACTGCTAATCCGGAGATCATCTTTTCCCGTGTTACGGAACAGGGCTCAGAAGGGATAGATATGATGGTACTGCACCAGATGCCTTTCTCTCTGAAAGGATGGAATACCCATGGCATGACACAGAAGCATGTGGATGCCTATTATATGAACGACGGAACCAACCTGCCGGTAAATCCACGGGTAACTGGTTTTACCAGCAATAAGGAAGAACACAGGCCTTTACCCCCAAATGTTTCTTTGCAATATGCCAACAGAGAGCCCCGCTTTTATGCCTCTGTAGCCTATAACGGAAGTATGTGGGAAAACACCAGCGCCACAAGAGTGGAAGACCGGTATAAGCAGGTGTTTTATTACCGCGGCTACCCGGATGGTAAACAGCCATCGTCTCCTGCATTTCATATCAGAACCGGTATAGGGATCAAAAAATACTACAACCCTTTTGATTCTTTTATGGAAGGAGGATTTATAGTACCTAAAGTGGAGCCGGCCATCAGATACGCAGAAGTATTGTTGATATATGCAGAGGCCATGAATGAATTGAATGGAATCTATAGCATTCCCAACTACCAGGGTACCGGGAATATTGCCGTAGGAAGGAATGTGCCCGAAATAAGTAAATATCTCAGCCAGGTGCGTATCAGGGCAGGAGTACCCGACTTTGACAACAATGTGTATGCTTCAAAAGAGAGACTGAGAAAGGCTTTGAAAAGAGAACGGGAAATTGAATTGTTTGCGGAAGGACATCGCTATTTTGATCTGAGACGATGGAAAGACGCCCCCGTAGAAGAATCCACACTGGTAATGGGGTGTAATATGAATATGACCGAAAGTCAGCGGGACCTGTTTTATATTCCGGTGGTCATCCCATCCCTGCCTACCATTTTTGTGAAGAAAATGTATCTATGGCCTATCTCACACAGTGAACTGAGAAAGAACAGAAAGCTGACTCAAAACCCCGGATGGACCATGTTCGACTAGAACAGCCATATGGTTGTTAAGGGTTACAAATTATCGTMTCTGACAAAATAAAAAAACTGATGAAAAAAATATATTATCTCACAGGACTATTTTTACTTTCTATTGCCAGTGCATGTAATAAAGAGTGGGAAGAGGAGCTATTTACGAAGTATGTGGCATTTGCTAAAAATGGCGTGGTACAGGTATCCGTGAAGTACAAAGAGGAGGGAGGAAACATTCCGCTGAAGGTGCCTATTGTATTAAGCGGTTCCACTACCAATAATGATGATGTACAGGTTACCATTGCATTGGATAAAGATACGCTTGACAATTTAAACTTCGACAGGTTTCGTCTCCGGCAGGATCTGTATTTTAAAGAACTGCCTGCTGACTTTTACAGTTTTGAATCACTTACCGCAACCATTCCTAAAGGTGCCAATACTGGTTATCTGAAACTCAATTTAAAACTGGAAGGGATAGACCTGGTAAATAAATATATTCTGCCTGTACAGATTATTAGTACCTCCAGGTATGAGCCATCCCGGTTGAAGCATTATAAAAAAGCGCTGATCAGCGTAGTGCCATTCAATAACTATTCCGGCAAATACTCTGTTGCCGGTGCGGTTTGGGACAGAACAAGAGATGAGAATAGTCAGACGGCATTGACTGTACCTTCCAGAAATGCATGGGTTGTTCGTGAAAATAGTATCTTCTTTTTTGCAGGTGTAACAGAAGAGGAGGCGATGGACAGGGCAATGTATAAGGTCAAGGCAACATTTAACAAGGATAGCACGGTCACATTAACTTCTGATAATCCAACCATCAACTTTTCACAGCAAAAGGGTATCTATACTGTTAGTAAAAGAATGGATGAAGTGCAGCCCTACCTTGAAAAAACCTATACAACCGTATACCTGGAGTACTGGTATGACGATATTACCAATCCTGCTTACCCTTTAAAATACCGGTTTAAAGGGTCGATGATTCTGGAGAGGGTAAAGAATATCCTGATCCCTGAAGAAGACCAGCTGGTGCAGATCGGGGATTAGGGGATAAAATAAAAACACTGATGCAATAAAAAACCTGCAGCATCAAATACTGCAGGTTTTTTTATTTTTAGTGGTAAAGAAGGAGATCATTTTTCCATCTCTATAAAAGCTTGATACGTTCTTCTTCCAGGTCGATCTGGAAGATCAGCCAGTGGATGATTTCATCCGGCCATTCGGGCTCCTTGTTTATCCCGATAAGGAATTTTCGTTGGTCATCGAGCAATTCCAGGTAGTGCTGTTTTGCTGTTTCACTTAATCCCAGGTTTTCCGGCTCCTTGAGTTTGTGTTCCCATTGTTCGATCATGCGTTGCAGCTTTTGATCTGTGAGCTGACCGTTCTCGTGTTTTTCTCTCAGCAGCCTTACCGTTTCGATCACCATAAGCCGCTTTACCCTTGCTTTAAGTTCGTCCTTCGGCTCCTCTTTGAAGTGACTATTGATATTGGAGCGCCTTATAAAATAGGGCAGGGTGAGCCCCTGTATCAGCAGGGTAAGCAGGATGACAATGAAGGTGATGAATAGAATAAGGCTCCTGTGGGGAAATGGTGCGCCGTGAAGTGTTGTTGGTATGGCCAGTGCGGCCGCCAGGGAAACCACGCCCCGCATGCCGGTCCAGCCCATTAGCAGTGGCAGTGTCAATGCCCGGCGTCGGTTGTTGTTGATTATGTTCACCGCCACACCCGGTCTGAATATACGTGTGGCCAGCATCGCGGCGTAGGAACTGATGATCCTTGCTATGATGAGCACGGCAGTCGCCAAAAGACCATAATAAACCGCTTCTGTCAATGGGGTTCCATCGGCACGAAGTCCGGCCACAACTTCCGGCAGTTCTAAGCCTATTAGCATAAACACAACACCGTTCAGTATAAAGATTAATGCCTCCCAAAAACTCTGGCCCCTTACCCGGCTGGAACTTGATAGAAAGGAGAAACGCCGGTTGGCCAGGAAAAGGCATCCTGTCACGACCGCCAATACGCCGGAACCATGTACCTGCTCGGCAATCCAGTAAAGGAAGTAGGGTTCGATGAGTGAAAAGACAATGTCTGAAGGAGCGTCTGTAGGCAGGTATTTATGTGCCTGCATGAAGAGCCATCCAAATATCAACCCAAGACCTACTCCTCCCATTATCATCCAGGAAAAATCCAACAGTGCTTCGTGAAAAATGAATTGCCCGGTGCCTACGGCCACCAGTGCAAACCTGAAAATGATCAGTGAGGAGGCATCATTGAGCAGGCTTTCGCCTTCCAGTATAGCTGCCGTTATTCTGGGGATTTTTACAAATTTCATGATCGCCCCGGTACTCACCGCATCAGGAGGGGATACAATGCTGCCGAGCAGTAAGCCAAGTGCAAGCGTAAATCCCGGGATAAGGTGGTTGGCCAGCAGGGCAACGGCAAATGCGGAGAAGAGCACTACCAGGAAGGCAAAGCTGCCGATCATGCGCCACCATTTTTTCATTTCCTTAAAGGAGACGCTCCAGGCTGCATCAGACAGCAGTGGTGGCAGGAAAATAAAAAAGATCATGTTGGGATCGATCTGCACTATTGGAAGCCCGGGTATAAAACTGACCAATAGCCCGGCTATCACCAGCAACACAGGATAGGCGACCCTTAACCTGGTAGCCAGCATCTCAATCAAAACGATAGCGGCTACCAGGGCCAGAAGAAGGGGTAGTTGTTGATGCATATGTAAATCATAAGGCTACTAAAATAAAACCAAATTGTTGAATTTAGATTTTAACAGATCATCATTTTGTAAGTATTCCTGAATTTCGGCCAGATGAGGATCCGGGTAATGAACTTGTTTTTATGATACATTATCCCGAAAACGTCTACCTGGAAATCAGTATTTTTTGCAGACAAACACCAGAAATCGCCATTGCTTTTTCAAAATCTATTGATTGCGTTGTGAAATACTGCTGGAAGCAGTTTAGACTTACATGTACGCCCTGAAAAACCTTTATTTAAAACTGTAATAATGAAGATGAAAAAGCAGATGATATTTTTACCGGGTATCGAGTACGCATCGTGGCTTCAAAACTTCAAATACCAATACCCTTGATATCAGAAAGCTACCACATGGTTTATATTTTGTGCAGGTTTACAATGGGAATCAGCAGCGACAGGTACTGAGATTTATCGGGCAATAATTCACTTCTTTCACCGGATAAACTGTTTCTGGTTTATCGGGGTATATACAAATGGCGGAAAAGCTGAGCTGCCCAGGCAAGTAAATTGAGCCATGAGAGAAAGCAGTGATAGTACCTAAAGGCGGATCTTTGTGTCCTTAATCAATAAAACAGCAGCTATGACAGCAATAACAAAGATAACACTTGGCCAAAACGGGCCACTCGTGTCTAAACTAGGATTAGGTTGTATGCGGATGTCGCCTGTTTGGGGAAGCGCGGGGAGTGATGAAAATGAAAGTATTGCTACCATTCAGCAGGCATTGGACAGCGGCATTAACTTTTTGAATACCGGCGACTTTTACGGCAGCGGACACAATGAATTGCTTGTAGGAAAAGCCATCAAAGGAAGGAGAGACGATGCCTTTATAAGTGTTAAGTTTGGTGCAATTTTCTATGGTGGTCAGTGGCTTGGACTGGACCTGCGTCCTGTAGCCATCAAGAATTTCATCAATTATTCTCTGGTGCGCTTAGGTATAGATACCATTGACCTTTATCAGCCGTGCCGACTAGACAACAGTGTTCCTATAGAAGATGTGATCGGAACTGTTGCCGACCTGATCAAAGAAGGGAAGGTGCGCTATCTGGGCGTTTCTGAAATAACCGCAGACCAATTGCGTAAGGCGAATAGTGTTCACCCGGTAACGGCATTGGAAATAGGCTATTCATTGGCAGATCGCCAGATAGAAAGCGAGCTGCTTCCTACGGCTAAAGAGCTGGGTATAGGAGTGGTGGCATTTGCCAATACAGCCGAAGGGTTACTCACCGGTGAGATGAAAGCACCTCTTCCTGCTAATGACTACCATCATCACTTCTCGCGCTTTCAGGGAGAGAACCTGGTAAAGAACCTGGAGAAAGTGGAGGTATTAAAGCAACTGGCTAAGGAGAAGGGATACACACCAACGCAACTGGCAATTGCCTGGGTGAATGCGCAGGGAGATCATATCATGCCATTAGTAAGCATGAGCAGGAGGTCCCGGTTGCCGGAAAATATTCAGGCCATGGAAATTGAGTTCACGGCTGATGAATTGAATACACTTAACACACATTTTTCAACTGGAGCGATACTTGGAGGTACCTACCTGCAGCGGTAGTGGAGTTGCAGATAACCCCCGGCTGTTTTATATCTTTGCATTATGACAAACCCAACTGAAATAATTCCCGGGGTTATCTTTTACTCTTATTTCTCCGCCATGAGAAAGGAGAAGGTGGCATTTCTGGAGCACAATACGCTGGTGTTGCAGGTTTCGGGCGTCTTTACGTTGGAAACTGCCAGCCAGCAAATCTCTATGAGTCGCGGCGAAATGTTGCTGATACAAAAAAATCAATTGGGAGAAATTACTAAAACGCCTTTGGATGGTGAGGATTATCAGACCATTGTCATTGTGCTGAAAGAAGACTTCCTCCGGAAGATTGCCCTTGAGGAGCAAATAGAGACAGGGCAAAAATACAGTGGGCCTTCCAACATTCGTATCCCCGGGAGCGTTTTTTTGCACGCTTTCTTTCAATCTTTGCTTCCATATGTTCAGCATCCGGAAGAAGAAGTAACCAGGGCGATGGGGATGCTTAAAGTAAAAGAGGCGGTATATCTTCTTATGAATACGATGCCCGAGCTCCGGAAATTCTTATTCGACTTTTCGGAACCGTATAAAATGGATTTGGAAAAATTCATGCGCAGCAACTTTCACTACAATATTCCGGTTGATCAATTTGCACGACTTACAGGAAGAAGCCTGGCAGGATTTAAGCGTGATTTCCAAAAGATATTCGGGATGGCCCCACGACAGTGGTTATTAGAAAGGCGACTGGAAGAAGCCCGGCATCTTATAGAAAAAAAGAACAAAAAATCATCTGCCATTTATCTTGACCTGGGCTTTGAAAGCCTCTCTCATTTCTCKCATTCTTTTAAGAAGAAATTCGGCAAAGCACCTACCGAATGGTAGCCATTCTTTAATCAGGTATATTCCAGGCAAATCACTGCTTTTTTCAGCTGATCATCATGAAATAAGTAAATCTGATCAGCGGCATTTTCCTGGAAATGGTATCCTTCCATACAGGCGATATAGTTAAAAAGACGGCCATCTTCCCTGAGCGGCTTATCCATCAGATTGGTGCCTGCGTATTCACATTCATCAAGAGGGAGATGGTTTGTATTGATTTCGTCTATTACACCGTTGATCTTTTTATTGATGACTTCTGCCAGATAATCTGAAGGCGCATCATTGTGCAGATCTTCTACTGTCAGCTTCAGCAGCCTTTCTAATTTTCTGATTCCTTCTACTGTTAAGCCGGGCCTGTAGAAATCCCGATCGTATAATTGTCCGAATTTTTTATAGTACGACTTCTTTAATTGATACATCGCCTCATTAAAATTAAATTGTATCTCCTCATCGGTATATTCCAGGTGATAACTATCCGGTGGGATTTCGGTGGAAACAGTAAAGTATTCCCACTTCGCGTCAAACTTATATTTCCCATCGATGATATCAAAACCGAACATATCGCATTTGGTGTAGTTTGTGTGAAACGCTGTCGTGTTTTCACCTACCCGACCATCATATATTTCTTTTACAGACACAAAATGCAGCCACTGATCCTTGTCCGGTAAAAGGAACCCCAGATTAATAGAACATAAGGGCAGAAAGTATTTCCGGTGATTTTCCACATCATCATAAAAAACATCCTCGTATTCCGGGAATATTTTAATGAAGCTACCTGGTATTTCCATTCTCAGCTGATTTTATTTGTTTGAACCGTTAAAGATAGTTGTTTTCATCCTGGTAATAGAATGTAATTATATTAAGATATTGTGAAGAGTCGCTTTTTTTTTCTTTAAAAGTATTTAGTCCTGAATTAGTTAGATCTATTTCTGAAATATATGGTTTGTGGTCCTAACCCAAACGTATAAACTATTCATGGGATTTATCTTATTTTAGTTGAACAGCCGCGAATAAAAAATGCGCATGAATATCAGTGCCGCAGTTTTGCAGTATATGTATTACCCCCAGATATGGCTGCGGAGATACTGCAGTAAGTGCTAGGTGTTGATGCCTTGAAATATAGTGCTGTATTATGTTTTGTGGGATCGTTTCTTGTCCTGACTGCTGTGTTTATCATCCTGTTTGGGGCCCGTTGTATGATCGGAAAAAAATCATCTGTCATTATTTATCAAACTTCATCATAACGATTATTAATAGAACAGATTTTTTTTTGTGATTAAATAATTTACCTTAAATTGAAAACGGATTTATCTAGCTGCATTAAAAATAGCGGATAGAAGTGGTTACGATGATCTGTATATAATAGCCCAACTTATTAGCAAGATGACCCTTTAAACCCTTTTTATCTTTAAACCCTTTAAACCCTTTTTCAACCTTTAAACCCTTTTGTACCCTTTAACTTTTAGTATGTAACTAAGCCATCTGAGTTCATCCTATTGCCAGGTATACGTTTAGTTATCTATTGTAGCATTGATCCATCATAATATGCTGTCAATTAATCATTGAGTCAAATCTGTAACCGCCGCCGGCGGTTGTCGGAAACGCTTGTTCGCGGAGGTTTTAAACTACCGCATTATTGCTGATTTCGGAACTTAAAATCCGGTTATGGTATCCTCATGCCGTATTTGTAAATGAGCTATCCAGAGTTATGGAAATGAATATTGTTTATCAATTAATGCTACACGCTTTAAACTGTCCACAAAAAAATGCTTTCATCTATCTGACTGATGGTAGTAATGCCACCTGCATTGTCACATTCGAAGAATTGATGCTGCGGGTAAAGCAACTGGCTACTCATCTTTCCGGTGAAAATCTTTTGGGTAAAAGGGTCATGTTGATCTATCAGGATACGATTGAATTTATTGTGGCTTTTATGGCTTGTCAATATGCAGGCATCGTTGCAGTACCCGTTTTTTTTAACAGGAGCAGCAAACTCAGAGAAAGACTTACAAATATTATAAAGGATGCAGAGATCAGCGCCATACTTACGGTAGCTGAACTCTCTGTACTCCTGCAGCAGACCATTGATACCGATATTGAATTTGTATTGACAACGAATCTCCCGGAGTTGGAAACAGATTCGTTGTTGTCAGCGCCATTATATCATCCCATCTCTTTTATACAATATACATCAGGTTCTACAGGCATTCCGAAAGGAGTTGTTATCAGCAGCAACAACCTGCTGCATAACCAGGAGGTGATCAGAAATACCTTTCGTTGTGATGAAAATTCCGTCATCATGTCGTGGTTGCCTTTTCATCATGACATGGGCCTGATCGGAAATATCCTGCATGCAATTTATGTAGGTTGTACCTGTGTACTGATGTCCCCACTGCATTTTATGCAACGGCCGGTTAATTGGCTGAAAGCTATTTCAAACTACAAGGTAACACATAGCGGTGGGCCCAATTTTGCATTTGACCTCTGCGTTGATAAAGTGGCTCCTCATGAAATTTCTGCGCTGGATCTCTCCAGCTGGATACTGGCCTACAACGGATCGGAACCCGTAAAAGCAGATACCATTGCACGCTTCTCACACTACTTTGCTTCGGCCGGATTTACTGAACAGGCTTTTTATCCCTGCTATGGACTGGCGGAGGCTACATTGATGGTGTCAGGGTTAAAGAATAATGCAACACCACGTGTGGTGTATGCAGATAAAATTGCTTTGCAACAGGGGAAGTTACAGTTGCTTGAAAGTGGGAATACTGCTGCGAAATCACTGGTGAGTTCCGGTAGGATCTGCGCGGGCATGGACGTGAAAATAATCGCTGCTCAAACACAGCAAGCCGTAACGGAATTGGAGGAAGGAGAGATCTGTATTGCCGGTGACAGCGTTACAGCAGGGTATTGGAGGAAAGATAACAGCAATACTTTTTATACAATAGACGATCGCCTTTTTCTGCGAACAGGTGATCTTGGATTTCTATATGGGAATGAACTTTTTGTGAATGGACGGCAAAAAGAAATGTTGATTATTCGTGGTGTAAATTATTACCCCTACGATATTGAACAATTGGTAGCAGACTCACATCCGGCCATTGCTACAAATGGTATGGTGGTATTCAGTATTGATGACGATGACGCACGTATTGTAGCAGTCGCAGAAATCAACAGAACCGCTGTCAATGGGTTGGACGCCGGCCAGGTAATTAATATGATCGATACTGCCGTCTTGAGTGTATTCGGAATAGGATTGTATGATATCATCTTAACTACGCCACTGGGAATCCCCAGAACAACCAGTGGTAAACTGCAACGGGTCAGATGCAGGGAACACTATCTGCAGGAGCGGTTTAATGTTATCGGAGCAAAAACGCGCATGAAAAAAGATGCACGCGTTGATATTGATGTAGGAGTGCTGCTGAATGAAACGATCAGAAATGGGGACTATGAGGTTATCCGGAAGTATCTGACAGGGGTGATTATTTCGAGAACGAATCTACAACTGACAGGAGCGCCGGATGAGAATGCAGGACTTGCGGAAATGGGATTGGATTCTCTCCGCGCAATGGACCTGATCAATACGGTTAACAGAGACCTCAACATAAACATTGATGCAACTCAAATATTTCAACACTGCACATTTTCAGAACTCATAGTCATGATTGAAAGCATGCTATGGCTTAAAAAAGAACACAACCGGGAAAAGGGTATTGTTTTATGAATGTAATAGATCTTATAACTGTCTTAAAGCGGAATAAAGTTATTCCGCTACTGGAAGGAGCGCAACTTAAATTGGTAGGTGAAACGAGAAATTTGTCAGAAGAATTTCTGGTGCAGATAAAGGAACACAAGCAGGAACTGATCACTTTCCTTAGGAATGCTATGGATCAGTCTTCTTTTGCGCCTATTCCCGCCATATCTCCTGCGGAGCACTATCCTGTGTCCAATGCGCAACAGCGGATCTGGGTACTCAGTCAGTTTGAAGGAGGAACAGCTGCCTATAATATTGTAACCAGTTTTTATCTTAAAGGAACGGTTATCGTAGAAAACCTGAATGCTGCCTTCAAAAAATCTGTTCAAAAGCATGAAAGCCTTCGTACTGTTTTTAAAGAAGCAGACGGTGAGCTGTTGCAGGTAATAAAACCAAATATCCCATTTGAAATTGAGTACGAAGATATCAGTCATCGCGCGGATCTGAGAGAATACCTGGTCGCCGCATCGCAGGAACCTGCCCGCTGGCAATTTGACCTCGGGAATGGTCCCTTGCTCAGGGTTAGGTTGCTGTGTTTGTCTACCGATGAGCATGCACTGATCTTCGGCGTACATCATATTATCAGCGATGGCCGGTCTATCAGTGTACTCATCCAAGAAGTGATGCGTAACTATGAGGCCTGCTGCCGCGGACAGGAACTGGTAACTGATCCACTCCGGATACAGTATAAGGATTACGCCGACTGGCTGCAACGTAAGATAGACGGCCCCAAAGGAGCCGCAGCGAAGGATTTCTGGAAGCAACGTTTTGAAACAATGCCAGAGCCATTATCCCTGCCGTATGACTTTTCCCGCCCTGCTGTAAAGAATTATGAGGGAGCATTCTCCCGTTTTTATATGGACGCCGGATTGTATGCCGCTATCCTCGCATTCTGCAGAAAGGAACAGATTACTACTTTTAACTTCTTCCGGGCAACGGTTACACTCTTGCTGCATAAATTTTCCAGACAGCGAGATATTGTTACCGGGACACCTGTTGCCGGCCGTAATCATTTTGACCTGGAAGAACAGGTAGGGTTATACGTGAACACCCTGCCACTGTCTGTTACCGTTAATCCAGCGCTTTCTATCAGGGATTTCCTGAAAGAGATATCTGATAGTTCTTTTAAAGCCTTTGAATTTCAGGATTATCCTTTTGACAGAATCCTGGAGGAGCTTGATCTGAAGAGAGATACCGGGAGAAATCCGTTGTTCGATGTAATGATCGTATTACAGAATGCGGCATTGGGAGATGGATCTATGAATTTTAGTAAACAGCATGGCTTTGAATTGAGCCTGCTGGGTAACTATCTCTATCCTTCCGGTAAAAGAGAAGATGAAAAGAGAGGCGCCAAATTGGACCTTAGTTTCTACTTTGATTTTGAGCCCGATAACAGGTTTGTTATTGAGATAGAGTATGCCGTGGGCCTGTTTAAAAAGGAACGCATAATGGCGCTCTACGGGGCCTACCAGGAGATCATCCGCCAGGTGATGGAACAACCGGAAATCAGGATCGCTGATATTGAAATTGTGAATGCAGCAGAGAAGGAACAGCTACTGACAGTTTTTAATAAACCGGTGGAAGATATTGAAGAACAGGATGTGCTGGTATTATTGAACAGTTCCTTTCAGCGTAACGCTTCACTTACTGCGCTGATAGCAGGAGAGAAGGAACTCAGCTATGCTGTGCTGAACAGTCTTTCAGACCGCCTTGGCGTTTATCTTTCTGCCAGGAGCGAACATCCTTTTGTAGGATTACTGATGGCACGAACTGAATGGATGGTGATCAGCATGCTGGGCATCTTAAAAGCAGGCAAGGCTTATGTTCCTATTGATCCTTCCTATCCTGCTGCCAGGATAAAATATATACTGGAAGATGCCGCTCCTGCGGTGCTGCTGGTGGATGAAGCCAGTGTTGGCCTGATACCTCCTGACTATAAAGGACAGGTAATCAGGATAGCGGATATTTCTCTGGATGAACCGGCAATACCTGTTAGCAGAGGAGATATTAGGTCCCAAACGGCTTACCTGATCTATACTTCCGGCTCTACCGGGAAACCCAAAGGCGTAGAGATCAGTCACCGGAATGTGACCGCCTTTCTGAAGTGGGCAGACCAGGAATTCAGCAGCACGCCTTATGATATTTTATATGCCACCACTTCTTACTGTTTTGATCTCTCCGTGTTTGAAGTTTTTCTGCCTTTGATACAAGGCAGAAAAATCCGGCTACTGACATCGGCGCTGCAGATTCCCTCGTTTGTGGAAACAGACCGCCATGTGCTGGTTAATACAGTGCCTTCTGTTGTGAATGCATTGCTGGATCAGGGAATGAACTGGGGTAATGTGGTAGCACTTAATATGGCCGGAGAACCGGTTCCCCGTAAGATTATACAGGACCTGAAGCATAAAGGAATGGAGCTGAGAAATTTATATGGCCCTTCCGAAGACACTACCTACAGTACCATGTACAGGTTTGGTGGAGAAGATCTTACACTGATTCCCATAGGTAAGCCTGTAGGTTATACGCAGTTGTATATCCTGGATGAATACCTGCATTTACTGCCGCCAGGTGTGGAGGGAGAAATATTTTTAAGCGGACAATCTGTAGCAAAAGGATATTATGGTAAACAGGAGCTGACGGGAGAAAAATTCCTGAAGAATCCTTTTGTGGATGGCCTCATGATGTACCGGACAGGTGATAAAGGATACTGGTTGGCAGATGGCAACGTGGCATTTACGGGTCGTGCAGACGACCAGGTGAAAGTGAGAGGTTACCGGATCGAGCTGGGCGAAATACAATATATGCTGGAGCAACACCCTATGATACAACGGGCTGCCGTGTTGATCAGAGAAGTGAATGGTGAACAGGAGATCGTAGCCTATTATAGCGGTGAAGCGCAAACCGGGTTGAAAGAATATTTGTCTGCGTTACTGCCAGCTTATATGATCCCGGCATACTGGATAAAACTGGAAGAAATACCACTGAATAGCAATGGTAAGGTAGATAAACAACTGTTGCCATTACCATCTGCCACGGCAGATGATGCCATCAACATAGTGCCGCCGGCCAGCTCCCTGCAACATTTATTGCTTGGTTTATGGGAAACGGTATTGCACAGAACAGGTTTCGGCATAAAAGATAATTTCTTCAGCCTTGGAGGACATAGTCTGAAAGCGGCAAGATTAAGGTCGCTCATTGCGAAAGAATTAAAAAAAGAACTCAGTCTTAATGAAATATTTAGTTCCCCAACAATTGAGGAACAGGCATTGCTGATTGATAACCGTGCAGAACAAAGGTTTCAGCAGATTGTTCCTGCGGAGGAACAGGCGTATTACCCGATCTCTTTTGCGCAGGAGCGGTTGTGGGTACTTACAAAATTCAGGGATGCTTCAAGAGCATATAATATGCCGGCCGCATTCCGGATCTACGGCCACCTGGAGGTAGAACGACTGGAACAGGCGTTAAGATTGGTGATAGCAAAACATGAGAGTCTGCGTACGATTTTCGCAGAAAGGGATGGAGCACCGGTGCAGCTGATTCAGGATGCGGCAGCTGTTGAATTGCGTATAGAAGAGATAACAATTCCCCGTTCACTATCGTCAGCAGGGATAGCGGGGATCCTTCAGAATAAATGGCAGGAACCTTTCGACCTTGAAAAAGGGCCACTGCTGGCCTGTTTCGTGTTGAATACAGCAGACAGCAGGATATTGTCTTTCAATATGCATCATATCATCAGCGACGGCTGGTCGGTGGCAGTATTGTACAAAGAAGTAATGACGGCCTATCGTACGGGGACGTTAACACCGGCGGCATTGCAGTATAAAGACTTTGCAGTATGGCAGCAAACCCGCTTTACAGGTGGGCAATTGGAAACGTTGCTGGATTACTGGACAGGTGTATTTAAAGAGGAAGTACCTGCACTGGAATTGCCGGCAGACTTTCCCCGGCCTGCAGTAAAAACTTATGAAGGAGCAGTTCATCGTGCTGTCATTAGCAGTAAGCTGGCTGATCTTGCTGCAGGATCAGGTGTGAGTTTATTCATGTTACTATTGGCAGGAGTAAACGTGTTGCTGAAAAAATATACTGACCAGCGGGATATAGTGATAGGTACACCTGTGGCCGGCCGCGATAATGCTCAGCTGCATGATCAGATAGGATTTTATGTGAATACACTGCCTGTACGCACTACATTAAGTAGCTCAGATAGTTTCAGCACATTGTTGCTTCAGCTGAAAGAACTCCTGTTACAGGCATTCAGTCACCAGGATCTTCCATTTGAAATGCTGGTGGATCATCTGAAGTTAAAACGCGACATGTCGCGGTCTCCGCTGTTCGACGTGATGGTGGTATTACAGAATATAGAAGGGTTGGAGATGACGGATAATGAGCAGGTGACACCCGATATGCGGCTGGAAAGGCTGCATATTGCTGCTGGCGTGGCAAAATATGATCTCACGTTTATTTTTACAGAAGTAGCTGGTAACCTGCAGCTGGAGCTGGAGTATAATACAGGTTTATTCAGAAATGAAACGGTGCAGCAAATGGCCATACACCTGAACCGGGTGTTTGAACAGGTATGCCGGGAGCCGGACATTTTGCTCAAAGATATTTCGTTACTGGATGAAGCGGAAAAGCAGCTTTTGTCTTCAAAAGCGGATCAGACACATGTTGGTTACGATCAGCAGGCCACTATCAATAGCCTGTTTCGTACGGCAGCCGCGCATTTCCCGGATCATATAGCGGTGAAGTCAGGCGAAGCTACCCTTACCTACCAGGAACTTGATCGCCGCAGCGGACAACTGGCGCACCTGTTGGTGAATAGTTATGGCGTACAGCAGGAAGACCTGGTAGTACTTCATTTTGAGCGTACAGAATGGATGTTGATCAGTATCCTGGCAGTATTAAAAGCCGGTGCGGCATATGTCCCTGTAGATCCTGGCTATCCGGTGGAAAGAATCCGTTATATCACCACCGATAGCGGCAGCCGGCTCCTGCTGTGTGATGGGCTCCCTCATACAACGATAGAAGATATTACCGCTATAAATATTACGACCGCTGATTATCCGGAAGATACACTGGAGATAGCAGTCAGGCCGGATAACCTGGCGTATGTGATCTATACTTCCGGTACAACCGGGAACCCCAAAGGTGTGTTGATTGAACATCGTAACGTTACCAGGCTGCTATTCAATGATCAGGACCTGTTTGACTTCAACAATGCAGACCGTTGGTCACTATTTCATTCTTACTGTTTTGACTTCTCAGTTTGGGAAATGTATGGGGCTTTGCTGAAAGGCGGAATGGTAGTGATAGTACCTAAAGAAGTGGCCCAGGATAGTATTGCTTTCTACGATTTCCTGGGTGAGGAAAAGATCACAGTACTCAACCAAACGCCCACTGCTTTCAGAAGTCTGGTCAACAATAACCGGCATCGTTTTTCGCGTCAGCAGCTGGCGCTGCGCTATCTCATCTTTGGTGGGGAAGCCCTGATGCCGGAAATTCTGCGGGAATGGCAACAAACATTTCCGGATTGCAGAAACATTAACATGTATGGTATTACTGAAACTACGGTACATGTCACCTTCAAGGAAATTACCACAACAGAAATTACTGCCAATAAAAGCAATATAGGATTGCCTATTCCTACCCTGAGCGCTTATGTGCTGGATGCCGATCTGCAACAGGTGCCAGTGGGTGTAACAGGAGAGCTCTGCATAGGTGGCGCCGGCGTGGCCCGTGGTTACCTGAACAGGCCGGAATTGACGGCACAGAAATTTATCCCGCATCCTGCACGCTCCGGAGAAAAACTTTACCGTTCCGGTGACTATGCGCGCATTCTTCCTTCAGGAGATATAGAGTATATCGGCCGCAAAGATGAACAGGTAAAGATCCGGGGGCACCGCATCGAAATCGGCGAAGTAGAAACGGCATTGATCAGACAGGAGGGCGTAAAAGACGCAGTGGTGATTCCCTTAAAACAAATCAACGGAGAATATGAACTGGCAGCGTATCTGATCGCACAGGAAGGAGCTGATATCCGCCATTTGAGGGAAAGTTTGAGTCATTCACTACCCGTATATATGATCCCCTCGTTCCTGATTTCCCTGCAGGAATTTCCGCTGAACAGTAATGGTAAACTGGATAAAAAGGCGCTTCCCCGACCGGAGGATGCGACAGTATCCAATAACAATTACGTGCCTTTCAGAAATGAGATTGACAGGCAGGTGGCAGCTATCTGGGAAACGATTCTGGAACGCCAACAGATCGGTATCCGGGATAACTTCTTTGATCTCGGTGGACACAGCCTGAAAGCTACCCGCGTGATCTCAAAAATACATGAGGTCTTCGGAGTGCAAATTGACCTCAAGAACCTTTTTATTGATCCCACTGTGGAACATCTGTCTAACTACATAGAGTCCGTGCAGTGGATGGATAACAGTGATGAGATACTTGTAAACGGTAACGACGAAATAATCTTCTAGATGAAAGATATCTTAGCCATCCTGCTCAGCTGCAAGAGCAAAGGAATTATCATTACGCCGGATGACAGCGGCAACAACCTGCGGATCAGAGGTAATGTTCAACAACTGAGTGAGCAGGAAACTGCATTTCTGAGAACGCATAAAGAAGAAATTCTTTCCTTGCTCAAAAATACACGCAGTACCGCATACCGCCATATCACACGGCTTCCGGAACAGGTGCATTATGAACTATCTTCCGCGCAGAAAGGCCTCTGGATGGCCAGTCAGCTTGAAGGGGGTGGTGGGGCATATAATATTCCGATGAGCGTTATTTTTGAAGGTACACTCAACCTGGAAGAACTTGCTGCAGCTTTTAACCGCCTGATAGAAAGACATGAAATCCTCAGAACGGTTTTCAGAGAAGACGAACAGGGAGCAATCCGGCAATATGTATGCACACCCGAATCATTGGATTTTAATATTCACCATGTTGATCTTCGCGGCAATACTGCTTCAGTAGAAGATCGGGTACGGCAATTTTCGGCACAGGCATTTGATCTGGCATCGGGCCCGCTGTTAAGGGCTTCGCTGCTGCAGATCAGCGATGACCAATGGGTGTTCACTTATGTGATGCATCATATTATCAGCGATGGCTGGTCTATGAGTATCCTGATCAATGAACTCACGACATCCTACTTCAGCGCATCACCACTAAGTGCTTTGAATATCCAATACCGCGACTATGCATCGTGGCAACAGGAACAGTTGAAGGGCCCTGTTATGCAATCGCATGAAGCCTATTGGAAAGAACAGTTCAGTACCCCAATCCCCGTGCTGGCGTTTCCCGGAGATAAAGCACGTCCGCAGATCAGAGGTTATGAAGGAGGTGTTGTAAAAAGAGTGATCCCGGCAGAACAGGGTAAAAGATTGAAACAACTTTGCCAGGAAAATGGCAGCACACTTTTTATGGGACTGCTGGCATTGGTGGATGCACTACTGTATCGTTATACTTTCCAGGAAGATATCATTATCGGTACACAGATTGCCGGTCGTGAACATGCGGAGCTGGAAGACCAGATCGGCTTATACCTGAACACATTGCCATTGCGCGTCAGGTTCAAAGGAGCGCACAGCTTCCGGGAATTACTGCTGCATGTAAAAGAAATTACGCTGGAAGCATATGCACACCAGGCCTATCCCTTTGATACGCTCATACAGGAACTTCAGCTGCAACGCGATATGAGCAGAAATCCGTTGTTCGATGTGAGTGTAGTATTGCAGAATGCAGATGTGAACAGTGCAACAAACCGGAAGGGTGCAGGTGCGCTGCAAATAAAACCTTACCTGGGTGATACACTCCTGATCAGCAAGTATGATTTTTCTTTTGATTTTACAGAGGAAGGAGATGAGATTAAAACAAGTTTAGATTATAACAAAGGCATTTATACTGGCCGGACTGCCGAGCAACTGGCTGACCACCTGTTGCAATTGCTGGCGGTGATCCTGGATCAGCCGGAGCAGTCCATTCAGGAATTACAGTTTTTGTCAGCAATAGAACAAACGTTGCTGATCCATGGCTTAAATGATACGGCAGCAGCTTATCCGGAGGAGAAGTCCATCGCAGCATTGTTCGAAATGCAGGTGGCAAGAACACCGGATAAAATCGCGGTAGTTGCGCGTGGACAAAAGCTCACCTACGCTGAACTGGACAAACGCGCCGGGTTACTGGCAGCCTACCTGCGTACGCATTATGAAGTAGTGCCAGGGCAGCTGATTGGTATTATGCTGGACAGATCAGACTGGCTGATCATCGCTATTCTTGGTGTACTAAAGGCGGGCGCGGCATATGTACCTGTTGATACAGATTATCCGGATACCCGTAAAAAATTTATTCTTCAGGATACCGCCGTTAAAGTGCTGATCACAGAAACGGATTACATGTTTGACCTGCCGGATTTTACGGGAGATGTTTTTGCAATAGATGTGCAGCTGGATACGATTGAGGAGCCGCTGCTTCCATCCGTGGCCGGGGATTTGGCTTACGTGATGTATACCTCCGGATCTACCGGTACGCCAAAAGGGGTGATGACAGATCAGCGTGGTGTGGTAAGACTGGTCATGAACACAAACTACGTACAATTAACCGGAAAAGAAGTGTTGTTGTGTACAGGCGCCATCGCTTTTGATGCAACAACTTTTGAATATTGGAGCATGTTACTGCATGGTGGTACGCTGGTGATGTGCAGTAAAGAGGTGCTGCTGGATACAGACCGGCTGTCTGCTGTTATCCGCCAGGAAAAAGTGGATACCATGTGGTTTACTACAGGCTGGTTTAACCAGCTGGTGGAACGTAATATTAGGGTGTTTGAAGGACTCAGAACAGTGCTGTTTGGCGGAGACAGGAATTCTCCTTCGCATGTCAATGCCTGTTTGCGGCAATATCCATCATTACAGATTATTCACTGTTACGGCCCTACGGAGAATACTACTTACTCGCTCACCTACCCGGTAGTAGCCGGATTGTCTGATATTCCCATCGGAAAGCCTATCAGTAACAGTACTGTTTACATCCTGGATCACCTCCTGCAGCTTTGCTGTACGGGGGTAGTGGGAGAGATTTGTGTGGGTGGTGACGGACTGGCAAAAGGCTATCTCAATAATCCTGAACTGACCAGCGAAAAATTTGTGCCGCATCCATTCCAATCAGGCGCCT
This sequence comes from Chitinophaga sp. 10T418, assembly GCF_056394125.1. Classification (NCBI taxonomy): domain Bacteria; kingdom Pseudomonadati; phylum Bacteroidota; class Chitinophagia; order Chitinophagales; family Chitinophagaceae; genus Chitinophaga; species Chitinophaga sp. 10T418. Next base: position 128,010 of record NZ_JBFTHG010000018.1, read on the forward strand.
TCCTATACCGGAGCGGCGATCTGGGGCGATGGCTGCCAGATGGTAATATAGAATTTATTGGCCGTAAAGATGAGCAGGTGAAGATAAGAGGGTACAGGGTGGAACCAGGGGAAGTAGAAAGTGTGATACGGGAACATCCTGAAGTGGCGGTGGCGGTTGTAATGGCTAAAGGAAACGCCTCCGGCGAAAAATTCCTGGTGGCTTATGTGGTAGGTAAAAAAGTACTCCATGCAGGGGACCTCCGTTCCTGGCTAAAGAATAAGTTGCCCGTGTATATGGTGCCAGACCAGTATATACAGCTGGAGAGCATGCCTTTGAGGAGCAATGGTAAAGTAGATACCTCTGCGTTGTTGCAGCTGGAAGGGCAGGATATGGATACGGGTGTTGCTTTTGAAGCACCACAGAGTGAAACGGAGAAAAAACTGGCGATTATCTGGGAAGATATCCTGGAGAAAAAAAATATCGGGCTAAAAGACAATTTCTTCGAATTGGGTGGCCATAGTCTGAAAGCTACACTGTTATGTAGCCAGATATTTAAAGTGTTTGAAATAAAGATAGAGCTGAAAGACGTGTTTGGAAAACCCGTACTCGAAGAACAGGCGGCGCTGATTTCAAAGGCTGCTCATGCTGCTTATTCGGATATTGAAAAGGCGCCGGAGCTGGAATATTATCCATTGTCATCTGCGCAGAAACGGCTTTTCTTTATGCAGGAGTTTGCGCCGGAAAGCACCAGCTACAATATTCCCATCGTGAATTACCTGGGCAGGCATGTTGACAGGGAGCGCATCGCTGTTATCCTTAAAATGTTGGTGAGCCGGCACGAGAGTTTCCGTACATCTTTTGAAATGATAGATGGTGTGGCCTTTCAGAAGATCCATGCGGATGTTCCTTTCGAACTGGATGAACATACCTGCAGCCAGGACTCGTTTGCAGCTTTTGCCAGGGACTATATCCGTCCTTTCGATCTGGCGGCAGCACCATTATTCCGTTCGGCGCTCGTACATATAACAGATGCGGGATATGTCTGGATCATCGATGTACACCACATTATAGCGGATGGCACCTCCTTCCAGGTGCTGATTGATGAATTTATGCTGCTGTATCATGAGAAGGCGCTACCGGCACTTAAACTACAGTACCGCGACTTCTCCACCTGGCAGAATAGTCTGCTGGAAAGTGGAGATCTTGATCAGCAAAAGCAATACTGGTTGTCCCGTTTCAGCGATGGTATACCAGTGCTGGACTTCCCTGCAGACCGGCAACGCCCTGCCGCTTTTACGTTTAAAGGTGAGCATATCATTTTCAGTATTGATGCGGCGACTACGGCGCGGATGCGTGAGCTGGGCAAAAAAGACAATGCTACCTTACAGATGACCTTACTGGCAGTACTGAATGTATTATTTTATAAATATACCAATCAGGAAAGTATGGTGATCGGCTGTGGTATTGCCGGCCGCCGTCATCCGGACCTGGAACGCATTGTTGGGATGTTCGTCAATTCCCTGGCTGTAAAAAGTCAGCTGCGGGGAGATATGAGTTTTGACACTTTCCATAAAACAATTATTGCGGATTGTATTGCCGCCTATGGCAACCAGGATATACAGTTTGAAGACCTGGTAGATATGCTGCAGGTCAATAGGGATGCTTCCCGTAATCCCCTGTTTGATGTATCACTGGTTGTACAGAATTTTTCAAAGTCCAAGTCCGACCGCTCTGCGCTGATAGATGACAGTGATACGCCCCTGCAATGGGAAGGTTCCGGTACTGCCAAGCTGGATATGGATTGGTTGGTAGAAGAAAGGGACGAAGACCTACTGATCACGCTTGAGTATTATGCAGAGATCTATGATCATTCCCGTATTGAACGCGTAGTGAAACACTTCCGGAACCTGCTGGATATCGTACTCGACAATCCTCATATATCCTTATCGGCGATCCGTTTGCCGGACGAAGCAGAAAACCAGCTTTTATTTGATCAATATGTGAGTGGGGCACATCAGGACGTACCTGCCACAACGGTGCATGCACTGTTTGCAAAGCAATGCCAGCTCACACCGGATAGCATTGCAGTATCCGATAGTACAGGTTCGCTTACCTATAAAGAGCTGGATCAGGTATCCAATCAGCTGGCGCGTTATCTGAAACAGGAACTGGGTTTACGTGAAGGCGCCGGCGTAGGGATGTTGAATACCGGCAGCAGGGATGTATTGGTATCTATGCTGGGTATCCTGAAGGCCGGTGGCGTTTATATACCGCTGGATCCCGAGCATCCGGAGAAACGTGTACTATATATGCTGCACGATGCGGCGGCTAATATCCTGCTTGCCGGTAAAGACCTGATAGAAATGGCTAACCGGTTGCTATGGCAGTGTGCAGCGCTGCAGCACATCGTGTGTATAGACAGTTTGAATGTGTACGCAGAACGTGGTGCACTAAGAAGTGAATTGATGCGGAAAGATCTCTGGGATCAGATCGGCGGTTTAGCCGTTGATGCAATTGCACAGGGAGGTTGGATAGACAGTTATACCGGTGAAGACTTTAGCGAAACGGAGATGCGGGAGTATAGTGAGAACGCTTTCCTGAAGTTGAAAGATTTCCTACATAAAGATATGCGTGTACTGGAAATAGGTTGTTCGTCCGGACTTACCATGTTCAGGATAGCTCCCGAAGTGGGCTACTACTATGGAACAGACCTGTCGTCTACTATCCTGGAAAAAACGCGGGAAGCAGCAGTTGCCGGTCAGCATCACAATATCACACTGGCGTGTATGCCGGCACATGAAATAGATCTCATCACTGAAGGAGATTTCGACCTCGTCATCATCAATAGTGTGATCCAATGTTTCGATGGGCATAACTATCTGCGGGATGTGCTGGTAAAAGCAATTGGAAAGATGAAGGATAAAGGGCTGCTTTTCCTGGGTGATCTGATGGATGAAGATAAACGGGAGGAGATGATCGCATCGCTGACCGCATTTAAAAACGCACATCCTGAAACCGGCCGTTTTACCAAAACGGATTGGGGCGTTGAACTGTTCGTTTCCCGTGATTATCTCCGGGATATGATCAATGACCAAATAGGTATTGCTGCTGTTACCTGCAGTGATAAAATACATACGGTATCTAATGAACTTACCCGTTACCGCTTCGATGCCTTGTTAAGTATTGACAGGCAGGCGTTGGCAGTGCCGGTGAAGAGAAAAAAATATCTGCACGACGGGCATCATATCGCAGCACAGGACAACAGCGTTTTTGATGTAGTAGAAAATAACAATGCACTGGCGTATGTGATCTATACCTCGGGTTCCACCGGTGAACCCAAAGGCGTTATGGTAGAACATGGACCACTGCTGATGCGTTTACTGGCGGAGCAAACGTTACTCCATGCGAATGAGCAACTGGTAACGGCCATGACAACAAATTTCTGTTTTGACGTATCGTTGCTGGAAACACTTTTTCCTTTATTGACAGGAGGCCGGACGGTAGCGCTTTCAAGAACGGTACTGCAATCGCCCGAAGCGGTGATAGCCGCACTGATCAAAGAAAAAGTAACAGTGTTACAAGGTACGCCCGGTTTTATCAAAGGGATATTTTTAGATACGCCGGTTGATCTTACTGGTCATTCGCTGAGCCATATGGCCATCGGTGGTGAGTCGATGAATGGCAAACTGGTAAGTGAGTTACGCAATAAATTGCCGGGAGTAGTGATCAATAATCATTATGGTCCTACAGAATCAGTTATTGATGCCATTGTACTGGAAGATGTACAGGTATTTACACAAAATATTATCGGGCGTCCGATAGCAAATACACGGGTATATATCCTGGGTGAAGCACCCGGTCTGTTACCGGTAGGCGCCACCGGTGAGATCTGTATCGGCGGGCCAGGGCTGGCGAGAGGATATCTTAACCGTCCKGAACTGACAAACGAGCGATTTGTTCCCGATCCATTTATTCCTGGTCAGCGGATATACCGGACAGGTGATCTTGGCAGATGGCTGCCAGATGGTAATATCCAGTTTGCCGGCCGTAAAGATGAGCAGGTGAAGATCAGAGGATACCGCATTGAATTAGGAGAGATAGAAAAATCTTTACAGCAGCATACTGCTATTAATGATGCCGTGGTGATTACCCGGCCTACCGGAAATGGCGACAAAGAACTGGTGGCGTATATCGTTAGCCAGGAAGCCCTGGATGCTACCAATCTTCGGGCATACCTGGGACAAACACTGCCTGCCTATATGTTGCCCACTCATTTTATAACACTGGATCAGCTGCCTGTTACATCCAATGGAAAGGTAGATAGAAAACGGTTATCTGATCCCGGTTCAAATGGTATAACAACCGGGGTGGAATACGTATTTCCCCGCAATGAAACCGAAATGAAACTGGTGCTCATCTGGCAGGAGGTGTTGGGGAAAGATAGAGTAGGCGTGAAAGATAATTTCTTTTCACTTGGTGGCCACAGCTTAAAGGCCACAAGGCTCGCCAGCCAGATCCACAAACAGTTTGATGTGAAGCTGGCGCTGAAGGATCTGTTCACGCATACAGAACTGGAACAACAGGCGCAACTGATCAGGCAAACATCCAGAACCGCCTTTGCTACCATCCCCGTCATCCCGGTACAGGATAGTTATGTACTCTCTTCTTCCCAGCGCAGACTATGGGTGCTGAGTCAGTTCGAAGCCGGTAATATTGCCTATAACATGCCCGCTGTATATGTGTTCGAAGGACAACTACAGCAGGACAAGCTTGCAGCAGCGTTTACCAAACTGATAAAAAGACATGAAAGTCTGCGGACCGTATTCCGTGAAGTGGAAAGTGGTGAAGTGAGGCAGTTTGTACTGCCGGTAGCATCAAACGGGTTCCATATAATAAATGAGGACATCCGCGGTATGGAAGACCAGCAGCTGCAATTGCAGGAAAGGGTAAAGCACACTTCTTTGGCCCCTTTTAATCTTTCTGAAGGACCGTTGTTAAGAGCCGGATTATTCCAGGTAGCTAATCAGCAATGGGTATTCTGTTTTGCCATGCACCACATCATCAGCGATGGCTGGTCAATAGAAGTGTTGATCAGGGAGCTGCTGACGCTTTATAATAGCCCGGATGATGCCCTTCTGCCGCCTTTACGCATCCACTACAAGGATTATGCAGCCTGGCAGCAAAACCTGCTGCATGCGCCTGCATTTAAGCAGCATGCCAATTACTGGATGGAACAATTCTCCGGCGATTTACCAGTGCTGCAGTTAACGACCGATAAGGTACGTCCTGCAGTGAAGACCTACAACGGAGGGAATATTAAAAAACGTTTTCCCATTAAAGAACTGAAAGCATTTTGTCAGCAGGAAGGAGCCACCCTGTTCATGGGATTGATGACAACGGTAAATGCTTTGTTGTATCGTTATACCGGTCAGGAAGACATTATCATCGGCAGCCCTATTGCCGGCAGGGAACATGCTGACCTGTCTGATCAGATTGGGTTCTATGTAAATACCCTGGCACTACGGACACGTTTCAGCCGGTCGGCCGGTTTCAAAACTTTACTGGAGCAGATCAGAGAGATTTGTTTACGTGCTTACGAACACCAGGAATATCCTTTTGATGAACTGGTAGATGCGCTGCAACTACACCGGGATTTAAGCCGCCATCCGCTGTTTGATGTGATGCTGGTATTGCAGAATGTAGAGAATGGTAAACAGGGCACATCACAGCAATTGAACGCACTACAGGTAACGGAGTATAAAAATGACGGAGATACTTTCAGCAAATTCGAATTGTTGTTTGAATTTACGGAAGATGGAGATGAGGTGATATTGAGCTTGTCTTATAACAGTGATCTTTTTTACGCTGCTACAGTGGAACGTTTGGCAGATCACCTGTTAGCCATGTTGTCAGCAGGGTTAGCTGCGCCGGACGAACCGCTGTCTACGCTCTCTTATCTGAGCACGGCAGAACAGCAGCAATTACTGACAACGTTTAATGATACGCAGGTACCATATCCTTCTCACAGCACTATCCATGAGCTGTTTGAAGCACAGGTGAAAGCTACACCGGATCGTGCCGCATTGCATTTTGAAGAGCAGACACTTTCCTATCAGCAATTGAATGAACGCGCCAACCAGGTAGCACATTACCTGCATGAACAATATCATCTTCAACCGGATGAACTGGTAGGGTTGCAGGTAGAAAGAAGTGAATGGCTGCTGATTGCTATTCTGGGTATCCTGAAGGCCGGCGCGGCTTACGTGCCACTGGATATGGATTACCCGAAAGAAAGACTCGCTCATATGCTGGCCGACAGCAACTGTAAACTGTTGCTGGATGAATCATGGCTGCAATCGTATAAAGCAGAAATATCCGCGCAGCCACAAAC
>NZ_JBFTHG010000019.1:0-121634 GCF_056394125.1 Chitinophaga sp. 10T418
TCTTATTCCTTGTCCAGGAAAATATATGTGCCAAGTGGAACAAGCCTGTACACAACTGGAATCAGACATTGGCGCAATTATCAATTATATTTAGCGAACGTTTGAAACTTAATCTTTAATCACCGTGACACACTTTATGTAATACTACCGATTCTCCGACAAGAATCTATGGCGTATGAAACAGTTTTATGAGGCATATGAATCTTCTCCTGAGCTTATACCCCTGTTAAGAGAGGTCACCTGGACTAATAATCTAACTATTTTTAGTCGTGCCACAAAAAAGGATACAGTAAATAAATTTAGATTTACTGTATCCTTTTTCTGAAATGCGTATCAGTAAATGGTTTTGTGGTTTACAACCTATGCAAAACAAACCAGGCAATACCAAAACAAAACATCGGAGCTTATTGGAATCAATGTTTTGTCAAAGATTTATCGTATTACGATTTTATAAACGGGTACTTTGTATATATATCTATATCCTCAATTTTTCTCAATGCTGGCCCCTTGCTTGTTAATATTTGTTTGCTTTCTACTATTATTTCATCTAAGTCAAACCCTTGTATTGTCCTGCCTAATAGAAAAGAAATGGTATAATCAGTCCAGTTATCACTTTTTGCAGTTGCTACTTCCGAAGCTTTTTTCATGACTTCCCAAGTTTCGGTTTCCGTTAAATAGCCAGTCCAGTAGCACCATTTGGCCAATGATACAGCCCTGCAAATATCCCAGGCATAAGCAGATTTTACTTGAGCAATTCTATCCAGGTCTAGTCCTAAACCTTTTGAAATATTTTTTTGAGTAATGCTTAATTCTTTTGTTGACTGAAGAAAAATAGCTTCAAATTCATTACTTCTTTGTAATGATATTAAACCATTTAAAGTTTCTTTCGCCGTTGTTTCGTTTGTTATTTCCCATTGCTGCTTTAATCCGCCGATATATTCATTCAAATTATTTTCTGGTTTGATTCCAAGGATTTTCTCTCCTCTATAGTAAAACAAAATTCCGCCAAATGAAAGCAGCCTTTTTTGTTCGTCAGTTAATGGTTTGTCTGAATGATTGGTATTGAAACTTTCTAGTTGTTTATTATTATATTTCTTCATCCTCGCTTTTAAAACGAGCATATATACAATAAATAACAAGGCGATTCCGCCGATAATAAGGTAAGTGTTCATTGTAATAGGGACTTTTAATGTTGGCTGTTGATTATTTTTTTTAAGTCAGTAAGTTATAGGTCAGGAACATAATTGCTACAGAAAACAGTGTATGTAAAGGCTTCCGTCTGGCCTAAAAATAATAAAATAAATTAATATTTAAAATATTTTAAAATATTAATGCGATTCATGTTAGTCGTGAAGTAATCATCATGTTAGCCCCAATCTGGAATTTCAGGGGGATGTGGAAGGTGAGGGCAATATCCATTTTTCTGAGATGACGGACATTGAAGGAATCTACTTTCATTATATAAAGGAAGCATTCCCCAGCATAGCAAGTCCAACTGCGAAGCCTGGAGCAATAACAGGGTGGCTGGAAATTTTCCATATAAACAAGGCTGCCTGATTTCGGATGATAAGAAGCGATATATTTCACGTACTCCTGATCATCCATCCTGAGAATTCAGCATGACCGGAAAGATGCGCAACTCTTCATGAACGGTGCCAGCGAAGCCAATATACCGATTGATTATTCACGTTTATAAAATAATATGATCTTCGCTCATCATAATAACTACTTTAATCATATACATTACAGTCCACTTATCAGCAAGTACAGTTGCACTTGCAACACTGGTCTTGTGCTATCATCAGAGAAAACTGTCATATCCAGGTTGTACTGAGCCTTGTTGGTTTCCGGCATATGAGTATCCTTCCATTTCTTCATCGCGTCTGCTATCATGATGGCTACTGCCAGTCCTTTATCTGCGATACTTACTTCCGTAGAGGCCAGCAGTAATACAGGCAGGTTTATTATGAATGAAGTGCCCGGTTTGGTATACTGGTAGCTGACGTGTAATTTAATTAGTATATCCGTTAACGTTACGTCATTGGTGAGGGCGATGAAGAGCTGGGTCATGTTCTCCTGCAGGGTTCTCTGCTGCGGCGCAGGGAAGACGTTGCTGTTGATGGTGGCRATATCTACGGCGCGGTTGCAGTGGAGTAGCGGTACCAGCTTGTCGAAGAAGCGCACCCACGGAGTCTGATAGATGAACCGTTGATTGGTGGGCTGCCACGTTCCATTATTATTCTGTATCAGGTACTCATTGCGGATGATGCTGGCGCCTGACCAGCTGTTTTGTTCATGGAGTATATCCAGCTGTTGCATGACCACTTCTCTGTCAGGATCTTTGTTCCTGTCGGCGTACAGGAGATAGTCACCATTTGCATCTTTGTATGTCCAGGTATTACTTTGACCGGTTACCGGCTCTGCGGTGTAATTGCTGATGTTGACCAATGGAACCATCGGCACGCTATTGCCACTATCTTTCGTAATGGTGATGCTGAGATAATTGGTAGCCGGCTCTTTGTTTTCTGTGATAGTATATGATAAAGTATACGGCGACAACGCCAGGCTAAGCGGTCCGTGACTCACCAGTTTTTTGGTGCGTGGATGTATCTGGTTCCAGGTGCTCCATGCCTTAGCCACTACAGTTACGACCTTGATGAAAGCTGCTACGGCATTCTTTGCAGCCTGCGCATTCGGTGTGTTGTTCGTTACATCATCAGCAGTCAGTGTCAGCAGGTGCATATTGAAATCATCCAGCATGGCGGGATACACGGACATGAACTGAGATAATGCCTGATCCAGTGTAGGCGATTCATCCAGGTTCCGTGACAGGAAAGTGTTACTGGATGCAGGGATATTGAATTGAACCTGCGTGTGTATGGTATCCTGTGCGGCAGACTGGTTTTGGTATACATAGCGGTAGTTCCATGCTCGTGTATCAGCGATGGTTATAGGATCGCTGCTACTGTTGACAGGATATTGAAGTCCCTGGCTCAGGATGGAAGGCGGTGTAGGATAGGCGCGCAAGGGAACCGGTATGGTGATGTTGCCTGTCTCCCCCAGGCTGTTATCCAGCGGGATAATGAAGGTCAGCCAGGACGAAGCCATGTAGCCTTCGATACCATCAACAGGTTGTAACTGGTATTCCAGGTGACTTATGGCATAACGCATGTCTGTGAAGCTGAAGCTGCGGCTGGCCGGCAGGTCTTTCGATTCAAACATATACGTAAGCCATGATTGCCCGTTGCCCAATGGCACTTTAGCGTTGGACAGGGAATAGGAAGTATTGGGCGGTGTACCGGGTGGCAGGGAAGGATCAGTACCTTTCATGCTGCCGTACAATGCAGGCACATAGGGCGCTTCCGGGGGCTGATTGTTGCTGCCTGTCCATCCGGAGTTGATAGTGGCGGGTGTCTGCACGGCTGTCGTATAGCGGTAAGCGTTAGAGAGCAGTTGGAGGATCACCTGTTTCCATTTGTCCTGTGCGTTGCCGATGTTGGATTGTGGGGTACTTCCCGGATCTATGATATAGTCGATGGTCCCTTCGATAGCATTGGCGATGTTTTCTTTTTCAGCCAGTAGTGATGCCAATGATACGCCGTTGTCTAACAGGAAGGCGGGCACGGCATAGGCGGGGCTGAGGAAACTATCTACCGCAGTGAGGAACTGCAATCCCCAGTTGTCGAGGTCTATGCTGCTGAAATGCTGCGTCACTGCGGCCCCTGCGGGATATGGCTGTCCACTTGCATACGGATAGTTGTTGCTGCTGAACGACAACAGGTTGTTGGCCAGCGGTACGGGTGCAAAGAAATATACTGCAGCATGGCTGAAGTTGAAATTGATACCACTCTTTCCGTTGCTGTCCAGTCTTATCATCCAGAGGGATGGTATTTTGTCTTCACTTTCCTTCGGTGTGCCTGTCGCCAGTTTCAGCGTGATGCCTGCGGTCGGCTGATCTTTGAAGGCCGCTTCAAACTGTTGTGCAAATGGGGTGAGCGACAAGGAATCATCGTTGCCGTTGCCACAGGGGGTGCCTTTGGATTGCGGCGGCACGGTGGTCTGTGCGCTGCTGATACCGGCAGTGTTGGCAAAAGCCGGATCTATATGTGAAGTGCGTTGTACCGTTGCTGTTAGTGTCAATGGCAGTATATCTGCATAGCTCGCAATCGTGGCGGTATCCACCGGGCTGCTGATAGTATACAGGATGCTATTGCTGTCTATGGTGGTAGCGGCTACTATGCTCTTCAGGTAGCTGATCACCGGTGTGAGGAAGCTGGTGTTCAGGGCGGCTATATTTATACTGCGAGTGGAGCCCTCCGGTACAGCAGTGCTGCCGTCAATAGAGGAGCGGAAGCTCATGTTCACATCGGTACATACTACCAGCTGATAATAGAGGCGCATGTAGGTTTCGAGGTCTATGGCAGCATTATTCTGGCTTTTGCTGCCGGTGTATTTCGTTTTGTCGAAACAGAAGCTGAGCTGTATTTCGGGTTTGCCGGCGTTCTGGGCAAACTGGTAATAGGACGATACGGCAGGCCATTGTGATATGGCGATGAGCGGATCGGTATACAGTGATGCCATTGATAATGTCAACGGCTGCACGTTGTTCATGGGTATGTTACCAAACATATCCTGCCAGTTAAGCTGCATCTGCACAGTAGCGCCGATGCCCCCATACGGATTAGGATAGTCCGGGTCTGTACCGGAAGGCTGGACATATTTGTAGTAAGGGATCACAGCTGCATAGTTCCAGTAGTCGGTGTTCAGGTTTGGTGTTTCACCAGCGCGCAGTTTATTTACCTGGTCTTCATCCAGTGTATCCGCAGGACCGGCTGGCAGCAGGTTCTGATAGGCGGCCACGCCGGGTAGTGTAGTGCCCAGCAGGTTGAACTGGTTTTGCAGGTATACCTGGTTGTCGGCGGTTGTAGGTGGTTGCTGTGAAGGATTGTATTCTCCCGGATTATTGCGTACTACTGTATAGCCCACGGTGCCCACCGGTATGGTAGCTACACGGGTGGTAATGCTGGCTGTCTGGGCATATACACTGGTAGTGGAAGTATCCACCTGATCGCCGGTTACCACGCTGTTCACAAAAGGTTGTATGAGCAGATCCGTATAAGTGACCACCAGCGTGAGGCGTGCTACGCCGTCTTTATTGAACAGGTAGGGTGGAATGCCATCGCCGTCGGAGCTACGGTAGTACAGATAAAATCCACCTGATCTCACAATGCTGTTTTCCCACAACAGTTGCAGGAAGATGCCCGGTTTGTTCAGCGTGTTGTAAGTGTTGGTCACGCTGTCTTTCAGGTAGCTGGATGTGCCTGTAGGGTTGGTTTCCGTGCTCAGGTTGGCCTGTACAATAGCCAGCTGTAAAGCGCCATTGGCAGCGGAGATATTACCTCCGGCGGAATCTGTTGTCGGGTCAGGTTCATACAACAATTGTATTTGTGCAATAAAGCTGTCGTCGCCTTTGCGGGTAGTATTAAGGAAGATGATCAGTTGTTGTAATGGTACCACACCACTGTCGTCTGCACCGGTGAGGTTGTACATGTTGCCGGCAAGCGGTGTATCGGGTGCTGAGCCGGCAGAGATCTGCTGTATCGTAACCGGCACAGTGGTGGCCCAGGCAAGATGACTGATACTTCCTTTCTCGCTGCCATCGCCGGAGGGCTTGATGGTCTGGAGGGAGAAAGGAATGGATATACCGGCATGCAATGCAAATACATCGGTCAGGTTTTGTGGCAGCAGCCACAGCACAGGATTTCCGCTTACGCCAGCAAAGTAATCGCCGGGGTATTGCCACAGCGCCGGACTGTTGAGCGTAAAGGCCTGCGGCGTATCGCGGTAGTTCACCATAGCAGCCGGTGAGCCGGATTCAAGGGTGGGCGACAACACTACACTGCGCATATCATTGATGCGGGTGATTTCATCATTGTTGATGGTGATATTGAGAGAAGCTGCATTGCCGGGATTAAAGGAAATCCAGGTGGCTGCTGCATCTTTGGTGATGTTCATACTAAAAGTATCACCGGTTTTGAGCGCCGCAGGCAGTGGGAACTGCTGGCCTGTAAGCTGGTACAGTGGTGTAATGGCGCCGGTGGCCGCATTTGGCGGAGCCGGTAAGCGTAAGCCATATAACAGGAACCTCGAAGACATGCTGCCGGTCTGTGTTACATTGGCGGCTGTAACCACTGCATTGACAAGGCTTTCGGCATCCAGACTTGTTTTCTTGTTGGCCTGCATATAATCCAGCGCATGTTGCAGGAACGTCTTGGCCACAAGGGCGATGAAATCTGTGAAGATAACAGTAGGCATGCTCAGGTCCTGCTGCTGCTGATAGTCGGGGTCAGTCACCTGCGTGCAGGCGTTACCGTAGTAATCAGCAGTGAGCTTGTTTTCTGCGTCCATACTGAGTGTGCGCAGTATGCCCGAAACGGCGCTGATATAACCATTGCTGCCGGTCATGCTCTGTGTGGCGAAGTTCACCTGCGCTCCTTTAGCGCCGTTGTAATCTGTCTGCATCAGCAGTGGTGGCAGGGCAGGGAAGATGGCGGCCTGCAGCTCCTGCTGGGTAGCAGGATCTGTAGCGGTGATCTGTACGCTGAAGAAGGTTTTCAGGAATGAAATAACATCATGTCCTGCTGTATTACTGTAGTTGAATGGTGCTACATTATCCGGCCTTGTGTTGAAATAACATAACAGCACCTGTAGCTGATCAGTACTGATCTGTTGTGTTTGCAGCCAGCTCAGTGGAACGCTGCTGCGACCATTGCTGACCAGCGCGCTGAGACACCAGTACAACACGCCGGTGCTGAGAGCGGTAAGACCGTTCACCGTGTTGGCAATATTGGCGGAGGCGGTGTCGATATAAAATATCATGTTGTATTGTGGGCCAGGTGTAGCGCCTTCTCCGGAAACGGTCAGCTGTGGGATCACATATAGATCCAGCAGGTAGTTGGTGCCGGTATCCGGTGAAACTGGCTGCCAGTTTAATGTTACAGCCAGGTCTGCGCCAAGGCGGTGGTATGCCGGGAAATTGCCACCGGTAAGACATCCGTTCCAGCCTGCATCCTGTGGGTGATTGCTGCCGATCACAAACCGTGCCCTGATAGTAGCGCTGAAACTGAGGTTGATGTGTATTTTAAATAATCCCAGGTTGATGGTGATTCGTAGTGAAACGGATACGCCGGCTACAAAGGAGATAGGTATCTCCATATAACTTTCTATCGTAATACTCACATACACATAAGCCAATATATCCACTCGTGCAGATATAATAGCAAAGTTCACTTCGCCATAGATATGACCCACCAGTCCGAAAGTGCCTTGCAGCTTATAATAGTTATCGTCTTTAGCACCACTTAATCCAGGTGTTGCATGGAAGACGGCAATCACTCCCTGGAAAATGCCTACAGCAGTGAGATACAGCCCTGCTTTCAGAATACCTTCATCAATTGTTTTGCCCACACCCAATTGCAGCCCCAATCCAAAGGCTATTACGGGATTGAATATGCCGCAGGTAGTTTTTGGGATATTGGTAGCGGTAGCACCACTCAGCCAGCCGAAGTAAAAACCACCGGAGCCGGTAAACGGAAATACCTGCACGGTGAAGGAACGCGAGAAGTCTGTAATGCTGGCAGGGAAGCCGAAGTCGAGATAGAAGTTACCATTGGTATAGATCTTGATCCCGATGTTAGGAAGCGTAATGGATACTTCCCCGAACTCAAGATGCCTGAAAACATCTGGCAGTTGCAGATCTATCTGATACATGCCGATGTTGTCATTTATTTTCTTATAAAGAATTTCGAAATAAAGGTTGGCAAAATAAGCCGCAGTGGGATCGATGCTGATCAGGAGACCATACAACTCAGGATCATTGAAGATCAGCGCCATCTTGTAGAACTTTGCTACGGTGAAGTCTGCGCCGAAGAGCCAGTGGCTGTTCTGATCGAAATACAGGGAGCCTTGTTTGTCAGGTTTGATCGGTACGCTGTTAGGTTGACCATTGGTATCAGAGAATGATTTCTTCATGGTGTCGATAGCACCCTGCATGTCGCTGATATTACCAGGATTGGTAAATGCCACATGCTGGCCCATACCCAGGAAACGAAGATCAAAGAACTGGCTGCCCATACCCGGTACTCCGGGCATGTTGCGCACATCACTGCCTTTGCCCGCCAGTGGCGCAGTTTCAGGATTGCCGCTGCTGATAGTCATGCCCAGGAACTTGCCTTCAAAGCCAAGATATACACCGGTACTATCTTTCGTAAGCGTGATGGCAGAAAGCTGCAGGAAGCCCAGGTCTACATTGCTGTTATAAACTACTTTCAGACTGCTCTGTGATGGATCATTGATATTTCTTACATATACAAACGACAAGCCATTCAGATTAATACTGTTGAGCACATTCCAGGGAGCTGCTAGCGTGAAGCCCGGTTCAAATGAAGCAATAAGATGCGTGATGATCTCTCCCAGCGACATCTTTCCGAATACAACCGTGATAGTGTCTGTATTCTTCCCATTATCATGCTGGTATTGCGCTACAATACCTTCCCATTCGAGGTATACCTGTGTATCCGGTGTACCGAACTTATAACCCACCTTGAAGTTCATACCCAGCAGCAGGGCTTCCACGGTGATCATACCGGAAGCATTGCCATTCACATAATCCATCTGCAAGGTAGCGGTGAGTTTGGGCAATACAAAGCTCTGGTAATTGAGCTGCCATTTAACGGTGCCGCCTACACTATATTTGTTTTTCTGATCTGTTGCCTCCGGCGCCGGCGTGTATACGGTAACGTTAACCCCTTCGATATTCAACGAGGCCTGATCTAACCAGGCGGGCAGGTTGGTGATACCCAGCGAGGAGAGGAACGTTTTCACCAGCTTCATGATGTTGATGCTGGAATCGGGCAGCATAGCGCCTTTGAAAGTCCATCCTGCGGAAGGATCTGCTTTCTCTGCGCGCAGTTCCAGCGGAATGTCAACGATGTTAAGCTGTGTGCTGATAAACCCGCTGATGGTGCGGTCGGCGGAGGAGAAAGGATTCTCTATATCCAACGCCATAGCTGGGTCCACAATATCCAGCACATTGAAAAATTTAATATCTACCTGTGTGGATATATCGAAGTTGATGCGGCTGATTTGCCGGGAAGTAGTGTTGTAGGTGATTTCAAGGGTATTGAGATTGAAGCTGTCAAAAGTAATATCTACTGGCAGCGCGGGGGGCTGTGTGCCTGAAAGCCCCGGCAGGGCAATGAAAAACTCATTATACTTATCGATCTCCACTTCGGCAGTGAAAGCAAGCAGCCACTCATCTTCGCCGAATGGCAGGTGCGCATGGACTTCCAGGTTTGCTGTAGCGGAAGACATCTGCATATTAAATACACCATCAATCTCTAGTGTGAAGGTAGGCTTCGCCGGTACTCTGTTAAACTGCATCGTAACGCGTAGCTGCTCGATAGCAAAGCCACTGGCCACCTGCCAGGGATGCGGGTTGGAGATAATCACCGTTACATCATAGATCTTCTGTATGGACGGATTAAAAAGAATACTCAACTGAGTGATACCGAAATTACTCAACACCGCTACATCGGGTGGCATGCTGCCCAGCACATTCATACCAGGGAATAAGCCGAGAATATCGTATATACCTCCCAGTAAGGTCTGCTGGGTGGAAAATGTCAATGACCATTGGTTAGCCGGCATATTGTTGTTGATCGGCACTGCCAGCGATATAGACAGATCAGTTTTACCAATGCGGAAAACGCCGGTGATGGTGAGGTTGGGTGTTCGCTGATTATTGACTGGATTGACATACGTAAGGACCGCAAAACCGAAATCTTTCAGTGAAAGCCCTCCTGCACCTGGAATAATGGGGAAATCGATGTTGGACGAAAGTACGGAAAGCGTCATGGCATAGGTAACCGAAGAAGCATTTAACTGAATGCCCGGGAAAGCAATAGTGGGAAATATAGTGGGATCAGCGAGCCGGTTCAATGGCAGCAATCCCATCTGCGACAGTTGTGGTATAGACAGATTGTTAAGAATGGAATCCAGTACTGTTTCCAGTATTTCGCCCCGCGTATTGATCAGTTGCAGTATGCCGTCATTATCCTGGTTATACAGGTTCACTTTCCCGGAAACAGACAGGATATTATCTTTCACAGTGATATCAGCCGGAGTAAGTGTAAACACCATGTTTTGCAGCGACAGCATCTGCAACAGGAACGGGAACCGGTTGCTGGGTATTAGTCTAGGCGTAAGCGTTAGTGTGCCGTTGGTTTGTATCTGCTGTTGCAGGTTGCTGGCTAGTTGCTGGAGGTCCATGATGACTGTTTTATGGAAATAAGATTAGGAAGAAAGTATTTTATCGATAACAACAGTGATTATGGTGGTGTATTACGATGACACTGAAACGTAGACAAGGGTTGATTGACGTTCTTGTAATAATTCACGCGGAAGACGTAGAACTGGCTCTGTGTCGTGATATTATTCGGTTCCACTTTCAGCACATAACTATCTTTACAGTTCACTTCCTTGCTCTGGTACTGGTTGTTGCCATGTACACCCTGTGGGCTGTAATCATTGCCATAACTAAAGTCTGTACTGTCTTTATTGGCAAACAAGCCGATAGCGGTAGAACGACAGTACTTCTTTGTACCACTGGGGAAATTATAGAGGTTAGTGATATAGATTCCGCGATTATTAACACCTACTGGCCGTTGGGCGGAAGACCATTCAGAGAGTGGGTCAAATAAAGTGTCTATACGTTTCTGAAAGGTGGGTTCAGGCAGTCCCCATTTCGACATATAACCTGCGGACAGAAACATCGCACAGGCAGTGAATTTCATCAGGTCAGGGCTGGAGCTGCACCCACTGCCGTGATGACTTGTTTTGAAAGCACAGACATGACCAATGGCAGATACATCATGCGCATTTCTATCGAAGCGGTAACTTTTAGTATGGAAAAGCGTATCGAAGCCTCCGTCCACGGTGACTTCCTGGTCAATGTAGGCAGAACAGTCGTTATTATTATATCCACCCATATCTCCGGCTGTGAAGTAGCGGAACTGGCCATATTCAAGTATAAATCCCAGGGAAAAATTATTGGCATTGTTACGACCTGCAATGCCATCATCCACGGCAGTGCCACCAGCGCCATATGTATAACCGGAGCTGACCAGGCATTTCAGTGTAGCAGGCACGCCGTTCAAAGTGTCTATCTTCAGCACTTGTCCTATATCGCGGGGGAAAGACGTGACCACGAGACTGCGCGATAGCAGGTAATTATTATTGAACGCATCTCTCAATGCCTTCTTGTATATGGAAGCATCACCGGCTGCTTTGGCACCTCTGTTGGGAGTGGCTTCCGGCGGGTTGATAGGGCCGTAGGTAGTACCCAATGTATATCCACCCGGATCTATCACGCTGTCTGCTCTGAAGATAGTACCGTTGCCCAGTTTATTGAAGCCGGCATAGTGATCTTTATGGAAATGTGTCAGGATAAGGTATTTGAAAGTTACCGGCATATTGGCCGCGCCAAAATAACTGGTGAAGTAGTTTTGCAGGAACCTGTCTGTTCCCGAATTGCCGCCATCAATCAGTATCTTCACCGGAAAGGTATTGTTGGCAGTATCATGCACTACTATCATTGTTGCATCGCCATTCTCTATATTGATATGATGAATTTCCAGTATTTTGTTCTGGGCCGCCATGTACAGCGGCAGCAGGAGGCAAAGGCAGCAACCGTATCTGTGAAGCAGTTTATATAATTGCTGATAGCACATTGTTTGTTATTATTGAATGATGATGAATGAATGTTTTAATCCCGCTCATTGCGATGGCACTTATAAGCCCCCAAAAAGCGAATGATGACACCCTTCCAATAATTGGTCGTGTATAAGTAGAAGACGGATTGTTTGGTGATATTATCCGGCTCAACAGTCAGTATATAGCTGTCTTTACACCGCTGATCTCTGCTGGAACCTGTCATCGAGCCTGTTGCCACACCTGCTGTATCATAATCATTGCCATATTGAAGCTGCATGTCTGTGCGGCCGGCAAATAACTGCACCGCATATTTCAGGCAACTGTCCCTCTCTGTACCATGCTTTTTAAAGTTGTATAGGTTGGTGATGTAAAGCCCCCGATCAAATATGCCGAAAGGCCGCGTGCTGTCTGCACGGCTGGAAAGGGGCTTCCACGTGGTGTCCAGACGTTGTTGAAAGGCGGGATTGGGCAATGCCCAGGTTTTCTGGTCGCCAGCGGAGACGACAGCTACCGCAGGCCGTATCTTCATGAATACAGGTTTGGTACTGTGATCACTGCCGTGGTGGCTTACTTTGAAAGCACAGATATGTCCTGTAACACTATCCGGTGCGGCGGTGGAATCAAAGCTGTAGCTGGGTTGATGAAGCAGTGTGTCCAGTCCACTTACCAATGTAGTTTCCTGGTCGATGAAATTGGGCCCCTTCTCACCACCCATGTCTCCGCCGGTGAAGTAACGGAACTCACCATACCGCAGTACAAACCCAAGGGAATAATCATTGGGACTATTTTGCCTGGAGGAGTCATGTGTAAGGGAATCTCGGATTCCTGTATAGGTATAGCCCGCGGCGGCCACGCAGGTAAGCGTTACAGGGACACCGTTGACAGTACCAACGGTAATGCTTTTTCCTATATCGCGGGGAAACGAGGTGATCACCTTACTTCTGGATTTCAGCAGGCTGCTGTCGTAGGCCTTTTTCAGCGCACCCAGATACACCTTTTTGAAATTCGTTGCATCACCACCTCTTTTAAGTGCCGTACCACTGGAGTCCGGAGGAGCTATTGCCGCGTAGGCGCTGCTGGTGAACTTATAGCCGCCTATATCAATGATGGTATCCACCTTGATGAATGTGCGGGTCCCCAATGATTTAAAACCCATATAGTGATCTGTGTGATGATGGCTTAGGATCATATATTTAAAATGTGCTACAGGCACAGAGTCACCGAAGCAATTTTTAAAATAACTGCTGAGGAAGGCCAGGGAATTTTTTATGCCTCCATCAATCAATATGCCCGCTGGAAAGGTATTCGCTGCTGTATCATGTATCAGAATCATGGTAGCATCGCCGTTTTCTATATTGATATGATGTATTTCCAGTAGTTCTTGAGCTTTCAGCGAAAACGTTGCCAGCAGGCACATACAGCATATAATGCTGCGCAGATTTATTTTGAGGGAAAGGGGAAACATAAGATAGATATTTAACAGCGTCATTTTTTTACATAGGCAGCATACCAGCCAAGGCTCTCTGGTGGCGCACCCTGATCAGGATTACCAAAGAGGAAGAAGCCGATATTGCCTCCTGGTGGAAACGAAAGACTGAGCAGTTTTACTGCAATATTGTTGATCTTCATAAGATAGGCCGCCTTGCCAGGACCGCTGCCATCTGCCAGGGATAAGGATACGGAGCCGATATCCAGTTTTAGTACACCCTGCAGGCTGAAGAAAGGCGCCTGCGGATTTACACCAGGGAGCTTCAGCGCAGCAGCAGTGCCACTGCCGCCTACATTCCACGCAGCGAGGAAGGTAGTGTTGAAACCTGCCGCTGATGCCAATGCTCCCAGTGTGCCCATATTGAGCGTGAACACGAGTCCATACCAGTCACCTGAAATACCTTCCTGTGGTTGGTTGATCCATTGTGTTACGTTCAGGAATCCCTGAGATGCAGGCGTGTTGTCTTTGGAGCCGGTGGTCATACCAGTGAGCTGTAGCGGGAAATGCCTGTACAGGCTATCATTGCGGGCGGTACTCTGACCTATGTCTACAGAAAGATGACTGATGTCGAAGCGAAAAGTACGTGTGGATGGTGTTTCCAGCGGAAAGTTCATGTCGAGGTTCAATCCTGCGCAGGCAACGCCGGCACTGCCCGGCAACCCATTCACTTCATTCCCGAAGGAGAGTATATCAAAATCACTGAGCTTGTTGAAGTTGATGAATCCCCAGCAGGAGAAGACTGACTGCACGATGCCCTGACCACCACTTTGTGGTACAGTGGTGCTGAAGGACGCTTTCTGTATTTCTACATCCTGCATAATCGTGCTGTCAAGAAAGATGAGATTATCATCTGCACTCACAAACGTATACGCCGGAACGCCATCGTGATTTTCACAGGCTCCACGCAGTATCACGAGGTTGTCCCGGTTATCTGCTTTTGTTTTCTCACCGAAAAGCCGGTTGATGGTAAGTGCAATATTGCTGTTGAAATTCACCACCTTCGCATTGTTGAACAGCACTTTGAGATTGAGCACCTTGAAATCATAATCCACGTCTGTATTGATCACCGCCTCTTTCTTGTATCTTTCTACTGATTGTCCCAGCGAAAGAAACACCTGGTCTTCATAATCAATCAAACCAAACAGGGCGCTCACGGGCAACATGGATAATGCGCCGTTATCATTGTGCACTACGCTCATGTCTATGCCAAAATGGTGCGCATTGAACCGCTGGAGGTCGATACCTGCAAGCAGACCTTGAAGTGCTGAAGGGAAATGTTGCACATCCACTTTGATAGCAAGTGCCAGAATTCCCTGCCATTGAGGGTCTGTAGCCGCCGTATAGAATTTATAGTAGTCGTTGTCCTTATTCACCAGGTAATTATCAATACCTGTTTGTACATACTGTTGTATCCATGTTGATAATAATTCGAGTCCATTGTTGTCAGTCATGTTAAACTGATCCGCCATAGTCCATCCCTGTGGATTGCTGATATGATCTGTCAGTGCACCGTTACGGAATTTGAAGATCAGCACATTGTTGAACTGGCCATATACATTCTGCTGCGGCACATCCAGTATAAAAGGCCAGCCGTCCATATACATTTCATTGCTGAAGGAACCAAGTACAGGAGTGCCGTCAACAGTAGGATTGAAAGAAATAACGTTGAATAGTTGATTGGTCTGGTAAGCGCTTTGTAAGGTATGTCCGAGATCGCTGAAGAAAAGTTTGTAGAGGGGCGACATATTGCCATCACTCTGCAGATACTGATTGCTGGCCAGTTGCAGTAATTTCCAGACGCCGCTTGTTTTGTCGGCTTCGATATAAAAGCCTTGTGGACTTGTGCCCGGTACAATATCGGCGGCGGCAGTTTGCATAGATCTGCGTGCCTGTATCAACTGTTGCTGCTGGCTCGCGCCGATTACATTTTTGCGTTGCCCACTGATGATCTGCAACTCATAATTTTGAAGGTCAGTAAGTACATTGCTGGAAGTAGCGTCGCCATAGGAAGACATCGGGAATACGATTGTTTGGGAGAGCGCTCCTGCATTGGGTATGAAGCTGCCTAGTATTTCCTTATCTGTAAACACATCCTGATCCGCTGCAAACAGGGAAGCGCCTACCGGTTGTGCATGATAGATAACGGCGGGATTGCTGCTACTGCCTTGCTGGATGGTGGCCCATGCAGTCTGGTAGCTGTTGTTGAGCAAGGGAAGGACCTTACCATTCTCATCCAGGTTGGGGGATCCTGCTAAAGGAAACCGGTCTGCAGATGCAGGTTGTTTGGGAGTGAAACACAGCAGATCGCCGGTGCTGCCATTCACTTCTGGTGTGAAGCTCACACTCTCTGTGCCGGCGAGGCCATTCATGAAGCGCATCTGTTTGTTGCTGTCGAGATAAGGAGCATATTTGCTGTCCAGTACCAGCGTGAAGTTACCGGATGGTATGAGATACCAGGACAGTGTATCGGCGGTATCCCGGTGGCTGAATACGAGCAGGGCGCTACCGGGACCGGGATAGTTGTCAGTACCATTGATGGTAGACAGATTGACCACAGGTTTCATCTGCAATGGATAACCATAATCAGCAGTATAATAAGTATCGAATAAGGTAGGACTGTGGGTGTTGACCTGAGAATCAGAGTAGAGGGTTTGTCCCAGCAAGGCAAAGTAAGTTCCTGTCTTATGTATGTTCATCATATCCACAGGATTGATACTTGCCTGGCAGAGCAGAAAGTAATTGAGAAGGCCGTCTGGTACAAGTGGATAGCGGATTGTACAAAGGGAGCTATCCGCTGTGCTGTTATAGAAATATTTTATGCTGAGGTCATAGGCCACAGCGGTAAAGTCACGGGCCAGGTTGAAGCCTATCACCAGGCGCATGCAGCCTCTGCCAATACCGGTAAATGGGAGTACCAGCGGAAAGGGTTGTGTAACTGTGCTGGAGGCCACGGTGTTGGCCTGGAAGCTGACCTGTGAAGGATCATTGAAGGTGAGCAGCAGGCGATCATTGTCGGCATCAACGGAAAAATAGGTGTTGATGGAACCTATGTACAGCGATGCATAATTGTTACCGAAGCTGAAGTTCATTTGCTGCATGATAGCAAAACCTTTATTGTATTGTGTCAGGAGCAGCGCCGTTACATTAGCGGATGAAAGGGTATCATTGGGGGAATGGAGCCATAGAATTGCGTTATCAGGTGTATCACTGGGAATGAACTTAATATAGTTCCATATATTCTGTACCAGCGTATCTGCACTGATGGCAGGAGTGCTGTTGGCAAAAAGATAATAGCCATCGATTACAACACTATCGCTGAGGCTGAGGGTGTTTTTGCCGGAGGATGTACCGGATGCCAGTACAAAGGCACACCAGCCGTTATCTTCAGGAGTGGTGTATAGCGATGTATTACCTGAATGAGTGTTGCTGAATGCAAGGGTGCTCATAGTACTCAGCGGTTTATGGTTTTTGCAGGGCATGGTGGTGAGATGCCATTGACATACCACGCTGCCAGCAAACCTTTGAAAACAAAACTTTGGTGGTTACTGTATACGCTGTAACTGAAATCGCCATTCAGCATGCCCGGCATATCCGGCAGTGAAGGCAACATTTTCAGTAAACCCCTGGCGCGTCCTGTTCCCAGCTCCAGATCAAAAATATATGTGTTGTTAGTGGGAGTCAGCTTGCACAGACCCGCCAACTGCGTGTCCAGTAGCAACACACAGGTGAGGGCATTACCGCAGCTGTCGATCTTGTATATTATCTGCAGATCACCCAGGATACGTTGTGAGCATTTCCCGGGAGTAGAAAGTACATCAGGAAGGCAATCAGCCTTTGGTTGTTGAGCGTATAGCAATGAGGAGACAAGCAACAACAGGATAGTACCTGTTGCTGCTGTTATTTTTACCGGCATCTATCTTATGATATTAATGCTGATCCTCTTTAATTCTTGGTTTAACTTTAGCGCCTGCATCGCCACTGGCGTTCCAGGCAGCAATGGAGGCGGAGTAAGGAGTATCGTTATTCCCTTGTTGATCTGTAGCGTCTCCTTCTGCAAAAACGCTACCATCAGTGAACCCTATCGCTGCTGTGAAAGTGGCCTTTTTGAGATTTACGGTCTGCTGTCCCCTTTGAAAAGTTACAGGGCCTGCTGTAGGCTGAATAGGCGAAAGTGTTACGCTGCCGAGATCTCCGGCAGCAGACGTAAATTTTACTACTGCTATCTGCATGCCTCCGTTTATACTGACAGTGGTGGTGGCAGAAACGKAGTTTACCAGCGGTGTAGTCTGTTTATAAGGGAAACCCATAGTGATAAGATTTAGATGGTTAAGGAAAATGTTGTTTGATTACGGAAGTAAAGGTAGGATGACTAACATTTTATATGACCCGTATTTATCCCGTTAGCCATACGTAATATTACGCTTGTTCTGTTTGGTTTTTTTCTTTATACTTCTACCATATTCTGCCGGATTGCATACACAACAATGCCCGCAGTGCCCCGCACATTCATCTTTTCCATGATCCGCAACCGGTAGCCTTCTACGGTTCTGTTGCTAAGACCCAGCCTGGCGGCTATTTCTTTGGTAACCATATCCTGGCATATCAGTTGAATAATCTGCTTTTCACGTGTGCTGAATAGCTCCCGCTGCGTGGAAGAATGTGTCGCAGAAAATAGACGCATCACCTGTGATGCAATAGCACGGCAGTAATAAGGCTTCCTGTTGTATACATCATGAATCGCTTCCAGTATCTCCAGCCTGTCGCATTGCCTGAGCAGAAAGCCCTGCACGCCGGCCTGTAACATGCTGCCCAGCATCGGCACATCATCCAGCAGTGATAATGCAATGATGTTTACGTTCGGCAGTGTTTTGGGCACATATTGCAGTACCGTTGTGTTGTCACCAATATCAAATGTGGGGTCAGTGAGGAGAATGTCTGGTTGTAGTATAGTAAGCGCGGAGGTAAGCTCGTTGCCATCAGCCGTGGTTCCCAGGAGATCTATATCTGGTGCGGTCTGCAGAATATGCGAAAGTCCTTCGAGATATACTTCCTGACGGTCAGCCACGAACAGGCGGATAGGATAGTAATGTTTCATACGCAATGCGATTCCCAGTCAATGTATTTCCTGGGCTGGTTATTTTGAGTAGGTGGCTCCTGGCCTATAATTCTGCATGCATACTCTCTGAAGGAGGCAGCCACAATATATTATCCGGTTTGTTGTGCATGTCTTTATTTTTGTAGAGACACTGCAATAAAGGTAAGGGAATTTTCATTATCGCATACCGGGAAAAATAACAGTTGATAAGAGCCATTTGGTTATTGGATCAAAGGACACTTGAAGTACAATAAAATTGTGCTTCCCATTAGTAGATGTCTTTTTCTCGAATTGCTCACCGTGTCAGGAATTGGTGCGTACAGATGCAATACTGTGTTCGCAATTTGTTTTGGTGGGATGCGGCGTTGTGGAAGTGAATGTGTTACCGGATGAGTAAGTGGTTTCAGGTTGGTATTTGTATGCACCATTTGTTAATACCACGCAATTATCAAACGATAAAGTATATAGTTTATGTGAATGGCTATTTTTGCTCCACAAAAATCTATTCTTAATATAAGCGTTATTTATGGTTAAGCTTATTAAATAAGCTTCAATTCCAGATGAAATAGTAATGGATAAAATCTATTTTATCAGGGGATCACGAAGAACGAAGAAGCAGTCGATTACCATAGGGGCTAATTCTTGGTCGCCTGACATTGCAGTTCCCCATTGGTGCAAATAAAGCATCAGTGTTTGGTAATATAATGTGTGTGGACAGGAGGTGAATGAGATACCTTTGACGGTCTTTATCAACTTTACTTTCATTTACCAGCAATAAATTGTTACAGTAGTTGCCAGGGCCGCCACTTATATGCATAGTATTAGCCGGAATGATGAGGGTATCTGAAATTTTCTTTGCAGCTATCTTCCTTTAAAAGAAGAAACAGTATATCAATAAACCCACCGAAGTTTTTTAATAGAAATAAACAGTTTATGAATCAACGACCGCTGTCCATACTGGCAGGCTTATTATTATCACTGACGGCCACCGCACAACAGCATGTTGCGGTAGGAATTGCGCCCAATACGTTTGCCGATGCTACCATCATTGTGCAACGGGCTATTGCAGCCTGTAAAGATCAACCTGGTGCAGTGCTTGAATTTCAGGCAGGCCGCTATGATTTTTATCCGGATAGTGCGGTGAAGAAATCCTATTTTATTTCCAATACCTCCGATGAAACAGAAGTGCCTGATAAGCTGAAAACGATCGGGCTTTTTTTCGAGAACTTCAAAGGCTTGACGATTGAAGGGAATGGCGCTGAATTTATATTTCACGGCAAGATGACCACCTGGTTATTTGACCATTGTGAAAATATGACACTGCGCAATATCAGCGTTGATTTTGAGCGGCCTTCCATGTCGGAGATGACATTTAAAACAGTTACTCCAACTTCTATTGTAGCGGCCATACATCCGGATTCCCGTTTTACTATTGTGAACCAGCGGCTAATATGGTATGGAGAGAAATGGTGGATGAAACAATTCCATGCCATCCTTACAGATACGACCCAGGGTATTTACAGATACTCTTCCTGGGATCCGTTTTATAAGAGCAAGGCGGCACTGATCGCCCGGGGTGTGGTACAGTTCACTGGTGATTTTTCCAAATTTCATGGCGCGCCGGGAAATGTGCTTTCCGTAAGAGATGGTATCCGTGATCAGGTAGGTGCTTTTATTCAACATAGCAAAAATGTGCACCTGGAAAATATACATATGCGGTATATGCATGGACTGGGTATTGTAGCACAGTTTTCTGAAAATCTTTACTATCGCCATATTCAGGTGATACCTGCCGGGAATAGCGGGCGTGTAATCGCTTCTTTTGCAGATGGCATGCACTTCTCAGGCTGTAAGGGCACTATTGAAATTACGGACGCACATTTCAAGGGGTTACATGATGATCCGATAAATGTACATGGCACACATTTGCAAATTACTGAGATCGTATCGCCGCGGGTGTTGAAGCTGCGCTTTATGCATCACCAGACGTACGGCTTCGCTGCTTTTTTTGCAGGCGATAGTATTGAATTTGTGCGGGGTGCTGCATTGCAGGGCTATGGCAAAGGCCTGGTAAGCACTGCACGGATGTTGTCGGACAGAGAGATGGAAGTAACGCTCCGCAAGGATATGCCAACAGGCGTACGTATTGGTGATTGCCTGGAAAATACGACCTGGGTACCATCGCTGACTATACGGGATAGTCGTTTTGAAGGCGTGAATACAAGAGGTTTACTGGTGACAACGGGAAAGAAAGTAGTAATTGCCAACAATACTTTTTACAGAACCGGTATGCATGCTATTTTGATAGCGGATGATGCCAGCAGCTGGTATGAGTCAGGAGCTGTGCAGGATGTTACCATTACTGGTAATACCTTTGAGGGGTGCGGTTATAACTCCGCTTATGTGATTGCCATTGCACCGGAAAATCATACACTGGTAAAGGGCTATATGGTACACCGGAATATCAGGATAGAAAACAATAATTTCAGGATCGATAATTCGGCTGTACTCACGGCACGGAGCACAGGGAACCTGATTTTCCGTAATAACCGGATTAGCTGGATGAATGATTTCACGGCGCCGGAGGGGAAGGAGAAGGTGTCTTTCAGTTTAACAGCCTGTGAAGATGTACAGATTACCGGCAATGAGGTAAAGCTGCCTTTTAAGCCAGTGGTGCAGTTGCAGGAGATGTTGCCGAAAGCGGTGAAAACGGACCTGCTTTTTAAGAAATAGAAGTCTGATTACATGGTGTTTACTGCATCATGATGTAGCCGGGATGGAAGTGGAAACTTTCATCCCGGCTTATTTTTGCACCTGAGAAACCTGTAATTATGCCAGTGACCTGCCGGAGAAATTCAGCGTCATATTTATCCATCATGAGCAAATATTCGCGCAGTTATGGTCAATAAAGCATTAGTTGTTCTCTGTCTTAATCCCAAATTTTACCAGTGGTAATTAACATTAGTCGAGAGTATACCATCCGGGTTGGAGAGCAGATCGCCTGGTTGTTTTCTGAATATTAGATCGAGAAGCAAATTTCCTCTGAAGTGAATTTCATTATTGCAGCATGTCATGGCTGTTGGAAGGATATGCCAAAATAGCCAACGCGTTAATGATGCTGTTATCAAGCTTACAACTGTAGGTTGTCTTAAACATAATTAAAGTGAATCCAGGTTATGTATTACAATGGAGCGAGACTGCTGTCTAAATTATTGCTGCAGGTAAAAAAGACATTCATTATCATAACGAATGTGAAAAGAGTCAAAGCAAAACGTAAGCTCCTGAAGGAAATCAGGATTGCCAATGAAGTTTTAATGAACAAGCCACAAGAACCTGTTGCTGAGCAATCGGTTCTTGTGGAGGTGACCCCGCGTCACTGTTTGTTCGCTATTGAGTTTAGTCTGAATTGACCGGGTTAATAGCTGGGATTTAAAGTAATTGGCAAAAGAAATGGATGGATAGGCTGACCCCTGCTATTTCGGATAATTTGATGATCGGGTATGCATTACGTAGATTCCGTTGATGCTATGCCTGGCATCCGCTATGCACCTATAGAAACAGTGCAGTAGAGGTGGACTTGATGCGGGGATGACGTCCGGATGTATAACCGGGATGAAATTGAATCAGAGGAGGGATGGAGGACAGAACCGGCCATAGCAGCGCTGCTTCAGAAGGATGCTGTAGCTGAGAAAAGAGATGTACTATTGAAAGGAAGCAGGCATAAGGGGTTTATTCATCAAAATATCTCCGGAGGCAGGAGTGCTTTATTCCAGTTGAATAACAGCTGGATAGGCGTGTGTATAGGCAAGTTTGGGAAGCAATTTTGTCCGCTTTGGGTAGATACGTTTATGAGCATATTTGGGTACCTGTGGGGCTGCTACCGCAATAATATCGGCGGCCATGTATTGTCTGTTGCCCGATGGGCCATCTCTGTACAGGACTCTTACCTGGAAAATCACTACCAGTGAGCCCTCCCCGGGCACATCCAGCGAAACATTTGTTTCCTGGAAAGTGGTATCGGGGGCTATCATGAGCGTCACCGTTTCGCTACCCGCCACCCGGCGTGATGTAAAGTCAATACGCGTTGCAATCACTTTTACTTCCAGGGCAGCAATACCTTTATATCCGGCAATGGTTTGCGCGGGAATGTTTAATATCCCGTTACTCAAAAGCCGTGGAGTCACCGCAAAGAAACGATCTACCCCTGTATGCTGATTGAAGCGGAAGCCAGTCAGGGCTTCGTGATGATCGCCGGCAGCAATGAGCAGCTTGTTGAGCCGATTGATGTGGCCGCCATCACAATGGATATCCAGGTGGGGGTAGCAAGCTTTACGGATAAAAGCGCCTTTCCTGCTGGCGATGCCAAAGCGCCGGGATGCGCGGCGGGTAGCAGCCGTTTGCTGCACGCTTTCAGGCATGCTGCGCAGGAAGTAATTGCCATTGCGCTTATACCCAATGAGATTGCCGAGTTTTCCCGTAAAAGAAATGACAGACATTTGTTTTGCCATGGGAGATTATTTTGATTACTATAAATATAACATAATTCGGGGAACGTGTTTTCGGGCCAGATGGAAGATTAGCTAAAGGGAGTGTATTGCGTATTGTATAATATTTAAACTATCACTTCCCCTACCTACACCAGGTGCCCCTGTATATAGGCCCCATATTCAACGCTGCAGCCGGAAGAAATGAGTATTTTGAAAACGGGTATTATTGTCTGTTTTTGGGAAAAGAAGCAGGTATTTATAACTGTTTTTGAGGACCCTGGGTATCAGCTTCATTATTTGTAATTACATTACAGGAACTTTGTCATGCACTACTAAGCATCAACCAAATCCTATAAAACACACTTAAAATGAAGCAACACCTCTTTTCTCTTATCCTATTGCTGGGCCTCTGTGCCGCAGGATGTAAAAACCAGCCGTCTGCCGGCACTGCTAAACCGGGAACCACCACAAGAAATGATTGCAACCAGGTTACAGACAGTGTAGGCCGCGTACTGGTGAACCTTGTAACGGCCCGCCAGAGTATTCAATCATACGATAGCCTTTGCCGCATCCACTGGAAAGGCACGGAACCGGTAGAATCCTATACCATCCGGGCAGTGGACCTCCTGGCTGCMATGGGCCTGCCGCCGGAACTCGCCGATTCATCTATATGCAGGTTCAAACACATCCGGGTATACCTTGGGTTTAAAGAAAAAGTGGGGTTCAAGTTGTACCTGGTACCAGTAGATAATGCCTGCCTGAAAGGTAACGATCCCAGCAAATGGAACGCTGGTGTGGACGTTATACTCGACAAAGAGGCAAACCCCATCCTCGCAAATACTGATTCAACAGGAATAGCACTTTACGACAAGTACGTACTGGATCTCAACGCCCCTTGTCCGAATACCTGCCCGGAGCCAGGACTCCTTAATGTACACCGTTGATATATGAGCTTTTCAGAAACGATCATATTGTTATCACATGTACCTGTTTTAGTCACAGTAGTGTATGCAGCTGTGCACTATGGCAAATTGCCCCGTGAGCTGAAAGTGTTTTCATGGTTTATTTTCCTGTCGGGCATCATCCAGTTCACCTCCCTGGCTTTCTGGTTCATCAGCAAAAACAACATGCCGTTGCTGCACATATATGTGGCGGCAGGATTCCTTTGCCTGGCATGGTTCTACAACACATTGCTCAATGGATTCATAGATGCAGGCATAATATGGCTCATCGCCATATTATTCTTGCTTTATACAACAATCAACTCCCTGTTCATTCAGCCTATTCACACTTTTAACTCTATCGCATTAACGGTGGAGAGTATTCTCATTGTGATCCTGGCCTTGTTCACTTACCGGTTCTTTCTGAGTGATATTGTAAAAGAGACCAGCGGCCGGAATATCAGGAGTCTTAACTGGATCAATTCGGGATTGTTTATCTATTATTCTTCCTGCATACTGATATTTTATTTCGGCTCTGTTATCACTGGTACTTTCAGCAGGAACCTGGGTTTGTACGCCTGGATATTTCACTCATTCTTTTCCATTGTCATGTATACTTGTTTTTTTATCGGCTTATGGAAATCAAAGACCTGAGTTTTTTAAATGCATTGCTGCCATTGGCGGTTATTGTGTTCATCATCGGTATTGGGGTAGTGTTCCTGAACCTGCATTTTCAAAAGAATTTGTCTATGGAGAAACTCCGGCAGGAGGCATTGAAAAGTAGCTACCAGCATGACCTGCTTCGCTCGAATATTCAGGCGCAGGAAGAAGAGCGCAAACGTATTGCACACGACCTGCACGATGAATTGGGAGCGGTAATGTCTATTATGCGTATGCATCTCATGGTACTCGAACAGCAAAGCACTGATGGCACGAAGCAATTACAGGAGTCCCTGCAGTATGTTCGTCAATTGTCGGAGACGGCACTGGCAAGTGTGAGAAGTATCAGCCACCGCCTGATGCCACCGCAGCTGGAATCATTCGGGTTGAAGGCCGCGCTTGAGTCGGTAACGGAACAGATCAACAAGGCCGGTGAGATAAAGATAGAACTGGGTTGTGAAGCCCGCATGGACGACCTGCCCTGGCTGGTAAACCTCGGCCTGTTCCGCATCATCATGGAAATGATCAACAATACGCTCAAACACGCTGGCGCCAGATCGATAAGAATAGACCTTTTGCGGCACAGCCAGGAACTGGTATGTTATTATACGGATGATGGGAGAGGACTGTCAGATGGTAATGCCAGCAAGGGCCTGGGGCTCAAGAGTATTGAAGGGCGGGTGAATGCGCTCAGTGGAAAACTGGAAATGGGCAACCAGGAATCAGGCGGATACTACGCCATTGTCCGATTAACATTACCTGCATAATACTTTACTATATGAAAAAGGAGATCAACATAGGATTAGTGGAAGACCAGGTCCTTTTCAGAGAAGGGATGAAAGCCATTATCAATACCTGGCAGGATATGAAGGTGATATTTGAATCTGCTGACGGTTACTCCGTGCCGGACAGATTACGCCAGGCGGCTGTTGTCCCGGACGTGATGCTGGTCGACCTCTCCCTGCCACCGGATGGCGACAGAGAATACAGCGGTCAACACGTTACCCAGGCGCTCTCGGTTGCTTATCCTGAAATGAAGATCCTTATCCTGTCGGTCCATGATGATGAGAATTTCATTAACCAGTTAATTCAATGCGGTGCGCATGGTTACCTGGTGAAAGACAGTGCGCCACTGGAAGTACAGGAAGCCATCATTGCTGTGTATACTAAAGGATCTTATATCAATGAGCGCGCGTTAAAGGCCTTGCAGCTCAGAACGGCGAGAACTGTCAGGAGCAAGCCGCAGCACCTCTCTATCACCAAAAGAGAGGAAGAGATTTTGCAGCTGGTATGCAGACAATATACTGCAGAGGAGATTGCGCAGGAACTTTTTATCAGCGTAAAAACGGTCAATGGCCATCGGAATAACCTGCTGCAGAAAACGGGTTCACGTAATGTTACCGGCCTGGTGTTGTATGCCATCCGGAATAATATCGTATCGTTGAAATAATATCGTCATTTAGGCTTATGATGGGTATTCAGGGGTATTTTTCAAGGATGATAATTCTACTATGGATAAAGTAGTTCGATTGCTGTGCCTGCAGGATCATCTCCCGATTTGGTCGGCTAAACATTATTTCTGATTATGCTACATCCGCATAAAACTTTCATCCCGGCTTATCTCTGCGCCTGGGAAACCTGCCATTATACTTTATTGTGCAAAGAAAACATAAGGAAGAGCTAAAATCCTACTAGGAAGCGATGTGAATTAATGTGAGCTTTAGAAGTGATTTTTGCTAAAATCGGGAAAGAAGGGAATAGATTTATCCGGAAAAGTACACGTTATATTATACAGTGGGAGCCAAACACATGTTTCTCTATATCAGATATCTTTTATTAAATGTATTCAAGCTACACAGATGATCAGTTGTCGCGGTTGCTTGCCAGTGGCGATGAGAGGGCGTTTAATGAAATCTACAACAGATACTGGAAACGGCTGCTTTTTGTTGCGCACAAACGCCTGCGTGATACAGAAACAGCAAGAGAAGTTATTCAACGTGTATTTCTGAATCTTTGGAATAAGCGGGAACGGCTTACCATAGCTTCTTTGCCGAACTACCTGGCGGCTATGACAAGACATGCCGTATACCGTTACCTGGCCGACGAGCACCGGAGGCAGGTCCTGCACGAAGTGCATGCCGGTATTGCAGGCCTGGAAGGGAAAGCGCTTGAGTTTGATCTGGAAAACAAGCAACTTCTTGATATACTCGTGAAATATGCCGGCGATCTGCCGGAGAAATTCAGCATCATATTTATCCATCATAAATTACTGGACAAGCCGATTGAAGAGGTAGCGCAGCGGCTGGGTGTATCACCACGTACTGCCGAGCGCTACATCAGTCAGGTCATGAATATTATGCGTAACAAGCTGCGAGCCTTGCGCACAGCGGTATTTGTCTTGTCTGCTTTATATGCTGCATGGAAATTCTTCTCCTGATGGCAGATACCAGTACCCTCTGTTTGTTCTCCTTTTTTTATTTCCTCAAAAAAAAATGCTGTTTGCTGCGTACAAACTTCCGGCACATGTATCTATTCTAAGTATTACCCTGTATAAATAAAAAACCAGGACTTATGCATCTTAGTAAAGAAGCAATAAAACTGATTGCCCGGAAGTATTTTGATGGTACTGCCAGCGAAGCCGAAATCATTCAGCTGCATACCTGGTATGACGAGGTAAATGCAGGAGATGCAGAAGCCATTCTGACATCCGGTACAGAAGAGGAATTTGGGGCTGAAACGTGGCGGCGTTTACAGGTTCAGATGGCTGCTGAAAAAATCAAACAGCATCGCAGACCCCGTTGGTGGGCTGCAGCTGCAGCGGCTTTGCTGCTGATGGGTGGGCTGACCGCCATTTTTGTGAACAGTAACCGGCATCCGAAAAGTATGGCGGCTGTGGAAAAGCGGGCGAAAGATATTCCCGCTCCATCCGCTGTGCATGCCGTGCTGACATTGGCCGGCGGTAAGCAGATACTGCTTGACAGTGCCGGAAACGGACTGCTTGCCAGCCAGGCGGCCACAAATATTGTGAAGAATGACAGTGGACAAATTGTATACATCGCCAACGGGCACAATCAGGAAACGCAGTATAACACGCTTACTATTCCGGCCGGCAGCAGGGCAATGTCTGTGATGCTGGCGGATGGTACCAGGGTGTGGCTGAATGCTGCCTCATCGATTACTTATCCCACTTCGTTTTCGGGTAAGGAAAGAAGAGTGGTTATTGATGGAGAAGGCTATTTCGAGGTGGCCTCAAATCCGGCAGTTCCTTTTGTAGTGGCCCGCCCGGACAAGGGGCTGGAGGTACAGGTATTGGGTACACATTTTAATGTCAATGCCTATGGTGATGAGCCAGAGATCCGCGTTACGCTGATATCCGGCGCAGTAAGGGTTTCCGGAGGACGATCGCGACAGTCTGTGGCGCTTTCACCCGGAGAGCAGGTGCGTGTCGCCAGTTCCCTGACGGTATTGAAACACGTGGACGTAGATGATGTATTGGCATGGAAAGAGGGGCTGTTTGTATTTGATGCAACAGATATTCAAATAATGATGCGGCAGGCGGCACGCTGGTATAATATTACCGTACAATATCCTAATGGCATACCTCATGAACATTTTACCGGCTCTCTTTCTACTGATGCAAGTTTGTCGGAGTTCCTGAAAATACTTGATTACAGTGGTGTTGCAGCCACCATAAAAGGAAAAACAGTATTAATCAATCCTTAAAAAAACAGACTGAATAAAAAAGAAACCGGCAGTGTTCCACCACTGCCGGCGGATAGTTCAGGCCGTATAGTTCACAATAAACCAATTGTTTTTTATCAACCTAAACTTCATGAAGTTATGAAATTAAGATTTCATAGGCAATTCCTCGTTAGCAGATGGAAGGCGAATTGCTTCCGACAATCAACCAGCATCCTCTTAGTTATGAAAGTAACGAGTATCCTTTTATTAACAGCCTGTTTACAGGCGTCAGCCACGGGATTTGGTCAGAACATTACATTGCATGTAAAAGATGCATCCTTCACAAAAGTGTTCAGGGAAATCACCCGGCAGAGTGGCTATCAGGTTTTCAGTAACGACCGCTTACTGAAAAACAGGGGAAAGATAACGGCCAATATACAGGACGCATCCCTGAAAGCAGCGCTGGATGCCTGTTTGAAGGATCAGGCGCTTAGTTATGTTATTGTTGGCAAAACCGTGGTGATCAAACAAATGGAAGAAGTGTCAGCGGAGCTGTCTCCCGCAATGGTGCCGATCATCGTCAAAGGTATTATTACGGATGAAAAAGGGAGCCCGTTGCCGGGCGCATCTATCCGGGTGAAAGGGAAAAATAAAGCGGTTGCTTCCGATGGGCAGGGCGCCTTTACGCTCACAGTAGAACCGGGTGATCAGCTGTTGGTATCCTTTGTAGGATATGAGGAGCAGGTGATTGCGGTAGATGGGCGCAGGGAAATTAATATCTCCATGAAATTATCCGCCAGCAGGGTGGATGAAATCATCGTAGTGGGTTATGGCAAACAGTCCAAACAAACGCTGACCAGCTCTATCACTACAGTTAAAACAGATAATTTCAAAAATGCCCCCTATACGGATATTCAATCTGCGCTGGCAGGTCGCGCTGCGGGCGTGGTAGTGAACTTCAGCGGTGGAGAACCCGGTAGTGTACCTTCAATGACCATAAGGGGTGGTGAGCCGCTGATCGGGCAAAGCACGCCTTTGTATGTAATTGATGGTATCATCCGTGACCAGGATGCATTTGTGGCGTTGAACATGAATGATATAGAAAGTGTCAGCTTCCTGAAAGATGCCGCTGCTACGGCCGTTTATGGCGCCAAGGCTTCTGCAGGAATTGTGCAGGTGACCACTAAAAGCGGGCAAACCGGTAAACCAAGATTTTCTTATTCCAATAACACAGCATGGAATACCCCCAGTCTGTTTCCCAAGCTCATCAACAGTACGGATAAAGCGCTGGTGGCTAATGCTATCGGAGAAGCGGCTGGCAACGGCAAAAACTCCGTTTACACGCCGGAGCAACTGGACAAAATAAAAAATGGTACGGATCCGGCTACTTATCCTAATACCGACTGGTATGGATTAAGTTTCCGCAAATATGCGCGCCAGCAGAATCATAATCTTTCTGTAAGCGGCGGCACAAAAGAAACCAAGTATTATGCAGGGTTGGGTTATTTCGACCAGGGAAGCAACTATGTAAATAATTCTTTCCGCGTGCAACGGTTTTCGTATAATACCAAACTCAGTACTACTTTCGATGCTACGGGACTTACCATTGCGCTTGGACTGAATGGATATTACACCTATAGCACACAACCTCCGGCAGGTTCCGGAACCATTTTCAGTCATATAGTTGCTAAAAGTCCACTGGAACAGGCATATAATAAAGATGGAAGCCTGGCTCCACTGGTGGATCATCCGTTGGCAGAAATCAATTCACCAGGTTACAGCAGGTCCGAAACATTTTTTAATGATGGTAACCTGACCTTTACCTGGAATGTACCCTGGGTAAAAGGACTGACATTAAAA
This sequence comes from Chitinophaga sp. 10T418, assembly GCF_056394125.1. Taxonomy (NCBI): domain Bacteria; kingdom Pseudomonadati; phylum Bacteroidota; class Chitinophagia; order Chitinophagales; family Chitinophagaceae; genus Chitinophaga; species Chitinophaga sp. 10T418. The sequence goes on from NZ_JBFTHG010000019.1 coordinate 29,986, forward strand.
GCGCTGGGCGATTATGTTTTCAGCTCCAATCCAAGTAAAACATTTGATGTACTGGCTACACAATACAATGCAGACGGAACTATTTATCCCACGCCAAGCCCCACGCTGACGCAGGCTAACAGCAATTCCCGCGCTTATAACGTGGAGTTCCAGGCCGATTACAATACCAACTTCGGTGAGCATACATTGGGTGCTACGCTGGTATCAGTTACCAGAGGGGGAAACAATAAATGGTTCAGTGCCCAGAGAAAAAATTTCGTTTCCACCGCTGTTGACCAGATGTTTGCGGGCGATGCAGCGACGCAAGTGAATGACGGTTCTGCGAGTGAGTGGGGAGAAGTAGGTTATGTAGGAAGAATCAGATACGATTATGCGAAAAAATACTTGCTGGAATTTGCCGGTCGTTATGATGGCTCTGATTATTTCCCTCCGTCCAAGCGTTTCGGATTTTTCCCGTCAGTAAGTGCGGGATGGATCATGTCGAAGGAACAATTCTATGAAAACGCCCATCTGGATCATGTATTTTCCTATTTAAAATTAAGAGGTTCCTACGGAAAGGTAGGCTCCATCGGAGGAACAAAGTATGCTTATTTGCCACAGTATGGTGTGCATACACAGACTTATGTAGCCAATGGCAACCTGCAGAATGGTTATTATGAAGGAGGACTCACCGTTGGCAACCAGAATATTACCTGGTTTTCCACCAGGTCACGTGACTTCGGAATTGAGTTTGAAAGCCTGAAGAAAAAACTGAGTGGTAATATTGATTATTTCTATACCCGCACTACCAATATCCTGGGTAGCCCGGCTTACCGTTATACTGATCCGCTGGGGCAGAGTTTGCCGCAGGTACTAACAGATGCTGCTACCCGCAAAGAAGGTATTGATGCTTCCCTTAATTATAATTTCAATATCAACACAAACCTGAAAGGTTATGTGGGCATTAATGTTACCTATTTCAATTATCTGTGGGAAAGAACAAATGAAGACAGTGCTTCTTTAACCAATCCTTATACACGTAACCAGGGAGTAAACCAGGATTATTACGGCGCTATGTACAGCTCCCGTGGATTGTACCAGAATTTTGATGATATCCTCAATAACCCCAGCCGTCTTACTTCGTCCGCATTGGGCCTCGGAGATGTATGGTTGGAAGATACCAACGGTGACGGTAAAATAGACGGGCAGGATTTCCGCCGGCTGGGCAAGTCTACGTCTCCCCGGTTTACCTTCGGCATTCCGTTCGGACTGGAATATAAGGGGCTTCGGTTCGATGCGCTCATTCAGGGTTCCGGAACACGCAATGTATACCTTGGTGGCTATCTGCAAGGTGGAGAAGGTTTGAACAGGATCAATTTCGACTTCCAGAAAAATTACTGGCTTGCGGATAATAAGAGCGCTGATTTCCCCAGAGCAGGAAACAGCTCCATGAACTCCGGCAATAATTATTCATCCAACACTTTCTGGTTAAAAGATGCACGCTTTGTAAGATTAAAAAGTGTGACGTTGGCGTATAATTTCAGACGGTTGTTGAAGAAAACAAGCCCATTCAGTGAGCTGTCGGCCTTTGCAAGTGGTAACAACCTGCTGACTTTTTCCCCGGTAAAAAAATATTTTGATCCGGAACTGGCAGACAACAACAACTTTTTTTATCCGGTCAACAAAACTTATTCAGTGGGTATCCGGGTAGGGTTCTAAGTAATTTAATGCATTAAATAAGTCTGAAAAATGAGATACTATATCATACTAACCATAGCGTGTTTCCTGACCTTCACCTCCTGTACGAAGGTGATGGATACCAAGCCGCTGAATACATATACCGGCAGTGATGTGTGGAGTAACTATGGCCTGGCACAGGGCTATATATATGAATGTTATTCCAATTGCATGGGATATATCTTTTCCTGGGACTATGACGCCAGCACCAAGAGTATCCGGAACCATCCGTGGGGTGGCGGTCATACTTCAGAGAAAACAGAGCAGATAGACCGGAATGCCGATGAGGGCTGGGGGGCATTCGGTAATATACGCCGGGTGAACATGGTATTGAAAAATATACCGGCTTCCCCTTTCACTACTGCACAAAAAAATGTGTTCCTCGGCGAAGCCCACTTCCTGCGTGCAGCTATTTATTCCAACCAGGCTTTCCGGTTTGGTGGTGTGCAGCTCGTAAAAGATGTGCTGACCGTTGAAAGTGATTTCAATATAGGCCGTTCTTCCCTGAAAGAAACCTATGATTTCATTTTGAGTGACCTGGATGCTGCTGCCGATTTGCTGCCACAAACCAACGACAGAGGACGGGCCACAAAAGGAGCCGCCTATGCACTGAAGATGAGAGTGGCCTTGCAGGCCGGTGCCTATCTGAATGACAAAAATTATTATACCGCTGTGAGAGCGGCAGGTGATAAGTTGTTTGCACTGGCGCAGTACAACCTGGACAGTTATTCCAATCTCTTCAATGCTTATAGTACTGCAATAGCCTCTCCGGAAAATATCCTGGTATTTGAGATGAAGAACACGAACACCAGTTTTTCCAGTACACCTATGCAGTCGCTGGTATGCAACAGCGATATGCTGGCCTCCAAACTCACTGCAACCGCCATGCAGAAATTTCCTTTGAAAGAATCCATAGAGGGATGGATGAATTATGCTCCCACACAGGACCTGGTAGACGACTACCTGGTAACAGATGCTGATGGGAAAGAAAAGAAATGGGACCAAACCACTTATATCCAGACTGGCGGAAGTGCTTACGAAAAGATGTATAAGAACAGGGATAGCAGATTCTATGCTTCTATCATCTGCGACAGTACCAAATACTTTGGTAACTGGGCCTACCTGAGAGCAGACGGCAACGCCTCTTCCAACGTGCAGCCACTGAACGGCGGCAACATCAATGGTGGTGCATCCGTAACGGGCTACCTGTTTGCAAAGTACCTGTACCAGGCTAAAAAGCTCTGGTATTCCGATCCTACTGATTTTTGTTACAGCGTGCTCCGTTTGGGTGAATCTTATCTGAACTACGCAGAAGCGTGTATCCGTTTGGGTGATGAAGGCGCTGCGCGTACCTATCTCACCAAAACCTACCAGGTACATGGGGGATTTAAAAATAGTATTACTTCTTCCAATGAAGACCTGTGGAATGATTACAGAAGGGAGCGTCATATAGAGATGATTCTCGAAACAGGTGACCGTTACTGGTCATTGTTGAGATGGGGTATGCAGCTCACCGGCGGCTTGAAACAAGGTTATGAAAATACGGGTGTGGCTATACCGGAGCTGAATGGTAAAGAGCATGGTATAGCGATCAGTTCGGATGGCAAAAGCTACCAGGTGTTTGAGATGAATGAACAGAATGGACAGCCGCTGAAATTTACGCCTAAGCGTTACCTGTTCCCGGTGCCGCAATCCAAAATCGTGGCACTTCCCATCCTTACCCAGAATGCCGGTTGGTAGGGTCTTTTAATCAATTCAATCTCGTTTAGTATGAAAAGCAAATATCTCAATTTTATTATCATAGCACTTGGTTTACTGGTGATGACTTCCTGTTTGAAGAAGGACCTGCCGGAGATGAATAATTCTTCTTTAAATAATATCAGCGATTTTAACCTGTACTACAAGTACATTGATACCGTTGTTGATAACAAGGGCACACCACAGGAAAATACGCGTATTCTGGCGAAGACGGTGCAGTTAAGCAGGGTAGTAACGATCTCCAAAGACACGGTGTATGTGAACCCATCTTTCCCTGCCGGTTTTCCGCGGAATGAGAAGCCTAAGGTAACACTGAGTAAAATCTGGGGCTATGCGAATATTCCGGAAGCGGCCATTATAAGCCCGATTGGATCTTCACCCGCCCTGGGAAAGCCCGGTGATTTTACACAGCCTGCGCAGTATGAGGTGATGGCCGCCAATGGTGATAAAAAAACCTGGGTGATATCGATTTCTCCACTACCGGTTGTGAACAAGTGGGAAGGTAGTTATACCGAAAGTGGCACACTCAATCATGCGTCCGCCGGGTTGCAGACTTGTCCGGCAGATTATGTGCAGGATCTGATCACCGTGGGACCAAACAAGTTGAAGGCTACCGCAGGATACTGGTATTTCAATAATGCCGGGATCACCTACTTTATCACTGTGAACAATGATAACACCGTGACTATTTCCAGCGACCCTGATGCAGCAGTAGCAATACAACAGGAAGCAACGCCGGCATCCACTTATGATCCGGTGAACAAGCGGTTTACATTGAATTATTATTACTATAGCGGCGGTAACCCGGCAAACTGGAGAAGGTTCAATACCATTCTGACATTAAAGCCATAATTGGTTCTGCTTTTTGATGATCCTCTTAGGATCATCAAAAACTTCTGAAGCCTGCGCATAGTGCAGGCTTCATTTTTTAGCTGAACGCTTAGCGACGGCCCTTTTATAAAACCGCTATTTCCGGAAAACAGAAAAGCATTCTTATTTAGCCTTAACCTTCATATTTGTGAAACTCCGTGATTATTAAATAGTATCCATCCGGGTCTCTGAGAGAAAATTCCTTTTTTAATGAGTTTGTATTTAAGTGAATATCTTCTTCAATAGCACTACCTGCTTTTTCAACCTTAGCTCGTATGGCCTCCATATTGGTTGTCCTGAAGTAAAGTATTAACCCATTTCCCGGAGGGATGTCCGGATTAGTCATTGTAGGATGATGATGTTCTCCCCATTTGTGAAGACAGAGCACAATTTCATCATTTTCTGATACTAAAACAGCAAACTCATTCCCCCCGTGTATTCGTTTAAAGTTAAACAACTCCTGATACCACAGGGAGCTGGCTTCAACATCTTTTACGGCTATTATCGGGTCAATTTTTGTCATTGTATTTTGGGTATTATCTTTTGCTAATTCATGCGGGTATATCAAAGTGTGTTGCGCTGTACTTGCTTTTATCCAGGCTGACTTATCGATATGTAAAATACATTTTTTGAGAGGAAGTTTAATAGAATAAAGAGTGAGATGCTTTAAAAGCATTTAACGATACCCCTGTGCCTGTAAATGGAATAGTTCGGCATAATGTCCGCCTTTAGCCAGTAACTCCTCATGGCTGCCAATTTCTATCAATTGTCCTTTTTCCAGCACCAGTATCCTGTCGGCCATACGTACTGTAGAAAAGCGATGGGAAATCAGTACGGAAGATTTACCCCTGGTGAGGTCCGCAAAGCGTAGGAAAACATCGTATTCAGCCCGGGCATCCAATGCAGCAGTAGGCTCATCCAGTATAAGGAGTTGTGCATCTTTCATATATGCCCGGGCCAGGGCAATTTTTTGCCATTCACCTCCGGATAGTTCCACGCCGGTATTAAAGTGGCGACCCAGCATCTGGTTGTATTTCCCTGGTAGTTTCTCGGTAAAAATATGTGCCATGCTTCGTTTCGCCGCAGCAACAATTAATGCATGATTTTCTTTTTCCCGGATATCGCCAATCGCGATATTATGTGCAACGCTCATCTGGTACTGAATAAAATCCTGGAAAATGATACCTACCTGCATCCGCAATTCAGCAGGATCATACTCCCGCAGATCGTGCCCATCCAATAAAATGCGGCCTTCTGTCGGATCATACAACCGGCTCAGTAATTTCACAAGTGTCGTTTTGCCGGCGCCATTTTCTCCTACCAGTGCTAGTTTTTCACCTGCATGCAATGTAAAGTTCAGATGACGGTTAGCCCATTTCTCGGTATTGAGATATTTGAAACCTACATTTTCAAAGGTAAAACCATATTGAATAGGGTGGGGGAATGGTCGTGGATCAGCAGCTATGCTCATCCGTGGTTTGATTGCCAGAAAATCAAACAGATCGCGTAAGTAAATTGCCCCCTGCATAATCGTAGTGAACCTGCCTAAAACGCCCTGTAACAGGCCCCTCAATTGCATAAAAGAACCTGCCATAAAAGTGAGATCACCAATTGACTGTTGGCCATTGACGGTACGGAAGATGATGAGCACATAGGCCCCGTAATAACCTGCGCTACCCAACAGCGCAAACACAGCGCTCCAGGAAGTCCGTTGTATATATAATTTACGACTGTCGCGGTAGAATTTGTTGGATAAATCACGGAAACGGTCTATCAGGAAACGGGACAGGCTGAATATTTTTACTTCTTTGACGGTTTCATCGCTAGCGCCCAGGAAGCGGATATAATCCAGCTCCCGGCGTTCTGATGTTTGCCCGAAGTAAAGTGCATACATTTTATTGTTGAAATAAGATTCGCCGATGAAAGCGGGTATAACAGCGATCAGCAATAGCAATATCAGCCAGGGGTTAAATATGACCAATCCTGTTATAAGAAATCCCATCGTAATACTATCCTGTACCTGACCTAATGTTTGTGATAATAATACCGTACGTCCTGCGGTCTGTTGCCGCGCACGTTCCAGCATATCATAAAATGTAGCCTCCTCAAATTGATCCAGGTCAAGTATGGATGCATGTTCCAGGATCTTAACAGAAGTATTGTTGGCAAATAAATCCCCCAGTAAAGTATCCATTAACCCGATCACTTTTCCCATGCAATCAGACAATATCACCAGCCCCAATTCCAGCGCTACCCATTGCCATAAGGTGTGCTGCGAATGATGGGCTTCAGGACGGCTCAGTAATACTACCTGGTCAATGATCAGTTTACCTGTATACAACATGGCCAATGGTACTGCTGATTGTACAATACGTAGTAATGTATTGATAATAGTAAGCCAGGGACTGGTTTGCCACACCATTTTAAAGAATGGTGGCAGGTTACGCAATGCCAGCAACCGCTCTCTATAAGTTAAATCATCTTTAGCAGACAATGATCTTTGAAATAACTTGCGCCAGAAATTCATGCAATTGGATTGAAGATATTTTGTGGAGTATAGCATTGAAAAAGGGGCTGACTTTACATCAGCCCCTTTCACAATCATCACCAGGTTTTACTTACCATCTGTTAGGCTGGCAGCTACCTGCATAAGCACAGAAACAGTTTAAGTTAGACGGGCCGGCGTAACCGCAGTTGTTACCATTAGGGCCACTCGGACCATACGGAGGTACGCAGTCAGCGTTAAATAAAGAACAGCTGATATCTGCTGCTTCACCACCATTGATGGCTCTTAAATCGTTTCTGTTGAGGCTTTTGCCAAATGAATGCTTTGTTTCCATTTTTCTTCGTTTTTTTAATATAAGAGAAATAATATGCTGCAAGACTGCAAATTGCAGCATGGTACTTGTGAGAAGCAGTCTTTCTCACAACTTAGTTTATGATAGATTGATTTTATTTTACTGTTCCACCGTAGCGCTGAAAGACGCTGCCAATGAAGGGATCAGGGGAAACATATCGCGTATGACATAATTACGTGGCAGCTGACGTCCGTTAATAAAAAAGGTAGGGGTACCTTTTACTTTTGCTACGTTGTCCATCCAGTAGATATGTGCCTTCAACAGGTCATCTACATTTACATCAGGTATCGGGCCCCATTTTAGCTGCCATTTTTCAAGGTCCATCCATTTGAACCAGTCAGACAACATAGCGGCGCGTTCCTCATCACCGAGTATATGCATGTTTTTTTGTAAAATAGCTTTCACAGCTATTGTGAGGTCATTATTCGGATTGTCGATAGGGAAAAGGAAACGGAATTTTATGCAAAGTATTTCTTTATAGGTTTCATATAGTTCATCAATKATCTTATGTGCTGTGGCACATGGCCCACAGTATGGATTACAGGCTATTGTTATTTGTACCGGGGCTTCATGGTTACCCAACATCAGTTCCTGATCCCAGGTAGTACAATCCACATAAGGTCTTTGGTTTGATTGATATAGATAAAGCGAGTCATTTTTTTTCCATCTCCGTAACTCCGTAGCCTGCATCAACCTTTCCCTGATATTCGTTACGAAATTTTTTAGCCCCAGGAGAAAATAACATACTATTGCCTGTGCCAGAAAGAAAGAGATGACATAAGGAGCGGATATCCTGAAACTATTAATAACCGGATCTACAGACAGATAAGCCAGTACAGACTGCGCAATAATTACGGCCACTATCCCCAGGCAAATTATACACCATTTTTTCAGTACAAATTGTTGGGCATATAAACTTAGTCCGGCTACCATTATTACAGGTATTGACAGGAGCAGTGCAGTATGTAATAATGCAGGGTGCCAGTTGGATAAAAGATAAAACCCGGATTGTGTTATGAAATAAGATATAGAGGCATCTGCAATGGAAATGCCTGCAATTCCTTTGGAGTAATTACTTCTTAGTACGGCATCGCACCCGGAAGGACTTACTGAATTACACACTTCTTTTACTGCCTTTACCTGCATGCCCATTTCTACAGAAAGCACGCCTACGCTGATTACCAAGCCGGTGAGCGACAGTAGTCCCCATATTGTATTTATTGGATTGAAAGCAGGAATAGTTACGTACACGAAGGCTGATAGCAATATTAAAACAGCCATAACAGATAATGCTTTTATGGAACGACTTTGCCTGATCAGCCGGGTGTTTTCATCATAACTCCATGTTGGCCTGTTACCGGCCAACAGTACGATGCCTGTCCAGTTTTTCTTTAACTGTTCCTGGTGATGCCAATCGTTGATGGTGTCTACCTGTACCATATGTGAGGAGCCACTGTCTTCCATAACATGGGCCAGGCAAGGGTAGTTGAACTGACTAATATGTGTATGATCACTTTGCACTACATCATAATCCATCTTACCCAAATCCAGAAAATCGATGAGGGAAACAAGGGATGGATAATCAGGATGGGACTGCATTTCCTGGGTAATGAAACGCTGATTTACTTTAATGCCAATCTTGCTCAGCCAATTATAGGCGATGTGTTCAAACGCCGCAATCTGTTGATTCGTTTTCATAATGGTGTATGCTATAGAATTATTTTCCCGGGCATGGCAGTAGATAGCCCGGTTTTAAAATAGGGTAGATTCCTGATTTGTTTAAAATGAGTACATGGATATTTTGAACGGGTATAAAATGCACGATGGTTAGTTATCAAACAATCATGCAGGGATAGTCATAAGATGGCAATTTTAAATATGATGTATTTACATTCCTTTCGGATACCTTAAAAAATAATTACTTTGAGTACATGCTTTCCGGATGTAAAATTAGGGCTTCACCCAACGGTTCCCTAGTCTTATATTAACTACTTTTTTGCAGAAATTCACCTTGGTTTTTTTCATTATTATATAATGAACATTGCATGAAAAAATGTCTTATGCAAAGCGCTTGTTGTCTGATTGCGATGACTGAGGGATGCTCTTTCAGTCATCGCCAATTGAGCGAATAACCCGCGCCGGATTTCCTCCGACGAAGGTATTCGGTGGCACGTTTTTAGTAACTACCGAGCCCGCCGCTACCACCGAGTTTTCGCCTACGGTTACTCCGCCGATGATGGTTGCACCGGCTGCTACCCAGACGTTTCTTTCAATCACGATGGGCTTTCCGATAGTGGTGGTGCGGCGCTGCGAAGGACTAAGGGGATGGCCTGTTGTGATGATGCTTACGTTTGGGCCGATCAGTACATCGTCGCCGATGTCGAGTCCGCCCAGGTCATAGAAAGTACAGTTCTGATTAACAAATACATTATGCCCGACACAGATTTCGTTACCGCCGGCAGTATAGAATGGAGGGAGCAGCAGGAAGCCTTCATCTACCTTCTTACCGATTAGTTCACTAAACAGTGCACGAATTTCAGCTGCATCATCGAACGTTAAGCGGTTAAGCTTACTGGTGATGGCCATCGCTCGTTTTACGTTTGCCACCATGGCCGCTGATTCCGGTGTTCTATTGTTAATTATCCTGGTACGATCATCATTCATTATTCGTTATTTTCTTTAGTCTATAGTAGGCAGAAGATCTGAAAAATGATTTTCCTTCTTCTTATTTATTATTGCAACTTTGTTGCGACAACGATAGGTTTTACTATCATTGCCACATCGTGAACGTCCATCAGCAATAATTTCAATGACCGTAGCAATGGTTAAATCAGGATATTTTTCACCTCATAATGCAATTGAATGGTATTGTCGTTTAATTTCTTCACGTCCAACAGCGACAATTTACATTCAAAATCCGCCTCATTCACTAACGGTAGTCCTTTGCCAAAGAGTACAGGCTCTACTACCAGGATGATTTCATTTACGAGTCCTGCTTTAACAAATGCGTCCACTGTTTGTGTGCCGCCAATAATTACCGCTTCGGTATGCCCCTTAGCGGCGAGTTGTGCAATGATTTTTTCCGGATTGTCACTGGTAAATAACACATTGGATTGGGAGGGTGTTGCCTTGGTATCATGTGTTAACACCACCAACGAACCGCTGTCTTTTAGCGGCAGGTAATCGGGCGACAGGATGTTGTAAGTTGTTTTTCCCATGATGACGGCTTGCGTACGTTGACTGATGGCCATGAATCCCTGTCCATATTCCTGCGATAGCCAATCCGGTACATTTCTGTTATTACTGATCATTCCATTAGCGGAAGTAGCGAGGTAAACAATGATTTTCATCTTGTAAGTTTTATAGTGATGACTATTGTTATCGTTGTTTTATCAAATAAAATTATAGCAAAGAAGCTTTTGTAAAGCAAAAATACTTTGATTAGATAGATGATATGCACCCTATACGCGACATTCTTCGGGAGATTTGCGACACCATTATGGACGGTACCGGTATTTTATTTCTTTTATAATGCTACCTAGGCGTTTCCGTGTCTTTTGCATTATTATGGTTCATGGCCATTTGAATGTATACTTACTCTGTTTTCCACCTCTTGATAGGATTATCCATCGCTGTGTTACCTATAATTTCTTAATATTGTATTTCCGGAAAGCAGCACCATGCGCCGGTAATTATCAGACTATATCAACATTTCAATCCCTGTACGCATGAAACTATATTCAACATCTGTCATCGCATTTCTGCTCCTGTTCAGTATTTACATGCCGGTTCATGCCGGCAGCTTTTCAGATACTACAGAGGTATTAATTATCAATAAGGAAGATATTGTGCCCGAGGGCGCCAGGAAAGTGGGTAGTGTAAAAGTAGCTGACGGCGGTTTTAAAATGAACTGCGGATATGAGCATACATTGGAGGAGGCGAAAGCCAAGGCCATCAAAGCAGGTGGCAATATTGTCAGGATCACCGAGCTGAAATCTCCCGATGGGTTCAGCACCTGTTACCGTCTGTTTGGAGAAATTTACTATTATCCCAATCTCTCCGACCTGAAGGCCGCGAAAATCAAGGCTTTGGATACCATCCTGAGTACATTGCTGCCGGATACCGCTTCGTATGCCCTGTTGTATATATATCGTTCCCGATCTTCTATGGGGGCTGCTATTCCCTATAATGTAATGTTGGATGATTCCGTTGTATGCCGTGCGAAGAACAATTCCAGGTGCCTCGTTAAAGTCAGTAAAGCAGGTCTTACCAAAATATCTGCGCGTACAGAATCACGTGATGAAGTGTCAATAGACATCCGGCCGGGAAAAGTATACTTCGTGAAATGCAGCATTAGCATGGGCGCTTTTGTAGGCAGGCCTAAACTCAATGTCGTGGATGCCTACATCGGGTTGAAGGAATTTAATGCGGTGAAAGAGAAGCAAAAGGAAGAACGTGCGGATGATATGTATTAACCCCCGGACTTGATTACTTTGACTCGTTATTTTCCCGGCGAATCCCCTGTTTCTGCCGTGATGAGCACTTCTTTGTCACATTAATAAATCATTATGCCATAGTACTGCGGATGTACCACATGGATTTAATACTATATTTACCGCAGCAGGTGAACAGAGAAATAGACGCAGCGTATACCGACCCAGTTGTTCTGCCTTCCGAAACCTATTGACATCAAGACTTTTGAGTGAGAGATGAAGATGGCTATTAATTATCCGAAAATAAAACCCGAACAAAATGCAAAACATTGTAAAACATCTCTCCCTGTGCATGGCCGTATTGGCATCTTTTACTTTAAGTGCGCAATCGAATGCAGTTAAGCTGCTCAACAAAACAACACCTGACGCGGCGGTTGAAAACAGAGACGTAAAGGAAAAAGCAACAGGGCAGGTTTTTGTTGCCGCTAAAAAAGATGATCTGCCAAATGATCCTTACAGAAGTGCTGTGTTTATAGCGCCTGTTAATGGAACGGTAACACTGACATTGAATATTCCATTATGGCACGACGTAAAGCAGCCATATGTTATTATTGAGAACCTGACAAAGGGTACGTGGCTGAGGTATACTACATTCCCCGGCGAAAGTACTTACAGAACAACATCGGTAATTTTTTATGCAGGTGATCAATATCGCTTAACTGCGCATATTCTGCCCAATCCAAACGATCCTAATGATGATACTGATGAAGATGTTCTGGCGACTTTAAGATGGTAACCATAACGAAATTCAGGTATTGAAAATTTATTATTCCGGAGGGGACCTTTTGGGGTCCCCTCTTTTTTAGATAGATCTCCTGGTCTCACTTTCCCATGATCTGAACAGTGCGCGGATTTTAACGGTGATGCCTCCTTCAGATGATCATTTTCATGATCCATCACATTTTCGAATGTATTCATCACATTTGAAAGAATAGATTTATACAGGGCATATCATTGTATTGTAATTAAAATACGATGCATGAAAAAACGAATGGCCCTGTTGTTATCTATTCTTATTGGGATACAGGTATCTGCCCAGTTTAAGTTAGAAGGAAGGATCCTGAATTACTCCGGCAAAGCCGGGATATCAGTTAATATTCCACTGGTATATGGTTTTCATAAAGAGAACACTATAGCTGTCCCTGTCTCCCCAACAGGTAAATTCATCATTACCCTACCTGTTGAAAGCCGGAAATTTGCCACCCTCATTTTCCAGGAACAATTTTATTCCCTGTTGCTTACCAGTGGCAAGCACCTGACGGTGACGCTTGATGAAAAGGATAAAAAGCTGGAACTGATATCAGGCAGTGCTTTGCCGGAGAACAAACTGCTGCAGCGTATTGACGTAAACGAATCGCCTTCTTTTATGAACGAATCTGCACAAAATGATGTTGGGAAGCTTTCCTTTGCAGCACTGAATACTACAGTTATTCAACCTTATCTGGTAAAGCGTGATGAGAAAATTAATCGTATCAATGCTTCAGATATTTCACAGCCGGACAAAAAACTGATGGCATCAGAAGTAAAGTATATTACTTACAATTACCTGAATGACCTTGCCAGAACACGGGTGAATAACAAGGAAGTCATAGATAGTATCATCCTCAGCGTTTTTGATAACAGCACCATTCAGCCGGAGGTATTTCCGGCAGGGCCGCAGTACTACTCTTTTGCCAACAACTATCTCAGGTACCTGGAAACCAAAGCTTTTTTAAAGATCAAACAAGAGAACATCAAACCGGATGAACCCATTCCCTATTTTCGGATCAGTTTTGATAGCGCCAATATTATTGTAAAAAAATATGGTAAGCCATACTGGCGATGGATAGGCAGCATCCATAACTTCCCTGATGCCGTTACGGAACAATATACATTTCAGCAAATAGTAAATTTGTATGATGATAAAGACCTGCGACAGGCTACTTTGCTTTCTGAAGCATTTAAAATGCATTTCCCATCAAGTAAGTATAATCGGGTGATTGATCAGCGTGTGAATACATTAAAGGAGCTGCTGGCCCAGAATGAATCAGATACGCATATCCAGGTGGTGAAGCAGGAGGTACAATCCGTTTATGATGTTATAAAGGATTTTAAAGGTAAAGTGGTTTACCTCGATGTTTGGGGCACCTGGTGCGGACCATGCAAAGAAGAACTGAAACATATTCCCGCACTCAGATCCGCATTTGTAAATAAAGACGTGGTGTTTGTATACCTGGATATGGATGAAGATGACCGTGATGCCGTTTGGAAAGAGTTTATCAAAGTAAACGGATTAAAAGGGACACATTTCCGCAAAAACAGGCAAACTATCGCGCCATTATGGAAAGAGCTGCTGGCAGACAACCAGGATAAGGCGGAATATTACCCGCAGTACTTCATCTTCGATAAAGACGGAAAGCTGGCTGTAAGCAAGGCTTTTCGTCCAAGCGATAAGGCGGTATTGTATCAGCAGATAAATACTGTTTTGTCACGTCACTAATGTAATCCGGCTATGTATGCCCAATACTTACGGGGTATACATAGCCGGGTATATCAAATATTATCCTGGAGCTGCTTAGTGCGACACCGCTTTCAGACCAACGATAGAACCTATCAATGTTACTATAAAGAACAACCGCCAAAAATGAGCTGGTTCGTTAAAGATAAGGATACCCATCACGGCGGTACCAACTGCGCCGATACCTGTCCATACGGCATAGGCGGTTCCCAGGGGCAGGGTTTGTGTGGCTTTCATCAGTAAAAGCATACTCGCTATTAATGAAATGAAAAAAGCGCCGTACCATAGATACATGGCTGTGCCTGTTGACTCCTTTGCTTTTCCGAGGCTGGAGGTAAACGCTACCTCAAACAAGCCGGCGATAATTAGAATAATCCAGTTCATGACGATTGACTTTAGAAGTGCAAAGTTCGCATGTCACGGACAATAAAAATTTTACAAATGATAAAAATTAAGTGGTTTATTTCAATTCAGACCTGATCCTGCTCAAACTAACCTGTGTCATGCCCAGGTAAGAGGCGATATGGCCAAGCTGTACCCGTTGCAGTAATTCGGGATTGGTGGCCATCAGTTCTTTGTAGCGTTCCATCGCTGTTCTGCACTGCCGGAAGATAAGACGCTCTTCCACTTTTATTAATTCCTGTTCTGCAAATTTCCGCCCCCAATTGGCGATATGAATATCTTCCCCGAAAAGTTGCTGCAGATGCTCTGTATCAATGACGTACAGTTCACACGGCTCCAGCAATTCTATGGTTTCATATCCTTTCTCATCCTGAACATAGTTCTTCATAGAAATGATGGTGTCTCCTTCTTTTCCAAACCAGAAAGTGATGTCTTCATCACCCGGATTGGCATATGCCCGGACCATGCCTTTCCTGATGAAGTACATTTTTGATACGATCGTGTTCACTTTAAATAGAACGTGTGCTTTCGGATAGGTTGTTTCGTGGATGTTTTCTTTCAGTAAGACTTTTGATTTTTCCGGTAGCGGATATATATTGTCAATGATAGTATCAATGTTCATAAGCTATTCGCGTTAAAAGGTAAAATACATAGCGTATTTTTGGGCTTACATCCTGCTGAAATCATACGCTCATTCGGGTAAGTTGTTCCCTGATGGTGTAACCTAAAATAGTAATACCATATTGAACTATTTTAATGTCAAATATAGCTATTTATAGCCTAAGCCACTGAGTACCTTTGCTGTGAGATCAACAAATCAACAAAGCATGACAGCGAAATTCCTCGTAAGCTTTCTTTATATCTCTTGCATCCTGTTGCATGCAGATGCGCAGGTAAAAGATTTAAGAGCTGGTTTTATTCGTCCGGCTGATGCATATAAGCCAGGTGTATATTGGTATTTTATGGACGGTAATATGTCTGCAGAAACGATTACAAAGGATCTTGCGTCTATGAAGAAAGCAGGTATAGGTAACCTGATTTTCCTGGAAGTGAATGTTGGTATTCCGAGAGGCCCTGTTGATTTTTTGAGTAATTCCTGGACATCACTTTTTGTTCATGCTGAAAAAGAAGCACGCCGTTTAGGTATAGAAATTACACTGGGCATTGGACCTGGATGGACGGGGAGTGGAGGGCCCTGGGTGAAGGCAGCGGAATCAATGCAGCACCTGGTATCCAGCAGGGTGACGGTATCCACAACAGATCATCAGCCAATTGTTTTACCGGTACCCATGCCTAAGCCACCGTTTTTTGGAGAAGGAAATTTAACCGCTGAAGTGAAGAGAGATTGGTTGAATTATTATAAAGATGTAGCCGTTTTAGCTTTCCCGCTGAGAGAAGAGCAAACATCAATAGCTGATTATGAAGAAAAGGCACTTTATTACCGGGCACCTTACAGCTCCGGTACCGTAAGACCGCAGCTTTCGTCTCCTTCGGATGCAGCGGATCATAAAAATGCAGCGATACAAAAGCATGAAATCCTGGATCTGACTAATAAAATGCAGGCAGATGGGACGCTCAACTGGTCGCCGCCCCCCGGTAAATGGATAGTGATGCGCTTCGGCAGTAGAAACAATGGCGCAATTACCCGTCCCGCACCTGTTCCTGGTTTGGGTTTTGAATCAGACAAGTTTGATACCATTGCTTTAAACAACCACCTCCATGCTTATGTAGGAAAGCTGTTGGATAAGATTGGTGCCATACAAAAGCAGGAGAGGGGTGGATTAAAGCGGTTGCATATGGACAGTTGGGAGATGGGCGCGCAAAACTGGACGTCAAACTTTAGAAAAGAGTTCAGGAAGAGAAGAGGCTACGACCCACTAAAATATTTCCCGGTTTATTCCGGTAATATTGTTGGGAGCCTGGAAGAAAGTGAACGCTTTTTATGGGACCTCCGTCAGACTGCGCAGGAACTGGTGTTGGAAAATCATGCGCAGCATGTTAAGCGTTACGCCCATCGCCACCAGTTGTCTTTATCTATCGAACCCTATGATATGAATCCAACAGCAGACCTGGAACTGGGGGCGGTGGCAGATGTTCCGATGGCTGAATTCTGGAGCAAAGGTTTTGGGTTTAATGCTACCTATAGTGTTATTGAAGCTACCTCTATTGCGCATGTAATGGGCAAGTCCCTTGTTCCCGCTGAAGCATTTACGGCCCAGGACAATGAAGCATGGAAACAATATCCGGGTTCTATGAAGAATCAGGGTGATTGGGCATTTGCGGCTGGTATCAATCGTTTCGTTTATCATACTTTCCAGAATCAGTTTCTTCCGGACTCGCTTAAACCTGGCGCCACAATGGGACCATATGGTGTTCACTGGGACCGTAGTCAGACCTGGTGGCCAATGGCAGATGCTTATCATACTTACGTTAGCCGCTGTCAGTATCTTTTACAGCAAGGACGTACCGTTGCGGATGTATTGTATCTTACCCCCGAGGGATCACCACTTGTTTTCGTACCGCCGGCATCGGCTGTTCTGGGTGATGTGATCGGAGACCGCAGGGGGTACAATTTTGATGGCTGCTCTCCGGGACAATTAATGAAGGCTGCCGTGAAGCAGCACCAGGTTGTTTTCCCCGGTGGAGCTACTTATCAGCTACTGGTTTTGCCTGCCTATTCATCTATGACGCCGCAACTACTTACTAAAATTGGTGAGCTGATAAAGCAGGGAGCTACTGTGGTGGGGAGCCCGCCATTAAGGTCTCCCAGCCTGGTGGATTATCCGGATTGCGATCGTAAAGTGGTGTTGTTAAGTAAAACAATATGGGGTGCACTGGATCCACCCATGGCAATAACCTACAGGAGTTATGGAAAAGGCCAGGTGATTTGGGGAGGAGCGATCAGCAAACAGATGGATCATCTTTATCCTTTTTACGAAGAAACTGCCGCCATATTAAGGTCAAAAGGATTGCAGGAAGATTTTCAGGCCAATGGGCCGGTGCGATATACACATAGAACCGAAGAAAACCGGGATCTTTATTTTGTATCTAACACCACCGATAAGCCCATTAAGATACTCGCGCAGTTTAGAACAATAAAAGGCGCTCCTGAATTATGGAACGCAGTTACCGGAAAGATAAGTCCATTGTATGAATTTAAAATGGATCAGTATAGCACCACTGTTCCTTTGCAGTTAGCTGCTTATGAAAGTTGCTTTTTATTATTTTCAAAAGAGAATAAATGGCTACCCTCCGGGATTCACAAAGAGACGATGCTCAGTACACTACTGACGTTAGATGGTTCATGGGAGGTATATTTCGATCCAAAATGGGGAGGGCCGGCACATACGGTATTTCACGAATTATCAGACTGGACTAAAAATAGTGATGAGGGTATTAAATACTATTCGGGTATCGCATCTTACCACAAAAAATTTGACCTGACATCAGTCAATAAAATGAAAGGCGTATCGCCGCTGTATCTTGATGTAGGGAACATAAAGCATATGGGCAGGATTATCGTAAATGGAAAGGATCTGGGCGTGTTATGGACAGCTCCCTGGAGAATTGATATCTCCGATGTGGTGAAAGAAAAAGATAATGAGCTTATCATCGAAGTGGCCAATCTCTGGCCTAACCGGTTAATCGGAGACGAGAAAAAGCCATTTGATGGGGTAGTGAATGAGCAGTGGCCGCAATGGCTGTTGAAAAATCAGCCGCGCACAAGTGGAAGGCATACCTTCGCCAGTTATCAACCTTATAAGGCAGACTCACCGCTGCTTGAATCCGGTTTAATGGGGCCGGTGACCATCGTTCAGGAAGTAATGAAAGAGATAAAGTAAAAAGAAAGCAGGCGACGAAAGAGAAACAATAAAAAGGCTGTCATCTTACCATTGCATATTTTTTCACAGCAACGGTAAGATGACAGCCTTTTTAGTATCAGTAATCCCTGTTAAAAACCAAACGCACTGATATCTCCTAAAACAATATAAGTCTGAGGACCACTCAACCCGATGAGTTTAAAATATCTCGCGGTGGGATGAGTGGGTATTTCATAGGATTGCCCATCGTTAATGGTACGGTTGAAGTTAAAAGTACCGAGATCGGTCCAGTTGACATTATCGGTACTTGTCAGCAGCTTAAAGGTGTCACAGGCTCTGTCATCATCTGTTTTCCGGTATAATGTAAACGAGGTAATGGTGTGGAGTATGCCCATGTCTACCACAAAGAAATGCGGATAGCTGGAATTACCTACCCATGCATGCCAGCGTGTATTAGGACTTCCATCAATGACATTGGCAACGAGGTTTTCATCACCGGGATGTTGACTGGAAAAATCTATGATGCGCCAGTTCTTAGGACTAAATAAAAAGGGTTTACTGGTTACATAGTCCGTATAGAAGGTATCAATACTTAATGAATCAGGAAGGTAAACTGTCCGGTACTGATAGGTTACCCCGGCTTTCATATCCGTAATAGTGGATGTTGCATTGCTGGCCGGGAAGCGCTTTACCTGCGTAATACCTGCCACGGTGATATATTTTACATCTGTAGCATATGCGCCGTTTGATATATCAGCCCCACCCCATTTCACTACGATGGAATCTGCATACAGGATACCTGCATCTACCGGGCGGCTCAGGAGGCTGGACTGGTATACTTCTCCGTAGCTCGCACCAAATAGTTCTACCGGTACAGAAACACGTCCTTTGGTGTCATAGGTTTTAATGACGAACGAATAACTTTTTTCCGGTAAATTATTAATGGTGTAACTAATCGTATCTCCGGTGGGAGGAATATTTACTACAGCAGAATCCCCATAATTATTCCAGAAGATCTTCGCACTTGTGAGGGTTGGATCTGCGCCTCTCAGCCAGGAAATCTTCACCCTGTTACGGCCGGCATTTGCTACCGGACTATTCGCTTTCCCGGGATAAACAATGCCATCCGGTACTACAAAGTTTTTATAGGTACTGTCCATTTTTTTGCAGGCGGTCAGCATCACCAGCATGATGGATATTATCGAGGTATAATAAAAGATGTTTTTCATCTGCTTCTTTTTAATTTAAAAAAAATGTTAAGGTACCTGTTGTCCCCAGAGGTCTATTTCTGCCATCACCACCTGTCCGGACATACTGTAAGTTTCCAGGGTTTTAAAGCGGATATAACGTATTGCCGGCAACAGGCGATTGAAAGAAAAATCTTCGCCCTTAAACCAGGCGTAGTTTTTATCTTCTTCCGTTGTTTGTCCTAAAGGCAGTCCGGAAGGTTTAAAAGAGTTGAAGCTACCCAGCAGTTCCCAGTGCTCCCAGCTGCCATCAGGACTGGGATCATTTGAACCCCATACTTCAAATTTCTTGACAGCAGAACCTGCATAAAAGTGATCGGCTTCCTGCTGATGTTCCACCAGGCGGCTTAGCACTACCTTTTTGCCCAGATCGATCGTCACCCACTGTGGTAGTACAGACTGGTTGGTAGATGCAAATATGCTGCGGATATTATTATCCCACAGTTGTTCCAGCCTGTAGCCTTCCGCCTGTAACCAACTGTCGGTAGGCAGGCGTAGTGCGCTCCAGGTAGTTTTAGGAATTAACTCTTCATAAACAGGCTTCAGGGATTTGATTAAGGTATCAGATCTGTTGCTCCACCGGTCTCTTACAAAGACCGCAAATTTTTTAACCGTGGTATCAAATCCTCTTACAGAATAGGTGCCTAATGGCGCGCCGGTATAAAATGTGTTTACGGTAGTCCAGGTGTTTTGCCCCGTAGAATCCAGCATCAGTGCGATGGCCAGATTATCTTTGGCATCGTTCCGGAAAGATATTTGTATGCCGCCAAAAGTAGCGTTCATGGTGATAGAAGAAAAAGTAGAGAGCACAGGTGGCCGTAATGGTTTCACTAACAGTTCCACCGGCGCCGATGCTTTTTCATTTTTGCCAACACTGAATAGTTGCACTTTATGTACGAGGGTATCACCAAATCCAATCAGGTGCAGGGTATCGGTATAATAAGATGCTTTAGCTTCCCTGAAAACACCTGGCTGCATTTCATATACTGCTTTTACATAAGACAATTGCGGGTCTGTGGGGAGTTTGTAGGTAAGTATAGCAGCGCCCGGACTTACGGTCACCTTTACATTGGTAACGGGGGCAGGGGCGGGGGCATTTCCATCCGTGTAGTTTATCCTGCTTTCTTTTTTGCAGGACCAGCCGGCAGCAAAGAGGAAGAGGAATACGATGATATACTGTAGTTGTTTCATGTCCTTATTTTTTATCCGGTGATATTACCAACCAAGGTTTTGTACCAGGCTTTTATCTGTGGAGAGGGAACCTTCACTGATCGGCCAGAAATAATTTTTTAATGCAAATGTTTGATTGAAGATCGTTTTGGGCCGATAGTAGCCAGACGCTGTTTCCTGTATCAGATCCCATCCTTTTATCGGTCTGTTGAGCACGGATTGTGCTTCTTTCCAGCGGCGGAGATCCCAGAAGCGTTGGCCTTCAAATGCCAGCTCAATCAGCGTTTCCTGGTGGATAATATCGCGCATGCCTCTTTGTGAAGTGTATTTAACAGGATTGTTGGACCAGGTAGACCAGGAGGTTTCAACGGATGCCAGTCCTGCGTGTTCGCGTACCAGGTTCAGGTAATTATTCACTTCTCCGCCCGGCCCCTGCGATTCATTTAATGCTTCGGCATATAAAAGATACAAACCGGATAACCGCATGATAGGCCAGGAATAGGAAGTAATAGAGTAGTCGTTTCCTCTTCCTATTACGTTCTGATAATGAACGGCCTTTTTCAGGTAGTAGCCGGTAATCGAGCCGTAGCCAGGTTTACCAAAACCGTTTCTTTGCCTGTATTTACCTTCCAGGTAAAAGAGGTCGTTGTAGTTTTTGTCATCGTAACGCCCTTGTCCGTACCAAAGACCACCATCAAAACCTAAATCAGCATAGAACCGTGGTTCCCTGTTAAAGTTTAAATAGGCAGTGGTATAGCCTTTCCACACATGAAATTTATCCGCTTCGCCGGCTACTTTCAGGTTAAAGCGATTGGCATAATCCCAGCTTTTATCTTCTGCAATGGGTACACCATGATTGGAATAAAACAGTTCCGCCATCTGCAGGGGCGGTGATAGCTGGCCTTTCACAGCGGTGATATCCCGGTTACCCGGATCTATATAGGTAGTGATCAGTTGCTGAAAGCCGGTGGAATTGGTTTGTGTATTAGCCCAGATAATGCCGCTGTTCCATCTCTCACAAAATGCATTGCGGATGCTTAGCTGGGTCATAATGGTATCAGAAAGGTTGAACTGTTGAAAGTCCGGGCGGTATTTATAGAGTTTCATGCCAACCTGGTGACAGGCATCTATGGCTTTTTTACAAGCTGCCGCAGCGGCATCCCATTTTGCTTTGGAAAAGGTGGGATTGAACAAGAGGGTACCGTCACGGTTTTTAAGTACGGCTTCATCGCTATTGCCATTAAACAGGGGACTGGCGGCATACACCATTACTTTTGCTTTTACAGACAGCGCAATAGGCATGGTAACTCGACCCAGTTCATTGGCAGGGTCTATAATAGTGGCGGGCAGGTCGGGGGTGGCTTCGTCTATCATTTGCAGCACATAATCGAAGCAGGAGTCTACCGGTGAGCGGGACAGTTTGATGTCGCTGCCATCGGCATTGATGGGCACATTGGTTTTCATTAAAGGAATGGGCCCATACATCATTACCAGGTAGAAGTTATAATAGCCTTTTAGAAACTTCACTTCTGCTATCCAGCGTTTTCTTTCTTCCTCTTTCAGATCGGGTACTTTGGCGATATTTTCGAGGAAGATATTACAGTCGCGGATGGCCCTGAGATAGAATCCCCATCGGTCGCCCAGCGGTCCCACTACATTCTGCAATCCCATGGCCATGCTAAAGAAGCCGCCTTCAGTAGAGAAGCGCCATAATTCGTCGCCGCCTACCATGGCAGGATCGTCACCGAGGTCACCGTTCCTGGGGATATAGGAATAGCAGGTAAATAAATATTTCTTCGCTTCTATGCGGGTAGTAAAGGCGTTGTCGAGGGTGGCCACATTATCCGGTACCACATCCAGGAATTTCGCGCAGGAATTACATGCGAATAAAATAAATAACAGGAGCGCCCTTATCGTTATATTATCTTTCATGGTGCTTTTTATTTTACGTTATTAACAACAGCCGGTTATCACATTGCCGGCAGGTGGTTGTTATTAATTGAAGTTCAGGTTGAGACCTATGTTAAATACCCGTTGAACCGGGTATCCCAGGCCATTTCCTCCCATTTCCACATCCCATAATTTGAATGAGCTGAAGTTTAACAGGTTGGTGGCATTAACATAAATGCGGCAGGTGGTGGTGTGTAATTTCTTCTGCCATCTGTTGGGAAGCGTGTAGCCGAGTTCAACTTGTTTCAACCGCAGAAATGAGCCATTGCGCATAAACCAGGTGCTGGTTTGTGCATTGTTCCGGCTGATATCAGGACTGAGTCGGGGCCAAAGCGCGTATACGTTTTGGCGATCTTCTGACCAGTGGTCATCGGCATAGGCTTTTAGCAGTTGATTCTGCAGTGTGTTGTTGATGTTTTCACCAGCATATTTATAGGAAGCGAAAGGAGAGGTAGCTTCCGGATCTATCCAGAAGGATTCATTGTCTAATCCCTGGAAGAAAGCAGAAAAATCTATATTCTTATATCCCATGGAGAAACCAAAACCGTATACTATTTCTGGTACGGTAGGATTACCGATGGCCACTTTATCTGCTTCTGTGATCTGACCATCCCGGTTTACGTCCAGGTATTTGATATCTCCACCACCATACCGGCCAAAGTTTTGTTTGGGCGAGTTTGCGGCTTCGGCATCATCTACAAATAATTTTTCCGCGATATAACCAAATGTCTGGTTAAGAGAATAACCGGTATGATAGCGATAGGATTCATCATACTTTGGTTCTTCATAATTTTTATATTTACTGGTGGCATAAGTAAAGTTGCCCATTACAGACACCCAGAAATCCTGTTTAAAAAACTGTTTATAGTCCATAGAAATATCAACGCCTCCTGCTGTGGCAACACCCACATTGGCCTTGACAGGCACAGCGAAACCGGCGGCTTCCGGAATGGTACGGGTCATCAGGATATGATCCCGGTATTGGGAAAAATATTCAGCGGTAATATTTAATTTATTAAACAGGCCCAGTTCCAACGCAACATTCTTTTGTTTGGAAGTTTCCCAGGTAATGTTCGGGTTGGCATAACGGGAGATAGAGATACCATTCAGCTGGTACATATTCCCCGGATCACGCCCAAAGGCAGCACCTCTGCCACCATCGTTCATATTTACGTTCGATAAATAAAAGAACCGGTCCTGCGGGGAGCCGATTGCATCATTTCCTATGATGCCGTAAGTGCCTCTCAGTCGCAGATTGGAGACGACTGTTTTAAATGGTTCAAAGAATTTTTCGTTGGATACGGTCCAGGCAAGTCCTACGGACGGGAAGAAGCCGAAGCGGTTATTTTTATMAAAACGTTCGGACCCATTATAGCCGAAATTGATTTCTGCAAAATAGCGTTTATCATAGTCGTAACTGGCCCTGCCGGATAATCCCACATTCCTGAACGGGAGCGATTGCTGCAGATCTCCTGCATTGGCATTTAACCGGTTTTGTAACATAAATACCAGCATACCACTCACCGAGCTTTTATTAAATGAGCGATCATAATTCAATCTTGATTCCAGGTAAAGAGAGGTGCTGATGGTTTTATCTCCTTCTCTATAACCCAGGTACTCCGTACCATCATTGGGGTTGGTATTGGTAATAAAATACTTGTTAGATAATTTATCATACGCATCCATCTCGTACCAGAAAGGATTGTAGAAACGGCTTACATCGAAATAAGACGTTCTGTTGGTATTGATCATGCCGCTGGCTGCCAGCCCGGGGGTGATGGATTTCAGGTTTTGTTTCAGTTCAATTTGTGCCAGCATGAGGGAGCGGGAATAATCTTTATATCCTTTCACCATTTCGGCGTAAGGATTTATGTATTGTCCTTCATCATAATTTCCAAACATGATATGCTTCACAAATTTATGGTCTTCATCTGCCGGGTAATACGCGGGGAACAGTACCGGGTTGGATCTCATCACCTTCTGGTACATGCTGGCGCCGCCATCTACCGGGCCTGTATAATCATCGAAGTTGCCACTCAGGCGAACGACCATTTCGGTGCTGTTCGTCAGGTTTATATTCACGTTTGAGCGGAGGCTATAGCTGCTTAAGCGGATATTGTTATTGAAATTATTCCGGTTGTCTACTTTCATGAGTCCATTGTCCCGGTTATAAGCGCCGGATACGAAATACCTRGCCACGCCACCGCCACCACTCACACTCAGGTTTAACCGCTGGTTCATGGTATAGTCTTTAAACATCTGCTTTCTCCAATCATTGGCGGGATAAGCAGTAGGGTTGGTGCCTGCCGCTGTATTATCTATTTTTTCTTCGCTATAGGGAAGTGCGCCGAGGGGATCGCGGGTAAGTACGGCTTCATTGGCCAGTTTCATATAGGTCACCGGGTCGGCCAACTCAATATTTTTGGTAGGCGCCGAGAGTGAATTTTCTATGCGGAAAGCCAGCTTGGCTTTTCCAACAGCGCCCTGTTTGGTGGTGACCATGATCACGCCGTTTGCTGCTCTTGATCCATACAGGGCGGTGGCACTGGCATCTTTCAGGATAGAAAAGCTGGAGATATCATCTACCTGCAACCGGGCCAGATCGGTGGTCGTTAATTCCACCCCATCTATCAGAATTAAAGGATCTTTTTTATACCCGAAGGTGGTAACACCGCGGATAAAAAACTGTGCATTGTCCAGGCCAGGTTCACCACTTCGCTGAAAGGCGATTACCCCTGCTGCGCGGCCTGCCAGTGCGGTGGTGAGATTGCTGGATGGTATTTTAAGATCCGATGGTTTAATGGTGGTGACTGATCCTACCATGTCGCTTCTTTTCTTTGTACCAAAGGCCACTACCACCACATCTTTCAGCTGACTGGATATCGACTGCAGGGTAATATTAATGGTGGACTGGTTACCTACTTTCACATGCTTTTCCACAAAGCCGATGTAACGGAACACCAGGGAGTCGCCGGGATTGGCCTCCAGGAAGTATTTACCTTTTTCGTTGGTAGTGGTGCCTTTTTTGGTGCCGAGTACCTGTACTGTTACGCCAGGGATAAGGGAGTTATCGTCTGACGAAGCAACGATACCGGTAATGATGACACGCTGCTGTGCTAATGAAAGGCCCCCGGATAATAACAGCGCAGTTATCAGGAAGTGCCGCTTGTTAAATAGTCCATACCAGAATAGGGGAAGAAAAAATGTTTTCTTTCTGAACGTAGAATTCTTCATAGCGTTAAGCTATTTACAGGTTTGAAAAGAGTGAATGATTATTGTGTTGCTTTAAGTACCGGGATACGGTTGTTTCTATAATACCGTGCTATTGAATTCTGGTTGATCGGATGTTAACGGGCATTCCTTTTCCAGGTCGGTTTGGAACGATGGCAACTCATTACCGGCATTTCCGCCGGTACAAAAGCTGCCGGAAGTCAAACCGACAATAGGATTAAAGCATGCCTGATGCTGAATGATAAGATTGCCGACGATAAGCCAGTAGCATCACTGCATATTGATTGGTTGCATAGTGGTACTACATAAGATTATTGGTTGTTGATGAATAAAATGCCTTGATAAATCGATTCAGCACAATGCGCGTCTAATTTGAGCAGTGAAGGAAAAGAAGAATTTTGTTTCCTTACACCTTACATAACATGTTTGGTTGCTACTGGTTTTTTAATTTACTATTACTTTTTGCGAAGAAAGTGTTAGCAAAATAAAGAACTAATTCTTTTTGATCATCCTGTACCATCCTGTTCCGGGTAATCAGGCGGTATGGTTTGGGGGGAAGAAATGAGGGCCCTGCAAGCCGGCGAGGGATCTTGCGGGCATTTACCGTTGCTCATGAGAGGCTGCTGATGGGCAGGCTAGCTGGATAGGTTGGGTAGACGAGGCCTTTATCCGTAAATGGATACCGATTATTACATCAGCGATGTAAAGATGATGTGGGATGGTTTGCTGTTGCCATCTTTTATAATGTATTCAGAAAATCATTTTTGCGTCGTTGGGAAATTTCCAGTTTGATGCCGTTTGACATGGTTACGTATCCGCTTTTTCCTTTGATATAGCTTTTGATGAAGCGCAGGTTGATGATAGTGGATTGATGTATACGGCAAAAATTATTTGCGCTGAGCAGACTTTCATAGTATCCCAGGCTGCGGGAGGAAATAATTTTGGTATTATTGGCCAGGTGAAAAATAGTATAGCTTCCTTCAGACTGGCACCAGATGATGTCTTTCAGATCCATGAATTCATACCCGGTAACCGTAGCGATACTGATTTTTCTGTCCTGGCTACTTTGTTGGATCATATTGTGCAGCAGGGTATCGATGTGCTGATGCCTGGATTTTTCATTTATTCTGGTTCTTGCCCGGTCGAGTGCATCTTTGAATTCATTCATACCAAGCGGTTTTAGTAAATAATCAACGGCTGCAAATTTAAATGCTTTGATGGCGTAGTTGTCGAATGCAGTGATAAAGATCAGTTCAAAGTTGCGGGAAGACAATTTACGCAGCACATCAAAGCCGGTACCATCAGCAATCTGGATGTCCATAAAAACGAGTTGTGGTGCTTTATTTTCAATCAGTTGTACTGCTTTTTTAACATGGCCTGCTGTTCCGCATATTTCCACATCGGGCGCAAACTGCTTGATCAGGTCACTGACTACCTGTCTGTTTTTTTCATCATCTTCAATCAGAATGGTTTGTATGGTCATAACTAATCATTTAATATCGGAAACGATACACGAACAGTAGTACCGTGTGCGGAAGTGTTGTTTATTCCTTTGTCCGATGTTGCCAGCAATATTTTATCTTTTTGAATAGCATTGATGATATCGATACGGCTTTTGGTAATACCGGTACCTAACGATATATAGCCGGGGAAACTGGTTTTGTGAGCGGCTATGGAGGCATTCATGCCAATACCATCATCATCAATCGTGCATACGAGGTAATTATTTACCTTGCTGAAACTGATGATGATATTCCCCTGTTTATCCTCCAGGGGGGTGATGCCATGTTTAATTGCATTCTCTACATAAGGCTGAATGATCATAGATGGGATGCTGATATCCGTAGGATCGAGATCAGCAGCCACTTCTACCACATAGTTCATCCGTTCACCCAGGCGTACTTTTTCCAAATCCAGGTAGAGTTCCAGAATTTCTAATTCCTCTGCCAGCGTGATGTCGGCAGCAATGCTATATTGTAGGATATTTCTTATCAGTTTTGAAAATTTATATAGATATAAATTGGCATTTGCGGTATCGGCGCGTAATATATGATGTTGTATTGATCCTAAACAATTAAAAATGAAATGGGGGTTCATTTGTCCCCGCAGTACCTTCATTTCTAATTCGGCCATTCCTTTTTTGATCTGGTATACTTTATCTTTCTTACGCTGTTGTATCCGGAAATAAATATAAACAGCGCAGCCTATCAGGATGGCAGTGAAAAGATAAGTACATAAAATGAACCAGAATGTTTTCCAGAATGGAGGTATAACAGAAATTGTCATTCTTTTAACCGGATTACTTTTATTGCCCCAACGGTCTACAGCCCGTACTTCAAAGGTATGAATGCCAAAAGGTAAAGTCGAAAATTCCAGTACATCAGTAGCCGTACTGGCCCAGTTGCTATCCAGGTTTTTAAATCTGTATTCGAAAGTGGTTTGTTTGCCACTCCGGAAAGAGATACCGGATAGTTCTATGCGTAGTTTATTTTTCTTATAATCTATGGCAATGGTGTCTGAGGGCACTATCGTCTCACTTCCTCTTACCACGGTATTAATATTGATGAGAGGATTCAGCATGTTGTGTGAAGCCGAATTTTTTGAGATAAAACAAATGCCGCTGGCAGTTGCCGCCCATATGTACTGGCCACTGATAGCAATCTGATTTACGTCTGAAGAAATAAGGCCATCATTTTCTGTGATGCTGGAAGTTGTATAAACAGGGGTATCGTGGTCCCAATGGTAAGCTACCCGGGATATCCCCCGGTCGGTTGATATCCACGCTGTATTGCCTTCAAAAAGGACATCTTTACACATATCGCTCACTAATCCCTGTTCTTTCCCGATAGTAGTCAGGTGTTCGTTTTTTAATATGCTTACACCTTGCTGGGTGGAGATCCAGATAGCTGAATCCGGGGCAATGTTGATACGATTGATGATACCACTCAGTTGCGGATATTTTTTCCCCAGGTAATGGAGTGAATCATTGGTATAGGCATATACACCATTCAGAGCCCCCCAGTATAGGGTGTTGTTCATTCCGCTGACGCAGGTAGTTCTATTGGAAAAAATGGTTCTCGCGGTCTTATTATAGGGATTATAGATATAGATGCAGGAACCGCTTGCAAGCGCGATGGAGGTATCAGGCATCACAAAAGCCCCCTTTAAACTGATACCCAGGAACACTGTTTTACAGATATCACGGGAACTAAGTGTATGAAGACCGTAATCGCTGGCGATCATCAGCTGATCTTTGCCATAGGGCTGGATGTCCATGATCCGGTTGTTGGTATTGGCGTTGTTCCACCGGGAATATGCTTTACTTTTTAAATCGGCCAGGTTGACTTCGATGATGCTTCCATTTGTAAAACCAGCTACCACGCGTTGTTTATCAATGACCCTGATGGTTTTTACGTCTTTAGCTGCCAGGTTCTGTAACCCTGATAAATAGTATGCGTTCAGATTGGGCAGGTAATATACGCCATCGTTATAGGTGGTAACCCAATACCCCCCTTCATGGTCTTTTAATATTGATGTGCAGAAAGTTTTTGGGAAAAAAGTTTTGATGCTCCGGTTGGGGGACTGGAAATTTGTTATCCTGAGGAGGCCTCTGTTCCTGGTACAGCACCACAGGATGCTGTCATTTTCGCAGAAAATCGCGTTTATGTCGCGATATTCCAGCTGGAGAGACTTAATCGTACAGATTTTTTTTAGTCCCAGGCTATCTGCTTCATAGAAGACATCCGAGAGGAATAGGAGTGATCCTTTCCTGGGATTGAAGGTATGCAGGAATTTTATGTTGATGGGGAAATATCCATCCATACGTTTATAGGGGAAGGTGCAGGTAGTGGTTTTGGTATTACTTTTTATAGTGATTTTATAGTTATCGTAATCTGCCAGCGAGAAGTAGAAATTGATTTTTTTTTCGGAGGATGCATTCAGTTGAGGAATCCAGCAGGGGGCATATCCAGTGCCGAAAGATTGATAGGTAAACCGCCATGCGCCGGTTTTGTTGAGCGATGAGTAACGACCGCTATGCAGGTTGACTCCCTGTGTATTACTGGCGTTGAGGAAAATAGAGTCGCTCTGGAGATCTTCCGTGATAGAGAAAACACCTTTGCAATCATTCAAACTTTGTATGGTGCCGTTATAGCATACCGAGGGGATTCCGGATATGGAGATAAACCACATATTGTTATGTCTATCGAGGTATAGCCGGAGGATTTCGTTGTCGGGCAGGCCATTTTCTTTGGAGAAATTTTTAAATGATCTGCCGTCAAACCGGCTCACGCCCTGGTTGGTCGCAAACCATATAAAGCCGTTTTTATCCTGGAGCGCATGATATACGACAGCCCCGGGCAAACCATCTTTAATGGTATACTGGGTATGTGATGGTTCCTGGCAATATGCCGCGGTACCGAGGAATAGTAGGAATAGTATTAATAGTCTGCACACTACCGGGTTTGCTTTCTGATGACTATTAAAATAACGAAAATATAGGAACATATTATGCTTAATAGGAACGAATGTTTTTACTACCGGGCCCGCTACTCTTATAAAATTCGTAAAAACGCCCTTTCGCCCGATAAATATACGAATAAACATATAAGCAAACGGTTATGTATCGAAAAATGCCCCTGAGGATGCACTTTGTTTTGTTTTCAATGCAGTTATAAAATGGCATTTTCACCATTGACGGAGTACTTATATCTTGCTATGAATTGAGCGATTTTTTATACCTGAAATAGCCCAAAACGATCACCTTTTACCATTTTAGAAAAAAAATATCATTGAATACAACCACCAGGAAGGAACCTTCGAAAAAGAAAAACAGCAATAATGAATTGCTGCTGTGGCTCCCGAATCCAAACATATGTAATTAAATTTTTATTCAATGGCCAGGTACGTCAATTGACGTATTGATAGAATGAAGAGGGGAGTTAACATGCTACTTTAAAACTTCGTTATCTATCAGGTCAAAGAACCAGCATGCGCTAGTCGTGGAAAAAGGTTGCCATAACTCCTTCCGCCATTCTAAAGGATACATGGTTCCGTATTTTGGATGTACGTTTCAAACAATCATCCACCAATTGGAATATAACAGTAATCATTCATCCATGTATTAGCGTTTATCCGTTTACCAAACAATAGAGGACATTGAAKAATGTCCTTTGTTGTTTGTCTGTTTTTTTGATGATGTATTTGGTTAAGCACGTTGTTCCTGTTTTCCCACCCCCAATTATTATCAGCTACTGAGGTCCCCTCCGGGACCGACAGATGACCTTTTATGTACATTTTTTTATCTTGATAAATATAATACGCGTAAAAATAACTCTTCCTGCTTTCCTCTCGCCACAATGGGTCTCCTGCCCAATAAGGGCATACTGATGCGATATTTGGTCGTGTTCAATGGCGGCTCCTGCATTAAACCGGCAGTGAAAAAATGGTAGTTCTGATACCGGAAACAGGGTTTGGAATTTAAGAATCCTTTACCGCTGCTGTAATAAAAGTAAATTCAATTGCGTTCCTTTTTGTATATTTAATTACAAAGAAACCTATGGCCTATGTAGTAAAGTTACATACCCAATTCTTGTAGTATTTCAACCAGATCTAAGTTGCCTGTTCATCATAATTCTGATGTACCTGCACTTTTTTTTAAGCAATCTGTCCTTTGGGCCTGAAGCACAAAGTGTGTAAACCCAGTTTTGCCAGGTGTTTCGCCGGCATAAAATAGTAGAATTTTTGCGTAATACGTAAACCTATATTCGTTATTCATTGATTTAAATGTCAACCAAAATGCATGAACATTTTAGCCCAACAATCAGTAAATCCAATTCCGGACTTGTGTATATGATCCCGTACAGCTGCGTCTGAATAAGGATATACCAGACCTGACGACTTAGTGATACCAGCGCAAATTTTCCGGGCTGATGAGCCCGGGTGGCGGAGCTATGTCTATTATTTTAAGGTTATGCTGTTCTGTTGCCCTGTCACACGGCATATCAACCTCTTTACCTATTCATTCTTATACTAAAATATATCCGGAATTTATGAGAAAATCTACAACACAATTTCCCGGCCTATGCTGTGTAGTTTTGGCACAATTGCTATGCAGCAGTACTGTGTTTGGCAGTTCTCGGGCCAATGTACCCGGCCATGAGAGGGTCGGGTATGCCAACATGCATACCGCCGCAATTGATCTGCGGGGAATGGTGAAAAACACAAAAGGCGAAGTGCTTATGGGCGCCAGTATTAAGGTGAAAGGAACGTCCCAGGGAACAGTAACAGATCAGAAAGGTACGTTTGTATTGAATGGCCTTGCTCCCGGTGCGGTACTGATAGTATCTATGATTGGATATGAGCCCAGAGAGTATCGGGTTGCAGCAGATGCTACTTTCATCCAGATTACGCTGGCCGATCAGAAGGCGATGGATGAAGTGGTGATTACCGGGTACCAGACACTGCGGAGAATCGATTACGCGGGCGCTGCGACCTCCGTAAAGGCCAAAGATGTTAAGGTGGCCAGCATTGGTACGCTGGATAAAATGCTGCAAGGGCAGGTGGCCGGTGTAGCTATTCAGAATACGTCGGCTGTATTTGGTACCGCACCCAAAATCAGGGTAAGGGGAAGCGCCTCTATCAGCGGTATCAATGAACCGTTGTGGGTATTGGATGGGGTGCCGCTGGAAGCACCACTCAACATCGTTCCCTCTGAACTGTATGCAGGTAATGCCAGGAACCTGCTCGCCAGCGCATTATCCAATGTAAACCCTGAGGATATTGATGACATTACGGTACTGAAAGATGCTACGGCTACTGCCATGTATGGTACGCGTGCGGTAAATGGAGTAATCGTTATCAGTACAAAACGCGCCAGAAAAAATTCCCCCCTGCGTGTGAACTATACCTTCAACGGTACTTACAGTTTAAAACCTTCTATCCTTGATTTTGATGTACTTAATTCTAAAGATCAGATAGAACTCAACAGCGAATTGGGCACCATCTATGAAAGTCTGTTACAGAACTTTTCGGCAGAAACTTCAGGCCCTTATTTAAAATTGCAAAACCGCTATAACAGACGCGAGATCACTGAGAAACAATACCGTGAAATGGTACGCGACCTGAAAACCGTTAACACCGACTGGTTTGATGTGCTTTATAAAAACAGTTTCACCCAGCAACATTCTGTCAGCCTTAGCCAGGGCGGTGAAAAAAGCTCCACCCGCCTTTCCTTCAGCTACTACGATGACCCGGGAAAAACGAGAGGGGAATTTGCGAAAAGATATACTGCCAACCTGGTCAACAGCTTTCAGTTTACCAATCAGTTCTCTTCGGAAATTATGCTGAAATATGCCCGCAGGGAGCAACGCCAGCCCGGTACCCAGGTAAATCCTTTCCTCTATGCAAGAGATGCCAGCAGGGCTTCCAGACCTTATGACGATGACGGGCAACTGGAATACTACAAAAAGGGGTATGCCGACTTCAACATCCTGCAGGAAATAGATAATAACTATGTTAACCTTGGCAGCACCGACTTTGCGGCACAACTGAACCTGGAGTACAAGATCACCCCCAGATTAAAGGCTTCTACCTTGTTTAATACCAGGTTTACCAATTCCTCGCTGGATGAAATCATGACCGAGCATTCGAACTATGCACAACAGTTCAGAGCCGATGACTTCCGGATACTGGAATCAAATAGCCGCCTGTATAAAAAGCCCGGATCTCCTTCTTATGAACTGCCGCAGACCGTACTGCCGGAAGGAGGTATCCTCGACAAGGAAACGATCAACGCAAAGTATTATACTCTCCGTGGACAATTAGACTGGACCGCTATTGAAACCAAGAATCATAAATTGGCATTGATGGGTGGTATGGAAGTAACGCAAAACAAACAAAGCGCCAACTTCGGACGTAACTATGGTTACAGAAGCGATAGCAAAACATTCGCCTCTTCTCCACTGGCTTACGAGCGCTTATTGGTAAGTACAAACTTACCGGATGATGAAAGGCGGATGTATGGAGGAAGGAACCTGTTACAGGGTACTTCTACCTATGTGAATGACTTTACCCGGAACGCAGTATCTTATTACTCCAGTCTTTCCTACAACTTTAAAGGCAGGTATATTTTTGATGCGTCGTTAAGAAATGATGCGACCAACGTATCCGGCAGATCCAGCCGCAACAAATTCCTGCCTACCTGGGCGATTGGTGGTGCCTGGAATTTCGGAGAAGAGCATTTTATGAATGGACTCAATAATGTTGTTTCCAGCGGAAAATTACKGGTGTCTTATGGTTTGAGAGGAAACGCCGGTTACAGAGGCCCCGACCTGGTAGCTTATTACACGAACATCGTTCGTCCTTCTTTTCCTGCATATAACGCCACCGGCGTGGATATTACCGAATCAGAGAATTCGGCCCTGGAATTTGAAAAAGAGTATATGTTCAGCACAGGTATAGACCTGACATTGAAAGATGCGATAGACGTTACATTCAACTATTATTCCAGGAAAAATTTTGACCTCGTTGGTTATAAACCGGTACAATCTTCTTCTGGTTATTTGACCAAGCTATTTAACTGGGCCGACATGAAGAATGAAGGTATTGAGGCATCCGTGAATATCCGGCCGATCAAAATAGCCGGCGACTTCAGTTGGTCCGGTATGGTGAATGTGGGATACAATAAGAATACTGTATTATCCGATTACCAGGGTAATAATCCTTCTGTATTCGATGCTTCTGTTGGGGAAGGTTTTCCTTTAAAGGGTATGCCACTTACCGGATTGTATTCTTTCAGGTTTACCGGATTAAATGACAGAGGTCTGGCGCAATACAGCAATGCTGCCGGTAAAACGGTGCTGGGCTTTTCTGAAAGCGACAGAAATCTCGCCAACGTTGTTTACCAGGGTAGCAGAGACCCAATGTATTCCGGTGGTTTTACTTCCAACTTTATGTATAAGAACTTTATGCTGGGCGTGTCCTTTGTATTTAATGCCGGACACGTAGTGCGTAAAACAGATTACTACCGGGACGGAAGATTGAGCAGCATTTACCGCGATGATAAAAATGCGAATGGTGACTTCGCTTACAGATGGCGCGCCAAAGGAGATGAGGCATTTACCAATATTCCCCGCTTATTATTGCGCGATGATATCAATGACTACGTCAATCTTGGATTCTTTGATAAGTCTACATTCGAAACCTATAACAGGTCTGATGAGCGTACCATAAATGCCTCTTATCTGCGCCTTCGTAATATCGTACTGCAGTATAATTTTATGAAGTTTGCGAAACGGTTGAGAATGCAGAACCTTACTGCAGGACTGGAAGCATCTAACCTGGCGGTATTTGCCTCTAAAAGATTTAATGGTATGGACCCGGAAACATTGTTGACCGGTCTTAATATGCCACCTGTTAAATCCTTTACGTTCAGCCTGTCTGCCACTTTCTAAAAACGACAGGAAGTCAACCATCAATTAAAAATGAATACCATGTTGAAGACTTATAAAATTAATCACCGTTTTTCCAAATACATAATGGCAGGGGTGTTCCTGGTGTTAGTTACCATGCCCTCCTGTACCAAATTTCTGGAAGAACCGGTAGACAACAGAACGTTGATTACTACTATTTCGGATATGGAGAAAACGCTCAATCAGATCCATCCATATTCCGACCATCATTTTACAGACATCATGTCTGATGATTATATCTTCAGAGATCTGGCAGGACATAACGTGGAGGATGCAGTACAGCAGTTGTTGCCGATTTTTGAATATTCCATCATCAAACAATCCCTGCCCGCCACCCGTTTTCTGAGTAGTGGATTTAATCCGGTGACTGCTTTCAGAAGATATTATAATGATATTATTAACGCGTTGCTGATCATCAAAAAAGCAGATGAATATAAGCCCAATAGTCCGGCGGAAGTAAATGCGATTGCCGTTATCAAAGGGAAAGCCATGGGAATAAGAGCCTATTGCAATTATATGCTGGTGAACCTTTTCGCGAAACAGTATAATCCTGCTACTGCTGATGCAGATGAAGGTATTCCTTTTGTAGAAGCGTATAGCGGAGCCCCGGTGACCCCTTACAAAAAGGTAAGTGTTAAGAAGATATATGAAGTAATAGAGCAGGACTTATTAAAGGCACTGACATTAGTAAATGATACAGAAGCAGGTAATCCGCAATTTACCTTTAGTAAGGAAGCAATTCTCGCACTGCTGGCAAGAGTATATCTGAATAAGAAGGATTGGGATAACTGCCTGAAATATTCAACCCAATTACTCCAGAGACGCAATGTACCATTGAATGTTGGCCAACTAAGGTCATCCATCATTGACTATGCACAGTATTCAAACAGCTATTTTAATCCAGGCAATCCTGCCTATATCATGATGGCAAGCAATACCTATCAGTTGATGGCTTACTTCTGGATGGGGATGTTCCCTTATCCGGCAGCCCAGGTGATGCGCGACAATGGTGCAGATGATGCCAATAACTATGTAATCATTACCAGCGCCTTGTTCAGGGATTTCGTACCGCAGAAACTAATGATCTTTCAGCCTACTGCCACCAGGAGTGGAAACATGCCATTGCTGACAGTAGATGAAGTGTTATTTAACAGAGCAGAAGCAGACATCGAAAAGAATAACGGTCTTACCGATCTGTCAAAAGCCGACCTGACACTGCTGATCAAGAACCAGAATTTCTCCACTGCCACCGCCAATAGCAAAATTGCGCAATTAAGCACGCTGGCCACGCGTAAAGCAGCTATCGACTTCCTGCTGCTGATAAAAAGGATACGGTTTTCCAGTGAGGGTATGCGTTGGTTTGATATGAGACGGCATAACATTCCGGTAACACATGTGGGACGTTCAGGTACCTACAAGATTGATGGAACCAAGCCAGATGATTACGTGATTCAGCTTCCTACGGAAGAAATCACGCGCAATCCGGGACTTTAATGAATATTTTATCAGCATTAATTTTATTTCCCATGTACAACAATAAAATAATCATTTGCATACTAACCGGCATCCTGTTCGTATTGGGCGCCTGTAAAAAAGAGGATCCATTGACAGCAGAAGTGGATCCGCCACCGGTATTTGATACCCGTACACCTGTTGGTGTGAAGCAGAAGGCCATCTTTGATAAATACGGGGTCATTTTTGAATATAAATGGAACCGTTTTGCTTACGCGCCCAATGTGGTTGCCAATCCTGCTGAAGAGAGAGATGTATTGCCATACATAGAATTGATGGAGGAATTGTTCTTCAATGCCATGGACACCATCAGCGGCCCTGGTATTACCGCGAAGAAAGAAACGCCTGTTCGTATTTTGTTGATCGGTAACGGTATGAACTACGGTGGGGCAGAAAGTTTTGGTGAATCCACTGCTGGTCAGGCAGGTAATATCCAGCCTAACAGGCTTACCCTGGGCGGTTTGTCGCCATTTGGTGAATTGTTACGCACACCCGGAAAAGACGCTGCATTTCTTCGTGCTATATATGATGCCGCACCTACCAGTTTTCCGAACGATGCCGGGTTGATTGGGTTTATTTATCATGAATATACACACTACCTGGACAGTAAACATCAGATTCCTGTGGGATTTGAAAAACCCGCTAAAACGGAATATCTGCGTGGATCTGACCAGTACAGAAATGTAT
This sequence comes from Chitinophaga sp. 10T418, assembly GCF_056394125.1. Lineage (NCBI taxonomy): Bacteria > Pseudomonadati > Bacteroidota > Chitinophagia > Chitinophagales > Chitinophagaceae > Chitinophaga > Chitinophaga sp. 10T418. The sequence goes on from NZ_JBFTHG010000019.1 coordinate 67,668, forward strand.
CTCTGACTACCGCCATCTCCAAAGGTTTCTTTATCCCTTACGGTATGCAGAATGAGCATGAAGACTTTGCTACCTATGTACAGACGATTATTTGGAAAACAGATGCAGAAATGCAAACCAAGTATCTGACTAATAATGCCACGAGGACCAAGTATCAGCTGGTAACAAAATATTTTGCCAACCTGGGAATTCCTATTACGGCCCTGAGGGATCATTTAACCAAACAATCGGTGAAAGATCGGCTTATTGCTCTGAAAAGGAGATATGAACAATAGGGGTTACGGTAAATTATTTTTTAATTTCTCATGCTTTTTTATGAACACACTACATAAAGTTTTTCATACGAATAGGCTGGTGGCTATGGTTGCAGCCTTGCTCATTCTCACTACGCTTTCCTGCCAGAAAGACCGGGACTATAGCCGTCCGCCGGATAACAAGAATTCTTTTGATGGCGATAAAATTGCCGCCTTCAAAAATCTTACCGACGATCAGGATGTAGTTTGGGCCTGGGATATGCCGGTAAGTATTGTCGGCAACAAATTTCCCAGTTTATTACTGCAATTCTCTAAGGATTCGACAGCGAATATTTATTCTATTGTGGCAAATGGCATATCAGCGGATCTCACGTCACTGTATTTTTCCGGAACGCTTACCACCGATGAAGCAGATCTTGCAGCGGGCCTGGTAGACGCTTTCGCCGGGTTATCGGATGCAGACCTCCGGGAGATACTTGACGATCCCAGGAACCTGGATTATAAAAACTGGGTGCTGGAACTGCTGCCTAATTATGAGAATTTTAATTCGCTTGGCTTCTATCAGGAAGAGAGAGGAGGGAAGTTTGATTTTAATGGCCCGGTTCAGGTGAGCCTGACTTTTCATAATAGTAAGTTATTGGCAAATCTGAAACAAAACAGGCTGCTTGATTTCGATTTCAGGGTATTATCATATACAAAAGATACCGTTCGCCTGGATGGCTATTTTGCCAATAGCGCGAATAAAAGTTCCGTGCTGTTGAAAACAAAAGCGCAGCCTGGTCTTTTTGCCGCGGGATCAAGTATTATCATTGCTATTAATCCCGTTAAGGCAAACGTTAAGTTTGTGGTGGGAGGAGTAACTGTAGGCGTGCCTGCTGGTTATAATACCTGTCTTGATTTCTTCTACAAAGCATTTAACCAGGGATTTGATGCTAAAACAGGATATGGTTTCCTGCCTAACGGGAAAGGAACCGCCGTGGCGCCGGATGTTTTAAAGACTGCGAAGATGGTGACCGTGAAAAAAGCGTTCAGTGGTGATCCTGTGGCAGCACCTGCCGGAACAGTACTGGTTACTTTATCAGTGATTAATACAGATGGCACAACGAAGGATATTGATGTGGTGAAAAATTAATCAGACTCACTACCGGAAATTAAAAGAACAAAAAAACCTTGCAGCAACTGATGCTGCAAGGTTTTTTGTTATAAACAGGAGATCACTACTTTTTTTGCGTATCCATCATCATGCGTGCGAAATAAGGATTCATTTCTGTAATGCGTCCGCTGTTGAAAGACAAGCCAACTGACCCTGCAGGGGGAACTGCTCCTCCCAGGCCAAAGCCTGAAACGGAGAGATATAAAGCGGCCTTCTCATTTTCGCCTTTAAGCGTCCATGTTGCACCGGTAGCGCCACCCTTACTCAGTTTCAGTTCGGTGCCAACGGGTAGTTCATAGTGCAGGAAACCATTGGCAGGAATGTCTATAGATTCTCCATTTACTTTTACTGGCATTACCTTTCCTTTGTTGCCAAAGAGATAGACTACATTCTTTTCTTCCCGCTCACTGTTCCGCCTGAGGGCTTCTTCTGAAGCCAGGTAAAGATCGAGTATCAGTTCTGGTTTGGTGGAGTCACTGTCAGTGAAAGAGCGGAATATAAATACATTGGATCCTAACTTGCGGGATCGGTTGCCGGCATGCATCCACAATTCCCAAAGTGAGCTGCCACCCATTGCGGAGCCTTTGGATGATAGCGTGGCTACATATTCCAGCCCGGTGGTGTCGCTGGGGTTGTTCCAATAAATGAATGCACGTTGTTTCCCCTGGCGTTGTAAAGTATCTGATTTCCGCAGGATATCTATATTCTGACTATATATCCGGCCACAGAAAAATGAGCAAACAAGTAGTAGGGATAAAATCTTCATATGCGGGATTTTTTCAAAAATATAAAAAAAACAATGAGCTATGATACAACCGAATGCTGTACGCAAAGATTGACGAAAGTTTAACCAGCTTGATTACTTGAAAGTCAGTTGCAGCAACAGTAACGTAGGTATTGCCGGAAAAGAAGAAGACCTGCACGATGGTGCAGGTCTTCTATATGCGTTATTTTTTTAGTTACTGCCACAACTTTCCATCCAATCCCCAGGCGGGATCAATGGGCACATTCAGCCAGGTAAGGATACGTATCGGGATATCCACTATTTTAGGGACATCACTGGATACTGCATTGCCACAAATATCTTTACCGGTTTCTTCCCAGGGCGTATTATTTTCCAGTTGCAGATCTGCTTTTTTAGGACCGGCATCTTTCATCACGTTACCTTTGCCTTCATTGCCTTTCCACCATCCAATGAGACGGGAATAGAATGGATGATCGGCCGTAATGGTAGTGTCACATTTTGAATAATCCTGGATAGTTTGAGCATCCAGTTCCGCACTCCATAATCTTACATCAGCGATGTTGAAAATGGAATTGCCGTAGTCATTACCATAGGTGGTGGTGATGTCATCTGCAATACTGAGTTTAATAGATGATCCCGGATCTAGTGTGCTGAAGCCCGTCATGTTGCCGGCTTTCAGGAAAGCACCATCCTGATAGAGTTTCACCTGGCCGGCGCGGTTAACGCTAACGGCTATATGATGCCATTTGTTGTCATTCAGGGGAGCGGCGCCATCAGCATTCACGTCTACTCTTTTGCTGCCATCTCCTGCATTAAACTTCCAGCTCTGACCCCGTACATTAATTACCCATCCTTTGTTGCCGCCACTGTTCCAGTCTTTGTTGGTAATGAACGGCGGATCGCTGTTAAGTCCGCTGCTGCGCATTTTAAACTCTACGGTGAATTGTAAGAAGTTATCAAAGTTATAAAAGGGATTGCCGGTCCATGCACGTTGGCCAGCCAGCAGGAATTTTACAAACGTGGATGCTGTTTGCGGCTTTTTTACTTCTCTTGTTTGGAAATTTTTATTGTAGTAAATGGAGAAGATGTTTTGTTCATCGTAAGAATTACCTCCATGTCCACTCATGATACCGCCATGATCTGTGGAGAGAATGATGAGCCAGTCTTCATGATCAATATTACTTCGTTTGCCCAGTGCCTGGAGGATGCTGCCTACGTAGTCATCAATTTTTGTGATGGCCTGCAGGTATTGTGGTACGGAGGTATCAAATCCGAATGTATGACCAGCATCATCCACACCGTTGAAATCCACGAACATCACATCCGGGTTGTCGGTGGCTAAACGGGCTACTGCACTGTCTTTCACCGCCAGGTCGTTATCATTTGCAGTAATAGCTATGTCTGCGTTGTTGATGATTTTATCATTGATAGGAGGCCATGATACAATAGAAATAGTGCGCAGCGATGGTTTGGCAGCCTTGATGTATTTAAATATCATTGGATATTGTGAAAAGTTACTGCCGGAAAAGCTGTTATCGCTGACGCCATGTTTGTTACCCCATACGCCGGTCAACATAGATGACCACCCCGGACCACTCCAGGTAGGTGGTTGTGTTAATGCATCATAACTATATAACGCGTGTGGTAGCAATCCTTGTATATTAGGTGCTGTAGCCGCTCTCAGGGCTGCGGCTTTGCATCCGTCTATACCAATCAGTAGTACTTTCCTTTGTGGAGCGCTGGCTGTTTTATTTCCCTCAGGCGCGGTGCTGGTTTGTATGACAGGCTTATTACAGGCCATGGTAAAGGCTATCGTCGTTGCAAACAGCACAGTGTGGCGTAGCAATTGTTGGTAGCATTGAAGCATAATTTTATTTTTTGCAGTACGGTGAGATGTAAATTTTGATCAGGGAGCCTTGTTTAGTGGTGTTAAGTTATGCTAAATATTTGTTTGTCCAAATGCTTGCCTGATTATTTTTTTGAAAATTCATATTTTGATTTTATTTTAGCATTACTATACAAATATCCCTGTATTTCTGTGAATGGTCGTAAATAAGTTTAGTAATACTGAAATTTCATTATTATATTTGAGGGGGTCTTGTTTAGTATTAGTAAAATTATTAACATTGATTTAATCGACATTATCAACCAAAGTATTATCAGCCGGGCTATATTTGAATCAGCCTTGTTTAGTGAAACGTGAACAATTATTAACATCGGTTTAAACATTCTTATCCAGACAGACATTCTTTTTTGATCCTGTAAATTTTTATGCATGACTACTCTGTACACTCATGCATTCAGAGGAGCATTATTAATGCTGCTATTAGCTACTGCTTTGTCTACTCCATCTGCTTATAGCCAGGTGAAGACAGTCAGGATGACTAATAATGCCATTGATACAACGCTCCCGCTAAATGGCAACACCACGGTGCCGGATTCCCTTATCCCGGGAAGTACCATGCCTGGAGCCATTTCAGCAATGGATGCATCACCTGTTAAATTATTACCTTATTCCAGCATCGACCAGCTATTGCAGGGACGCATCAGCGGCGTGGAAGTAAGAAGCAACACCGGAGAACCGGGCGTGCCTGGTCTCACTATCATACGTGGTACCGCTATTCAAATAACCGGCGCCAAAAGCAGCTACTATGCACAACCACTCTATGTAGTCGATGGTGTACCGCTGGTAATGGAACATCCCTATGCGTTTGATATCAAGCAATATGATTACACCCGGCCAGGCCCCAATATCAATATGGGTGCTGCCATAGATGTAAACAACATCGAATCCATAGAAGTGCTGAAGGATTTTGGTGCTACCGCCATGTATGGCCCACGCGGTGTAAACGGCGTAATTCGCATCACTACCCGTAAACCACGCGCAGGTAAACAAAAGGTGACTTTCAATACCTATTTCGGTGTGGCTGCCAAACCAATGGTTCATACTATCAATGCGGCGTTTGAAAGAGATTTTCGCCTGCCCTTCTATCGACAGTATGCCAATGCCAGCCAGTGGGCTGCATTTCCAAGGTATCTCGCAGATTCCATGCAGGCCGCCTATTATGGCCCAGCTAACTGGGATGATACTTATTATCAGAACCGTTTGGTGCAGGGCGTCAGCGCAGCTATCAACGGTGGCAGCGCCAGGTCGAACTTCATCTTCGGCGTAGGAGAACAACACGATCCCGGCGTAGCAGACAAAAGTGGATTGAACAAGTACAATGTTTATTTTAAATTAAACATTGAACCGGTAAAGAACATGCAGCTCCTTACCAGCATCAGCGGCACATTGATGGATCGCAAAAACAACCACTCCCTGCGTGATCGCTTTGCGGAAGAAGAATACCTGCCTTCGCTTACTGATCCGCTACCTCCTAACAAAGACTATCTCACAAAGTATAATACAGAGTACGACAGGGTAGTAGATAAGAATAAAAGCAATGCGATACAGGCATCGCTGGCCATAAACTATAACTTCCTGCCGCACTTTAACTTCAGTTCTTTACTGGCTGTTGATTACAATGATCAGAATCGCGACTATTTTATCCCCGGCAGTATCAATGAAGGCAATAGTTATATTTCTTATTATACCGGCCTAAACAGGCGCATTTCGGTAGACAATGCACTCACCTGGTCTGATAATTTTCAGGGTAAACATGCACTCACGCTGAAGTTGGGACAGTCCTTACAACTGGATAACCGTAAGTACGATTATACGAAAGGATACCGGGGCCCGTCTGATTTTATCAAGATCATTCGCGTAGGAGATAAAGACCATCCGGAAAATAATACCTACGATAGTCGCATGGTGTATAGCTATAAGGATTACGTCAATTTTAACCTGGTGTCCTTTTATGGCAGTGCTACCTATGAGTTTAATAAAAAACTCAACCTCAGCATGTTGCTCCGCAGTGATGGATCTTCCAATATCAATGCCAATGGATATACCTGGTTTGTATCTCCTACGGTAGCCGCTTCCTATAAATTATCGGAAGAGCAGTTTCTACGCAATAGTAATACCATCAGTAATCTGTTGCTACGTGCCAGCTGGGGACGACAAGGCAGATTATTCCTGGATGATAACATCGGTAACGGGCCTTATTATACAGTGGACATAGGTTGGTCCGGTAACAGGAACATCGCCGGTTACAATGGTATTCCTTCGTTGAGTCTTCCTTTCAGAAAAGGCTACAGTGGATGGGGTACACAATGGCCCTATACTGACCAGTGGGATCTAGGTGCAGATCTTTCCCTATGGCATAATAAAGTTACCATCAGCGCAGACATCTATTCCAAAACAGATAAAAACCTGATAGTCGCAGTACCGGTGCCTTCCGAATACGGATATAAGCAAACGAATAAAAACGGCATGAACGTGCGTAACTACGGGGCGGAACTTAGTATATCCGCCAACGTTATACATGGTAATTTCTCCTGGCAGCCACAGTTAATCGTGCAAACCAACCAGAATAAACTATTGGCCCTGCCGGATCATTTATCTGCTATTACTTACGGTAACCGCAGACTGGAGGTAGGGAAACCAATAGATCGTTATTGGTTATTGCAAAACAATGGCATCTACACGAAAGACAGCGACATCCCGGTGAAAGGCGGACAGCCGCTTAGTTTCAATGGTATTGCTTTTAAAGCAGGAGATCCGAAATGGCAGGATCTCAATGGCGATAATGTTATCAATGATGACGACCGTATGCTGAAAGGACATAACAGTCCTACTGTAAGCGGTGGATTCAGCAATACGTTCACGTACAAAGCTGTGTCGCTGAACTTTGTTATTGCTTACTCCCTTGGACGGCAGTTGATTAATGCACGCATGGCTGGTCGTTTCGACTTCGTAAACCGCGAAGGGGTAGACAATATTATTGGTGTGAAAGAGCTGACCTTCTGGCAACGAGTTGGGGACTACAATAACTATCCGCTGTATAATCCATGGAGTTATGTAAACCCTTACCAGGCTGACCAGACCTTATTCCTGGAAGATGCTTCTTTTGCGAAGCTTCGCTCTCTTACGCTCTCCTATAGTCTTGCAGACCGGAAGTGGGCGCGTAAACGCTATTTCTCACAATGTAAGGTATATGCTACGCTGAATAATCTTTTTACCATCACGAAGTATAGCGGGGGAGATCCGGAACTGGCTGACTTTAATGGTTACGACAACGGCTATGGCATGCCCATTCCTAAAACTTATACCCTGGGCTTTAGCCTGGAATTCTAAAAACAGCATTCATGAGAATCAGATTTTCTTTTATCATCCTGCTGACCATTACGGGTGGTTTGTTTTCCTGCAAGAAAACACTCTCCCCGGATGTTACCAGCCTGGTGCCTGAAGCCAATATGTGGCAGGTGAAAAATGATGCCCGGTCTGCCGTATTTGCCACCTACGGTTTATTGCGGGCCGCATTGGCAAACAGTAACGCATTCATGGCCTATGGAGAGTTGCGTGGTGGTGATTTCCGGATCAGTAGCAGACAGGATCTGAATGCAGTACTGTCCAATAACTTAAACGCCAACTATAGCGCGCTGGAAGAATGGAAAGACTGGCAGCGATTTTATGCAGTAATTGCACAGGCCAACTTATGTATAGAAAAATTGCCGCTGGTCAGTAAAAATGATTTCCGCTACCGGGCGGAGGATTTGAAACTGGATATTGCCAACATTCGCTTCCTGAGAGCACTTACCTATTTCTATCTCGCAAGGATATGGGGTGATGTGCCACTCATTACCAGCAATGCTGCCGGGTATTTTGAAGGTAAACCAGCTACTCCGCAGGCGACCATCTTAGCTTTTGCCGCCAATGAAGCCACTGCTGCTGCCATTGACCTGCCCTGGCGGTACGATGGCAAGTGGCCGGAGCAACAAGGCAACTACTGGAACCAGAATGATGATTACTGGCATTCCACAGTAGGCACTAAAGCTTCCTGTTACGCACTGCTGGCACATATTGGTGCATGGCAACAGGATTTTGCGATGGCAGAGAAATATTGTAAAGAGGTGATGGATAACAGTGGCAACGGTGGTTATTCCGTAGCCAGCACCAGCCAGCTTACTGCGGAAGATGGCGTATTTAAGGGTAAAGGGCTGGATGTGATTTTCTCCCTGAGCTTTTCTGCTGATTACCAGGAGGCTTCTGTGAGTGGTCATGCGGAAGACTGGACATTGAGCGAGCCATTTGTACCAAAGAAAACAGCAGACATATACGTACCCAAAGATTCTGTGCTGGCTATTTTCGATGAACCCGGTGATGGACGCTTTTCTTTAAATGGAGATGGTACAGCAAGCGGTAATTATTTTACCAATTTCAATAATTCCGCGCCGATGTTCAGCAAGATCAAAGTGCGTGCGGTAGTGCAGTCACCTGTTTTACGCAGCTACGAATCAGCTATCCTCATTTTCCGCTATGAAGAAATTATCCTGCTACGTGCCGCCGCTGCCATACGTATCAACGATGTACCGCATGGTCGTGATTATCTGAACATGATCCGTACACAGCGTGGTCTTGCCAATTTTGATTCATCAGATGGAAATGAAGTGTTGAATTATATCCTGAAAGAAAGAAGGAGGGAGCTGCTGGGAGAAGGATGGCGCTGGTTTGACCTGGTGCAGTTCAAACAGATACCGGTGTATACCACGCTGTCCCAGGCAGATGTAGATAAAGGCGCCGCTTTCTGGCCTGTGTCGAAAAGTGCGCTGACCAATAATCCCACACTGATACAAAATAATTTCTGGAAAAAATAAATCGTTCCTTATGTCTTTAAAACATATTGTATGCTGCTGTGTGTTGTCAGGAATGATATTAGGCAATAGCGCATGTAAGAAAGATAATACTTATCGCAGCGGACAGATTGCCACGAAAGTCAATGCCAATATTTATGACTATCTCAGCAAACAAAAGGAGAATTTTGATACGCTGCTCTATATCATAGACAAAGCCGGCCTGACAGATACGCTGAAGAAAAATGCGGTCACTTTTATCGCCCCGGTAGACCAGAGTATTGCGGTAGCCATGCAGAATCTGAACTTATACCGTAAATCACATCAGCTGGCTACAGCCACACTGGACAGTGTAGCTCCCTTTGTATGGCGTACGTTATTACTACGCTACATGATTGCCGGCAATAAAACATCTGCCAGCTTTTCATTAAAAGATGGGATAGATGTAAGTACCCTTAACCGGCGCAGGTTGCATATGGACGGAGTACAATCCAATACAGAAGGGGTGGTACAATCAGGTGCCTACCTGCTCAAGTACAGCGACCTGAATGGTTCCCGTTTTGTAAGAGACTGGATTTTCTCTTACGTGAACACCGCAGACATCCAATGCACCAATGGGGTATTGCATGTATTGGAGCCAACACATGTATTCGCCTTTAAGTCATTCGTGGAAAAAACAACTTCCCTGCAAAATAAGTATAGTGATTATTACCTGGCTACAGGTACCATCTTCTTTCCCACGGGCACTAATCGTCCCTGGTATGACAGGTTGAAATCGGTATCCGCGATAGACAGTGTTACCTGTGATGTGGAGGGAGCCGATTTACTCGGCAGTGGCTATATCATCCGTATGAAGGTGGCGGCAGATAATAAGGTGACGATTACGCCTGCGCCGCAATCCGCCAATAAAACGTTGGCTAATGATGGCGATTGCAGGTATGATGAGGAGATGCAGGCATTTGTACTTCACTACAAATATGTAGGATCTACGGGTAATCGTCATATCGATGAAGTCATCAGCCTTCGTAATTTCTAAATTTTCAACCCACTGAAAAATTTTATCATGCTGAAAAAATATCAATTAACATCCTGGCTGATCTTATGTATGGGGGTTATTGCAAGCGGTATTTCGTCCTGCAAAAAGGCACCACCGGAGAGAGATTACCTCAGCAATAATGCAGGGTTTGAGCAGGTAGACGCATATACACCTGTACTTGGCAGAACCTTTTTGTATAAAACCAATTTCCAGCCAGATGGCTCCAGCTTCCCGCTGCAATTTAGCCTGCTGAACCTGCGTCATGCGGATGGTTCTCCAGCTCCTGAATTAACACAGAACGTAACGGTGAAGGAATGGATAAAAGACTATGATGGTACGGAGAAAACATACCAGGAAATAGAAGATAAGCGAAAAGCAGTACAGCATCCATTCTTTGAAATAAGACCTGGTTCGGGCGACTTTATTTTCCGTCAGGCAAGTGCATCTCAAATCCGGGCATATCCGGATAGCGGATACTTATTTGATGTAAAAGTACAGAACAACGGCAATGAGCTCTCATTTAAAAGGATGCGTTTGCAGCCTCTCAAAGAGGTGCCCTATGAGCCCTATGAATATGATTTTGTAAGTCGTGTGCGCAAAACAGAAACCCGTACAGATGTTACTGGTCGCAATTACCAGGCGCCATTTTCTATTCATCCTGAACTGGTAAATGTGTATGTATCGAAAGATACGCTGATGGCTGATTCTGCAACGGCGGTTTTTTTCCGGAAAACAGGCAATGGTCATTCGATTACCTTCAAATTCCTGGACCAGGATTCACTGCCGATAGATCCGGTAAAGCTGAATCTTACAAAGTGGAGTGAACTGATACACGGGTTTGACATTAAGAAAACCAGTACGCAGGTAACTTACAATGTAGCTTATCCCATCCCATTAACATCACTTAGTACAAAATATGCAGTGGCAGGTAATGCAACGGTTATATTTGGTTATTCAAGGAAAGGACTGGGTGGCGGTCGTGCAGAAGCTGCCTTCAGGCTGAACTTTGCCATATGGGAAGAGGGAGATTGGGAGGTGATCTTCCGCTTTTATCGCACGCCACGTTTCCAGGATGAATGATCATATCCTGTTACGCAAATCAACCTATTTTTTAATTATCCAATTATTCCATATGCTACTCAAATTTACTATACGCAGGTGGCTATTCATGGCGGTGTTACTGATGCTGCCGGGAGTACTGTATGCTCAGTCAATAAAAGTAACCGGTAAGGTATTGACTGATGACAATACGCCTATGCCGGGAGTTACGGTGATGCTGAAAAAAGATGCTACACATAAACAGGGTATAGGTATTACAAATGCCAGCGGAGAATTTTCCGTGAGCGTGCTGGCGACAGATATCCTGGAGTTTACGTATGTGGGATATGAATCCAGACAGGTACCGGTAAAAGGAAAGGTACGCCTGATGGTGACGATGGTGCCTTCTTCCAAAAGCCTGAAAGAGGCAGTAGTAGTAGGTTATCAGCGTAAAACAAAGGAAGTAATAACGGGATCGGTTACACGTATTACTGCCGATGAAATTAAAGATGTACCGGTATCCAATATAGAGCAATTATTGCAGGGTAAGGTGGCTGGGTTAAATATCCAGAACAATACCGGCTCGCCAGGATTCAGAGGTAGCACTGTTTTGCGCGGATTATCCCAGATTGCTGTTTCGGGTTCCGGCAACAATGCCTATGTTACGCCAGCTTCTCCGCTATATGTAATAGATGGGGTGCCTGTAGATGCCAATGCCGGTTATGAATATGGCTTTCAATCCAAAGGGCCTGGTACCAGCCCGCTATCGATGATCCCTCCGGAAGATGTAGCCACCATAGATGTGATGAAAGATGCGGATGCAGCAGCCCTTTATGGTTCACGTGGGGCGAACGGGGTTATTGTAATTACCACTAAGCGTGGTAAATCTGCCGTGCCGATTGTCAGATTGTTCAGCAGCTTTTTTATGAATACGACTCCGCCTTTACGTAAAACCATCGGCGGTATGTCTGAACGTGATTTCCTGGTGAACGAAATCCTGTCTACTTACAGCCGCGATGAGATTTACAAGATTTCTAAAACAGCTTTTTTATCGGACAGCCTGAATCCTTTTTTCAACAACTCTACCAACTGGCAGGCGTTATACTATAAGCCTACTTTTAATCAGACACATAATCTTTCTGTAAGTGGAGGTACACAGGTATTAAGTTATAAAACCAACCTGAACTACTACCGCGAGCGTGGTGTGATAAAGAATACCGGGTTTGACCGTTATGCGGCCACTATGAATCTTGATTATAATCCCAGCCAGAAATTTAAGATTTCAGGATCGGTGACAGCGGGTCTTGGTAAAAAGCTGAAAGGTAGCGGTAATGGGTTAACAGATGTGGGCGCGGGTACAGGAGTGGCTTCTTCCCTGCTGCCGGGACCTTCTTATTTTTTGAATGTGTCGCGTTTTACAGGAGCGATTAACCGCAAGAGTGATTCTAAAACATATAATTTCCGTACTTATATAGATGGCTCCTATGAATTTCTGCCGCATATACGCATAGGCAATAATATCAGTTACGACTATACAGATGATACGGAGGATAACTTTATCCCTGCGCTGGCAAATGGCGATCAAAGCGCTGTTTATGGCTATAGTGGTCGCACGGCAAATTTATATGACCGCAGTTCCCTTACGTATTCAAATACATTTAAGGAGAAGCATACACTGTATGCGTCCGTTTTCTCCGAAATGATTGTCAACCAAACGCAGGCCAGGGAAATCAATCTGAATAACGGCCCCAATGACGTGTATCACGGACCGTTAGGCTTTTCTTCCTACTACGGTGGCTACTCAGGGATAGAAGTGAATGGAGGATACCTGGAAACGCATTCGGTAGGTCTGGCGGGTAACCTGACTTATGATTTCAGCAAGAAATATGTTGTCAATTTTAACTACCGGGCAGATGGTAATTCCTACGCGGGGGTAAAAGACCGCTGGGCAAAAAGTCCGTCGGTTGGTTTGAAATGGAATTTTGATAAAGAAGAATTCATGAAAGGGATTAGTTGGTTGGATTTTGGCGATCTGCGTGCTACTTATGGCATTAACCTGCGTCCTTCTACCAATGTATTTGCTTCCCTGGGTTCTTATCTCGTGAACGGCAATTACAATAATGTTTCCCGTATTACGCCCAAATTGGGTATCATGCCCAATCCTTACCTGAAGCCGGAAAGGGTGGAACAATATAACCTGGGAATAGATCTCAGTTTATTTCAGGGACGTTTTGCACTTACTGTAGAAGCATATCAAAAGGTGATTTCCAATATGCTTTACGACAGGAACCTTTCTACTTCTACAGGTTTTACCAAAACGATTACGAATGAGTCGTCTATGATGAACAAAGGGTATGAAGTTACGATCGCCATCCGTCCATTGCCTGCGTCATCGAAGTTTTTCTGGAATCTTAATATCAATTGGGCTGTTTCCAAAGACATCCTGCTGGAATTACCAGGAGGCGCCAGACAGGTCATTTATTCTTCTGACAACGGACCTGTTATTAATAAAGTGGGCAGAAATACCCTTAGCAACTTTTTGTTCATGACCGACGGGGTATACAGCACCAATGATGATGTACCTATTGATCCGATTACGGGTTTGCGCATGCGTAGTGCCAGCGGGGGCTATTACCACGCCGGCGATACCAGGTACCGGGATATAGACGGCAACTTTATTGTTGATGACAGAGATCTACAGATCGCCGGAAACCCCGAAACACGGTTGACCGGGGGGATTTATTCTACGATGACGTACAAGAATTTCAGCCTGGCTGTGAGTGGCACTATTGCATTACACCGCGACTTGCTGAACAACGCATTATCGGAACGATTGGGTAATTTATATTATCCGCTGGGTAATAAACCCAATAACGGACCGCTTACGTTGCCTGATGTTAACGAGTATGATTACTGGAAGCAGGCAGGCGATCGCGCAAAGTATCCTAATCCGCTTAATTATACCGGCAATACGGATAACTATAATCCTTCCCAGAGCCTGTTCCAGGAAGATGGATCTTACTTTAAAATTAATAGCGTTACGCTGGGGTACACGTTCAACAAGGACCTGATTAAAAAGGCAAAGTTGAATAATGCCAGGATATATTTTACCGGCGCCAATGTGCTGATGCTGTCCAGGTATTCAGGTCCTAACCCGGAAAATGTGACAACACTGGGGCGTGACCGTCTTGATTCCTATCCAACATCACCCTCTTATACACTTGGTTTAAATCTTGAATTTTAAATGATGACCGTTATGCATAGCAAAAAGTGGATATGGACTTTACTGCTGACCGGTACCTGTGTACTGGCAGGCTCCTGCAAAAAATTCCTGGAGGTAGAACCGGTGGATCGTCTTGGCGCGAATTCGTTCTGGAAAACACAGGCGGATGTAGAATCCGCTGTAGCAGATACTTACGGCCTGATTTACGACAAGCTGACTTATGGCCCTTTTCATAATATTAATGGAGATATCAGGGCGGGAGAATTTAATGGTAACTGGGTGACTTCCTTTAAAACCGTTGCCAGGAATGACCTGATGAATACGACTGAACTGAGAGATCCTGAAAGATACAAAGTATATCAGCTGGATGACTGGTATCCCTTTTATCAGTCTATTGCGGCCTGTAATATAGCCATAGACCGGATTCCGGGGGTAACCAGCCTGTCTGACGCAGACAGAAAACGTTATCTCGCTGAAGTTCGTTTTGTGAGGGCATTTACCTATTTCTATATCGCACGTATTTACGGAGATGTACCCTTGTATACGTTGCCTTATGATGCCACCGCCCGTCCGCGTACCAATTTCATCGAAGTCCTGAAATTTTGTATTAAGGAAATGAATGAGGTAAAAGACGATATGCCCTGGCAGTATGATGATCCGACTAACTGGGGCGTGCGCGCGTCACGCGGTGCCGCCTATGCGCTGATTGCCAACTGCTACATGTGGATGGCCGGCTTTGACAAAAGTAATCTCAATGAGTACTGGAAACAGGCCGCAGATGCCGTGTTAGCGGTGAAGAACAGCGGGGTGTTCCAGTTATTGCCTATTGAAGACTTCAAGAAAGTCTTTAAAGGTCGTACCCGGGAAAGCATCTTTGAATTTTCTGTAAATAAAAATTACGGCACAGAAACAAAGTATGTATCTCTCGGGCAGTGGACTACCCACGACCCGATTGTAGTGTATGGTTCCAATAGTGATTGCTATTATGAAGCCAATTATCTTACCCGCCTGTATCCTCCGGCTAATCCGGATAAGCGCCGGGATTTGTGGTTTTATCTGCCATACGTGAATAACACTACATCGATGTTTCTTAAATACTCCAATGTCACCAATCCGCAGACATTCTACTTTGATGATGACATGATCATCTTCCGTTATTCCGGTGTTCTTTTGCTGGGAGCGGAAGCATTGGCTAATCTGAACAGGAATGATGAGGCAGTGGCACTGATGAATATGGTGCGCAACAGAGCCGGCGCTTTGCTGTATACCCCTGCTGAGGGCAATCTGAAAGATGCTGTTTTCCTGGAAGAACAAAAGGAGCTGATAGGAGAAGGTGTAAGATGGTATGACCTCGTGCGCACCGGAAGGGTGACAGATCCGGCGCAATGCAAAAATTATCTTACCACTGATCAGTTCAAACAGGGCGCATGGACATGGCCTATTTCATCGGCTGCACAAGTTAATAATCCCAATATCGTATTGAATAAATATTGGGTCAAATAAAAATAAATGTTGTGATATGAAAACAGGAACACGTTTATTCCCTTTACTGATAGTGGCAATGATGGTATTAGCCCTATCCTGTAAGAAAGATGATTATTATAAAGATAGCGGTAAGCAGATAGGAGTATACGATATTGGTGCGTACGATTTTCTGAAAGCACGACCTTTCTTTTTTGATACGCTCACCAATATTATTGACAGCGCCGGGTTACATGATGTGCTGCAAAACGAAAGTGTTACTTTCTTTGCACCTAACAACCATGCCATTAAAAAGGCGATGGATGCGCTGAACACGATACGTTATATCGAGAATATGGATTCTATCTATATCCGGGAGATCCCTGGTGAAATCTGGAAGCGCTTTCTCTCGCGTTATATTTTCAAAGGCAGATATATGCTGAAAGATATTGCACGACGTGATAAACTGCAGTTGCCGGTGTTTCCCGGGCAGAATATGGAATCATATAACGGCTATATCATGAACCTGGGTGTTCAATTCAGTGACTACAATAATACGAAGGATGTTGGCCCCCGCACGGTAGTGATCACTGCCATAGGAGACCTGGCCAGCCCGGTGAATATTACCAACCTGGTGGCGACATCAGATCTGCAGTGCAAAAATGAAATTGTTCACGTATTGGATGATGATCATAGTTTCGGTTTTAATCCTATGGAATTTGTGCAGGCAGTACTGGATTACTGGCAACAATCCGGCGGGCATTAATTGTTTACTTCAAATTTACGCGCATGAATAATCATATTTTAATAGTGCTGCTTGTCTTTTTTTTAGTGGGAGCAGGCGCCTGTAAGAAAGATACCTACGTAGGTAAAGATCCGTACGGAGATGCCAAAGAACAGTTGAAGGTAAAGTTGAACACCGCCACAGCATCGCCGGCAGCAGGAAGTTATGGAGATGTGATCCGTTTCACCGGTAGCGGTTTCCTGAAGTACAAAGATAGTATTGTAATGAAGTTCAACGGGCAACCTGCTATTATAAAAGCCATTTCAGATACAACCTTGCAGGTGCAGGTACCGGAGCTGGCGAGTAGTGGTATGGTTACTATGAATGTAGGTGGACAGGTGTTTCCCGGGCCATTGTTTACGGTTAATGGACTGATGCAGGTGGATAATACCTTTGCCTCTTTTGTAGGCGCCAATGATGGTGTATATCGGATACTGGGCTTACCCGATGGTACTTATATTGTAGCAGGTGCTTTTACAGATTACAATAATGGTGGTCCGCGGGCCGGCAACAATGGTATTGTAGCTATTTTAGCCGATGGTACTCAGGATAAATCCTTTAAAACAGAAGGTCGCATCAAAGGTGGTGTTAATGATGTACAGCTTATGAAGAACGGGCAATTGATCATATGTGGTTATTTTAACGTCAGCGGATATACGGCGGGCGTAGTAAGCAACCTGGCGTTGCTCACCTCAAAAGGAGCTTTGGTATCACGCACGGTTAATCATATCAATAAAGACGGCGAGGCGGTGACAGATACGGTGCCGTCTTTTAAAGCAGCCTTCGATGGTGCAGTATCCCAGTTACGTGTGCAATCCAATGGCGATGTGATTGTAATCGGCGGATTTAAATATTACCTGAGCAAGCAGTATTATCCCGCAGGAAAGGATACCGTGATTACTGATTCTGTGCGGGTTTCAGGAGTGGTAAGACTGCATGCAGACGGATCTTTTGATTCTACTTACAACTACGACCTGGTAGCGCACCGGGGAAAGGAACTGATGAACGGGTATATCAGTAATACTTATCTGCAGTCAGATGATAAACTGATAGTATGTGGCAGTTTCACAAAGAGTGATGCTGCGGCGGTAAACAATTTATTCCGTGTGAACACAGATGGCACAGTGGATCCTTCTTTTCAAACAGGCAATGGGCCTGATGGCGTGATCAACTATGTATCACCTATGCGTAATGGTAAACTCCTGATTACCGGCAGATTTGTTAAGTATAATGGTCAGCCCCGTAACAGAATTGCCGTCATTAATGCAGATGGGGCACTGGATGCGGGTTTTGACACAGGGACGGGAACTGGCGCTGACGGATACATCTACAGATCGATGGAGCTGGGCAATGGTCAGATACTGGTAACCGGTGATTTCCAGTTGTACAACGGTATTAAAAGGTATGGTTGTGCGATACTGGAGCCTACAGGGAAACTCAGTACGAAGTATAATAACATAGGCGGATTTGGCTTTACACAGCCATTTTTCACGATACCGGTAATGGACGGTGTTAACGCAGAGGATGGTCATTCCACTATACTGACAGGAAATTTCAATAAGCTGGATCTTAAACAAAATAATCGTCTCGTGAAAATCACCTATTGAGTAGCAGATGTAATAAGGCCGCGTGAATCGTATGATTTGCGCGGCTTTTCTATTTTGTGGAAATAAAAATGATTGGCAGGTTTGTCAACTCCTTAAATAAAGCAGGGCGCACCTGGTAAGTGCGCCCTGCTTTTATTTTGATTCCAGGTTATCAATTACTGTACGATCAACTTATGCGTATTGGTTTCACCATTACTACCTGCGATCACAATAAAATACATACCTGCCGGTAATGATACTTCTTCTTTGATGCGTCCTGCTGGCGATTGCAGCCATTTCTGTAATACCGGCCGGCCACTTACATCGTTGATCTGTAAATGGAACCGGTTATTGTTTTTGCTGCTTATTTCCACATAGCACTTTCCTCCTGAAACAGGGTTGGGATATACGGTTGATTTAAATTGCGATACCGGTGTAGTATTAGTTTTCAGGGAGATACTATCTGCCTGTAATGCACCTGCTGCGATTACATTAAATGTATCCTGTATACACCGTGAGCCGGCAGTGGCATTATCCGATACCGTGTACACGGTGGTGCCGGCAACGGCGGTGAGGGTGATTGCGCGGGTAGTATCGCCGGTGCTCCATTTGTAGTTGCCTTTCCAGGAGGCGGTCAACGTTACATTTTGTCCTGCTGTTGTATTTACGGTCGTTTTTTTGTTCACATCTTTCAGGATGGTAAACTTGTCTTTGATCGTATTATCTGCCGCAATAAATTTAGCATCCAGGCGATTGCCTTCAATCTCCACCGACAGCGATCCTCCGGTAGTTGCATTGGCATAATAAGAGGAAGCATGTGGGAAAGAAGAAGAAGTACCGCCCACCTGGCCAGCAGAACCAGCCACTACATATACGGTACCATGCAGTGTTTTGGCTGAAGGCGTGAGATATGGGCAGGCATTGGCGCTACCATCATATTTAGCGCTGCTGTTACTCACTGCATTGGTGGTAAAGGAAAAGGTATTTTCCAGTCCATAATGTCCCTTGATCAGGTAAGATCTTTCATAGTCATGGCTATGACCATTCAAAATAAGATCTACCCCATTCCTTTCCAGAATACGGATTACTTTCTGGCGGATGGCAACAAGGTCGCTTTCTGTATCAGAGTTATGGCTACCCATTGTATAGGGTGGATGATGCCAGTAGGCGATTGTCCATTTACGTGCATTGGCAGCCAGGTCATTTTTGAGCCAGGTTATCTGCGCACTTGAGGTATCATAAAAACGTTTATTGCTTTCTTCCCCATAAGCATCCAGGCAGATAAAGTGGATATCTCCATAGTCAAATGAATAATATTCTTCTTTACCGGAAGCTACACCACCACATTCACCATTTGCAGGCAGGGTGAAGTTAGCCAGATAGGGGATGTTATGATCATCCTGCCGGGAAGAGTTGTTGGCATAATCATGGTTCCCTGGAGTAGGGAACAGGTATATATTTTTTAGCAGATTATCTTTATAGATATTGAAGAAATTAGTTTGATATTCTCCGTCGGTACCTTCATCATAGGCGTTATCTCCCAGCAGCAGCCATACATCCGTGGGGTTGCTGCCCATATAATTCAGATAGGCGTTCCTTACATTGACCTGATTGGATGAATTGTTTCCGCAATCCCCATAGGCAGCAATGCGGACCTTGCGGGTAGTGGAAGGAGTGGGGGCCGTATTAAAATAGTTCAGCGCTGTAGCTTCTATTACGCCGGTGGTAGTACCTACGCTATAGTAATATTTTGTATCGGCCAACAGACCAGTAATTCTCAGTTCATGCTCCGTCAGTGAGGTGGTATGTTGCACACTGTCGGTATACACCCCGAAGGTGGTTCCGTATTTTACTTTTCCTGTGGCCGCAATGCTGGTACGCCAGCGCACACTTACCGCTGTTTGATTACCCATCTGCAGATAGGGGCCACGGGTAATAGAAGGTAAGGTGCTGTTGGTAGTGCCTTTCAGCTGAAGGTCGAAGGAAATGTCGCTGCTGCTGGCACTTGTCTGATGGATTTCAACTGCAATGGTATTGCTGCCTTCTACAAAGGCTGATGTAGCAATAGTAGCAGTTTGCACCGTACCACCATCATCGCTGGCATCTGTGGCGAGCGTGGTATACGAGATAGTGCCGGAAGGCAGATTGCTTCTTTTCACTTCCGTGCCGTTCACATAAATGACGATGCCGTCATCGCGCCGGTATTCCAGCGTAAATCCCGTATAGTTGTTCAGGTTAGTGATGCTGACTGCTTTACGGAAATAGGTGGTGATGTATTTGCTGGAGGAGCTGCTGCCATAGCTGACAACGGTGGCTTCATCGCCATCACCATATCCCAGTTCTCCCGGGCCCGATGCCCAGGTGGCGTCATTAAACGTGGCTGCTCGCCAGGCAGTGCCCTGGTTAGTGCCTTTGTCAAGATACTTCCACGTGCTGCCAAATGGCAACAGCGTGGTTTGTGCATGAGCAATAAATGAAGTACAGACGATAAAAAGCAGGGTTGCTACCAGCTTACAGAAGGTTAAACGATGGGTAATCATGTAGGGGCAGATTTTGGTTATAACATGAAATATAAATTAAAATTGCTTATCTTTTAAGACTATTTTATTTAGACAACAAACCCTATGAAAGCCAATATTATAGCAATATTTTTGCTTTTTCCGATGCTTTCTTTCACTGCACCGGGGAAAAGAGTGAGGGACAGCGCTCAAAGCACTGCACTGGAAACAGCATTCAGGAAAGACCTTGGCGTTATCATCGGGCAGTTGACCCATCTGGAAAAATCATTGTTGCAACGTACAACTCCTGCGCAGGTAAAACGGCATTTCTGTGATAGCAGGATCGCGTACAAGAAAGTGGAGTACCTGGTAGAATATTATTATCCGCATCTTTCTAAGATCATTAACGGCCCGGCGCTTCCATATGCTGATGGTGAAAATTCCCTGTCGGTTATTGCTCCGCAAGGGTTTCAGTTACTGGAAGAAAAAATATTTACTGATGGGCAACCGGTTCACTGGCGGGAAGCATTATCTCTTACCAGGAAACTGCGGTTACAGTTTGTTCGTTTGCAGCAACAAACGGACCCTTATGGATTTATGGATGCCTACATTTTTGAGGCCATCCGGTTTGAAATATACCGGATCATTGCATTGGGCATCAGTGGTTACGACTCTCCCGTGGCGTTGAAGTCTATGTCGGAAGCAGCAGCAGCACTGCAGGGCCTCCAACAGGCACTTGCCCTGTACCAGCCGGTATTAGCAGATAAAAGTTTATATCAACAAACGATGAGCCGCCTGATGGCAGCAGCAATATACCTGTCGCAGCATCCTGACTTTTCCTCTTTTGACCGCCTGCATTTTATCACTGCTTATGCAAACCCCATCAGTACTACTATTCTTCAATGGCAGCATACCTTGTCGTTGGAGTTGCCGGCAGAAAGAAAGATCCTGTTGCCCGGTGCCCCTCATCTGTTTGCAACCACCTACTTCCAGCCAAATGGCTATTCACCAAACAATGAATCAGATCCTACTGCGGAGAAAAAGATATTGGGAGAGCAACTGTTTTATGATCCACGACTCTCCGGTAACCTGCAACGATCCTGCGCGTCCTGTCATCAGCCGGATAAAGCATTTACAGATGGACTCGCTAAAAGTCCTTCACTGGATGGCAACAGCACAGTAAGCCGTAATACGCCTACGTTGATGAATGTAGCCTTTCAATCAAAATTGTTTTATGACTCCCGCGCCAATTTTCTGGAAAGCCAGGTATTCGAAGTGGTGCATAACAAGGTGGAAATGGGCGGTTCTCTTTCTAAAGCGGCGGATATTTTCCGGAAGGATAGCAGCTATAGAAAACTTTTTGCGATGGCTTTCCCTGGAGACGCAAACATTTCTGTGGAAATGATCACCAACGCCATTGCGTCTTATCTGCGTTCACTCAACAGTCTGCAATCGCGGTTTGATCAATATATGAATGGTGATCCTGCTTCGCTCAGTGCCACCGAAAAAAAAGGGTTTAACATCTTTATGGGAAAGGGTAAGTGTGGTACCTGTCACTTTGCTCCTTTGTTTAATGGTGTAGCGCCTCCTTATTTCGCAGAGCCTGAATCCGAAGTATTAGGTGTGCCGGCAGATAACCGTACCCCTGCCCGGCTGGACAGTGATCCTGGTAAATACCTGTTATACCCGATCTCTATTTTCAGGTACGCCTTCAAAACGCCTACCGTCAGGAATAGCGAGTTGACTGCTCCGTATATGCATAACGGTGTGTTCAGTAACCTCGAACAGGTCATCGACTTTTACGATAAAGGGGGCGGTGCGGGACTGGGCATAGGGCCGGCGCATCAAACATTGCCGCGGGGGAAGTTACAGCTGACTGCCGTTGAAAAGAAGGCGCTGATAGCGTTTATCAGGTCATTAACAGACACGGTTAGCTATCAACAGGTGGGGAGTAGATTATCGAGGAACAAGATATCAATGTAGCTGATATTTTGCTGAATAATTTATTTGTGATATTTTCATTCTGATCCTATCTTTTTTTATTTAAAAACGGGCAATATGAACGAAGAAGTAAAGGCATATAACGATACTATGTCTGCTGCGGATAAGGCCATTTGCCAAAAGTTGGCGAAAGAAATTGATCAACACCTGGCGGGCGCAGAAAACAAGATCTGGCACCGGCATCCGGTATGGTTTCTGAATGGTAATCCTATTGTTGGCTATAGTAAATTGAAAGACTCCGTGCGCTTGTTATTTTGGAGTGGGCAGTCGTTTGAGGAAGAGGGTTTGCAGCCGGAAGGCACCTTCAAGGCAGCGGAGGCCCGCTACACGGATGTAAAGCAGGTAGACACAGATTTGTTGAAACGCTGGCTGGAGAAGTCCGCAAAGATTCAATGGGACTATAAAAACATCGTTAAGCGCAAAGGTGTTCTGGAGCGACTGTTGTAGTTGCAGCCGGCCAGATTGATAGGACTTCCTTCGGAATGCGTTCCTCTTATACTTTAGCGGGATGTAATAACTTCCTGCTCTCTTTACTCACAAATGTGATTGGCACAAACTTGTCTGTAGGTGCGCCGATATAATATACCATCCACTCCGGATCGTGATGTGAGAGCATTTCACTGATACAATCTGCCCGGTGTCCCATGGGATTGGAGCAATCGTCCCAATAAAACAACTCTACCCGATAGTGCAGCTGTTGCTTCTGGTTGTTGATGGTTACTTCCACTTCTATTTCCTGCTTACCCGGGAGTGGAGGAATCGGAATGACAATGTGACTCATGTTTTTGATATTATACAAGCACTTCCGCAAGAAGGTTGCCATATCAGAGCGATATGCAACTTATATCACTTATGTATGACTTTTTTCTCTAACTGTTCATGTGCGGGCGTTGGGCGTCCGGAAACGGACAGTTGGAGGTACGTCGGGGAGTATTGGAAGTGTGTTTTAAACTTTATACCCTCTTCATTTCCCATGTGCCGGTAGCAAGTTCTACATAGTAACCGTCTCCATAAATATCTTCCCTTCCGGTAAATTCCCAATTGCCTGAAAAGCTTTTGCTTTCCGGGTTATAGTAGCCATCGTAATTCAATTGGGGCTTTTCCATGGGTGAATAAGGAGTTACTTTATTGTCTTTATCAATCGAATAGAAAGTTTTATACTCTTTTGTAAAGCTAATAAAGTCATCTTCCATAAATCCTTTAATGAACGCCGGATTGTTTGTACTTATACTACTATTCAAATCGAGACATTTTCCTTCAAATTCATTGTCTCCGGTATCTAACAGTGACAACCTGAATTCCACTTTTTCTCCGGATAATTTTTCACCGTATTCCGGACCATAGATGTAGTATCCCTGCCATTCGCCCGTCATTGAAGCCATGTAGTATGTTTTTTAGAATTTACACCGTGATATTTACGGGTAAATATAAGGAAGCTTTTGAATCCTATTGAAGAGCAATAAGGGAATGTTTATCTAGCCGGATATTTGTGCCACAAAAAAAATAGTTACTTTGCCCGCGATTCAATCGATAATTTATGACGAGGCAGGAAATGATCGCTTTTAAAACCAGTTTAAAACAGGCAGGCCACCTATTAATAACGGAACGCATTGCGATGGCCCAATCGGCTATTGATAACGCACAGGAGGCAGCTAATAGTGAAGGTAAAAGTTCGGCTGGTGATAAATACGAAACAGGAAGAGCAATGGGGCATCTCGAAAAAAATATGTACGCACGGCAACAGGCAGAAAATCTAAAAGAGCTGGCGAGGTTACAGGAAGTAAATACAGACGTCATTTATACGACTGCTCAAACAGGTGCCTTTGTGCGATGTAAAGAACAATCCTTTTTTATTGCAGCAGGTTTGGGCAAACAGTTGATAGGGGAGCAACTGATTTTTTTTCTATCTCCCTATACACCACTGGCACAAGTACTATTGTATAAAAAATCAGGAGATAGTTTCCTTTTCAATAAAATGGAAATAGTTATTCTTGAGATTTATTAAAGTGAGGTCTTTTTTCTTTCTGCCAGCAGATCGTCTATGATAAATTCAAGGTCTAGAAAGTGGTGAGCAAGGTCTGATATGATACTATCCAGGTTTTCTTCATCAATGGCAACCCAACCCTCCATCAGTGTTAAAGGACCAAAGTCCACCCTGACATTTGGCCATTTTTGCTCAAAGTTTTTGAATCTTAACCGGAAGGCATCCGCAAAATCACGGCTTTTAATTGCGTATCCCGCCAGTTGCCTTAATTGTAAAGCATGGATGTTATAATATAGTTTACCCTGCCGAATGGTATCCTCGTTTAGCCAAACAGAAAAGAATATGGATTCTTCGAATGGCTTTGCTGTTGGAGACGTATTGCGCCAGGATTTTTTCTGGATTTTCAATACGACTGAGTTTAACCAAATACCAACTTTATATTCCAGTTTTTTTTTGATGAAAAGCTGTTTGTCGAGGCGGGTAAGACTTTTCTCAAATTTATTTATATAGTAATTGGTGTCCATTATTGCTAAAGTACTTTTTTTTCCTGTATGCACAAGGAAGGTTGATGACCTTTTTCGTCAATGGGAAGGTTGGTTGCCAGGGTATTGCCAGGTGGCGCTGCCCATTGCAGGTTTTCCTACCTGATAATTCAAACTTCCATTTTCTTGGATATCCCGAACTTATTACTTTTATTGAGGGCGTAAAAAATGAATCATGAGAATTTTATCCCTATTGATATTTGTTTTTTTTATGGCTTCCTGCCAGCAGCAACAAATTGTAAAAGCTAAAACTACAATCGATTCTATCTCGGACTATTTGAGCGAAAAAACAAAATATTTTTCTTTACCCTATAGGATAAATGTTACTGACAGTAATGAGTTATTTTTCTGTCATAGTGAGCGATTCGATACTTCTCTATTGATTCATTTTAAGAAAGGAAGGAATGAGATACGGGGGATAGTGTATCAGGTAGTAAGGGGATATTTCCTGGTCGATCAGGAAGAAGATGGGCCACAGTTTTTTGAGGGTTATAGCTTTAAGCTCGATACGATTCAATGGAAGAGCATCACCCATGCTGCCGATAGCTTGCTGATGACGGAACCAGGGCATAATTACGAACATGCGTTTGATGGCTCTGATGATGTTTTGGCTTTTAATTCAAGGGTAAGATTTAACAACACCAGACCAGATGACTCGCTATTATTAGGATATTTAGCGTATTTAAAAAGCACTTTGTTAAATCAATGCCTGGAAAAGAAACCCAAATGGTTTATAACAAAATAGCGGTTGTTAAGAAGACGTTCATTTTTTAATATTAATAACAGGGTATAAATTTTCCCGGAAAGCGTTTAGTATATGTTTAATTGGTTTAAGAAGAAGGCGTCTTCGGGGATAGCAAGCGAGGGGACGGAAAAAGGAAAAGAATTATTTGAGCTGTTAGCAGAGCAATTGGCAGGAGTGATAGCTACAGATAGAGAGGAGCTGTTTAAGGGAGCGCGGATAGCAGCAGAGAAGGGGATTGTTTATATAAAACGATTCAATATTGAAATACATTGCCATATCGTCAACCAGCAACAACATCCGGAAGTGATTGTTTATTGCTTGGGATTTCTTATCAGGATTGATGGGGTAGAAGTATTTTATGACGAATTAGCGGCTATTGGTGTCGATCCTTTCGCAGCGATGTTGGATGGCGCAGCATCATTTAATGAGGGTTTTTTAGATGGGTTTTTCCGCTCCTTTTTTGGATGTTATGAACCGTCCTTCGATCTAAACGATATCCCGGGTAATAAATTTCATTTGGTATACAGTGCTTTGCAGGTACAGGGGGCATTTAAAGAAGATGATTCATTAACGCATGAAGGGCTTGTCAACATTGTGTTTCCGCTGATAAAGGATCTTTTTAGCCAATTTGCCTGTCAGGAGGAGTATACATTTGAAAACTATTATTGGATTAAGATCTATTTGAGCAGACAGCCGAATGGCAGCTTTATCGGAGAATGTAACTTTAACAATCAGGAGTGGGCTGCCGGGCTACAGACGGTAGTACAGGAGGACTATGAAAAATGGAAAAAGACAGACAGCTTTCTGGCAAAAAAACAGTTTATATTTCTTAGAAAGTGTGGGGTATGTTGTGTTAACAACCTATAAAATATAATCCGGGCAATCCTGCCCGGATTATATTTTTATTTTACAGTGAACTTAGTCTTTGTAGGTTCCCACTTCACACATAGCGGCAAACTGTTCCCCGTCATAAGAACTTTTCATATTCAGTTTAAAGTAGCGGAAATTCTTTGTGGAGGAAAGCATTATATTTTGTGGATTGGTGCTTTGCGCCAGCGTGAAATCGCCCTGGGAAGTCCAGGTAGTATTGTTGTTGCTGGTTAAGATTTCCACCACCTTTACCATTCTGCTGTCCCGTTGTTTGAACGTAAACCGGTTCACGTCCAACGCCTGACCCATGTCGATGGTAATATAATGCGGATAGCTGGTGGCACTGGTTGACCACCGGGAGTGCCAGTAAGTACTACCGGAGCCGTCAATGATGTTCACGGCGGCGCCGTTTTCGCTGGCCGTTTCCTGGGAGCTATAGGCAGCTACTGACCATCCGGTTTTATCGTATACCGCCTTATCGCCGAAGGTGATAACGGGGACGTCGTTCACGAAACTATAGGAAGCAACATAAGTGCTGATGCTACCGTTTTCGTGGCATAGCCTGATAGTAAATTCATAGTTGGTATTTCCCTTGTCTCTGAAATCGCTGACAGGCATAGCGATACGGAAGCTGTCGGTTCCAATCGGCTTAGAGGCGAATGTTACGGAGGTATAGCCACCATTATCGTTATCGGTATTGCGGTTGTAATAAGCGATATCCTTTACTGCTTTAGTGGCTGAAAACTTGCCTGAAACGATGATGCTTGCGGAGGCACTATTATACTGTGCATACACTTGTTTCACCTGGCATCCGGGATCAGTGTACCAGTCAGTTCTGGTAACAGTACTGAATACCTGGCCATTTGCCAGTATCGCCGCATCAGCCGGTGAAAAATAGGTAGGTGCTTTCCCGAATGTATAATTGCCAGAACCCATTAATGTGGTGCCATATAGGATGTTTTGGGACTGGGCGCCTCCGTTATGTGGGAGGTTAATGCCGTGTCCCATTTCATGCGCCATACCCCCAATCCATTTGGTAGAAAATTTATCATCGGGTTTACCAAGATTGATTGTATCCAGACCGGTATAATCCAACGCAAAGCACCAGCGACCGATTCCATAGAATGGTCCGCCACTGGGATCTCCATTGGCGCCGTAGGAATAAGTGGGGATGACAACTATGATATGATCGCTTTTTTTCTCGGTGGGATGCGCCGCGAAGTAAGCATTTACTTCGGTCATGACAGCACCTGAGCCGCCGTCATATGGATAGCTGCTTTTACCCTGTTGTCCGCGTATCAGTGATATTTTCAATTGGCCGCTGGAATCTGTTTGCAGTCCCATTGTTTTGCCGGTGTATCCCCATTGGTTCATCCATTTGGAGGTGAAATTCTGCATATACTGGAATACGCCGTTTAACCTTGCCCGGTAGCCTGGCACGGTATCAAGATCTGATGGAACAAAATATACGACGTTCAGCATATACGTTCCATTTGCGATGCCATTGACGGTTGCCAATGGCTTTTTCGTATCAATTTTCTGAAGATTGGCAGATTCAGGCTGCTTTTTACAGCTGATCATTGCCAATGTAAGGGCTATGACAGCCACCACGAGATGGGAGATTTTGGTCATTGTTTACTGTTTAGGATGAAGAATTACGGTTTTTTCAATAGTATGTTAATTTAAGTGCTACTGGATTTTTTACATGTCTGGGAGAGAGGAAGTGACAGATTATGGGAAGCTGGTATTCCACCCGGGTCAATAAAGATATAGCGCCAGCTCCTGCAGTCAATTCATTGTTCTATCTAAAAATAAGGAATAATTTAATTTCCCGGTAAGAATTTTTTGATCCTGTATATTGGACTTAATTTTAAAACAGCTATTGCGAATCAGGACTTCCGGGCATTCAGCAAATCATTTTCAGCAACAATGATTCCGTCTTCATCACAATAAATAAAATGATTTGGGATAAAGTCAATATTGGCAAAATGAATAGTGATGCCGGTATCTCCTTCATTTTTCTTTCCGCTTTTTAGGGGAATTACGTCCAGCGCTTTTAGCCCGATAGGTAATTTAGAAATGGCCACGCTATCTCTGATGCAGCCATAAATAATAACGCCGTTCCAGTTATTCTTAATGGCCAGTTCAGCGATATTATCGCCCATTAGAGCGCAATTTTTTGAGCCGCCACCATCTACTACCAATACTTTGTTAGTGCCGTTTGTTTCTAATGTTTGTCTGACCAGGGGATTGTTTTCAAAGCATTTCAGGGTCACGATTTGTCCGTGAAAGGATTTTATTCCACCAAAATCTTTGAATCCGATAGGTAAGGCTACTTTAATTTCTTCGCTGAATTCATCACAAAGGTCTGTTGTTGGAATCTGCATATGGTTTGTTTATTAGATGGGTTAGCGGTTGTATTCGCGGCCAGGTTTTTCAGATATCGGCCGAAGGGTACATTTTGTACCAGTTATCACCAAAAGTACTAAGGTTCAATATAATTACAAAAGTTGGGTGCTAAATTATTAAGCTGTTGATAATCAGTTGTTTTTAATTTTGGGTATGCAGAAATAACCTGATATTGCCTGCTCCCGATTAATTTTTAAAAAAATTTAATTTCATTTTTGTTAGTTTGTAAACCGCATGCGGCCAAAATCATTTGAGTTTATAAAAATAATCGTTTGATCTCTTCAATAATGAATCATTCATGAGTACAATAACAGCATTTCCGGCGCAGGCTGGAGAAGTATCAGCCATAGCCGGCGAAGGTGAAAAGAAAGGCCGGCTTTACTCATTAGATGCCCTCAGGGGATTTGATATGTTCTGGATTATGGGTGGAGGCTCAATTTTCCACGAGATAGCCAAAGCAACAGGTTCACCATTCTGGGGCGCGATAGCTGAACAGCTGGAGCATCCTGATTGGAATGGGTTTCACTTTTATGATCTCATTTTCCCTCTTTTCCTTTTTATGGCTGGGGTTTCAACGCCTTATTCCGTAGGGCGCGAGCTGGAGAAGGGAAAAAGCCGTACCCAGCTCTTATTACGTGTTATAAAAAGGGGATTGATCCTGGTATTACTGGGGGTTATTTATAATAACGGTCTGCAGCTGCATCCCATTTCGGAGATACGCTTCTGTAGCGTATTGGGACGGATTGGTCTGGCTTATATGTTTGCCAATATCATTTACCTGTATACCAAAGAGCGGGCGCAAATGATCTGGTTTGTGGGGATCATTGTGGCTTACTGGTTGCTGTTAAAGTTTACGGCCGCACCTGGATTTGCCCCCGGCGATCTTACTATGCAGGGAAATTTCGCATCTTACCTGGATCGCTTAATTGTTCCGGGCAAATTGTACCTGGGGATCCATGACCCGGAAGGATTTGCTTCTACGTTTCCAGCTATCAGCACTGCTATGTTGGGAATTATTACCGGTAATTTATTACGGAACAGTCCTATGTTACCAGTAAAAAAGGTAGGTGTGATGGCTGCTACCGGCGTGGTTTTTTTAGTGCTGGCGCAGATATGGAACCTGGACTTTCCCATCAATAAAAATTTATGGAGCAGCTCATTTGTCCTGCAAGTAGGCGGTATCAGCCTATTGTTGCTCGCGCTTTTTTACTATGTTATTGATATTGCAGGGTACAAAAAATGGGCGTTCTTTTTCCGGGTGATCGGAATGAACTCTATCCTCATCTATATTTCTGCTCACTTTATAGACTGGAGTTATACCAATAACGCCTTCTTTAAATGGCTTGGGCAGCTGATCGGTGAACCATTTGGCGCCGTAGCGCTGGCGATCACCCTCGTATTTGTGAAGTGGTTGTTCTTATATTTTATGTATAAGAAGAAAGTATTTCTGAAAGTTTAACTAAGCTTCCCGCTAAGCGTGATACCATTCGAAAGAAAGGTATCACGCTTTTTATTTTAAGGGAAACATAGTGTCACAAATCTCTTATAAAAGAGATATAATCGCCGGCGCTTTGTTCTATTTGCGCGGTGGTAGGACGATGCTCTACTCCATAAAAGGCGAAGAACGATTTGTAATCAGCTTTTATGTATTCAAACGTTATCTCAAACGGAGCTGTCAGTTGTTGCAGTGTGTATTTATACCTTCCGGAGGCCGTGTAATCTTCTTTATTAATACCGGCTGTAATGCCCAGTGCAATTTTCTTTCCCGCCAGTTGATACCCGCTGCCAGACCCATATGCCCATCCCTCTGTTAATACTTCATCCAGCCATTTTTTAAAAAATGGAGGACAGTTGAACCAATAAAAAGGAAACTGGAATATAATTTTATCGTGAGCTGCTAATAGTTGTTGTTCTTTCTTTACATCAATTTTTTCATCCGGGTACATGCTATGCAGATCGTGTATGAGATATTCATCCGGATGTTTTTTTAATTCTTCCACCCACCGTTTATTAATGGTGGAGGTTGTCAGGCTCGAATGAGTGATAATCACCAATGTCTTCTTCATCTCTTTTTATGAATTATTATTTGTTATTTTAGCAAATATGGCGTTCGTATGATCATTGGCCAATAGGGGGGTAATTAATCAGTCGGTGATTAATTTATCACCATGCATGTAAGCGGTCAGTTGATTAATTTTGTAAGTCTAAAAAAGCATATTTAAGCAGATGTATCAAAGAAAAATTCCCATTGATTATGAATGTGGTCTCAGCATTGCGATGGAAGTGGTAGGTTCTAAATGGAAGTTTTGTTTACTGGATGAAATTTCGAAAGGAATAAAGCGCCCCAGAGACCTGGTACATTCTATTAATGGTATTACCAAGCGGGTTATGCAGAAGGACCTGAGAGAACTGGAACAGCATGGTGTGTTGGGAAAAACAATCTATGCAGAAGTCCCTTTAAGAGTAGAGTATTATCTCACGGAATCAGGCAAGACACTGTTACCGCTCATTGCTGCCGTTGACAAGTGGGGATTGGGATTTGCTCCCCGGTTGAAATCTATATTGGAAGGGGCGGAGACTGCCGCACTTTAAATTATTCTCCCAATTATTTATATCATGATCACCACGAAACAACTATCCAAACATTTCAGGGACGTTCATTTTGGAGGTAACTGGACAAGTGTAAATCTGAAGGATACTTTAGCCGATGTAAACTGGAAACAAGCCACCACAAAGATATATGATCTTAACACCATTGCTGTTTTAGTTTTCCATATCAACTACTATGTGAGCGCTATTTTGAAGGTGTTACAAGGGCAACCCTTAAATGCCCACGATAAATTTAGTTTCGACCTGCCTCCCATTACAACGGAAGAAGAGTGGCAGGAGCTGATCAGTAAAGCTTTGACAGAAGCAGAAGAACTGGCATTACAAATTGAAAATTTAGCCGAAGCAAAGCTTGACCAGGACTTCGACAACCCTAAGTACGGAAATTATTACAGGAATTTACTTGGCGTGATTGAACATACGCACTATCATCTCGGGCAAATATCCCTGATAAAGAAAATGGTAAAGGAAACAAAGACCGCATAACAGATCATGCCATGGCTACCGTTTGGCCTTGTCCTGTGGCCTTCACAGTATAATAGATTAAAGCAGGAAAGAGCCTGAATAGGCCTGGTACTGAAGTAATCGTTTCATTCGCCAACGGAAATATTTTTTAATTTTTTTGCAAGAAGTGTTGAAATTTTAAAAAAATGTTTACTTTCGCGCTCCCTTTAGGGGGAATGATTCCCTAGCTCAGTTGGTAGAGCAATACACTTTTAATGTATGGGTCTTGGGTTCGAGTCCCAAGGGGATCACAACTTGGGACAAGTCTAAAAAATAGACTTGTCCCATTTTTTTGCATGGTAATTCATCGATGTTCTGACCTAAATATATGTAATATCTGTAACCCCAATTAATTACTGTATCGTATAATCCTTTACGTCCACTTCCGACAATCTGAAATATCCATAAGCGAAGTTTTCGAAATGGGTTTGATTGATAACATTTCCTCTCACCGAACCTGGTGCTGTTTGAAACGGGCCGTTACCAGCTCCGGATGCTGCTAACAATTTTCTGAAATAATCATAATATCTCCTGGAAATTCCATACATCCTGATGTTTATCATATCTCCGGCCTTCAGATCCTTGTCAGAAAAATATGCCTGCATTAGTTTGCCCTGACTATTCTTGTCATCTTTGGCATTATATTCCGGAAACTTTGATACAGGTGATAGGATACGATGCAGATAGTGGTTTTCCTCATTGCCATTATCCTGGTAGTAGTATTTGATTTCCATTTCATCACCTCCAAATCCGCCGGCATTATTTTGTTCAATATTATTTTCAATATCCGGCACACCTATACAAGTTTCGGTTGCAGTATAGATTTCCCCATTTAAAACTACTTTTAATGTATAAGTTTCCCCGATAACCGGATGGAAATTGGAGCAGATATATTCTCCCGTGCCGGGATTTTCCATAAAACTAAAAACAGTATTTGCTGAATTAGTTATAGCTATATCCGCTCCTGAAACTGTTGGGAATGCCGTACTGTAATATCCCGTTGTGGTGGATAGTGTGATTTTCTGCTCATTGCCTGTCGTTCCCTTTACCCAATCAATTGATGCGTCAATTACCAGTTTCGGTTCAGCTGTTTCCAGATCCACTTCCACTACTTTTGTGCAAGACGCAAAAAAGCAGGATGAAGCAACCAGGCATTTAAGTATATTTTTCATTTTTCTATTGTTAGCATTAAAATTTGAAATTGTAAGTCACACCCGGAATGATACTGAAGATGGATATCCTCTTTGCTTCGCTCAACCCTGTTTCTCTGTTTTGCTCGAACATCATAGATGCGGCGTTGCTTCTATTGTAAACATTGTAAATGCTGAATACCCATTCACCTTTCCACCTTTTTTTGCTGTCAGGTTTTGGTGTGTAGGTGGCCGATAGATCCAAATGATGATAAGCCGGAAGCGAATTAATATTTCGCTCTCCGTAGTTAGCAATCGTAATTCCCTGATACTGATATTTACCGATGGGATAGGTTGCAGCTTTCCCTGTTTGGTAGGTGAAAATGCCGCCAAAATTCCATTTTTTAGTCAGTTGATAAGCGGCTGTAAGTGAAAGGTTATGCGTTTTATCGTAATTGGCACGATACCATTCGCCGTTGTTAATGCCAGGTTCTTTTGCGTTTCTTCCCGGTGTGCGCTGCTCTGCTTTAGAAAGTGTGTAAGAAAGCCAGCCTGTGAGTTTTCCGGTATTTTTCCTCAGCATCAGCTCAAGTCCGTAAGCCCTTGCCTCCCCGTTTAGCAGTACCTGTTCTATGGCTTTGTGGGCAATCAATTCAGCACCGTCAATGTAATCTGCTCTGTTTTTAGTTTTCTTGTAAAAAACTTCCGTTTCCAAAGAATATTTTCCATTGCGGAAATTTCTGAAATAGCCCAATGCAACCTGGTCAAGAATTTCGGGTTTCAAATATTGGTCGCTCGGTGCCCAGATATCGAGTGGAGAAACGGAAGCTGTGTTGGAAATCAAATGGATATACTGGCTCATCCGGTTATAACTCGCCTTAATGGATTGGTTGTCATTTAGGGCATAAGAAACAGCCAAACGAGGTTCTAAATTTCCAAAATCAATAATCTTTTTGTTTTTATTGTAGTGTGTTACACCTGTGGGCGTTCCTTCCTCATATATTTGTAACTCGGGATTGAAGATCGCTGCCTGATCATTGGCATACTTATTTACATTCTGTTCCCCCAACCGTTGGAAATTGCTATATCGCAGTCCATAATTCAAAGATATTTTGTCCGATAGTTTGTGATCAGCACTGATATACAATGCATTTTCCCAGGCATATTTTTTTTCAATCTGGTCGGCATTGATGGGCGATTTAGCATCCATAGGTTTTATTGTGCCGGGATTGAATTGGTAGTAGATGGAATTGACGCCATAATTCAAAACCAGCTTATCAGACAGATAATGGCTAAAATTGTACTTCAGATTATAATTACGGATGTCCGATACCCAGTCAATGCCAACATATTTTATCTTCAGGCCATAATCATACTTACTGTAAATGACCGATGCATTGGAGAAAAATTTCTCGGAAAAGGTATGATTCCAGCGAAGATTAATGAATGAGTTCGAATAATTGTTGCTGAAAAAATTGCTGAAATCCATTTTATCCTTACCGAAATATCCGGAAAGGAAGATCCTGTTGTTGTCATTGATCTTATAATTCAGTTTGGCATTCAGGTCGTAAAAAGAAACAGAATTATCGTTGTCAGCAAGTTTCATAAACAAATGAGCATAAGAAGTACGGCCAGCAACTACGAACGAACCTTTATCTTTTACAATAGGGCCTTCTGCCAGTAATCTGCTGGAAACCGCTCCAATTCCACCCGTTATATGATATTCTTTGTTGTTCCCTTCTTTTTGATAAATATCCAGAACAGAGGATGTGCGCCCACCGAAATTAGCGGGTATTCCACCTTTATACAATTTCAGATCTTTAATCACATCAGCATTAAAAACGGAGAAAAAGCCAAACAGGTGTGAAGTATTGTAAACAACAGCTTCGTCTAACAATATCAAATTGCCGTCAACCGAACCTCCCCTAACGTTAAAGCCCGTTGCTCCTTCCTGTGAAGTGGAAACTCCCGGAAGTTGCAGAATAGCTTTCAAAATATCAACCTCACCCATAACAGCCGGCATCTTTTTGATGGTGGCGATAGAGAGTTTATTCACACTCATTTCCGGTTTTCGGATGTTGCTTGTTGAATTATTGTATTTTACCACTACTTCATCTAAAGTTTTGCTTTTTTCCAGCATCGAAAAATTTTTCTTGCTGTTTTCTGTCAGAAAGATATGTTMTTCAATATTCTCAAATCCTATACAGCTGATAACGATTGTATATTCTCCTTTGGGCAGGGTGATAGAATAAAAGCCATACGCATTGGTAACTGTTGAAACTTTTGCTTCAGGAATGAAAATGCTTGCACCGATTATTGTTTCGGTGTTTGCTTTCATGGTAATTGTTCCACTCATGGTAACTTTCTCCTGTGAGTAGACGCAGAATGAAATGGTCATGAACAGCAGTGTATAAATAATCTTGTATCTCATCTTTTAAAAATCGATTTGACAATTGTAACTTGGAACAAAACTATTCCTTTGGATAACCACCTTTTTTTAATTATACCAAACGCGGTATCTTTTATAGCAAAGTATGCCGGGACACTACAAAACATATTTCTTGTTTTATGCGTTTTTATAATGCTTTCGTATAAAAAACATACACTTTTGTATAAAAGCAGATCAGATCATAGCTTTGAATTTTAAATTTGTTCTATACAATTTTATAAATGAATGATTCTACCCATCAGCAGCTTATTAGCGAAAATGTGCTTTTTCGTTTCCTGATTTCACCTGACCGCAGGATATTCCGGCATCTGCTGCTCATTGTTTGTATGGGCGCTGTGTTGTACAACAGTACTTCGGTAATTGCCAACCCGATAGCTGTATTTGCATATTTTATTATATTATTCTATGTAAATATGCACGTGCTGGTACCAAAGCTTTTGTTCAGGAATAAAAATATTGAATACTGTTTATCTGTGATCGGCATCCTTGTTGTAGTGGGGATTTGTGGTTATTTTTTCAATCCTTTTAATAAAGAAAATGGACTGAATATCCCCCTTTTTTCCTTCCTTACCGTGCTGCTGTTAGCAGCGTCATCTTCCATAAAACTGTTTCAGAAGGGAATGATGGACAAGCAATTGATCTACGAGCTGGAACGGTCGAAAACTTATGCAGAATTGGAACAATTGAAAAACCAGATCAACCCGCATTTTTTGTTTAATATGTTAAACAATGCCAATGTTCTAACGAAGAAGGACCCCGAAAAGGCTTCGCAGGTTTTAATGAAGTTGAGCGATTTACTTCGCTACCAACTTTATGACAGTGCAAGAGATAAGGTGTTGTTAACTTCGGATATTCGTTTCCTGGAAGATTTTTTAAATTTGGAAAAAGTAAGGCGGGATAGTTTTGATTTCCTGATTTCAAAAGAGGGAGATTTGAGCGGCGTTCAAATTCCTCCTTTGTTGTTCATTTCGTTTGTGGAAAATGCTGTGAAGCACAACAATGATGCAACAAAATCGTCTTATGTAAACCTGTATTTCGATGTTAGGAACGATGAGCTTTTTTTTAAATGCATCAACTCTAAACCCATGCTTAAATCCGTTAATAATACAGGCGGATTGGGGTTAACAAATGTCAAACGAAGACTGGAACTTTTGTTCCCGGCAACACATAGTTTAAATATCGAAGATGACGCAGAAAGGTATTGCGTAACCTTAACCATAAAGCTATGACTTGCATAGTAATTAATCAGCGCATATAAAGAGGATGTTACTATTAGTTCAAAATGAGTTCGGTTTCCCAAAGGGGGTGATATGACAAGAACTTATTCCAGCGTTGTAAAAAAAGAAAATTCAGATATCGAAGACGATTATTTCATTATATAGTAAAGCGTATAAGATTATGAACTGTATTATTATAGATGATGAACCATTGGCAAGAGAAGCCATAGAGATGTTGATTAACCAAACTGATAATTTAGATTTAATCGGTTCGTTCAACAGCCCCGAAACCGTCACAAATTTTATAGGAAGCAATACAGTTGAATTAATCTTTCTTGACATACAAATGCCGGGAATTAACGGAATCGAATTTGCCCGAACCATTCCGAAAGAAACATTTGTGATTTTTACAACTGCCTATTCTGAATTTGCTACTGACAGCTACGAAGTAGATGCGATTGACTACCTGATAAAACCCGTAAAATTAGAGCGTTTTCAAAAGGCCGTTGAAAAAGCCCGCACCTACTCCAAATTATTCAAGGCAGATTACGCTAATAACAACATCGAACAGGTAGCAGATGATTTTTTCTTTGTGAAAGCAGACCGAAGAATTTTTAAAATCTATTTCAATAACATACTTTTTATTCA
The DNA here is from genome assembly GCF_056394125.1 of Chitinophaga sp. 10T418. NCBI lineage: Bacteria > Pseudomonadati > Bacteroidota > Chitinophagia > Chitinophagales > Chitinophagaceae > Chitinophaga > Chitinophaga sp. 10T418. Next base: position 105,284 of record NZ_JBFTHG010000019.1, read on the forward strand.
AGGTTTAAAAGATTATGTGGTGATGCACACCGAAAATCAGAAAGTAATCACGGCGATGAATATCAAAACCATCTACGATCAATTACCCAAAGATATGTTTGTGAGAGTAAGCAAGTCCTATGTCATCAATGTTAAGCATATCGGTTCTGTGGATAACAACACGGTGTATATAGGCACAAACGAAATCCCTATCGGAAGTATTTATAGGGATTTCTTTTTCAATGAGTTCGTAACAAAAAAGATTATGAACAGGTAATTGATGTATAAAGCCCACTAAGGGCTAAAAGTAGCCAACAACTTAAGATCATGTATCAAAAGGTTCGAGTTTTGTACCAGCGGGATCACCATCAGGAGATGACCAGCTTTTCTGTTCTTTTCTGGCTTAATAAAAGCCGCTCTAAAAACAACAAGCCCGCCATTTATCTGCGCCTCAGCCTGGGCGGCAAACGTGCAGAACTTTCCACGTATCAGTATGTACCACTTTACTATGGAATGCGGCCACTCAATCCGCAAAAGGAAGTTCCGAAGAAGCACAAGCGATTAACCGACAGTTGGTAACCAAACACCACAGCGCAAATATTCATAATCCACTCGCGCCTCTTTCCCGCATCGCATTTTGGTTGATGGGCGGGTGACTCTTATCAAGTGCTTGGGGGATTCATCCATACAAATAACCGGAAAGGAACCTTTACTTTGCAGGGTTTAAGTTCATTTTTTTAATACCCACCACACCGTTTCATAAGAGATACTTTCAGCATACTTTAATTCAACCATTTTATCAGCAAGTAAGCGAGGCGACCATTTAGCGTAACCTTTAGGCGGTTCGCTACAACATAAGGTGATAAGTTTTGCTTCTACATCCCCATCGGCTTTATCTCATATATTCTACTTGTTGGTTTTCACTCCAGGGCTGCTTCCATAAATCGTTCTTTACCCGATCTATAGTACGCGTACCCATCCTAAAGGTTTTTACTAATTTGATCATTTGTTTTTACTGCTCTGCGCGCAACAGGCCCAATACTTTCGGGCTGCTGTCCTTAGCAGCCCCGGCTGCAAATCAGCATGCTGTGTATAGGGTCGCAGGGATTTTCTGTCAACGGATCAGAAATCAGGCGACCAGCCATATTATTGGCGGGTGCTGTACTCAGTCGTGCAATAATTTTTTTGCTCAAAACGAGTTTTTGTGAAGGCATTTTCTTTTTCATGATTTTTTCAATTTGTGGTGACAGAGAAACATTTGTACTTTAAGGTACTGGATAATTTGCTGCTATGGTATCCCGTAAAAGCGGGATTTTTCACACAAAGAATTGAAGAGTTGATGTTCTTTGCTTCTTCGCGCGAAATCCTTTGGCTTTTACTCCTGTATACCATGCAGGTCTTTCCTGCTGAATACTCTGGAAAAGCGCTGTCTGTCCAAATAGTGAGCCATCCGGATGACTCAATCGCCATACTACGTCATCATAAATGGTAAAAGTGTTGCCGTATTTATCGATGCGCGTGTAAGTATCCCTATTGTGGTGACAGCTTAAACCTGAGAAAAATGGATTTGTTTAGAACAATAATAAAGCGATCATAAATCATTTTCCCATCCTGTTTTAAATCATAACTCCGTTGAGGTAATGACCTCAATCGTCCAGGGCGTTAAATTTTGTGAGCGTATTCTCTTTAGAAAGGAATTCGTACATGATGTCATTTTCATCTTTAACTGGAAAAATTAGAACCATATAAAGAGTAGTTTATTACCAATATGAAAATTATAGTCAATCTGCGCTCCCCCGAAGTCGAAAAAAGAAAAGCTGCCTCATTTATTTATGAGACAGCTTTTCTTTTTTTAGTATTTCACAACTTTCATCGTCTTGCTTTGAGTGCCCTGACTGATATTGATATAGTAAACACCTGGTAGCAGATGTTGACCAACCTGGTAATTGGCGCCGGCATTTATTTTTGTAGAATAAATAACGTTGCCTGCGCTATTAACAATGATAAGAAGTGCCGGTACTTTTGAGGAAGAAGCCATTCTTACATTAAACACGTTGTTAGATGGATTAGGATATACTGTTGTTGTAAAATCCAGCTTACTGCTGGTGTTTAATTTGTTGCCGGTTACTGCGATCCCGTTTTGATTTTCGTTCAAACTTTGCAGGGAGTCTGCAGGCGTTAATGTCCGTACCTCGATAGCAGCTATTGAACCACTGTAAGGATCATACAATCCTTTTTTAGGATAGAAGAATACCAGTATCATACCTGCGCTGTTTGCCGTTGCCCGAATGGTGCGTGTAACAGCGGTGTTCAACCTGTTGCCTGCGGCCTGGTATATGTTGAAATCCGTAAGACTGTCGAGACCATTAGTAGCCTTTACGCTGAATATCCTTTTATTTTTTTCTGCATCCTGTGCCTCAACGAAGTGCAGGCGGATAGCATAAACGGTATTGGGAGTGAGCCCGCGCAGATAATAACGCATCTGGGTGATGTTATCTTTGAATACGCGTATATACTCGTATACCTGCGGGGGTGCCGGATCGGTTACATAAGACACGTCTACGGGTGAAGATACTCTTTGTATCCAGGTATACCCTGCATGCCATAGTTTATCCGTGCCGGTAGGACCTTCGGGAACATATTGGGCAAAGGTGGTATTGGCATATGGACCAGAAGGCGTGCTCGTGGTACCGGCATTTATGCCGTAAACAGCGGATTTATTTGTCTTTAAAACTTCTATACAATAATCATCCACCCATGCCGTGCCGAATCCAACCTTAGCCACCCAATAAGTAAGCCCCGTGGCACTGTCGGGTACATTGATAGTATCTCTTATCTGAGCCCAGTTATCCCGGTATGTGGTCACATTGTCTATTTGTTTTTGGTAAGCAGTACCGGTAGCTGCGCCCTGGTTATCAACAAACCCAACGCCATATCCTGACCACCACGGATAACCCATAGCGTCTTTTTCTACTTTGACCCATTGGCTGAATACAATGACGCTGCCGCCTCTAACTGGTATGGAGTCTTTTATGTTCAAAGAGGTGTTTGCTGTAGTGGAACCGAGGGTAACGGCTTTATCGCCGGAATGGCCTTTCCCGCTAACGGCATATACAGCGCCCACTGTAGGAACAGATTCTTTATAAGCAATCCAGTTAATAAGGCCGCTTTCAAAACCATAATTGGGTATTCCTCCGCAGGAATCAAACGGCACTATGGTTACCGGCAAAGTAGCTGAAATGCCTGAGCTATCCATTGTATTGACGGTAATGGTAACGGCGCCCTGTTTAATGGCAGTGATAAGGCCCGTACTGTCAACCGTAGCAAAGGTTGTATTAGAACTGCTCCAGGTTACTTTTTTAATGGAGGTATTAGATGGCAGGAAAGTAACTTTTATCCGCAGTGTATCCCTCTCCCCGATAACAACAGCGGGTGGCTGCAACGTAAGACCAGTGGCCAGTACATTGGCTACGTGGATATTGGACTGTGCGGCAATTGCAGGGTTGTCTGCAGAAGTGGCTGTTACTATTACATCGCCCTGTTTAATACCACTGATAGTGCCATTGTTGTTTACTTTGGCGATGGTTGTATCTGAGGATGTCCATACTATCCCTTTATTACTGGCTTTTGCCGGGGTGATAGTGGTATTCAGCTGCAAAGTTGATCCTACAAATACATTGGCTGAAGTGCTGTCCAGTGTTAAGGATGCAACAGGTATGTAGATAACTGTATAGGTTTTGGCAGCCGTAAAACTACTTTCCGCAGATGTAGCGGTGATAGTAACCGTGCCGGCGCCTTTTCCTGTTACCACACCGTTCAGGTCTACAGTAGCTATAGCATCGTTGGATGATTTATACACCAGGTTCCGGTTAGTGGCATTTGCCGGTGTAGTGGTCAGTTTCAGGGTGTCTTTATAACTTACATAAAGATTACTGCTGTCTGAATTAATGCTGATCCCCTGGAGCGGGATGATAGATGCTTCAAGGGCGGATATGGAAGCGCTGTAAGGATCGTTGGTACCCGTTTTAGGAATGAACATCACGGTTATTACACCACTGTTGTCGGCTTTTGCCTGAAGGGTGCGTGTAATCACGGTATTCAACTTATTACCGGCAGCCTGGTAAATGTTGAAGTTGATGAGGCTGTCGCCACTGGTCTTCACGTTAAACACCCGGTTAGCTTTGTCGGTATTGCTGGGTTCAACAAAATGCAGGCGCAGCGAATAGTTGGCATTGGGAATCAGGTTGCGGAAATAATAGCGTAGCTGGGCCGATGTATTTTTGGAGATGCGCATATACTCATATACCTGGCTGGGAGCAGGTGATGTTACCTGGCTCAGGTCCATTGTTGCTGTGTTACGAACGCTCCAGGTATATCCTGCATGCCATAGTTTATCGGTTCCTGCAGGCCCTTCGGGTATATATTGGCCGACCGCCGTATTCTGAAGGGGCGTTGCCGGGCTTCCCGTTGTTGCTGTTGTACCGGCATTGATGGCTGTTACAATGGTGTTTACGATCAGCTGCACGGTTTTAGCGGGCCCTCCGTCTGCCGGGGAGATGGTGAGAGAGGTAGTGCCCATTTTTAAGCCGGTCACTACACCATTGGCATCCACTTTTGCAATGGTGCTATCCGTCACAGACCAGTTCAGTGTTTTATTGGTGGTATTTGAAGGCGCAAGCGCAGCGGCAATCTGCCTGGGCGTATTCATGGTGCCATACACGACACTGTCTATCACGATACCGGTGGATATAGTGGGCGGAACGACGACGATCTGTCTTGTATCCGTTTTTCCTCCATCGACTGATGTAACGGTAATAGTAGCGGTACCTGTATTAATGCCGCTTACCTTCCCGATCTGATCTACTTTAGCGATTGTAGTATCCGAGGAGCTCCAGGCAACAGCGGGATTGGTGGGATACGTGGGTGTGAGCTTTACGTTCAGTTTCACGGAGAATCCACTTACAATAGTGTCTGATGCGGGATTAACTATTTCCACCGACTGAACAGGGCCGGCTACCGGGGAGCCGAAAAAAATGCCATTTCCGCTGATCGCAAGAAACATTCTTCCTTTATTGTCTGCCGTAATATTCTGCACCACACCTGGTACCCTGTCTAAGATGGTGGTCCAGGTACGGCCGGTATCATCTGAGCGGAAGGCGCCGTAGGTAATGCCATTGATGGGAAGGATCTGGGCGGTAGCGTATAAAGCCAAGTGCGCGTTGGCGGTGGTGTCGGACATGGCGGCAGCTATCCATTTAGGCTTGAAATTTTCGCCACCTACCTTACTGAATGTTTTACCGGTGTCTGAAGTATGATAAAGGGAGGCATATTGAGGATAGGCGTCATCGTAAAATGCGATCCATACATCCCCTGTTTTCCCGGGCGTTGCTTCAATGTTGGAGGTAGTGGCATAAGAAGAGCCATTGGGATTGCTGCCGGCGTTTGCAGTAAGACCAGTGGCAGTTGTTTTCTGGAATGATTTCCCGCCATTAGTGCTTACATAAAAGGAACCACGGTCCCAGATATAGAAATAATCGCCGTTCACCTTGTCCGCTACGAGATGGTTTTGCCCGGGGTACAGGTTGAACTGCGGGCCCGAGGGTAAGATCCCGGAAGAGGCACCGGTGGATTTGGTCCAGGTGGCGCCCAGATCTTCCGACCAGTAAACGTTACCGGGAGCATCATTAACATCTATCTGGGTGAGCCAGAGGATATTCCTGCGATCAGCGGATACGGCTACACGCCCACGCAAACCGGGTGATTTTGGAAAAAGGGTATATGTATCACCACCATCAGTGGAGTAACCCGCGCGCGATGCCTCGATCTTATTAGCCGCCGGGCCGTCGCAACCTACCCGCACCACAAAATTAGGATCGGTATACTGGAAAGCTACTCCCTGCATATTAAACGCAGAGAAGATGCTGTAGTGCAGTGCGGTGGCGGAAACAGCGCCCTGGTTCAATGGTTCTGTAAGGGAACGGTGATGGGCGCCTCCCACATCTGCGGTAGCAGTGAGCAACAGGTTCTTGCCACTCGGAGGAGCTGCCATAGGGCCTGTTACCACAATTTCTTCCAGGCCTACTACGCGGATCTTCCAGTTGCAAATGGGGTCAAAGATATTATCTGTGGAAAGCACGTCCAGCATATCGTTGATCCATATCCGGTTTGGGTAAAAAGGGTCCCAGGTAAATGCAGCAGCATTATGCCCTGGTGAATTATAATATAATCCGTCATTCGATGAGTGTGGCGCTTCCGAATTATCGCGGGTGATCTTTCCCTGTGTATAGGAGCCGGGGGCGCCGCCCTGCCTTGAAATGTAATAGGGATCTTTTTGCCAGCTGCCACGAGTGCTTACAACAATATCATTTGAATTGGCGGGGTTTACCGCCACTTTAGAGAAGTATCTGTCACTATTAACCGGATCTGGATCTAAAGTTACTGGAGAGACGTCCTGCCAGGTGCCATTCTTATACTTGTAGACACCTTTTTTTTGATTGTCGGTTCCGGCAGATACGTACAGGGTTCCATCTGCGTGAATCACGGCCCGGATAGGATACTGTGGACTGTTGCTCATTAGTGCAAAAGAAGCACCACCATCTTCTGATACCCATACGCCTGTAGACCTGCCAATGTAAATACGCCTGGTAACATTCTGGCCGTTCACAGCAATGGTACCGGAACTCTGGTCGAAAAGAATAAAGGCACAGGAGCCCGGCGTAGTGATGGCGCTTACCTGGGTCCAACTGGCGCCGGCATTGTCCGTTTTCAGGGCGCCATTCTGGTCGGTAACCACCCACACAGTATTACTATTGGAGGGATCCACCTGTATACGATCCCCGTAAGCCTGCGTGCTGTTTGGGTGCACCACAATGGGAACCTGCAGGTCTGTCCAGGAATCGCCCCTGTCGGTACTCTTCATGATAGTACCTGCCGAGCTTGAACCTTTGCCAGGTGCTGAACCGGCGCCGTTTTCCACGGTAGCATAAAGAATATTGCCGGTACTGTCACTGGGATCTATGCCGATGCTGCCGCAACGCTGGTTAACTTCCCAGTTCCAGTAGTTGACCGGTATTTTTTTAAATAGCATTAAATGCTCCCATTTCTGCAGGTTCTTATTCCATCGGTAAGGAGTGCCAACATCAGTGGTGATGAAATAAAGGTCAGGTACCCTAGGATGCGCCACAAAAGAGGGCAATGCACCGGACCCGCCAATCCGGACCTGGTTCCAGGTATACGTTTGCGCACGTAGTTCCTGCGAGGTGGTCAGAAAAAAAATGGATAGTAATAGCGTGTAGCAAATCTTTTTCATATTCATAGTGGAATTATATGGTAATGGGCTACGAGGTACTTCCTGCCGGTGGTTAAGCCAAGCTGTTTTATGATTAGTTCCAGCCGTTGTTGATGTCTTTGGCTACATTAGGATTATAGTTTTTTTCTACATCGGGAATAGGGAACAACAGGTGTTTATCCTGGAAAGGTTGGGTGCCCGTGCCAGGTTCTGCTGCCTTTTCTGCATTGATAGTTTGTTTGATAATACCCCAGCGCAACAGGTCGAAATACCGGGATTGTTCGCCGCATAATTCCAGTTGCCGTTCGCGCATCAGTATTTTCATTGCATTTGTTTTGTCGCCTAATGTGGTGTATAAAAATGCGTGAGAGCGGGAACGTACACTGTCTATCAGCGCCAATGGAGCATTGCCCGTATTGCCTTGCTGGATCTGTGCTTCGGCCAGCATCAGCATTACATCTGCCAGGCGGATTACCTGCCCGTTAATCGGGCTTTTAGGGTCACCATATTTTTCCATGAGATGATAATACTCATACTTCTTCCAGCGATAATCGCCCTGGGGATCGGCGGGATCAAAAGGATACGGCTTTGCACCGGCAGCGCATTGCTGACAGTAAACGGTTTCACCACCGGAAGCGGGAGTGCCGTAAAAAGTAAATTTAGCGCGGGGATCTGTATATTGCAGGCCATTTGCAGGATTGGGATATGTAAATGCTTTCACGGCGGCGTTGCTGATGTATACATTCTTCCAGTCGTTCCATCCATACTCCATAGCACGCCCACTATGCGTTTGTTTACCTACCTGTTCTGCACCGTTACCAAACATATAGTAGGGCGAACCAATGCCCCAGTCGGTCCACTGTTGATTCATGATCTGGAAAATGCTTTCCGGTGTGTTCTGATTGGTGGTACTGAAAACATTATCAAAGGAAGAATCGAGTTTGTACGTATAAGGTGCTCCCATCAGTTTTTCCAATTCTGTTTGTGCAGGCACCCATTTTTTCTGGTACAAATAAACTTTGCCAAGTAGGGCTGTTACGGTGCCTTTGGTGGCTCTGCCCAATTCCGCGGTTGGGTATACAGTGGGTAGTTCCGCCGTGGCCTGGGCTTCCGTCAGGTCTTTTTCTATTTGTTTCCACACGTCAGCAGCAGGGCTGCGGGATAAATAGTTTTTATTAAGTGTGGTTTGATAGTCGATATACAGTGGTACATCTCCCCATAATGTTACCAGGTGAAAGTAGGCATATGCCCGGAGGAATTTTACTTCTGCGAGGTATTGATTCAGTTTTGCGCGATCGGCGGTAGCGGTAGGATTCCAGGCGGCGGCGCGGTCCAGTACCAGGTTGGCTCTGAAAATCATGCGGTACAGGGAACTCCATAGGAAACTAAGATCGGCGTTGCTGGTACCAAAGCTGTAATCGCCCAGTTCCTGTTCTGGACCCAATAAAAAGCTGGCCCGTTTGGCATCGTGCCCAAGGAGGTCAAAAATAAAATAATATTCCCGCGCCCATAATCCCGGATGCAGCAATGTAGCGTAACTGGCTACAGTGGCCTGGTTAAGCGCGCTGATGTTAGTGAAATAAGTATCGTACGCATAGGCGCTCTGGTCTACCAGGTCGAGGCGTGATTTTTTACATCCGGGTGCAATGGCGACCAGCGTGGCTATGAGGAGCGATTGATATATATACTTCTTCATAAAATACATTTTAAGAATTAAAACCCTAGTTGAATACCTGCCAGGAAAGTTTTGGGCTGCGGTACCTGTCCCTGATCAATACCACGTGCAAACAGGTAGTCACCCGCTATTTCCGGATCGTAGCCGGTGTAGTTGGTGAAGGTGAATAAGTTTTGTGCTGCCACATAAATGCGGAGTGATTTAATGGTGCCTTTGGTCACAGTATTTAGCATTGACGCGGGAGCGTTGTAGCCAACGGTAATGTTCCTTAAACGCAGGTAGCTGCCATCTTCCAGCCACCAATCGGAGGGGCGGAGGTTTCCGTTGCCGGTAGCATTCTGGCCTATTCTCGGCAAAGCCGCTACATCACCCGGTTGGCGCCATCTGTTGAGGATGTCGGTCGATGCATTATGACCGGTGGCCATAATGCTGGTATTTAATTTTAAGCCATTGAGTAATTTCAATCCGCTAATGCCGGACAACACCAGGTTCAGGTCAAAATTTTTATAGGTTATGCCGGCGTTGATACCGTAAATATATTTTGGAATAGCATTGCCTAATATTTCCTGGTCCTTAGCGGTGACAATACCATCGCCGTCAATGTCTTTATAAATAAAATCTCCGGGTAATAATCCATCCTGGTATTTAGCATTGGGCTTGCCTGTTTTCTTTGCGGCTTCCTGGTCCAGGGCTGCCACTTCGGCGGCATCTCTGGCCACATGATCCTGGCGGTAACCATAAAAGGAACCGATGGCGTTGCCGGCGGCGGTATAGGTAGTGGCAGGAACAGGAGTGAAGGCGCCTGCCTGGATGGGCGCGGAAAACTGATCGCCTAACGACAATACTTTGTTGCTGTTAACAGATCCGTTTACGCTTACGTTGTAGCTGAAGTTATTATTGATCTTATTCTTATAACCGATGGTGAGTTCAAATCCTTTGTTTTGTGCATCCGCAGCATTCACTGTTTTCCTGGGCTGGGTACCGGTAGGACTCACACCAATACTGGCTGGCAACAGGGTAGTAACTAACAGCCCCGTACTTTTCCGGTTGTACCAGTCGGCTTCAACGGTGAGGCGGTTATTTAAAAATGCAAGGTGGATGCCGACATCTGTTTGATTGGTTTGCTCCCATTTTAGATTAGGGTTGCTTAAAGTCGTCAGTGTAGTGCCGGATACAAATGATTCTGTGCTGCCAAAGGAATATACCAGCGCGCCTCCGGGCGTACCCTGGTAAGTTTTCGCTGTATTCAGGAAGTTGGGTATGCTATTGTTGCCGGTTTGTCCCCAGCTTACGCTGAGTTTACCATCCGATAAAACAGGAACTATATTCTTTATAAATGCTTCCTCTGAAAAGCGCCACGACAAGCCTCCGGCGGCGAAGTTGCCATAGCGGTTATTAACACCGAAGTTGGATGCGCCATCTCTGCGGTAGCTGGTCGTCAGTATATATTTGTCATCAAAAGTATAGTTGAGCCGGCCGTAATAAGAGATTACAGAAGGACGGGCGTAGTTGGAATAGGAGTTGGTAACGGACTGGGAGGAAGCTACGCCAACGTTGGTAATATTATCATTGGGTTGACCGGTACCTCTTATGGTAGAACCATTGGTTATGCCGGGATCAATATAGCTTTGTCCGGCTATTAAAAAGAGCTGGTGTTTGCCCAGTAGTTTTTCATATGACAGGTAATTCTCCAACATGTAATATGAGTTCTCTGTAAAGGCAAGCGTAGACTGGCGGGCCTGGTTCAGGAAGTTGGACGACTGGTACTGTTGCTGGTAGCTGTTGCTTCGGGTGGAGTTTACTTCTGCGGCAAATTGCGAACGGAATTTTAGTCCATCGATGATCCTCACTTCACCGGACAACTGCGGGAAAAAAGCCAGCGACTTGGTTGTTTGACTTCTCATCGCAATATCCTGCAGTGGATTGCTGGCGTTGCTGTAATCATCGATGTTGGACAGGATAGAATATCCGCCCTGTATAGACGGGTCCAGTACGGGTTTATACGGTGCGTACTGGATAGCATTGATAATATTGGCGTAGTTACCGTTGCCCACATTCTGTCTGAATATCAGGTTTTGTGTAAACCGGAAGCGTCCCAGTGTTTCTTCGAGCCCCATGCGTGCCTGGAATCTTTTGTTGGTAGCATTGGTTAAGATGGCCTGCTGATTAATGTAGGTGGCAGACACCGAATAGCTTACTTTTTCACCACCGCCGCTGATGTTCAGATCATTTTCGGATACAAGGGCGTTGCGGAAAACAGCATCCTGCCAGTCCGTACTATCCTGTAACACCGCCGGGGTGTTGAATTTGGCGGGTAGCACCGCGTTCTTGGTAGCGGCCAGATCTTTCAGCGCATCTACGTACTGTGCGGCATTCAGTAGATCCAGTTTCTTCCATGCTTTGGCGATGCCCCATTGAGAGGTAAAGCTGACACGCGGAGGTCCGGGCTTCCCTTTTTTGGTGGTAATGATCACCACGCCGTTGGCTGCTGCGGAGCCATAGATAGCGGTGGAAGAAGCATCTTTCAGAATAGTGATGCTTTCTATATCCTGGGGATTGATTGTATTAAAAAGATTTTTAGTACCCTGGATACCATCGATCACGTATAATGGATTGATGTCGGTGAAACTGCCGGTACCGCGGATAATAATCTGGGCATCTGCACCGGCGGCGCCGCTGCTTTGCAGTACTTGTACGCCGGCGGCTTTACCAATGAGTAATTGAGAAGGGTTGGTCGCGTTTACTGCACCGGCTTCTTTGACGGTTACCACGTTGAATGCGCCTACTACATCTTTTTTCCGCGCAGTGCCATAACCGATTACCACGATGTCGCCCAGCGCTGCCACCGTTCTGACGAGGCGTACAGAGAATGTTAATGTGGCGCCAGGTTTAAGAAGAACGTTGTTGAGCTGTTGTGTTTCAAAACCCATGTAAGAAACGCTGAGTAAATATTTACCCTCAGGTGGTAACCCGGAGAAACGGAATACGCCGTTGCTGTCGGTGATTACACCAGCCGAATATTTTGTTTTTTCATTCAGCGCCACTACGGAAGCATTGGGGAGGAGTTCCCCCTGGTCGGTACGTACGGTGCCGGTTACCTGCATGCGGCCCTGTGCCTGTGCGGACATGGACATGCCTGAGATCATCATGCATAGCAGCAGGAGCAGGCGCCATTTTGGTCGATAGAACATCTTCATAACTGGAACGTGGTTTTTAAATCCGGGGCATAGCAAGCCCCGGGCGCCTTTGCGCCTTTTAGGGAATAGAACTGTAATGATTGAATTATTTCTTCTTAATAATAAATCCGCTATCGTTTCGAATCAGCTTCAGATTATTGGGAAGTGTTAAATCGGTCAGGATTTTCGCCAGTGAGTCCGTGTTCTCAAACTTGCCATCGAAATAAATCTCCATCACGTCTGACGGATAATAATAGATGGCTACGCCGTAATAGTTACTCAACTGATCGAGTACCTGTGCCATTGGTTGATTGTTAAACTTATACCAGTCGGGCGTTGCATGACTGTCGCCGTTGTTTCCTGCTTTTACTAATATATCCGTGCCCGTAGTATTGAAGTTGGCTACGATGGCTTTCCCTGTTTTGCGATAATAACGGAGCTCTTTGCCCGGTGTGAGCACTACAGCACTGATGACCTTCTTTTTATCGGTGGCGCCCTGTACCAGTACTTTACCGGTGTTCAGTCGTACGGTGATCATATCATCCCCGGGAATGGCTTTCACATGAAAAAAGGTGCCCAGGGCGGTGGTAAATAATTCGCTGCTATAAACAACGAAGGGATGTAATTTATCGGCGGCTACAGTAAAATCCGCTTCTCCCGTGATGTATATGTTCCTGTTTTCCCTGAACTGTTTATTATATACTATGCTGGCTGCCGGTTGCAGTTGTACCACAGATCCATCCGGTAATACAAGGGCCATAGGCTTGTTGCCCGTGTTTTCTTTCCGCTCCTCTTGACCGGGTGGAATTGTTACCACTGTTGTGCTGGCAACGCCGGTTGCTTTTTTATGATCGCGATCCACCAATAACAACGTTCCTCCTATCAGCACACCTGTTGTAACAGCGGCGATAGCTAACCGTTTGGTCCATTTTGTCCGGTTGCCGGCAAATACCGTTTGCCGATGAATATTTTTCAGCCACTGCCGGGAAACGGTTTCCGGGAAGTAGCCGTCTTCCTGTAATTGCAGGAATTCTTCTTCCGGCAGGTATTTCTCCAGCATATCAGGATGGTCCTGCAGGTAATGGGCTATCCTGCGAGCTTCTTCCGGTGTGCATTGATTGCTGAAGAACCGTTTTAGTAATTCATCATTTATCATATTATATACGGCTGATAGATAAGTAATACGTTTGTAACGGGCGAACTACGTAGTCTGACTCAAAAAAAAATTAAAACCGGCTAAGCCAGGCCAGGAAGGAGACTATGAGCCCGAGATAATGTTTTATCTGTTTGAGGGCCTGGAAAATATGTGTTTCCACAGTTCTGGATGATAAGGAAAGTTCGTGTGCAATCTGCTGGTAGCTCATGCCTTTAAAGCGACTCATTTCAAATACTTTACGGCGCATCGGAGGCATTTCTTTCAAGGCATTTGCCAGCTTCACCTGTAGTTCTTTTTCCGCCAGCTTTCCCCAGAGGTCATCTACCGGTAGGATATACTGGTCTATTACATGGATTACTTTTTCTTTGTAAACGGTTTCCTTGCGGAGAAAGTCGATCAGGGTAGTGCGGGCAATGCGGAACAGCTGTAACTGTATATTGAGGTCATCAGCGAGATTTTCCCGGTAGTTCCAGCATTTGATGAATGTGAGCTGCGTCACCTCTTCTGCAATGAAGGATGACCTGGTTTTTTGAAGAACAAAATGGTAGACCTTTTTGTGCCAGGAATAATAGACTTCGTTAAACACCAAAAGGTTTCCTTGTTTCAAAGCAGCTATAATATTCAAAACGTGGCAATTTACCGTAGCAATTTAAATAAATAAATGTGGAAATTCCTAGAGATATTGCTGCGCAACAGGATTTCCTTGTTTAATTTATGAAATTGACTGGTAAGAATTATTATCTTACCGGTCAATAACGGAACGATGTCAGTTTCATTAGCATAAATGATTGCGGCAACCATTATCATAAAGAGGTTCACCTTTTAACAGTCAACCAACGATGCCGGTTATCCGGGTGATCTGGTTTTATAGTTACTCCTTAGCTGGAGTAAGACAGGCATGAAAAAACGTGATACAATTCCTGTAAAAGAAATGTATCACGTTTTGCAGTGTGTTTAAATGGTTGAAGCCCCTAAAAATCGATGGTGTGTCCTTCGTATCCTTTGATATACTGTGTCTTTAGTGTCAAGCCGCCATATTGCAAATACCCTGTGGTTTTTTATGCTTCATCTTCGTTACCAGGGTATTTCTCCTGTTTCAGGATTATTTTCCTCACTAAAAAATTTTCCTGTTGGGCCATCATTGTCAACTAGGGCATATTTTACAATCCGTTCTCCGGCATCGTTAACAGTTCCGGGTCCACGATGTCCATTGAAATCTGTTTTTGTATATCCCGGGCAAACGGCATTTATTTTGAAGTTGGTATTTTTTAATTCGTATGCCAAAACAACAGTGTACATATTCAAGGCTGCTTTTGAAGAAAGATATACAACGCCTTTGTAATCGTAGTATTTATATGTTGGGTCGCTGTGCAGCGTAATAGAACCTTGACTTGAACTTACATTTACAATACGAGGTTCTGATGATTTTTTCAATAAATCAATAAATGCCTGTGTAACCCGTACCACGCCGTAAACATTTGCATCATAAGTGGCTTTAAACTGGTCAATAGTTGAGTCAAGTGCTGTTTGTGGGTAGCCACCATAAATACCAGCATTATTAATAAGTATGTCCAGCACTTTTGTTTTTTTACCTATTTCTTTACGGGCTTTAATTACTGATTCATCATCTGTAATGTCAAGMTGAATAACTTCTACATTGTTTAATCCCTTCGCTTTTAATCTATCAATGGCTTCAACACCATTTTCTAAATTACGACTGCCGAGGTAAACATAAATTCCTTTTTGAGCAAGTTGCTGTGCAACTTCAAAGCCAATGCTTTTGTTAGCTCCTGTTACTAATGCAAATTTCATTTCTTGTATGAATTTTATGAAGCAAAAGTAGAGGGCTAAAAAATAGCGGAGATGGACAATTCATTCTATTTCCCCGACAAATCTTGCTTGGGCAAAAATTCACTTGCACTTTTTCCTGTGCTTTTTTTGAAGAGCTTTGAAAAATAATCGGGGTCATTAAAGCCCAACTCATAGGCCAATTCTTTGATAGAAGTATTAGAATAACGCAATTTTCTCTGAGCTTCCGCCATCAAACGGTTAATAAAATAATCTTTTGGCGATGTTCCGGAATGTTCTTTTACAATCCGATATAAACTGTTTGTAGATAAAGCTAATTTTTCTGCAATTGTGTTGATAGAAGGTTGCTCTGTAAGGTACGTTTCCACGACTAATTTGAACTCGATAAACTTTGAAAGGTTAGTGTTTAAGATATTCAGGGATTCTTTGTTTTTGAAATAAGCGCTGTTTAATTCTGATAGCAATGAGTTCAAATAAGCCAATATTATTTCAGTGTCGGTCTCATATTTATCTAAGTGAAGTATCTGATTTAAAATTCCAAAAACCTTTATTACTCTTTCTTTTGCAGCACTGTCAAAAACTATGGTTTGTGCGTTTAATGGGTTGACCAGAAAGGGAAATTGTTGTGGCAACAATGCCAATGTATTTTCATCAAACAGCAGCTTGAAATATTTAAGATTGTCTGTTTTGGCGGGGGGCGTAAAAATTTGATTGGGCATTGCAAAAAGCAAGTGCCCGTCAGTAAGCGTAAAGTCTTGTAAGTCTATATTGTATGTAATTGAACCACTTTCAATTAATACAATAAAATAAGAAGATAATCTGCGGGGTTGCAGCAATTTTTTTTGAATATCATCTGAAAGATAAGGATTGTCGTTTGAGCGAATCTTTATTCCCAGCTCATCATTCGGTAAGCCCTCATATTTCCCTTTTTGTTCTTGCATGTTTACTGGTTAAATGTGAAGGTATATTAATTATATGAAAAATGTAAATATGTATATTGGCCTCTTCAATGTACAAGGTACTTTCTAAATAATAAATTACGCTATTTCAACTAATTTTCTCCAATCGCACATGAAAAGGTTCGGGTTTTGTACCAAGGGGACCGGAAAATCCTCCACTATGTAGTGCACCCAAAAGTTTGGACAAAAAATGATTACTAATTTAAGCGGCTTTAGTTCGGTATTGTACTGGACTAAAGCCGTTTAGTTTTAATTTGATTCTGTCGTTATTGTAATAATAGATATATTTAATAATATCTCTTTTTAAAG
>NZ_JBFTHG010000020.1:0-118706 GCF_056394125.1 Chitinophaga sp. 10T418
TTTAAAAAGAGATATTATTAAATATATCTATTATTACAATAACGACAGAATCAAATTAAAACTAAACGGCTTTAGTCCAGTACAATACCGAACTAAAGCCGCTTAAATTAGTAATCATTTTTTGTCCAAACTTTTGGGTGCACTACATTAGCGCGGGCTTTGTTGTTTTGGTCTATTTGTTAGTCTATCAAAGTGCGATTGCGCTGTTTCGTGTTACTTAGTTTTACGCGGGTTGCCTTGTCAATACAAATTTAAGATTTAAAAAAGGCATAGAATCATAATTGATGCTGCAGAAAAAAGCATATTGTATATGCTTGCTTAAATTTTGTCATTTGGTATCCAGAGCCGCCGCTTATAAAAGCCGGGTGCTCTCTGTATTGGAGAACTTTATGGTACGCCACGCTCCATTTTGCATAGGAAAATGTACGTTGTATGAAGTCATTCTACAGTGCTCCTTTTATTTCAAAAACAGCAGCATATTTTGAAGGGCGTTGAGCAGGAACCAGGAACGTCAAATTTTCGTCTGTTTGCTGGAATGTTACTTTTTTCCCATCCATCATTTTTATTGACCTGATCTTCTTTGGACACTGTTTTGATTTGAAACCTAATGTTGGAAGTGCGATCTCACCTTCGGTTGGGTTCAACACAAAAGCATACAAAATGTCACCTTTAGTTGTAAATCTAACCTCGTCATTTCCATATGCTGGACTTTTAATGGTTCGCTGATTAAACTGTTCAGACTCTGCTTGCTTTTTCAATGCTTCCAAATCGGCATTGGCAATATTAGTGGCGCGTTTTAAAACAGAATTTAGATTATCTCCATACACTTTCCATGGTTTACTTGCATAAATTGCAGCACTGTTTTTATTAACCCAAGCTCCAACTTCGTCAAGAATTGCTTTTTCATCGGCCGAAAGGCTTCCATTAGGCAAAAGCTCTACATTGAGCAATAAATTCCCATTTTTACTATTCACATCTGCCATCATTTCGATAATTGTTTGGGCATTGTGAACCATTTCCCGATCCTTTTTATAGAACCATCCGCTACTGGTTGTAATAATACCTTGCCAGGGTTTTGGATTGATTTCGTTTGAGGTCCCGCATTCAATATCCTTTACAATGGCATCATCATCAGAAATTTTACCTGCTGCAACGGCCATAATTTTACCGTTTTTCTTTAAGCTGTTTTCAAATAAAGTACGGCAAACCTCTTTTCCTGGTTCACCATATGGAAAACCATAACCATCGTACCAAATCATATCCACATCGTATTTTGTGACTAATTCTTTATGGCGCAATACCCATGTTTTTTTCATGTTTGCAATCCATTCAGGCGTTCTTTTGGCAGGTGGTAGTCCATATAAGTCGGCTGGATCAAGCCCCTCCCACCATAAACCTTTCCCATCTTCTTTAGTCAGATTTCCATCATAGAGAACCCCTTTCAATGGTCCGGATTTATCCGAACCAAAGGCTGGAAGCCACCAATTCAAATAGCGGTCATCGTGTGAACTTACGCCAAAGGGTATCTTGTATTTTCGTGCCGATTTTCTAAAGTCTCCTACAATGTCCCGTTTAGGACCAACATTTACAGAATTCCATTTTTGATAGGTCGAATTGAAATTGTCAAAATGATCATGATGAACGGCCAAAATCATAAAATATTTAGCACCCATTTCTTTGAAATATTTCATCAAAGCATCAGGATCTAGCTTTTCAGCCTTCCAGGATTGAAGCACTTCTTTGTAACCGAATTTGGATGGATGCCCATATTGTCTTAATTGATTAGGATAAGCATCTTTTCCGAAGGTTTCACCACCCACATCCTGCATATACATATGACGAGCATACCAGCCGCCGCCATTATCGGGTTGAGACTGTCCTCCCCAATGCAGCCAAATCCCAAAACGGGCTTCTGTGTACCATGCAGGAAACTCATAGTTTTGTTTCAATTCTTCCCAGGACTTTTCTTTTTCCTGAGCATAGGAAGAAGGGATTGAGCATAAAATTGTCAAACTCAAATACAATGCACATTTGAATTTTATGGAGTGAAAAATTTGGAATGGTTTATTTATCATTTTGTTTGATGTTCAATGTGTGTGCGTCGTGCTGGTTTTATAGAAGATGGAAGGCAAAGCTGGCAGTCCTCCGGTCACCACTAAATCTGTAGCAGTGTCTCGGATTACTAACCAATCGTAAATCGATCCTCAAATTAAATAATTTTAAACCGCTAAAGTTTGTTCGATATTGCCTAATGGTGATGCTTTTTTGCTTACACAACAACACAAAGATGAAACTACCTCATAGCATTACAATAATTTCACGTAATTAAAAACTTGTAGAAGCTTATTCTACAAGTTTTTTTTAGTGGTAAAGTTGTGAAAGGATAAGTAAGGGTAGAAAAGTGAGCGTTGAGGTTAGCAATATAATTATTAAATTGTGCTAACCGTCACTGGTCTTAAATGCTATACTTTATAGAAACTAACACCAAATATTACGGTGAGCCAGCAGGCATTGGAAACGATCGCGGAACATTTTGAAGAATGTGTATTCGCTAAAGACGAGTTCCTGCTCTCTTTGAACAGGAACAACGTTTATCTGCCGATGGCTTTATGAGAAGTTACACCTACGATACCCAGGGTAATAAGGTCTCCACCTACTTCTATCCCAAGGATCGTGTGGTATTTGAGATGGCCTCCTTCTTTTTTACATATCCCTTCAACAGAATGCATACAGGCGGTTACAGCATCTGGCGGATACCTTGCTTCTTTTGATTTCGATTAACATGCTTTTTCATGCGGTGCGTGAGTTCAGGGAATTTGCGCGGAGTAAATTTCCTGAACTGTACCAGGCTTTATCGCTTGTTTGTAGTTTGTAATAGCCAACAATCCGGAGTCTTTTTCGGTTGACTTGTTTTTCTTGTTGCTATCAGCTTTTCATACTCCTGCGAAAATAGCATAGGGAGTTGATAATTTCGATGTACTTTTTTTTGCTGAAGGTATCTACTTTGTGGCTTAATAAGCTGGATGCACGTGATACCCGGCCGGGAGGGATAATTGCGTTGTGAACAAAAGGAAAATGCTGAAAATAGTAGCATACAGGCTATCTAAAATATCGTTTGATTTGTATCTTGTCTGGCAATCCACGTTTATTACATGTCTTCATAACACATATTATCATTCACATTTTAACAATAGCTATGAGCAGTTTTAGAAAATGGGCCATTTGTATACTGGCTGTTACTGCCTGGTCATCGGACAGCAACGCCCAAATGGTCAGCAATAACTGGGTGTCCGTTCCCTTAAACAACTGGCAATCCTTCAGGGATCCCGGAGGCAACTGGCATATCGCGGGCGATGCCAGTACAGACCTGACCAAACCGGGTGACATGAAGCCGGCTTCGGGGGAAGGTGTGGCCGTGAACATTACAGGCAAGAATAATAACAGTCAGTTGGTAACAAAGGAAGAGTGGGGGGATATTGAACTGGAACTTGACTTTATGATGGCAAAAGATGCCAATTCAGGGGTATACCTGCAAGGAAGATATGAAGTGCAGTTGTTCGACAGCTGGACAAAGACAACACCTTCCTTTGCGGATTGTGGAGGTATTTATCAACGCTTTAACGAAGCGCAACAAAAAGGATACGAGGGTATTGCCCCGTTAATGAATGCGTCCAAAGCGCCGGGATTATGGCAACACCTGTCTGTGAAATTCCGAGCGCCCCGGTTCAACCAGGCAGGTGAAAAAATCGCTGACGCACGGTTTGAGGCAGTATACCTGAACGGCTCCCTGGTACAACAACAGGCTACCGTAACAGGGCCTACCCGTTCGGCTATGTTTGAAGATGAGAAAATAACCGGGCCTTTAATGTTGCAGGGAGACCATGGCAACATTGCCTTCCGTAATATCCGTTATCGTCCGTTGAACGCGCTGGTGGCCGGCAACGGACAACAGCGCCGTTTCGATAACCCAATCATCATCACCCCGCAAAGCCGGCCATATCTACTCAGGAGCTTCTTTAACTACGAAGGAAAAAAACGCACGCATATCATTTCGGTGGGCTATCCTTCGCAGGTAAACTATGCGTATGACCTGAAACAAGGCGCCTTGCTGGAAATGTGGAGAGGGAATTTCCTGGATGTAACGGAAATGTGGCACGACAGAGGTGAGCCGCAACTCGCCGTTCCATTGGGAAGTGTGACGAAATTATCAGGCGCTCCTTCGTTGGCGGTGTTAGCGGATGTAAACACACCCTGGCCTGCTGCTGTATCTTTTGATGACCTGCAAAACAAAGGTTATGTATTGGATAAAGCCCGTAATCCTACATTCAATTATGTCATAAACGGCACCTCTGTAACAGACAAGGTAGCCGCAAATCCAGATGGTACCTCGCTGGTCAGGGATATTACTGTGATCAGTGCGCCGGAAGGCCTTTTCTGCAGAGTGGCGGCGGCGCCGCGTATTGATGCCCTGGAAGACGGACTATATGCTATTGACGGAAAATCATATTATATCCGCATAGATAAACGTTTTAAACCGCTCATCAGGCAGTCGGGCAATCAACAGGAAATACTTGTTCCCGTTTCCGGTTCTAAAGATCCCGTTACTTATTCCATCATCTGGTAATTCTTTTTACATGAACACTTTTTTTCAGAAAAATATATCATTCCCGCTAAAATACTGGCTATGCTGCGCCATTGGTATGTCGGGGATAACGATAGCAACGGCACAGCAAAAAAAGGATTCCGTGAAATCGCAAAAAGAGGAAGACTTCTATACCATCACTACGGTACCTATACCTCAAAACATTGCCCTGGAAGTGGGTGGTATGGCATTGCTTCCCAACGACGCATTAGCGGTATCTACCCGTCAGGGCGAAGTATGGATCATCACCAACCCCTACGGAAAAAATGGTCAGCTGCCACATTACCGCCTGTTTGCACAGGGGCTGCATGAAGCACTGGGCCTGAACTATATCAAAGGAGATCTTTATCTCACGCAACGCAGTGAACTGACACGCCTGCACGATGAAGACGGTGATGGCGAAGCAGACGTATACGAAACCGTATATAGCTGGCCGTTAGAAGGCAACTATCATGAGTATGCTTATGGGCCTGTGCTGGATAAAAACGGCAATATGATGGTCAACCTGAACCTTGCCTGGGTGGGAGATCATGGTGAAAGTCTTTCCAAATGGCATGGCTGGATGGTACAGATATCCGATGATGGGAAGCTAACACCGTTTGCAGCAGGAATGCGGTCGCCGGCAGGCTTTGGTCTGAACGACAAAGGCGATATGTTCTATGCCGAAAACCAGGGCGATTGGGTAGGATCCGGCAGTATCACACATGTAGAGAAAGGTGATTTTTTAGGTAATCCCGCCAGCCTGGTATGGTCCACGTTACCAGGATCTACTGTTTCCCTTCGTAAAGAAGATATACCAGATACCAATGAACCGAAATATGAAGTAGCGAAACGGGTACCTCATCTTAAAACGCCTTCTGTATGGTTTCCACACAGCATCCTCGGTGTGTCCACTTCCGGTATACTCAGTGATGAAAATGATACAAACATGGGGCCCTTCAACGGACAACTGTTTGTTGGCGACCAGGGACAGAGTAAGATCATGCGCGTGTTTCTCGAAAAAGTAAAAGGCACTTACCAGGGGATTGTATTCCCTTTCAGAGAAGGTTTCTCTTCCGGGATACTCCGGATGTGCTGGGGAACAGACGGCAGTATGTTTGTAGGCATGACCGCCCGCGGCTGGGGCGCTACCGGTGGGGGACTGTTTGGCCTGCAACGCCTGGTATGGAATAAAAAGATTCCTTTTGAAATGAAAACCGTCACCGCACAACCAGATGGATTTGAAATTACTTTTACCCGGCCCGTTGATGAAAAAACGGCAAAGGATGCCGCTTCTTACAAAGTAAGTACATTCACCTATCAATATCATCACAATTATGGCAGCCCCGTTATTAACCAGGGTAATTGCCCATTGAAAGCCATAGAAGTGTCGCCAGATCACATGCGTGTAAGACTGGTAATGGATAGTCTTAGAGAAGGATATATCCATGAAATAAGAGCGGAAGGCGTTGTATCGGAAGATAACAACACCTTATTGCACAACTATGGTTACTATACGCTTAACCAGATACCGGACGGTCAGCGCCTGCTGATCACCGCTGCCAATAAAGTTAGCCAGGAAATGAACCACATGCATATGCACATGCCGGGTGCCGGCACCGCTGCTCCTGTTGCAGTCAGCAATGTGAAACACCTGACCAAACAACCGGCAAGCTGGAAGGGCACTGCTGTAACGGCCATCAACCTTACTACCAAACCAGGTTTGCAATTCAGTATTACCGCATTGAGCGTGAAAGCTGGCGCCAGGGTAAAGCTCACCTTTCAGAACAGTGATGACATGCTACACAATTTTGTACTCACCGCTCCGGGAGCCGGTAATGAAGTAGGAGTGCTGGCGTCTAAAATGGGACTGAACGGGCAACAGGCCAGTTATATTCCTGTCAGCTCAAAAGTGCTTTTCCACACGTTATTGTTGCAGCCAAAAACATCAGATGTGATCTATTTTACCGCCCCGGAAAAACCAGGGGATTATCCGTATATCTGTACTTATCCGGGTCATTTTATGGTAATGAAAGGTGTATTGAAGGTGACGCCGTAAAGCTGCGCTTAAAAAATAAACGAAGGAAGGCTGTCTCTATTGAAGTATACTTCAACAGGAGACAGCCTTCTTAGCAACTGCCGGTTTGTGAAGAAGGTGAAAGTTAAAACGAAGGCGTATTATTTCATCTATCCGTTACCGATAGCGTCATCCTCGTTTAATATTACTGTAGAAAATCACAACGATATTGACAAATACTGCGGGAAAGAAAAGAGCCTTGGTCCGATAGGTGAATATTTGTTTATGCGCACGTGCGGTCACTAAATTTCATTATGTGAAGGATACAGTTATAAGCCATGTTGCGTATAAAATATTGGAAGATACAGTTAGCCGGACAATTCCGGGGCAAGGTATTATCCAAAAAAGCATCGCCTATCTCAATCCGGTGGTAAAGAATTTCCCAGTTAAACTGAGTACATTCCTGGATGAAAAATTTGGAGGATGGGTCAACAAAATTACGATATTGTGTATCGAGCCTGCTACAAACCGAATGCAGATCGTAACCAAGGAACAGGTATTCGACGAAAACCTGAACGCCATGGAAATTGAAACAATAGAAAGACTGGTTGGGTTGACAAAAAAACATCTGGCATCAAAAAAATAAGACAGCGAAATTCAATAAGATCTGTTGGTTTTTAGCATTTTACCTAAATAATATCGAGTGTCACTAAGTATTTGTCTTATTAATACGTACTCTTGTAGCTGATTTCAAAGGAATTTTAAAACCTCCGGTGGTGGCTACCATCAAGAGTAAAAGGAAATACTCTTACGTAATTAAAACCTTGTAGAAGCATATTCTACAAGGTTTTTTTGTTTTCTGTTTTTCTTTTCATCAGCAAAATGCGCTTGGGGCTGCGCATGGGAGAGTAGATAGAACATGTAGCTATCCAATTGCGAAGATTGAACAGGCGGCCTTGCCACAAGTTCGCGTAGATTATTATATAGGCAGCTTCGCAGCCTGCATGCGGAGATAAACCGGCCGGCTTCTCCATCCGGTTGCGGAGGTAAAATGGATCTTCACTCCGTTAACAAGCAGTGTTTTTGCTACACAAAAACCGCTTTCCTTTAGTTCCCGGTGGTCACAAAAGGTAAATGCAGCGAAGATTAAATCGGAGATCAGATGGAGAGAACCACCAGGATCAAAGACTAAAGGAGGCCGCCGGCTAAAGCCGTTCGGAGAGAGAGGGAAAGCGCATGATATTTTATTGAGATGGGGGATGCGCGTTAATTGTAAATCGAACAGAATATTTATTCGTCTACCTCTTTCATAGGGCTTAATAAGGCTGTTGCTTCTACATTTAGAAAACGGGCAATAGCATATAGTTTTTCAATGGAAGACTGTTTGAAATTTCTGCACCAGGTGGACACGGCACCAGAACTTACCCCAATGGCTTCAGCCAGGTGATCATTTTTTATTTTCTTTAATGCAAGCACCGCTTTAATTCTATTGTATGCAGCCATCCCTATTTTGATAATATCTGTGTGAAGCAAATATATCAAAAGAAGACCTGCACCAAGTGCAGGTCTTCTTTTTTACTCTATAATTTATTCCATAAAATCCGGGGGTATTTTTGGGAGTTACTTCACTTTATAAAGAAGGAACTATCTTTACCAAGACAAAGCAAATTTCTAAGTCAATAGCACAACTATTTAGCTGTTGTTTTCTCAATGCTACCTGACCGATAACTTTTTACTCAATGACCTCTCACTGTAATTCTTCCCGATAGGAGATCTTATCCACGATCAACCATTTCCCGTCTAACTTTATGAGGTTAAACCGATCAATGAACCGAAAGGTCGCAAAAGTCAATTGCACGTGGGCAGACCCAGTATCTCCATCCCAGGTATATGAAAGGAGTTCGGGTTGGCATTCCTGTAATGTTGCCTGGGCAACCAGGTCCAGATATTGCGGCAGTGTCCACTGCACCAACTTCCCCTCTATGATGGTCCTGATGTACGCATCGGAGTAAAACGCCCCCCTGAGCCTTTCGATGTCTTTTACCGGACGCCCTTGAAGATAATCATTAAGAGTAAGTAGGATCAGATGCCTTTCCTCTTCCATGCCGACTTTGCTAGCTAGAGTTTTCATAATCGTTGTCAATTTTTTTTTAACTTTCTAAATATATATTCGGTACCAGGTGATGACAACATAAGTGGAAGGATTGTCCAATTGTAAAACTCTTTTGTTTGCCTTTTTCGCAATTACTATTACAATGTACCTATTACCCCACTCGATCAGCAGCGCTGTTGATGTTGTCAACGCTCTTTCTGTAAATGTTCTGCCTGGATCGGAATGATCAATAGCATTTCCTTTGAATGCACGGTGATATCCCATTCATGGTTTTGATGATACAAAGGTATAGCCTCACGCTGTTTTACCGGTTGGTCTTATCAAACTAATAATTGTGAAATTCAAAGAATTGGGCGGGGGTGTTTTTGGCCGGAAGCCATTTTTAACAGGAGAATAAAAGTTGGAGATGTTGTTGTAATTCCCTTTGTAGCCTATCGTTCTTTCGAAAATGATGCTACATTCTATGAATATACTATGGAAGATTTGAACAAAGAAGCGTTTGAGAATTAGAGGACGCAATTTGCATCTTCTTAAGAGGAGTTTAGGGAACTTCGCTACGCACCTTTTTGTTTTAGCGATCAAGGTGTACTGTGTTTTGAGCAGTGAGAGGGCAATAGCTGTAAATATCCAGATAATACGGATATTTCATCAGATGCGGGAGATGAATTCTACTCACAAGGACATGAAAGCGAGCTATTGTAAACCAGTAATGCCACAAACACCGATAATAATAGTATATAAGTTAAATACTGTGTAGGCTGTATAGAGATTAAGCGGAAATTTTCAGGCTATAGAGGTTGTATCAAGAGTAATTCGATGGACATGAGCATCGTGTTACCGAAATAGGTATCTGAATAAAAAACGGCTCAAAATTACTTTTGATACAACCTCGGGGATCTTACAAATCTATCATTAGCCCTTGAAGGCAAATCCGCTTTTCCGCAAACGCAGCCACAGTAATGCGCCCAACATAAAAAATACACTTTCAATGACCAGCCATTGTGTACCAAAAGCCCCCAGTGGTCCTTCTACCATCCAGGTAATCATCCTCGACAGCGCATATAAGCCCCAAAGCCAACACAGGAAAATTACGCCCTGTTGTATATCTTTAAACGCCCAACGCACCAGCATGATGGTGATGGTGAGCCCTACGCCGCCATATACCCCTCTGATAGAACTGAAAGCATCACTGTTGGGCAACTTCACCTGTACAAGGTCCATCACCGCCTGGGGGCTGAAAAAGCCCATTATACTCACCATTAAAAAACTTCCCGCAGACAGGAACAGGTATAAGCGGGATAACACATTGATAGTTCGGGAATGATTCATATTGCTCTTTTTATAGCGCAAATTTGGCGGCATTGCACAAATAAAATCTTTGTGCATATCAAGATTTTTGTGCAAATCTTAAACCTCAATTAATTTTATGGAAGAAAAGAATGGTTCAGTTAATAATTAACAACCGATTGATTGCGTCTGAACGACAATCAAAGGTCAATAAAATAGACTGAGCTAATGAGCCCCCCATCGTTATAGTTAAGATTACCTACAAAAGTGTATTGTCATTATGTTGATACAGTCGAGGCTATGCTTAGCACCTGCTTAGTACCTATAGAAGCAGCGCAGTAGAGGTGGACTTGATGCGGGGGTGACGTTCGGGTGTGTAATCCCGATGAAATTGAATGAGAAGAAGGATGGAGGTGAGAACCGGCCATAGCACCGCTGCTTCCCTACCAGGCTGTAGCTGAGGAAAGAGATAGATTATTGAAAGGAAGCAGGTATAGAGGGTTTATATATCAAAATATCTCCGGGGCAAATTAGCTTTATTCCAGTTGAATGACAGCAGGATATGCGTGTGTATAGGTAAGTTTGGGAAGCAGTTTCGTCCGCTTTGGATAAGCACGTTTATGCGCATATTTAGGGACTTGTGGCGCTGCCACCGCAATAATATCGGCGGCCATATATTGTCTGCTGCGCGATGGGCCATCTTTGTATAGGGCGCTTACCTGGAAAACTACTACCAGTGAGCCCTGCCCGGGTACATCGAGTGAGACATTGGTTTCCTGGAAAGTAGTATCCGTATCTATCATGAGCGTAACCGTTTCGCTACCTACTACCTGGCGTGATATAAAATCAATGCGCGTTGCGATCACTTTTACTTCCAGGGCAGCGATGTCTTTATACCCGGCGATGGTTTGTGCGGGAATATTTAATATTCCGTTACTCAAGAGGCGGGGAGCCACCGGGAAAAAACGATCTACTCCGGTATGCTGATTGAAACGGAAGCCTGTGATGGCGGCGTGATGATCGCCGGCAGCAATGAGTAGTTTGTTGAGCCGATTGATGTGGCCGCCGTCACAGTGAATATCCAGGTGGGGGTAGAGCGCATGACGGATAAAAGCACCTTTCCTGCTGGCGATGCCAAAGCGCCGGGATGCGCGACGGGTAGCAGCCGTTTGCTGCACGCTTTGAGGCATGGAGCGCAGGAAGTAGTTGCCATTGCGCTTATACCCTATGAGATTGCCGAGTTTTCCCGTAAAGGAAATGACGGACATTTGTTTTGCCATGAGAGATTATTTTGATTACTATAAATATAAGATAATTCGGGGAACCTGTTTCCGGGACAGCTTGAAGATTATCTAAAGGGAGGGTATGCTGTATTGTGTAATATTCAAAGCTAGTGCAGTGAGGATTTGACAATGACAAATGCGAATGTATGGGCATTTAGAACATATTGAAAAAAGATATTTTCCCCGTTTTCAACCTGATCCATTATTTTTAACCATCCTGGTTCTTTAATTGTTGTGCAATTCTACACTTCATTTGACCTTTTAATAAACTCGCGGATGATACTTAATTTCTGGAAACATTCTTTCAACAACAGGTAAAACATGAAGCATATTATTTTATCTCTTATCCTATTAAGTTCAGTGAGTGTATTTTCTCAAACCGGACAATATGTTAAGGACATGAAAAATGGATGTATGATATGGAGTGATGAATATTCACCTAAGGATAGTATTATGTGGACCGGTGCTTGTAAAAATGGCTATGCTTTCGGAAATGGGGTGATGCAGTGGTATCAAAATCATAAATTAGTTGTTACCTATACCGGGCAAATGAAGCATGGCAAACTCAATGGTAAAGGTAAATATGAAATTATCGGCTACGCTACTTTTGAGGGTAGTTTTATTGATGGGGCTTTAAATGGAAAAGGCGCTGCATATTACAGTAATGGGGGAAAGACCATTGGAAACTTTGTAAATGGTGATTTTTTAAATCTGGACGACAAATATTTAGCAATACTTAAAAAACAATATCTGGATATTAAAGACAGCACTGAAATTTATGGTAATGATAATGGCGGCGATAAGCTTTTCTATTATATGCTTATTCCTGACAGGACTATAAAAGCCGTTTTAGTACTGTTTCCTTCCACAGGTGAAACTGCTGAAAATGTGATTAGTTGCAATAAAGAACTGATACAGCAAGCCTATAAGAATAATATTTTACCAATTGTTGTAAGCGCCAATTACAATAAGCCCCTGGATAGTGATCAAATGGTGATGCAATTCTTTGACGCTGTTTTTAAAGAACTTGTACTGAAGTTTAATGCTCCGAAAGATAAATTTATTTTATGCGGGCTTTCTCTTGGAGGTGAAAACGCGTTACAATACACAGAAATGTCAAGAAACAGGAAATACACTACTTATATCAAACCGCTTGCTGTGATTGGTGTTGATCCGCCTGTTGATATGGTAGACTTATATAATGGAGCGAAAAAATCTATTATAAAATATGAAAAGGAGGGATCAAATTTATCAGCAAGCAAAAAACTCGCTTTAAATGAAGACCGCTTTCTAATAGACGGTTTTACTAAACTTTATGGTGGTTCTCCGGAAGAGTTTCCGGATAAATATACTGAAGGCTCTCAGTTTTCAAGAAATAGAGAAGATGGAGGCAATGCAAAATATTTAATTGATGTACCAGTGAGATTATATTGCGATCCTGATATCGTTTGGCAGCTTAAAAATAAAAGCAGGGACTATTATGATATGAATGCTGCCAACCTTTCTGCAATGACAAATTTTCTCATGCAAAATGGAAATACAAGAGCTGAATTTATACCTGCAATAGGAAAAGGTTTTAGCGTTGACGGAAAAAGGCATCCACATTCCTGGTCTATTGTTGAACCTATTAACTGTATCAAGTGGATTTTAAATCTTGCAAAATAAAAGGTGAACGAGGTATTACTTCGATTATTAATAAGGTAGTATAACTGTGTAAATGTTGGATGAGAGGGGTTTCTATATTTCCCCGGGAATCTGATGAGAGACCTGAAGCGTGGAAATAGTATAAATCATTGGACTATGATCCGCCTGCAAAATTCAAAGTGCCGCTGGTCAATTACATTTTTATAACTTGATTTTTTAATTATTTCACGTTTCAACTAAAATCGGGGTGCAAATTTGTCGCGGAAATCATCTAATAATGAGTATCAGCTTTTGCAGGGATTGACTTCGGGCGATACGTGCTGGCAAAGATCCGGAGATCCAATATACATTGGATATCATCCGGGCCGGTAAGCAATAGTATCCGGAAACCTTGTGTGCGGATTCGGAAGAGGGTGTTTTGTAAGAGGCGCCCTTTTTACAAGAGTAGGCAATAGCTCATTGGAAAAGCGTAAATAGATTGCGCTTTTTCTACAAATATTTAAAAAACCGCTACGGATATTATTTATTTTTCTTTTATAGAGATGATCAACATAATCTTGTACCAGGAGCCACTTCTTCACCAAATCAGGAGTGGAAAAATAATATGCGAAACGAGAATGTTAAAACACTGGAAAGGTTTTCTGTGTTCAATGCGCAATTGAGCCAGGAAGAAATGACTGTTGCCCAGGGTGGCCAGGGGTTCACGATGATCAAGTTTAGTTCGGAGGTTACCGCCAATGGCACCTGGATCACGGAGGATTACTATATTGATGGTAAATACTCTTATTCCTCTACAACGCCTGATGGCTGCACGATGTAAGTGGTCCGGCGTTTGTTATTTCAGCGAATTTCTTCGAGGTAAGGGAAATAGATATTTACGATCGTTCCCTTACCTCCATTTATCGATGCCTTGTCCGTTATTTCCAGTTTGAAACGCTTACCTGTTTGCCTGCTGAGCATTTCAAGACGTTTCCTGTTGATGTGAGTGGATAGTGATGGCTTGCTGCCTTGGGTGAACGGCTTGTTTTGCTGTACGCCTTTTCCGTTGTCTTCAATGATGCAATGGAGCATACCGGCTTCTCTCCTGATTTCAACAGATATTTTCCCTTTATAGTTGAGTTCCTGTACGCCGTGTTGGATGGCGTTTTCCACAAACGGTTGTAATAGCATGGGAGGAATGAAGATGTCATCCATATCATCGGGGTGTGCCAGGGAGTAGTCAAAGCTGTTTTTAAACCGGAGCGCCTGGAGGTTCAGGTAATTGGTAAGTGCCTCCACTTCATGTTCCAGTGCTACAAAGGCTGCCTGTGAGTGTTCCAGGCTGGCCCTGAGCAGGTTGGCAAAGGAAGAGAGGTAGCTGAGTGATCTTTCTGTTTCTTTATTGCGTATCATGGACTGTAATACGGCCAGGGTATTGAAGATAAAGTGGGGTTCCATTTGGCTGCGAAGCAGTTTTTGTTCCATTTCAGCCTGCCTGAGCTTCTCCCTGAGTTGCCGGCGCTTATAGAACAGTACCAGCAGAATAACCGACAACAGGGCAAACGCAATGAACCCTGCGATGATAATGCCCTGAAGGCGGTTGATCTTTTTGGTGCTCATATTGATGGCCGCCAGGTTTGATATTTTGGCATCCCTTGCTTTTAAGCCGTATTGATCTTCGAGTTCTCTTACCCGTTCAGCGTAAGCAGAATCGGTATAGGATTTCAGAAAACCGAGCGATTCGTAATATGCTTCGCTGGACTTTTTATATTGCCCCAGCATGTAATGGATACCGGCTTTTTGTTCCCAGGCAGATGTTGCGATATCGTTGGAAGTAGACAATGTAGTATCCTGTTTCTTTGCGTTCAGGATATCTATGCAGCTATCGATATATAGCAGCGCCCTGGGATAATCCTTCATCTCTATATAGATGTTCGCTACATTATAATAGGTTACAGGAGGAAACCTTTTCGCCTGCCGCTGTATGTCCATAGCGGTGAAGATATTTTTGAGGGCCTCTTCATATTTGCCTTGTTGCCGCAGGAGGGTACTCCTCATCTCATATTTGCCGGCGGTATACATAGGATGATAGAGGCTTGTATCCGGCATGATGTATTTATCAACGTAGTATAGCGCAGAGTCATTGTTGCCTCTGTAGGTGTAGTAATTTTTCAGATTATTGGCCAGTACCCGTTTTAACCTGGGGTCATGTGTTTGTTCGAATGCTTCCAGGAGATACTTTTTTTGCAGTTCTCCTTCTCCCATTTCGCCGTACAGGTCTGCCAGGCGATAAGTTGTATAACCCAGGTTGATAGTATCATGTTCGCGACGGAACTCATAAGCGGCTCTGATCCGGCTGAGGGCTTCTGTATAGTTTTTCCTTCTCTGGTAAACTTCCCCTATGCCAAAAGTTGCGGATATGATCAGTTTTCTGCTGGTATCTTTCTTTGACGCCAGTTCCAGCGCTTTGTTGTAAAAATACAGGGCACTGTCGAGATTACCGGAAGCTTTGTAGAAGGAACCCTTTGTCGCCAAAGCTTGTACCTGCATGCGAAGGGTCCCGAAGCTTTCCATCACTGGTGTGATGCTGTCCATAAACAGCCTGGCCTTTTCAATGTCCTGGTTGGCGAGGAATATATTGAAGCGGTTGTTGGAATAAGTGTTAAAGCTGTCTTCTTTTGCTTTGAGCTGCTTATCTGAAGGCCCGGCAGGGGTTTGGTGGCAGGCTGTATGCAACAGTAAGCACAGACCGCATAATATTATTCCTGGCAGATGTTTCATGAATGGGGTTGGGTTATTTGACATGGACGTAGTTTTTATCTGTTAAAATGGCTCATCACCTGTTCTCTTTTTCTTACGGATACAGGGACCTGATCACCGCTGTGTAAAAGCAGATAGCCATCGCGATGATAGCCTTTAATGAAGGAACGGTTTACCAGGTAGGACTGATGTGGTTTCAGGAAGCTGCCTTGTGGTAGTAGCTCTTCATATGTTTTCATAGGTTTGCTTACCACAATCTGTTTCCTGTTCTGTAAATGGAAGGTGGTATAGCATCCGTTGCTACTACAAAACAGGATGTCTTTGAATGGAACGATATCAATGGTTTGCTGGGTCCGTAAAACAATTTCTGACGGAACATGATCCATTTTAAAAGATGCCTGGGCAACCTGTAAAGATTTCCTGATCTCTTTTGATGAGGGCTGAGCAGTGGCTTTGGCAAGTGCTGCTATTAATTCCTGTTCGTTCACCGGCTTTAAAAGATAATCCAGCGCCCCGTATTTGATGGCTCTAATAGCATATTGATCGTAGCCCGTAATAAAAATAAGATGAGGGAAAGGATGTTCCAGCTCATTTAACAGGTCAAATGCGGTTTGCCCACCCAGCTGAATATCCAACAGCAGCACATCGGGCACCTTTTTTTGTACCATGCCCAATGCCCTCTGCACAGTATCTGCAGCCCCGGCTATCTCAATATCTTTATATCGCCGGAGCAATAAAAGAAGGTCGTTCCTGATGTTAGCTTCATCTTCAACAATCACTATTGTTTTCATAACGGGGGGTACATTATATTTTCTTTTGTATAAAACAAATATATAAAACAGGTCAACGAATGTTTATAATCTTGCTTCGTAGTGATCCTAACTTTTTATTTTGCGTGATATCATGATACTACCGTGCAACATTTCTATAGAAAAAGCACATAGACAAATGTAAAAAAAAATTGTTAACCAAGCGCCTTGCCTACGTAGAGGGCGCCCTATTATTTAATCACTCAAATCCAAACACATGAAAACACTGGAAAAATTCTCAACTTTTAATCAGGGGTTGGAAGACCATGAATTATCACAAGTATCAGGAGGGGATTATCGTTACACTGTGCGTAACTACTATGGCACTATCACCTATTTTCGTATTACTGCACTCGAAGGGCGAACACTGGAAGGATCGCAGGGTGTGGATTCCGGAGGCAATGACGTAAACTTTATGTCTACGGATCATAATTAACGCATAACACGCCTGCCGGAGGGCAGTCAAACGCCGCCGGCAGGTATTTACACCACGTTCGTCTTTTTTATTGCAGGTTATGATATTAATACTTTCCGGAGAAGGCGATGCCACCACTTTTTCAGTTATCCGCTGGATAGAGGAAATGGGGCATGCTGTGATGCTGGTCAGCGATAAAGATGTTATCGAAAACATCTTTATCGAGAACGATGACATCGTTCTTTATTTTAAAGGGAACAAGACACTGAACTTCAGCGATATAAAGGCATACTGGTACCGCAGGGGAGCCTTCGCTTTTTCCGAAACGTGGCAGAGCAGCGATGTGCCGGATGCTATTTCCACACAGCTGGGGGCGGAGCTCCGTTTTATCCTGGAACTGCTTAATACCCGGCTGGGGAAAATACCCAACCTGAGCGGTAATGGCAATAGCAGGATGAATCGCCTGCTGGTGATGGATGCAGCCAGGGACATGGGTTTTTCGGTACCTGCATTTGGTGTCTTTACCCAGCGAAGCGCAGTGAGGGCGTTTGCAATTAAACATGGAAAAATATTGACAAAGCCTGTCAGCGACGTTAGTTTTTTTAATGAAGGGAACATATCGTACCGTCAGTATAATGCGCTCTTTACAGCTGATGATATAGCGCAACTGCCCGAACGGTTTATGCCCGGCCTGTTTGTGGCATACGTAKAAAAAAAGTATGAACTACGTATTTTTTATATCAATGGCAGGTGCTATACAATGGCCATTTTAAGTCAGCAAGACCCGCTGACACGTATAGATATGCGGCATTACAATTATCAGAAACCCAACCGGAATGTTCCCTATCAGCTCCCATCAGCTATGGAGGATATGATTGGCCTGCTGATGAAACAACTGGATTTAAATACAGGCTCCATCGATATGCTGGTAACCCCTGACGACAGCTTTGTATTTCTTGAAGTGAATCCCGTAGGACAATTTGGAAGTATGAGTGCCAGTTGCAACTATCAACTGGAGCGGGAGGTAGCCACTTACTTAACAAAAATTTCTACCACATATGAGCACGTTGAAAGAGATCTTTGATGGCCATTTCCGGGAGCAGTATCCTCCTTTTTATGGTAAAACCATCTCCTTGCTTGTTGGGAAAGATGGCAATAATACCAATTTCTCAAAGTATGCGCCCTATCATCAATATCACCTGCAGTTGCTGAAGGTAGCCCCATTATATAAACCTGTTTCAAGAATTATAAATACAGCCAATGAACGATCCTGAAAACATTGCCGGTAAATACATGATACGGCTGGCTTCGGGCAGCATTACTGCCGGAGCAAAGAGGGCCCTTCTCTGTGATCTGCAACGCGGGGCCTACTACCTGGTGCCCGGTAGCTTCTATGACCTGATAGATAACTATCATGGCTGGCAGATCCAGGCTATATATGACGAATACGGACCCGAAAATAAACTGGCGCTGGACGAATTCTTTGCATTTATGATAGCAGGAGAATTTATTTTTTTAAGCGATCATATGGCAGACGCAGCACGCTTTATAACACGCTCTCCTGATATCGATTCTCCCGGGATCATACAAAATGCGATCATTGATATAGATAATGCGTCACCGGTTCCGGCAACTTCCATTATTCCCCAGCTCATTGACCTGGGGTGTTTGTCGATACAGATCAGGGTATTCAGAAGTATGAATGCTGATGAGTTGATTTCGCTGGCGATGACCACGGAGGAAACTCCCTGCCGGAACATCGAGTTTATCGTTCCCTTTGACAATAGCTACGAAAATAACAAAACACTTACGGACTACTTCTTCTATAATCAGCGTATTGGTGGCATTGTTTGTTACAATGCCCCCCGGAGAAAAGTGGACCTGTTCGTTGGCGATCAGATTTATATCAGCCAGACCGAAGAAGACATCCGCAGTGAAAAGCACTGTGGGATTTTCGGGCCGGCTTACTTCACGGCTAATCTGCAACATTTTCTTGAATCGCAGCAACATAATACCTGTCTGTGGAAGAAGATCGCGATAGACAAACGGGGGGTCATTAAAAATTGTCCTTCCATGCAGCAGCATTATGGGAACATCACGGATACCCCGTTAAAGCAGGTGGTCAATGAGGAGGTGTTCCGGCGCCTATGGGGTATTCACAAGGAAATGGTAAAACAATGCAGGGATTGTGAGTTCCGGCATGTATGTACTGATTGCAGGGCCTACCTGGAAGAGCCGGCAGATATATACAGCAAGCCGCTGAAATGTGGTTATGATCCTTACACCGCTACCTGGAGCAATTGGGCAACAAATCCGCTGAAACAAAAAGCCATTGATCATTACGAACTAAGAGAAGCTATCCGGCCATGAGCAGATTTCCACATGAACGACAGCGCCATTCTATGGACTGTGGCGCCACCTGTTTAAGAATCATTGCCCGTTACTACGGACGACGGCTGCCGTTAAAGCAGCTGAGGGAAAGCAGTGACACAAGCCGGGACGGGGCTTCGCTGAAAGGGTTGACCAGGGCTGCTGAAGAGAACGGGTTCCGTACTATGGCAGCACGTATCAACTTTGAGAAATTAAAAGATGAAGCACCCCTTCCTCTGATCCTGCATTGGCAGCAGCATCACTTTGTGGTGGTGTATAAAGTTACCTCAAAGAAAGTGTATGTATCGGACCCTGCAAAGGGCCTGATCACGTATTCCACTACCGAGTTTGTAAAGTATTGGCTGGGCGCTGATACCAGGCAGGGAGCAGCACAGGGGATTGTAATGGTACTGGAGCCTACGCCTGCGTTCTATAGCATTGCATCTGGTGAGGAAGAGAAAGAGAGCGGGAAGATCGGTTTCAGGCCCTTTTTGCTGCATTATCTCAGGCCCTATCACAAGCTGATGTTGCAGGTGCTGGCAAGCCTGCTGTTGGGCACCCTGCTGCAACTGGTGGTGCCTTTTTTAACGCAGAACATTGTAGATACAGGCGTGTACAAGAAGGATCTGAACTTTATCTGGCTGGTATTGATCGCACAGTTGATGCTCACGCTTGGCCAGCTATTCCTGGAACTGATGCGTAGCTGGATGCTGCTATTCATGAGTGGCCGTATCAATATATCGCTGGTGTCAGATTTCTTCAGTAAGTTGATGCGCCTGCCTATCCGTTATTTCGACAGCAGGATCAAGGGCGACCTGCTCCAGCGGATCAACGATCATGAACGTATACAGAACTTCCTTACCCGGTCGTCGATGAGCGCCGTATTTTCCATTTTCACCCTGTTGGCCTATAGCCTGGTGCTGGCTTACTATAATGCCTGGCTTTTGCTGATCTTTCTGGGGAGCAGCGTGCTGTATGTTACCTGGATCCTATTCTTTCTAAAGCAAAGGTCCAGGTTGGACTATAAGCGTTTTCACTATGCCAGTGAAAACAACAGCAAGATATATGAGCTGGTGAGTGGTATGCAGGAGATAAAGTTATACAACGCGGAGCTGCCGAAGCGCTGGAGTTGGGAACGCATACAAATCAAATTATATCATGTAAGCATCAGTGCACTGCGGCTGGAGCAGGCGCAGAGTATTGGCGCCAGGATCATTAATGAAACCAAGAACATATTGATCAGTTTCTATGCCGCCAAACTGGTGATAGACGGACAGGTTACGCTTGGTACCATGCTGGCCGTGTCATATATCATCGGGCAGTTGAATAGCCCTGTATTGCAACTGGTTTCAATTATCAAGGAGTGGCAGGATGCGCGCATCAGCCTGGACAGGCTGATGGAAACCTATGCAGAAGAAGATGAAGTACCTATGGAAACAGCAGGAATGCCTTCGCCGGTAGCCGTTCCCGAAGATCATACGATCGATCTCAGGAACGTGAGCTTTTCCTACAATGGAATGATGGCTCCGGTGCTGCGCGACATTACGCTGACCATCCCCGCGGGAAAAGTAACGGCCATTGTGGGAGCCAGCGGTAGTGGAAAAACCACGTTGTTAAAGCTCCTGATGCGGTTTTATGATCCTCAGAAAGGAAGCATCCGTGTAGGTCAGGAGATGTTGCATAAAACAGATCTGCATGAATGGAGAAAACTTTGCGGTGTGGTCATGCAGGAGGGATTCATTTTTAACGATACGATTACCGGCAATATTGCGGTGGGAGAGGACCTTCCAGACTATACCCGTTTGAAGAAAGCCTGTGATACTGCCAATATCAGCTATTTTATAGATGCCCTCCCGTTGAAATACGACACCAAAATAGGACAGGAAGGCATGGGGATCAGTACCGGGCAGAAACAGCGCATTTTAATTGCCAGGGCCGTTTATAAGAACCCGGAAATACTCTTCTTTGATGAGGCTACGTCGGCGCTGGACGCAAACAACGAACGGGAGATCATGGAAAAACTGGACGCCTTCTACAGGAATAAAACGGTGGTTGTTATTGCACACCGGTTAAGTACGGTCATGAACGCCGACAATATTATTGTACTGGACAATGGATGCCTTGTTGAGCAGGGCGGACACTACGAACTTAGCCTGAGTAAAGGGTATTATTATCATCTTGTAAAAAATCAACTGGAGTTGGGAGGATAATAACATGAAAGAACCAATAAATACTACAAATGATGCGGGGCAAATAACCAAGCCGGAAAGAATAATTCCCGCCGAAATAGCGCGCCATATCAGCGTGGGCAATACTTCACCCGAATTTGAAGATGTCCTGGCGCGTACCCCTTCCTGGATCATGCGTTGGGGCATACTGTCCTTTTTGCTGATCGTGATGTTGTTGTTCTCCATTGCTGCTTTTATAAAATACCCGGATACACTGGAAGGAAAAGCATTGATCACTACAGCACCACTGCCGGTAAAAATTAAGGCTTTGGCGGGCGGGCGTATTTTGCAGGTAACCGGTAAGGAGGGCGACCTTGTAAGCGATGGACAGATATTGGCGGAAATGGAGAATAATACAGGCTTAGGTAATATCCGACTACTGGACAGCCTTTGTAACAGGATACGTCTTGCACTGAATCAAAAAGACTTTCATGCGTTGGCAGATTTCAGAGCACACGAATTGGTATCATTGGGAGATGCCCAGGATCATTATAATAAACTTATAGAAAGTACGAGCGCCTTGCTTTTACTGAAAGATCAGGCCATCTATTCAAAGCGCATCGGTGTATTGCAATCACAAAAGAGTAACTACAGGGATCTGGCCTCTATTGCAGATCAGAGCAAATCGCTGACAAATGAAGAGCTGAAAAGAGGGGAAGATATGCTTGCAGCCTATAAGTCTTTATTTGATGATAAAGTGATCTCAAAAAAGGAATACCTGGAAGCATTGGATCAGTATACGCTAAAAAAGAAGGAATGGCAGAATCAGCGTTCAGCAAAACTGCAATCTGCTATCTCTGAAAATGAAAACAGGAAACTTTTAGCGGAGGTGACCTATGAACGTGCAGAAAAGGAGCAGGTGCTGTTGCTGGATATCGAAGAGCAGACCCGAAACCTGCAGAACTTTATCCAGGGCTGGAAGCTGAAATACCTGCTTGTTGCGCCTTATAAGGGACTTGTACACGAGCTGAGGTCTGTGCAGGCCAATGATGTGCTGGCATCGGGCGAGGATGTGTATATGATCACGCCCGAAAAGTTTTCCTTCATCGCGTCCGCTTTATTTCCTTCCGCTAATTTTGGCAAGATCAACAAAGGGCAGCAGGCGCATATCCTGTTGGACCAATTTCCGTATAACGAATATGGATACCTGGAAGGAAAGGTGGTTTTTATTTCATCAACAGCCCAGGCCAACAGTCGCCAGGAATCAGATCAGGCACCTCAATACAGGGTGTATGTGCAGCTGGGCGATAGCCTGGTTACCAGCTATCAACGGCGGATAGCGTTTACACCGGAAATGAATGGAACTATCCGCATTATTACAAAAGACAAAAACCTGCTGCAACGCCTGATGGAGAGTGCCTCAAAAATAAATAAATGAAAAAGATGATGGCGGGGTGATATTGTTGTAACGCAGAACATCTCCTGAACACTGATTCAATAACGGTCGGGTATTGAGCTGCTCCCCGGTGTTATTGCCTGTAGTTTCAGCGCTAAAGCATATGCTCCCTGTTCCAACCTGCATCTTTCAGGCCACCGCCTAATAAGTGGTAGATTGGCAACCATTTATTATTCAGGAAAATTCCCCCTCCAATTGTCGCAAATACCCACACATATTGTCTTAAACGCACTGCTTATCCTATTCCTTATCCGGCTACCTTTGATGATAATTGAACAATGAGTTACATAATAAATGATAATTTAGAACCATGACAAAAAGTAAATTGCTACGAATGGACAACGTCCTCATTGTAGTCAACGATCTTGAAGCTGTAAAAGCCTTCTTTCTTGATCTCGGATTCGAATTGGAAGGCGAAACGATCGTTGAGGGCCCTTCCGTAGATCGTCTTATTGGCCTTCAGAATGTCCGTGCTACTCTTGTGTTTATGCGCACTCCGGACGGCCACGGAAGAATTGAGCTGGACAAGTACCACACGCCGGACGCCATCAGGACTGGTCCTGAGAAGGCTCAGGTAAACGAACTCGGAATCCGCCGTATCATGTTTGCTGTCGATGATATTGATGAAGTGGTGTCGCGTCTGCTTACCCACGGCGCTGAACTGGTGGGAGAAGTGGTGCAATATGGGGATAGCTATCGACTCGCCTACGTCCGTGGTCCCGAAGGTATTATGGTGGGGTTAAGCGAGGAGCTTAAGTAATTATTTGCATGCACCTTATTGTATTTTACAAGTTGTAAACCTTCACAGAATGTTTTACAGGTTTCCTGAGATAAAGAAGGGGCAATAATATTTGAAGGCTACTTCAACACAGACCGCCTTAAATATTATTCGTTATTAAGATTGGGATGCCAGTTCCTGTACATCTTTAATCATATCCGTTATCGCGCCATGATAGGAATGGTCTACGCCTGAGATGATCCTCCAGTTGGCCTGTGGAAGTAGTTGCTGGTAGGCTTCCAGATGTGCGTAAGGAATTACTTCATCATCAAGAGAGTAGTAAAAATAGATGTTCTTCAGTTTGCTGAGGTTAGCCAGGAAATTATCGGCTATTACGTATTCTGACACATCCCAATTCTGATCTTTCCAATAGGGCGGGCCGAATAAGATCATTCCTATTACTTTATCAGGAACGGGTGCACTGGAAAAATGCTTCAATATGATAGAGGCTCCCAGGGAATGACCGAGTAGGATCACTTTGCCCGATAATTTTTTGAGATTAGTTGTTAAAACTTCATTCCAGGACAGATATGTGGGGTAGTCAGCATCGGGCATGGGTGGATATATAACGGTAAACTCATCGCCGAGGTTAGCTCTTAGTGCGTCTACAATTACTTGTTCCTCTTCTGTTGTTACGTTGCCTGCACCCTGGATAAATAATATTTCGTAGCTCATCGTCTCTTAATTTTAATTAGTTAAAACGCCCACTTTAATTTAGTATCGATAACAAAAGGCTAAATGAAATACGCCGATATTCAGACGACAGACCAGTTCCTGCGTTGTTGAATGAAACAGGGAGAGGTCATTGTGGGAAGAACATGACCTCTCTCCGGTATATAGTTTATTATCTAACTATCAGTGTATGCTTCTCTTTGCTATTGGTGGTGACAATTTCAACAAAATACATACCCGGATTTAAACCGGAAATGTTTACCTGTTCCCTTGTGGAATTGCTCGTGAATTTTTGTTGCCGTTTTAAATTACCCTGCTGGTCGTACAAATTGATTTGGGTAATCGGGTATTGTTGCTGTGATTTTGCTGAAGCCGTCATCGAAGCATTAGGCTCAACAGTGGCAACATTTGTCGCTGGATTGGGGGAAATGGAAAAGTTTAAAGCCCCGCAGGAATTTATATTTACAAAAAGCATGGCGGGAGCAAGTCCATCCGGATTTGTAGTACAGTTGTTCGGCACCTTCAATCGAACGGTGGTTGATACTGAGCCGGTAATCACTGTAAGAACTCTGGTTCCCTGTCCGGATACTATTGACCAGCCATTGTTCAGTGCATTTGCCGGAATGATCCAATTATAACTGGTGGCATTTGGCAGGCTATTCGTGCTGTAGGTTGTTACCGTATTGGCGCATAGGGAGGTTTGACCGGATATAGGATAATCTCCCGGAGAGTAATTGCCGACAGTAATAGCTTTGGCTGCACTGGTTGTTCTGCCACAGCTATTTTGGATTCCTGCCGTCAACGTCAGGCTACCACTAGTGCTCATGTTCGTGGTTACGCTATTTCCGTTTGGCGTAAAACTTACAATTCCAGCTGGGGTGGCAGTCCAGGTAACTGCAGCTGTTGCCGGCAATTCAGGTACAGTATAAGTAGCGGAACTACAGAAACCGGAAGGGCCGGAAACAGTGAGAGAAGTTGGCAGGCAAGCATAGTATTTAAGTACAGATGAATTGTAGGGGGTATAGTTTTTATTATGCTTCATCAATGGCCACGATCCCCACTTTGATATAAATACATCCGCCTGTGCTGTTGTGACGGCAGAGTGATCATCACTTGCATAGGATACCTTGGCCGGATAAGTACTGGTATTAGTAACTTCATTATAGCTTCCATCATTCCAGTAAGTATCATCTCCGGGCGTATTTAACCATACACGCGAGCCTCCTTCGGTAATATGCCATGCATATCCATGGCAATTATAAGTTGCCGAAGCATCGTCCATTCTTTGCGCGTTTGGATACTGCGAAGCTACCTGTGCATTGAGGGTTGTTATCTGTGCGGCGGACATTTCCGGAATAATTAACGCCTGAACGGCTGTTCCTTTAGGCGTATATATGGTTGTAGGTGTTTGGCTAAAGACACTATTGAAAGACAAAATGCTTAAGAGAAAAAGAGTATTTTTCATACGGAAAAGGGTTTTGGTTGTGATGGTKGAAACAAAAAGTAATACAAGCACTTGCTAATGTTATTTGATAGTGGATTTGTACTTCTCAACAATTTTGTTGACTGTTTC
The DNA here is from genome assembly GCF_056394125.1 of Chitinophaga sp. 10T418. Lineage (NCBI taxonomy): Bacteria > Pseudomonadati > Bacteroidota > Chitinophagia > Chitinophagales > Chitinophagaceae > Chitinophaga > Chitinophaga sp. 10T418. The sequence goes on from NZ_JBFTHG010000020.1 coordinate 25,946, forward strand.
CGCTTTATATAGCTTGCCTGTCTTTAAAAAACTGCCGATAAGTTCGTCATCAGTAAACACATCGGGGCTGTTTTTCTTCATCATGTTTCCCAACAGAAATGAGGTGGATACTTTATTTATTTCACCAAAAACTTCTTTATATCTGCCCATGCTTAGCATCTTTGCATATGCCAGGCTTTCCAATTCTTTTTGGCTGCGGGCATTACTGTTTTGCAATACCCTTTCTTTACATAGTATGCGCTCTAACAATATTACCTGAAAAGCATACAATCCTTTCTCTTCCTGCTTTTTGCTGCCTGATACAACAGCGTCCGTCGTTATTCCGGCATATTCCTCCTGCAGTGATCGGGCGTTATCTTTACGCTTTAGGAGTTCCTGAAAACCATTAAAATGAGAAATGACCGTATCAATGCCTGACAAAAAATTATCGTAGGCCATAAATTCCAACAGCATTGGATAATTCAAACAGGTTTTTACCAGGGCAGAAGTTGTACTTTGTTCTAAATAACTTTGAGGGAGCTGGCATACTGCCAACATCTCATCATGGGTCTTTAAATTTTTCCATTGCTCCGTTCCCGGCTTTACGGGGAAATTATAGGGTTCATTTGTTTGGGCAAAAACTATTGTAACCATAAAAATACAGATTACAAACAAGTAGAGCTTCTTCATAGGGTATTGGTTTGAAGGTTAAAGATGTATGGAATTTACGGAAAATTATTGATATGTGGAATTAATTGTATGTGTTGGGGCGTCTTCGGCTATTATTGCGGGTTTTTGCTTTTAGCGACCTATCAAAACTTACGTGGATTTGTTTATTTCAAATTTCGCTCTTTTAAAAGATTTTCTAATTCTTTCTGATTATACTTTGAATTATTAATCAATTTATATGCGAAAAACAAAGGTATTAGTGTAAGAAAGCCTAAACTGTTTTTCATAGCGCTGAAAAATACAATTCCTATTAGGAAGCCAATTAATACAGCATTAGTTATAGCAATTGATTTTATTTTTTTTGCTTCCTGTAGCAATTCCTGGTCTGTTAGTGCTGTTAGTTTTTTTTGTTTCATGGGCAAAATTCCGGGTATTAAATTATTTTGTTGATGTCGGTCAATGAAGCGTAATATCAATACACGCTATTATGAATAGGCTACTTTCCAAACAAAATAAGAATATTTTATATCTTCACCGGGCGTAATAAAGAAAATATTGCAGAGGATGTTGTATTGTTGTGATATTCTAGTGTCATGTTGTTACTGTTTTTATTTCGAAGATGAACCTTATTTTCTGCCTCCACCTATCTTTATTGCATTTTATGCCAACAGTGCCTATTGTTTCAATGGACACAACAGCGCATTATTTTATAAAACGTTTTACTGACGAAGATGGTCTGCCGCAAAACAGCATCAAAGGCATTGTACCGGATAAGAACGGCTTTTTGTGGCTGGCCACGGAAAACGGATTAACAAGGTTTGATGGCAATTATTTTCTCAATTTCAACAGCGATAACCTACCCGGTTTGAAAAGCAGCAGGATGTCCAGGATCTATCCTAATGATACCGCCATCACTGTAGAAACGGATATAGAGCAGATATTAACGGTGACGGAAAGTACGGTAAAGCGTATAGGAAAGGAGCTGTTGGGATATAAGTATCAGCAATACAAGGCTACCAGGAATGAGTTTTACCCCATCAGGGGATGGCCCGATGATTATGCCGCACATTTTGCAAAGGAACGACCTGTTGTTATACCGGGGGGGACGGACAGTTATTTTGCGGTAGCGCATGATACCATCTCTTTTGTAAAGCAGGAAAAGGTAGCCTACCACATCATACAGCCTCAGCTCGACCTGTTGCATTTGTTTGTTTTCGGTAAGCAACTTTTTTATTTAAAAAAAGATGGGAGCATAATAGGCTGGGAAAAAGACCGGCAAGTAAAAGTATGGCTTACAGGGGATCTGTTATCTGATCCCTCTTTTGGTAAATGTGAGATGGAATTGTTCTGGAACCTGGCAACGCACCAGGTTTTTGTTTATACAGGTAACAACTGTTATCAATTGCAGCCGGAGCCAGGGGGAGGTATGCACAGTTCGATAGTGCTGAGGGATTTTGATTTTCACCAAAACTATATTACTTCGATCTATTATAATCAGCTTAACAGTAAGCTTTTCCTGGGAAGTTCCACGAGGGGGCTCTATATCTGTACCCGGCAACAATTCACGGTGCGCAAAACGAATACTTCAGGAACTGAAGTCTTTTACGCACAGGCTCCTTTTCCGGGAAATGCGGTGGTAACAACTTCCGGGCTCGTTTTTAACCAGAACGGAAAATACAGTTGGCTGCCATTGTCATTCAATAAGGAAAGTGTGCTGGAGAAATATGCGCTTACCCGGGATAAGCAGGGGAAGTACTGGGGGAGATCAGGACTGACGCTGGTTTGTGTATCACCGGACTTTAGCCAGGTATTGCGCAAAATTGAATTACCATTTCTTATCGGGCAGGTGTATACCGACCGGGATGGAATTTTATGGGTAGGGGGAAAATGGCCCGGACTATACTATATGAAAACAGGTGAGCCGGAACAGGGATTACAACTTCTCCCGGCTGCTGTTGAAGATGTGACCTTCATAAAAGAAGGGAAACCAGGGGTTTTATGGATAGGTACCGGTAATGGACTATACCGGGTACATTTGCCATCCGGACGTACAGATACCATCAAAGGTCTGGAACGGGGAGCTGTAAGAAGTATTTATATTCCCAAAGAAGGGGAAGTCTGGATCACTACCTATAACCTGGGCGTTTTTCTTTACCGGAATGAAAAACTGGTGGCGCTGCCGCAGGACCGGCAGCGGTATATGTCTACCACCCATTGTATCACGGAAGATGATGATGGTTATTTCTGGCTGACAACCAACAAAGGATTATTCAGGATCCGGCGACAGGATGCCCTCGATTTCGCGGAAGGGAAGCAGCGGGATTTATTTTATTATTATTTCGGAAAGGACCAGGGTTTTAATACAAACGAGTTTAATGGAGGCTGTGAGCCCTGTGCTTTTCAATTTGAGAATGGCGATGTTTCATTACCATCGATCGATGGTTTGGTGCAGTTTGACCCGTCTTCCATCCGTATGGAGATACCTGATAAAGGAATTTATTTAGACTGGGCGGAACACAACCTGAAATTAACGGCGCCGGGAGAGCGTTTCGATCTGCCGAATAATTTTCAAACCTTCCGGATACATGTCAGTTCGCCGTATTTTGGTGATTCACGGAACCTGCAGTTTTATTATTCCCTGGAAAAAGAGGACCAGGAAGAAGAACAGCTGATATGGCTGCCGGTGAGCAGCGACAGAACAATTACTTTTACCTCGTTACCATCAGGGGAGTATCGTATCCATATCAGGAAGCTGAAAGGATTTGGGAGAGATCAGTATATTGAAAAGGTAATCGCCATTCATATACAGCAGGCTTTTTATGAAAAAGGGTGGTTCAGGCTGGCGGTATTCATCCTGTTAATCTGCCTGGTCGTGTTATTTTACAAAATACGCATCAGGCATATCCGGGAGAAGAACAGGCAATTGGAATTAAAGGTAATGAGTCGTACCCGGGAGCTGGAAGAAACAATGACGATACTCAGTGAGTCAGACAAGCAATTGCGTAAACAGAGTTTTATGCACGAACGTTTGCTGGCAGCCATCACCCATGATATTAAAACGCCGCTGCGATTTTTGCTCAGGGTTAATAAAGATGAACCATTGTCCGGTGTGCTACAGGAGAAGGAAATAAAAACAGTGACGTATGATAGTCTTTACCGCATGCATCACCTGGTAGATAACCTGATACATTACATGCGGACCTCTTTCCTGACCGGTGAATTTTCGGAAGAAGCTGTGGACATTTACCAGTTAATGGAAGAAAAAATGGAAATTTTCAGGCCGGTATCCACGTCAAAGAATATACAGATCATCAATCACATTTCGCCAGGAATGGTGGTGAAGGTAAACAAGCTGTTACTGGCGGTTGTGTTGCATAACCTGTTAGACAATGCCGTAAAATATACCGCCAGGGGGTATGTGAAATTAACCGCTGAAAGAGATGACCGCATATTGACCGTACATTTGCTGGATACCGGTACAGGCATGCCGCCGGCAGTAAGAGACTGGATCAATCACATGAGAAATGAAGATCCCGGGTATTCCGGCAGTGGCGGGATTGGACTGATCCTGGTCATGGAATTGCTGACAGTGATAAACGGTAAGTTGTTAGCTTATCCGGGCGTTGATGGAGGCACCAGTGTATCTTTGCAGCTTCACCTTAATGGTGGCTAGTTACCTGGTACATCTGTGCTTTTTCCATTAGGGCGATCATATTTTTTACGCCTACTTTTTCAAAGATCCGCGTTTTGTAAGTGCTGACGGTTGTTAACTGCAAATGAAGTATTTCCCCGATTTTTATCAGGGAGTGCCCTTTTGTAAGCAGGTTCATGACTTCAATTTCCCGGGGAGAAAGCACCGCAAAAGGGTTGCTGTGCTGCTCCCGTTGCCCGGTAAATTTGCCTATCAACTGGTCCCGGACAGCCTTACTGATATACTTTTCACCCATCAATACGGCATTGATCGCCGTTCTGAATTCCTCATCCGGGGAATTTTTTTCGATATAGCCATCCGCACCTGCCTTGAGGTAGTTAAGGGCATATAGTATTTCATCGTACGCAGAAAAAACCAGGATCCTGATATCGGGTTGCCGTAGTTTTACCGCATAAATCATTTGCAGGTTGTTCCCGCCAGGCATATTAATGTCCAATATCACGAGGTCGAAGTTGTTGGCTTCAATAAGAGAAATGGCATCATCAAAGGTTTTAGCTTCGGCAACAGACATGGCTCCAGGCAGTGAGCAGATAATTTGTTTCATACCAAGTCTTACGATGGCGTGATCATCTGCTATTAGTACATTCTTCATTTCTATTCCAAGTTAGGGATCGGGCTAGCATAGTTGTTTGTCGACGCTAAATTAACATTTTTTTCTTCGTATATATATGACAGTGGGTGTAGTTTTTTTTACCGGACCATCCTGCCTCATCGTTCCCTCAGATAAGTATATGAGTAAACGGAAATAGCAAAACGTCCGGTTTGGGATGCCCCGTAATACTTTTCGTGTAGTGTAAATACTACATGTATATTGAATAAACAGTGACAAGGACGCAAGATCAGTTTATCTACTTTCGCTAAGTAGATTTGTTCCATTGAGTCATGTGAACATTTTGAGGTTTTTTTAGGATCAACTGATGATGCCGTATCCTTTTTTGTAATCTTAACATTTTCCTATGGTAAACTTTACCCAATCACCGCAGCACGCGGACTTTACAAATTTAAGCTGGTACCAATTCTATCAACGATGAAACCTGTGATGTTGCCTGTGCCTGACCGATACCGGCTGAAAGGAGTTGTCTATAGATTTTAACAAGCAACCATATCCTGTATACGAGCATGCAAAGGTTCCTTAAAGAATCTTCCCGATCCGTTATGTGCAACGAAGCGGACCGGCCCCTCATTACCCAAAGTTTATTGCATTATGTCCCTCTTTAATGTTACGAATCGCGATTCGAGATTTTTCAACAAAGGCTGTAAACGTCTTTTGCTGGCACTGTTTGGCATGATGATGACCGTCGCCGCAACGGCAAACAGTTTCCCTGTCACTAATACCAATGATGCGGGGCCTGGCTCATTCAGACAGGCAATACTGGATGCAAACTCAGCGGGCGCGGGGCCACACACGATCGTGTTCAATGTGCACGGACAGATTACACTGGCCGCTTCCATGCCCACCATTACGGCAAAGAAGCTGACCATCGATGGGCAGAACAGGATCACGCTATATTCCACCGGTACCAATTCCATTATCAATCCATTCGTGATTGATGCGGACAGTGTGACCATCCGGAATTTTACGATACAGAATAACGGGGACATAGATGTGGACATTCTTCCGAACAGGAAAGGTATCACCATTGAAAATATAAAGTCTTTCAGTACAGTCGGTAACTTCCTGAATGCATTTATGAGGGTGCAGGGAGCATCTACGGATCTGACGGTGAGAAATATTTATTCCACAGACGTAGAGCCTGCCGGCAGTGGCTCGCCATACATCGGGCGCGCTTTTTATTTTACAGGCGGGATGCAGACGAACCTGGTGATGGAGAATATCCAGCTCAGCACAGCGGGTAATGTGCGGGGCGCCGAAGGTATTGTGTTCAGGGATGCAGCAGTGAACGGGTTTGCACTGACCAATAGTAATATCAGCGGTTTCCAGAATGGTGTTATGTTCGATAATACTGCCGGCGCCGTGGAAACAGCCAATAATGTGTTATTCAGGAATGTGAGTATAGATAGTTTGTGGAGCGGGGTGGCATTGGGTATTTATTGCGATTATGTTGCCACCAATTTTGATATTAACAGGACCACGGTAGATATGAATGTGATAGGTACAGATGACGACGGTGACTATGCTATCCGCTTCGACAATACTGCAAACGGTATCACCCTGGACTCTATCAGTATAAATGAAAATGATATCTATGATGTATGGTTCAATAGCCCTGCCAGCAATATTACGATCAGTAATGCCCTGATGGAGTGTCGTGTGCCCGGGCTTTACCCTACCAGTTCTTTTATAAGATTTGAAAATACTGTAAATGGTCTTAATGTCAGTAATTCAGTACTGAATGGCGACAAGCCCGGTAATACGGATGATTCGGACTATGGGATCTATTTCCTGAGTACAGCAACGGGTGTGACCATCAACAATGTTACTTTTGACGAATTTGACATTGGAGGTGTGGTCTCCGGCGGAGCGGCGACTAACTTCCAGGTAACGAATTCTACATTTACTAAAAATAATGATGGTATTGGATTCGGGGGGAACTTTGCGCGCAGTAATGTAGATATTGTCAACTCTTCCTTCCGCAACAGTGTGCGGTCTGGCATTGTGCTCAATGGCGCCAATGCCGTTTCTGATTATGACCTGACAGGCGATACAGTAGTTAATAGTGCCAGTCACGGTATTTGGTTTTATGGAGGCGCAGGCGTAACGAATGCAGATGTAACGGGGTGCGTTGTTCATGATAATGTTGGGGCGGGTGTTTATAATGAATCGCCCAATAAGGTAGTCATCACTAACAACTCCATTTATAATAATACCGGTTTGGGCATTGCGTTGCCAGCCGGTAATTGCACTTATACAGCGGCTGCCGGCCGCACACCGGTATTGGTTTCATCTACCGCGCTGGGAGGGGGGCAGTACCAGTTACAGCTCACGATACCAAACATAACAGCCGGTGCACAATACACGGTAGATATTTATGCCAATGATCCCGCTACGAACAAAACGAGCGGGCAATATTATGTTACGACCTTAACAGGCGTAGCCGCAGGTACTTCTACACAAACGATCACTTATAATGCAGGACCCGGCGCCACCGGTCTGGGTTTCTGGACAGCCACACTTCGTATACCCGCCAACAATTGTGGTACCTCGGAATTTGGCAACAGCATACCTATGACCTTCCAGGGACCCGCTTGTGTGAACAGCGGTGTTGTGGCATGGTATCGGGCAGACCAGGCAGTGAATGGCACCAACTGGGGTGACATATCCGGTAATGCCAACCACATGACTGTGATAGGAGATCCTGATAATACAACGGGTATGGTGAACTTTAATCCCGCTATTTATTATGATGGAAACGATGCGCACATTGTGCCTGCTTCAGCAGGGGTAACCGGCGCATATTCTATCATGGGCATGGGTTTGCTCGAAGGTTCACAAACCAGTCGTGTATTCACCAGCTCTACCGGCAATAAATTATTTGGCTGGCACGCCGGGGTGGAAAACCGGCTGTATGTGGAAGGCTGGCTGAACACAGGTAACGCAATAACCACCAAAGGCAAGCTTTATTCCTTTGAAAGGGGGGCAACCGGTGCATATGAATTTAAAAGTAATGGCGCACTCGTGAAAAACGGGGCTGCTTCTGATGCCGGCGTATGGACGCTGGATGTGGGCGGAGCCACATTCGGAGAGTATTCAAAAGTATTCATCCCTGAGGTGTTCATCTACAACCGCGATCTTACTCCTGTAGAAGTTCAACGCATTGAATCATACATGGCGTTGAAATACGGTATTACRCTCAACGCAGGCGCAACAGATTATGTGACGAGTGACGGCGCCATACAAATATGGACCGCGGCTTCCAATACCGGCTATGGCACCCGCATTACGGGCATTGGCCGTGATGATTGCAGCATGTTGAACCAGAAGCAATCATTGAGTCAGGACACTGGTATCGTAACCATTGCATTGGGAAATGCCATAGCTGTGTCCAATGCTGCCAATACAAATGCTTTTGCACAGGACAAATCATTCCTGGTTTTCAGCGACAATAACGACAACACCAGTTACTTTACAGCCGTAACCAGCACCAACGCCACACAGCGCATGGGCAGGGTTTGGAGGGTGCAGAGAACTGCCTCGTGGAATAATGGTCAGCAGGTAACACTGCAACTCGCGGGCGGCACCGAAAATAATTATTTGCTTATCAGCACGGATGCCGCTTTCGGCACTATTACCCGCGAACTGAAACTCAGCAGCACAGGAACGGTTACCGTTTCCAGCGCAGATCTGGCCAACGGTGCTTTCTTTACCTTCGGCCAGCAACAGCGATTCCCAGGTGGAGTAGCTACTAATCTGCAGACATGGGTGAAAGCAGATGCCGGTGCAACCGTGGTGGATGGTAATATTACTAAATGGGAAGATCAGACGGGGCAGAGAGAATGGCCATTAGCCATTGCCAATGCACCGCTTAGCTGGCAGAAGAACAGTATTAACTATAACCCTGCCATCAACTTCCTGGGGAATAATTATTTCAGCGTACCCAAGTTTACCGATAGTTATACGGCGGGAGAAATATTCTCTGTGCAACTCTCTAATCTTGCGTCTACGTCTACCACACTGAGCTTCCCGTTTGAGTTTGGTGGTGATCCAACAGCGGCAGGTGGCCAGCCCGTTTATGTGTATAGCGRTTCCCACTATACGCATTTCGGTATTACCACAAGGCCGGGTTATGCTTTGACAGGTATTAATATACAACAGCCGCATATCCTGAATAACTGGAGTGCTCCAGGCAATTGGGCATTGAACTTCGATGGCAAAACAATCGGCAGCAGCACTACCTTCCCGGTTAGCTTTTCCAGGGGAACTGCGGTGAATGTTGCTATCGGTGCAGGCCATTTTGCCAGTTTCAATGGGCGTATGTCAGAGTTGATCTTCTACAACCGGCAGTTGAATGCTACCGAGCGCGCGCAGGTAAACAGCTACCTGTCATTGAAATACGGGCTCACTTTAAAAACTGCTGCCGGCGCGCTGACCGATTACGTTGCCAGCAATGGTACCACCCGTATGTGGACCGCCTCTAAAAATACAGGTTATGGTGAACGTATCACCGGTTTAGGTAGAGATGATAATGGTACTTTGCTTCAGAAGCAAAGTCGTTCACAACTCGACGGTGCAAATGTAACTATTGGTGCAGGCAGCAGCCTGGCTGCATCTAATGTGGACAATACCAGTAATGTCGCCAACGACCTTTCGTTCTTTACCTTCAGTGATAATGGTCAGGCAGCTACGTATAGCCAGGCCGTTACAGGGCTGGGCAATATTACGCTGCGCATGGCGCGGATCTATAAAACAGATCGTACCAATTGGGCGAAGAGCCCCATCAGCTTATCGCTGACGAACGGTAACAACACCAACTACCTGCTGGTAAGTAATGATGATACTTTCGGAGCAGGAGATAAAGTATATGTGCTGGATGCCAATGGAAGTATAACGCTCGACAGCGACCAGTTGCCGGATGGGACCTATTTCACTTTCGGTAATACGCAAGCCGCACCGGCAGGTGTGGCCGCAGGCCTGGAAGTATGGGCCAGGGCAGATAGTGGAGTAGCAGGTGGCAGCAATGCTACACAATGGACAGAGTTGAGTGCATCCCGCCGTGTATGGAACCCATCAAGTGGAACGGTGATGCCGTGGAAAGAAGGATCTTTCAACTTCAACCCGGGGATAGGTTTCGGGGCCGCCAATTATTTTGTAGCCGCTGAATTTGCGAATGCATTTACCGCAGGTGAAGTATTCTCTGTGCAAACGTCAAATGTTGATAACACCGCTTCGGTTATCAGTTATCCATTTGAATTTGGTGGTACCTATGTCAGCAATCAGGCGCTATATACCTGGAGTAATAATAGTCACAATACTTATTTTGGTTCAGCCACCGCACGCAGGGGCTTCTTTTATCCGCCATCCGTAAATGTACGCAATGCGCATATGGTGAATCTCTGGAGCGCCACCAACGATTGGGCAGGAGGAATGGACGGCAAGGTATTGGTGACCAACAACCCGAATGCAGTAAGCTTCCTTTCCCCCGCGGGCGGCAAGGATTATATAGGAGCCGGGCATAACGCGGTGTTCAATGGCGACATCTCCGAAGTGATTTTATATTCCCGTAAGCTGAGCGCTGTAGAACGCCGGCAGGTACAATCTTACATGGCGCTACGCTATGGTCTTACTTTGGGAATAGACACCCCGGTAGATTACCTCGCCAGCGATGGCAGCACCACCATGTGGAAAGCAGCTGTTGGCGGTAGCTATGCCAAACATATCACTGGTATAGGTCGTGATGACAGAGGCATGCTGTATCAGAAACAATCTGTCAGCGCAGACACCGGTATGGTTACCATTGCCGCCGGTGCCGCCGTTACAGCTTCCAACAAAGTCAATCCAACTGTTATTACCAACGACCTGTCTTTCTTCACCTTCGGTGATGATGGCGGCGCTACCACTTTCCTGACACCGGTTACCGGCGTAACGAATGTGAATACCCGCATGGCCCGCATTTTCAAAGCACAGAAGAACAACTGGGCTGATCAGAATATTACCTTCAGAGTATCCGGTGGTAATGCACGCACTTACCTGCTTGTAAGCGCCGACAATACTTTTGGCGCAGGTGATGCTGCTTATGTATTGAATGCCGACAGCAGCGTTACCATTAATAGTAACCTGCTGCCTGATGGGGCCTACTTTACTTTCGCCAGGATGATCACTGGTCCAAATGGTGTAAAAAATGGTGTCAGTTTCTGGCTGCGTGCAGATGATGGTATGTCTGGTGGTAGCCAGTGGAGCGACTATAGCAACTATGGCAATAATGCGCTGCAAGGTGTTGTGGGCAGTCAGCCTATTACGGATGCGAAGGCGCTCAACTTCAACTACGGCCTTGTGTTCGATGGTACAGACGACTTTTTGGATATGACTACTACACGCATAGATCCGGCTACGTCTACCGTTTTTGCGGTGGGAAGTGGTACTTCGGGGGATATTTTTAGTAGTGGAGCAGTAGGCTCATCTCATGGAATGGAATTCCGGATGGTGGCCGGAAATAAACTACAGTACCTGGAGAATGCTACAGCAGTTGTAGCGGTAACTGGTGTTAACACGATCCAGCTTGGTAAGCCTTATATTTTCAGCGCCACTCAGATAAACAATACAGCCAACGGCGTACGTGTGTTTGAAAATTATACGCTGGATAACCAGGGTACCATCAATTTAACGCCACTCACCGCCAATTTTATTTCAATAGGCTCCCGTACGATGGCCAGCAGAGCGCTTTACTGGACGGGCAATATAAGTGAAGTGATCGCCTACAACCGTGTTTTATCAGATGCCGAAAGACAGTCAGTAGAATCTTACCTCGGTCTTAAATATGGTATTACAATAGGCAACGGCGCCACTGATTACCTGGCTACCGATGGCTCGAAATACTGGACAGCCGATCCTGTTTATAAGGCACGCATCACGGGGATAGGTAGGGATAACGGTACCGCACTGAACACCAAACAATCACTCAGCGTAGACACAGGTTTTGTAACCATCTCCCTGGGTAACAGTATTGCTATTACCAACGAACAGAATGCTAACACCATTACCAACGATAAATCTTTCTTTGTTTTTGGAGACAACGGTCAGTCCGCTGCTTCTTATGCAAATATTATAAGCGGTACAAACGCTACCCGCCGCCTGCCACGCATCTGGAAAGTAGATAAAACCAACTGGGCAGATCAGCCGGTCACACTGAAAGCAGATGCGCCAGGTACAAAAGTATACCTGCTGATCAGCACTGATCCTACTTTTGCAACGATCAACCAGGAACTGCCACTGAATGCAGATAAAACAATTACGCTTAACTCCGCCCTGCTGCCTGATGGTGTGTATTTCACCTTCGGCGCAGCGGTAAAATACCCTGGCGGTGTAAACAGTGGTAAACTGGTGTGGCTGCGCGCGGATCAGGGCACTTCTGCTAACGCAGACAGTACTGGGATCAGCAGCTGGAACGACTATAGCCCTAACGGGAATAATATGTCACAGGCTACGCCGGCCAGTCAACCATTGTATTTCAATAATGCCACCAACAACATGAACTTTAACCCGGTGGTGAGGTTTAATGGTGCGCCTCATTCAATGACAGGTAACTCGTTCCTGAAGACAGGCAACTATACTGCTGCTAACGCCTTCTTTGCAGCCAGTCAAACGACTCCTGTTAACACCGTTATTTTTACGGAACAAGCTGGCACAGGTACCCAGTTTACGCTGCATGCCACCTGGGGTGATAATATTGTTTACTGGGATGCTCCTTATATCAGTAACCGTCTTACCTATAACGCAGGAGATATCAGCAACCAGGTTATTCTCTGGACTGCTACTGATGATATTAGTCTTGCTGCCAACAAGCAGGCCATTTACAGAAATGGCTTAAATGTAGCCAACGGTAATAATACCAGTACATTTAGCGGTAACAATAGCATTTTCCAGTTAGGCTCCAACACCAATTCCTACACTGGCCGCATGGGTGATCTGATCGTTTATGCCAATGCACTCACATCAAATGAGCAGCAGCGTGTGAATACCTACATGGGTATCAAATACGGTATTTCGTTAAACAATGGCGCCAGCAATTATCTGGCTACCGATGGCAGCACGATATGGGATGCCACAACAAACAATGCTTATAAAAACTATATCACCGGTATTGGCCGCGACGATGCGGAAGATCTTAACCAGAAACAATCCCGCAATACAGCCGACGGCCTACAACTGGCTATCGGCCTTAACAGCCTGGCAGAAACAAATACAGGAAATGCCAATGCATTTGCAGCGGACAAATCCTATATGGTATGGGGTGACAATGCAGGCAGCAGCCTCTTTAAAACTCCGCTCACTGGTCACCCTGTAGCGAACTATCGCATGGCAAGGGTGTGGAGAGTACAGGAAACCGGTACCATCGGCAACGTGCAGGTGGCCGTGCCATACAATGCACTGCCCAATGCAGCGCAAACCTACCTCATCATCAGTAACGATGCCACCTTCGATGGATCGGATCAGTTTATTCCCGTAACAGCAACGATGCTGAACGGTGTAAAACAATATGCCGCCAACGTGGATTTAACAAACGGTCAATACTTCACCTATGGTGCGTCTATCAAAACACCTGGTGGTGTAGTGGGCACCAGTTTGTGGCTGCGCGCGGATGCAGGTACTTCCAGCACTACAGACAATACGGCTATCAGCGGCTGGACTGATTACGCATCAGAGCTGAACAATGCTGTACAAACAGCTGTGCCGGCGAGCCAACCGTTGTACCTCAACAATATTACCAACAATGCCAACTTTAACCCGGTAGTGAAATTTGATGGAGCAGATTATCTGAAGCTGGATATCACCAAGTTGCCGTCAGGCACCAGCCCCAGAACATTCTTCGGMGCCGGCAGCTTATCATCTATCGCTGGTAACGGATACATTCTCGGATATGGCGCCGCAGCTACCAGCACGGGTAATGGTATCGCCGTGATAGGCAGCAACGGGACCGCCGATTTTGTTGGCTATGCCAATGACGTGACAAGTCCTGCGGGTAACTGGCAAACAGGCGTGTTCAATGAAATGGCAGGCATATGGGCCGGCAACGGCGGCAATGCCACACTGTACAGTAAAATGAAGGTGTTGGGCGGGCCAATGGCAAAGGCATGGAATACAGGCACCGGCGGCGCTGAGATAGGTAGCGCCCCGTGGGATAAGGGGCAGTCGTGGAATGGTGCTATGGGAGAAGTTATCGTATATCCGGCCGCGTTATCTACGAATGAGCTGCAACGGGTATCTACTTACCTGGCTATCAAGTACGGCTATACGATAGATCAAACCACTGCTACTGATTACCTGGCTACAGACGGCACCACCAAAGTATGGGATGCCGCTGCCAATGCCACTTATAAAAATAATATTACCGGGATAGGCCGTGATGATGTGGAAGGGCTTACGCAGAAGCAGAGCCGCAACATCAACACCGGCTTCCAGCCCATAGTGGGCCTGGGCGGTATTGCCGCAAGCAATATTGCCAATACCAATACATTTACAAGCGATAAATCATATATGGTTTGGGGCGATGATGGCGCCGGCACTTTATTCACCACGGCTGTTACCGGCAACCCTGCTGTAACCACCCGTATGGCGAGGGTATGGAAAGTGCAGGAAACAGGTGTTGTTGGTACGGTGGCTATTTCCATCCCGAAAGATCAGTTGCCGTTAAGCTCCACCACACCTTACCTGGTCATCAGCAGCGACGCTACTTTTGACGGTGGTGATCAGTTTATTCAATTGACGCGGGCCGATGTGAACGGTGTGCCCAGCTATTCAACTAATATAGATCTCACTAACAACCAATACTTCACTTTTGCCAGCTTCGTTACCTCTCCGGGTGGCGTGCAGGGCGAAAAGCTGTGGGTAAAAGCAGATGCAGATGTACAGGTGAACGGCGGCAACCAGGTAGAACAATGGTTCAACCAGGCAAGCTCCATGACAACTGAACTGCGTGCGGCACCAGTTTCCCATACAGATGCCATTGCCGCTTCTGCTGCCATTGTTCAGGTACCGGATGGTATTAACTTTAACCCGGCAGTTGATTTCAGCGGCGCTGTAGGCCAATCCCTTAAAGGAGATGCTGGTGTCAACTGGAATACATCTGCTAACCTGTCTATCTTCTCCGTCAATAAACCGGAGGGTGCTATTGCAGGTAACCTGGCAGGTGTCTTTGCCTCTAACGGTAACTGGACGACAGCTGGCGGATCAGGCAGGGGATTAATTTATACAAACACCGGTGCTGTGGGCCTGGATGGCAGCGGAGCTATCGCAGCTCAAAGCACGCCTTCTTATGCAGGACCTATCATCACCAGGGGTATTTATATCAGCGCAAACAATACGCAGGGTGGAAGCACCTGGCTGAATGGTAAACAAGGCCCGATCGGCGGTATCCTTGGAACGCAGGTGGATGGTGGCTTCTTTGAAGTAGGCGGACGTACTACGGATGCCGCCTCACTCGACAACCGGATCTTTAATGGTAAGATCCCCGAAGTGATCGTATATAAATCAGCGCTCACACTCACACAGGCCCAACAGGTAGAATCATACCTCGGTATTAAATACGGTATTACACTCGATCAATCAACCGCGCAGGATTACCTGGCCACCAATGGTTCGGTGATCTGGAATGCTACTGCCAACAACACTTATAAAAACAACATCTTTGGTATTGGTCGTGATGACGCAGAAGGGCTTGTACAAAAACAATCCCGTAGCGTGCATACAGGATCCATCCTCACAGCCGGCCTTCGTTCCATTGCTGCCACCAATGCCGATAACACCAATACTTTTGGTACGGATAAAAGTTACCTCCTGTTCGGCAGCAACAGCGCGGCACTCACCGTAACCGGTACAGATCTGCCAGTGGGCAGCTGTATCCCGGAACGCCTCACGCAGGAGTGGAAAACGCAGTTTAGCAACTACGATATCAGTACGCAGCCCCTCAGCCTGCAGTTTGACCTGAACAGTATTACTGTAAAAGGAACAGCAGCTAAGGACTTCACCATGATGATCGATGAAGATGGTGATGGTAACTTCGCAACGGGTACGGTTACTGAGATACCTGCCACCGGTTTTAACGGCGGTATTGTAAGCTTTGATAACCTCGGTGCACTGAAAGACGGTGTTGTGTTTACACTCGTTACCAGTCACCTCCAGCGTACGGCTAACCTGGTACCTGATGCTACCGTGAGAACAGTGGCATCTACCTGTATCGATAACGGTACACTTTATTTCATTGATCCTTCTGATCCAAACAAATTTATAGCCTCCATTGCCCTGAACGGCAACACCATGGATGTAACCAAGTTGTCTGCTGTGGTGGATGTGAACAGGGACATGAATGCAGCACTGGGTAAAAACAATGGTACCGATTATGGTACGCAGTTGATGCGCAGACTGGTACATATTGCCTACACAGGTGCTAACCTGACTCAGAACGGCGGCATTACGCTTCGTCTCTTCTGGAACCCTGCGGAAAGAACGAATGCTGAAAATATGCTTTCCGGCACCCGCGGCGTAACCGGCACACAACGCTGGGCATGGTTTAAACATTCAGGCGATATTACCACCACACTGGGCGACCTGGCACCAGAAGGACTGGCAAATATGACGGAGATTTCTCCGTCAGCCACCGGTCAGCAGGATGGCGTAGATTACGTTGAATTCAGCGGTATTCAAAACTTCTCCACCTTTGGCGGTTTAACTGCTGTCAAGGAGGTGCTGGCCATCAACAAAGTGCAGGACGGTACAGAAGGTACACAGAATGGTTCCTTTAGTATCAGCTTGCCCGCATCCGTAATGGCCAAGGAAGATATCACCGTGAACTATACCGTAACAGGTTCCGCTACTAACGGCACCGACTACACGGCGCTGAACGGCACTATTACCTTCCCTGCAGGAAGTAACAGTGTAACCTTGCCCGTAATAGTTACTGATGATAACATTCTTGAAGTAACAGAAGGAGTGACGGTTACCCTGAATGCCGCCACCGGCGCTACCAGCGGCAGCACTTATAATATCAGCGGTACACAGTCGGTTGCTTCTCTTAACATTAACGATAATGACAGTAATAATCCTGCTAAGACAACCGTAGGCGTAACCTGGAGTAGCGATGCCAGGGAGCCTGCTACCAACGGAGCCTTCAACGTGAATCTGCCAGTGGGTGTTACCGCCTCGGAAGATATTACCGTGAGCTATAGCATTGGCGGTACAGCCACGCCGGGTGCTGATTATGGCGCGTTGAGCGGATCAGTCATCATCCCCGCAGGTCAGAACGGTGTAGCCGTACCAGTTATAGTAGTTGATGACCAGCTTGTGGAAAATGCGGAAACGGTATTGCTGACAGTAACCGGGGGAACCTCCACCAATTTTAACCTTACACCAAGTACTTCTGCCGGTAACGCAACGGTGAATGTAATAGATGATGAAAATACACCGGCCAACATGGTACTCAGTATCGCCAAAACTGCCGATGCCTCAGAACCTGCTGGTAATGGCGGCTTTACGATCAGTTTGCCGGTAGGTATTATTCCTTCTGCAGACATTACCGTCAGCTACAACATCGGCGGTACAGCCACAGGTGGGTCCGATTATACYGCACTTACAGGCACTGTAACTATACCAGCCGGGCAAAATAGTGTGCCCCTGCCCGTTAGTGTTAAAGATGATCAGATAATTGAAAATACAGAAACCGTGCTGGTAACGCTTACCGGCGGCACCGGCGCCGGCTTTACCTATACTGCCAGCACTACCAACGGCAGCGCTTCCATTGATATAACAGATAATGATAACATCGCTGCCAACCGCATACTGAGCATCGTTAAAACTACGGATGCAGCAGAACCGGCTACCAACGGAGCGTTCACTATCAGCCTGCCTGCTGGCATCACTGCATCAGAGGACATAACCATCACCTATACACCGACAGGTACTGCCAGCAGTGGTACAGATTACACTGCTCTGGGGACATCTGTGCTGCTGGCTGCAGGACAGAATAGTGTGTCTTTACCGATCACCGTTGCCGACGACAAGATCATAGAGAACACAGAAACTGTGATAGCAACGGTGACGGGCGGTACCAGCACCAGCTTTAACTTTACTGTCAGCAGTACTGATGGCAGCGCCACGGTCAACATTACCGATGATGACAATACCGCCGTTAACCGCGTATTAGGTGTCCGCAATGCGGGGGATGCTTCCGAGCCCACCACCAATGGTGCGTTTAAAATCGGACTGCCCACAGGTATCACTTCTTCAGAACCTATTACTCTAACTTATACCATCAGTGGAACCGCTACTAACGGTACCGACTATACTACGCTTACAGGTACAGTGGTATTACCCACCGGCCAGGACAGTGTAACGTTGCCCGTAACTGTTATTGATGATCAGTTGATGGAGAATACCGAAACGGTAACTATGACGCTCACCGGCGGCACCAGCACCAGTTTTGCCTTCACTGCCAGCCCTGCCAATGGTAATGCTACAGTGAATATTGCGGATGATGATAACACCGCAGCCAATCGTGTACTGAGTATCACTAAAACCATCGATGGTGCAGAACCGGCTACCAATGCCGCGTTCAAGATCAGTTTACCTGCAGGTGTTTTACCTTCAGAAGATATTACTGTGAATTACAGCATAGCTGGTACGGCAACCAACGGCACCGACTATACGTCATTAAGTGGTACCGCCACTATCCCGGCAGGCCAGAATAGCATTGCATTGCCTGTAAATGTGACGAACGACCAGGTGATCGAAAACACCGAAACAGTGGTGTTAACGCTCACCGGCGGTACTTCCACTAACTTCAGCTACACCGTTAGCGCTACAAACGGTAACGCCTCTGCAGATATTACAGATGATGATAACACCGCAGCCAACCGCGTGCTGAGCATCAGCAATAGCGGCAATGCGGCAGAACCGGGTACACCTGGCAGCTTTACGGTAAGTCTTCCTACGGGAATAACTTCTTCTCAACCTATTACGGTGAATTATACCGTAGCAGGAACAGCTGCTGCCGGCGTTGATTATAATACCCTTGCCGCTGTAACAATACCTGCTGGTCAGAATAGTGTATCCGTACCTGTTACAGTGATAGATGATAAGATCATTGAGCCAACAGAAACAGTGATAACGACTATCACCGGCGGAACCAGCAGCAGCTTTGTTTTCACAGCATCCTCAACAGCTAAAACTGCTACTGTAGATATTGCAGATGATGATAACACGCCGGCCAATCTCATGGTGAAAGTACAGGTAGCACGCGATGGGGCAGAAGGAGGAAACTCTGTCAGGTTTAATTTTGTTCTTGCTCCTGGTGTTACCAGTTCTCAGCCTATCACAATTAATTATACGGTAGGGGGTACCGCCATATTAGGTACAGATTATACCGGCTTAAATCCAACACATTTCAGCGGAGTAGCCACCATTGCAGCGGGAACTAGTGGTGCAGCTGTTGTTGGTAACGTGGTGGACGATCAGATCATAGAGGGTACAGAAACAGTGATAGTTACCATCACCGGCGGGTCTTCCGGTGGCTTTATCTTTACTCCCGATCCTGCTGAAGGCAGCGCTACAGCAAATATTTTTGATAACGATGATAACACGGCCAATCGTGTACTCAGCATCACCAAAGCCGGTGATGCAACTGAACCGGCAACAAACAATGTGTTCAATATTAACCTGCCTGCAGGCGTAACGATCGCCGGACCTGTAACAGTGAATTATACCGTGAGTGGCACCGCCACTGCCGGTACGGATTACGCTAACCTCAGCGGTACGGTTACCATTCCTGCCGGTGCAAACGGTACTACACTGCCTGTAAATGTGATCGATGATAAATTCATTGAGAACCAGGAAACAGTAGTGGTCACTATTACCGGTGGTAGTTCCGGCAGTCTCACTTTCACTGCCAGCCCAACCAATGGCCAGGAAACGATGAATATTGCAGATGACGACAACACTGCTGCCAATCGTGTACTGAGCATTCAGAAAATAGCAGACCTGGAAGAACCATCTGTCAACGGCAGCTTCCGTATCAGTTTGCCTTCACAAATAATATCATCAGAACCGGTAACGATCAACTATACGGTAACGGGTACTGGTACTAACGGTACCGACTATACTACATTGAGTGGTAGCGTCATCCTGCCGGTGGGCCAGAACAGCGTGCTGGTTGCTGCCGATATCTCAGATGACAAGATCATTGAAGGCACAGAAACCCTGATTGCTACTATTACAGGCGGAGCCAGCACCAGCTTCAACTTCACCGCCAGCACTACCAACGGCAGTGCCACCGCTGATATCCTGGACGACGATAATATCGCCACCAACCAGGTACTGAGCGTGGTGAACGGCGGCGATGCAGCAGAACCAGGCACCAATGGCGCCTTTATCATCAGTCTGCCTGCCGGTTACACCGCAGCAGCACCGATTGGCGTAAATTATACCGTAGCAGGTACCGCTACAAGTGGTTCCGATTACACGGCATTAACAGGTACGGTAACCCTGCCTGCGGGACAAAACAGTGTATCTGTTCCGGTGAATGTGATCAACGACCAGTTGGTAGAGAACACCGAAACCGTGATACTCACCCTTACAGGTGGTACCAGCACTGGCTTCACCTACACTGTCAGCGCTACCAATGGTAATGCCACTGTAAATATTACCGATGATGAAAACTCATCAGCTAATCGTATACTGAGTGTTGCCAACAACGGCAACGCCGCAGAACCAGGTACCAATGGCGGATTTACTATCAGTCTGCCTGCTGGTATCCTGCCATCAGAAGATATCAATGTCACTTATACTATCAGCGGTACAGCCACAGGTGGCACTGATTATACCGCCCTTACCGGCACTGTTACTATCCCTGCCGGTCAGAATAGTATAGCCGTTCCCGTTAACGTTATCAATGACCAGATCATAGAAGGTACCGAAACAGTGAACCTTACGATCAGCAGTGGAGCCAGCAGCAGTTTTGCATATACTGCCAGCGCTACCAATGGCAATGCTGTTGTGAATATAACAGACGATGATAATACGGCTGCCAACCAGGTACTCGCTGTTACCAAAACTGCTGATGCAGCAGAACCAGCTACCAATGGCAGCTTTAGTATAAGTCTCCCGGCAGGAATTACAGCTGCCAGGGATATACAGGTAGCTTATACTGTGGCCGGTGGCACTGCCACCCCGGGCACAGATTACCAGCCTATTACCGGCATCATCACTATACCTGCCGGCCAAAATAGTGTATCCGTTCCCGTGAACGTGATAGACAATACAGTGATAGAGCCTGATGAAACGGTGATCCTGAATATTACCGGTGGCAACGATGCGCAGTTCACTTACACCGCTGCAAGTGGGGGAGGTACTGCTACCGTTACTATCACCGACAATGATCATGCAGGCAACAGCAATGTTGTGCTGCTCACCAAAGTATCTGATGCCATAGAAGGCAGTACTAAAGGTCAGTACAGAATAGCCCTGGCGCCTGGTATTACCAGTTCTGAAGATGTAGTAATTAGCTTTACCCTTGCAGGAACAGCTACTAATATAACTGACTATAATTTGCTGGGACTGTCTGCTGGTAAGATCGTTATACCGGCGGGAGCCAATGAAGTATTCATTGATGTAGACGCCGGTAACGATGGCATCATCGAGGGGCCAGAAACGGTGGTACTGACCCTTACCAGCGCAGCCTCCAGCAGTTATCCGTTCACTATAGACCCTTCAGGTAATGGAGCGGTAGTGAACATCATAGATGCCAATGCTGCCAGCAGCACACCGTTACAGGTAATGGCCGGCACCAATGCCGCAGAACCGGCTACCAAAGGCACCTTTACGGTGAAACTCGCAGGTGTTGCCACCTCAGCATGGCCTGTTACGGTAGGGTATAAGATATCCGGTACCGCAGTATCCGGTGTGGACTACCAGGCCCTGGGCACCATTGTGATCCCGGCTAATACCAACAGTGTAACGGTAGATCTCAATGTATTGGACGACCAGATCATTGAGCCTACTGAAACCATGATATTTACGCTTTTGTCGGGTAGTGCTACAGATGGTGGAGGAAACGCCTTTATCTTCCCGCCGGATCCGGCTAATGATGATGTGACGGTGAACATAGCGGATAATGATGCGATTGCTGCCAACCAGGTATTGAAAGTGGTGAAGACCACCGACGCAGCAGAGCCATCTACCGGCGGCGCCTATACGATAAGCCTGCCTGCCGGTTATACTTCCGCGGCCAATATCACGCTGAACTATAACATGAGTGGTACCGCTGTCCGTAATACCGACTATGCTATCAGCACCATTACGCTGCCTGCCAATACCAATAGTGTTACTATACCACTGTCTGTTATAGATGACAAGATTATTGAGAACACCGAAACAGCCATATTAACGCTCACCGGTGGTACAGATGGTAACTCATTTACCTATACTGCAGATGCAGCAGGCAATAACGCAACGGTGAATATCGCTGACGATGACAATAACAACACGAACAATGTATTGCTGGTAACCAATAGCGCTGATGGTGCAGAGCCGTCTACCGATGGCGAATTTACCATCAGTCTGCCTGCAGGTTATACTGCATCAGAAAACATTACCGTGAATTATACCGTAGGCGGTACCGCTACTGCCGGTACCGATTACACCAGCCTGTCCGGCACAGTACAGATACCAGCCGGTCAGACCAGTGTTAAGATCCCTGTAGATGTAACCGATGATCAGATAATAGAAGGCACAGAAACGGTAACGCTTACGCTTACCGGTGGCACCAGCACGAGCTTTAACTTTACGCCTGCAAGCGGTAGCAACACTGCATCGGTGAACATCACTGATAACGACAACACGGCTGCTAACCAGGTAATCAGCATCTCCAAAACAACAGATGCGGCTGAACCAGGTACTAATGGAGCATTCACCATCAGTTTGCCGGCAGGTGTTACATCAGCCCAGCCGGTGACCGTGAATTATACCATCACGGGTACCGCCGTTAACGGAACAGATTACACTACACTCTCCGGCTCCGTTGTAATACCTGCCGGTCAGAATAGTGTGCCCGTGCCGTTGATCGTTACAGATGATAAGATTATAGAGGGAACCGAAACAGTGACACTCACTGTTACCGGCGGGACTTCTCCATCATTTGTGTTCACTGCCAGTGCCACCAATGGTAATGCTACGGCAAATATTACCGATGATGACGGCATTGCTGCTAATCTTGTGCTTAGTGTCAACAAAACAAAAGACGCCGCCGAACCAGGTACGAATGGTTCGTTCCGTATCAGTTTGCCAGCAGGTTATACAGCATCGGCACCTGTTACGGTGAACTATAACGTTACAGGTACCGCCACTGCCGGCGCAGACTATACCCCCCTCAGTGGTACGGTGATTATCCCAGCCGGACAAAATAGTATAGCCGTACCAGTGAATGTAACAGACGACCAGGTTATTGAGAATACCGAAACGGTGATCATGAACATTACCGGTGGTACTTCCGGCAGCTTTACTTATACTGCCAGCACTACCAATGGTAATGCTACCCTGAATATTACCGATGACGACAACATACCGGGCAACCTGGTGTTAAGCGTGATCAGGACTGCTGATGCCGCAGAGCCATCTACTAACGGTGAATTCAGGATCAGTTTGCCCACAGGCATTACCGTAGCGGAAAATGTAACAGTAAACTATACTATCACAGGCACTGCTATTAACGGTACTGACTATACGAACCTCGCCGGCACAGTAGTGATTCCTGCCAACCAGAACAGTGTGGTGGTACCGGTAACTGTTACCAATGACCAGATCATAGAAGGTACAGAAACCGTGATCATGAGGCTGAACAGTGGCGCCAGCGCCAACTTTACCTTCACCGCCAGCACTACAAATGGTAATGCTTCCCTGGATATTGAAGACGACGATAATTCGCCTGTTGCGCTAGTGTTGAACATCACCAAAACCACCGATGGGGCAGAACCATCTACTAATGCAGCATTCAGTATCAGTTTGCCTGCAGGATACACCGCATCTCAGGATATTACGGTGAACTATACTGTAGCCGGTACAGCCACCAGTGGCACTGATTACGGTGCTATCGGTAACTCCATTGTGCTGCCTGCCGGTCAGAACAGCGTAAGCCTGCCAGTAGTAGTAAAAGATGATAAGATCATTGAAAACACGGAAACGGTGATCGTGACATTGACAGGGGGAACCAGTACAAACTTCAACCTGGCCGCGAGCAGTACCAATGGCAGCGCAACAGCAGATATTACAGATGATGAGGCCAGCAATCCGGCTAACCTGGTGTTGGATATTACCAAAACTGCGGACGGGGCAGAACCTTCCACTGATGGTTCTTTCAGCGTAAGTCTGCCTGCAGGCATTACCGCAGCCGAAAACATTACAGTGAACTATACGGTAGCAGGTACCGCTATTGCGGGCACAGATTACGTTGCCTTAAGCGGTACGGTAATGATTCCAGTGGGCCAGAATAGTGTAGCCGTACCCGTTATAGTAACTGACGACCAGATTATAGAGAATACAGAAACCGTGATTGCAACCCTTGCCGGTGGATCGTCCGCCAGCTTTACCTTCACAGGTAGCGCCAACGCAACTGTGAATATCACGGACAATGATAACGTGGTAGCTAACCGTGTGCTGAGTGTGACTAAAACAGGAGACGCCGCAGAACCAGCTACCAACGGTTCCTTCCATATCAGTTTGCCGGCAGGATATACTGCGGCAGAAGATATCAACGTCACCTATACAACCGCAGGTACCGCCACCAGCGGCACAGACTATACTGCTCTTACTGGTACAGTAGTGATCCCTGCTGGTCAGAATAGTGTAGCCGTATCCGTACCTGTGCTGGATGATCAGCTGATTGAAAGCACCGAAACGGTGATCATGACCCTTACCGGCGGTAGCTCCACCAGCTTTACATTTACCGGTACCGGCAACGCCACTGTGAATATCGCGGACAATGATGACGTGGCGGCTAACCGTGTGCTGAGTGTAGTGAAAACCACTGATGCCGCAGAACCAGGAACGAATGGTGTCTTCACTATCAGTTTACCTGCAGGTATCACGGCAGCTGAAAACATCACCGTGAATTACACTACCAGTGGTACTGCTACCAGTGCAACAGATTATACCGCGTTGAGTGGCAGCGTAGTAATTCCTGCCGGTCAGAATAGTGTAACCGTAACCGTGCCCGTGATCAACGACCAGGTAATTGAAACCACCGAAACGGTGATCCTCCGGCTCACAAGTGGCGCAAGCACCAGCTTCACCTTCACTGCCAGCACTACCAGTGGTAATGCTACCGTGAATATTACAGATGATGATAACATCCCGGCTAACCTGGTGATCAATGTCACCAATCCTGTAAACGGTGCGGAACCAGCTACCAACGGCAATTTTACGGTTGGTTTGCCTGCCGGATACACCGCTGCGGAAGACCTCACCGTTCATTACACCATAGGAGGTACTGCTACCGGTGGTATTGATTACACCGCCCTTAGCGGAACGGTGGTGATCCCTGCCGGTCAGAATAATGTACCGGTAACCGTAAACGTGATCAACGATCAGATTATAGAAAATACAGAAACAGTAATATTAACGGCCACGGGGGCTACATCCACCAGCTTTACGCTCGTGGCAAGCAGTACCAGTGGAAATGCTACGGTGAATATCGCAGATGACGATAACACTGTTGCCAACCGGGTGCTGAGTGTAAACAATGCAGGCGATGCGGCAGAACCATCTACCAACGGCAGCTTTACTATCAGCCTGCCTGGCGGAGTAACCTCGGCCGAAGATATTACCGTGAATTATACCGTAGCCGGTACTGCCACTAGCGGAACCGACTATAATGCCCTCAGCGGCACCGTAGTGATCCCTGCCGGACAAAATAGTGCAGGCGTGCCAGTGAGTGTGATCAATGATCAGATCATTGAAAGCAAAGAGACCGTGATCTTAACACTTACCGGTGGTACTTCTACCAATTTCAACTTCACTGCCAGCACTACCAATGGTAATGCTACCGTGAATATTAATGATGACGATGATATTCCTGCAAACCGTGTGCTGTTGGTAAGCAGAACAGCAGATGGTGCAGAACCAGGTACCAACGGCAACTTCAATGTAAGTCTGCCTGCCGGTATAACCGCTGCAGAAAATATCACCGTGAATTATACCATTGCTGGTACCGCCGTGAATGGTACCGATTATACCAACCTCTCTGGCTCCGTAGTAATACCTGCTGGTCAGAACAGCGTTGCTGTACCGGTAACTGTAACAGATGACCAGATCATCGAAGGCACCGAAAGCGTGATCATGACGCTGACAGGCGGAACGTCTACCAGCTTTGTATTCGCAGCCAGCAGTACCAGCGGTAATGCTACCGTAAATATTGCAGATAACGATAACACAGCTGCTAACCGCGTATTATCAGTAACCAACATCAGCGATGGCGCAGAACCAGCTACTAATGGCAGCTTTAATATTGGTTTGCCAGCAGGATTTACTTCTTCTGAAGATATTACAGTTAACTACACCATAGCGGGTACGGCTACTGCCGGCACAGACTATACGGCGCTCACCGGGGTGATTACCATACCGGCTGGTCAGAATAGTGTAGTCGTTCCAGTTACCGTAACAGACGATAAGGTGATTGAGAATACAGAAACCGTGATCCTGACGCTGAACGGCGGTACGTCTACCAGCTTCACTTTCACCGGCACGGGTAATGCTACCGTGAATATTGTTGATAATGATAACGTAGCGGCTAACCGGATACTCAGCGTGGCAAAAACTGCTGATGCAGCAGAACCGTCTACCGCTGGTACATTTACCATTAGTTTGCCAGCCGGTATTACCGCCGCTGAAAATGTGACCGTCAACTATACTATCGGAGGCACAGCCACAGCAGGTGTTGATTACACTGCGCTCAGTACTTCAGCAGTGATACCTGCCGGTCAGAACAGCGTTACTATCCAGGTACCGGTGATCGATGACAAGCTGATAGAAAATACAGAAACTGTGGTGATGACACTGAGCGGTGGATCCTCTACCAGCTTTAGTTTCACCGGCAACGGCAGCGCCACCGTCAACATACTGGATGACGACGACATTGCAGCTAACCGTATACTCGCCGTAACCGCCACAAAAAATGCCGCAGAACCAGGCACAAATGGTGAGTTCACCATCAGTCTGCCTGCAGGTGTTGCTTCATCAGAAGCTATCACGGTGACCTATACCATTGGTGGCACCGCCACCAGCGGATCAGACTATACCGCCCTGAGCGGCACTGTAGTGATTCCTGCTGGTCAGCGCAGTGTTACTGTACCGGTACCTGTGATCAATGACCAGATCCTGGAGAATACCGAAACAGTAGGGATGACGATTACAGGTGGTACATCGACCAGTTTCACCTTCACCGGCGGCACCACCGCTACCGTGAACATCGTGGATGATGAAAATACTGCGGCTAACAGAAGACTCAGCGTTGTGAAAACAACAGATGCTGCAGAACCAGCTACTAATGGCAGCTTCACTATCAGTCTCCCGACTGGCATTGTTTCATCAGAAAATATTACCGTCAACTATACCATAGGTGGCACCGCTACCAGTGGCACAGACTATGCTGCCATTACAGCAGCGATCACCATCCCTGCTGGTCAGAATAGCGTGAGCATACCGGTAACCGTAAAAGACGATCAGCTGATAGAGAACACGGAAACGGTGATCATGACGCTGAACGGCGGAACATCTGCCAGCTTTACTTTCACCGGTACTGGTAATGCTACTGTGAATATTACAGATGATGAGAACACAGCGGCTAACCGCGTACTTACGGTGACCAAAGTAACAGATGCATCAGAACCGGCTACCAATGGCAGCTTTAAGATCAGTCTGCCGGCAGGTATCGCTTCTTCTGAAGCTATCACCGTAAACTACACCATCGCCGGTACGGCCACGAGTGGCACAGACTATACCGCCATCACAGGTAGCATCACGATCCCTGCCGGTCAGAATAGTGTGAACATACTGGTAGCCGTAATCGATGACCAGTTGATTGAAAATACAGAAACGGTGATCATGACGCTGAATGGTGGTAACTCCACCAGCTTTACATTCACCGGCACCGGTAACGCTACTGTGAATATTACAGATGACGAAAACACAGCGACTAACCGTGTACTGACCGTCACTAAAACAGCAGATGCATCAGAACCTGCTACCAACGGCGGATTTAAGATCAGTCTGCCAACAGGTATCGCTTCATCTGAAGATGTTACGGTTAACTATACGATCAGTGGTACTGCTACCAGTGGTACAGATTATACAGCGATTACAGGAACAATTATCATTCCTGCTGGTCAGAACAGCGTGAGCGTACCAGTAACCGTAATAGATGATCAGTTAATTGAGAACACAGAAACGGTGATCATGACATTGAACGGAGGAACGTCTACCAGCTTCACTTTCACCGGTACTGGCAGTGCTACCGTGAACATCACTGACAATGATGGCGATCCTGCCAACAGGGTGTTGACGGTGACTAAAATTACAGATGCCGCAGAGCCAGGCACCAACGGCGAATTTAAAGTTAGTCTGCCTGCTGGCATTGTTTCTTCCGAAGATATCACTGTTAATTATACGATTGGTGGTACCGCCACGGCGGGTACAGACTACACCGCTATCACCGGATCGATTATTATCCCGGCAGGTCAGAACAGCGTGAATGTACCGGTAACCGTAATGGACGATCAGCTGATTGAGCATACAGAAACCGTGATCATGACACTGAACGGCGGAACTTCCACCAGCTTCATCTTCACCGGTACTGGCAATGCTACCGTGAATATTACGGATGATGAGGATACACCTGCAAACCGGACACTGACTGTGGTGAAAACAACAGATGCAGCTGAGCCAGGCACTAACGGTGCGTTTAAAATCAGCCTGCCTTCAGGCATCGCTTCTTCCGAAGACATCACCGTAAACTACACGATAGCAGGTACTGCTACCAGTGGTACTGATTATAATGCCATTACAGGAACGATCACCATCCCGGCAGGACAAAATAGTGTAGCCGTTCCCGTAACCGTAAAAGATGACCAGGTAATTGAAGTCACGGAAACCGTGATCATGACGCTTAACGGCGGTACTTCCACCGGCTTCACTTTCACCGGAAACGGTAATGCGACGGTAAATATCACCGATGATGAAAGTATCACACCGGCGAGTATGGCACTGACCATCACTAAAGATACGGACGGCGCAGAACCTGCTACCAACGGTAACTTTAAGGTAAGTCTGCCTGCGGGCATTACTTCATCTGAAGCTATCACGGTGAACTATACCGTAACGGGCACCGCCACCGCTGGTGCAGATTATACTACCCTCACAGGTACTGTAGTAATACCTGCGGGACAAAACAGTGTATCCGTTCCCGTAGTAGTAACAGATGACCAGATAATAGAAGTAACAGAGACAGTAATAGCTACCCTTAACGGCGGTACTTCTGCCAACTTCACCTTCACCGGTAATGGCAATGCTACCGTAAATATTACGGATGATGAAAGCATTACACCGGCTAAACTGGTGCTGACTGCCACCAAAGATGTTGATGGCGCAGAACCGGCTACCAATGGTGGATTTAAAATAAGTCTCCCTGCCGGTATCACTTCCTCTGAAGCTATCACGATGAACTATACTATAGCAGGTACTGCTACCGCGAATGCAGATTATACTGCCCTCACCGGTACTGTCACTATCCCGGCGGGACAGAACAGCGTCAATATACCGGTAACAGTAATGGATGACAAGGTGATAGAAGGTACGGAAACGGTGATCCTGACACTGAACGGCGCCAGCTCCACCAACTTCACGTTCACCGCCAGCAATACGGCTACAGTGAATATCACTGATGATGAAAGCAACCTGGTACTGAACGTTACCAAAAATGCCGACGGTGCAGAACCTGCTACCAATGGCAGCTTCACTATCAGCTTGCCAACCGGTGTTACCGCGGCAGTGGACATCACCGCTAAATATACCGTAGCAGGTACGGCGATCGCCGGTACTGACTATACGGCCCTCACAGGCACTGTAGTGATTCCTGCGGGTCAGAATAGTGTAACCGTTCCCGTAGTCGTAACCGATGATCAGCTGATCGAAGGAAACGAAACCGTGATCATCACAGGAACCGGTGGTACAGCAACAGGGCTCGTGTTCACTCCAGGCAGCAGCAATACTGCTACTGTGACGATAGCAGATGATGACGACAAAGACCTGGATCTGATGGTGAGCGCTACCAAACCAAATGCGGCAGAACCATCCACTCCAGGGGAATTCACTATTAGTCTTGCCAGCGGTAAAATACCTGCCGCAGACATCACGGTCACTTATACCGTAGCAGGCACTGCTACTGCAGGCACCGACTATGCAACCCTCACCGGCACCGCGGTGATCCCTGCAGGTCAGCGTAGTGTAATGATACCAGTAAACGTAACAGACGATGATCTGATAGAACCGGCAGAAACAGTGGTGCTCACGGTGACAGGAGGCAAGTCCGCCGCTATGAATTACACAGTAGGTACTAATAACACCGCCACTGTAAACATTGCAGATGACGATAATACTAACCTGAAGCTGCTGGTTACCGCCAGCAAACCAGATGCTACTGAACCGGGTATCAATGGTGAGTTCACGATCAGTCTGGCCAGTGGCAAACGCACCGCAGAACCGATCACCATACAATACATGATAGGTGGCACGGCCACACCGGATGCGGATTACAGGGCCATTACCGGCACTATCACGATCCCGGCAGGCGCCAGCAGTGTAACCGTTCCCGTGAGTGTGCTGGACGACAACGAAGTAGAATCTCCGGAAACAGTGGTGTTCCTGCTTACCGGTGGAAAATCTGCCAGCTACACCTTTACAACAGGCGCTGTCAGCGATGCCACGGTAACTATAACGGATACGGATAAACTGGCCGGTGACCTGGTTGTTACCAAAGAGATCGTTGCGCCGGTAACAGGTCCTTACCGCATGGGTCAGAGCCTTACCTACCGTATCACTGTAAAGAATGTGGGTAACATACCAGTGACCAGTGTAAAAGCAGAAGACCGCCTGCCGGTACAACTGGATGTGCCTACCCATACGTCTGCAGAAAAAGGAGAGGTAGTGGTAACCGCAGCCACCAAACTGGTGGAATGGAACATCGGTGACCTGGCAGTTGGCGCTACAGTACAAATGACGCTGACAGCCCGTGTGATAGAAGGCGGACAGCTGATCAACGAAGCGAGCGCCTACAGCACAAACATGCCGGACGCGGACAGTACCAATAACGTAGGGGTTTCCACGGTAGGAATTGAAGGATCAGACTTGTCTTTCCCGAATGTGATCACACCGAATGGTGATGGTAAGAACGAAAGGTTCATCATCGGCGGACTGGAAAAATACCCAGGTTCAGCGATATATATCTTCAATCGTTGGGGCGGACAGGTGTACCAGTCTAAGGATTACCGCAACAACTGGGACGGTTCTAACCTGAATGAAAGCACCTACTACTATATACTGGAAGTGAAGAAGCCGGATGGTATCAGGAAGTATAAAGGTTGGGTAACAATAATACGGTAAAAGACAACAATATTATCTGCTACAAAAAACGTGTAAAAGATGCAAACAGTACTCAGAGCAGGAATAATGGTCTTGCTGCTGGCAACAGGTATGCGCGGAATGGCGCAACAAAACATACAGTTCAGCCAGTACGTTTTCAATGGGTTAAGCATTAACCCTGCCTATGCAGGCTATAAGGAAGACTTGTACGTGAATACCGTTTACCGCCATCAGTGGGCCGGATTTCCCGGCGCACCCCGCACGGGGGGAGTGTCGATAGATGGCGTAACTCCTGCCAGTGAAAACAAGGTTGGACTGGGGCTGCAAATGTTGTTTGATAAACTGGGTCCGCAGGATGCTTTGTCACTCTATGGCTCTTATTCGTACCGGATCCCGCTGGATGATGAAGGCACACGCCGGCTATGCTTCGGCATAGGAGGAGGGGTTACCCAGTACTCCATTGATGGCTCGGCGCTGCAATACACGGATAATGACGATGCCGCGATACCGCTGGGTAAAAAGAGTGTGTGGGTGCCGGATGCCCGCTTCGGGATTTACTACTATACTTCCCGCTTTTATGCAGGCGCTTCTGTTATGGACCTCTTTTCGCTTTATACCGATGCTTCGCGTTACAGCTGGAAAGGGAACAACTATTCTACCATTCGCAAAACACAGCACCTGTATATTACTACGGGTGCTATGTTTCCGCTGGGAGACAACCTGCAGCTGAAGCCTTCTATCCTGATCAAGGAAGATTTTAAGGGACCTACTAACGTAGACATTAATGCCTTTCTGCTGATCGGTGAAAAGCTGTGGGCAGGTGCTTCTTATCGTACAGGTGTGGGGGTGTGGAACAAAACCAACCTGCAGAAGGATTTGAGTGAACTGGATGCAGCCAGTGTGATGGTGGAATTTTACGCGACAGAAAATTTGCGTATCGGGTATTCCTATGACCTGAGCATAAATAAAATGGCAGGTTACCAGGGAGGATCGCATGAAATATCACTAGGCTTTTTAATTCCTTCGAAAAATTTTGCAGTAAAGAGTCCCAGGTATTTTTAACCCTTAGTTACTACCCGTATGATACGTTGCATTATAATTATTTTTCCGCTGATGTTTTTGAGGGCCTTCAGCCTGTTCAGCCAGGAGCAGAAAAGCCTGTCGCAATTAGCTAATGCAGCTTATGCAAGGCAGCAGTATGCAGAGGCAGGAGCGCTCTATAACAGGATTGCCCGCAATAAGGGGGATAAGATGCCCGTGGATCAGTTGATGAAAATGGCCCATAGCTACCACGAGATCGGCTACTATAAGGAAGCCTCGGATATATACCAGGAGATCACCAGCCGTACTGACCGCCCGGCGTCTGCTTATTTTGCTTACGGGGAAGTGCTTCGGCAACTCGAACAGTATGATGCGGCAAAGCAGCAATATATGTTGTTTGCTACATCTGATGCAGACAGTCTTAAATTAAAAGATATCGCCCTGCAAAGTTGCGACAGTGCCGTTGTATGGGGTAAACAGGCACCTCCTGTACAATTAAAACCTGTTAAAGAACTGAATACGCCTAACTCGGACCTGGTCAGTGGGGTAGTAAAGAAAGGTTTGTTGCTGATGTCAAACGGATACCGCTCGATGGCGCTTAACGGTGGCTCACAGTCAAATCCGCCAATCGACAAACGCACCGAGCTGCCTTATTATAAAGCATATGTTTATCAGCAATACTCCGGCGACAATTCCAACACCTACCTGGAAGAACTGGCGCCGGCACTGCTGGGCAAATATGATTATCATATCGGCCCGGTATGTCTCAGCAGTGCAGAAGATACCCTCTATGCCACTATCAACATACAGGGCAGGGATGTACCTGTCACTGGCAAAGGTATCGTGAATGGTGTTCGTCAGTTGCAGATCTATCAGTCTGTAAAAAAGAATGGCAAATGGGAGACCCCTGTATTGATGCCGGGCATTAATGTACCAGGATACTCGTCCAGTCATGCGGTGCTTAGTTTCGGCGGCGACGTGCTGTATTTTGTATCTGACCGCCCGGGAGGGTTAGGTCAGACAGATCTCTGGTACTCGGAAAAACAGGCAGATGGTACCTGGGGGACCCCCATCAACTGTGGCAACCAGGTAAATACGGTAGCCTCAGAGACTTTCCCCACTGTCAACGAAGAAGGTATTCTTTACTTCTCCAGCAGAGGTTATGCAGGGATGGGTGGCTATGACATTTACCGTGTAAAAGGGGCAAAGTCCAGCTGGGAAATACCGCAGAATATGAAAGTGCCGTTTAACTCCGCGGCGGATGATTTAGGGCTGATACTGAAACGTAACGGCTATGAAGGTTACGTAGCATCCAACAGGCAGGGTGGCATGGGTAAAGATGATATCTATTATTTCTCTGATCCCGATTACTTTAACAGGGTTGAGGGCAACAGGAATCCGCCGGTGGAAACAGATCATACCTTACCACCTGTAACAAGCGTGCAACCAGGTTCAGGTTTGGTGGAGAAAAAACATACTGCAGAAGAAGAAACAGATAAACAACAACTGGAAGAACTGAAGTTTTTATATGACTATAACAGCGCATCACTGCTTACAGCATCCCGCAGGATACTGGACCAGGTGGCAGCGGTGCTGAAACGTCACCCCAACTGGAAGATTGTGATTGCTTCCTTTGCTGACAACCGGGGTTCTGATCAATATAATACCGATTTGTCGGCATTACGTTGTTATGCAGTAATAGATTACCTCGTTAATAAGGGCATCGATCCGAAACGTCTCTATTATAGCAATAAAGGGGAGGGTAATCCTGTGAACGGCTGCAAGGACGGTGTGCCGTGCAAGGAAGACGAATATAAGCAGAACAGGCGTTCCGAACTGAAAGTAAAATGGTAAGCGCCGACACGATGACGGTGCACGATTAATGCAGGACAGGGATTCGATTATAAAACAAGAGGCTGACCAAAGTAAAATCTGGTCAGCCTCTTAACAATTATGAAAGTAACAGCGGTTAATTATACTTCAGCTTGATCGTTACTTTCCAGATACCTTCTTTAAGAATGGACATGTCAAACCAGTAGTTGAAATAGCCACCGTTGATATCTCCGTTATTATACATATCGATCCTCAGCACCTGCCCGGAAACGAAG
Organism: Chitinophaga sp. 10T418; assembly: GCF_056394125.1. Taxonomy (NCBI): domain Bacteria; kingdom Pseudomonadati; phylum Bacteroidota; class Chitinophagia; order Chitinophagales; family Chitinophagaceae; genus Chitinophaga; species Chitinophaga sp. 10T418. The sequence goes on from NZ_JBFTHG010000020.1 coordinate 60,741, forward strand.
GGTAGTGGGAAACCGGCTATCTCCAGCTCCAGGTGATCGGGGAATTCAGTGTACTTTGTAGGATTATTCAAACCGAGGTTATGCCAATCCTTTAAGTCTGGTACGTCGGGGTTACTTGAATAATCATATCCGAGTAACGTTTTCGGGTCAACCGCGGTGCCATCTTTTTTCAGTACGTATACCAGTATTTTATTGCCGGTGTTGGTTTGTCTGTCAAAGGTTACATCAAGGCCTGTTATTTTGCCGTCAAGACCAGCGAGCCGGTAAGTATAAGGCAATGCGTAACTAACGTCTATGGTCAGTGCAGATTTAATAAGACGTTCTCCTCCGCTGTTTTTCACTCTTACGTCAATGATATACTTGCCTTTGGTAAATATGGTGGTATCACTACTCTCGGGGTAGATGACAATATTTCCATTCGCAGGGTTGATATCAACGGCAGGGCGATTTACCTTGGTGCGCTTCTTGTCTAACTCCTGTACCGTTTTCTCCTTTCCTGTATACTCCGCTTGCCAGAAGTAGGTATCTACTTTATAGGCCATCAACTTATCAGCAATTTTTCCATCTTCATAATGAATGGCATCAATGGTGAATTCCAATGGTTTGGTAGATTCATCTGTTACCATAGCTCCGGATTGGATAAGGGAGGCGCCTACTGCTATCTTCAGGGAAGGATTGGTATACTTGAGTGCCGGGCTAAGAAAGCCGTCGCTATTATCCTTCTTACAGGAAATCGTTGACAACGTGATAGCCAGCCACAACAGGTATTGTATGTTTAATGATTTTTTCATGATAAAATGATTAAGACTATCTGAAATATTTTTGTTTCAGTCCTGCTGCGAAACTAGAGCCATTGCTTAATACGTGTACAATAGCGTTGGCAGTGATCAGGTTATGCGTCTGTATACTGGCGCTATACTTTACAGTATCTACTCCTGGTATTTTTAAATGCTCAAACATTATTCTGTACGCCGACGTTTGTAGTGAGCTGGTGGCACTTGTTCCGCCGTCTACACCACTAATAATCAGGGAGTCGCCGTTAAGAGCCTTGTAATATTTTGTCCGGTCTTTTACGGCTTGCTCCAGGCTCACTTTAGCATTGGGTATAATAAACCTGCTAAGTAAGGTGAGCAATGTATCCTTTCCTATGTTGGCGAGGGCTTGTGGCGTCTGCCGGTCATCCGGTGTATAGTTCATTTGTAACCGTAACACTGACTTATTGGGCGCTGCAAAAAAAGTAATGTTAGCCTGATTCACCAGGGCCTTGCTATTGGTGAGGTCAATGATCTTCACCAGTGAATCAAATATATGATTAGGTCTGCTGGCCAGGAATTCATACACCGTCATCCTTTTTTCTTCCTCGGATTGCTTAGACAGGCCTCCATCGACATAATAATTATCTTTCCTGCACGCTGAAAACATCAGCATGGTAAGGGTTGCCAGGAGTGCCGCTTTTTTTAGTGAAATATTTTTCTTCATATAAAAAGTTATTTCCAGTATTCGTTCTGAGTGATCATAAAATTGCTTTTCGCGATAATGCTTTGGTCTATTGGGAGTAGCCATGCACCTTTCTGATACCAATCGGCTGCTGTTATTTTAGAGTCTTTATCCAGCTTTCTTGTTCTCACCAGGTCAAAGAAATATTGTCCTTCCCCGATCAGTTCCTTCCTGCGTTCGAGCAGGATAGTGTCCTGGATGCTGCCGCCGCCTGTATAGAGGGTGGTAAATGCACGTTGTCTTACTTTATTCAGCAGCACTGCCGCTTCTCCGGCTCTGCCTACGGCCGGACTGGCCAGCGCTTCTGCTCTCAGCAACATGATATCCGCCAAACGGGTAATGATGATGTTTGATTCATTGATATTCTGTGAGGAGGTGTCGCCTTTCAGTTGCAGTGTTTTGTATTTGCCCAGGAAGATACGGTCGTCATAAACGCCCTGCAGGTAGGTGGCACGGTCAAACCAGGTAAATAACCGGGCATCGCGTGCACTTGGAGGGAACATGTTATTCAGTTGTTGCCTGGTAGGAGAAAGGATAAACTTTTCCGTACCGCCTCCTCCATCTGATTGGTCTTTGTACCAGGGCCTGCCCAATGTTCTGTTATAAACACGGTTTTTCTGTACTTCTCTTGCATTGGCATCAAAATTAAGTTCAAAGATGCCCTCATTGGATTTTCCTACAAAGATGCTGATGAGGTTCAGGGTATCTGTAACAAGACTGTATGGACCTTTTGTGATCACGCTGTCGCATAGCTTTTCGCAACCGGCGTAATCCTGTAACCATCCCAGTACATGTGCTTTAATAGCCCATGCTGCTCCTTTGGTGGCTCTTACGGCTTTGTCGCCACCACCATAATCCAATGCCAGGTCAGCAATGGCGATGTCCAGATCACTGGTGATCTGCTTAAATACATCTGCCTGTGGCGCCCTTGACAGGTTATCTATATTCACGCTCTTTAAGTTGATGGGTACATCTCCCCAGAAACGAACCAGGTAAAAGTAGGTGAGTGCCCGGATAAAGCTGGCTTCACCGATATGCCTGTTTCTGAGTGACTCATCGTAGTTCGCAATCGTAGGGATTTTTTCAAGGAGCAGGTTGCATTGCGCAATGACAGTATAAAATTGGTTCCAGTTACCACCTCCGTTATTCAGTAAAGCACTGGCAGTATTGGTGGCGATAGGTGTCTCCGCCCRCACGTTGGAACTCTGGGAATAACTGGAGAACACATCTGCACGTACATCTCCCATGAGAAATACTTTATCCGGTACCACTGCCCGCAGGTAGGAATAAGCAGCGGCTACTCCTTTTTCCACATCTGCTGAGGTCATAATAGCGTTAGCAGCAGTAGGCAGTTCAATAATTTCAGGATCCAGTATTTTTTTGCAGGAAAATAATAAGGCGCAACCTGCGAGGAGGAAGCACATTTTGTTTTTCCATGTTATTTTTATCTTCATAATCTTAGAATTCAAAGTTAAAGCCACAGTTAAATTTGTAAGGAATGGGATATCCATTACCCAGATCGTAACCATAAGAATCCACGTTTTCAGGATCCACGCCGGAATACTTTGTGAGGATAAATACGTTACTCATCCCACCATAAACTCTCAGTCTCCGGATGTTAAAACGGTTCAGCGCAGCCGGTGCAAAATCATAGCTCAGGTTGATATTATTTAACCGTATAAAGCTTCCGCTTTCCAGGAAAAGATCGGTGTTGGTTTCGTAGTTGCCGATAAAATCATAACTGGATGTGCCGTAGTATCTCCAGGGATTAAGCACCGGGTATTTTGCATTGGTGTGGGTAGGTGTCCAGAAATCCAGGTCAGATACATCCAGCAGGTTTCTTTGTCCGCCGGGATAGTTCACATTTTCACTGGCAGTCCAGCTCACCCCCTTGATACGATCTGCCTTTACTTTGTTGTATACTTTGTTGCCAACGGAGTAGTTGAAAAACAGGTCGAGCTGGAGTGTGGCATTGCTTTTAAACTTATAGCTGAAAGAGTGAGAAACACTTCCGGTAAATTTAGGATTAGGATCACCACAGTAAACGCGGTCGGAATTGTCTATTACACCAATCCTGCCATCTCCGTTTACATCCAGTATCATGATATCACCGGCCTTATATGGATCCTGTGAGGAAAATCCGCTGGTGTTAGGGTACAGTCGCTTACCGGTATATTTATTTACCGGAACGGATTCGTCTGTTGGATATACGCCCAGGTACTTCATCAGGTAAAAGCCATTCAGCGGGCGGCCAATCTCGAGGTAAGGTTGTCCTACTGCATAATCGCTCCTGGAAACACTTCTGCCGAAATCAGGCAGTTTGGTCAGTTCATTATGGTTAATGGCACCAATAAAGGTGACGGAATACTGAAAGTTCTTTCCTGGTCTTGTAAGATAGGCTGTAATGGCAGCTTCATACCCGGTATTGCGAACAGCCCCGCTGTTGATATAACGGGAGGTATATCCGCTCGTACCATTTAAAGCATCCGGAAACAGGAATCCGTCTGTGTTTTTATTATAGTAGTCGAGCGTCATGGTCAGACGGCTGTTGAAAAACTCAAGATCCAATCCTACGCCCTTGTCTTTAGTAGTTTGCCAGGTAAGATTTGGTAAGGCGGTACCGTTACCTGCACCGTAACTTGGAGCCAGCAGCGGTATGCCGTTGTACGTGGCATTGTCTCCGCTCTTGGTTTGATAGGCGCCTACAGCCAGGTAGTTGTCTTCATACTGGGTACCTGATTTACCCGTACTGGCCCTGATCTTACCGAAGTTCAGCCAGCTACCAATGTGCTTACGAATAAATTTTTCTTCTGTAAATACCCATCCTGCAGACAGAGAAGGGAAGTATCCCCACTGGTTATCTTTACCAAATTTGGAAGAACCATCGGCGCGGACAACACCCTGAAACAGGTATTTTTTGTCGTAGTTGTAAGAAAGCCTGGAATAGTAAGACAACAAGCCATACCTGATATTATGCGTTTCCAGTTTGAGATTGGATTGCGGATATCCCTGTATCACCTGTTGTGCGTCACTGGGGCCTCCAAATGCAGAGCCGAATATATTGTTGTTTTCGCTGGTGTTGATGGTATTACCTAACACCAGATCGAACGAGTGCTTTGAAGGAAAGGTGTGGTATAAACGAAGAAATGTTTCGCTCAGCAGATTCACTTTTTCCTGCGAATAATAAGAAGCTGCAGCTTTCTGATCATTTCTTGTTGCAGATGGTTCGAATGAGCGGGTGCGATAAAATTCATAGTTACCAGATGCTCTGGAGGTAAGGTTCAGGTAGTTGGTAAGATCGTAACTGACTTCGAGCTGTGCCAGCACTCTCCTGGTAAGGTCAATGCTGACGCCTTTCTTGTAAGACTCCAGGAAGGAATCAAAAAAGCCGCTGTTGGGGCCTGGCCTGAAGGAAGAAGAGAAGTTATTTCCTACTACTGCAGCACTGTAAGTGTCGCCTCTTTTCTTGCTGGCATCGGTCTGGCTTAAATTTGCCCGGCCGGTAATGGTTAACCGCGAAGTAGGCTTAAAGACACCGTTATAGGTCAGTGAAAACCTGGTAAATCCTGAACCCAGTACAATACCTTTTTCGTTATAATAATCTACTCCTAAACGGTAGCTGGCATTCTCCGTAGCGCCGCTGATACCCAGGTTAATATTCTTCAGATCAGCATCCCGGAAGTACAGCTTTTGCCAGTCGGTAGAATTGTTGTAAAAGCTATTCAGGCTATCACTCAATTCAATGGGCATATCTGAATCTCCTCCGCCTACTTTGGAAGATTTATACTGGTTAAAGAGATCAATTTTAAAATCGCGTTCCGCTTTACCACCAAGGGTTTTACGTAGTGATGGGTAATAACTCAATCCATATTGTGTATTTAAGGTGACAATTGGTTTCCCGATTTTGCCACGTTTGGTGTTAATAATGATAACGCCGTTGGCGCCTCTTGAACCATAGATAGCAGTAGCAGAAGCATCTTTCAGTACATCCACGGATTCCAGGTCAAAGGGACTGAAACCAGCCAGCACACTTGTGATGGCCTGGCGTGGATCTGAAGGGTTGAATACATCCTGTTCCAGTGGCACACCATCAATAATAAACAGGGGTGTGCTTACCACGTTGGAGTTGGCGGAATTGGAAAACGAAGCAAGACCTCTGATCTGAATCATGCTTCTTCCACCCGGCATACCGGAATTGTTCTGCACTACTAACCCGGGCGCAAGTCCCTGCAGCAATCCTTCAATAGAACCGCTGGGCTTATTTTGCAGCTGTGAGCCTTTAATGCTTGAGATGGCAGCAGTGGTTTCTCTCTTTTTCTGTGTACCATATCCCACTGTTACGTTTACTTCCTGCAATTGCGATGCAGAAGGCTGGAGCATGATCAGCAGATTCTGCAGCGTATTTCTGACCAGCTGATGATTAAACTGTTTGCTGGCCGGTGTTAGCACGCCATTGTTCAGGTGAAGCGTTAACGGGTTAAAACCGATAGAAGTGATGAGGATGGTGGCGTCTTCCGCAGTAACTGAAAGGGAAAACCTGCCGTTTTCATCTGCCGTGGCTCCCTGTCTGGAGCCCTGAACGATGACAGTGGCACCAATAATTGGTTGGTTATCCGGACTAACAATCCTGCCGGACAACGTAGTCGCTGCCGTCGCCTTACGCGATGCGAGTACCGTTACGATTCTTTCATTTACTTCATAGGTGAATGGCTGCCCCTTAAATACCTGGGCCAGGGCGGTTTCCAGCGACTCCTCTTTAAGGTTTACCGTGACAGGCAGCGCATTTTTTGCATACCGGGCATCAAAAATAAAGGAGTAGCCTGTTTGTGTTCTGATCGACTCGAGCACCTGCTCCAGTCTTGCTCCGCTTACACTTAATGTTACCTGCTGGGAGAAACCAATTGCAGATGTTGCCAGATAATGGAAGACAGTAAACATTATGCACCAGGCATAGCGCTTCCAATGGCCCATACGATGGCCATGTTGAATTCTCATAAATGTAATTTTACTGGTGTGAAATGATGATGGTTGATAAATAAAATCCGGATACTATTTCTCTACAAACAGCCGGCCGTTGCTTAATTTAAATTTTATGTTACTTGTTTTCTCAATTGCGCTTAACAGTTCTGGTAGTGGTGTGCTACGAGGTAATTGTCCATATAGTCTTTTTGCCGGAAGGGATGAAAAATCCACTTCAATATCATACCAGCGTTGCAGCTGATACGCCATCTCCCGCAGATCGGTATCGGAAAAATAAAAGAGATCGGACCGCCAGGAAACATCTTCTTTGGTGTCTATTGTTTTTACCTGTAAATCGTTATTTGCCAGTATAGCTTGTTCTCCTGGTTTTAATACGCTTGACTTGTTTTCATTTGGCAGATTAATTTTTACACTGCCTGTTATGAGTGTAGTTTTAATATACGGTTCATCTGTATAGGCTTTAACATTAAAAGAAGTACCCAGTACGGAAATAGTTTGCTGTGGAGTTACTACTAAAAATGGTTTGTGGTCGTCCTTAACGATATCGAAATAAGCTTCGCCTGATAATTCGACTTTTCGTTCCTGGTCAGGAAACTGTGTCGGGTAATGCAGGGAGGACGCGGCATTTAACCAAACCTGGCTGCCATCCGGCAGTACTACTTTATATTGTTTTCCCCTCGGTATAGTGAGGGTATTATACACGATTTCGGGCTTTGCTACTGTGGTGACGTCCCCTGCATAGGTAAGGGTTCCGTTATCGTTGTTAACGGCGCGGGCTCCTTTTTGCTCAAATACCCGTCCGGCTACGGTACTGTCCAGGGACACCTGAGTACCATCGGCGAGTGTCAGCATTACATCAGATTTGGACCTGGGAGCAGGGGAGAGCTGCGCTATTTTTTTCTGATCAGTTACCCGGTGCGTATTGACAAAAAAGCGGTAGGAGAGCAGCGACAATAACATTGTTGCGCAGGCGGCAGCCCAGAAGAGTACCGGCTTTAAGCTATATATCCGGGTACTGACATCCGGGCCTGAACCTGACTCTTTGTTTTTTTCATTGATCTGTTCAAATAAATGGGAGGCCTCTTCAGCAGAGAAAAAATCTTCTTCTTCAGCGTATTGTGTTGACAGTTGCTCAAATAAATCATTATATAATTGCCTTGCATCCGGATCAGTCAATAATACAAACAGCTCCTGTCGCTCTTCTTCAGCGATAGTGCCGGTAGTGGCTTTTTCCAGCAAATATTGTAAACGGTCTTGCTGCTGCATAGTATGACTGTTTGAACATTGTTCCTATATCATAAGACAGTGAAGGGGGTATAAAAGGAGATATGGGGAGGAAAAATATTTTATTTTAAATACCGGACAGCTACCAATGTGAACAAAACCGTTACCCTCACCTTAATAAACTGGTGAATAAACTTAAGGGCCAGCTGGTTATATTTTTTTACAGAGTCGGTAGATAAATTCATGCGGGATGCAATTTCAGGGTTTCTGTAACCCTGTGCCCGCAGGAGGAATACGGTTTTTTGCTGTGTGGGCAGTGCTTCAATAGCTTTGTCAACTATTTCAAGACGAACATCAGGATGGTCATCTTTTTTGTCTTGTTGTTGTATTACAAACCTGGCATACTCCTCTTGTCCTTTTCTTTCCGCGGCCAACCGCGTCAGGTAATTAAGGGTATGGTTGCGCAGCAGAATAAAAAAATAGGCATTGAATTCTTTGATACTGGTCAGCTTTTCCCTGTTTTTCCAGAGTTTTACAAACAGGTCCTGCAGGATCTCTTCAGTTTGTTCGCGGGAGCCGATGATGGTATAAACGATACGGCCTGCCTGATGTACATATCCATGAAAAAGCTTTGAGAATGCAAGCTGGCAGCCGCCGGCCACTTGCTCCAGTATTTCACGTTCATTGTCAATACACTTTAACCCCATAAAGCATTGGAAATTTGGTTGACATTTGCTCACCAGGTTGACACTACAGCGGAATCATGACAATATTAGCGATAGTTAATAATATTTCCGCATGGAATTTTAACAAAAAGGTATAGTAAATTATCAAAAAAATAGCTATTATAACGCGTTTATGGGTTGCCGGAGTGTCTCCTAAACCAGGAGACACCCTTCGGTTTTTATCATACAGGCAAGTCATAACTGCGCAGCTGACCATCGCCGGTCGTCAGCAACAGCTTGTCATGCACAATCATTACATTGATAATATTACTGCTGTAATCAAAGATATAATCCGGGTTGGTAGTAGGATTGCCATCCAGGTTATATGCCGTAAATTCAATACCCTCCGGCATTACTTCTGCCTTACAACGTAAATCTTTTCTGTCCAGCAATAACAATCTTCCAAACTGGGAAACTACCAGGATGTTATTATCATCTACAAAGAATACATTGTAGTTGATATTATCCGGTTCAGCGGCTGGAAAATCTTTACTGCCCTCGAAAATACCTTCCTGGTCCTGCTCTGCTATCCTGGCAATTACAGGGAAGGAATAGATTTCTAAAGGCCCATCATAATGGGGCGCCATCACAAACTCTGTTCCGGATGGCCCAAAGTTGCCCATGATCACATCATCACATTGGGTAAGTTCAGCCAGGGAGATGACATCATCATTGAGCTGTAACTGCATCAGGATGGATTTCTCCTGGCCAGCCGCCGCTTCCAGCAGGATAATGTCATTGTTGGGCGTAGCATGAAATGCGTAGGTGTATTGTTGGCTTTCCAGCAGGGGGTGGGAAGCAATTACTTCAAAAGTAACAGCATCCATCACCTGCAGCTGGTCTGTTTCATTTTTATCACCAGGCAATACATACCAGATCGTTTTATTATCCTTCGCGAAATGACAGGCGGCCCCCAGGAACCAGCCCCAGGAGTCATGTTCCACTGTATGTAATACCATGGTCCCTTCTGCATCGAGAATGCGCATATCGGTCATACCCGCAATAGCAATCAGGCGGCCATCAGAAGAGGCAGACAGTTTGCTGCTTACATAATTCGTATGCTTTCCCTGGATGATTTTTTCCCAAACAATTTCAAGGTTGGCATTGAGCTTTGTAATCAATGGTTGACTCGCAAAGTTCATCAGGATCTCTCCATTCGGTAATGGCACTACGTTTACCGGGTTAGCAGTGAATGTCAGTTTGTTCTTTAACGGCAGGTTTATATGCGAAAATTGACTCATGTCTTTTGTTTATACAGTCGCAAAGGTAATACACAAACCACTTTTCTGACAACCTGCACCTTTTTTCAATAGATAAAAGTATGATCACGGTGGTTTCTAACAGGAAAAGGCTTCAAAATATTAATTTTGAAACCTTTTCCCGTTGGAGATAAACTTAACACATCAAGGCGTAGCATCTTTCCCCTCCACCAAAAACTTGCGGAGGTTTTCCAGCAATACATCAGATGTATTGGAATCAGTGAAAATGACATATCCCATTTTCAGGTCTTTATACACTTCAAACCTGCATTTGAAATCGCCATTATTGCCACCATGACCAAATGTTTTGCCAAAAGGAGTTTCTCTGATCTCAAGACTCATACCCATATAGGTGGGGACTTTTGGCTTATGCGGCTCGTCATCAAAAGTATATTCTGAGTGCTTTGAGAGTATAGTGTCGTATGTTGCTGGTTTCAGGCCTTTCTGCTCTAATAAATACAGCATAAACTTTGAGAAAATTTTTGCTTCGGTATACATAGAATAGGCCATGCCCGGACTTTCCGGCAGATCATTTTTAGTGGGCAGTTTGTCATAATGACCATATGCCGCCATCCGCTGCAAAGAATCATTTTTTGAAAAGAAAGTATGGTATAGTCCAACGGGCTCAATCACTTCCTCCTGCAATACCTGCTCCACCTTCTTACCCGTAATTTTTTCTATTACCAGCTTCAGGTATTCGAAGCCCTCACCTGAATAGTTATAGGCTGTGCCGGGGGGAAATTTCAGATCCAGTTTTCCATCTTTATTCATCCATCGCCAGTTCGGGAAACCCGTCCGGTGCGTTAATACATGTCTTGCGGTCATCAGCTTATATCGCTCGTCGTATTCGATATCCTTATAAGGAAGGTACTCATATAACGGTTTGTCAAGGTTAATCACCCCACGTTCTGCCAGTCGTTCCACAGCAAAGGCAAATACAGGCTTTGTAACGGAAGCTGCTTCAAACAATGTATTGTCATTTACTTTTTCCCCGGTCATCGTGTTGCTAACACCATATGTTTTATGATAAAGCAGTTTCCCTTCTTTAATTACTGCCAGCGAAACGCCGGGTATTCCATAATAACCGCGATAGGTGTCGATAAAATGATCTATCTGACTGGTATCGGACGCGGTGAAATTTAGCAGTATACCTTTGTCTGGAATCAAGTCGGGTACAGGGGTAGATGATATACGAATCGCAGGTGCAACTGTTTTTTGCCCGGATTTTGTTACAATGGTGACAGGTACTTTTTGATCGGCAGCATAAACCTTATCTTCAGATTGAAAGTAACGATCAGGCAATGTGAGCTTATATTTTCCAGCAGGTACCATTACCTCATAATTCCCCAGGCTATCTACTTCAGCTGTCATCCAAAGTTTTGGATTGTCCGAAGCGATGAGCCGCAACAGACCTGGTAGCTTTGCCGCATGTTGTTTGTTCCAGCTTAACTTTCCCGAAACAGGGGACAGTTCTTTGCCGGCAGGCAGAAAGACGATATCGCCAAGACTGTTGGGGTTCTTAAATTTAGATTCTCCCTTCCCCCAGGCAGACCAGGAGAAGCTTCCATCCTGATCTTTGTCAAATACATGAAAATCGAAACCGACCGATTTTCCAACGGCCAACTCGTTCCCTAACTGTATACGCCATTCATAAATGCGGGTGTTACCATGGCGTGTAAGAGCCACCTCCGTAATATCCCAGGTGGCTTTACTGGCAAAAGGATCAAAGAAGGCATTATTGATGGTATGAAGGTGCTTACTATACATAAATGACGCCACCCCGGAACCGGAGAGCAGATGACGCGCATCAACGCTTACCTCCAACCCGTCCTGGGTGTTCCAGCTTACATTTTGAGAAGTATCTTCAACGAAATCATCATCTGTAATCGTAAATGCCACGTATAGTGATTGATTGCCGAGGTTATAGCCTAGCTGGAAATAGCCGGAAAAATCGGATTCATTCTGCGGTTTTGTGTCCGATGGATTTATTCCGATCTTATACCTGACAGCATCTTTGGGCCAATCGGAAAGATCGCCATCCACGATGATCCTGCCAAGCGGATATGCATAGGCAACACTTCCATTATGGGCAAACAGATACCCGGAAAAAAGAAGGCATAATGCAGATATACAAATTGATTTAACAGGCGATACTGACATGTTTAATAGATTCTCAAGGATTTAAATGAATGCGTATTATTATAAGACGTCTCTGTTATAGAAAGGTTGCATGAATAATAAGCTTTTTTTTCCATTAGGAGTGTGTGAAAATACAGGATTCGCCGTCTTCGCACTAACTTTATGATTTCTCAGGAACTATTAGCTAATCTGACTTTTGCAACAAAGTAAGAATGACCTGTAGAATAAAGTGATTTGAAACCAGCTGTCCGATCTTTGCGTTATAATTAAAACAAAGAGATATGGGAAAAGTATGGTTTATAACGGGGAGCTCAAGTGGACCAGGGCGAAGCCTGACAGAAGCGGTGTTGTTAAAAGGCGGCATTGTTGCGGTTGCTGCAAGAAATACTGAAAAGCTGGATGACCTGGCTGCCAGACATAAGGATCGGCTATTGGTGGTGAAACTCGATGTTGCGAATCAGGATCAAATCCAAAGAGCCGTGTCGGATACAGTGGCAAAATTTGGGCGTATCGATGTACTGGTTAATAATGCCGGCTTTGGCGTGACGGGGGCCACAGAGGCTTTTACGAACGAGCAGGTACGAATCCCGGATAACGTTTTACAAATTCGAAGTATTTTGTTTTAGCGTCCCCGAAATTCAAAAAGTCGTTGTCTTTGATTTTTGTAGTTTCCCTACATATCCATGAAAAACTGCACCCATGGAGAAGTTAAATTAAATTGCTTCAGCATTTTTGCCGTCTTGTTATTGAAGTCCTTGTTACTGATTGGGGTATTTTTTTCAGGTGCGGGAATTTTCCATTTATCCGGCCCTATATCCATACTGGTAACGCTTTGAGCGAAAATAGTAATATGCTGATGCGGTATAGCTATGCCTAAAATCATCCCGGGTAATCCATTGAAAGACTCCGGACCTCCGCGGGCGGGAATTTCATCGGTATAAAATGCAACGATATAGATAGAATCAAACAACACGGCATTCGCACGATGGCATTCATATCCGGCAATTTCCCGGGTTTCTTCTGTCAACTTCCATTTAAGGCTTTTAACCGCATCTTTGATAAAAAACACCTGCTCAAAAGCCTGCTTTTCCGTAAGTGCCATACCAGTGGAAAAATTGGTATACACTTTATTCTTATAGGCTACCGGTATCTGGAAGGTTTGGGAATAGTTCATATCGGGATTGCCCGGCTGATAAAGACTCTGCTCTCCGTTAAAATATAACTCAAAACTATCAGTCCAGAACTGGGGCGACGTATTCCTGTATTGCTGCATAAAGGTAGTCAGCTGATCAGCCGGCATGGTCCCCGTTTCTTTTAGAAAAATTGGCATCGCTGCAAACGTATTGACTTTCCGCTCAAACTTTATTTTCCCGCTATTGGTAAACACTGCCAGTTGTGCGGCAGCAGGGAAGCAGTTTGTCATCAGGATGATCCCAAGAATAGTAATGATCTTTCTCACTGTTTAATACTATTAAATTTTGTGAAATTCCAGGTAGCACCCATCATAAAGTAACGCTGAATGGTGGTGTATCGGTTTTCTGAAAAGAACGTGTTGGTAGCAGTACGGGCATAACCGTTATTTTCGTTCAGGATATCATTGCAGGAAATTTTCAGTGTTAGCTGGTCCTTGCTGAAAAAGTTGCGCCCTATCCAGGCATTCCAGATTGTGCGCCTGAAATTATCGTTGAATGCCTGTGTTTTCTGCTGCCAGAGATAGTTGGCATCTGTATGGAGCTGGAATTTCTTCAGGAAATAAACGTCAACAGAAGGGTTTAGTGTATAGAAGAAATAGCTGTTTTTAGAGGTTGGTTGAAGAGAAGAGGTATTGTTGGTGTGTCCTCCACTTGCCGTCAGATAGAAGGTATATTTCTGGAGCTTCGATTTATACGCCTGCAGTGTCAAAGTATACGTATTATAGTTCAACTTGTTGATAACATCGTTGATCGGGCTAAAGGATTTTCCGCCATTTAGTCCCAGTGCGGCAGCGGCCTGCATATCAATCAGGGTGATCTTCTTCGAGTAGTAGGTATTTACATAATAATTACGGTTGGCATAGCCCTCCATATTCACATTTTGGTAGGTATATGCACCCGCAGGATCTACACTGATCGATTGGGTAATTGGATTTGACACCAGCGTATAACCAGCCGATCCTCCATAATACACCTGGGAAGCTATTTTTGCAGCATTGTACCTGGCGGTGAAATCATTGGTAAAACTATTCTTCAACGCTGTATTAGGCAGCAGTGTAGTGAGCTGGCCGTTATCAAAATTAAAAGGAAGCATCTGCGAACGCCCGGGGTTGTTGCTGTTTCCATTGTAACTAAAACTCAATGCTTCGTAATTGCTGAACTTATAGTTAAAATTAAGATTGGGATTCAGGTTTACAAACTGTTTATTCAGCTTCACGGCACTGTAGACACTTTCCATATTCATCTGAACAAACTTAACGTTGTTGCCTACTTTCAGTACCACCTTTTTTGTAGAATAATTCAGTGATAATCCACCCTGATTTCCCCAGGAAGTTGAATTCATTTTAGTACTAAAAGCCGTGTCAATCATTTTTATATCCTGGTTATTGCCAAGATTGTACGAACGTTTATCATCATGCGCTGATTCGTTGTACAGGTCATAGTTGACAATCATCGACAACTTTTTGGAAAGCGGCTCCGTATAAATAGCATTGAGGTTCAATGTACGCCAGTCATCATTCATCTTTCTGCGCAGGTGCAACAAGGCGGTACTATCCACATGACTCGCTGCGTCATAAAAAGTGCTGTTAGAAACGTTTTCGCCATTGGTGGCATCATTTGAAAAGTTATTGTTCAGATACACCGCAATGGTGCGCCCTTTCTTCCTCAGTTGTTTTTCCCAGGACAGGTTGAGATTATAGCTGTTGAAGTCATAATCATTTGTGCTGGATTTGTCATTATTATATATCAGACTGGAATCGCCCCGCCTGTTTTGTGTAAAGCTATTATTGGAGCTTTTATTATTATAGCGTGTGCCGTCTGTATAAATCGTAAAGGTGGCTGAGGAATCGAGTTTGTAAATATATCTCGCATTTAATTTATTGTCGGTGCTATTATTTTTAAAATTGTTATTGGAATTACTTAAGATAATGCCGGAAGGCAGGTTGTTTTGTGAGGTAGTAGATTCAGACCCTACCACCTGCTGCCCGTTGAATTTATAATTTCCATTGAAGGCTATTTTATCAGCGTTCCATTTTTTATCATAGTGAAAGCCACCTGAGGTAATCGTTGGCAATCCTTTACCGGAATAGTTGCCGCTGCCTTCTTCATCAGCCCCCATTTTTTCTTTATCTGCTGTTCCCAGACCGGACCTTCCTATGTTGCCGGTGGTAGCGTAGGCAGACATTCTTCTTTTGCCCTTAAAAGCGTTAATCATGCCCTGGGCATTGTACCGTTCATCTGTACCAACGCCGGCCTCTACTTTTCCAAATATCCCATGGTTTTTATCTTCTTTAATTTTCAGGTTGATGGTTTTGTCTTTTACCCCATCTTCTATACCGGTAAAAGCAGCGGCGTCCGACTTCTTATCGTATACCTGTACTTTGTCGATCATGTCTGCCCGCAGGTTGCGCGTTACCAGTGTGGGGTCATCGCTGAAAAACTCTTCTCCGTCTACCAACACCTTTTTCACTTTCTGCCCCTGTGCGGTAATATTACCAAATTGGTCTACCTGCAACCCGGGTAGCTGTCTTAGCAACTCTTCCACTGATGCATTGGGTTGCACTTTAAAGCTACCGGCATTATACTCGGTGGTGTCGCCATTGATCCTGATGGCTGCTATCTGCGATTTTACGATTACTTCACGCAGTAGCCTGCTTTTTGGGATGAGATAAATATTGTTCATCTCTGCTAGCTTATTGCCAGCATTTTTCATATTTAACCGGTAGGAATAACTGGCATACTTCGGATAGGAAAAGTATAAAACATAGGTGGCCGTATCTGCCAGTTGCTGAAAGCTGAACTCCCCATCTTTCCCCACCCTTGTACTGGCGATGATAAATGAATCCTTTGCCTGCAATAATACCACTACGGCATTCCGCAACGGGGCTTTCAGGCTGCTGTCTGTCACGGTTCCCCTGATCGAGCTATTTTGTGCGTTGACTTTGTAATGAAATAAGATAATCAGCAGGAGTACTAATCTTGGGATATTTTTCATCATTGAATGACGGAATTTGAATTTAGGGCTAAGAAACATATCGTCTTTGACAACCTGTTTTTTGATTGTTATAAAATGTTTTCATTTCTTTATTATATGCATAGGGTCGGCCGTATGATTTATCATCGTCCTTATTTCTGTATTGCTCACTCGATAATTTTGATTTTCTGGTACATCGGAAAATACAATCATTTTTCTAATTTTCTACGCTTTTTGTTTTTTCCGATTGCCTGTCAGCATGCAAAGTGAAGGAGCCGGAAGGCCAGTTTGAAGTAGAATAGCCTGTTTTCAGCCGCCACTTTGTTGGCTGAAAATACGGAAGATAATTACCCTCAACGCTTCATGTCACCCCATTCAGTAAAAATTCCCCGGCACGTTCATTACCGTCCTTCCGGAGGCAAATGAAGCAGTCGGGGAGGCTGTATCCCACACTTATACTATAGTTGCAGCGGGTGTGAAAATTTTTTTCCTCCTATAGGTCCTAAATAAGCACTTGCGCGTCTGTTGAGAAAATGGGCATTTCACGAAAAGGATTTCACGTTTGAATAACATCATAAGGCCCCTGGTGATCTGCGGCCAGTGCTAATATCATCAAAATAAATTACTGGATACCGATACCCGGTGCAGAGGCGCCGGTGATTCCTGGTTTATGACCTATAGACGAACAAAGCTCCTATTCTTTTTCTTTCGTTAAATCACACGATACCAAACATGCAACCAGTGCAGCAATCGGTTGCACCGGCCCAATTCCACCCAAACAAAATGTTATGAAAGCAAGCAAACCAAAATCAACTGTTCGCAAAGGACTTTCTTTGCAAGGTGCCGTCCGGCGGCTACCTATCAGGTGCCACCTGATGAAAAAATTCCTGCTACTATTGTTGCCGCTATGCCTGCTGCTGTGCAGTAAGCTCCATGCGCAATTCCTACTGCTGGATGATATGGAAGGCCACGGCCCCTGCTCCGGCAAATGGGCCTATTATGCGGGCAATACCACCACCGGAAAAGTGGAATTTGGTGTGCCCAATCCCAATCCCTCTGGCCTGAACATTAGTCCGCTGGTGGCCAAATTTACCAAAGACACCAGCTGCTTCGAATACATKAGCGCCACCTGTCAGCTGAGAGATTCCTTTAACCTTTCTGTGAGTAGTACCTTCAAAATGCTCGTATACAGCAGCACACTGGACGAGATCATGTTTAAATTGCAGCCAGGCACCAATTACAGCAAAGCCGTTTTCTTCACCTTTAAGCCCTCCCGCGTGAACCACTGGGAAGAAGCTACTTACAACTTCGCCAGCGTTAAGAACAGAACAGATTTCAACACGATTTCCATACAGTTCATTGATGGAAAGAAAGCCAACGGTATCCTATACTTTGACCTGATACAAGCGCCCAATCCTACTGCTCTTGTTTTAAAGGATACGAGCATCCTGATGGGCCATGAAAATGGCGCCCAGCTCACTGCACAAGTGAAGGGGGGCGTATTCAGTCCCACGCTGACCACCTCCAATTGGGTGGCGTCCAACCTGCCCGCCGGCGTTGCTATCAGCAATGTGCAGCGGATAAATGACAGCACGGCCACCATTACGCTCAGTGGTAATTCACCGGCCAACTATTCCCGGACTACCCTTAAACTTACCGTGGCGGGCCAGGAGGTGGCCACTGCTAACGTTACCACCTACACGGCAAAAGGAAATGTGTTGTTTGAAGGCAATCCCAGCTGGACACTGATGTTTGCGGACGAGTTTAACACAGATGGACAACCTGATCGCAGCAAGTGGACAGTAGATCCGCGTCCCAAAGGTTGGATCAATGGTGAGCAACAGGTATACACAGATACTACCCACGACAATGCCCGCGTGAGAAATGGTCGTTTGGTGATCACCGGAAAGAAAGATTTCCCTACAGGGAACAGCGCAGAGCCCTGGTCATCCGGCCGGCTCATCACGCAGGGCAAATTTGATTTTCTCTACGGCAAAGTAGAGGTGAGGGCAAGGCTACCCCGTGCACATGGTTCCTGGCCTGCCATCTGGCTGATGCCTACCAGCAGCGTATATGGCGGATGGCCTAAAAGCGGAGAGCTGGACGTTATGGAACATGTGGGCAACAACTTCGGTACGGTGTTATCGACTGTTCATACCCAGAACCACAATTGGACCAATGGCGGAGGTGTATCCAACAGCAAAAAGCTGATGGACGCCGATACGGTGTATCACGTGTATGCCATGGAATGGGCGCCGGACACTATCCGCTTCATATACGACAGCACGCAGATCCTGTCTTACGCCAATCCACATACGGACTGGAAAGACTGGCCCTTTGACCAGAAGTTTCACCTCATCCTGAACCTGGCCATTGGCGGGGGAATGGGAGGTTCCATCGTGGATGCGGACTGGCCGGATAGTATGTCGGTAGACTACGCGCGTATCTATCAGAAAGGCGTAGGCACTCCTGTGCTGGACACCATCATGGTGACGCCGGGTGATTTGTCTTTCCTGCCCGGGAAACAGCAACAATATACCGCCAAGGCCTTTGATCAGAATGGATACGCCATGGCCATCACGCCGGTGTGGAATATCACAGGCGCGGGCAACAGCATTACGGCCAGCGGTTTGGCTACMCTGAATAATTCCGGGAAAGTAACCGCCACAGCTACTGTAGATACCACTACCAGGACAGGCGTTGCCTTTGTAACCTATCGAACAGGCAATTACAAAGACATACCGGCAAAAATACAGGCAGAGGCCTTTGATAACGGTAACGCATGTTGCACAGAACCCACTTCAGATGCAGGTGGCGGCGTAGATGTGAGCTATATAGGCGCCAGCACCTGGTTTGAATACGACATCAACGTACCCCGTTGCGATACCTACCGGATACAGTTCCGTGTTGCGGTAAGCGGCGCGTCCAGCCTGAAAATACAGCGGGACAGCACCACGCTACAGACGGTAAACCTGCCCGCAAGCGGCGGATGGCAGAAATGGATCACTGTCACGTCAGCGCCTATACGACTGGAGCAAGGTCAGCAAACCATCCGGATTGCTGCCAATAAGGACGGCTGGAATTTCAACTGGCTGAGCATTATTTCTGCAGACTCCGTGCAGCTATCCCGCATGATCATAAAACCTGATAGCGCGACCATCACCATAGGGCAGGTGCAGCAGTTTTCTGCCACAGGTTATGCCCAGGACAGCAGCCTGTTACCTGTATCACCAGTCTGGTCTGTATCCACTGGTGGCAGCATCGATGCCAGCGGCCTGTTTACGGGCAATGTTGCAGGCGATTACCTGGTAACAGCGACACTGGGAACCAGGGCAGATACGTCTATCGTGCATGTAGTCACCCCGCCTGTACTGACTCGCATTGCGATTACACCGGATTCCGCAACAGTGCCTTTGAACGCATCGCAGCAATTCACCGCCAAAGGCTATGACCAGCGCAACACCCCCTTTACCTTTAAGCCCACCTGGAGTGTTACCGGCGCAGGAAATGCCATCGACACCAACGGTATTTTCACGGCAGGTGGAACGCCCGGCACATTTACCCTAACGGCAAGCGGCAACGCTATATCTGGCAGTACTCCTGTAAAAGTGGATTATACCTGTAGCGTGAATAATAAGTACGAAGCAGAAAGCGCTTCCACGCAGGCCCCCGGCCTGGTGCTGGAAGCCTGTACCGATACCGGCGGCGGACAGGACTTCACCAACCTGAAATCCAGCAACTGGTTTACCTACAATAATCTGAATATTCCTGTTGCGGGCAGGTATAATATCAGCTTCCGGGTGCTGACCAATGCTCCGGCTAAAATATGGATAGGCCATAGCACCTTTAAATTTGATACTATCAGCATTCCATCCACCGGAGGTGTATGGATGACGATTACCGATACCATCCGGCTGCCCGCCCTCAACTATACAGGCGTGCATATACTGTCCGGTACATTGAAGTTTAACTGGTTCAGTATTGATAACTGTGCAATAAACCCATCGCCCGCCCGTATGGCGTATAGTAAGTCTGAGTATCCGGTGGCAGCAACGCCCGTTATTTATCCCAATCCTACCAGTGGGCAGCTGACCATAGATCTGCGCGGTATGCCCTACAAACGACTCACCTTAATGGATATACGCGGCAACGTACTGCGACAATGGAATATCCAGAAAGGAGACAGACAAGTCAGCAAGGATATCAGCGCGTTAGCAGCGGGTACCTATTGGCTGAAGCTGGAAGGAGAAAGTGAGGCAAAGACATTCCAGGTTATTAAAATCTAAAGAGAGAGAGAAGCCGTCTCATAAATTAATAGGGACGGCTTCTTCCTTGTTAAACAAATAGAACAAATGAAACATTTCGGATTATTGATCATCAGCCTGTTGCTATGTCATTTAACTTTAGCGCAACGCGTAAAAATTATTTTTGATACGGATATGGATTCCGATGTAGATGACGTAGGCGCCCTGGCGATGCTCCACGGTTTCGCCTATCTCGGCGAAGCGGAGATACTGGCGGTTACAGTGTCCAGTCTCCATCCATGGTCGCCGGGAGTAGTGGATGTGATCAACACCTATTTCGGCAGGCCGGATATTCCCATCGGCGCGGTGCAGCGATTTGGTGTATACAATAAATCCAAATATGCACGCAGGATTTGCGAAGAATTTAAACCCGATGCCAAACTAGGAGAGGACATGCCGGATGCAACGATGCTGTACCGTAAGTTATTATCGTCGCAACCCGATAGCAGTGTGGTGGTGGTGACGGTGGGCGACCTGACCAATCTTTCTAAACTGCTGGACACCGAAGCAGATCAGTTCAGCGAATTGAAAGGTATTGACCTGGTGAAAAAGAAAGTAAAGCACCTGGTATGCATGGGGGGCCGATACCCGGCAGACCTGGACCCAACACCCTGGGGGAATTTCAAGACGGATCCGGCATCCACCCAACATGTGGCTGCAGCATGGCCCACCCGCATTTATTTCACCGGAGGTGGCCCATTCGCAGACAGTGTGCCTACAGGAAAGATTTTTTTCAATGAAAAATATAAGCATACCCCGATGGCGCATGCATACAAATTGTACCTTGAAGGCTGGCATAGGAACTGGCATCACAGCGCCGACATCATTGCTGTTTATGTGGCTGTAAGAGGGTGGCAACCGTATTTCAAATTGCAGGAACACGGGTATAACCATATTTTTGAAAACGGGACGAATTTGTGGCGTTTAGCGCCGGATGATGAACGGCATTATTTGGTGAGTGAGTTTGCGGAGGGGATTGATCCGAGAGTGATTGCTGAGAAGTTTGATTCAATTATGGTGGGGGAGGTAGAGGGGAAGTAATGAGCGGATATTTATGCTTAATTGGCATTATTATAACTAAATGGAAATAAAAAGAAAAGGCGCAGAAGGAATATCTGCGCCTTTTTTGTTTATGAATGAATGTGTTTTTTTTGCATCAATAGAGGTCTGTTTTTCCGCTGTGATTCCCGATGGCCTTTTGTTTTGTAAAGCAGAGATTATGCAAATGGAACAGAAGCCTTAGGAAAGTAAGCCGTCTGGCAAAGTTTCAGAAAATACTTAATGTTTGTAGAGCAATAGTGTTAGGCCCAAAGTTATCCCCGAAGGTAACGGCAAGATGTCAGGTTGTATCACAACCTGCTTTTTTAGCGCTTTCTCTCTGAAAGGGGTTAATCTATATCAACATTTCCAGATAGAGGTTATTTCCATTCGACCCATATCAATTTTGGCAACGTGTCAGACTAATAAGTCCATATTTATAAGTAGTCGGCAGTACGTACATAGTTGTGAAGGAACATGATATCTTTATTGAAATTGCTCCTTGTTAATACAATTTATACTCTGTACATTTATTGCGAACAATTGAATCGCCAGGATCTATAAATCTTTTTAACCCTTTTGTAAACTGTCTGTACCAATGGAAAATTTGTCGTGTTGTTAATGCAGTCCTTTTAAATTCGACTGTTGTGGCTATTCCAAATTATCATCTATGATTTTTGTAAATTGAATATATCGATCGTTTTGCCCTGATACCTAATTCAAGTACTATGAAATATATTCTCACAGTAGTAATACTGCTTTCTGTGGCATTAAAGTCCCGATGTCAAAACTTGTTTCCCTTTTCCAGAAAAGCAGGAATAGGCATTAGTAGCCCCACTGCATTGTTACATGTAAATGCTGGCAATATTTAAGGATGCTGGTTGGTCTTTATATACCATTAATTCCCTAATTCTCCATCATATAATTATGAAAAGAAGTCTTGCCCAATTAATACAAAGTACCCTGCTGTTGGTTGCCTTTTCAATACAGGTATATGGTCAAAAGTATGAGGCGTCTAAGGTTATCCCGCCTTCGCCCACCGCTGCAGCTCTTGGGACGTACGGTGATATCCCGGTAAATCTCTATACAGGTACTACCAATTTTTCCATTCCGTTATATGAGATCAAAACCAATCATCACTCCCTGCCGATTACCTTAAGTTATCATTCTACCGGCGTGAGGGTGGGTGAAAATGCTGGCTGGACGGGTTTAGGGTGGTCACTAGCGGCTGGCGGCGTTATTACCAGGAATATAGTAGGGCTTGACGACTTTGTTACCGATGGGTATACCGGCTATTACACTGCTACGTTGCCGGATAAGCATGACCTGGGAAGCAAAGATATTATAGAGATGCCCCTGCCGCAGCAGGAATATTTTAATGAAGTAAAAAATGGTGGCATTGACACGGATCCGGATATTTTCAATTACAACTTTGGAAAATATTCAGGGAAATTTTCGATAGGCAAGCAGGTAGACGGCACTGTGGTATATAATGATGAATGGAATAACCTGAAGATCGAATATATAAGGGTACCTGGTCGGTGGATAGTGACGGACGAATCTGGGTATAAATACTACTTTGGCACCCGGGAAATGTGTACCGATTATAGCGTTTCTTCCCCGGATACAGAACTAAGCGACTATGCCCCGCTGGGTTATTTTGATATACCCAATAAACCAAGGGTAGCAACTTCCTGGTACCTGGACTCCATTGTGGCGCCATCCGCAGAAAAGTTGACTTTTATTTATGAACTCAAAAGTCAGAGTCTTAGTTTAATCGGCAAGTCAGAAACACAGAGTGATAAATTGCGTTCCGTTTATAACGACGGTGACCCCGGTAATTGTAACGCCGGACCAACGTCGACGCCCAGTCCGATTGTTAAATCATATGGTGCGTCCATTCAGGAAATAAGTGATGTAACGTTAAGCAAAATTAATTTTAGCCAGGGAAGTATTGAATTTGCGGCAACGGAAAGAAATGATTTATTGTATACGGGGGCTGTAAAACCATCAAAATTGTCTGAGATAACCATCAAGGATATAAATGGTAAACAGGTCAGGCGATATACTTTTTTCTATAGCTATTTTCAATCATCAGTTCTCGGGTCGGCTGGAAATGATAGTATCTACAGGCGTCGGCTCAGATTAGATTCGCTGATTGAACGGGGAGGAGATGGTGCTGCCAAGGCTCCATTTAAATTTGATTATTATACCCCGGATGGGATTCCTTATAAATACTCCAAAGCCATAGATCACTGGGGGTATTATAATGGAAAGACTGCTAATCTGCGTCTGATACCGGAAAAGATGATTTACTTTGAAGAAGGCCTGGATAAAAACATTTTTTTTGATGGTGCAAACAGAAAATCTGAAACTGATCCGGAAAAGTTAAAAAGCGGTATGCTTTCCTCCATCATTTATCCTACAGGAGGAAAAACAGTGCTGGATTATGAAATAAATGATTATCGCAACCTTTATGGAGATGATACATTCGACTGGGTGCCATTGTCGGTGGAGGCCTATGCGAGAGGACAGGATCGCACTGCACATTTAACAAACTCATTTGATGTTTACGATACGGTGCCGGCCACCTTTACAACAAGGTTTAAAAATGAAAGCAGCCAGCCTACCAGCTATATTCGGGACTATGCACACGTTTATAAGAATGGGAATCTGTTATATAATTTCTGGGAAGAAAATAATGACATGCCGGGCAACTATTCTCACCCCCAAACTTATTCAACAATGCTTGTACCAGGACATTATACGATAGATGTGGTTTCTGATGAAGGATTTACCACCCAGATTACAGCTAACTGGAGAGCGAAAGTGCCGGTAAAGAAAAGATTTGGCGGCGGGTTACGTATAAAATCTATTACAAACTATGATAATGGAGTACAGGTGCTGAAGCGGAAATTTCAGTATGCAATAAATGATACCACTACTTCGGGGCTTTTATTGAGCCGGCCGACATACGATTATCTTACATATTATAATCTGGCAGGTCCCGGTTATTGCCAATGGAAACATACATACTATACCAGAACCTCCTCCTCCATTGCGGTGCAGGGACTATCTTCTAATGCAGGAATAGTGGGGTATGATAAGGTAACTGAGCTATTGGGAGAAAACGGAGAGAATGGTAAAATTGAGTATTACTATAAAAATGAGGAAGACCTGCCAGTGACTTTTCCTTATTTACCTACTGAGCATAATATACTAGCCGGCAAGCTAAATAAATCTATTACCTATAACGCATCCGGCGTCGCGCTAAGCAAGACTGAATACAGGTATGCACGTACGCAGCGTGATATGTTACCTGGGATGAAAATATATCCTGTTATTCCGGTAGCGCAAGGAATGGTGGTGGATTTTCCCTATAGGTATTATAATACATTTTCCAGTTTTGTGACTTTAACGGAGGAAATTAAGACAGATTATTCCGGTGCAGATACACTTGGCGTATCTACTAAATACACCTATGCTGGCGGCCGGTTAAATCCTATGAACGTGATTGGAAACGAAGTTTCGAGAAGTAATGGACAGCGGCTACTGTCGTTAAATTCGTACGCCAGTAACTATGCGACAGGTACACCTTTTATAGACAGTATGCTTTCCCGTCACGTGGTTTCAAGCCCTATTGAGACTATAAGCTATCAAATTGGCAGCAACGGGGACACCTCTATAACAGGAGGAAGTATTTATACTTATAAAATAACAAATGTAACCTTGCCCGATGAAGTCCGGTTATTGGATGTTCCAGCCCCTATACTTCTGAAGAATTTTAAGTTTTCTAATGCAGCTACCGGAATTTTCCCGGCACCATTTAACACGATGACGATGCTTTCTGACAGTCGCTATTTCAAAAAGGCTGTTTTTAATACTTATGACGGCAAAGGAAATATATTGGACAGAAGTATCAACTCAGGCCCTACAGAGACGTTTTTATGGGGCTACAATTCCCAGTACCCGGTGGCAAGGATTGTAGGTGCCGATTACAATACTGCGAAGCAATATATAAATCAGGGTGTGCTGGATCTGGCAGCATCTGAGCAAGCGGTAAGAGATGAGGTAAATAAAGTTAGAATTGGTTTGCCTGCAGCTTTGGTTACTTCCTATACCTATAGCCCGTTAATTGGAATTACATCTGAAACAGATCCTGCCGGAAAGACTTCTTTTTATGAGTATGACAGTTTTGGCCGGTTAAAACTGCTAAAGGATAAGGATGGAAAGATCTTGAAGCAGTTTAACTACCAGTATCAGCAACCTGTTACCCAATAGTTGTAACCCCCTCGGGACACCGTGTTACTTTTTATGAATTAAACTATTAATTGTTAATGTAATAAATAGAGCTATGAAATTATTCTTTCTGAACATAACGATGCTGTTCATATGTGTATTATCCGCTAATTCCCAAAATTTATTCCCTTCAACCGGCCCCGTAGGAATCGGCACTTCTTCGCCATCGGCATTGTTACATGTAAATGTAGGCAACATCAAACTGACTAATCCCGCAGGTTATCCTTATGGGGTCAACGTTGATGTTAACTTCTCCGGTGCATGGGCCAGAGAATTTGGCATATCCTATAACAGTACAGGAAAGCTTGCATCTTTTGGAGCCCTGGGACTTAACGGAACTCTTACATATGCCTATATAGGTGGAAATACTACGGCGGATGCGGCCAACGGTTCCCCTTGGATGGTCTTTAAGCCTAATGGTTATGTTGGGATCGGAACGCTGGCTCCGATAGCAAAACTTACGATGGAAACTGCCGACAGTACACTAGATAATATGATAAGGCTTGAGAATAAAAGTATTCCTAATTCGCTTTTGTATATCGGAACAGCAAACAGCGCTTTCCCTGTAATAGACTACCGTAAGGAGAATGTTATTGAAAGCTACAGTGATCTGCACATCTCAGCGGCAAATGCCGGTAGCAACCTTTATTTTGAAACGGGACGACTGGGTGCTGCTGCTACAATCAGGATGACTGTAAATAATGTAGGCAATGTAGGCATTGGGACTACGGCTCCCGGCAGTTATAAACTTGCAGTGGAGGGTACTATCGGAGCACGGAGAGTGAAGGTTACCCAGGGAAGTTGGGCTGATTTTGTGTTTCATCMGGATTATAAGTTGCCATCATTGGAAGAAGTTGAGCAGTTTGTAAAGATCAATCAGCATTTGCCGGAGATACCTTCGGCCAAGGAGGTAGAGAAAGAGGGACTAGATGTTGGAGAAATGAATAGGAAGCTGCTGCAAAAGATCGAAGAGTTGACACTGTATATTATTGAGATAAAGAAAGAAAGTACTAAGCAGCGTACGGAGTTAGAGATACTTAAAAAAGACATTAAGAAGAAAGACTGATTATTTGTCTAACATTTCATTTACAGTGGCCATTGGTAAACCTGTTTGAAATTAATATTATGTATAGATTTTATTTGGTTATTGTGTTGTTCGGTCTTTCAATAAGACTACAGGCGCAGAAACCGGATGTTACGGTCCGCCCGGCAGCTACCCCTGTTGCCGTGCCGGGAGCATATACAAATGCGACGATTAATTACATCCGTACCTGGGAGCCGGCAGCGCCCACTACTGACACCTCATATGTAACTTCCTCTGGTCGGTTGGTAACAGAGGTGCGGCAATCCACCCAATATTTTGATGGGCTGGGACGGCCATTGCAGTCGGTATCCAAAGCAATGAGCGTGAGTGGAAAAGATCTTGTATCCCCTGTCGTATATGATGCTTTCGGACGGGAACAGTTTAAATATCTGCCTTATGTACAGCAAAGTGGTAATACCAGTGATGGTAAATTTAAAACTGATCCTTTTAATGCACAGAAAGCTTTTTATCAGAACGTAGGTCTTGCACCTGGCGCGGGAGGGGAGAGTGTGTATTACAGCAGTGTTGACTATGAAGCCTCGCCTTTAAACCGGGTACTTAAATCCTATGCGCCGGGTAATAGCTGGGCAAAGAATGATCCGGCAACGGTTGAACGGGGTGGTAACCGTCCCACAGAGGGGCGCTATCAGATTAATACGCTTGCTGATTCTGTGCGGATATGGGATTTCTCAGGAGGTCTTATCATTCCTGCCAGTGCTGCCGGAAAAATTTATGGGGCCGGGCAGTTATATAAAAATCTCAGTATTGACGAAGCTGGCAACCAGACCGTTGAATACAAGGACAAGGAAGGCCGGGTAGTTTTAAAGAAAGTGCAATTGTCTGCCACACCCGGAACTGCGCATACGGGTTGGCTGTGTACTTATTATGCCTATGATGATTTGGGTAACTTACGTTTTGTGATTCCTCCGAAGGCGGTAGAGGCGATCATCAGTAACTGGGTGATCAGCAATGCCATTGCTGCGGAGTTATGCTTTATTTACCGATATGATGGCCGCAACAGGATGATCATAAAGAAGGTTCCTGGTGCAGACTCCACGGAGATGGTGTATGATATCAGAGACAGGCTGGCATTTTCCAGGGATGGTAATCTGAAAGGTAAAAGCTGGCTGGTGATATTTTATGATAACCTGAACCGGCCTACGATGACAGCGCTTTATAATGACGCTGGTAGCAGGGAGACGCTTCAGGTGTTGATGAATACCGCCACAGGTAACACACAGTCTATACCGTATACATTCCCTGGTACTGCGGATCTGGTTCTTGCATCCTATGATGGTACTACTCCCTTATACCAGGCAACCGGCAGTATAACATTGACAGATGGCTTCGATACAGGTACCGGCGCGTCCGTGACTGCTGAAATAAATCCGTCTGTTACGCAGGGAGCCACTTCCATTACAGCAACAAATCCGCTACCTAATATTCCGGCTAATAAACTAACGCCATTAACCTATACCTATTATGGTGACTACTCTTTTGCGGGTAACAGGGGATACGATACCCGTGATATTGCCAAACCTCAGGCAGGTAGTAACCTATATGCGGAAGCTTTACCTGCTGGTTCCAGCGGCATGATTAAAGGGCTTGTCACAGGCACAAAAGTAAGGGTACTTGGTACTGATCAGTGGCTTACCACCACCAATCATTACAATGACAAGGGCCGTTTGATCCAGGTCTTGTCTGATAATATCAGCGGTGGATATGATGTGGTAAATAGCCTGTATGATTTTAATGGGAAACTGTTAAGCACTTATCAGCGTCACCGTAATCAGCGTAGTGGTACCATTCCAGAGTTAACAGTACGTTCCATCATGAATTACGATGCGGGCGGACGCCTGATAAGCATTAAGAAGATGCTCAATGATGATCCGGCACAGGAAAAGACATTGGCGGTAAATGAATATGATGAGTTAGGACAGCTGAAAAAGAAACGTTTAGGCGTAACCGGGGCCAGTACACAACTGGAGACTTTAAATTATGAAAACAATATCCGGGGCTGGCTTAAAGCCATCAACAAAGACTTTGTGACGACTGCCAGTGGCTCTGCCAACTGGTTTGGACAAACCCTTAGCTATGATTACGGGTTTAGTTCGATGCAATACAATGGTAATATAGCCGGCGCTGTCTGGAAAAGCCGCAGTGATACGATTGCCCGGGCATATGGGTTTACCTACGATAAGACCAACAGGTTACTTTCTGCCGACTTTAACCAGGTCAATGCAGGCAGTACTGGCTGGACAAAAAGCCTGAAAGACTTTTCAGTGAGCGGGATATCCTATGATGCGGGTGGTAATATCCAGGCTATGAACCAAAAAGGCATGAGTGGCCTGAGCATACAGACCCTGGATAGCCTGAAGTATGGTTATAACGCGGGCAGTAACAAATTATCCTTTGTAACAGACCGGAAAAACAACGCGCAAAGTGTGCTGGGAGATTTCAAAGAAATTGTCAATAATGAGACCGCCGATTACGCCTACGATGCCAATGGTAACCTGACAAAGGATGAGAATAAAAACATTGCTGTTATAAGGTACAACCACCTGAATTTGCCTGACAGTATTGTTATTACGGGGAAAGGAACTATTCAGTACCTGTATGATGCTGCTGGCAATAAACACAGAAAGATCGTCACTGATAATACAGGTAGCACAGCCAAATTGACGATGACTGATTACATCAATGGTTTTGTATATAAAAACGATACACTGGAATTTGTGGGGCATGAGGAAGGACGTACACGGCCAATATTGGCAGCCGGACAGCCGGTACGCTACATGTACGACTATTTTGTAAAAGACCATCTGGGCAACACGCGTATGGTACTTACCGAGCAATCTGACTTTACCATGTATTCGGCTACAATGGAAGCGCCGGCTGCTGCTAAGGAAACCGCTTTATTCAGCAATATTGATAATACCCGGGCGGATAAACCAGTCGGTTATCCAGCAGATGAAAGTGCCGGAGACAATGCGGCGGTAGCAAAGTTAACGGCTACTGGTACCGGTAAGAAAATAGGCCCCTCTATTGTACTCAGGGTAATGGCAGGAGATACCATTTCCATGAGCGCCAAAGCTTTTTATAAATCTGTTGGCCCTAAGGAAAAAAATGACGTTACCTCTTCTGTTGAAAATATGCTTACCGACCTGGTACACGCCTTTAATGGCAGTGGGGCCGGAGAGGAGGCCCACGGGCTAACCGGTGGTGATCAGCAGACACCATTTACCAGTAACTTTTATAACAATGACTACCAACGGTTAAAGGAAAAAGAACCTGATCAGGCTAATCCTGAAAGACCCAAAGCGTATCTTAATTTTGTATTGTTCGATGATCAGTTTAAATTAGTGGATGGCAATAGTGGAGTAAAACAGGTGAAAGCAGAGCCAGATCAACTGCAAACCCTCAGCCAGGATAAGATGGTAATAGATAAATCTGGTTTTCTGTATGTATATACCAGCAATGAGGGAACCCAGGATGTGTTCTTTGATAATGTCATTTTAGGGATTAATTCAGGACCATTACTAGAGGAGACACATTATTATCCGTTTGGGTTGACGATGGCGGGGATTAGTAATGTCGCGATTGTAGGTTCAAAATACCCCAAGAACAGAAAGGGGTTTGCAGGAAAAGAAATTCAGTCATTGGAGTTTAATGATGGCGGTGGTTTAGATCAATATGATTTTGGAGCGAGATTTTATGATCAACAAATTGGTAGGTGGCTGGTCAATGATCCTTTATCAGAGAAATATTATTGGTTTAGCCCTTATCAATATGCAGCCAATAACCCAATATTATATGTAGATATAGACGGTAGAGATATTATAGCAACTATAATGAAAAATGGTTTCACATTACCTGATCCCAAAAGTGCTGGTGATTTGGGAGTGACAGGATATTTGAAAAGAAGTATGTCAGCTCAGTACAATAATACAACCAGGGAGTATGATTTGAGATTTGCTATCGGCAGTAATTTTACTAAAGCCTTTGGCGACGGAAAAAGTGGTCCATTGGAGCAACAAAATCCAGGTTTATTTGCGCAAACTGAGGCACATGAACAAGGGCATCAGGATCAATATATGGAAGTTGCAAAGATGGACGTTACCGTAAATATAGGAGGGAAGGATTACACAGGGAGAGCAGATCAGGTGCTTACAAGTTATAAAACAGACTATGATAATACTACCAGGGAGGTACTAGATCAAAAGAAAAAGAGCGGCGACATTAAAACCAGCAGGGACGAAAAACAATTTTTGAAAAGCAGAAGTAAAGCGTTTGCAAAATCCGAGGGTGATGCGATAAATTCTGTAGTCACTGCCGTGCAAGAAAAACTAGATAATCTCGATCAATCTTTAAACAAGGATGCTGAACTTGATGCCAACAACCGTGGCCAAATAAAACAAGGAATGCCGCCGAAGTATCATACGCAAAATCTGCCCGTGTACGATGGAACTATTTTAAGATAATCAGAAATTATATGAAGAAAAAAGTAAGCATTTACATATTCATTTTAGCAACTATTATCTACGGATGTAGAACAGGCAAAACTACTATTACACCAGACGCCCGAAGTTACATAAGAGCGTGCGCTGACTCAATAAACAATATTACTAAGTATCCCAATTCACCATTGCCCTATTTTTTAGGAAACTCTTGTTTAGACTATGAGAAAAAGTATTGGATGAATATTCATAAGCCTTTGTTAATAAGAAAGGAAATTGTTGATAGGGTTAAAAGTGCTAAAGCTATAAAATATATCTTAAACTATGGAGACAGAAGAATCACTGAAAAGTGTGGGAGACAACCCGATTTTGGTAATGGATTAGTTTACTATCGAATTGAATTGTTGGATAAATCTTTTTCGGACTTACTGCAAGAAAGACTTAGGACGCTGGAGAAATAGGAGGAAGCGCATTATTATCCATTTGGACTATTTCAAAAGGAGGTGAACAAGCTATAGGGACTAATGGAAAGATTCCTTTTGTAGTTGCTCCTGACCTTGAAGCAGCTGCAATGGAAGTTGGAGGTGTAGGTGCGAGACATGGGAATGTTGTAGCGAATTTAGAATTGGTAATGAATTAATGTTAAAGAATGGTACATTAAAGCCTACAGATATAAAGTTTACTCTTGGTTTCAGGCCTCGAACAATGGAAGTAGTACCTCCATGTCCAAACTGTAAAGCAATATTTAGAATTAAATAAATGTATTCAGAAGGAAGAATAAAAGATAAAGCTATAAATGAGTCTGAAATAGATACAGACTGGTATTTTTTAGATAGGAAAGGCCAGATTGCTATTGCAGTTTCTGCAGGAGGTTTGTTACCAGAATCAGTATCCTCCGATATGGATAGATTAAAGAGGATGATAAAATATTTTCGTTTTTTACCTGTATTATCAAATGATATTGTTATAGAAGAAGATGTACTTAAGCTAGTACATAATTATTCTGCCGGGCAGAAAGAAGCTTACCTAAGAGATTTGTATTTTATGGCTTCCAGAGGATTTCATTATTTTGAGAAAGTTATACTAAATGATTATTTTGATTTTAGATATTATTTGAAAGCAAAGCCAATAAAGCCATTAATAATTAACAAATCTGAAGATGCTGCTAGGGATATTCTTCCTTATACTTTTATAGATAAGGATCTGGAAAACATGAAATCTTTTATGGTTAATGATATATCCTGATAAACTTTTTGAAAAATAGTTAAAGAACAAGCCGTAGTAAACGACACTATAACAAAAACTGTGTAAACATAGAAAATCGGAGTTCGTAAGAGCTCCGATTTTTTTATTTTTAACCTTTACACACAATCCAGGTTCCACGTGATCGTGATGCCGGTTTTAATCCCATGATCGTTCCCAAGCGGGAGAGTATGGTGGATGGTATTGTTATTACTTCTCGTATACTTCTCCGGTACTTAGGACTCGTCTATCTATTACATTTCTATTACTGTTCCACTACACTCTTATTACTGTTAGATTACTCTTTTACTTACACTTGGGCATCATCGTTGCGTCGCAATCCATTGACCGTCCATCTCAAGGAGCGGTGTAAGTATCCCTATTCTGGTGACTGGCTATAAAGATCAAACAACTTTCTCCTATTAATAAAGATTATGTAATGGTTGTAATTGAAGCGTTTGAAGCTAA
Source organism: Chitinophaga sp. 10T418 (assembly GCF_056394125.1). NCBI lineage: Bacteria > Pseudomonadati > Bacteroidota > Chitinophagia > Chitinophagales > Chitinophagaceae > Chitinophaga > Chitinophaga sp. 10T418. Next base: position 93,624 of record NZ_JBFTHG010000020.1, read on the forward strand.
AGAGAAATTACAGGGAAAAGATAAAAGGCTTCCTGGTTTCGGAGTTGTGAATAGTCTTTGGCTGTAAAAGCAATGGCCAACATTAACTGTCGGCCATTGCTGCAGGAAATCAGTTTTTTTATACTAATGCTCCAGGAAAAATAACATCGTATTAATAATATAATCAGGAATTGCTTTTGCATGCGCTTTACCCTGAATAGGTAAATATTGTACATCTGCACCTCTGTTTTTCATGGCATTATAAGCATGGAGGGTATTAAATGGAGGAACCAGTTCATCCGCAGTGGAATGTACCAGTAATACAGGAGCTGCCGGTTTCCAGTCATAAATATCATTTTTGTGCAACGCATTAATAAGAGCAGTATCTGTTCCATTCAATACCGCATTTTTAAATGATGGCTGCAAAAGATCTGTAGGGTTGGTTGGTAACGTAACAGTAAAAAGATTATGATTCGTAAGTTGTGTTGCATATGGTTCATAAAAGAAACTGTTCAGGGGTCTGTTTAATCCATAAATTCTGTTAAATGAAAGCAATACCCATATCCGGCTTTGCATATAAAAAGTATCATGAACTGCACCTGAGTTCAGCCACTCTTTGGCTGTTTCTGTAGCATCGTATGCACCAGCTCCAAAAGAAGATGCTGTTACTTGCAGTGATGGAATCTGCTCCTGAATCAGTCGGTGTGTTGCCATAGCCGCAGCACCACCTTCTGAATAACCTGCCAGGTATAATTTATTATCCCAGTTAATATGCTTGTCCGCCAATACTTCTTTAGCAGCATTAATCATATCGGCTGTTGTGCTGGCAAGCGAAGGAGTATACTGATATGGATGCAGTAAATTGGAAGTGGTTCCATACCCGATATAATCCGGTATCACCACAGCATATCCTAATGCAGCTATAAGAGGTACCCAGGTTTGTACAAGTGAACCGTCTTTAAAGTTGGAGGCAGCCTGTGTTGGGTCAATAACTGTTCCATTATCAAAGCTGATCAATGAAACATGATCAGCATATTTCGGTAAAATCATTAATCCGCTTGCTTCTACCATTGTGCCATCTGTGTTGGGCGTAAAATAAGTAACCTTATAAACTCCTACCACTAAACTGACAATATGTGTCCATAGGGAGTTGGGATCAATCCCGTTTACAGTTGATGTGGTCCTTGCATTAAGATTTTCTCTTTTTATTTCCTGTTCTCTGAGTAATTCAACCCTGGGTTTTAAATGCGCTTTTTTATCAGGATCAATAGCGCTTTTTTTGCATCCTGTTATCAGTAAGCCGGCAACCAGCAATACTGAAAAGGAGATTCTGGATAGTACGGGGTGCATCATGATTTTAAGGTTTTTAGGATTGGAGGTTAAGATAGAGTGATTATTTTGATAGTTCCATGGTTAACATTCCAGGTGTTTAAATGTTCATTGGGCAACAAGGATTCAATAAAAAATAGCACACTGGATGGTCATCAAAATAATTCAGATTCAAATCTCGTGCATTATGCCTGAATATAGCCCGCAGGAAAATAGAAATTATTGTTGTTGGAATGAATCCGGGATACTGAAGATAATAAGAATTGAAAATTTATGCAAATGACAAAGGCTACCGTCATAATGGACTTAATTTTCCAGGTAGGTAATTTACTGATTCAAAAAGGAGCTGGCTCAATTGTTATGAGCCGGCTCCTTTTTCATAAACGAGTGACGGGGATAGGGAAACATAAAAGAGATGAGCGAAGACCAGTACCCCTGTTTGCACGGGTCTTCGCTCATCTCTTTATCATAGAAACGCTAGTTCTTTTTTAAGTAGGTTTTATTCCCGTTCTTATTAATGTAGTACTGTCCTCCGCGTGGGCCCTGGTAAATTGTTCTACCTTTGGCATCGGTACCTATTACCTGATCGCTGGTATTGGTGTTAGCGGGTGCAGGCGTATTTACGGTAGCGGGCTTTTTAGTAGTAGTGGCCCGGGTGGGAGCACTGTTGCCAGGCGCAGTCACTGTAGGACGGGTAGTGGTAGCGGCAGGTGGGGTAGTGGCCTCCCTGCTCTTTTTCACTCTTGTTTTTTTGGGTGTATCCGTCGCGGTAGCGGTGGTAGCTGCAGTCGCATCTGTGGGTGCCGTAGCCGTTACTTCTTTACTTTTCCTGGTCCTTGTTTTTTTGGGTGCATCTGTAGTAGTGGCAGTTGCATCTGTTGGTGCTGCGGTGGTTACCTCCTTGCTTTTCCTGGTCCTGGTTTTTTTAGGGGCATCTGAAGTGGTAGCGGAAGTAGCATCTGCCGGAGCAGTAGCGGTGATTTTAGGGGCTTTGGTTCTTGTTTTTTTGGTAGTGGTTGTAGCTTCATCTTTTGTGTCAGTGACCTTATTGGCGGCCTGTTTCTTTTTCTTCTTTTCTGCTTTGGAAGCCTTCTCTGTTGTTTGTGGCGTGGTGGCGTTTTGGGCATGGACTTTCATCGTTCCAGCCAAAAGTGTACCTACCAGCAACAGCATGGTGATTCTTTTCATAGCAAGATGATTGGGTGTTGATGAATAAAAGAACTCTCTGGAAAAAAATGACAATCAGGGTGTACGTACGTACCTGCAATTTATGGTATTTTTTACGGTTAACAGGATGACTTTTAGCTAATGATGGCCAGCATATGGGAAATGGCATCGGGTGCATGCAGGGCGGCTGTTTGTTGCAGTGTCACTTAAAATACGGAAATGCATAATATTTAATGATCAAATATGCTAAGTGTTCAACGTCTTCCGGGGGATTTTTTTACAGCTTAGTTTTAATCATGGAAGTAATTAGTCTTCCTGGGCTAAATGCCAGGCAGATTTTTCGGGGAGATTTTTTAATAACCATTGTCGTTTTATTTAGGGTTAATAAATGGGGACATGCTTAATGCCTACATGGAATGTAGCGTGGTTATTTTTTTCATTTTCAAAATTAGAACGCTATTTTGAGAACTTTGTTAATATATATGACAATTTTTGACTAGCGTAAGGGGAGGACATAAGGCTATTTTTTTCTCGCTTGCTTTTATACTTTCCAGTTTTTCCCATGGAATGGCCAGGCAAATGGTATACTCCTTCGCAATTAATTTATCAGCACTGGCTGTTTGCCGGAAAAAGCTTTTTACAGAGGTGATAACATCATTTTCCGTGAAAAACCATTTAGCCTTTTCTGTACCATCTTTAAGATATTTAGCCGTAACCATGCCACTGATACAGAAGTAGCAGTGGCGGCAGATTTCTCCATAGTCCAGTATAATATCATTGCGTTTAAAGGAGAATATCTCGCAACTGTTAATGATGTTGTTGGTTAATGTTTCGGAAAAACAGGGGAGGTATGTTTTTATGTTGTTAAACAAAATGCCAAAGTAGTCCTGAATTTCGGGGGGCATGGCATGGGCAGTATACATGACTTTACTTCCGCGTCCCGGTTTTTTCATAAGGGTGTTTATTTGGGGGGATGATGGGTGGGGAGCTAACTAAAGGCTGGTCAATTCATGTACTGACCAGCCGGATTTCAAACAAATTAGGCTGCAGCTTCTTCCACTGTCGCTTTAGGTGCATTACTTTTGACAGCAGCAATGCCATTATCACGACCAGCAGCGCTTTCGTACATTTCGCTGGTACCAATAACTTGTCCATTGGTAGCTTTCAGGTTAAAATAGTGTTTCCCATTGGTGGAGTTCTTTTTCTCGAAGCGTTCATCAACCTGGGAATTGGTTTTAACAGACTCAATGCCGTTTTCGCAGCCTGATTTGGAGGTGTAGCCCTCGCTAACAAGGATTACTTCCCCGTTACCTGCTTTTAGTTTAAAACGGAATTCGCCGTTGCTGCTTTTAGAGACAACAAATTTACCCATAGGATATTGTTTTAGTGTTATGAAAGTTACTTAATAAATCTCAAACTCACTTGGGCATCATCGTTGTATCGGAATCCCCTGACCGTCCATCTCAGGGAGCGGCAACTTTTTTTGCAGTCAGTGATGATCTTAAGCAACGGGTAACTGAGGTCTGGGGCGCTATTTACAATAATTTACAAAGGTTACATTTTAATTTACAATCCTGACGCTTCAAGCTGAAAGGATTAAAGTAGTTTGGCTGTATTGAACTTTTATATGAAAAATAGAAGAGATGCCTTAAGCGGATCTGATTTACCAGGAGATAGATTTATGTTAATTAAAACCAAAAAAATATGAAAAAAGTTATTTATGCGCTGATCTTACCGCTGGTGGTGGTAGGCGGACTAGTATTTGCTAATCGCCAAATCAAAAATGAAGATTCTAAAAAATCAACCCCAAAACCACTCTCTGCTGCAGAAATGAAAGCCGAAGTGAGAAAATGGGAGGCTACCCCTGAAGGTATCAAGTTCAAAAAATGGGAAGCGTCTCCCGAAGGTAAAAAAGTGCTTGCCGGTGCTGCTAAAATAAGTAAGCCTATAAGTGCTTTGACCAATATGGAGGCTGTGGTGACCTCTCTTTCTCTTCCGCCAGGCTCACGATTAGGCTTCGGAGTGATGGCCAGGATTAATGGTGAGGATTATATTCTTAGTTTTGGGCTGGAAAACGCTAATGAATTTCAGCAATTGCATAGCCTGAAAGTAAACGACAAAATAATTGTAAGAAGCCATAATGTATCGTACGCCCCCAAGTATTCATATCCAATAGTATCGGGCGACTATGTAGAACGAGATAGTAGAATAATTTATAAACGTGCTCCTCATAAAGGTGGTTGCTGAGTAAATAAATTGGGAAATACGCACACGCATATGTTTTGTTCTTAATGTTTTTTTTACATAATTTACTTCATGAAGCCTGAAGATCGCGAAGATCTTCAGGCTTTTTTATTCTTACATTTTTTTCTGTTCAAATATTTGTTTTTGATTTAGAATGCACGCTGGCTTTTATATATACTTAACGTTTCCATCTACCTTATTACCCCCGGATTTCTATTTCGGGATTGGTGGTAACCATTCACTAACCGACGGCACTGTACGACCAGGGGCAGCACCGGGACCGGCATTATGACCACTACCATCCTGTGTCATCTGCCAGTTAAGCGTGTATAACGTATGCCACATGTCCACATTGATTTTAGCCGCCGGAATATTTGGGGTGGTGACAAGCAGGTTACCTGCGGGAGCACCTTTGCCATATTGATAGATGGTCATGTTATAGTCGCCGGTTGCAGTGCCGGAATTGTTGTAGTAGAGTACGAACAGAAATGTAGAGCAATTGTCTCCTACGGCAGCCAGATCCAGATAGGTGGCATTGGTGGGCAGGCTGAGGGTAGGAGATGCCCCATTATTACCAGAAAAGCAACTGACCGGGTTTCCATTCAGGTCAAATGCCTGGATGCGGGCAAGATTAAAACCACCAGTGGCAACCTGCTCCAGAACTAGGATGGTGCCATCATGAGAGCAGGTGACCGCAACAGGGGTGAAAAGAAGGCCCGCCCTGCCACCGCTTCCGTTAAAGTTCAGCGCCTTCCCTGCAAAAGTCCGGGCCAGCGGAATATTGTTGTCGGCAAGTCCCGGATCGTCTGGAAGAGGGGTGATCATCATCTTGCAGTATTTTTGACTCACTCCTATGATATGTTTGCTGGGGTGCAGGGTGACTGAGTCCGGGAAATAAGGGAATCGTCCATAACTGTTTTGGCCGGTAGACATATTAAACGAAGGAGAGTTATCATCCAATATTACCTTACGTAAATGATAGCCGCCACCGTTATCCAGGCAGTTCCCGATATCTTCGCTGTTGCAGGATTTACGCGGGTCAATGTAGTAGTTGCCTAAATCGGGAGATTGCGGATCAGGAACCGGCTGATTATTTTTTAGCACAAAATTCCCGTTATCCATTTTGAATTTAGGTGGGAAACTATCATATATCAAATGCGACAATCCAGATAATGCGCAGGTAGGAAATTTTACCGCATTCATATCCATTCCGGGAATATTAATATTCTGAAATGCATAGAGCTGTCCATCAGAATGATTGGAACAATCTGTAATTCCCAATCCGGCGGCTTTCCAGGACAATCCTACCATACCATAGCGCTGGCTGATGGCAAGGCCCATCCATTCCGAAATAGCATTTCCTGTTTGACTGTTATCGGCGTTGGTAAGTGTTCCTGTGGGAGGCGAAGATTGTGGCATCCAACTATACTGCCCGGAATAACCCAGTATAGCCGTATGCATATAAACCGATTTGCTGGTTAGTGGTATGGGCACCTGCACCAGGTACAGCGTAATGTCGGCGGTGTGCTGTTCATCGTTTTCCAGCACCCCGGTAGTAGCTTTACCGGCAGTCCAGTTATCGATATAAAAATCTACCTCGAACTTAACTTTGCCGCCAAGCGTATTTTCGAAACTGGCACTCAACGTAGCGGGATAGCTGGATGGATCAAGAGGTACCTGGGATGAAGTAATGCTGGGACGGTTCTGATCCAGGTATATCATTTTTGCAACGTAGCTGGCCTTTGCGCCTGAAGGGACAGCAGGGAATGTATGGTGACCGGGATCAGGATGGATCGTGAGGGTACTGGTAATGGTGGTGGAAATGTTGTTTGAAATCATCCAGGGGCTGTCTACCACCTCTACTATTGTTTGCGACATTTGTGCAACATCGGCGGCAATATTTACAGCAACCATTGCCCATCCGGCAAAGGGTATTTCATCTTCTATTTCGCCTTCAACGATTTGCTTTTCGCACCAGACCAACAGTTTTGTAACGGCCTTATCGAAAATGATCTGTCCGATCGTAGAAAATTCAACCCAGTTAAGCTTTTTGTCGGCAAGCCCTACATACAGAAAATCCCMACCAAAATAGGTAATCCCAATGGTAAGCGCCGCTGCAATAAATTTAGGGTCGTTAAATAAGTCATAGGCTGGCTTCCAGCTTTGCCCTGCCACGCCTACACCCAGGAATATGGAAGGCAGCACAAAATTCAATATGGCGGTTGTTACGCCGCCAATAACGGCACTCTTGGGGTACTGATTTTTGCCTGTTCCCAGGCCACAGCCATAAATATTAGCGGAAACGGCGCCTTCGGGAAAAGTGACCCTTACGGTAAGTGTTCCGGGAAACTTAGTATCCGGCACACCAAATATGGTGTCGATAGGACTTATCCAGCCAATAAACCGTAAATCGTTATAGTCCAGTTGCAGGTCCGCAACAATTTCTGCAGATACGCCGCCATCATCGGGTTGCCAGTCTGGTGTGCTCATTGTATTATCATCTGCATCAACAAACTGGATATAGGCGGCGAGGCAACGGATATAAGTATTTGTCATCGTTATTTCAACCTGGCGCTTACCTGAGTCGATGACTTTAATGCTGGTTGAAAGGCCATAGGTCGGGTCTGTATTTGCAAGGGCTGCTGTCCAGTGGTCGTCTTTCCCGGCACGGGTTTTCAGACTAACGGGCATGTATATACCTGCCGCCATCTCTCCATTGTCGCCGGCAGATTTTACGCTGGTGCCTTCCTGTAAAGTCCAGCTTGTTCCCTTGAGACGGACATCGTTCTTGGTACTGACTTGTACGGCTGTCATGGACTCTCCGGCAGCTTTGATGATATCGGCAGTAGGGACGAGGAGTTGCTGTTGCCCCATGGTGTCTGTATCAAAGGGTTGATAGTTGGCCCAGCCGGAGTTAACTGCAGGAGGGCCGGCAGCAGCCATCACACCAGCAAGCGTCTGTATTAAACCATAAGTAATGGGCGCTTTAAACTGGTCCATGTGTTCACCTATGTAGTTGAAGATAGTGGGATCTTTTGTGTTAAGGTCTCCATGATGGCGTATCAGGGTTTCGGCGGTTGATCCGTAATCACTATGCTTTACTTTGACGCCGGGCTGTTCATTTTTCATTGCGTTGTTTCCGGTCGTTTCGTTGGGAACTACCAGGATATCTACATGATGGATACCGGATTTGCCGGGCAGGGTGTTGGTTTTATTTTGATGCCGGATGGTATACCGTATCACCGTTCCCTGTGGGATATGGACCGGATGCGGTGTATAGTGTGTAAGGGCGCTGTCTTCCAAATGGGCCAGCGAAGGGTGTTCCTGCCTGGCTTTCGACCGTGATTCTGCTGTGTGTTCAATGAGTGGGTGTTTTTCTCCGGCAATATATACCCAGTAGTCTTCCCCCGGCAATTTATCTGAAAGGTTGGTATGAAAAATATAGGCCGTGGTGGCTTTGCTGGTGGGAGAGGAAGCAGCAGGCTGCATTTGTTCAACTGACATAAAAAATATTTTAAAAGCTTTGAAGATCAGTATTTAAGCGTGTCGGCAGCAATACCTGGAAGTCCGTGTGCACCGGACTTTCCGGAACAGTTGTTATTAGGATTGGAAGAGCTGGGACCACCATTTCCCGGTTTCCCGGCCTTGCCGTTGTAATAAACAGGCGTTCCCACAATGCTGGCGCCGCCTTTGAGCACAATACTTGCGGCAAGTCCCCCATTACCACCTGCGCCGCCACCTGCACTGTAGGCGCCATAACCACCATTGCCGCCATTACCGCCAGCGGCAGGCGCAAATTTAGTTGTGGCATCCACTATAAGTTTAGCATCGACCAGCACAGCGCAAAAAGAAGCACCACCCTGCGCACCACCACCACCGACACAATATATATAGCAATTATTAGAGGAACCGGTACCGCCGAACCCTCCCGATGTTCCGAACCATCCAAAAGGAATAATACCGGCAGCGCCTTTGACATTGCTATTAGCAACTCCTCCATCTCCACAATTGGCATAGTCCCCCTGGCACATGATGCAACATGACTTGGTACCTGCTGTCCCATTTTCTCCATCAGCTGCTACCGCTCCGTTTAAATTCACGTTGGACAGGGTGATGGTGCCTCCGTGAAGTGCCTGCAGCACGGTGGTTGCTATCCTGGTTGAGTGGGGAGATGCGTTCAGTATAAAATATTCAAAACTGACGTTTACCGGATTGGTGATCACAAAAATAGGGAAGCCCTGTTCATTAGACGTTAGCCACGTCTGGCCTCCTGTAGGCTGCCACTGAGGGTCCAGACCTCCTACAAACGTGAGATTTTTAGAAATCAGCAGTAGTGCTGGATAATATTTTCCATAACTCACTGCAATCACGCCATTGTCAGGCGCTTTGTCTATTGCCACCTGAAAGGTTTTACAGGGGTGGCCGGCAGTTCCGCAACTATTATCATCTGTACCACCAAGAGATATATATACCGTATCTGTACTTTTTTTACCAGACACTTTGGTTATTCGCGATACAGGTGTTTTACAGGGGAAAAATTTCACTTTATTCGAATCTGCTTCACGGAAAAGAGGTCTAATGGAACAAGGCAATACCGTTCCTTCAAAACTGGGTGGTTGAGGGTTCAGCGAATCCCGTATCTCCAGTCTCAATCCAAATAATGCATCGGTTAAATTGGTTTGATTGAAATTGGTTGCGCTCATATTGGCGTAGGTAAAGACGGCTCCTTTAAGGGAGGCACCGGTAAAATCGGCTTTGCTGCAATCTGCATTCGAGAAATTTGCAGGCCCCTTATCGCTTATGTTGAGCTGTGCGTTGTTAAAGCGGGCGCCCTTTACACTGGCATTGGCAAACAAGGCGCCGTTAAGTGTGCAGTTACTGAAGTTGGCATTGTCCAGGTTAGCAAAGGACAAATTCGCATTTGTCAGATCCTGGCCGCTGAAGTCTTTACCGTGCAGATCACAGGAAGAACAGCTATAAGGCGTTTGGGCGGTTCCTGTCATACCCAACAAGAGCAGCATACAATAAATCATTTGTATTTTAATAAATCTCCTGCAGGAGCTCCATTTTTTCATAGAAAAAAGTTTAACAATTAATAAAGTATTATCGTAACACTGGTTTTACATGATTTGCCTGACGTGGATTGGTATTGCAACCAGGATCAGTTTTACCACATTCAGAAGAAATTAAAAACTGTTGTCCGTAACTATCAGTCAATCCAAGCGTAGTACAGTCGAAGTTGGCATTACAAGCCAGATTTAAAAAGGTGAGATTTGCATTGCCGTCATCATAGATAGCAGCGAGATTACCAATTTTTGTCAGGGAATTATTTTCGAGGAAAATGGCAGTGAGCACCTTTAGCTGGCTCAAATCACCTACACTGGTAAGTTTGTTGTAAGAAAGATCCAGGTAATTCAAATAAATCTGACGCGAAAAGTTCTGCTGGCTAAGCTGATTATAAGAAGCGTCAACAAAATTCAGAAAACAGTCAGCATCGAACTGAAGGGTGGTGAGCTTATTACTGGAAGCATCCAGGTAGATCAGGTTCAATAGGCCGCGAAGGTCCAGAGAAGGCAGGTTGTTATTGGCAACTTTAAGTGTAGCGAGTTGTTTCAAATGCCTTAATAAACCGCCATCGCTAATGTTATTCTGACTTAGATTAAGCGTACGAAGGTTTTTAAAATACTGAAGCCCCTCCAGGTTACTGATGTTATAACCTGCACAGTTAAGTGTCAGTACTTTTACGGCCAGCGAATCTGTAATGACTTTGGTATTGTCTCCATTAAAAAGCTCATGAACAATAGCTGCCTTTAAGTTGGGATCCGGAAAGTGAATGGTGCCCACGGTATCCTGCACGCCGCCGCCACAATTCGGTTTTGTCCATACTGTTTGCGCCGTATGCTGTGAATTACAATGAACGGTATTCCAGTTGGGCACAATCCATTGCTTGCCCTGGCAGATGGCGTTTTCACCATTGGGGCAGGTGACGGGAGCGGTTAATTTGGGTAATATCGTTGCTCCATACTGTTTTTGATTAATAGTAATAGTACCGCATAAGCTTCCATCCAGCGTCTGACAACAGGAATCCGGGGGGAGCATAACAGCATCTGCAAAATTAACATAAAGAACTGTTGCATTGGTAAAATCAGCACCTCCCAGCTGTGAGCAACTTAAATCTACGCCAGCCGCACCTGAATCAGCTAGTAGGTGTGCATTATTAAAGTCGGCATTCTGGAGAATGGCTCCTGTAAACAAAACACCTTGCAGGGAACTATTACTAAAGCTGGCCCCCGGCATTACCGCTCCCGTAAAATCGGTTGTTGCCATTGTGCAATTGGCAAACTGTGTACGGATAGCGAATACATTGTTAAAACGGACGCTGTTTAACGAGGCTTTATTGAAAGAAGATCCCGATATATCGGCAGCTGAAAAATCAGCAACACCAGAACTTCCGACTGAATTAAAAAAGGCATAATCAAAAGAACAGCTATCGGCATGAGCACCTCTCAATAAAGCGCCTGACATCAAAGCAGCAGAAAAGTTCCCACGATCTAAAATAGCATTGTTCATAGTAGCCCCGGAAAAATCGGCGTTACTATTGTTGGCACCAGTGTAACATTTGACATCTGTTAGATCTGCATATACCAGACGGGTACCTCGTAGCTTTGCATTGAATAGCAAAGCGCCTGATAAATTGGCGTAACTCAGGTTAGCATTGGACAAGTCCGCACTTGACATAATACACCTGTTAAAATTAAAATGCGAAAGATTATTTCCCTGCATTTTGGCGCCGGTGATATTCCTGGAAGCAAAAGAAAATGTTTTGGGGTTAAACCCTGATATCCTGCAATTACTAAGATCCGTATATGACCAGTATACGGTAGGCCACCGCGCAAGAGGAAACTGGCCCAGGACAAGGGCTGTACCCACAAATTTTGTCCTGATACTATCAGGAGAGGGTTTGATGGTCATGAATGGGCCAAATTGTGTCCCTATCATTTGGGCATTTGTAAAATCCGTAGCAGTAAATTCAGCGTATTGCAAGTTGGCGTCCTGCATTTTTGCACCTTGAAAACTGGTATGATTGAGGGTGGTGCCAGATAGATCAACATATGATTTTGCCGATTGCTGCATAGTGGCATTTTTAAAATTGGCGCCTGTCAGGTCCATGTTCTGAAATTGGGCGCCATTGAGTATAGCGTTTGTAAAGTCTGCGTCTATCAGCGCGCTATGGGACATAGTGGTGAAATTATAATCAGTCATATTTTTCCCTGAAAAATCAAGATGTTTGTTCGAAGGATTTTTATGCTGAGCCAGTCCACTAAAAGGCAGGGTCAACAACGTAAGCAATAAAAACAGTGCGAAGGTTTTCATAAGGTTATGATTATAGGATATGGCCCAGGAGTAATGACAATCGCCAGCGAAAATATCCCACAGGGAGGAGCTGGGTATGATGCAGAAAAAGTGGGCCAGATCAGGTGATTTATATTAGGTGATGTAAATGATGCAGCATGGGTATTCCAATGCAGAATCAACTTGTGATTCTACCGGGAAAAATGATGTAACATGGGTTGTTGTTAAGCGTTACAGGTTAGCGGGCATTAACATCCTGCGTGCTATGTATTCAACATATACAGCAAATAGGATACAAATATGCCTGATGCCTGAATTAAACAGATACCGTCATGGGAGTACTGGGTTATTTGAGGGTTTTAAAATAGTTCGTAGGATATGTAACATTAAAACCGGTATGACTTTTCTGTCATAGCGCATTTGTTGATCTTTGCCTGGAGTGCTATACCATTGGTTGTCTTCCTGCCTATACTGAGCGTGTCTAAAAAAGCCATAACTAAACTATTAAAACTTTTCCAATGTGAAAAATATTTTTTGTATTCGAAAATAAATGTTAGGTGAAGGATTATTTAATTAGGATAACTTATCTTTTTTGGGGATTAAAGGGGAGGTGTGTTTTTATGTTGTTAAATAAAATGCCAGAGTAATTCTGAATTTCGGGGGGCATGGCATTGGTAGTATACTTCCGCGTCCCGGTTTTTTCATAATGGTATTTACTGGGGGAATGAAGGGGTGGAAGTTAACCAGAGGCTGGTCAGCGCATGTGCTGACCAGCCGGATTTCAAATAAATTACGCTGTAGCTTCTTCTACTGTTGCTTTAGGTGCATTACTTTTGACCGCAGCAATGCCACCGTCACGACCAGCAGCACTTTCGTACATTTCGCTGGTACCAATGATTTGTCCATTGGAAGCTTTCAGGTTAAAATAATGTTTCCCATTGGTGGCTGTTTTTTTCTCGAACCGTTCATCAACCTGGGAATTGGTTCTTACGGACTCAATGCCGTTGTCGCAGCCTGATTTGGAGGTGTAGCCCTCGCTAACAAGGATTACCTCCCCGTTACCAGCTTTTAATTTAAAACGGAATTCGCCGTTGCTGCTTTTGGAGACAACAAATTTACTCATAGGATATTGTTTTAGTGTAAGGAAAGTTACTTAATAAATCTCAAACTCATTAAATGTGAAAGACGTTGGGATTATTTTACGCTATCATGCTTCTGCAAGGCTTTACGGAAATAAAGAGTACTTCCCTTTAAATGTAGTAAACTTTCTAAGTTTAAACTGTCGCCACAATAAGGATACTTACACATTTCTTTCTATATTAGCCCTCCGGAATAGCGATTGCTCCCGCTATCCGGGTATCACAAGAACTTTTGGTAACTATCATATTGCTAGTATAATGTACAAGGGAGAAGATAATATTTACTGGACATTTAGCTCCTCTGCACAGGCCATTGCAGCGCTAATCGGCTTTCTTGCAGCGGGATTTTTCTTTATCCACGAAAGAATGGATAAAGAAGTAGAAAAGGATGAAACCCTTATTGAAATTTATGCTGATATTAAAAAGCAATATTTTTCGAGATTAAAATTTTTACTATGGCTTACCGGCCTTTCTATAACTTTTAGTTTGTTAGTGGTCTATCTTAATGGATTTGATTTAGGCGCATTCTCCATATTCCTTGTAGCAGTTGTCGGCGTCCTTAATATTTTTACCATTTTCCAGGCAATGGTATTTGTCATATTTATTGTAAATCCATCGAAGATTGAAAATACAGCAGATAAATTGATTGAAAAAGATAAAGAATCATTCGATGTTAGAAATTCCCGGACGGTATCAAGAGGTGAGTTCCTGGATAAATTTGCTGTATTGGAGAAAACAGCACGAAACATTTTGGCTGAAACTCCAGGTCAGGGTGTTGACGCTGGTCGTCCCCGGCAGTTCATGCATTTTCAACAGGTAGTAAGAGAGCTTTTTCAAAGAGGGGTATTAACCCGGGATCAAATCAATAAACTCAATCGTGTAACCAAAATAAGAAATCTCGTTTCTCACGGAGAGATAGGGGTTGTTGATTCAAGGGCCGGAATCATGGTCGATGAATTAAATAATCAGCTACGAAATAACGCTTCCGCAAGTCGCTGATCAACGAGGTGAAATGTATGATTACATGAAGAACTGCTCTGAAATAATTTTACCGTCTTTTACATGATATACGCAAAGCTCACTCATCTTCATACGGTCTTTGCCAATCATTTTGATGTCCATAGTGAGTACAAAGGCGATAACGTTGCCTGTGATCAATGGTGTTGAAACAGTAGTGCCATACCTGGCTTCCACCATAGCACTGAATTTTCTGTCTTTCTCCGTTAAAGCGTTCCGTCCTTTGGTTTCTTTTTCAAAATCAGGCGTGGCGTAAGGTTCTATGCTGACGGCATCATCGGCATAAAGTTCCTTTTGTGCAATATCAAATTTTTCTTCCCGGCAAAGTTCTGTGAGGCGGGAGGCGATTTGTTCTACTGTCATAATAGAAGGGTTTTATTGGTGAATAGCATATTATTGTCACTAAGAAGGTTTTTTTTCCATCAGATGACAACCTGTTTTTCAGTAGCAAGATAACCAAAATATTAGTTGTTTGCAGGGCTGACTATGCTTGAAATTAAAGCCTGAGAGAATATCTGCGCTATGTAAGGTGGTTAAAGCAATATGCAATATATCATTGTAACTGTTTTTAGATTTTTTTGATAAGTTAAGCTTTATCAGACTGCGACCCTATCGCATTATCACATTGTAGTTTTAACGCCGTAAAGGAAATATGAAAACCGTGTGTATCTGATATCTTTTTTGTAACACCCACCTCTGCCTGATAACACATTATATTGTTGTTATAATTGGTAATCTGGATTTATTAAGGAAACGTAAGGACTAAGAAATGAAACAAGCATTCGTAATTTTATCGGTTGGCATCAGGAAGCATTTTTTAATTAATAAGCAGTATTCTCCTCCTTCCTAATATTGTCTCTTCTTTTTTATTGGTTGTTCAGTTAACTGTACAGATTTCCTGGCTTTGCCTGGAAGCTGTGAGCTTTCGTTGCTGAGTAACCTGCATACAACCCTTTCTTACAACTAATTCGTGACAGGTGCATACACCTGTGGCGAAATCCAACGTGTATATCATTTTATAACCGTGGCATGAGTATGTCATTAATCGAACACCTTTAATTTAAACACTATCTATGAGCTATTTGCAATTTCCCCGGCTTCATTTTTCAGGAAAATTTGAGTCCGATATCCCGACAGTTAATAATCCCAGGGGTTATTATGATAATGATAATTTCCAGACCAGTTATCAGCTACCTGCTTATCCGATAGGAAATGGAGGTCCCAGTCCTAATGGAACCGGCAGCTGGCGATTGTATAATTGTACAGTTCAGGGGGTTACTTACCTTGATGGTACTACCTGCGACGATGCGGCTTTAGATGCTATTATCGGAATGCCATTGAGCGGAATGGACAGCCGTGTGGATGGTAAAATGGCAGATCTGGATACCGATGAAAAAACAACGGAACTATGGGGCTTCCAGGTAGTAGTTGGCAATGGCGATGATGCTGCTTTTCAGGGCGACTATGAAGTGGCGGCTTTCAGTGATTACTGGTTACGTGCACAGGATGCAATTTTCGGCGATGTTGGTAGTGGTGCTGTTTATCAAAGCGTTTTAAATATTGGAAGATGGAATCATAACATAAGATCCCGCTTCCTGGAAGAACTGACTGCAGGCCTGCCGTCAGGAGAGGCGCCGGACAAGCTGAGCATCAAGTTCAACCTGGATGCGTTTGATTTTAATCCTGCTTCCGCTACTTTTCTTTTTGGCAGGATTACAGGAGCTATCGGCAGATATCTTCCGGATGAACCGCTGCATTTTGTAAATGGCCGGGCGCTGTTTCCTAATCCTGCTGCGCGTATTAGTCTTAACACGGCTTACTGTAAAGTGGGTGATGGCGTGGTACATGTTGACCTGGGGAATAGTTTGCCTACTGAGAAGGGAGTACTGGCTGATGTAGACCAGATTTATCTGGCTGTATTGCCGGCTTCAGGTGGACCGGTATTATTGGGAGAGATAAATTATGGAGACACCAATTGGTATGCTGCTACTGCCGGTATTGTATCCATTCCTTTTACACCTGCAACAGCCGCATTAATTGAGCAAAATCCATTGGCTATCTTTCATTCTGCATCCGGCAGAACATTGCTGCAGGAAAATACCACCGGGACATTCCTGCGTGCCGATGCATTTACCTTCCGGTTAAATCCCGGAGAAAAACAAACTGCCAGGATATATGCCAGTGCTTTCGGAAAACCGTTCAGCAACCAGTCCATCCGGCTGTTTAATGTGCCGGGACGGAGAGCTAAACCGGGCGCACCATCTCACCTGGCTTTCCCTGCCAATGTTATGACTAATGTAAATGGTGTAGCAGAAATACCTGTTACCGCCAGTGATCCCGGAACACCGAGAGATTTTATTGATGGGCAGGTATATTATATTGGTTATGCCGCAGGGGATATACGGAGTAATGACACCATTATGGCAAAAGTATATTCCGGGTACCAGGTGCCAGATCAACCAACCTGGATGGAGCATGTACAACCTATTTTTCAGCAGTATGCCAATCTGTATCCGGTGATGAAGCCTATTGTCGACTTGTCTAACTATGCCAGTGTTATTCAGCGTTTGCATGTTATGAAAAATGTTTTCAGGCTGCCGGTCACAAGTCCTAATTATATGCCGGTAACGCGCGACCTTTCTGCTGCAAAGCTGGAGATGATCCGTAAGTGGCTGGACAACCCGGTGTATATGAAACTGGATAGTATTGATAGTCTGAAGCTGGCATTGCAAACGGCACTGGAGCTGGAGCATGCCACTATTCCCCCTTACCTGTGCGCTTTGTATAGTATCAAACAGGGATATAATATAGAAGTGGCTGAATTGATCAGAGGTATTGTAATGGAAGAAATGCTGCATATGGCATTGGTATCAAACCTGTTGATTGCTATCGGTGGTAGTCCTGATATGGTGCATCCCGGATTTGTACCACGCTATCCCGCTGCATTGCCGGGAGGTTTGAGAGCAGGTCTCACCGTGCATTTACGGCGTTGCTCTATAGAACATATCCGTGATACCTTTATGACCATTGAAGAACCGGAGGAAATGATTCAAACCAGGATGAAAGCACTGAATCAGCAATGGCCGGAAGGAACAAATCCCTATACCATTGGCTGGTTTTATGATGAGATCAAACGAGGATTGATTGATTTGAATAAGGCAGGGAAAATTACTTTTGGTAATATTGATAAACAGGTGAAGGAATGGAACGGACAAGGAAAGTTGTTCGCTATAAAGAATTTACAGGATGCGCTGGTTGCGTTGGAACAGATAAAAGATCAGGGAGAAGGGGTGTCTTCCTCCAATCCGGAGGATGGTGATGGTGAGCTGGCGCATTACTACAAGTTTGCGGAAATAGTAAACGGACATCATCTGGTTCGAAAAAAAGGTGGTGGCTTTTCTTATACAGGAGCTAAAATATCATTTGATGCTAATGGTGTATGGCCTATAGAAGATGATCCGCAACTGGTTAATTATCCGGAAAACTCCCGTGCACAAATATTGTCTGTACAGTTTGCACAGGCCTATCAGGCCATGTTAAAGGCATTACATCGTACATTCAATGGGGAACCCGGATTTTTGCAGGAAGCGGTAGGGACTATGTTTGGGCTGTCCCTCATGGCGCGTAAACTGGTGGAAACACCTACCGGTGCAGCTGATGGCACTACCATGACGCCTGCTTTCCAATTGCCGTGAAATTGAATATTCCGATATGTTATGCTGTTTGAAATGCAGTTATTTTAAACAGCATAACATATATATTTTGATGCGCTGTTTATATCATGCCTAAGTTTTAAAAAAAAAAATTTCATTGTTGTTTTTTTATTCATAATTTTAGTCATACTTTTCTTCGACTACTAAAAAAATAACAACAAAACCAACACCAACTCAAATAACCGGAAACCCAACGAAAAACACAACATCCAGGAAACTTTTTATTGTCAATGAGACTTAACATTTTAATACTCGTATTTTATGAGGCTCAATCAGCTTAGTTCCTTTGAACCATATCCGCAGTGCTCCGTTTAATATAACCCAGCCATCAACGTGGAAGCTATGTCCATCCCTCAATCATAACCCGGAGGTGGAAATATCCATGGGGTAAATGATTGCTCTTTTTATTTATCAGCATACCTTCTTTCAGATCTGCATAATAGTCTGGAAAGATCCGCTGATGCTTATGATTTGAATTTACTTTTCTTTCTAACCAGATATAATCTGGTTTTTTCTATGCAAGCTGGAGTAGATGTTACAAAACATTACCCATTAGCTTTTACATAATTAATTATCGTAGGGAAGCCTTATAGTGTGAAACAAATATGTACTCACATCTGCGACAGCTATGTCCTTTACTTTGAGTGTCGTAAAGTGTGTTAACACCGGTGTAATCATGCAGATTACCGGCAGCTTTTTGTTACTATCCATTTGCTACTATCTCCGAATAGTTCCCCCGATATTTAGTTACATAGCCGGTATATAAGCGGCTTACTACTGATCTGCTGCCTGAAAGGGCGCAGGGCGGGCTTTATTTGCCTGTTCCTATCACTACTTAATAATTTACCATACTCAAAATATAAAACAATATGTTCCAACAGATGATTTCGCTCCATCCCGCACAGCATGATATTTTCATGGATCAATTGATATATCCTGACAGCTCTCATTATAACACAGGTGGCTACCTGAAAATAGCAGGTACACTTGATAAAGAAAAATTTGTTGCCGCCGTTTACTCATTGCCTGCGGTATTTGATGCACTCAGAATGAGATTCAGTATCACAGATGATACACCGCATCTGTATTTTGATAACAGCTCTTTGTCATATCACATGAAGGAAGTGGATGCCACTGACATACCTGGTAATAATGCTGCCATGGAGCTATGGATAAAAGACCGGCTGAACATCCCTTTTAAATTAGGCGAAGATGCATTGCTGTATGAGTTTTATCTTATCAGGATCAGTGATCAGGAACATTGGTGGTATTTTAAATATCATCACCTTGTAACCGATGGTGTAGGGGTGGCTGCGGTTTTCCAATATCTCGCAAAAAAATATAATGCGCTGGTGACTGGTGTGGAAACAATTTTCAGTTTTCCTTCTTATAAAGAAGAAGCCATCAGGGCGCATACTTATTGGGATTCAGAGGAATATGCGAGGGAAGGTATATACTGGAAGGCCAGAATTGGTGAGAAACCGGATAGCGTGTTGAAGAAAAGACAGGGGGCAGCACATCAGAAACAGGGAGGAACCTACCTGCTTGATATCACAGCGGAGGATAAAGCCTGGATGGATGAATTGGAAAAACGATCGGGTGTGAATTTGCAGCAATTAACGATTGCTGCCTTAATGATTTATTTTGCTAAATCAACGTCGCAAACGTCCTTCGTTTTTGGTGTTCCTTTACATAAAAGGAGAACGAAACAGTTACGTACCATCGCCGGTATGTTTATGGGAGTTATACCTTTTAAAGGAGTGTATCAACCGGATATTCCTTTGCTCGAACTGCTGAAACAGATCGCTTCTACCCAAAGGGAAGATTACCGTTATCAGAACTATCTGGTCAGCGATCTGAAAAAAATGATGCAGATCGGCCATATCAACGATTACCTGATTGAGGTGATCGTAAACTATGCGTTGCTGGATATGGAACTGGAGATGGAAGGAAATATAAAAGCCACTACCACCACACTGTCTAACCCGGACCTTTCATTTCCACTGGAACTGATGTGGAAAGATTACGGCAAACAACAACCTATACAGTTAAGGATGGATTACCAGGAACAGTTCTTCTCTGCGGAAGAGATGCCGTTGCTGGCAAGCCGTCTTATGCATATTTTACGACAGTTTAAGAATGGTTTGGAGGATCCTGTCGAACAAATCAGTATCCTGCCGGAGGAAGAACATAGGTTGTTGTTAACGTACAATGATACTGCGGTAGCCTATCCTGGCGACAAAACCTGGCTGGATCTGTTCGCCGCCCAGGTAGCGCGTACTCCTGATGCAATCGCCGTGGTTTTTAAAGAGACTGCTATCAACTACCGGCAACTGGACGAGCGCTCCAATCAACTGGCGCATTACCTGCAAAGCCAGGGGGTAAAAGAAGAAACATTGGTGCCTGTTTGCCTGGAACGTTCTGAAGAAATGATAACAGGCATTTTGGGCATATTAAAGGCTGGAGGTGCCTATGTACCCATCGACCCTGATTATCCGGCAGAAAGGATAGGTTATATGCTCACAGATACCGGTGCCGGCATCGTACTCACTACTATGGCATCTGCTCCGCGTTTACAGTCGGCAGACAATATCCGGGTGATCACATTGGACGGCGACAACAGCAGTATAGCGGCTTATCCCCGCACCGCGCCATGCAATTCGCTGACCCCAGCCAGCCTGGCGTATGTAATTTATACTTCCGGCACTACCGGTCAGCCCAAGGGCGTAATGAATGAGCATGGAGGGTTGTTGAACCGTTTGCTATGGGCACAGGATTACTTTCATCTTGATAGTACCGATGCAGTATTGCAAAAAAATACTTTTTGTTTCGATGTATCT
Source organism: Chitinophaga sp. 10T418 (assembly GCF_056394125.1). Taxonomy (NCBI): domain Bacteria; kingdom Pseudomonadati; phylum Bacteroidota; class Chitinophagia; order Chitinophagales; family Chitinophagaceae; genus Chitinophaga; species Chitinophaga sp. 10T418. Next base: position 114,405 of record NZ_JBFTHG010000020.1, read on the forward strand.
GTATGGGAATTATTATGGCCGCTGATCACAGGTGCCAGGCTGGTATTTGCGTTACCTGAAGAACATAAGAATGCTGATTATCTGAAGGAAATTATCGTCCGGCAGGGGATTACTACCATCCATTTTGTGCCTTCCATGTTGCATGTTTTCCTGGAAAATATTACTACCGGGGATTGCTCCTGTTTACGTCGTGTACTTTGCAGTGGAGAACCCTTGCTGCCACAACAGGTACAGGCTTTCAAACAAACGAAGATCCCTGCAGGTTTGTATAATCTGTATGGCCCAACAGAAGCGGCAATAGATGTAACCTGCTGGCCAGCGCCGGAAGACAGCAGTAGCCCTGAAATAGTACCTATCGGCAAACCTGTTGCCAATACAGCCTTATACATTCTGGACACATCCGGCAACATAACACCTATAGGCGTGCCGGGAGAGTTGCACATTGGAGGGATACAGGTGGCACGTGGATATCTCAATCGTCCGGAATTAACGGCTCAGCGATTTTTTAATAATCCATTTCTAAAAACAGGGCATACAAGGATGTATCGTACCGGCGACCAGGCAAGATGGTTACCGGATGGGAATATCGAATACCTGGGCCGGAAAGACGACCAGGTAAAGATCCGCGGTTATCGTATCGAACTGGGTGAAATAGAGAGTCTGTTGCTGCAATGTGAACTGGTAAGTCAGGCGGTAGTAGTACCAAGGAAAGATAATCAGGGGTTGATAGGTTATGTGGTACCCCGGGGTGATTTTGATAAAAGCGCTATCCTGGTCTTTTTACAATCAAAATTACCCGGTTACATGGTGCCATCTTTTTTAATACCACTGGATGAATTACCGCTTGGCACAAACGGAAAAATAGATAAAAAATCCTTGCCTGCGGTAGATATGAATGTGTTGCTGGAAGAGGATTATGTAGCGCCCCGCAATGAACGGGAACAAACATTGGCAGCTATCTGGGAGGAATTGCTGGGTGTATCACGGGTAGGCATATACGATAACTTTTTCGAATTAGGTGGCGATTCCATCATTACGATCCAACTGGTAAGCCGCGCCAGGCGATCGGGTTATGCGTTGCAGCCCCGTAATTTATTTGCCTGTCAAACCATAGCTGCACTGTCTTCGTTCCTGTTGTTGCAGGAGGATAACACACTTGCCGGTGAGCAGGGATTACTTACCGGCACCAGCGGACTGTTACCCATACAGCAATTTTATTTTGAAACAACAGGCAATACCAGTACCCATTTTAATCAAAGCGTGCTGCTGAAAGTAACCAAAACAACCGGTACGGATAAACTTTCAATGGCTATTGCACAACTGGTACGCCATCACGATGCGCTGCGTTTCGGGTATAAATATTCCGATGGTACCTGGAAACAGTCCTACGGCGACTATGAAGCTCCGCTGGAAATACTTGACCTGCGTGATGTCGCCCCGGCGATATTACCGTCAGCCATTGCAGCGAAAGAGGAAGAATACCAGCGTAGTCTGCATATTGAAAAAGGTATTCTCTTCCGCGCAGTACTATTGCTCACACCGGAGGAAGAAGAACATCACCGTTTACTGCTGATAGTTCACCACCTTGCTGTAGATGGCGTATCCTGGAGGATTTTATTGGAAGATGTAGTGTTGCTGCTGAATACAGCAGCACCTGAAATGACCGGTGTACTTAGCCACAAAGGTAGTTCTTACCGTCAGTGGTACAATGTATTGGAAAACTATAGCAGGTTGCCCCACTTATTAAACCAACAATCCTATTGGGAAAAAATCGCTGGAAAATATAGCCCGTTAAGGGTAGCACATACTTATGATGGCGGCATTATCACGGCTGATGTTGACCGGCTGGAAGTCCGGCTGGATGCAGTCCGGACACAGCGTCTGCTGCAGGAAGTGCCTAAGGCCTATCACACAGAGATCAATGATATTTTATTGAGTGCACTCACGCTAACACTCAATGTATGGAATAATAGCCGTAGTGTAGTGGTAGGAGTGGAAGGGCACGGCAGGGAAGATATTGCCGCCGGCATAGACAACAGCCGTACAGTAGGCTGGTTTACCAGCATGTACCCGGTAGTGCTGGAGATGCAAACAGATGATCATTCAGCACTGATAAAAGAGGTGAAAGAGCAATTGCGTAAAGTAACGGATAAGGGCATCGGATATGGGGTATTGAAATACATCAACAAAGTACCTTCCCTGCAGGGGAATAATCCCTGGGATATCCTGTTTAATTACCTCGGGCAGCTGGATAGCCTGCTGAGTCGCAATGATTATCTGAGTGCCTCCATGGACTCCCTGCAGGCTTTTGCCGGTGAAACACATCCTGTTCAGGAGAAAATCGTTATTGACAGTTATATTCAGGACGGAGTGCTTGTATTGAACTGGCGTTATAGTACCCGGCACTATAACATAACTGATATAGAAAAACTGGCTTCAGATTATTTATCAAACCTGCAAATGCTGATAGCGCATTGTGCCTCACAGCAGGTTGTTTCATTTACACCTGCTGATTATGGATTGGGCGCGTATATCAATCATGATGCATTGGATAAATTCCTGGATGTTCCTTACAAAGGTGTTCCAAGGCGTCAGCAAATAACCGGCTTATATCGACTGAGTGGCTTACAGGAGGGTATCCTGTTTCATTCATTGTATAATCAGCAAGCAGATGTTTATCTGGAACAATTAACCTGTGATCTGGGTACATTAAACGAAACAATACTCTTACAGGGCCTGCAACACCTGGTAGAACAGCATACTATTTTACGCAGTGTTTTCTATTACGATGAATTCAGTGTTCCTGTTCAGTGTGTGCTCCGGGAGGTGAAACTACCGGTAACCGTGCTGGATTACCGGCATCTGAAGGAAAACGAACAGCTGGACGCCATATCGCAATATGAAGAAACAGATCGTCGTCAGGGCTTTGATTTTAGCGAAGCTCCGCTGACGCGCTGCTGCCTGATACGGCTGAAAGATGATCATTACCGGTTATTATGGACGTTCCATCATATCCTGTTAGATGGTTGGTCATTGCCGGTGTTGCTGGCAGAACTGCTGCAGTACTATGAGACTGTCACTATTGGCAGCATGCCGGTCATCACAATGGAAGACAGATTTGAAGATTTTATACGTTTCGTGGACCGTCAGGATAAAGCACAGTCATTGCAGTATTGGGGTAATTATCTGAACAGGATCAGTGAAGGAAGCTTGTTGCCTTTCATTGGCACTGTGGCTGGCCGGACAAAAGGATTGGGCGTTTATAAGGAACATATGCTACAGCTGGATGCTATCGTGACTGACAGGCTTACTTCCTATGCCCGCCGTCATCGTATCACACAAAATACGTTGATGCAGGGAGTGTGGAGCTATCTGTTGTCCCGTTATACCGGCCGTAAGGATATTGTTTTTGGTATTACAGTTGCCGGCCGCCCGGAAGAATTACCGGGAATGGAACAACGGGTAGGTATGTTTATCAATACACTGCCATTGCATACTACCGTGGAACCGGAGAATGATATTGTTGCATGGTTGCAGCAACTTCAGGTAAACCAGCAGGAATGCCGTAAATATCAATACACAGGGTTAAAGGATATTCAGCAAAGTACCGGTATAACAGGTGATTTGTTCGATACTTCCATCACGTTTCAGAACTACCCGTTGAACAGTGTGCTGGCATTAAAAGACTGGCAACTGAAAATGACCAACCTGGAGGCCCATCCGCATACCAACTATCCTTTAACCATCATCATTCATACGGGAGAAACTACCAGGCTATTATTCAGTTATAACAGTGATCTGCTGGATACGTTTTATGTGCAGCAGATAGCTGCACAGTTCCATCATGTGCTTTTGCAGGTAATTGATAATGAAGTAAAGCAGCTCAATGATATTGAGCTGTTAACAACGGCTGAACGTGAACTGCTGTTATCTGCAAATAACCAGGTGGCGTTAGCCGGAACAGATCAAACGATCGTGGATATGTTTGCGGCAGTGGTGGCCCGTACCCCGCAGGCGACTGCATTGGTATTTGAAGGCCAGTCTATGATTTACCAGGAACTGGATGCACGTGCTACCCGGTTGGCGGTTCATCTCCGCAAAAACGGCGTAGAGGCTAATACGTTAGTGCCGCTGTTCATAGAACGTTCTGCTGATATGATAGTGGGCATCCTGGGGATATTGAAGGCTGGCGGTGCTTATGTGCCCATTGAGCAGGATTATCCTTTGGAACGGATCAGTTATATTTTAAAAGATACCGCAGCAACGGTGATCGTGAGCAGTAGTAGTTGTAGAGGATTGTTG
>NZ_JBFTHG010000021.1:0-105191 GCF_056394125.1 Chitinophaga sp. 10T418
TTTGTAGTCCCAAAACAGAAAAGCCGCGTAAATCGTGCGATTTATGCGGCTTTGATACTGTTTGTATTCTTTGTTGTGATCCCCTTGGGACTCGAACCCAAGACCCATACATTAAAAGTGTATTGCTCTACCAACTGAGCTAGGGAATCATTCACACCCGTTTGTTTAACGGAGTGCAAAGATAGGAATTTCTAAATTACTTCCAAATTTTATTCACTTCATTTTTAATTATTTATCTCAGCTACATTTCTGATATATATAAAACGCTATAAAAAAGCCCTTCCAGGCAACGCGGGAAGAGTTAAAATATCACGGGTTAAACTTCGCATCCAACATCTTCATAAAATACCCTCCTACTACACTACGCGCCTGAAAGCCTACCATTTTGCCATCAGTGGTTTCGTGCCAGTCGCTGAGTGGAACACGTGTAGTCGTGCCCGTAGCATAGATGTATAACGGCTCAATGAATGCATTGAAATCAGCGGCGTTGTCAGTTAATACCGCTGTCCACATAATCCAGTCGGACTTGGTGTAAGTCTTGCGGCTATCCAGTGGGAGACCGTATTTATGTTGCTGCGTGAGATAGAAATTTATTTCTTTCTTGTACACGTCAGAGGGAAAGAGGTGAAAGTTCAGCACTTTATCCCATACCATGTTGTACTTCTGACTCCAGGTGTTTTTGCTTTCGAAAGCGAGACTGAAATGATCGCCATCATCTGCGAGTTTAATCCAGTTGGCGGCCATTTCTTTGGCGCTGTTTTCATATTTATCTGCTACAGCTGTTTGACCGCACATGCGCGCCAGCATGGCATATGCACGGATACCGGCGATAGCTTTGAGTGAGAGATTGGTATTACGTGCCAGGTGTCCTGCAAAGTCATCGGTACATAACTGGTTAGCGGGATCGAAGCCTTCTTTCAGCAGGTATTCGGCCCAGGTAGTTAAGGTAGCCCAATGTTTTTTGGCGTAGTCGGCATTACCTTCTGCGTGGGCGATGGCGCCTGCTAATACGAGCATGTTGCCGGATTCTTCTACTGGCATACCTTCGCCATACGCCTGACCATTGGCCAGCGGATAGGTGCCCAGATCATGCGCTGCATAAGGCTTGGTGTATTTACCACTTTCAGAAAAATAGAAGATGCCATTCATCATGCCTTTCAGCAAATCAGGATTGTAAAGGAGAAATAACGGAGCAGATGGATAAGTGACATCTACGGTATTGATGCATCCGTTGCTGAAATTTTCTTTGGAAAGAAAAAGGATATCTCCCTGTGGACTCTTTACCAGCTTATGTGCGGAAATGGCTTGTCTATAGGCCAGTTCACAGAGTTTGGCATAAGATTCTCCACCGGTGCTCACGGCGTCTTTATGTAGCTGTTCGTTGAATTTAGTACACTTATCCAGTATGCTGGCGTAGTCCGTGTAGGCAGCATTCAATTGTTTATCGATGGTTTGGGTGGCATCATTTTTCCACCAGGCTTTGAGGTTGGTATTGAAATACTGCAGGGCAAACAGGTCATCATAGCCGAGCAGGAACAGTTGTTCTTTAGCGGTGCTGTTCACAGTGCCCAGGTTCACAACAGTACTTAACATCAGTTCCTTATCCTGCTTGGTGCCGGGAGTAGTACCGTTGGCAAACGCCTGCATGGCATCGCTAGCAGCGCTGATGTATTGTATGGGATGTGCGGCGGTTGGTGCGGCCACATACATGTAGCCCCAGTCGATACGCAGGTCATCTCCTTTTTTCTTTAGTATTGGCTGCTCTTTGGTGCCTGCTTTTAAAACAGATAGTTTGCCGGAAGTATATTTAGTAGCGGTAACCGGCTGTGAGGGCACATTCACACTCAGGTTGGAGGAAGCACCGAAATATACAGTTACCTGGTGGCTCGCGTTGTCATTGGCGGCTACCTTATAGGAAATATAAGATACGGGCCTCGACAGCAGCATCAGGTCATCCATCAGCAAGGGAGAGGTGAACGTAAGCGTGAGGTCTACTTTGCCGCAGGTGAAGTTATAGCCTGTTTGCGTGGCGTTGGTGTGCACGGCAGTCTGTACCCCTCTCTCTATGCCTTTCTCCCCGGGAGCAGCAGCTAAACGCGAAATACCGGCATCCAGGAAAGCGCCACCGGCGGTATTAAGGATATGAATAGCCAATACATTGCCTTTGGGCTTTAATTTACTTTTTGCAGCATCTGGAATAGGGAGATAAATATATTTATTCAGCCAGCCTTCGTAATTGTAAATCTCTTCTCCGTTGAGGTATACTTTAATATTATCATCGTGAGATATCTTTAAAAATAACTCAGCAGATGATAAGTCACCTGCATCGAATGTTCTCCTGGTCCAGAGGTCATGACTGTGCCAGGGAGTGCCGCCCATGCCGGAGTTATCGCCGAACGGCGCTTTGCCTGTCTTCCAGGCTTTGTCGTCATAGGCAGCCTGCATCCACTCACCTGCGGGCGCCGTTTCAGTGTATTTTACTTCGTATGCCTTTTCATCGCTCGTGGGCACAACCGCCTGATAGCTTTGCACGTTTTGTCCGAGTACCCGATAGGTAACGCCGTCTACTTTTACCAGGCCGGTGAGTGATTGGGAAGCGCCCGTCCAATGGGTGGTGGAGCTACCATTCAACTCATCTGTGGTTGACCAGATACTAAAATAAGGATCATGTGTGATCAGTGGATAGGCCGGCGCCTGCTGTTGTGCGGCCACACTGCTGCCCAGGCCAAGCAATGCTAAAAATGCAAGTGTTCTCACCATAACGTGATTTAAAACAATTAAGCGTAGAAAATACAATTATTGAATCTATTACATTTCCGCTATGAATCATCACCGCTCATAAAAAGGAATAGCCTTCGTTACATATCTGTTATAAACGCTAATAGTACCAGCCGGGGCAAAAAAATATCAGGGAAATAAAAAAGCGTAGACCCTACGAACGCCTTGGAGGCCCTGAGAAGCCTTGTCAGTACGTTATTCAGATCTACGCGTATCTTAAATTAATTAAATTCGATACAGGTAAGGAGCGCAAAAATACACTTTTACATCAAATTTTACATTAAATCTTATTAAACTACCCACGAAACAGCACAAACCATTCCGGATGCGAACGAATCAATGTGGCAATACCCCATATCAGCAAAGCCATGCCCAGTGCGCCCCAGCCCTTTTTGTTCTTCCAGCTCCAGCCGAATACCGCGGGTACTTCCCAATACTTGATGAGTAAATATACCACCAAACCTCCCATACCCGCCCAGGTCAGGAAAAGCAGCCCCCGTTGGGCACCCACCATCACGGCGGCAAACAGGAAGATCAGCGTCATCGCCTGTAGCCACCAGTAATTTCCGGGGCCGCAATGCGTCACTTCTGCAATCGACAACACAAACAACAGCCCCGCCACGAAAATGGTCAGCATCAGCAGCGACTCATACAAAAGCACCGGCAATACCAACAATATGATCCACACTACTATTGATATCACAATGTAAGCAGCTAAACGCCGGTCCTGGGCTCTCAGATGAGACTCCCGGAATGGAAACAACATCCGGCTTACAATCCCTTCCATGCCACGCAACGGTGGCAACGCAAATATGCCGATCATCACCGGCACAATCACCTCGTAACGGTACCAGGTATCCGGACACACCCACATCACGCGGAATATCGCCGCGGAAACAAGTAAGGCAGGAACAGATATATTGACAAATATCCTCAGCGGACTATACTCATTACTGTAGCTGCGCCGGATAACATCCACATACTGTTTGGCGCCATGTTGACGTGTAGCTATCGCCGTTAGTTGCGTCCATATCAGCGCAAATCCAAGATGGATCACTGCCGTCCGGAGCATCACGTCCGACAACATCGGACCAAAGTAAACAATGGCAATGCCCACTGCCAGCAGTTCCCAGCTGAGCATACGTGGCGAAAACAGCAAGCGGAATACCCCGGAAAAACGCAGCACCAGCCATTTCCATATTCCCGGCATATACTTACCCAGCAACATCAGCAACGCAAAGGCCCCTACCAGCCCTGCCAGCCCCAGTAACAGGCGGGAAGCGGTAAACACACCCCTGAGTGCCTGCAGGCGAGAAGGCTTCTTAATAGAATACACCAGCTCTGTATTAGCCAGTAGCTCCGTAGCCAGCAACTTTCCATCCTCTTGTGAAATATTGGTCAGCTCCGTTTGATGCTGCCGCCAGAAGCTGTCTGCCTGTGCCGGAGTTGCCCAGGTGTTTAATGTACCATACTGGTACAACAATGTTTTTTGCTCTCCACTAAGGGAGGCCAGTATTTTTGCCAACGCAGCATCCGTTGCAAATGCCACCTGACCAATGGTTAACAGGAACAATAGTATTTTTATAATGCGCATAATGCCATAAAAATAACAAAAAAATGCACTTTATATAAACAAAAAAGAGCGGATGAATTATCGTCATCCGCTCCTATAGTTAGGTATTGCTTTATTATCTTCCTGCTCCAAACCAACTGTCGGGCACCGGTTGCAGCTTACTGCCATTCACACTGTATTCCAGTTTAAGGGTATAACCACCGCCACCTTCTACAAATGCTACCTTCACCGGATGCCAGCCTTTCTCCAGTGCTACCTGCCCGCTCTTCTGAAAAGGAGCATGCCAGCCATCATTATTCACTACTTCCTGGTCATCTATATATAATATCCCTCCGTCATCAACGGTCAGGTAAAAACTGTAAATACCGGTAACAGGTACATTGATGTAACCCTGTATGCGGGCGCCGAATGCACCGCCACCCTTGCCCATTCCTTCCGGAATAATGGCATTGTTTACGCGGATGCTGCTGTCGGATTGTTCTTTTATTTTAGCCGCGCTTTTAAAAATACCTGCATAGTAATCCAGTTTCAAACCCGGACGCGCATCTTTAACCACGGTAGCTTTGCGGTAGGCTTCTTTGCGGTAGTGCAGCGTATAAATATCACCGCGGTTGCCTGCTGGGCTGAAAGCCGCCAGCTTAATGGTTTGTGGCTCACTGATGGTATAATGTGCCGGCAATATGGTGGCATTGTCACCCGGAATAGTGCCGTCTGTGGTATAGCGGATAGTCATATCCGTTAGTGGCTTCTTCACATCCAGCGTCCCATTGTCTACAAATACATTATCTTCTGTAAACCCGTCCAGGTCAGGTAAACGATAGTGCACACCCAACAGGTCCAGGCGCTTATATTGTTCGTTCAGCCGTTGGAGGTAGCTGTCGTATTCGTTGCGGTTTGTCCATAACACTTCCGCCAGGGCAGTCATACGTGGCATAAACATATAGTCCGCACGCTTTTCTGAAGGAATGTATTCTGTCCAGATATTCGCCTGCGCTCCCATGATATGGGTGGCTTCATCCGCCGTTAATCCTTTAGGGATCGGTTGGAAATGATATACGTTATAAATAGAATTGCGATCAGGCATACCATCGAAGTACAGCGGATTTCCGGGTGTCATGATCACCTGGTTGCCATGTCTGGCTGCGTTTATCGGCGCATCAGGTACCCATGAGCGCCAGTACATCAGCACTGCAGTAGGACTAATACCACCTTCCAGGATTTCATCCCAGCCAATCAGCGTTTTACCTTTCGACTGAAAAAATTTCTCCATCCTTTTTACAAAATAACTTTGCAGCTCTTCCACCGTTTTCAGGTTATTGGCTTTCATCACTTCCGCACAGCCAGGCGCTGAGGCCCAACTGGTTTTCTCTACTTCATCGGCGCCGAGGTGAATATATTTTGAAGGAAATAATGCGGCGATCTCTGTAAACACATCTTCGGCAAACTTAAAAGTAGATTCGTTACAAGGACAAATCGGTGTGGAGAAAGTTTTACCCCAGCCCAACTCACTGCTGCAGGCCAGGAATGGATAAGCCCTGATGGCCGCCATCATATGTCCCGGCATATCTATTTCCGGAACAATTTCAATATGACGTGCAGCGGCATACCGGATCACGTCTTTCATCTGCTCCTGTGTATAGAAGCCACCATACAATGTTTTACCATCTTTATGGATGATATGCGAGGTATCAATAGCCATATCAGGATTATTCACCGACTTCTGCATGCACACGGAATCCTGGTTGTTGAATTCCCGCCATGCGCCCTGAGACGTGAGCAACGGGTACTTCTTTATTTCAATGCGCCAGCCCTGGTCATCGGTCAGGTGCAGGTGCAGCTTATTCATTTTATATAATGCCAGCAGGTCAATGAATTTTTTGAGATAATCCACTGAGAAGAAATGACGCGACACATCCAGGTGCATACCACGCCAGCCGTAGGCCGGATGATCTTTCAACTGCATCGCAGGGAGAATGATTTTTGTCAGATCAGGAGTATTGACATCTTCTATGCTGGCCGGCATCAACTGCCGCAATGTTTGAATAGCACGGAAAAAACCGGTGCCTGTTTTTGCAGTGATCAGCAACTGCGTTCCTCTGATATCCAGCGTATAGTCCTCCTCTCCTGCCAGCGCAGGGTTCTGGCGCAATACAATCGCTCCTTTCACCGCCTTCTTCGCTGTCGGCAACGGCCTACCCAATGCCTGGGTCAACAACAGTTCCAGTTGGGCCGTTTCAATTAAAAATGGCGCAGGATCCTCCGGCAATACCAGGCTGGTAGCCGGGGTGATCACAAATGTGCCGGTTTTAGCCACCAGTTGTTGCGGATAGGGAATGATGGGGTAGCGCGGTGACTGCGCGGAAGTAACCTGCAGCGCTAAACACAAAGCCCCTGCAAGCCAGAAAAGTTTCCTCATAATAATATCTCGTTAAAACATGATTCCAAAGCGCAAACGTAATAAGAATCAACCCGTTAACCTAATGCGATCTTCTCTAATCCTGTAGCAAAATTGACGACTGTGCAGGATACATCTTTATAAAAAACAATTTCTTATATGGATACACTAATCTTTATAGTCATCAATTTTCAGCAGGGAAAAAAATTCTTCTTCCGCAAACTCCTTTACTTCTCCCGGCTGCAGGTCGCCCAGCAATAAGTCTTCAATAGATACGCGGATCAGGCGCTGACACCGGTGATGCACCGCTCCTACCATCTTTCTTACCTGGTGAAATTTTCCTTCTGTCAACGTAATCGTTAACCAGGTATGCGGTGCATTATTGGGTAACTCCCGGGGATGATCAAATAAACCGGGAGGACGGTCTACGATGTTTACGCGACAGGGTGTGGTAATATATTCCTGCCCTTCAGCAATGCAAATAGCAACACCTTCTTTTAGCCGCTGTAAAGTGGCTTCGCTCATGATGCCCTTTACCCTGACCAGGTAAGTGCGCTCATGTGGCGCCTTGCCCTGGAATAACAGCCGCGTTACTTTTTTGTTGGTGGTTAATATTAATAATCCTTCCGAATCATTGTCCAGCCGTCCGATCGCATGCGTGCCTTCCGGGAAATCAAAATCCAGTTCCCCCAGGAGTCTCACCGGATGCGAGCTCACAAACTGCGAAACCATGTTGTGTGGCTTATTAATAATAAAGTATCGATCCATATAATGGTGGCAAAGTAAAGAATATTCCAGCGGATGCTTGTCTGATCCGCGATGATACCGATTACAACAACAATATATCTATCCGGTGTGCCTGTACCAGCTGTTGCCGCGCCGACCAGGAAAATACGGTGAAATAGCCATCCTGTGAAGCCACCAGTGCATGCGAATCGTGCTGATCATGCACAAACTGTGCGGCCGACAAATGCCGGGTACCACCAATCGCCGATGGATGGATCAATGTCGGAGTACCACCTTCAATCGGCTCTGCCAGTAGTACTTTGTCTACCGGCCAGGCATCTTTAGCCCGGGTTATTTTAGCGCCAAAGGCAAGTAGTTCCTGCTGATCGTTGACGATGGTAGCCCCATCTACAGCAGTAAGACCGGTAATATTTTCTACTTCTCTCCGAAGGGCATTCTGCCAGAAAATTTCTGTTACACTTTTACCGTCATAACGCAGCAGATCCGCTACGCCTGAAAAGGCAGGATTGATGGGATATTGCAGGGGATGTATGATAGACTCGCGCCAGGCGTCACTTTTGGATGGTGTTACCAGTAAAATACCGCCTCGCTTATGTGCCCGCATGGATACGGCAATCTGTATCAGCACATTCACCCCATTATTCCATAAACAGGAAGGCGTGAGGCCCAGCAGTGATTTAAGGATAGCCGGACTATCGGGCAGCAGGCCACTGTCTTCATTCACCACCTTTATCTGGTCGCCGCGTAATACGGCCACATTGGTAAACTTGCCCAACCCGGCAGCGCGACGGTGTTTCACCACCAGCAATCCCGGCTCGGAAACATCCAGTACAAAACAGAGGTTCGGTAATTTAATGGTCGTTCCCCATACATACAGTTCATCTCCTTCAAACCACACGCCTACATGTATGCCCGGACGTTCTACGCCCGGTGCCAGCTTGGTGAGCAGCTGTGGCGTGAGCAACAGCGGTTTCTCAAACAATAAAGGCTTACCTGCCTGTGAGGGTGACAAAAATGCCAGTGATATACGGATTGCGTTGCCTTCTTCTTTACGTAAGCTGGCCCAGAAGGCCACGTCAATAATTTTCTCTACCTGCCGCGAGGTAGGTACCACGGCGAGGTCATCTTCCCCTTCCTCTTTCGCTGTAGAAAGGTGTTTCTGAAAATGTGCTTCTATGGTTCCGGCTACCTTAGCGGCGGCCTGATACGTTGCTTCATTAACTATTTCCATAATGCCAGGTTCACTTTTAGGTCCGGATTAAACCTCTAAATTAAGGCTTTTCAAAATGTCGTGAAAAAAGAGCTTTTAGCAGTTAGCTTTTAGCAGTTAGCTTTTAGCGGTTAGCTTTTAGCAGTTAGCTTTTAGCAGTTAGCTTTTAGCAGTTAGCTTTTAGCAGTTAGCTTTTAGCTTTTAGGAAATGCAGCGAAGGAACATAACACTATAATTCCCATTATTCCTTCGCTGCATTTCCTAAAAGCTAACCGCTAACCGCTAATAGCTAAAATAATATTATTCCCGGCGAATTTACCGTTAACAAGCTATGTTATAAAACAGTAATTTGMCTCTACTGTAACCACGTATGGAAGTCAATACCTATAATGAAAGGGAACTATTGTTAAGTCTTGCAAAAGGCAATGACAATGCTTTTGCCGCTGTATTCCATCACTATCGTCACCGTATATACGCCATTGCTTTCCGTTTACTGGGTTCTACCTCACAGGCAGAAGATACCGTACAGGATGTTTTTCTGAAGATGTGGCTCAAACGCCAGGAGCTGCATGAAATCAGTCATTTTAAAGCTTATCTTTTTACTGTTACACGCAATCATATTTTCACCGCACTCAAATTACTGGCCAGGGAACAGCTCATGGAGTCAGAACTCTCTGCTACCATGGTCAATAATATAAGAGAGGCTGCCATTATTCAGAAAGAATATGAGCAGATTCTTTTAAACGCTATCGCTCAGTTACCTCCTCAACAGGGACTCATCTATAAATTAAGTAAAGAAGAGGGACTGAAAAGAAATGAAATTGCAGACCGCCTGCAATTATCTCCCGAAACCATCAAAGTGCATCTGGCCAACGCCATGCGCTCTATCCGGGCCTTCTGTCTGGCACGTATGGACCTCAATACTTTCCTCCTCCTGATATGCCTTTGCTGCTAAATCGAATTTTTTTTTACGGGGCACTAACCCATCCGCTCCTTTTTATCGTCTCCTTATTCAGACACCATTATCAAATCGCTTTTCATGACAGTATCCCGTTTCAGATACCTGTTCAGTCGATACTACTCCGGGCAGTCCACGCCGGAAGAACAACAGGAATTTATGCTCCTGGTAGAAAAGACAGAACATGACGAAGAACTAAAGCAGCTGCTGGATGAACTCCTGCTGGATGCGGACGAGATTGGCACCATGCCCGATGATACCGCCTCCAACATGTTACAGCAAATCATGCAAACAACATCCGGCGGCGTTACACCAGCGCCCATCCGCGTAATACCGCTCTGGAAACGGGCCGCCATTGCCGCATGTATCCTGGCAGCGATTTCTGTTACCGGGTATAAACTGTATAAAAAAAGCAGCCCTGCCAATATGCCTGTGGCCAGCAGCCACCCGGCCCAACCTAAAAATGAAAAGGCCAGGCTCGTACTCGGCGACAACTCTGTTATTGACCTGGAACAAACGGATACAACTACCGTAGCAGTACAATCCGGCGTATCTGTAAACCAACGGGGAAATCTCCTTTCTTATAACAGTAACAGTCCTATTATCACGCCTACTGTCAATACCATCTATACCAACAAAGGCGGCACCTACCAGGTAGTATTGCCTGATGGCACCAAAGTATGGTTGAATGCTGCCTCCTCTATCCGCTTCCCTACCGCATTTACAGATAGCACCCGGGAAGTAGCCATACAGGGAGAGGTTTATTTTGAGATAGCTCCGCAGGCTAACCAGCCCTTTATTGTAAAAACCAGTACCACGAAAATAGCCGTGTTGGGCACGCACTTCAATGTCATGGCTTACGAAGAAGAAAAAAATATCTGTACTTCTCTGCTGGAAGGTGGCGTGAATATTATCAACGGGACATCGGTAAGACGTTTGTTACCCGGACAACAGGCACTGGTAAACAGAGAACATAATGGTATCAGCATCAGCAACGCAGATGTAAATGCCGCCATCGCCTGGAAAGAAGGCCGCTTCGAATTCAATGGTAATATCAAAACAATTATGCGGGAGCTGGCACGCTGGTATGATCTGCAGGTGATCTATGAAGGCGAAGTAACCAATAAGTCTTTTGCCGCTACTTTTTCCAGACAAGATAGTCTGAATGATATCCTCGAACAATTAGAATTAACAGGTACGATACATTTTAATATAGCAGATAAAACCATTACCGTAAGTCCTTAAAAAAAACCTACAATCGATAGTTATGAAAGCAATKATCAGTCAACCAAAT
Organism: Chitinophaga sp. 10T418; assembly: GCF_056394125.1. Classification (NCBI taxonomy): domain Bacteria; kingdom Pseudomonadati; phylum Bacteroidota; class Chitinophagia; order Chitinophagales; family Chitinophagaceae; genus Chitinophaga; species Chitinophaga sp. 10T418. The sequence goes on from NZ_JBFTHG010000021.1 coordinate 10,956, forward strand.
TCGACAACAGCTTAACATTTGTTCTAACATCCGGCAGTGAATAACGACAGACGACAGGCACGTCAAGGCGTAGCTATGTCCTCACTTACCAGAATCTATTCATCTTATTAAACGCACACGATGCACCTTTTACAAAAAGCCCGCCACCTCAAACGGCGTGGTCCATCAAACCAAAAACTATTTCGCTTTATGAAACTAACTTTCGTATTGCTGCTATCCCTGGTGCTGCAGGCTAACGCCAACGGATATGCGCAGTCAGTGACCCTGCACGTAAAGGCCGCTTCTCTGCTGGAAGTGTTTAAGGCTATCCGGCTACAAACGGGGTACGTATTTGTCTTTGATCTGCAGATGATCGACAATGCCAAACCCGTCAACTGCTCACAAGATGGCGCCCCGCTGGAACGTGTGCTGGACGATATCTTCAGAGACCAGCCACTCGCCTATTCCATTGTTAAAAAAACAATCATCATCAAAAAGAAAACGGTCATCCGCTCCTCTGTCCCGGAAGTGGCCCGTATTAAAATAAAAGGGCAGGTGACAGAAAGTAACGGTAACCCGATGGTAGGCGTTACGGTAGTCAACAAATCCGGTCGCTCCAATGCACTGACAGATGACCTGGGTATTTTTACGATTGAAGCCAACCTGGGCGACAGCTTATTATTTACCATGATCGGCATGGTACCGCAAACGGTGGCCGTAAAAAGTGATAAGCTCATTAAAATAGTGATGCAACAAAAAGTATCTGATGTGGGAGAAGTAGTGGTGGTAGCCTATGGTACTCAGAAAAAAGCCAGTATGGTAAGTGCCGTCACCAGCATCAACCCTAAAGAGCTGAAAGGTCCTACCAGCAACCTTACTACTATGTTGGCCGGCCGGCTCTCAGGTGTCATTTCTTACCAACGCAGTGGCGAACCGGGAAGAGATAATGCCAGCTTCTTCATTCGCGGTATCACCACTTTTGGTACCGGTAAAGTAGATCCGCTGATACTGATTGATGGAATGGAATCCAGCACCAATGACCTGGCCCGCTTACAACCCGATGATATTGCCGGCTTTTCTATTTTGAAAGATGCCACCGCATCCTCCCTGTATGGCGCCAGGGGCGCTAACGGCGTGGTACTCGTGACCACTAAATCCGGTGTGGAAGCAAAAACATCTTTTAACGTACGTTTCGAAAATTCGATTTCCAGCAATACCCGCAACTTCCATTTTGCAGATAACATCACCTACATGAACCTGGCCAACGAAGCAGTGCTCACCAGGAACCCGCTACGGGATGTACAGTATTCGCAAACCAAAATAGACCATACTGCTGCCGGCGATGATCCACTGCTATATCCCAATAATAACTGGATAAAGCAACTGATCAAAGACTACACCATTAACCAACGCACCAACTTTAACCTGAAAGGCGGCGGAAAAGTAGCCCAGTTTTATGTAGCAGGTACTTACAACGTAGACAATGGCATATTGAACGTAGATAAACGAAACAACTTTAACAGCAACATCAAACTAAAAAATTACTCGCTCCGCTCCAATGTTAATATAAACCTCACCCCCACTACTACCGCCATTGTACGTACTTACGGACAGTTCGATGAATACAACGGACCTGTAGGCGGCGGTGGTAGCCTGTTTTCACAAACAATCTGGGCCAACCCGGTGATGTTCCCGGCGGTATATCCTGCCAGTTACGCACCGGAATTGAAACATCCATTGTTTGGTAACGCCGTAAAACCCGGATACAACAGCATGCCGGGCGATGGTGGCAACCTCTATAATAATCCTTACGCCAACTCAGTTTCCGGTTATTCACAATACAACACTTCTACCCTGCTGGTGCAGGCCGAGTTAAAACAGGATTTCAAGTTTATCCTGCCAGGATTGAGCGCCAGGATGATGGGATACACAGAACGTTATTCTTATTTCGATTTAACCCGTCAGTACACGCCCTATTTCTATACCATGAAATATGATCAGTATGATAAGATACCTCAACTGACTTCACTCAACACCAATGGTACAGAATACCTGAACTATAGTCCCGGCAGTAAAACCATGACAACGACTACCTACATGGAAGCCGCCGTGAACTATAACCAGGAGTTTAATAAAGTACATAGCGTTTCCGGTATGCTCATCGGGTTATTCCGTAACTACCTCACCGCTAATGCCGGCTCACTGCAATCATCACTGCCACACCGTAACCAGGGTATTTCCGGTAGGTTCACCTACGGCTACGACAACCGCTACCTCACAGAATTTAACTTCGGCTACAATGGCTCTGAAAGATTTGCCAGCAACCACCGCTTCGGATTTTTCCCCTCTGCCGGTGTGGCCTGGAATATACAGGAGGAAAGCTTTTTTCAGCCACTCAAACATACCATCGACAAACTGAAGCTGAGAGCTACTTACGGCATCGTAGGCAATGACCAGATCGGTAATGAAAACGACCGCTTCTTCTACCTCTCGGATGTAAATATGAATGACGGCGGCAAAGGTGGTTACTTCGGAGAAAGAGGTGAATACTATCGCAATGGTATCTCTATTAACCGCTATGAAAACAGGGAAATCACCTGGGAACAATCCTATAAAACAAACCTCGGTTTGGAGCTGGGCTTATTCAATGCGGTGAATGTACAGCTGGACGTATACCAGGAACATCGTAAAAACATCCTCATGACCCGCAGCACCATCCCCAGCACCATGGGGCTGAATGCCTGGACACAGGCCAATGTGGGCGAAGCTTCCGGTAAAGGAGTGGATCTCGCGGTGGACTATACGAAAAGTTTTAACAACAATTCCTTCATACAGTTCCGTGGTAACTTCACCTATGCTACCAGCAAACTGCTGGTCAATGAGGAGCCTACTTATCCCGAAGCTTACCGTTCACGCGTAGGGCAATCACTTTCACAGAACTATGGATATATCGCAGAAAGATTATTTGTAGATGACCAGGAAGTGGCCAACTCTGCTTACCAGAACTGGGGCCAGGTAGTGATGGGCGGAGATATCAAATACCACGATGTAAATGGTGACGGTCAGATTAACAGTGCTGATGCAGTACCCATAGGATTACCCACTACACCTGAAATCACCTATGGATTCGGATTTTCTTTTGGCTACAAACAACTGGACCTTAGTTTCTTCTTCCAGGGCTCTGCCAGGTCTTCTTTCTGGATAGACTCCTACAGCACCTCACCATTTGTACTGAATGGCGGCGGCCAGCACGGCCTGCTGCAGTCTATTGCAGACGATCACTGGAGTGAAAGCAACAGGAACCTCTATGCTTTCTGGCCGCGGCTGAGCGACTACTTTGTGGCTAACAACAACCAGACTTCTACGTGGTGGATGCGCAGCGGCAACTTCCTGCGGTTAAAATCAGTAGAGATGGGATACACTGTACCCAAACGCCTGCTGGATCGCATACACATGACCACCGCCCGCATCTATGCCAATGCCTCTAACCTGTTTGTGATCAGCAAATTCAAAACCTGGGATCCTGAAATGGGTGGCAACGGACTCGGATACCCGGTGCAACGTGTAATAAATCTGGGCATTAACCTGGGACTTTGATTCACCGATTAATTGTGCAACATGAAACATATCACTACTATATTATATACCCGCTCCTTCCGCCAGAAAGCACTGCGCATACTACTATGCACACTGCTGCTGCAGTTTACTGCCTGCAAAAAATTCCTGGATGTGGTGCCGGATAATATTGCTACCATCGACAACGCGTTTACCATGCGCGCAGAAGCAGAAAAGTATCTTTTCACCTGCTATTCTTATCTCCCAAAATCTGCTGATTTTGGGGCTAATCCTGCACTACTTTCCGGCGATGAATTCTGGATGGTGCGCCCTTACAGTACCGATGAATCCCCATGGCAAATTGCACAGGGCTTCCTGAGTGCTAACGTCATCTATATGTCGCAGTGGAGTTATTACTTCAGAGGTCTCCGCGATTGCAATATCTTCCTCGACAATATTAATAAAGTGGTAGATATGCGCCAACCGGAAAAAGATCGCTGGACTGCGGAAGTAAAATTCCTCAAAGCCTACTATCACTGGGTGCTGCTGCGTATGTACGGTCCTGTTCCGATTATAGATCATAATCTTCCTATCTCCAGTCCGATCCAGGAAACCCAGGTACCGCGCCTGCATGTAGACACTGTATTCAACTACATCTCGCGCTTGCTCGATACCGCAGCCATTGGTTTACCGGAACTCATCACCGACAGATCCACTGAGCTGGGGCGTCTTACCAAACCCATTGCACTTTCCATCAAAGCACGTATACTGGTTACAGCCGCCAGCCCACTGTTTAATGGTAACCCGGACTATACCGGCTTTAAAAATTACGATGGCACACCCCTGTTCAACCCTGCATATGATCCCAACAAATGGACAAAAGCGGTGGACGCCTGCAAAGCGGCCATCACCGAGTGCGAAAAAATGGGGATGCTGCTATATACCTTCGATCAGCTGGGCGTCATTCTCTCTGATACCATGACCAGGCAAATGTCTTTACGCAACAGCGTTTGCGAAGAATGGAATCCGGAAATCATCTGGAACAATTCCAATTCGATGAACTACGACATGCAACGGCAGATGATGCCACGACTGGATCCTGCCCGCATCGGTAATGAATCCGTAGTAGGCAGCGTAGCACCTACCATGAAAATAGCCGATCAGTTCTACACAGATAAAGGCGTACCTATCAATGAAGATAATACCTGGGACTATGCTAACCGGCTGAAGTTAAGAACCGCTACCAAAGCAGAAGGAGAACTCATACAGGAAGGCTACACCACTGCCGCCACCCACTTCAACAGGGAACCACGTTTCTATGCCGACCTCGCATTTGACGGCGCCATCTGGAGCATGCAGAAAAAAACTTTCCATATAGAATCGAAGGCCGGCCAATGGCAAACCAGGAAAAATATTTACGATAATAACGTGACCGGTTACTTCTGCAAAAAGATGATCAACTGGAAAAATGAAATACTGGAAGGACAAGGTCTGTATGTGAAAACGTATAGCTGGCCCGAAATGCGCCTGGCAGACCTCTACCTCTTGTATGCAGAAGCGTTGAATGAACAAAGCGGTCCTGAAGCGGAAGCGTTCAAATACATCGATAAAGTAAGAGCCCGTGCAGGATTGCCCACCGTACAAACTGCCTGGACCAACTACTCCAAACAACCAGGAAAATTCCAGACCAAAGAAGGATTCCGACAGATCATCCACCAGGAAAGACTCATAGAACTCAGCTTCGAAGGTGCCCGCTTCTGGGACCTGCGCCGCTGGAAAAAAAGTATGGAAGAACTGAATAAACCAGTTACCGGCTGGGACGTAGATCAGTCAGATCCAGCCTTCTATTACCGCGTCAGAACATTGTTCCGTCAAACATTCCAGACACGGAATTATTTCTGGCCGCTGGATAGCTGGGATTTACTCAATAATCCCAAACTGGTGCAAAACTTTGGATGGTAACTTTTTCCACTTACGTAAACAGCCGACAACATGAAACCGTATAATTTTTTAACATTGCTCACCGGCGCTATGCTCCTGCTGGTAGCCGCCTGTCAGAAAGAAACACATGCGCCGATAAATACCACGGGAGATAAACCGGATGTACTGAAAAATCTGAACATCACCAATATGCCCGGTGCTGCTAAAATTAGTTACAGCCTCCCCGATAATAAAGATATTCTTTACGTAAAAGCCGTATACAATATCCAATCAGGAAAGCAACGCGAAATAAGATCATCTTACTATAATAACTTCCTCGTTGTAGATGGCTTCGGCGATTCACTCGCCCACGACATCTCCCTGTACGTGGTAAGCCGCAATGAAATAGCTTCCGATCCGGTGGTCACAAAAGTAAAACCACTGTCGCCCCCCATGATGAACGTACGCAACTCGTTAATAATAAAAGAAGATTTCGGCGGTATCAACGTTGCCTTTACGAACGACAGTAAAGCGGATCTGGCCATCGTTACACTCACCACAGATTCCTCCGGCGTATTTGGCCCGGCGGACGTACATTATACCAAACTGGAAAAAGGCAATTATTCTGTGAGAGGTTATGCTGCCACCAAAAGGAAGTTTGGCTTTTATGTGAGAGACCATTGGGGTAATCAATCAGATACCATCCTGCAGGACCTCGTTCCCATCTTTGAAAAATTACTCGACAAAAGTACTTTCCGGGAAGTAAAATTACCAGGAGATACCGACTTCGGCTGGGGCTACCCTATCTCCGGTTTATGGAATGGCACCATGTGGCACTCTGCCGATAAGCTGGATGGATTCCCGATGTCTATTACATTCGACCTCGGCGTTACTGCACAGTTAAGCCGCATTGCCTTGTGGCAGCGCCCTAACGAATGGATCTACCTGCAGAACAACGTCCGCAAATTTGAAATCTGGGGATCAGTGAACCCCGCCTCCGATGGCAGCTGGGATAGCTGGACCAGGTTAGTAGAGCATACCGTGATAAAACCTTCCGGTTTACCAGTAGGACAAAAAACACAGGATGATATAGATGCCTCCATTGCCGGCGAACAAATGACCGTGCCACTGAATGCGCCCAAAGTGAGGTACATACGCCTTAAAATTCTGCGTACCTGGACCGATGGCGGTTATGCCGCTAACATCCAGCAAATGAAATTCTGGGGTAACGACAAATGATGATCATCTACCTAAAAAAAAATTTATGCGCACACTTAGCTATATCATAGGCTGCCTGCTGCTATTTTCGGCTTGCCGCAAACAGGATGACTATAAAAGATTTATCGAAAAGGGAGAAATACTTTACACCGGCAAAGCCGATTCCCTGCAAGTACATCCGGGACGTAACCGGGTACAGCTCTCCTGGCTGCTCATCGCAGATCCCAAAGTCAGCAAATCAAAAATCTACTGGAATAACCGGAGAGACTCTGCTGTTATAGCTATTAAACGTACCTCCGGCGTTGATACCATCCGCTTCATTATTGACAAACTGGAAGAAAGAGCGTACAGCTTTGAAGTATTTAATTATGACAAAGACGGTAACACCTCCGTAAGAACAGAAGCAAATGGTTTTGTATATGGTAGTTTATATGAAGATGCATTACTCAGCAGGGCATTAGGTAATACAGAAATGAAAAATGGCAATGCGGTAATACCCTGGGCAAACATTGATACCACCGGCGGCATCATCGGTATGCAGCTGCAATACTCCACCAGCGATCATGTACTGCACGACACCATCATTCATGCAGAACCCGAGATGCAGGTAACTACGCTGCCGAATTATCTTTCCGGCAGTAACTTCCGCTACCGCACCCTGTATATTCCGGATCCGCTGGCAGTAGATACTTTTTATACCTCGTTCGCTACCTCCGGTATAAAAGAAGATGTCACGTTAACGTATATACTAAATCCTGGTGCTCCTTTCATCCGGGATGCGGTACAAATGCCTGGTGGGCGTTTCGGGCAGCTGAAAGACTGGAAATATAACAGCGAAGCCGGCAGGAATGGTACCTATGATGAAATAGGCGGACAAGGCCGACTGACACTCTGGATCTGGGATAACGGCACCATCACCAATGGTAAAATATACCAGACCTTTACACTGCCGCCAGGAAATTACAAATTTGAGGCAGATATCTCCAACATCGACAACACCCTCGAAAGCACTTACCTGGTGGTGGCTGCCGGCAATCAACTGCCCGATGTTAACCAGATGAATACTGCACTCGGCTTCGCAAAAATTGTCGATAACAACAACAAATATGCATCTGCCGGATTTAGTTTGGCCGCTACCACTACCGTTACCGTAGGATTCACCGGCACCTATAGCTCACCCGCAGAACAAACCATCCGTGTAAATAAAGTATTACTGATTAAAGATAAATAACGACACATGCTAAAGAAACAACTGCTGATAGCAGCACTGCTATTCAGCCCGCTCATCTCCGCGCAGGCACAGGAGTTAAAAAGAATAGGTACGGAAACAGCCGCACAGAAAGAACAACGCATGGCCTGGTGGACACACGACCGCTTTGGAATGTTCATCCACTGGGGCTTATATGCCATGCCCGCCCGGCATGAATGGGTAAAGCATAACGAGCAGCTGACCAACGCACAATATCAAAACTACTTTGACTTATTTAATCCCAATCAGTTTGATCCGAAATCCTGGGCCAAGCAGGCAAAGGCCGCTGGTATGAAGTACGCCGTACTCACCACCAAACATCATGAAGGCTTTTGTCTGTTTGATTCCAGGTATACCGACTACAAAGCCACCAACACGCCCGCTAAACGCGACCTCGTAAAGGAATTTGTAGATGCATTCCGCGCAGAAGGTATTAAGGTAGGTTTCTACTATTCGTTGATCGACTGGCACCATCCTGACTTCACCATTGACGTGGTACATCCGCAACGCCCTTCAAATGGCGCCGACAGTACTTTCGCCCGGCTGAACCAGGGCAAAGACATGAACAAATACCGCCAGTATATGCGCAACCAGATTACAGAACTATTAACCCGCTATGGTAAAATAGATATCCTGTGGCTGGACTTCTCCTATCCCGGCAAAAACGGTAAAGACAAAAATGACTGGGATGCAGTAGGACTGCTGAAAATGATCCGCAAATTACAGCCTTCCATTATCGTAGATAACCGCCTGAACCTCGATGAATACGAAGATGGTGCCGACTTCCTGACACCTGAACAGGTAAAAGTAGAAGAGCTGGCAAAGTTCCGTGGCAAAACATGGGAAACTTGTCAAACCTTCTCCGGCTCCTGGGGATATTACCGCGATGAAAACACCTGGAAAAGTACCCACGAATTACTTCAACTGCTGATTGGTTCCGTAAGTAAAGGGGGTAACCTGATCCTCAATGTTGGCCCTACTGCCCGTGGTGTATTCGACTACCGCGCACAAAGTGCCCTCGGCAATATCGGCGACTGGATGAAAGGCAACAGTGAATCCATTTATGGTTGCACCTATGCACCCGAAACCTTTCAAGTCCCTCAAAATACGATGCTGACCTACAATCCAACTACGAAAAGATTGTATGTACACCTCCTGGATTACAATGCCCGCATTGTACTCCCTGGCTACAAAGGCAAAGTAAAATATGCCCAGTTCCTCCACGATAACTCCGAAGTGAAGTTCACCGCTGACGGAGATAATAGTGTGGTATTATCTCTCCCGGAAAAAAAGCCGGCAATGGAGATACCGGTGGTTGAACTCGTATTGCAATAACAGCTTTTAGCGGTTAGCTTTTAGCTTTTAGCAAATGTTATGTTGAAGATCATATGCTGATCTTCGCTGCATTTGCTAAAAGCTGAAACAGCGGTTAGCTTTTAGCTTTTAGCTTTTAGCAAATGTTATGTTGAGGATCATATGCTGATCTTCGCTGCATTTGCTAAAATGCTAAAGGCTAAAAGCTAACCGCTGTTTCAGCTTTTAGCAAATGTTATGTTGAAGATCATATACCGATCTCCGCTGCATTTGCTAAAAGCTAAAAGCTAAAAGCTGGTTCAGTTTTTAGCAAATGTCATGTTGAAGATCATATACCGATCTCCGCTGCATTTGCTAAAAGCTAACTGCTAAAAGCTAACCGCTGTTTCAGCTTTTAGCAAATGTCATGTTGAAGATCATATACCGATCTCCGCTGCATTTGCTAAAAGCTAACTGCTAAAAGCTAACCGCTGGTTCAACTTTTCCGGCTCCCGGTTGTTTATCCTGGTTAAACCCAGTCATCATGAAAGCAGCACCAGGCATACAGGTAAAAGTAACCCCTGACGGTCCTTACGAAGTTTCCGGCACCGTACCATTGCGATTGGAAACCATTGGTACCAATGTAAATAAGGAATCCGTGAAATGGATCCCCGGCAAGGCCTTCACGCCAACAGAACAACCCTTTTATCTTTGCAGGTGTGGACATTCCAAACACAAACCCTTTTGTGACGATACTCATCTAAAAATCCGTTTTGAAGGCACCGAAACAGCAGGACATACGGCCTATGTAGAAGATGCCGAATTGCTGGAAGGGCCGACGCTGCTGCTCACAGATGTACAGCACCTCTGTGCGTTTGCACGTTTCTGCGATCCAAACGGGCAGGTATGGAGTATGGTCAATGATTCAGATGATCCCACTGTGAAAGCACAGTTTATCAAGCAGGTAGGCGAATGTCCATCCGGCCGCCTGGTAGCCTGGGACAAGGAAACACAAACACCCATAGAACCCAAACTGGAGCCCGCCATCGGTATCATTGAAGATCCGGCCAAAGATATCAGCGGCCCCCTGTGGCTGCAAGGCGGTATCGAAGTCATAGACGCAGACGGGGTACCATATGAAGTGCGTAATCGTGTCACTTTATGCCGTTGCGGCGCCTCCGCCAACAAACCCTTCTGCGACGGTTCACATGCGTCTATGGGCTTTAAAGATGGCATAGTTCCCTAAAAAGGATATTGAATAAGGACAGGAAACTTATTATATTTAGTCCTAAATCCCGATAAGTTCCTTTATGAAAAAATTCATTTTCTCCTCCTGCATTGCTGCCACTATGCTTTGCGGTGCTGCCAACGTAAACGCGCAAACGCGCAGTTTATTCAATTTCAAGGACCTTAGCGGCTGGCATATAGATGTACCTGCCATGGACAAAGACAAAGCCGTGAGCAGTCCTTTCCTGGTGCGCAATGGTGTAGTCGTTAGTCTGGCTAACCCACAGGGGCATCTCATTACCGATGCCAGCTATGAAAACTATCGCCTGGAAGTACAATACCGTTTCCCCGCTAAACCGGGCAACTGCGGTGTACTGGTATTTGCCTCTACGCCCCGCGTATTGTATGGCATGTTCCCGAAATCAATAGAAGTGCAGCTGCAAAACCAGGATGCCGGTGATTTCTGGTGCATTGGTGAAGACATCACCGTTCCTGACATGGAAAAACGCCGCGGTCCCAAAAGTGAATGGGGCGCAGTAGATGGTAAAAAACGCCGTATCCTCAACCTCACTGATGGTTCAGAAAAACCACTGGGAGAATGGAATACCATGATCATTGAATGTGTGGGCAACGCCATTAAAGTATGGGTAAACGGCGACCTCGTTAACTACGGTACGCAGGCCACTGCCCGTAAAGGCCAGATTGCACTGCAGGCAGAAGGCGCTGAAGTGGAATTCCGTAAAGTAGACCTCACCCCAATTAAAGCGCTCTCCGAAAAAGGACATTGATATGAAGCTACCCGAAGCCTGCGAAAATATGCAGGACATACGCACCGAGATTGATGCTATTGACCATGAGGTGGTGCAGTTGCTGGGCAAACGCTTTGCTTATGTAAAAGCAGCGGCGGCATTCAAAACGAGTGCCACCGCCGTACAGGCGCCAGAGCGGTTTAAAGCCATGTTACAACAAAGAAGAGAATGGGCAACGGCTGCAGGTTTAAATGCAGACGCCATTGAAAAAATGTACAGCGACCTCGTCAAACATTTTATAGAAGAAGAAATGCAACACTGGCGGGCCAAACAATAGCCCGTCATTTTTGTGCCTGCTTTTCTGCCTTTTCTTTTTCCTGCTGTGCTTTTCTTTCACGCTTCGCCTGTTTTCTGAAATAGCCACGGAACAGGAAATTATTTCTCACGGCCATCATATTGGTATCCAGCTTTTCTGTGCTGCTTTCCAGGTTATAAATGGTGGCTTTGAAAGCATCCGCCAGCAATGTGTCCTGTAGCAACATGCCTATAGGCGCATTGTGGTTGGCCATGTCGGCTTTGATGCCGGCGCTGGTAGCCTGCAGATCCAATACCGTTTTATTGGCATTATCAGCTACATTATTCATTTGCGCCACTGCTGCACGCAAATTTGAAAACACCATCGTATCCGTGACCAGGTCATTTGATAATACACCTTTCGTTTGCAGTTTGGAAGCGTATAACGACAAGGCGCTGGTCAGCCGCCGGGTATTGATCACGGCATCGTTCAAACCCGCCATGGTGGAATTCAGATTCTTGTAAACGGAATCATCTGTGAGTAATTTACCCAGCGTACCTTTTCCGTCTACCATTCCTTTGGTGATGACTTTGAGGTTATCTGTAATTTCTACCAGGCTTTTATTATTTACCTGCAGGGTGTTCATGATTTCTTCTGTACTTAATCCACTGCCAACATGGAGCTGGTCACCATCTTCAACCACCGGTACATTCGGGGTGCCACCGGACAACATCACGATCTTATTACCCATTAAACCTTCGGAACTGATACGCGCCTCCACATCTTTATGGATAAACTCCTGTGAGCTCTGATCAATATTCATCACTACGAGGATTGCGTTTGTTCTCACAAAGCTGATTTTTTTCACCGTACCTATTTTCACCCCGGAATACAGGATGTTCCGGCCCACAGCCAAACCATTCACATCTTTAAATATCGCTTTTACCTGGACAGATTTATTAAATAATTTTTGTTGTTTGCCAAGCATCATGACCGCCGTCACAAAAATTGCCAACCCCAGGAATACAAAGATGCCTACAATGACTGCGCGTTTTTTTCCTGCTTCCATAGCTTATTGTATAAAATTATAGTCGTAAAAACTTTTTATCAATCCTTCCTTTTCGTTGAATACTTCGTCAAAAGTTCCCTGCCGTATAAACTTCCCTTCATCCATTACGGCCACCCGATCGCCTACTTCTTTTGCACAGGTAAGATCATGGGTGATGATAATGGAGCTGGTATTGAACCTTTCCTTCACCGCAATAATCAGCTTATTCAGTTCCATACTGGTAATAGGATCCAATCCTGCAGTGGGTTCGTCATACAACATGATTTCGGGTCGCAGGATGAGCGTCCGGCCAATACCAATACGTTTTTTTTGCCCACCGGATAATTCTGAAGGCAACTGGTTAATCGTATCCGGTAATCCGATGGCATCGAGTACAATGTCGATGGTCTTCCGGATCTGATCTTTGGTGAGGTTCCGGTTATTCCGTTTCAGGGGAAATGCCAGGTTCTCACCTACTGTCATACTATCATAAAGGGCGCTGCTTTGAAAAGAGAACCCCACTTTTAGTCGCAGGGCGCGCAAATCCACATCTTTCAGTTGATCTACTTCTTCCCCCAACACATTGACCGTACCGGCATCCGGTCTTAATAACCCGATAATAATTTTTATCAGCACAGACTTCCCCGTACCGGAACGGCCCAGTACCACCACGTTTTCACCCTTATGCAGGTCCAGGTCTATGCCCTGCAATACATGCTTTTCTCCAAACGACTTATACAGATCACGTATTTTGATCACTGTTTCATTCATGTCGATATGATGCCCGTTTTCTTTCATATACTATCGGATAGAATTAAACACGTGAACAATAATGACTTCTTCAATAAATATCAGGAACATGGAAACAATCACGGAAACGTTGGCGGCCTTACCTACCCCCATTGTTCCCTGGGAAGCATTCCATCCCTGGTAACAACTCACAATACCGATAGTAAAACCATAAAGGATTGCTTTGGTTAACGCGGTGGCATAATCCAGGAAGGTGATTTGGGCGAAGGCATTATCAAAAAAGGATACCAGGCTGGTTTGTTCATGGGCATGTACATCAAAATAAGATCCCAGACAGCCAATCAGGGCGTTGTAGAACATAAGCAGTGGTAAACATATGGTCATTGCCGTTACCCGGGTAACGATCAGGTAACGGAAAGGGTTGATGGCGGATACCTCCATAGCATCAATCTGCTCGGTAACTTTCATGGAGCCCAGCTCGGCGCCGATACTGGATCCTACCTTACCGGCACAGATCAGGGCAGCAATCAGCGGAGCCAATGCCCGTACAACAGCAATGGCCACCAGGGAAGGTAGCCATGCCGTAACGCCAAATTCTGATAAGGTAGGGCGCGACTGTTCCGTGAACACCACACCTGTAATAAACCCTGTTACCGTAACAAGGGCCAGTGACTTATATCCCACCTGGTAACACTGCCGTACAAACTCACCCCATTCTATGGGAGGCCGGAAAGCCTCTCTGAAGAAACGAGCTATAAAGACGGATATATTATAAAAGTTGATAAAAAATCCATCAATTTTGGCGGTAATAACCGGCTTATCCTGTTTTCCGTTGGTAGAATTCATCTGTATGTAAAATGCTTACACACTAATTACAATTCTATGCCGCTTTTGTTAACGATCGCGATGAATATGTCAGCCCCCGCTATGAAAGCGGATCTATTTCCAGAGGTACACTCATTGTCCAGCATTCGGTTATTTTGCCGTCGTCAAATCTGAGGATGTCAGTTCCCACTACGGTAAATTCCTTCCCCACTATATCGCCCGCCTTACCGGTCAATCCCGCAAATACACCGCGGGCCTTCCAGTAACAAGTCACCGTTTGGGCAGTTACGTCTACAAAAGGACCAGCATGAGTAGCATATACCAGCTTTGCATACCTGCTTCTTACCCGAACCACCCACTTCTCCACTTCTACGGCATTACGCAGTGTGGCCGGATCGGCGGTGAGCGTATTGGAAAGATGCGCATAAAATCCGTCTGCGATAATATCGTGGGCGAGCGGCAAGTCACCATTCCACATGGTGGTCCAGCTATCCCATAAAGCGCGACCTGTTTCTATTGTTTCGTTGATGTTAATGGCGTTGGTAGCGGTAGTTGTTTGCATGATGTATCTTTTTTTATTTGTTTACACAAAGAAACAACCGTGGAGAGGAGTAAAAAATAAGGTAGATTAAGAAAAGCTTTTAGCCGTTAGCTTTTAGCTTTTAGGCAAATGCAGCGGAGAGCATATAGTATTTTATCCGCTGCATTTGCCTAAAAGCTAACTGCTAAAAGCTAACAGCTTCTCCGCATTCCGCTGTAAAACTCGGGGGTAACCCCGAGATAAGACGCTATATACTTACCGGCTATACGTTGTTCCAGTCCGGGATATGTTTGGGTAAACTGCTTGTACCGGTCTTCCGCCTTACGGGAAAGGTTGCCGGCTACGCGGTTTTGGTGAATGACAAAGGCATTCTGGAACAGCATCCTGAAAAAGCGTTCAAATTTAGGAACGCGGATGAACAGGGTATCTATATCTGTTTTAGTGATTTGTACGACCGTGGTAGGTTCTAATGCATCTATATTATAGGTAGCTGGTTTTTCTGCAAGGAAACTATAGAGGTCACCGGCCCACCAGTCTTCCGGGCCAAACATCACAATATGTTCCCGCCCTGATTCATCAATGCTGTAAGTCCGCAGGCAGCCACTCACCACATAGGTCTGATGACGGGATACTTCTCCTTCCCGGAGCAGGAGTTCTTTCCGCCGCAGCGTTTTCTCCTGTAGCAGTGAACAGAAAAAGTTCGTTTCTGTGGCGTCCAGGACGATGTGTTTGGCGAGGTTCGTCAGAATAGCTGCTTCGTACATAAATTATAATTGCATGCTGATGCCACCGAAATAGTTTCTGCCGGGGGCCGGGTTATAATATCGGCCACCTACGGCATTGAGGTCGTTACCCAGACTATACTTTACATTGAGCAGGTTGTCGGCGCCTGCACGTAAGGACAAAGCATAGCGGGTATGCAGGGGTAGTTTCCAGTTTACATTGGCCTGCAGCAGGTGATAGCTGCCGGCATATACGCTGTTGCCATCGTCCAGCGGAATGCGGCTGGTGAATGTATGCTGAATATACAGTGAGATACTCGCCGGCAACTGCCATAACAAACTGCTCACGAGTACATGTTGCGGTACCCCGGTTAGCCGGTTGCCGGAGTAATTTTTTGTACCGCTGATATAATCCCTGAATTTAAAATCGCTGAACGTATATCCTTCCTGCCATTTAATGCCCCGCAACACGCCCTGTGTACGCGGTTTCATGATCCACCACATGCCCTGCAACTCGATGCCTTTCTGTGTTACCCCACCAGCATTGACAAAATAATCATTGCCATTCGCATCCTGTCGCTTAACGATGGCATTTTGCATGCGGTAATAAAAGAAGGCGGCATCCAGCATGGCCCTGCCCCTGCGGGTAGCGGCACGCACACCAGCCTCATAGTTCCAGCCGGTTTCCGGCTGCAATGAAGTATTAATAACGTTGTTGGATGCACGAACTTCGGCTGTGGCCGGTGGTGAGTACCCTCTGCTCACCGTTAAACGACCGGTTACCTGTGGTGTAAACAGGTACGACATCGATAAACGCGGCATCAGCTGTGGTGTAAAATGAATATTCGTGTGTCCATTACTGTTATAACTATATCCGTAATAGTTTAAACTGGCAGCAGCCTCCAACGTGAAATTGTTGATGGTCGCGTGAAAGCGGCTAAAGAAAAAGTACTGCCGGGCATTCAGCTTATCGGCGGCCATCACCGTATCTCTTTTTCCGCCACGGTTACCATAATTAATGACATCGGTAACAGTTTGTTGCCACTCCACGCCGTTCAGCCATTTCCATTGCAGGATACTATGCTGCTGCGGATTGTTGACCCATTGCAGATAGGTCCGGAAGCCCGCAGTATTTTCATCCCTGGCTTCATAGTTCGTAAGAAACGGATTTTCGAAATGGGTATTGGCGCCAAACACGGACAATACATGTTGCAGTCTTGGCGTAAACTGTGCTTCATGGATCAGTCCTCCCTGGAAAGTACGGTTATAGATGCCCGCCTTTAGAGCGATGGCGCCGGCGTTGGTAGGTGTAGCTGGCCGGGCAGCACGGGGATTGGCATGGAGCTGTGCCAGGTCCAGTCCACCCGGTGTGAGGTAAGACAAGTCCGAATAAAATGCCAGCAGCTTCAGGGCATACCCCGGTTTGTACTCCCAGCGCTGGGTAGTTTGGGTATAAGATCTTTTCATGGCGGTATTCTGGCGGTAGCCATCTGCCCGCTGGTATCCCTGGAATACTTGTAGCTGGTAGTTCTTCCATTGTTGCTGCCAGCCGATGCTGCCGTGAAAAAGTCCGTAGCTGCCTCCCTGCAGATTTACCTGCAGGTGATGTGTATCACTGGGCAATGGCGCCAGGTCCAGGCGAACCACTCCACCGGAGTTAGCGCCAAACAGGCTACCATCAGGCCCTTTCAGTACTTCTGCCCTGCTGATAGCATCCGGATCTACCAGGTTGAGATAAGTATTGCCCCCTGCATCGGTCAGCGGGATATCATCTGCATAAATTTTAATATTGCGGATACCAAAAGGAGAACGGAGTAAACTACCTCTGATGGATAAACGATAACTACCGGGTGACCTTTCTTCCATACGTATACCCGGCACCGTATTAAAAGCCGGCAACAGGGAAGCGCCCTGTTGTAGCTGCATATCGGCGGGCGACAGTACACTCACGGCGGTGGGTATACGTTGCAGCGATGCCTTTGAAAAATAAGATTGAACAACGACTTCCGGTAATTGCTGTAGCGTATCTTCCTGTGCCTGCAATTTGTTAGTCATCAATAACATGGTTAATAAAACGCCTACCGGTAAAATTCTGATTCGCATGTCAGTATAAGTTCTTCTGCCGCCGTTGTGGCGGTCAGCCTGGAGGGCTTAATATAGAAATATTTCTGCGAATTGCACCGGTATTTGTGTGGAGCGCCCTATACGCCTGTTTTTGTGGTAATTCTCACCTGGTGGGTATTAAATACCTGGGAAAAAGGAGGAACACTCTTCGTAATAAACACGCTGCCGCCAATGATACTGCTTTTCCCTATGACGGTATTGCCACCCAGAATGGTGCTGCGGGCATAAATAATCACATCATCCTCTACGGTGGGATGTCTTTTTACATCAGATAATTCCTTGGTAACATGCAGTGCTCCCAGGGTAACGCCCTGGTAAATGACTACATTGGAACCAATGATGGTGGTGGCTCCTATCACAATGCCGGTGCCGTGATCAATAATAAATGGTACATCAATACTGGCATTGGGATGAATATCGATGCCTGTTTTGCCATGCGCATATTCGCTGATAATACGGGGCAATATCGGTATGTCCAACCGGGTGAGTTTATGCGCAATCCGGTAAACGGTGATCGCATAAAAACCGGGATAGGAAACAATTACTTCATTTACGCTGGTAGCTGCCGGATCATATTCATGAATTTTGGCCGCATCCTGACGCAGGTGCTGATAAATGGTTCCCAGGGAGTTATAGAAGGCGTGTACAATATCTTCTATAGGTACTTCCCGCGGATCCAGGTAGCTGAGCAGGATATTTTCCAGGTCTATCTGGTTCTTTTTCAGAATGCCTTCATAGGAAGTTTGTTTGGGAAGATGATTGCCGGGAAACAGAAAACCGACCAGATCATTCAGCCAGGTGATGGCATCCTGCGCAGCAGGCGTAGCCTCCCACTCTGCATGATGCGTTTTACGCAACAGGTTTATTAATGACTGTGTATGACGACTATCCAAAACACTTGATTTCAGGGTAAGATATGAATAATCTACTAATTTAGTAGGATAATGTTTTTCCGGGTAAAAATTAAAAATTGGGGCGGTTCATTAATGCATTAATTTTGCCGTATATTATTGGAAATCATGAAGAATCTACTCTCATTTATTTGTTGCCTGTTGTGCTCCTTTGCTGTTTTCGCACAGGACACATCCTTCCGGATTCACCCTACCCGCCTGACCGGAAATGTTTATGTGGATGTATCTTATGGCGAATACAAAGGCGCCGCAGTTCCTGCCAACGGGTTGTATATTGTTACCGGCAAAGGCATCGTTCTGATCAACACTCCCTGGAGTGAGGACCAAACCAGGCAACTGGTGGATACCCTGGAAAAACAATACCATCAGAAAATCACACATTGCATTGTAACGCATTTTCATGCCGACTGCACTGCAGGATTGGATGTATTGAAGCAGCTGGGTGTTAAAACCTACAGCACGCAGCAAACATTGGATCTGTGTAAAGCAAAAGGAGAAAAAGAAGCGCAGTATGTTTTCAGGAAGGACACCACATTTAACATCCACGGTGTAGCCCTGCAAACTTATTATCCCGGCGAAGGACATACCAAAGACAATATCGTCATCTGGCTGCCACAATCAAAAGTATTATATGGTGGTTGCTTTGTCAAAAGCCTGGAGGCCACTAATATGGGCTTCACCGGTGATGGTAATATTAAAGAATATCCGGCTTCCCTGAAACGGTTAAAGCGCAAATTTCCGCATCCGGCTTACCTGATTCCCGGCCACGATGGCTGGAAAGGCGGTATGGAACAGGTGGATCATTCGTTGCAACTGCTGAAGTAATACTTATATAAAAAAGGGGCAAAGTAAGTTTTCATATCAACTCACTTTGCCCCCTTCAATATTTTATTTAGACGATACGACCTTCCATTTCTTGTCGCCCAGCTGTTTTTCAACCAGTACCACCAGATCCATCATACCGTTGGTTCCCTTTACGATAACATGAATTTCCGCACTGCCTTCCGTTCCGGCAGCACTGGTACTTGTAGAAATACCTCCTGCCGGCATCAGTACAAAAGTTTGAGGGCCTCCTAACGTAGTCATTATCCACTTATCATTACGAAGATGTTCTTTGGTAGCAATCCAGCTATCAGAGTTTAAAATGGCGATACTCATCACCAACTGTATCACCGCTACAAAACACAACAGCCCCACTCCAATTTTTAAAGGGGTGGCTTTACTTCCTTCCTTCTTCCTGATTTTAATGATCTCCAGCAATGCTAATATGCCACCTGCTAATAAAACCTCCCATCCTATGGGCAGGCTTTCCCAAAAGAAATACAGATGCAGGCCCCGGCACAGGTAGCCATAGCCAATTAATGCAGCCGCCATTGTCAGTACAGTTCTTGTGTAAATACTCAGCAGGTTCCATTTCTTTAACATAGGTCAGGTATTAAAAAATTTGGTCGAAGGTATTAATCTAAACGGATGATCGCGCTATCCTGCTCTCCTTTATTTTCAAACCACACCATGATCTTGCCGGACTTTATCTTTTTAATAAAACCAGAAAAGTTCTCCCGGGAGGCTGCCGCATCTCCGCCAATGACCTTATCCTGTAAACCGAAAAGTCCGTATTCACTATCCGTCATCGGTAAATCCGGGAGTTGCCAGTCCCATATAGGGAAGCGGTACAGTACCTCCCACTGATGATTGCGATAGGTCATCAGGGTACAATGATTCAAACTGGACCAGTCTGCCAGATCTACTACATAAGACAATTCATCGGTGCCATCACCATTTAAGTCGCCCTCATTCTTCAGCCACGACAACCCAAACATTAATCCACTTCCGATTTGCAGGGTATCTATCTTACTGTTACTGCAGCTCACAAAGGAGAATGGAGATTGATGATCGTTTAATTTTACCATCAGATCATAGTCCAGGTCCTTATAATACTTATTGGTTTCCAGGTGATCAATGTTGCTGAAAAAATGTTCGGTAAGGGTATCGGCTAGTCCGTCACCATCGAAGTCACCCTGTAAAACGAGGCGGGAGCCCATGATAGGAACCAGGCAGCTGTCCGGGCTGCCCACAGCCGGCCAGGGCGTCCATTTGGAGATCATGGCAGCTAAGGAGGAAGTAGTATTCCAGGTATCAGTAGCCTCACTCAGTGCCGCAGGTTCTGTGTCTACGGGCGTATCCTCAGGTGTATTCTCCGCGTTACTGACAGAAACGTGAACAGGCGCACTCCTTTCCAGGTTCATGACCACAGGAAGCGGCTCTCCGGGTTTAATTGGTGTTGCTGACACATTGGTTGGAGGAGTTTTTTCCCCGGGTGTTTTAACAGGCTGTTTGCAGGCAATAGCCAGAAAGAGTGCAGTTAATAATATAAAAAGGATACGTTTCATGCAGGCGTCACTGATGTTTAAAGGTAATTGTTGCGGTTAGGTAATTCAATAGCACTTTACTGCCATCCTGGTTTGCAACGCTAAAAAACCACTCGCTTACTTATATATTTTAATATATTTACCCGCTAATTTGTAAACGAAGCGTGTGCCCCGAAAATGAGACACGCTTTTTTTATGAATCCAGATGTCAATGACGAATACTTAAAACTCATGAAAAAGAAACTTGTGTTGCACTAAGTGAGTCGTAAGAAAAGACATACCCACTTTAAAAAAGAAGTGTATTTCACTTAAAGCTTTACTTCAGGTATACTTAAAGCTTTACTTTAAACGAGGGGCATTTTTCATTAGAATACACTTCAGGTAACCCGATTAAACAAAAAGAAAATCAAGTAGATATGAAATCAAACTGGCTGAAGGCTTTTATACCACATTTTGCTGCCTTATTGATATTTGTAACCCTGGCTTTAGTATTTTGTAGTCCCGTCTTAGATGGCAAACAATTGTTTCAATCGGACATGATGCATTTTCAGGGCATGTCAAAAGAGGCGGCCGATTATTATAAAGCGACCGGTGATTTACCGATGTGGACCAACA
The DNA here is from genome assembly GCF_056394125.1 of Chitinophaga sp. 10T418. Classification (NCBI taxonomy): domain Bacteria; kingdom Pseudomonadati; phylum Bacteroidota; class Chitinophagia; order Chitinophagales; family Chitinophagaceae; genus Chitinophaga; species Chitinophaga sp. 10T418. The sequence goes on from NZ_JBFTHG010000021.1 coordinate 32,346, forward strand.
GCATGTTTGGCGGTATGCCCTCTTATGTCATCTTCACCGGTCCCTCTACCAACAAAGTTGGGATGGTAAATAAACTGCTGACGCTTTGGTTACCCAACCCGGCAGATATGCTTTTTGTGCTGATGATGGGCATGTATGTGTTCCTATCGGTAGTGAATATACGCTACTGGATAAGTATCATGGGCGCCATCGCCTATGGCTTTGCCACTTTCACGGTAGTCAGCATGGATGCGGGGCATATCACCAAGGTAATGAGCATGGCCTATATGGCGCCGGTGCTGGCAGGCATGATCCTTGCCTACCGCGGGCGCTATGTTGCGGGCGCCTGTCTTACTGCACTCGCTGCAGCCGTACAGATCTATAACAATCACCCCCAGATCACTTATTACACGCTTATCATGGCTATCTGCCTTGCAGTGGCTGCTGGTATTAATGCTTTCCGGGAGAAGCAACTCCCTGCTTTTTTCAAAGCATCGGTATTGCTGGCCATTGCCGGCGTAATGGCGGTATTGCCTGCGATGGATAACCTGCTCATCATGAAAGAGTATACGAAGTATACCATCCGGGGCAGCCAGTCTGAGTTAACACTGAACCAGCAGGACAAGGATCATAAAAAATCCGGTGGACTCGACATTGACTACGCTTTCCAATGGAGCTATGGCAAAGGAGAAACCTTCACACTATTGCTTCCCCACCTGGTAGGCGGTTCTACCAGCGAAAAACTATCGACCGGATCACATACCTATAAAGCACTCACCGAAATTGGTGTACCTCCCGCTAAAGCGGAAGATGCAGTGAACACCGCCAGCTGGCAGTTATACTGGGGTGGACAGCCATTTACTTCTGGCCCGGCCTATATAGGTGCTATTATCTGTTTCCTGTTTGTACTATCACTGCTCATCATTAAAAGCTGGCATAAGTGGTGGCTGGTGGCTGCTACTGTGATCGGTATTGTACTCAGCTGGGGATCCAATTTCCCGGAGCTCAATAACTTCCTGTTTTATCATTTGCCTTTGTATAGTAAGTTCCGGGCTCCTACCATGGCGCTGGTGATTCCACAGGTGAGCATGGTCATACTGGCCTGCTGGGCCTTGCAGGAGTTGATCTATGGCGATTTACCCAAAGCGTTTTTACAGCAGCACCTGAAGATGGCGTTGTTTGTCACCAGCGGACTGGTAATACTACTTGCATTGGCGGGCAGTGTACTGTATCCTTTCAGCGGTCCGGCCGATAGTGCTCTCCTTTCCCGTTATGCGCAGATGCTCGGAGGTGAAATCCCCGCAGCCAAACTGTTGGGCGCTCTGAAACAGGATCGCAGCGCGATATTAAGAGCAGATGGCATACGCGCACTCATATTAATATTGATTGCCTTTGCAGCCATGTGGTATTTCCTGAAAGGGAAATTAAAAGCGGGACTGGCAGTGGGCATCATCGCGGTAGCTGTATTGTTTGACCTCTTTCAGCTGGATAAAAGCTACATGAATGAAAACAACTTCAGTGAAGCACCCCTTGCGGAATACGTTTCCCCGTCCCCTACAGATGAACAGATCTTACAGGATAAGGATCCTTATTACCGCGTGATCAATCTCACCACCAATCCCTTCCTGGATGCGAACACCTCCTACTTTCACAAATCGGTAGGCGGACAAAGTCCCGCCAAGCTCTGGATCTACGAAGACCTGATTGAACATCAGCTCACGAAAAACAATATGGCGGTGTTTAATATGCTCAATACCAAATACTTTATTGTACCGGACCGGCAGTCCGGACAACCTGCGGTACAACGTAATCCCGGCGCCTTGGGCAATGCATGGTTTGTAAAAGCTATCAACTGGGTGCCTGATGCGAATACGGAAATGAGTACACTGGATCATTTTAATCCAAAGGATACCGTTATCATCGATAAACGTTTTCAGCCCATCACCGGCAGCTTCACACCTGCAGCGGATAGCAGCGCGCAGATAGCATTAACCAAATACGGCCTTAACCAATTACAATTTACAGCACAAAACAGCGGCGAAGGACTGGCGGTATTCTCCGACATCTATTATCCTGCCGGATGGAAGGCCTATATCGATGGGAAGGAAACAGCGATCATCCGGGTGAACTATGCCCTGCGTGGACTCAAAGTCCCCGCGGGCAAACACGATATCACATTTAAATTTGAACCGGCTACTTTCTTCCTCGGAAGAAAAATATCCGCCATATCCTCGCTGATATTATTGATCGGCGTGGCCATCGGACTTATATGGAGTGGTTGGAAATCTGTCGTACAGAAATAACAGGACAAGATAAAGACGAACCGGATGTTAAACAAAACATGTGTGCTTTCGTCCCATATAATAATCGTTCTGTCACATTTAGGTGAAATGCGCCACTGCTTTGTGTAATTTTTGGATAGTTACTGATTCCAAAATCACATCGCATGAAAATCATATTTACCCTTCTCGTTGCTTCCTTCTCCTTGCTATTACTCAGCCATTGCAGGGAAGAAGGAGGCACAATGAAGGCTTACTTCTGGACACGCCACCAAAGCAACGGTCCCTACTTCCTATATATCAACGATAGCTTACAAGGCACGCTCCCTTACCTTGAAAAAGCACCCAAATGCGGAGAAGATAACCTGGATAAAAAGGCGCGCTTCGTACTGCTCACCTCCCGCACACATATTATTGAAGTCAGGGATCAGCAAGGCAATATTAAGTTCTGGGAAAAATACGGGCTGAAAAAAAACGCGAACAATATATCACTGAGCATCGCTATCAAAAGTGCTAATGGCACTAATCACCGTGATGCATCCGGCGATTGTACGATAGAAGAAATCGGTTTTTAATCTCCCTCAACTGTTTTCTATGTTCAAAAATTACTTCAGACATGGCTGGAGAAATCTCCTGAAAAACAAATTATCTACCCTTATCAATATTGGTGGGCTCTCCATCGGTTTAGCTACCGGCATCATTATCCTGCTCTGGATCAATGATGAATTTAGTTTTGATACGTTCCATAAAAACAGCGCCGACATTTTCAGGATAATGGAAAACCGGCAGCGGGGAGGTTCCTGGAGCACCAGCGATAATACGCAGGGACCACTGATGAAAAAGTTAAAACTGGACCTGCCGGAAATAAAATATGCTTCCCGTAGCGCCTTCGGCGGGCAGCAGCTGGTACTTGCCGGTAACAAGAGCATCTACCAGCAAAGTATATATACCGATCCCGACTACTTCAACATCTTTACTTACCCTGCCATCAGCGGCGATCCGGTAGCAGCGCTACGGGAACCCGGTAACGTAGTACTCACACAAAGCGCCGCCAGCCGGCTATTTGGCGAGCTGGATCCTATGGGTAAAATCATCCGGCATAATAGTCTGCATGACCTCAAAGTAGCGGCGGTGATCCGCGATGTGCCCCCTAACAGTACCACCAAATTTGATATCATCCTCCCCTTCCGTCTTTATGAACTGGAGAACGTAGACTGGATAGATAAGTGGGATAATTACCGGCTCTCCACCTGGGCACAGCTGCAACCGGGCAGCAGTCTTGCCGGCTTTAACAACAAACTGAAGCAGGTGTCCAGACAAACCACCAGTGAAAATGATAAGACCAGCTATTTATTCGCCTACCCATTTGCAGCACTGCATATGCATGGTGGTTTTAAGAATGGGCAGCCGGATGGCGGTCGTATCGAGATTATGATGTTGCTGGGCACTATCGGACTGTTTATTTTATTGATTGCCTGCATCAATTTCATGAATCTTTCCACCGCCCGCTCAGAGCGCCGTGCCCGCGAAGTGGGCGTACGCAAGGCTTTGGGCGCTTCCAGGCGCACTATCATCCTGCAATTCCTGACGGAGGCACTCCTCATTACCTTTCTGGCGATGCTGCTGGGTATCCTGCTGGCGAAGCTGGCTATCCCGGGATTGAATCGTATTTCAGGCCGGAGTGTTTCCTTTAGTTTCGGCAACTGGAAAATTTTGTCAGGCTTGTTATTGCTGACMCTATTCACCGGCCTGGTGGCAGGTAGCTATCCTGCTTTTTTCCTCAGCAGCTTCCAACCGGTAAAAGTGTTGAAGGGCGTTGTTGCCAACCAGCATGGCGGTGGCTTCTTCCGGAAAAGCCTCGTGACTTTTCAGTTCGTGATCTCTATTTTTCTCATTATTACTACCATCGTTATCTACAAACAACTGCAGCATGGAGAAAACAGACCACTGGGATATAACCAGGATAACCTGCTGGAAATACCTGCCCGTGGCGACATGAGCAACAAGTTTAAAGTGGTGCGGGAAGACCTGTTAAGGATTCCGGAAATCGAAAGTGTATCTGCCGGATCAGACGACCTCTTAGGGTTTGGCGGCGCCACTGATGGCGTGCAATGGCCCGGAAAAACGCCTGACCAGAACTTCCCCATCACCATTACCTGGGTACAATACGACTGGGTAAAAACAGGTGGGCTGCAACTGGCTGCCGGACGCGATTTCAGCGCAGACTATGGCAGCGATTCTATCGGCTGCCTGGTAAATGAAGCCGCCGTAAAAAAAATGGGATTGAAAGAACCCATCATCGGTACACTGTTGGGTACCAATCCTATTATTGGCGTTGTTAAAGATTTTGTGTCCAATGACCCCTACAAAACTCCCGGTCCTATGGTTGTATACCTGGGTACCGGCGCTATGGGTCATTTCTTTGTAAGGCTACGAAAAACGGATAATCCGCAAACGGCGCTGACTAAAATTGAGGCAGCCATAAAAAAGAGCAATCCTGAATTTCCATTTGAATTTCACTTTACAAAAGAAGCCTATCAGCAAAAATTTACGGGGCTCAGGTCTTCCGGATTTATGCTGAACTGGACAGGCGGTCTGGCCATCCTGATCTCCTGCCTGGGATTATTTGGACTCTCCTCTTTCCTGGCTGAACGGCGCACGAAAGAAATAGGCATTCGCAAAATCATGGGCGCCAGCGCAGGCAGGATATGGTTTATGCTGGCACAGGAGTTTCTGAAACCCGTTTTCATCGCTTTTCTCATTACCATACCTATCGCCGTGTTAACGATGCAACAGGCGTTGAAAGGTATCGACTACCGTATTGAATTGCAATGGTGGATCTTCCTGGCAGCCGGGATATTAACGGTGATGATTGCGATCGCCACCATCAGCTACCAGGGCATTAAAGCAGCAGGTGCAAATCCCGTGAAGGCATTACAAATGGAATAAGCGTCAGGGATGGGTCAGTAAATGCTCGGGAGCTTCCAGCAGCGATTGTGTTTGCAGGAATACTTCCTTCATCTTCAACTTAAAGCGCGTAGCGGCAGATAGTTCGTCCGGCACCACTGTTTCAAGCAGCTCACTCTGGAAGAGCACTTTCAGGTTCTCTTTCAGCTTATGCAGATTTTCCTGCTTGGCCAAACCAGCCGCAAAGCCGGCCTCCCGGATCGCTTGCTGCTGTGCAGGCTCAAACGATGCGGCATACCAGATTAATGGCACCTGTTTCAGGCGCTTCATTTTTCTGAGTTCACGCAAAAATGAAATGGCTTCGTCTGAAGGTTGCAGGCTGTCTAAAAAAATGTAATCCGGTGTAAAGCCGGATTGCTTTTTTAAATACTCCAATGCCCTTGTCGTATTATCCTGGGCAATACAAGCTTTGCTGATATTTAAAAGATCCAGTGCAAGATAAAACTGGTTACGCCGGTCGCGGTCCGGGTCAATTAATAAGGAGGTTAATTTTTCTCTCATTGCAGGGCAGTTTAATGGCAGGAAAAAATTCAGTAACAACAATCTCTTGAAAACAAGCGATAGAAAATTTTTGTTCTTCTGCTGCAATATTACACCCGGAAATGTTCCTGAAAAAATTKGATAGCTACAATACACCGGGATCTTTCAAAAAACACCAATAATTAACAAAACCGCAACAATGCCCTAAGGCATTGCCGGTAAAATCACTTTGAATTCTGCCCCTTCATCGGGAACACCATTTGCATAAATATATCCCTTATGGTTAATGGCAATTTTACTGCACAAAGCCAGCCCTATACCGGTTCCTTCAAATGCAGTACGCTCATTTAACCGCTGGAAAATCTGGAATATTTTATCGGCATACATCTGATCAAAACCTATCCCGTTATCTTTTACAATAACAACAGTATAAGATTTCTCCTGGTCCAGATCCGGCAAGGTTGCCAATTCCTCTGCAGATAACGGTTCCGCATATATTTTTATCTGCGGTTTCCTGTTGGGTGATAAAAATTTGAGCGCATTACCCAGGAGGTTGTGAAACAACTGGTTCATCTGCAACGGGCTCACAAACAGGCGCGGCAATTTCGCAGTCTCCACTTGCACATCATGCTGACTGATGCCTACCTCAAAATCTATCAGTACATTTTTCAGTATTTCGTTGAGATCTGTTTCCACAAAAGGATCCTTTACATGTACGAGCCGGGAATAATCCAATAATTCATTGATCAGTTGCGACATGCGTTTGGCGCTAAACATCACTTTATCAATGTACATCCGGGAAGTGTCGGAAAGGATGTCTTTGTTTACGTTATATAACATGCCCGCAAAAGTGTGAATCTTGCGCAGCGGTTCCTGCAGATCATGACTGGTTACATAGGCAAACTGTTCCAGTTCACGGTTTGATTTTTCGAGATAGAAGTTAGCATCCTGCAGTTCACGGGTACGTTGTTCTACCAGGACTTCCAGTTTATAAGCCAGCTGCATGTACTTGGCTTCACTTTCCTTCAGTGCGGAAAACAGTTGCCGCTGCTGGCTGATATCCCGGGCTATTTTGGAGGCACCCACCACCTTACCCTCTATATCTTTTACCGGGGAGATGGTTAAAGAGATGTCCAGTAATTTCCCGTCTTTGGTAAGACGTTTCGTTTGGAAATGGTCTACACGTTGCCCAGCCTTCAGCTGCTCTATTATTTTAGGCTCTTCATTCAACTTATCAGGTGGGATAATCCTGGTAATGGTTTCCCCGATCATTTCTTCGGCAGTAAATCCGAATAACTTTTCGGCGCCAGGGTTCCAGCTGGTAATAACGCCATCCAGGTTTTTGCTGATAATGGCGTCATCTGAATTTTCTACAATGGCCGCCAGCTTAGATACATATTCTTCTGCGAACTTCTGATCAGTAATGTCCACCAGCATATTCACGGCACCTGTCAATATACCATCCGCGTCAAAAAGCGGATCCGGATAAGGTTGTATAATCCGGCGGCTACCATCTGGTCTTTCTATCACGATTATTTTACCTCTCACAGGAACGGCCCCTTTAATAGCTTGTGCCATCGGGCAGTTATCCAGTTCTATGGGTGTAATACCATCCGGCTCATAAATTTTCCATGAGCCGCACCACATATCTACGCCGGCCCGTGGTTCCCGGCCCCAGAGGGTTACAGCGGCTTCATTATACATGAGTACACGCCCATTTTTATCACAGGTGTATATAGCTGCGGGTAAGCATTCTATTAACTGGCGGTAGGCTTCTGTCCCAACATCCTGCCGTAGTCTTTCTTTGGATATCCGTATGTTGGATTCCATCGCAGATAAAAAATCCTTGTATTGTTTATATACTACCGGGCTATTTCCGCTGCTTACTTTGTCTGCCGGCAAATGTTCTTTTCCTACCGGAATGGTCAGGTAAAAAGTGCTGCCTTCTCCCGGCGAACTGCTGATCTGTAATTCACCTGCATGTCTTGCTACCAGCTCATTTACCAGGGCAAGACCATTGTTAGCATCTTCTTTCCGGAGCAGGCTTTGCCTGATCTCCGCCAGTAACAAAGGGCTCATGCCTATGCCGGTATCGGCTACAGACAATTGAACCTTTCCGTGTTGCTGGGTAAGTCTTACTGCAATGGCGCCGTTCAACGTATATTTGAGCGCGTTAGCCAATAGCGTCAGGAGGATCTTCTCCCACATTTCCCGGTCTATGTATACCTCATCAATGATAGGTTCAAAACTAATAACGAGGGTTAATTTCGCCTGTCTGATAACGGGATCGAAATGCGCCAGTAATCCTTTGGTGAAGCTGCTGATATCTGTTTTAACAAAAGAAGAAGGCACCGGATGCGGTAATACCGCGCCAATGGAAAGAATACCAGCGATATGGCCCTTTTCGTCCGGAATAGGGCTACCACTGAAATTATAGTATAGCCCATCCCGTTGTACCATCTGTAGCAAGGGCGTACCTGATGCCTCGGTACGAGGTACCAGGAGGTCGTTAAATCGTAGTTGCAGCTGATCCCAGAGTCCGGCCCATACTACAGATGCTGGCATACCTAAAGCACCCGGATGCTGATCTCCCAGCAAAAGCCGGCAGGCATCATTATATATATGGATGGCTTCACTACCCCACCACAAAAACATCGGTTGAGGGGAAGTAAGCAAAATACGCATGCAGGTCTGTAAACTTTGCGGCCATTGATCCACCGGCCCCAGTGGGGTATTGGTCCAGTTGTAGGAACGGATCAGTTCACCTGTTTCTCCGCCGCCAGCGAAAAATCCAAAGGAAGGTGCAGACAGTTCATTCAAAGTTGCCTTCAATGGGGCATTTATCATCGTACAAAAAATAAAATCGTAAAGGTTTATGAAGGTTGATCCACGCGCTACATTGATACTATTAAAATCCACAGTCAGCTTAAAACTGGGTAAAAAAATGCACAAAACACCCGATCTGTGTATGATGCTGTTTTCCACATAAAGCTGATCCGTTCTTTTGTTCCTGGTAAGCCTTTTCTATCGCAGCGGCTGCAATGCCAGCAAACTGGGAATGCCCCGCGACCGTCCGGGCTCCTCCCATCCTCCTTACAATTGCAATAATCGTGACGAAAGCTGTTCTGCCAGCTTTATTTATCCGGAAATTTTATCTGTTCGTATGCTGGGGCGGCCTCTATATAGCCCAATGGGGTAAACTGTTTACCCTCCTGTTCATTATAGGAAACGAAGAAATGCTCTATCTCTTTGATGGTTTGCGCAGACACCGCATCTACTCCTTTGAAGATTTTAGACACTACGGGAACTGCAATATAGCGGTCGTTTCGCAGGATGGTGCCATCTCTTTCCCGCTGTTCCGCCTTAATGGCGCCCAACAAACGACATTTAATCAGACAGCCAGGGAAACTTTTAAATTCAGAAATCACCATGACATCCAGCGGATCACCGTCTGCACCCTTTGTACCCAGGATAAACCCAAAGTCATAAGGAAAAACCATTCCGGCGGGCAATATTTTGCTGAGAACAAAAAACCGGGATAACGGATCAAAATCATATTTTTCGCTACTCCCTTTCGGGGTTTCAATGACAACAGGTAACTCTTTAATGATCATACGCACATTTTGTTGGTCTAATAAATAGGATAAAGAGGACTCAGCTGCGAAGAAACAAAAAAAGGACCAACCAGTTGATATATAATACACAGGAGGGCATAATGATTGTACGAAAGACATAAACATATAGCCATGAGTACCTTCCATATACAACTGCATAACCATGAAATCGGCGTTTCCCGCCAGGATGAAAATGTGTTTATTGTCCGCCTCCCGGAAAAAACAATTCACCTGCTCAGAAGACAGGACAATGAAGGCGCGAATCATTGGTTCGAAGAAGGAAAAGACAATGAAACACCTCAGACTGCCGAGTTAGGCACCGCTATTGAAACCTGGCTGGCACAGGAGCATCGGGACGCATAATACAAAAATCATGTCTCTGATATTTACAACATCCTTATCTTGCGGACTCCTTTATAGAGACCATAGATAAAGGACCCCTAGTAATGAAGAAGTTAATACTCACAGCAATTGTTTGTAGCCTGGCAACCAGTGCCAGTGCTCAGATCTTCGACCGTATCAAAAACAAAGTACAACAGAAGGTCAATGAAAAAATAGATAAAACCATTGACCAGGCTACGGAAGGCAAGAAAAAAGATACGCCTCCACCGGCAGGTCAGCCATCGGAAGGAACTACACCAGCAGCTGCCGGAACCCCGGAAAATACAGCTGATAACGGTAAAGCAGGTACGAATATAAAGACAGACATTACCGCTTACTCTCATTTTGATTTTGTGCCGGGAGAAAAAATAATTGTAGAAGAATCGTTTGCCCAGGACGCCATAGGTGAATTTCCCGGACAATGGAATACCCACTCCGGCGCAGAACTGGTAACAGTGGACAACCGCCCTGGCAAATGGCTCAGCATGAAACAGGATGGTATCTTTTTCCCTGAATACCTGACGGGCAACCTGCCGGAAAATTTCACCCTGCAGGCCGACGTGATGGCCAACAACAATATTTCCAGCATTGGCGGATTCACCATCAGTCTTATCAAGGCGGCCAATACGGATGAAAAATTCAGTTATGGCGATGAGCATGATGTAAGTGCTATACCCTCCTTTAAAGTAACACTCACCCCTAAATCTTCCGGTAGCGGTACGTTGCACTATTCCTCCAACGTAATAGGCGGCAATACCATACCCGCGATGCCCGCTTTTAATGTGCCGAAAAAGAATGCAGTAAGAATAGCTATCTGGCGGCAAAAACAAAGAGTAAGGGTATATCTGGACAGCACCAAAGTACTGGACCTGCCCCGCGCACTGGACGCAGGCGCCGTCATGAATGCGCTGGTTTTTGCGACTTACGCACCCGATTATGGCCAGAATGGTGGCACTTTCTTTCTCAGCAATATACGCCTGGCGGTAGGTGCCCCAGATACCCGGAACAAACTGGTTACCGAAGGCAAATTCGTTACCCATGGTATTCTCTTTAATTCCAACAGTGATATGATACTGCCGGAATCCTACGGCGCCTTACAGGATATTGCCACGGTGCTGAAAGAAAACCCTGCCTTACGGGTAAGTATCACCGGCCATACTGATGCCGATGGCAACGAACAGTTGAACCTGGAATTATCCAAACGCAGAGCCGAAGCCGTGAAGACCGCCCTCAGCAAAAATTTCAATATTGATGCCGGCAGAATGGTTACTAACGGTAAAGGCAAAACGCAGCCGATAGATAACAATACCACCGAGGTCGGAAAAGCCAATAACAGAAGAGTGGAATTTGTTAAACTGTAGTATTATTTATTCCCTTTGTTATAAAAAATAAACAACCCATCCTTACCGGCTACGATGATATCCTTTTTACCGGAGCCGGTAAGGTCATATATCCCAAAGTAAAGTCCCGCCCCTTTTAAGCCATAGCTGATCACCTGCTTGGTAAAAGATTCCCCGTTCCATTTAAAATAATAAATACCGCAGGGATCATCGGAGCCAGGATCATGATCGTTATGGGCACGGTAACGCTTACCCGTTACCAGTTCTTCCGCACCATCCCCGTCAATATCTACCCACGCCATGGTGTGGTATTGGGAATTATATGGATCGATGACATGCTTGATCCAGGTGCGCTTATTTGTTTTGGCATCCTTTTTTTGTTCGTACCAGTCCAGCCCATAATCATGGCCCTGCCCTGCAATTAAATCTGTTAGCCCGTCCTTGTTCACGTCTGTAACGATCACGGGTACACTGGCAGTGCCCAGGTTAAACTCCGGATGAAAAGTCCAGGACGCCGCAAATGTTGCTGCAGGCGCTTCTAACCAGCCTTCCGGTATTACGATGTCTACACGGCCATCACCGTTCACGTCTCCGAAACCAAGACCATGACCGGATTTTCTGTCCAGGATCTTATGGGCAGTAAACTCCCCGGTAGCTTTATTGTGGTGATAAATAATCAGCGGGTCATTGGGGGTATTGGGGATGATCTCCGGCACACCGTCTCCATCTATATCCCAGGAGCGGGTAGTTTCTATATTGCCAGGTGTAGCTATGATATGTTCTTTCCACTCATTATCATTGCCGGGATTTTCTTTCCACACCAGCGTTTTTCCAAACCAGCCGCCGGTAATATAATCCATGCGGCCATCTCCATTTACATCAAAAGGGATGGTGGAAAAATCATCCCAGTACTCTCCGTACTGCTTCACCGGCCCAATATAATGGCGCTTGAAATATGCCGGCCCTTCATACCAGAAAGCGCCGGATACCAGGTCAGGGATCTTATCATTATTTACATCAAACACGGCCACCGACTCATAGCTTTCTGCAGCGATGACCTGCTTTTCAAACTTCAGTGATGGTGTTACTTTGGATACGTGCTGCTGCGCAGAGGCAGCAGTAACAAATAATAGTCCGGCGAGCGCTGGCATCAATCGTTTTTTCATATCAACGTGGAATCAGTTATACCTGACAATATACTGAACCTTCCGAATAAACTATCCTGTAGTGTCCTGACCGGCGGATATCACGTGGTATCCGCCGGTAGCTGTTTTTAAATATTATGATCTTTCGGCAAAATCATCAGCCGGGGGATTCTTACATGTGCGGGCTGCTGCATGATAAATTTAACGGTGGCCACAATATCAATGGTGGTGAGTGGTTCATGAATGCCCATCCCATCTTTCGGATGTACTTCCCAATCCTTATGCAGCTCTGTCATCACGAGTCCGGGCTCAATACAGGACACCTGTATGTTGCTGCCGGTAAGCTCCATCCTCAATGCCTCCGACAAGGCTTCCATCGCAAACTTAGTAGCGGCATAAGCGCCTGCGGTAGGTCTTACTTTGGTACCCAGGATACTGGAAATATTAATGACATGACCGAATCCCTGCTGACGAAAACGTTTCAATAATTTATACGTCAACCGGAAAGTAGCGGTCACATTCAGGTGTATCATATCCGTTACCTTATCGATATCTATCGCTTCGATAGTACCGGTGGCAATAGTACCGGCGCAGTTAAAAAGGTAATCGCATCTGCCGTATTGTTCATATACAAATGTTTCGATCTTATCCTGAAAAGCAGGATCGCTCAGGTCACCGGTTAAGATCGCTACGTTGGGTGCCTGCAGTTGCAGGAGCCGGTCTTCCCGTCGGGCAGTAGCCACTACCTGGAAACCTTCTGCCCGTAATGCGTCGGCGATGGCATAACCGATACCGCTGCTTGCCCCGGTAACTAAACATACTTTATCTCCGTTACTCATTCCTGTTGGGTTTATACCAAGATAATAATTTTACAATTATTGTATATCCCAGGTACCCGCGGCACGTTCCAGTGCAATCAATGCTGCGGCATAGTTGTATAAGGTCTGGTAATAATCCTGCTGCACTTCATTCCAGGTACGCTGCGCATTCAGTACTTCCAGCAGGGAGGTTTCACCGCGTTTGTAGCTGTAAACTTTCCCCTGCAATACTTTTTGTGCGTCTGCCAGCAATCCGTTTTCAAATTGTTTTACCTGATGCCCTGCCGCATTATAATTAAACCAGGCCTGCATCACATCAGTGTGGATTTGCAGCAGTACCTGTTCATACTCCACCGCTGCCTGTTTCACTGCATATTGCGCGGCATGCAGCTCTCCCTTATAGTGATTGGAAAACTTCAGCGGTACCGAAATGCCGGCGCTGCTGGCAATGTAACGGGGTGTAGGCGCAATTTCGCTGGTAGCTGCTGCATTATAGCCTACACCTGCATTGATGCCAAGATCTATTTTCCGGTTGGCTTTCACCAGTGTTAGTGTTTTGCCGGCTACTGCTTTACTTGCGCTGGCGGCTACCGCATCTGCACGGGTATTTTGTGCGTTGGTCAGCAGGTCTTGTAAGATGAATACCCGCTGCAGGTGTTCAAAGTTCCCCGATGGCCATAACAGGGTATCCGCATGTGCATGTCCGGTATTGATATTCAGTTGCAAGAGCGCGGCTTTCCAGTCAGCCTCCTGCTGGTACACGCTGTTCTGCAGGTTGTCTGCTTCCAGTTTCGACTGGCGTGCATCCGTTTCCGTTATCACGCCTTTTTGAAAACGGATGGCGTCTGCATCTGCCAGCTGCCGCATCAGGAGATAAGACTGCTGTTGTACTTCGTACAGGTGTTGCTGTTGTATGCCATTAAACCAGGCCAGAGCAGCGTCTGCGCGCAGGTTACGGAAATAGTCGAGCAACAGGGCCTGGCTTAGTTCCAGGCTGCTGCGGGCCAGTCCTATGCGGGCTTTTCTTTTGCCTCCCAGTTCAATGGCGGTACTTAGTCCTGCATTATAGCCATAAGAAAGATGGAGTACCCGGTGCTGATTATCAAAACCACCCAGCGATAATTCCGGATCCGGGAAAACTTTAGCGCTTTCTATGCCGGCAGCGGCGATGCTCACGTTATATTGTTGCGCTGCATAGCCCAGATGCTGTGTGCTTACCAGGTGCAGGTATTGCGGCAGGGAGAGCCGCGTTTTATTAAAACTACTGTCGGATTGAGCAAGGGCGGTGCTGTGAATGAACCACAGCGCCCCCGTCAGTATAAGATATCTTTTAAAAAACTGCATACAATGACTTTACGCTTCAGGTGAAGAATTCCATTTCTTTTCGATGAGATAATACAATGCCGGCAATACGAACAGGGTGATAGCAGTAGCCACCAGCAGTCCATACACAATTACGGTAGCCAGCGGACGTTGCACATCCGACCCGATGCCGGTGGCAAAAGAAGCCGGCAACAAGCCCAGGGCGGCTACGGAGGCGGTCATCAATACCGGCCGGAAGCGGTTACGTGCCCCTTCTATTACAGCCTGCAGCAGCAGGTAGCCCTGCTTTCTCAAATCATTGATCTGTGAAATCAAAATCACGCCGTTCTGAATGGCTACGCCAAACAAGGCAATGAAACCCACTGCGGAAGATACATTCAGCGTCATGCCACGAATGTTCAGTGCCAGCATCCCACCGAATAATGCAAGCGGCACAATGCTGATGATCAGGGCCGCCTGCCGGAATTTCCCGAAGGCGCCATAGAGCAGTAAAAACATGATGGCTAACGCCAACGGTACTACGACAATCAACTTGGCATAGGCCCGGTGCTGGTTTTCAAACTGTCCGCCCCATTTAATACTATACAGTTCATGATTGTAGTGCACATTCTTTTCAATCTGCTGCTGTGCCAACTGAAGAAATGTGGTGAGGTCGTTGCCCCGAAGGTTGAGCTTCACGGTCAGGTGCCGTTTGTTTAACTCGCGGGTAATGGTGCTTTCCCCGGTGGCTGTTTTTACGGTGGCCACCTGCGACAGCGGGATCTTTGCACCCGTGGCGGAAGTAAGCATCAGGCCTGCAATTTTCTCCGGTGTGTTACGGCTTTCATCGGTATATCGACAAATGACATCGTACACTTTATTGCCGGCAAAGACCTGTGAGATGGCTTTCCCGCCGATCGCCACCTCTATCAGCTCTGCCACATCATTTACGTTCAGGCCGTAACGTGCAATGGCATCGCGGTTGATGGCAATCTGCAGCTGCGGCAGTGGCGGCTCCTGGTCGATGGCCACATCGGCTGCTCCCGGAATCTGTTTTAATGTAGCGGATATTTCTTCTGCCACGCGCCGCGTTTCTTTAAAATCATCACCATATACTTTTACGACCAGCTCACTATGCGCCCCGGATATTTTATCCATTACGCCGTCAATCATTGGCTGACTGAAACCTACGCTATACCCTGGCATAGCGGCATAGGCGGCAGACAAATCGTTGATAAGATCTCCTTTGGTACGACCATTCTTCCATTCATGATAGGGCTTGAGCCCAATAGAACATTCAAAATGTGAGGCGGTCCAGGGATCAGTACCGTCATCATTGCGGCCGGCCTGCACCATCATGTAGGTCACCTCACCAAATTGCATGGTACGCTGCCGCAAACTATCGCTCATTTCCTTGGAACGCTGCAGCGATATCCCAGGAGGCAGTTGCACCTGCAGCCAGATAGAACCTTCATCCAGCGGTGGCAGGAAGTCCTTCCCTACTGTAAAAGAAAGGATCACCGCGCCCGTCAGCACCAACGCCAACGGAACAAATACCCGTCTGGGTTTTTCCATGATCTTTTCCAGCCGCCGCCGGTAAGCATTTGTTAACCGCTCCAGCCATTTATTATGATACAGTTTACGGGGCTTACGATATATCGCAAACGCGAGACCGGGTATGAGCAACAACGCCACGGCCAAGGCCCCCAACAATGCATAGCCTACTGTAAAAGCCATCGGTGTAAACAGCTTGCGTTCTACTCTTTCAAAAGAAAACAAAGGCAGGTAGGCAGTGATAATAATAACAGTAGCAAAAAGAACAGGTTTAGCCACTGCCGCCGCTTTCTGCGCAACGCTGGTTTCCGACAATTCCATTTCCGGATTATCTTCCCGCTTTTTCAGGATCGCTTCCATCATCACAATAGCCCCATCTACAATGATCCCAAAATCAATGGCACCCAGGGAAAGCAGGTTAGCAGGAATGTTGGTGAAGTGCATCAGTATAAATGCAATGAGCAGCGCCAGCGGAATGGTGATGGCCACAATCAGTGCCCCACGCCAGTTACCGAGGAAAATGATCAACACAATAATCACCAGCCCAATACCTTCCAGCAACGTATGCGATACCGTATCCAGGGTATTGTTGATCAGCTGTGTACGGTCCAGGTAAGGACGGATGGTGACCCCTGCCGGCAAGATATGCTGATTAAGATCATCAACTGCGGCATGTATACCTTCCAGTACCACAGAAGGATTCTGGCCTTTCAGCAACAATACAATGCCTTCATCACCTTCACTGTAATTCACCTTTCTATCGGTGTAACCCAGGATGCCCTTGCGTTCCAGGTTGCCCAGTTTAAGACGTCCCAGGTCTTTTAAAAATACGGGCACCCCGTTTACCGATTTCACCACCACATCACCCAGACTCTCCAAGGTTTTCACCAGCCCTATACCGCGCACTACATAACCGAGATCGCCAATGGTGAGTACACTCCCCCCGGCGTTGGCATTGTTGTTACTGATGGCGGCCTGCACATCTGCCAGTGACACATGGTACTGCTCCAGCAGCTGCGGATCAATCTCCACCTGGTACTGCGCGGTGATGCCACCAAAATTGGTCACATCTGCCACGCCCGGCACCTGTTTGATGCGGGGAATAATAGTCCAGTTCTGTAAGTCGGTGATGGCTTTCAGGTCATGGTTGTTACTTTCAATAATGTACCGGTATATTTCACCAATGGGGGAAGTCAATGGGTCCAGTCCGGGTTTGGCACTGTAAGGCAGGTCTACATCGCTGAGCCGTTCGGTGATGCGTTGCCTGGCCCAGTAATCTTCCATCCCGTCTTCAAATACAATGGTGATGACAGACAGGCCGAAAGTACTTTTACTGCGCATCACATGCATGCCGGGCATCCCGTTCAGCGCACGTTCTACCGGAACAGTAATCTGTTGTTCCACTTCTTCAGCAGCAAGACCAGGTACCTGGGTAACTACCTGGGAAGTCACATCCGCGATATCCGGATAAGCTTCCACAGACAGTTGTTTCCAGGAGTAATAACCAAACAGGGCCAGGAGTAAAAAGAGCACAGCAAAAAGCCAGCGCTTTTCAATAGCGGTAAATATTAATTTCTTCATAAAAAGTAGTTGATAAACAGGAGTACTTATTTAGCGTCCAGCAGGTAGAATCCGCCTTCCGTTACAATCCGGTCGCCAGCCTTCAGACCAGCGGTAACTACCACCTGGTTGTTGCTGCTGCCATTGGTAGTAACAGCACGTTTTACAAACTGTGTTTCCCCGGTGGCTACAAATACATAGGGAGCGTCGTTGGCCTGCAACAGCGCAGTGGCGGGGATCAGCAGCGAAGGAACGGGATGATCCATAAAGTTGACAGTTACATACATGCCGGGTTTCAGGGCATGATCGGTATTGGTGACGGCGATTAATACCTGGACACTGCGGGTATCTTCATCTACCACCGCATTTACATGATAAACTTTTCCCTTGAGCAGCACGCCCGGTAAGGCCACTACTTCAATCGTACATTCGTCACCGGTGTGAATAAAGCGGATATCTTTTTCTTTTACCTGTCCGGCAATCCATACACCGGATAAGTCGGCGATGGTAGCCACGCTGCTGGCATCATCTTTTATAAATTGCCCCAGCACTACTTTATTTTCTATTACTTCTCCCGCCACCGGTGCACGTACTACCAGTGGTTGTCCGAGAGATAATTGTGCAGGGTTGACTTTAAAAATACGAATCCCCATGACGGCGTTTTCATACTCTTTCTTTTCTACCTCATAGGCAGTCTGCGCTTCTTCCAGGTCTTTCTGTGTACCTACTCCGTTGGCCATCAGGTCCTGCTGCCGTTTCCAGGTTCTTTCGGCCTGCTGCAACTGTGTTTTTTCCTGGAAGAAAACTTTTTGTGCCGCAATAAAGTCTGGCGAACTGATTTCAAACAAAGGTGTTTCCAGTTGTGTTTTCATGCCCAGGTGCAAATAGGATTTCGTGACCCTGCCCTGGAAAGGCGGAGCTATTTCCGCATACTGGGTGGGAATAGCTTTCACAGTGCCGGCGGTGCTCACCTCCCGGCTATACGGGGTACTTACTACGGCATTGATTTTAATCCGGTTCTTTACGATTGATCCGGCCGGGAGGGTAATCGTATCTCCCTGCGGAACGGCGGTGGTGATGGGTGCTTCCTTTACAGAATGACAGGCAGCAGCCGTCAGCATGCCTACGGCAATTAGTCTTGTTCTCATGATGTTTGCGGATTGAAAAATGATATAGTACCCGAAGTGGCCCTGTTGCTTACCTTCCTGCGCGATGACTGCTAATCCAGCAGTCTATCGCAATCAGCAACAGGACCACTATAATAGTGGTGATCCACCACCGTTTTGAATGACTCATAACCACTGATTAAATCTCCTGATATACCAGTTTTTGATGACCTGTGTCAGCATACAGTAACCAAATAAAATAGCCGCCAGCCAGGGAAAATAGGACAATGGAAGTGGTTGCATTTTCAATGTAGCAGCAAACGGTGTAAACGGAATCGCGATACCGATGAGCATAATCACACTGGTCAATGCCACCACGGGCGCTGTTGCCCAGCTTTGAATAAAGGGTATTTTACGGGTGCGGATCATATGTACGATCAGCGTTTGTGATAATAATCCTTCTACAAACCAGCCGGTCTGAAACAGCCTCTGGTGTTCAGGACTGGCAGCTTTAAACACATAAAACATGAGCGCAAAAGTGGCGTAGTCGAAAATAGAACTCACCGGGCCAATGAACAACATGAACCTGGAAATATCTGATGCATCCCACTTCTTCGGCTGGTCTATAAAATCCTGGTCCATTTCATCCCATGGAATAGATACCTGTGAAATATCATACAGCAGGTTTTGTACTAAGATCTGAACAGGCAGCATGGGCAGGAAAGGCAGTAATGCGCTGGCGCCTATCATGCTGAACATATTACCAAAGTTACTGCTGGCGGTCATCTTGATGTACTTAATGATATTGCCGAAAGTTCTTCTGCCATAAATAACGCCTTTGCGCAATACCATTAAATCTTTTTCCAACAGGATAATATCTGCGCTTTCTTTGGCGATATCTACCGCCGTATCTACACTGATGCCTACGTCTGCATCACGAAGGGCGGCGGCATCATTAATACCATCTCCCATAAAACCCACAGTATGGCCTCTCGACTGTAACAGCTTCACCACTCTTGATTTCTGTACGGGGCTGAGTTTTGCGAGAATAGCTACATCATCTATTCTTTCACCCAGGGCTTCATCACTCATCTGCTCTATGTCGTTACCCAATAATATCTCATTGAAAGAAATACCTACTTCCCGGCATATTTTCCTGGTCACTATTTCATTGTCGCCGGTGAGTACTTTCACGCGTACCCCTAACTTTTGCAACGCGTCTATCGCCAAACGGGCAGAGGGTTTCGCCGGATCCAGAAAGCCGATGAAGCCGGTGAGTACCATGTCTTTTTCATCTTCCACAGTGTACGTCAATGCACGGTCATCAAACTCACGAATAGCTACCAGCAATACTCTCAGTCCTTCTTCATTGAGTTTACCGGAGATGCGCAGAATATTTTCTCTTACTTTTTCATCGATAGCAATCACTTTATCAGTCTCGATATGCAGCTCCTTGTCTTCGCCCGGATCAAAGGCATGAGTACATAGTTGCAACATTTCTTCTACCGCTCCTTTACAGATCAGCAGTTGTTTGCCGTTACGCTGTTTCAGGATCACCGACATGCGGCGGCGTTGAAAATCGAAAGGAATTTCATCTGCTTTCAGGTAATGCTCTTCTACTTTCAGGTAGTCGTGCAGTTCCACATGTTCCAGCACGGCCACGTCCAGCAGGTTTTTAAGACCGGTTTGATGAAAGCTGTTGAGATAGGCCCATTTCAGGACTTCTTCATCCTCTTCTCCAAAAATGTTCAGGTGTCTTTCCAGCACAATTTTGTCCATGGTCAGTGTGCCTGTTTTATCGGTACACAATACATCCATCGCACCAATATTCTGGATGGCATTCAGGCGTTTGATGATCACCTTACGTTTGCTCATGTTCACCGCTCCTTTCGCCAGGTTGGCGGTAACGATCATGGGCAGCATTTCCGGGGTAAGGCCCACTGCCACGGCAATAGCGAAGAGCAGGGCATCCCACCAGTTGCCTTTTACCAATCCGTTGATGAGGAAAATAAGTGGCACCATCACCAGCATAAAACGGATGAGCAGGTAGCTTACTTTATTTACGCCTTTGTCAAAACTGGTTTCCGCACGTTTGCCGGTAATGGATTTGCTGAGAGATCCAAAGTAGGTTTGGTTGCCGGTATTGACAATAATAGCGGTAGCTGCACCACTTACTACGTTGGTGCCCATGAAGCAGATGTTGTCTAACTCCAGCACCGTTTTATGATAAGCGTTTGCCAGCGGGAGACTATGTTTTTCTACCGGTAATGATTCACCGGTTAACATGGCCTGGCTCACGAACAGGTCTTTCGACTGTACCAGGCGGCAATCCGCGGGGATCATATCTCCGGCAGATAAAAAGATAATATCACCAGGTACCAGTTGTTTGATATCTGTTTCTATTTTCTCTTTGGATTTACGTAGTACCGTGGCCGTAGTCTTCACCATACTTTTCAGTTGCTCTGCGGCGCGGTTGCTGCGGTATTCCTGGAAAAACCGGAGCAGGGAACTTACCATCACCATGATGCCTACCATGATCACGGTTTTGTATTCTCCTTCGCCGGGGGCCGCCATCCATACATCGGTGATAAATGAAATCAATGCAATGGCCAGCAGGATGGCGATAAAAGGATTAACGAATGCTGTAAACAATTGTTTGTACCAGGAAGGCGCTTTTTCATGGTGTACCTCATTCGGGCCGGCTAACGTTAAGCGTTTCCTGGCTTGTGCGGCAGATAATCCATCAAGGTGACTATCCAGCAGGGACAGGTATTCCGGCTGATCGGCAGCCGCTACCTGCTGCAGTTTGGTGGTGGCGCTTTCTTCATTGCCTCCTGGCATTATTCTCCTGATTTCAGGCATGCCGGACTTCCTTCTGAAGGCGTAGTTGCGCACAAAATGTGGGTGCTTATTTACAGCATTTGATAAGTATAACACAGTGCTATATTTTCCCTGCTGATAGGCACAGCAGGGCTATGTTATCAGGCAGGAGATGAAGAAATTAAGTAACGTTCGGGACCTGCGTCCATGATCTTTTTGTTTTTTAATGCGTTGCAAAGGTACGCCGGTACTGCGGTATAGGCCGTTAGAGGGGGAACAGAATTTTATTAGAAATTTATTAGAGAGAAAAATCCTGGGGAGACTGTATGTTATAAGTGCGGTATTTCTACAGTAAACGTGCTGCCTTCCTGTATCCTGGAAGTCACGCTGATAGTGCCGTGGTGCATGCCTATGATCTTTTGCGTTAAAGAAAGACCAATACCATTGCCCCGGGTGAAGTCCATATTGGCGCCTCTGTAAAAGGCGGAAAAGATATTGGGCAGATCGGCGTCACTGATGCCAATGCCTTTATCCATAAAGCGCAGCACCAGGTTGTTTTCAAAGTAATTGATAGACACGGTACACTGATGATCCGGAGAAAACTTACAGGCATTTTCCATGAGGTTAATAAAGGCCACTTTCAGCAGGTATTCGTTGCCGTTTACAGAAATAAAGTCATCATCTTCAATTTCCTGTTCAAACAAAATATCTACTTTATAATCCTCGGCTGATTTGATCACGGTATTGCGGGCATCCATCAGTAGTTCATCTACCCGTAATTCCTTACGACCTATTTCCGTATGGTCATAATTGGCTTTTGCCATATCCAGTAATCCGTTGGAAAGTCTTACCAGTCGCTTGGCATCGGCGAGTGCCAGGCTGATCACTTCTTTATATTCTGTGGTAGTCCTGTCTTTGGTCAGCACAATCTGCAGCTCTCCTACAATGGTGGCCAATGGCGTGCGCAGCTCGTGGGAAATATTGCTGACAAAATGTTTCTGTGCATCAAACGAATGTTCAAGGCGGTCGAGCATTTTATTAAAGGTGGTGGCCAGCTCTCCTATCTCATCTTTTTCATTTTGCACGGGCACCCGCAAATCCAGGTTGGTAGCAGTGATCTCTTCTACCTTATCAATCATTTCTTCTACTGGTTTGAGGGCTCTGCCTACAAAAAAATAGCCGGCAATAATTGTAAGACCAATAATACCTATAAATGAAAAAATGAGGCTGTATTGCAGTCGCTGCAGACGTTGCAGGCCATATTTATCGGTAGCGGCGGCGGTAATGACGTAACGGCTGCCGTTATGTTCATAGAGGATCCCTACCACCTGTAAGGATCCCTGCTCAAACATGATGACCTGTTCTGCCAGAATCTGGTTGATCATGGCCCGGGTTTCCTTTACTTTGTCGATCTGCACAGCATCATGATACAATAAGTTAAAAGCGGTGTCATAGATCGCCACTTCTTCCCCGAACAAAGCATTGTCTGCATTTTTATACATCAACTGTAATACATTGGGGGGCACTTTGGCATCCAGCAGCATATTGGCCTTGGTGATGGCTTCCCGTTTGAGGTGTTCATAATAATCTTCTTTCCGGGTACTGGCAGAAGAGATATAAACGAATACCGCAAAAGCGAGTAAGAGTACTCCGAAAAGCACCAGGAACAATAATATGAGCCGGATTCTTATTTTCACTCTGCTTTAAATATAAAACCCATTCCTGAGCGGGTATGGATCAATTTTGTAGGAAAATTTTTATCTATTTTCTTTCTCAGGTAATTAATATAGACATCGATAAAGTTAGTGCCGGAGTCGAAGGTGTCCCACACTTTCTCTGCTATTTCGGTGCGTGACAGTACCCTTTCCGGGTTTTTCATCATGTATTCGAGCAGCCGGAATTCTTTTGGTGTCAGGTCGATGACCACCTCATCGCGTTTTACAATTTTTGTTTGCAGGTTCATTTCCATGTCTGCGAACCGCAGCAGGAAGCCCTGGCTATAAGTATTGGTACCTGCCTGGTTTCTCTTAATCAGTGCGCGGATGCGGGCATGCAGTTCCCGGAAATCGAAAGGCTTAACGAGGTAGTCATTGGCGCCCGCATCAAAGCCTTCTACTTTATCATCTGTGGTACCAAGGGCGGTGAGCATAATGATGGGACAATCGGGCAGCACGCTGCGTATTTGTTTACACAGATCCAGTCCATTGATCTTAGGTAAAATGAGGTCCATGATGATGAGATCGAAAGTCTGGGACAGGGCCAGTTTCTTTCCCATCTCCCCATCATAGGCAAGCGATATCTGGAAGCCCTGTTCTTCCAGCCCCTTTTTGATCATTTCTGCTACCCGTTGTTCATCTTCAATTACCAGGATCTGCATAAAGCCTTGTTTAAAAGGCAAATGTAAAACAAAATCACATTCAGGCAGGATTACGCAATACTTTGATCAATGCCGCCACTTCTTCATCTTCATAACCTGCTGCCACTGCCTTTTTAAACAATGCGGCCGCAAAAGCCGGGAACGCGCTGTTGATACCTGACTCCACAGCTGTTTGTTCCAGGCGGGCAGTCGCCTCTACAGAAATCCTCATCGGGCTTTGCGTTACATTAAAATTACCTGCATGGATCATATTGCCTTCATGTTGCAGGAATTCTCCGTAGGAAGGTGTTATGCCGCCTATGATCGCCGCATACTTATCTGCTCCAAAGCCTTCTGCTTCACTGATCCTTACGCCATGAAAGAAACCTATTGCCGAGCCATAGATGTAGGATAAGGTCGCCAGATCCATGGTGGGGGCTGCCGCCACGGCATCGCCGAGATAAGTAATACTCCCGCCGAATACCTGTAAAAATGAGGTGACTGCGCTGTATACTGCTTCCGGACCGGATACCAGGATAGGCGTATCAGCATTACCCATTTGTGCCGGTGCGGCCTGTATAGCACCATTCATATAGGCGGCACCGTTATCGGCTGCCCAGGTGGCAGATAAGCGCTATTCTGCAGGACTGATAGTGGTGAGCTGCAATAAAGTGCGTCCCTGTAATACATTTCTTACAGTGGCAGTATCCAGAATCTGGAAAGTCGCTTCGTGATTGTATACGCAGATAATAGTGACCGGGCTGGCTGCCACTGCTGCGGCGACATCGGCGGCGAGTATGGCGCCTGCTGTTACCAGGACAGTTGCTTTTTCCGGACTGCGGTTCCAAACAGTTACTTTATATCCATCCTTTAACAGGAGTTCAGCTAATGTGATGCCCATGGCACCCAGACCAATGACCGTAACGGCCCCTTTGTGTGTTGTCATATTATTCGTTTTTATGACACAAACTTCCACCCTATCGCGCAGCTAAAAAATAAGGGAAGAAAGATTCCGGCGGGGAATAATTATTCCCTATGCCACATTATTTAATTAAAATTGTGTTTTAATTACCTGTATATGTACGAAAGAAAAATTCCTGAAGACCTGGAATGTGGCATCAACATTAGTATGAAAGTCCTGAGCGGCAAGTGGAAACCCTGTATACTGGACGGTATTAACAAAGGTATCAGAAGACCCAGCGAGCTGCATGCTGCCATTAATACAGCTGCTCCCCGGGTGATTAATATGCAGCTGCGGGAACTGGAAGAATATGGGATGGTCTGGAAAAAGGTGTATGCAGAAGTACCCCTGCGGGTAGAATATTATCTTACAGAGGTGGGAGAAAGCATCTTACCCGTGATTGACGCTATTGACAAATGGGGCAATGCCAACAGAGACCATATCATGCGGGCACAGGAAGCATTGCAGTAAATAAAGGCTCCCGGTTACTGGAAGCCCTTCCACTCTTTGAATCGTTGGTCTATTAATGGTTTGATGAGATCATAATTTTCCCAGGTGTTAGCTACCCTGTATAAGTCGAATGCAGTACCATTACTGAATACTTTCTCATAGTCTTCGAAATAGCTGGCATATTTGGCGGAAGCAGTTTTTTCTTTACGGGCGTAATACGCTTTGGCAAAGTCATTTCCCAGTTGTCCCAGGTCGTCTGTTGTAAATTTCTCATCGCAAACGCTTATCAGGAACTCCGCACCCGTGAGGGTTCTGTTCTTTACTTTCTCAATATTTTCTTCGAAATCATCGGTTTGTTCTTCCGACAACAGATCGTTATCAATACACCAGTTTAAAAACATGCCGATATGCGTGGCTGCATTTGCGTTGGGTAAGTCTTTCGGATAGTCGCCTCCGTAATGCCAGGAAGCGTCATCGTATTTGGCCATAGGTAGTAGCTTTAGTTTATGTATTCAGTTGGTGATGCGTATATGCGGCAACGTTACTTTTATATTTTACCAAATGTGCCTACCATTTCTCCGTTCGTTACTTCCTTCATGGCGCCCGTGTTCACATTATACAGTTTGCATTTAAACTGCATTTTTGTTTTGAGATAAAGTCCGTTAAATGCCTTTGCATCAACTGTGCTGATGATGGTAAAGGTACTGCCGGTCTGATCAGCGGTACCCGCCTGGGTACTCCATTCCTCTCCCTGGGGATCTACCCAGGAAATGCTCACTCCTTTAGCAGTATTAAAATCTTTAACATAGGAATAATTGCCCAGTGCAAAGAAATCAGTAAACTCTTTGTCGGAAGCTCGCATGTAATTATGCATCATCCCTATTTTAACCCCAAAGCTGGTAGCTCCTGCCGGCGGTACTCCACCGGATATGTCTGAATAGTTGATGCTGGCGGAGAAGTTCACATCATCCACCCCATCGAGTCCGGAGCCGGGTATGTAATGATTATCTGCTGTAGCGTGCTGTTCGTACACTTGTCCACTCGCCGTGATTTTATAATAGTAGTCATTTTCGCCGGTAGCGGCATCTCCGCTAACGGTAATGGCTACACCGCAGTTCGCTGCACCGGTGCCCAGCAAAATATTACTGACACCCGCAGTTTGCGGCAGCCCGGTTACCCGGAGTGTAATCACCTGAGGTCCCGTTTGGGTGAAAGTACCTGTTCCCATGACCAGCATACCGTTCACTACATTGCTGGTTAATACCCAGTTACCTTTTCGTGTAACGTTCACCGTTACCGTCACGTTAGCATCCACATCCAGTATTTTTCCTGTCAGAAAGGTGCCGGCAGCTTTGGCGTCGGAACAATTGCCGGCCGTAGCTACAAAGGCAAATACGGCATCGCCACCGCTGGGTACCGGTATTCCCGTACCTGGATCTGTTGGTAGCTCATACGACTTCTCCTTGGCACAACCCGCAAATAAAAGAAACAGCAAAAGCGAAAGGGAAAGTACGGGATGACGGAACATGATACGTTGCATGAATAAAGAATAGGGATCTGACATAGTCCCTACAAATATAGAATAAATATGTAATTCTTTAGCGCTAATCGGATCGGCTGGAAAAGTTTTTCTTCTTGTCACCATATCAAAGTAACAGATCTGATTCATCCGGATTTTTGAAATCCACAGAAAAGCGTACAGGATGGCGGCCAGCTCAGCAAAGGCTTTGAAGCAGAACTGATCACTAATCCGCTACCAGGATTCAACCTGATTACCAGATATGCAATAATGATATCTATGCCAGCGTGGCTTTGAAGTTTCGATAGTTAATTAGAAACAGCCGGTTCATTGATGGGGACATCTCCCTTGCTGAGCAATACAATAAAGGTGGTGCCACCTTCCGGAGCGCTTTCCACATCAATGAACCCGTTGTTCTGTTCTGCAAATTCCCGGCAAAGCATCAGGCCAATGCCGGTACCTCTTTCGCCGCTGGTGCCATATGCCGGCTGCTGCTGGGAGGTAAAAAGCGTTTTCAGCTGCTGCTGATCTATCCCAACGCCATAATCAGTAATGCTGATAGCCACCTGTTGATCCGTTTGCCCGGCAATCACCGCGATCCTTCCACCGGCATAACTGAATTTAAGTGCATTGCTGAACAGGTTACGGAGAATAACAGACACCTGATCCCTATCGGCATACAAGGTAGTATTGACGGGCACCTGTACATCTACCGTCATATTTTTCTGCTGTATAATCAGTTCAAAAAAAAGTAAAACTTCACTCATTACCGGCGCCAGTAAAAAATGCCGGGGCCTTGTCTGAATCCCCTTCATGCTCCGGGTACTCCAGCGCAACACGTTATCCAGTGTGCCTCCCAGCTGCGCCACTTTTTTATGAAGTACGGCGGCAGCCTCCTCCATGTCATCCCGGGGATATTCTCCTTTCTGGAACATGTCCAGTAAACTCTCCAGAGTGGCCAGCGGACTACGGATATCATGCGCAACGATAGAGAAGAGCTTCTCTTTATCTTTGTTCATGGCCAATAGTGCCTGTCGCTGTTTTTCTATTTCTTCCTGGTAGCCGGACTGTATATATTTAAAAAAACTAAGTGCTACAATCAGGAACACCAGCGATATGGCTACATTACTCCATACCCGCTGCGCAGGCACTGGTGGCGCCAGGTACCAGGACTGTGGCATAAATATGATCAGGAGAAACGCGGTCGTAATTAATACACTCAGGCATCCAACAATCCATTTGTTATCATATACCAGTATCGTTACTACCAGGATATTCAATAAAAAATATTCGGCGCCATTATAAAAGAACAGGCCGGTAAAGGTATATAGCACTGAGCTGAAGAATATCAGGACCACCCGGGCGCTGAGATACATGCGGTATTTATGTAGCAGCAATACGATGATGGCGGCTATCGTGGTAGTTGCATTTAATGCCGATAACAGGTACCTGCCCTGAAAGGCATTTAAAACACAATAGAAAAACATGAAAGGAATACAGGGCAGCGCCATTAAGTTGAGCAACATCGTACGCCTCGATTCGATGTAGGGCATGGCAGGATGCACACCTAAATTAACGATGTGATGCCAGTAGTGTGTAGCGGATTGATATAGTAGTTGCTTCAGTCCCTGCCGCATAGATACCCCAAAGATAGTCCGAAAATCCACAGTTTGCAGCGCGTATTTTTTTACTACATTGCAACTTCTTCTCACCCACTCCCCTCCTTTATATTTATTTTTTTCCAAATATTTCATCATGAAAAAAGACAACTTTTTCATTATCACCGGCGGACCCGGCATGGGTAAAACCGCCGTTATTACGGCATTGAGTGAGCAGGGATATACCTGTGTACCGGAAACGGGAAGGGACATTATCCGGCAACAGGTGGCGGTTGGCGGCAACGC
The DNA here is from genome assembly GCF_056394125.1 of Chitinophaga sp. 10T418. Classification (NCBI taxonomy): domain Bacteria; kingdom Pseudomonadati; phylum Bacteroidota; class Chitinophagia; order Chitinophagales; family Chitinophagaceae; genus Chitinophaga; species Chitinophaga sp. 10T418. Next base: position 60,881 of record NZ_JBFTHG010000021.1, read on the forward strand.
ACTCCCCTGGGCCAACCGGAGTGCATTTGCCCGGCTGATGTTTGAACGCTCGCTGCTCGATTTCGGGGCCCTCGCCGACCAACAGTCGCCGGCATTTTTTGACCGTGGTATTGCAGACACCATCGGCTACCTGGAACTTTGTGCTTTACCGGTACCGGCTGCCATGCGCGAGGCAGCAACCTTATACCGTTTTAACTCAAGCGTATTTATTACACCTCCATGGCCGGCTATCTATGAGCAGGATAACGAACGGAAACAATCCTTTGAAGAGGCGGTGCGTACGTATGATCAGATGGTAAAGACTTATCAGGAGCTGAACTATGACCTGATCATTTTACCGGAAGCAACTGTTGCAGAAAGAGTACAATTGATGCTGGCTGTTATAAAGCCGGCAGGGAAATAATGCACCTCATTCCCCTGCCGGCAATCTTCTCCGCTATCTTCTACCCGCTACTTTCCTAGTTCACATATGAACACCGGAGTACTATAATGAACAATCCGGTTTCTCTTAAAAGTATTAACTTCCTGACTGTCAGATACGGCAAAAGGTGGCATCTTTTCTGACGCAGGGTCACCGCTAAAGCACCTAAAACTATGTTCATCAACTATTTCAAAATAGCCTTCCGTCATCACAGGCAACACAAACTTTATATGCTGATCAATGTCTGCGGGCTGGCACTGGGTATTACGGCTATATTGCTGGCGGTATTATATATGAAAGATGAACACAGCTTCGATGCTTTCCATGAAAAAAATCCTCATCTTTATCGTGTAACCACTACCGTTACATCCGCAGATAATATCCCGCAACTAACAGGCAACACGGGGCAGTTACAGGGACCAGCTTTCAAAGCACAGGTACCTGAAATTGTTGATTACAGCCGGGTAATGGGAGGAGATATTTACGGTGATATCATTGCTGATAATAAAGTACTGAAACAACAGCTGCTCTTTGCAGATGAAAGTTTTTTCAAGGTGTTTACCTTTCCGCTGATAAAAGGTGATCCGGCTACAGCCCTGCATGATATGGGTTCTGCGGTGATTACAGAAAGTACCGCATTGAAATATTTTAACCGCACAGATGTAGTCGGACAAATGCTCCGTATGGATGCAGATCCATCTGCCCGCATGCTGGGAAAGCCATTGGTCATTAGCGGCGTAGTTAAAGACCCGCCCGTGCATTCCTCTGTGCAGTTTGATGTATTGCTGCCTTTCCGCTTTCTGCAACTATCATTTAATGATACCGACTGGTTCAATACTTATCTCAGTACTTTTGTGTTGCTGCGCGCCGATGCTGCATTGTCTGCCGTGACCACCAAACTGAATCGTGTTCAAAGCAGTTATGCAACTACCGGTAAACCCACCATGGTATTTGGGTTACAACGGATAACGGATATACACCTCCATCCACTATACAACGCGGAAGGCAACCGGGAAGGCGGCGTTATCAATGGCAGCAACCCGGTATTCTCTTATATCTTCCTGGGCATTGCAGTGTTTATACTCCTGATGGCTGGTATCAACTTTATCAATATTACATTGGCTGGTTCATTAAAGCGTATCAAAGAAGTAGGTGTCCGGAAAATTAACGGTAGCAGCAGCCGGCAGATCATCGCTCAATTCCTGGTAGAATCAGGCCTGCTCTGTGGACTCGCATTCATCCTGGCATTCCTGCTGGCGGCAGCAGTATTGCCGCTATTCAATACCCTGGCTGGCAAAGCCATTACCATCTCCGCTATCTTTAGTGGTGAACTACTCTTGTATTGTGCGGCGTTGCTGTCGGTTATCGTGTTATTAACAGGTGCCTATCCTGCTTATGTATTAGCCGATTTCAGTGCCCTGCAGGCATTTTCAGGCAAGCGGCACCTTTTTGGTCGTCAGTTGCTTGGCCGGATACTGATTGTTACTCAGTTTTCACTGGCGGTATTCTTTATGATCGTTACCCTGCTATTTTACAGACAAATGGATTATGTGCGGACCAAGGACCTGGGCTACCGTCCGCAGCAGGTAGTAGTTACCCATATCAGTGGCGACAGGGACCTGCACCCCGTACAGGAGTTACTGAAAAGTGAGCTGTCGAAAGAGCCGGGTATCAGCCTGGTATCCTTTGGCGGTGAGCGGGGCGGCACGTCTGGCGTGCAATTGCCGGGCAAACAGATCGCCGCGGTACACCGGGTAATTGACAACAACTACCTCGCAGCCATGGGGATCTCTCTGAAAGAGGGTGAAAATTTTACTGCTGCGCTTTCTAACGGCGCCATCGTAAATGAAGCCTTTGTAAAAGCTGCCGGCATCAAACATCCGATAGGTACACGCATACATACCGATGAATATTTTGATAAAGAAACCCGGATGATTACAGGGGTGGTAAAAGATTTTCATACCGGCTCCCTGCGGGAACGCATTACGCCATTGGTGATGATACAGCATCCTACCTACGGTAATGCGGTTTGGCTGAAACTGGATAAGCAGCGTCAACCCGCTGCCCTCGCAGCGCTCGCGGCAGCCTATAAAAAAGCGTTACCTGAAACAGCATTTACGTATCAGTTCCTGGATGAATTAAATGCCCGCGAATATGTACAGGAACAACGTTGGAAAAAAATCATTTATATCGCGGCGCTGTTGTCTATCGCTATATGCTGCTCCGGATTATTTGGCCTGGCGCATATTGCTACACAGCAACGGATACGGGAAATTGGTATCCGCAAAATATTAGGCGCGGGTATGTCTGATATAATCTTATTGTTTTCCGGAGATTTTATGAAGCTGGTACTAATAGCATTCCTGCTGGCCTCGCCGGTGGCCTGGGCAGTGATGCATAACTGGCTGCAGGGGTTTGCCTACCGGGTAAACATCAGCAGCTGGATATTTATAGTAGCCGGTAGCTTTGCTGTCTTCCTTACACTCACCACGGTGGCCTTGCAGGTAATGCGGGCGGTAGCCGCTAATCCCACGAAAAACATCAGCGCGGGTTAATACAAAAAAGGGCCGCAGCTAGCCATAGCTGCGGCCCGCGTATATTTTAACGAAAGCGGAGTGACCTATCTTCCACCCATCTGCCGTTGGGCCCTGCTATCACGGGTACAAAAGCACATTGCCAGTTTTGTTCTTTATAACTACGTGGTACCCGGATCAGTATTTTGTTCCACCCTTTTTGCAAAGAAATGGCTGCCGGTGGCCGGGACCAGAAAAGTTCTTCATCTGTAAAAGGTATTTCATTACCGGGTCTTTCCCAGGTATGCGTCAGGTAACGATGGACACCGGGTTGCAGCCAATGCGGCGCCGGCAGTGGCTGATGATTCACCCATACATTACCGCCATTGGCATCCCACTTGCCTGCAGCCGGAATACCTGCACTCAAACGTGTGGAGCGGGCTGGTGTTTCAAATCCAATCCAGGCATGTATTTCTTTCGCCGACTCGCTGTATAGCGCTGTGCTGATATAAAATGTTTCATCTGTGCTATCCGGCAGCTGATAGTGGGCAATCAGGTCATCCATCATCTGCACACCTCCGGTCAGCGGGATTGTTTTCGTAGGGGCATTACCGGTATATGCCGGTATTTTCGTTGACCCGTTGCCGGTATACTCCGGCGCAAAAGCTGCATCCGGCGCCTGATCCGGCGTTCTGACAAACGGCCCTATCAACGACATGGTGACGTTGCTGAAAGCGGCAAAAGGGAAAGGCGTTGTTTTAAAGAAACGATCCCGATGTACAGCCAGTCGTTTTTCAAACTCATTAAAATGCTGCCAGGCCAGGGTACTTTTTTCCGGCAACACCGACATATACGCTTTAACAAAACCAGGGCGACCACACCATACTGCTTCGCTGTAAGTCAACGCCCCAGGCCACACCGGATTGTGTAAGGATATCTTTTCTTTATCCGCTACCCGGGTATCCGGCCAGCAGCAAAGGATACCGCCCAAAGCAACCGAGTCGCCCTCCGGACGGTTACATACCTGTTGGAAAAAATAGCGTTGTAAAAGGTTMAGCGCATTACCTGAATTGAGGTAACCCGCATAGGAATCTACGTACGGATGCCCGCTGGAAGCATGTAGCGCGGAAGGATCCATGTCGTACCACAGTTGCTCAATAGTACCCGCTTCCCCGGTCAGCCCGGGATTCCAGACCATTATTCTGCGACCATTTGCTTTTACACGGGCAGACATACGCTGCATAAATACTTTCGGATCCGGGATATGTACTTCATCAGAACCGAGATGAATAATGGGGCAATCTGATGCTGGTATTTCTGCACAAAATTCATCTATCAGTTTCTCCAATACCTCCATCCCTTGCGGTGTTCCCATCTTAAAACCAAAGGTAGGTTCAAAATAAGCACTGTGCCCGGGCATATCCAGTTCAGGGATGATTGTTATACAACGCTCACGCGCATACGAAATAAGCGAACGGATGTCGTCAAAGCTATAGCTGCTGTCCGGATCTCTGCCCGGCCGTTTGTTTTTAGGATCATTCAGTTGTGGAAAAATCCTGCTCTGCGGACGCCAGGCGGGGTTATCCGTGAGATGCCAGTGGAAGGTATTGAATTTATACGCCGCCAGCAGATCGAGTTGTTTTTTCAGCGAAGCTATTTCCCGGAAATTACGACCGGTATCATGCATGAAACCCCGTAGGGCAAAGGCAGGTGCATCGGTGATCGTACAACCAAATGCGCTCAACTGCCCTGCACGTGAAGTGAGCAGTTGCCGGAATGTTTGCACCGCATAAAAAGCGCCGGCTGCATCTTTGCCGGTAATCGCCACACCTTTACTGTTCACCGTGAGCTGATAACCTTCTGCTTTTACCGGCAGTGCGGGCGCTATTTTTATACTGATGGCATGGGCCGGCAAAGGGCTGCCATCAGGCAGTTCACGGGAAGTAATTTTTACGCCTTCGGCAGATAGCAATGCCTGCAACGACTGCACAGCATTTTTAACCATCGCGGCATCTTTGGCGTAATACACCAGCTGTGGCGATGCTGCCAGCCGCCAGTTATCATGTTGCCAGACGATCTGTTGCGGAAACGGAATCAATGCTACCGGCGCAGCTTTCAGCGCCTGTAAACTATGCGGAGGTATCCAAATGTCCATTTTGCTTTGTGTTCTGCCAGACAATAATGCCAGGCAAAGCAGACCGCTTAAAAATGATAATTTCATATGACCAGCCTTCATTTTAGTTCACTGTTTATTTGTTTGTATTTCCCGGCAGGAATGGGGAATAGTAGTGGCTTCGTGATATATCGTGTGAATCGTGGATTCCTGCTATCTGATCATAAATGTAATCAAAAGCGGCAGGAGTCAAAATAAGCGTTTACATTTTATTCAGAGCTGCTTTATAAAACAAACAGGCCCGGTGCAATGCACGGAGCCTGTCTGAATATTCCGGGAGCTCTCCTATTAGTTCTTTTTCACGGATTGCTCTATGGCACTCACTCTTTTGAGCAGCTCTTCTAATTTTTCGGTCAATACCTTATTCTCTGCTTTCATGGCATCATTCTCTTTCTTCAGGAGTTGGTTTAATTCCTGTACAGCTTTCATCGTGATGGCCAGGGAACTGTTGGTATCAAACCGGTCATGCGCCGCCGTAGAAAAATGCCAGTCAGTGCTATCTGCGATGATGCCTACACGTACATTTTCCTGTTTATCATCTTTATAGATAAACTGTTTCACCTGTACCTGCATGAGTAAGGCCAGTGCATCTTCATTAAAACTGCGGATATTCTTTTTCAGACTGGCACGGGAGCTCTGAAAGAATCCGGTGGCGTTAAGATTCCCGCTGGCATCACGTAAAGCCAGGGTATTAGCGGTGGCAGCAGTGGAGGTGGTCAAAGTTTTCACCAGATATCCGTTAGCATCTGTACTTAAAACAGCGGCATTAGGAAGTTGTTGAAATCTATAGCCAGTGGCATCTATGTCAAAAACTTTAAAATCAGTCAAAGTAGATCCTCCCATTAATCTCAAAGGGGTATACGCATTGGTGCTCCTATTGCAGCCTATGAGTGTAGCACATCCATTAGTAAACCCTATTTCAGCGGCAGGACTGTTTGCAGGGTCTGCACCACTGGTATACCAACCCTTAAACCGCCCCTGTCCATTCCATTCCTGTCCACCCTGAGCGGTAAGTCTGCTGACCAGGGTTGTACCCGCATAGTATTTCCAGCTGTAGCTAAGCGTAGGTTGAGGCACGGAAAACCAGGTCGCACCGGATTCAATGCCTATGGCAAAATTTGTACTGGTATCAGTAGCCCGGGGATATAATAACAACTTGGTTCCTGCACTGGCTGCCCTGAGTGTAGGCAACGCCACTCCTGCGGTATTGTAATTGATCATATTGGATATCGTATCCGTCAGGAGTATATTACCCGTTGAGACCATTAAAAAAGCCCGCGACAACGTAAACTGCCCGCCCCCCAAAGCGCCCAGAGAAATGTTCCCATTGTCGCTTAATAAGCTGACATCCCCGTTTACAGAAGATACTTTCCCTACATATCCTGCTCTTACCGTATCATTTTTTTCCATAAATGCGATGTAGGAGGTATTGGCATTTCCTGTGGCTAAGCCGCGGATCCTGGAAGAACTGGCAGCAATAAACCCATTGGCCATTTCCACGATACCTCTGCTGCGCGTTATTCTCAGGGGAGTGTCTATCATTATTCCATTGGAATCATGCCGGTTGATGCCTAAATCACTGCCGGTTTGTAAACCCGATTCCGCGTTATTACGCGTGAAAGACCATCTCCTGTTTTTTATATCATTCGGATCGAGCGTACCACCGTATATCTCCAGTTGGCCGGCGCCGGTAACGCCGTAGGTTTTTAGTTTCGCAAAGGCAGCAGTTCCGGTTACTTGTAAGCTCGCCATCCTACCCGATCCTGCCACATCCAGCATAGCAGCAGGCGTGGTAGTACCAATGCCCACAGATCCGTCAACAGCAATACGCATGCGCTCAGCATAAGATGCTAAACCAGTTCTCTGTCCGAATACCATGTGCGCGCCGTAACCTCCGCCAGTAAGTGATACAACTCCCATATAAGCAGACTGATAAATCCCTGGAGGTACCACTGCCTGCATGTTAAACCCAACGAAACTATTTGTCATAGATGTCAGGTTAAAAAAACTGGCCACACTTGCCTTAGGCCCTGCCACTGTAGTAGAATAAGGTGCATAAGGGATGCTGCTGGTATCCGTTACCGTCAATCTTGCAGTCGGCGCAAAAGGTGTATTCACCATTAAGTACCCGGTTTGTAATCCTGAAGGGATGAACGCGATCCCGGTAGATCTTTCGATCCCCAGGGCGGTAGACAGGAATTTTCCCGTATTCGAATACCGGAATATCCGGTAGTCAGCCCCTGAATCAGCAGCTCCTTGTACTCCGAGTAAACCTTGTGACCAGCGTACATTTCCCTCCACACCAGGACCATTATACATGTAATAATGCGATTCACCATCTGCATCTGTTCCGGCGGTAGTTTTAAGTAGCTGTACATCCACTGCCTTTGAGCGGGCAATGCCACTGATATAAAAGCTGCCCGTCTGAAGATTTGTATCGTTGCGGATAAAACTTTGATTTCCCCATAAACCCAGATTCACAGTATCCTGCCCCGGTATTGTCAGCAAACTGCCGATCGTTTTTAAACCAAGACGCTGGAACTCCGTACGACCGTTCCCTTTATTAAACAAAAATCCCGGCACCGCTTTGGTCCGGTTTTCAATAATCAGTTCCGCCGTATCACAATTACTGTAAATACGCACACTGTCGGCGCGGATCTGGTATACTTGCTGGGCTTGGGAAACATAACTTACGCCAATCAGCATAAGCAGGATGGGTAAAAATTTCATCAGGTATGACATAGGTTATTAAATGAAAATAAGGGCATCTCTTTCACAGACAGGTATCACTTTGCAATACATTTCATAAAAAAGGGACTTCAGCTCCCGGTGCAAATGTCCTACCGGATATACTGGGGTGCCAAAATTAGATAATATCCGCAGAAAAATATTTATCAAGAAAAAACTATTTTTACTGCATCTTTGTGATTGTCACTCCCTGACAGGAGTAAAAGTGAACAAACAACTAACACCAACAAACCCCCACCAGGTTTATGTTAATACAGAAAAGCCGGACATCAGTCCACCGGCAGTAAGAACTATTAATATTTGACAGTGGAAAATTCAGCTACGCGTGATGAAAAAATGCTGCTCTCCAGGATAGCTTCCGGAGATGAGCGGGCTTTTAAGCAACTGTTTGAGCAATGGCATCCTTTGCTGGCTACACATATCTTCCGGGTCACACAATCACAAACACTCACGGAAGAAATTGTGCAGGACGTATTCCTTAAGATCTGGAATAACCGCGAAACACTGGGAGATATCCGCAATTTCTGGACCTACCTGCTGGTTATTTCCCGCAACCATGCACTCAATGCCCTGCAACAAAAAGCAAGGGAATTTAAACATTGGGAACAATGGGTAAAAGACAATGCCACCGAAACGGAAAGCACCGATCCTACCACCACTTTTTATACGCTGATCGATGAGGCCATTGACAAATTATCTCCCCGGCAGAAAGAAATTTACCTGCTGCACCGTCATCAACGAATGACCTATCAGCAAATTGCAGCACACCTGAACATCGGCAGGGAAACCGTTAAAACACACCTGGAGTCGGCTACCAACGCTATTTCCAAACATGTAAAGCTGCAACTGGCAGTTACGATGACGGCTATTCATTTATTGCTCTGAAAATTTTTTTCAGATACCCTCCCCCTTTTTGTCCCGGTAATTTGTCCATAGTATGGAGAAAGACATTTTACTATGGACCAGCAGCAGCTGCAGGAACTTTTTGAACGATACTACAACCAAACGGCTACGCCAGAGGAAACCGCCACCCTGATGGCATTGATCGATCAGGCACCGGCTGAAAAACTCGCGGAACTCATCCGGGAACAGGGAGCAAAATTATCCGTGGCAGATCCGGTGATTCCTGCAAACGTAGCCCGGAATATCCTGCAAAATATATTGCAGGAAGACCGCCGTCCGGTGCGCAGGTTCTCCGCCTGGCAGTACGCCGGCACCGCCGCTGCCGCCATTTTGCTGCTCCTGGGTATCTCCTGGCTCATGCCCGGCAAACATCCTGCACCGCTGGTAAAAACACCCATTGCAGACATTGCGCCTGGTAAAGAAAGCGCTACGCTGACCCTCGGCGATGCCACTGTGGTAGGACTGGATACCGCCTCCAACGGATTGCTCCCTCAACAGGGCAATACCGCCGTCCAACTGGTCAATGGAAAACTCATTTACTCCGGCAGTACTGCTAACACCGCCATTACTTATAACACCATCACCACCGGCAGAGGAAATCACTATAGCATGGTGCTGTCGGATGGTACTAAAGTATGGCTCAACTCCGCTTCCTCCCTGCATTTCCCGGTAGCTTTTTCGGGTAGTGAACGACAGGTAGCAGTTACGGGAGAAGTATACTTTGAAGTAGCCCCGGATGCCCACCATCCATTCCAGGTACAGATGCCCCATAAAGGAACTATCACCGTATTGGGCACTCACTTTAATGTGCATGCATATGAAGATGAAACAGACATCACCACCACCCTGCTGGAAGGCGCCGTCAGCATCAGGAAAGGCAATCAGCAACAATTGCTGAGCCCCGGACAACAGGCTGTGATCAGCGAACAGGCCGGTATCAATGTCCGTAAACAGGTAGACCTCGCACAGATAATGGCCTGGAAAGAAGGCTACTTCTGGTTCAATGATACCAACATTTATGCGTTGATGAAACAGATTGCCCGGTGGTATGATGTGGAAGTACGTTTTGAAGGAAAAATCACAGAAGATGGCTTCTCCGGAAAAATATCCAGAGACGTACCACTATCAAGGGTACTACAGATTTTAGAATTGAATGGAGTACATTTTAAAATAACAGGAAGACAAATTACCGTTATGCCATAAACAACCATCCGCCAAAAAGAAAGCCGGCAGTGTTCCCGCACTACCGGCCGTATTCAGGTAAGTTCAAACTAGTCGCTTAACTACTTATTATCTCACCTAAACCAAACAAATTTATGCTTTTAGGAGCTAAGTTCACTCCCCCCTTCCTGAAAAGGCCGGGAATCACCAAAATCATACTGGCCATGAGGCTTGCAGTCATTTTACAACTGGCACTTTGTTTACAGATCAGCGCCAAAACGTATTCACAGAAAATTTCTATCTCCACCTCCCATGCCCCCTTAAAAACGGTGCTAAAGGAAATTGAGGTACAGAGCGGATACCAGTTTTTCTTTAAAGAGAAAGTATTAAAACTGGCCGGAACAGTAGACGCACATTTTACCAATGCCGATATCCGGGATGTATTGAACCAGTGCCTGAAACCTAAAGGACTCACGTATGATATCGTGGATAAAATAGTGGTGATCCGGGAAGCCCCGGTGGCCGCTCCGGCAGCAGGTACGCCATTGTCAGCGCCCTTATCAGAACTAAAAGGTATCATCAAAGATGAGCAGGGCGTTCCGCTGCCCGGCGCCAGTATCCGCCTGAAAGGCACTACCAAAGGCACGTCTACCAATGCAGAAGGGCAGTTTACCCTGAACCTTCCGGACAATAACGCTATGCTGGAAGTATCGTTTGTAGGATACGAAACGCAGGAAGTGCCGGTGAATGGCCAATCTTCCATTACCATTATCCTGAAGCGCAGGGAAATTAAAGGAGATGAAATTGTGGTGGTAGGCTATGGTACACAAAAGAAATCACAACTGATCGGATCTGTATCGCAGATCAGCAGCAAGGAAATAAATAACAGACCTGTAACCCAACTTTCCCAGGCTCTCACCGGACAAATGCCTGGTGTGACCGTCATACAACGCTCCGGACAACCAGGCACCGGCAACAACATACAAATCAGGGGAGTCGGCTCCTTCGGCGCCTCTTCAGATGCGCTCATATTGGTAGATGGTATTCCCACCGGATCGTATAATGATATTGATCCCAATGATGTGGAAAGTATCTCTGTACTGAAAGATGCCTCTTCCGCCGCTATCTATGGCGCCAGAGCGGCCAATGGCGTAATCCTGATCACCACCAAAACAGGCAACGCCAAAAAGCTGCGCATCAGTTTGAACAGCTACGTAGGTCAACAAAAAATTACATCTACTCCTAAATTCGTCAATTCCTGGGAATATGCTACCCTCATGAATGAAGCGCAACCGGGATCTTATACCGATGAACAAATTCAGAAATTTAAAAATGGCAGCGATCCGGATAATTATCCCAACGTGAATTATACCAATGCCTCCTTCAAAAAGAACTTTCTGCAAACAGGACATAATCTTTCTCTCTCTAACGGGAACGACAAAACGCAGTACCTTATTTCTGCTGGCTACCTGGACCAGGATGGCGTGGTAAAAGGCAATAATTATAAAAGATACAATGCCCGGCTAAACCTGCAGACCAATATCAGTCAGCAACTGAAGCTCACTACCCGCATCGCCGTGATACAGTCCAACCGGGAAGAACCTACTACCCCCGCTACCCTGGATGCTACCAGCATGCAGGACATCATTTCTAATGTGATCAGGTATACGCCCAACTACCCAATCCAGCTAAGCAACGGCTACTGGGGAGCCGGTAGTGTGAACAAAGGAAATCCTGTAGCATGGCTGAATAGCGGCGCCTTCTATAAAAACCGCGGCACAGATCTCAATGGCAATATGCGGCTGGACTGGCAGGTGATACCCGACTTAAAACTGTCGCTCATCGGCGGCTACACGCAATTCCAGGAACAAGGCAAAACATTCCTCGCCACCCAACGCATCAATGAAAATATATTCCTGGGCCCCTCCAGATTATCACAGTTCTCCCGCTTTTCGGACTACCGCACCATTCAGATGCTGGCAGAATACCGCAAACAACTGGGCAAACATGAAATAGGTGTACTGGGTGGTTATTCTTTTGAAGGCTATCATGCAGATAGCTTAAGTGCCGGCAGAAGTAATCTTCCCAGCAACGACCTGACTGTACTGGGTTTAGGAGATCCCAGCACTCAAACAAATAATAGCTCTGCAGGTGAATATGCCCTGAAATCTTTCTTCGGCAGATTTCAATATAACTATGGAAGAAAATACCTGTTTGAAGCGAATATGCGCTACGACGGATCTTCCCGTTTCCCCACAAATGATAAGTATGCCTTCTTCCCTTCCATGGCAGTGGGCTGGCGGATAACAGAAGAAAACTTCCTGAAAGATCGTATTCACTGGCTGGATGAACTGAAACTGAAAGCTTCCTATGGTACACTGGGCAACCAGAACATTGGGAACTATCCTTACCAGAACCTCCTGAATACCGGCTACGACTACCCGATCGGTGGCGTGGCTACACCAGGTGCCGTACGACCTACCATCAACGACTCTACCCTGCATTGGGAATCTACCCGTACCAAAGACCTGGGACTCGATGCAACTTTCTTTAAACAAAGACTCACCGTCAGCGTTACCTACTTCGACCGGTATACCTATGATATCCTCGTAAGCCCCACTGCCAGCGTTTCCGGCGTATTAGGAGCTGCCGTAGGACAACAGAATTCCGGCCGGCTGAAAAATACCGGTTGGGAATTTACTGCCACCCACCGCAACAACATTGGGAAATTCAATTATAATGTAGGTGCCAACTTCAGCATTATCAATAACAAAGTACTGGACCTCGGTGTAGGCAACATCCATCAGGCAAATGGTCTGACAGGCAACGGAAGTTCCCTCTTCGTAGGTTATCCGATGAATCTTTACTACGGCTACGAAGCAGATGGTCTCTTTAAAGATGCGGCCGATATTGCTGCCTGGAAAGCCAACAACGATATGACAGTTATCAGCCCCAGTCCGAAACCCGGCGATATCCGCTATAAAGATATCAGTGGCCCCGATGGAAAACCAGATGGCAAAGTGACCGCAGACTACGATCGCAAAGTATTAGGATCCACTATTCCAAAATATACGTACGGCATTACTTTAGGTGGCAGCTATAAAGGCTTCGATCTGAATGTACTATTACAGGGCGTTTCCGGTGTAAACGGCTACCTGAATAATTATGCAGGGTGGGCTTTTTATCAGAATGGTAATGTACAGCGCTGGCAGATGGATGAAAGATGGACGGCAGACAATCCTAATCCACAGGCCAAATATCCTCGCCTGGAACTCATATCTAACCAGGGTACCGCTAATACCCTCACCTCTTCTTACTGGGTGCTGAATGGTTCCTATCTCCGGCTAAAATCCATACAGGTAGGTTATAGCTTTCCGAAGGACTGCCTGCACCGCGCTAATATAGAAGGTTTGCGTGTAAGTCTCAGTGCGGAAAATATCCATACCTGGAGCAACTACCGCACAGGCTGGGACCCCGAAGTAAATACCGGTGGCGCCTACTACCCTATCCTGGCGAATTACACCCTGGGACTGAATCTTAATTTTTAATGCTTGCAACATCTGAAAAAATGACGAAACAATCTTCTGCTCTATATAAATATCTTTTCCTGGTATTGCTATCCGGTATCGGCAGCATGTCCTGTAAAAAAGAACTGGATAAATCGCCACTGAATAATTACTCCAATGATGCTTTCTGGACCAGCGAACAAAATGCCATGCTGGCACTGACCGGCGTATACAGAGGTAATATACAGATGCAAAAAGCCGCTGAGTTTAATGCCACCGACTGGTGGTCGTACTACGGTTTACTTTTTATAGAACTAGCCACTGACAATGCATATGACCGGCGCGGTGATAACTCAGTGATCAACCGTCTTGGAAATGGCACCATGACAGCGGATCTGGGCATACTCGGCGAATACTGGAATGCCAGCTATATTCGTATCGGCCGCTGTAATTATTTCCTGGAAAATGTTGGCAAAACACCTGTGAGCCAGGACAAACTAAAACGGATGACAGCAGAAGCCAGGTTCCTGCGCGCGTGTACTTATTTTTATATGTCGCAATACTGGAAAGATGTGCCGCTGGTGACCAAAACCCTTTCATTACAGGAAGCCAATACGGTCAGCAAAGCTACCAAAGCACAGGTAGTAGACTTCGTGATCAGTGAACTCAACGCTGCCATCACTGATTTGCCACAGTACAAAGAATTACCGGCATCAGAACGGGGTCGTGCCAGCAAACAGGCAGCCCTGGCCTTTCTCGGCAGATTACAATTATCTGAAAAGAAATATGCAGATGCTGCCGCTACCTATAAAAAAATCATCGACTTCAACGACAACAGCATCGATGCTAATTTTCAGAGTCTCTTTAACGGTACCAATGAAAACAGCAAAGAAATTATTTTTGCTACCCAGTACCTGCAGGATCTTTCACCTAATGCGATGCTGCAACATATTTACCCGGCTACCGCTGGTGGCTGGCATCTGTACTGCCCACTGGGCAGCCTCGTGGAATCGTATGAGTTTAAAGATGGTACGCCTTTTTCTTTTACCGATCCAAAATACAATCCGGCAGATGTAACCGCCAACCGCGACCCGAGACTGAAGTTTACCGTGTTGTATAATAACCAGCCTTTCAAAAATATCCGCTATGTGACTCACCCGGATAGTACCAGGTCACCGGATCAGCTATCTACCACCAAACAAGCCACCCGCACAGGTTTTGGCATGGGGAAATTCAGCTACGAAGGTTTCGCCGGCGGCGATCTTCAAAATTCCGGCATCGATCTGCCCATTATCCGTTATGCAGAAGTATTGCTCAGTTACCTCGAAGCTAAACTGGAAGCCGGCGATGGTATTGATCAGGGTTTGCTGGATGCTACTATTAATAAAATAAGAACCCGGCCCGGTGTAAACATGCCGGCCATCACGGTTACGGATATCACTACCCTGCGTACCATACTGCGCCGCGAAAGAAGAAATGAGCTGGCACTGGAAGGCATCCGCTACTGGGATCTGCTCAGATGGGGCGTGGCAGCACAGGTATTAAAAGGCGACTTTTATGGCGCACCATTTCCTGGTGCGATGAACCTGCGCAAGAATGGCACCACTGTTGATCCTTACAGTCGCTGGTATGTAACCACCAAAGCCTTCAGAGCAATCACCGATGAAAAATGGCCGATCCCGCAAAGAGAAACCAATATCAATCCAAATCTGAAGTAACTTGTGGCGTTCAAATAATTCCGTAAACATTAACTGATGATATATTCTTCCTTCATTAAAAAAATCAGTAGTAGTCTTTTATGCGGGCTACTGACATTAACTGCTGCCGCACAGCAAAAGCCCAATATCATTATCATCTACGCAGATGATCTGGGCTATGGTGATGTAAGCTGTTATGGGATGAAAAAAATCAAGACCCCTAACATCGACAAGCTGGCCAAACAGGGTGTCCGTTTCAGCAATGCATATGCTACTTCAGCTACGTGTACGCCTTCCCGTTTTGGTATCCTGACGGGCAAATATCCATGGCGGCAAAAAAATACCGGTATAGCACCGGGAGATGCTTCTCTCATCATTCCTACCGATCACCGGACATTGCCAGGTATGCTGAAAGATGCGGGCTACCAGACCGCTGCCATAGGTAAATGGCACCTGGGACTGGGCACCCGGGAAGGGATCGACTGGAACAAATCCGTTCAGCCGGGTCCACTGGAAGTAGGCTTTACCTATTCTTTTATCATGCCGGCCACCCTGGATCGCGTGCCCTGTATATTTGTAGAAAATCACAACGTAGTGAATGCTGACCCGAACGATCCTATTACCGTTAACTATCAGCACAAAATAGGTACAGATCCTACCGGCCTGGAAAACCCGGAAAAGCTGCGTATGCATCCGGATCCTCACCAGGGACATAACCAAACGATCGTCGACAGCATCAGCCGCATCGGCTGGATGAGTGGCGGTAACAGCGCCCGCTGGAAAGATGCTGACATTGCCGGCACCATTACACAGAAAGCCATTGGCTTCATCAGCAAAAATAAACAAACACCTTTCTTCCTGTATTTCGCCAGCGGCGATATTCATGTGCCCCGCTATCCTCATAGCCAGTTCCGTGGCAAAAGTGGGATGGGCCTCCGCGGCGATGCTATTCTGCAGCTGGATTGGACTGTAGGGCAAATCGTGCAGGCCCTGGACAGCCTGGGGCTCACCAGAAATACCATGATCATTTTTTCCAGTGATAATGGTCCCGTGCTGAACGACGGCTATATAGATCAGGCAGTGGAACTGGCGGGTACACACCAACCTGCCGGCCCTTTGCGTGGCGGTAAATACAGCGCTTTTGAAGCCGGTGCCAGAGTGCCCTTTATTGTAAAATGGCCCGCAGCAGTTAAAGGAAACAATACCTCCAATACCCTCATCAGTCAACTGGACCTCTTTGCCTCTTTTGCCCGCTTAACCGGACAATCACTGCTACCTGATGAAGCACCCGATAGTTTTGATATGCTGGATCAGCTGCTGGGTAAGTCACGCAACAACCGCCCCTACCTGGTAACACATGCCGGTACCTTATCACTTATTTCCGGAGACTGGAAATACATGGCCCCTTCCAAAGGAGCAAAGTTAGACCGTGCCGTAAATATTGAATTAGGGAATGATCCCGCACCACAACTCTATCATCTGAGTACAGATGTTCATGAACAAAAAAATGTGGCGGAGCAGTATCCGGACAAAGTAAAAGCACTGGCGGCTCAACTGGAAGAAATAAAAAGTAAACCGCAAAGCCGCTGATAAAAGGAAGCAGAAAGCGGAAAGCAAAAAGCTATTGTCGAAAATAATCACTCGCGACAATAGCTTTTTGCTTTCCGCTTTCTGCTTCACTCATGCGACGCTTTATAATGTTCCAGCAACAGATCACCTCCAAAATCGTTTTTAAGATCCCGTACCACTGTATGAATATGATTGGCATTATTCTGTGTGTTATCATATTCAATAATCAGTGTAGGTCCCTGAATCCGGTAGTAGTAAGGTTTTCCCAACGCATGTTCCTGGCTGCCGGCCCAGGTAAAATATAAACTGTCCAGGCCCGCCTGCTGAATATCTTTCAGCATATTATCTGCAAACAACTTCGTGAACCGGTGTACATACAGGCTGATCAACCCCAGCAACAGCTGCTGATGGGCCGGGCTTAACTCCGTGTAGTGGATACCGCTGGGATGCGCAATCATGGCTTGTCTGCTGGCGCCTGTAATAATTTCCGCCGGTGCGCTAGTCGCTATCACTGCTTTTTGTAGTTCTTCGGGAGATAAGGACCGCAGCAAGGCAAACCCCTGCTCCGTTTCTGCTTTCAATACTTGCTTGTCTTTCTGAGGTCCTTCCAGCACAATAGCAGGATTGGCGCCCAGAAAACCTGGCGTTCCGGCCACCAGTTCATTCTTATCTGCAGAAAAATTGAAAGCAACATGATGGCCTTCAAACCGCCAGCCCCAGACAGTGTGGGCGGCCGGCACGCCAAAAATGGTAAGGAAATATTTGCCCGGATCCCGGTAATGATCACTTTCCGGCCGGTGCTCCAACTCTTTCAGCACCAGGTCTAGTTGCATAATATCGTTTACTTTCTTCACCGTTTCCCCGCTCAGCGTAGTACTCAATAAGGCAAAAAGGGCCTTGCGCTGGGCTGCATTCAATTCATTTACAGAAATACCTTTACGATCATCCCGCGGCACGTAACTGAAATGATACCGTTCTCCTGTATCAAAGGGATAAAGCGTTTGTGCCTGTTGCTCCTTACTGAGCAGATGAATGAACGCGTTGGTTTTACTAACCATCTCCTGCGCGTGAATGGGCGTCAGGAAAAGCAGGCCAATGGCAACTAACAGGAAAGACCGGTACATATGCGGACGGTTTGGATAACGTGGAAATACGGAATATCCCTCAATATACTCGTTAAACCGGGAATATGCAACCGCCACTCTACCCGGGAATTAAAAAAATGACTAATTTAGAAGTCTACCCCTTAACATCATCTTATGTCCCCTAAAAATGCCGGCGCCAAAGCCAAACTTACTACTGACGATTTTATCAATGACAACAGGGTAAAAGCGGACCTGGAAAATCTAAAGAAAAGTTTTGACCCTGCCAATGGCGGCAGGCCCTTTGTGGTATCAGACGTTGTAGATGCAGCCGGGAATCAGTATGTAAACCTGGTACAAAAAGGTGGTGGTGTATTCGGGATTGCACTCGTAGGATACACCTACATACTGGAAGAAATGGGCATCCGTTTTCTGCGGCTGGCCGGTACCAGTGCCGGCGCTATCAACACGGCCCTTCTCACTGTCATTAAAAACAAGCAGGACAAAAAGTCAAAAGAAGTACTGCAGGCCATCTGTGAACTCGATTTCTTTTCACTGGTAGACGGACACCCTGCTGCCCGCTGGCTGATCCGGAAATTTATTACTAAAAAAGATTTTGTTGGTAAAGCCAAAAACTGGCTGCTATTCCTGCTGGGATTTTTCGGATTGCTGATAATAGCAGATGTAGTGCTGATAGGACTACGCAGCAAATTCCCGGTCCTTTCTGCCTGGGCAGGCGCCAGCTTTATCCTGAGCGGCTTCTGGTCACTGCTGATCGCTATTGGTGGGTCCTATATCATCAACCTGTTTAAGCGACTGAAGAATTCCGGATTTGGGGTTAATCCCGKCGATGTTTTTTACGACTGGATCAAAAAACTGCTAATCCGGAACGGTGTGGTTACGGTCAGCGATCTGAATCAAAAAGCGGGTATCTGCCCCAAGCTATCCCTGAGAGTATATAACGAGAGTGGCGTTGATGATCTGAAAGGTGACGTGACCTTCATCACCTCTGAACTGGTGACGCAGAACAAGATCCAGTTCCCCGCCATGTGCAGCCTTTTCGCTACAGATATAGACACAATGCAGCCCGCAGGATTTATCCGCGCATCGATGTCCATCCCTGTCTTTTTTGAGTCTTATATGATCAATAACATCCCTTACAATGATGACCGGATCAAAGCTGCCTGGCAAAGCTTTTTTCACAATAGCTGCCCTCCTGCCAATGCAAGATTTGTAGACGGTGGTATTCTGTCCAATTTCCCGATCAGCATTTTTTACAACGCCAATATACCTGTTCCCCGCCTCCCTTCTTTCGGTATAGACCTGGACGACAGTAAGCCGGGAGATAAAGGAGAAAACGCCTTCAACTGGTCGCTCACCGGCTACCTGGGGCGCATGTTCAATACCATCCGCAACTATTACGATAAAGATTTTCTCTTGAAAAATGAAGTATATCAGAAAGGAGTAGGTAAAGTGGATCTATCGGATGACAAATACAATTGGCTCAACTTCTTCCTGTCTGACCAGGATAAAATAGACATGTTTGCCATGGGCGCTCATGCCGCCTGCGATTTCCTGCAAAAATTTGACTGGAGTACTTACAAAGACAAACGGGAAGCATTACAAAAGCAACTCACCAAATAACAACCAAACATGGAAACACTCATCAACGATGCCTGGTGCTGGTTATGCATTTCAATGGGGATATTGCTGCTCACTACTTTTGTCATGATGCGGCAAAGCCGGCAGTTTTATACCATGGATGTAGTGATGCGCAGGTTCAGTATCCTGGACCTGGAATTCCCGGGTTCACGATATGAAATACCGGCGCTTATAAAAGGCGTATATGCATTACCGGTAGATCAACGATCTAAAACCTTATCTGCCTTACGTGGGCAGTTGTGGACAGATTTTCTGTTTATGCCGGCCGCATATGGCAGTATATTCCTGGTATGTATAAAAGTAGCAGAGAAAATGAATCCCGCCGGCACCACCCTGTTCGAATGGCTGGCATGGCTACAACTGTTGCCCTGGTTATGTGACATCATAGAAAATATTTACCTGCTCCGCAAAACGGCTCCTAACGTTCCCGCCTCAACGGAAATGGTACATAAAGCTTATCAATGGCTGGAAATAACGAAGTGGGGCATTTCATCGATTGGCATGGTATGCGGATTATCCGCCTTGTTATTTTTCTGGGTAACAGGTGATTTTGACACCGCCTCGCTACATTACCTGCTGATAATGGCTGCCGAAGCCGGGGTGTTCATCGGATTATTGTTTGTGGCCAAACCGGTTAAGGCGCCCTCGCTTACTTAAGGATGATAACCGGCACTTTAGCGGAGCGGCAAATAGCGTCAGAAATACTTTTATGCGTCAGGGAATACAGAAAACTGCGTTTGCCCGGTAAAGCGATAATGAGCTGCACATCATTGGTGGCAGTGAAATTGATGATGCTGCTGAGAATGTCCTTATCGTTCCGGTAGTACAATTCGTGTTTGAAATTTTTCAGGTATTCGTGCAGATGATGCTCGTCTTCCCGGAACTGATCATCCGGGTGTTCATAATGCTCTTCCGGGTCTACATTCAGCACCATTAAGCGGGTAGCTGCCCACACCGGGGAAGCCTTTAATTTATTCAGTTTGTCCAGGGCATGCAGGGCATTAAAATCCGCAGGAACCAGTGCATTTTTTACCGGTTGATACGTAAATCCTGCAGGAACCACCATCACCCTGATGGGACTGGCTTTAGCGATCGGGATAATGTTACGGGAAATGAGGCTGTCTGCATTGCCATGCTCGCTGCCGAGCATCACCATATCAGGCGTTTCTTCATGAATCACTTCCATCACCGCTCTTAACAACGGCAGTTCGCTGACCGCTATTTCAACTGTAACATCTGCTGCATCCTTTATTTTTCGCGACAGCGTTTCCAGGTGCTCCATGGCCTCTTCCCGATGGCTTTCCATAAAATCATGGCTCACTGCACCATATTCCGCCGCCATCACAATGTCACTGAAAACATTTTGGTAGAAAGTTTTGAGCAAAATCACCCGCTTATACTCATAGTGCTGACTCCAGGCAGCAGCGAAGTGAATAGTTTCTTCTGAAGTGGTGCTAAAATCAACAGGTACGAGTAATGTTTTCATAACTATTTTTCTTAAGCTATTCTGATCATTATCCTATAAACAAAGATATCATTTTCATGAGGATTATACATCAAAAGAGACCGTTTTACAACGGTCTCTTTTTCAACAGGATATCAATTGGAGGATACATTTCTACTTCAGCAGATCAGCCAGCAACTGGTCCAGTCCATCACCTGCCGCAACACCTATCATAATCACTTTACCGTTGGGGTCAATCAGCACTGCAGCGGGAATGGCCTTCACACCATAGGCTTTTGTCACCGGGCTCTCTTCCGCCTGTAAGTCGCTGATCTGCGTCCAAACCATTTTGTCTTCTGCAACGGCCTGTAACCATTTCGTTTTATCCTTGTCCAGGGATACAGAAACAACCGTAAAATTTTTGTTCTTATACTTTTCGTAGGCAGCAGCTAATCCTGGAGTAGCAGCTCTGCATGGTTTGCACCAGCTGGCCCAGAAATCGAGCAATACATACTTACCTTTAAAATCAGCCAGTGATACAGCTTTCCCGTTGGCATCCGGCATCGTAAAGGCAGGTGCATCCTTGCCTTTTAAATTCATAATCCCGCCGGTAAAGTCGTTCATCATTTTCTTAATCGTAAACGTATTCTTAGCATCGGGGCCCAGTTTGTCGATAATATTCATGACCTCTTTCTTTGAAAGAGCGGACAGGTACGAGTTTACCAGGTAGGAGCATACACCGGAGTTAGGATGACTGTTGATCCATTTCAGGCTGGCATCTACTTCTCTTTGGTTCAATGCTGCCAGTGCAACATTTGCTTCCTGTGCAGCTTCTGCATCGCCAATCTGGTTGGCAGCCGCCACTTTATTAGCAAGGGCATCCTTCTGTGCACCCAGCGTATCGCCATCGAGGATGTTTTTAGAAACATCTACCCAATCTGCCACAAACGGGCTTCCGGTCAACACCGCGTCCTTAAAATAAGGCCCTTTACCGGTGATGTTCATTTTACCCGCTTCCAGGTAAAGTACAGTGCCATGTTGGTCATTACCATCATTACCTACCTGCATAATATAGGTAGAACCACCGTCTTTCATATCTACATCGAAATGGATGGTGCTGTTGGTCACCACGGCTTTATCCACGGTATTGGTTAACGGCCCCCATAAAACTACGGTATCCCCATTTGGCAATCCCGGAATTTTTACGTTCAGATCCAGACGCTTTTGGGCATTGGCCCCAAAAGCTACAAACAGGCTAAGCCCTAACATTATTTTTTTCATATAGCTTGTTTTAAGTGATTTATGATTAGTGACGTAATTCCAATTTATTCAGCACCAGGCTTTCTTCTGCTTCTTCATAAAATTTGATGATCACCTGACGGGGTAAAATCATCCGCTCTCGTGGCTGATAACCGGAAAACTCCAGCTTTGTGCAGAAAGGAGTTTCCGCTGGTTTATTGGCACATTCTTCCTGTATTTTATAACCGGTCACCACATCGTAATAGTAGTTCCATTTTGCCCCTGCCGGTGCAGTAACACTCACTACATAAGCATTCATACCATTGATGTGAATGGTCGAATCACTTAATACCGCACGATATCTCTTTTCAAAAAAATGCAGCTCAGGAATAACAGCAACGGACATACGTAATTCCTCTTCCTGCTGTGCATTCAGTGCTGTAGCAGCTCCCAGTCGCTCGCTGCTGGTGCTGCTGTCGGTCACCACCACGCTGCGTAGCCGCAGGTTCAGATTACTCAGTGTAATCGTCATATGATGCTGACCATCTGCAGTATTATTTTTTGCAAATACATACTGGCCACCAACCGATGATGCGTAGGTTAATGCGGCAATATGCATCTCCCGCAGGCGCTCTTCACCACCAATGGCCAGCAGATAACGGGCAATAACACCTGAGACATTTACTTCCTTTCCGATAGCTAATTTTGCACCACTCCCTTTCCACTCATTATTGCTACGATCTGTATCCGGGATCGCTTTCAGCGGATCAACGATCACCGCAGTGACCGGAGAAACCGATGCATAATGAAAAGTATGTGTACGACCTAATTGCCAGATCTGTGCGGGGAAATGCAGCGTATGTGCGTCACCGTTAAACTCGCGAATCAGTACGTTTACCGGCATCACCATATCTCCTTTATTCTCTACTGTAATATCCACGCCCTTTGACGGATCATTGTTTACATATACCACCTGCTTAACCGCCTGATCTGATTTCCAGTCGGTCAGAAACCAGCTGCGCCAGAACCAGCTAAGATCCTCTCCGGTGCCGTTTTCTATGGCACGGAAAAAATCATCAGGAGTAGGATGTTTAAAAGACCAGTCCTTTATGAATGCACGGAAAGCAGGATCAAAACGTGTGGGACCTATTACGTCATTACGTAGCAGCGACAGCGCTACCGAAGGCTTCACATACATGACCATGGCCATATTCTGCGTTGTCACAGATGCCGCAGGCGTATTCAACGGTTGTATACTTTTTTTGGCAGACAGCCATTCAATGGCACTCTCCATTTGAAAGGCAGCCTCTCCTTTTAGAGAATCGCAGTTAATAAGATTGATGAAAGTGTTCAATCCTTCACACATCCAGCCATGCCGGCTATCGGCAGCGATCAGCATGTTAAACCAGGTGTGGCCGAGCTCATGATTGGATTTAGTCCACACATTATTACCGAACCCGGTGTTTTTATAATGCAATATGGATACTGCCGGGGATGCAATGCCTGTAACGGAACCGCCTATATTAACCCAGGTGTTGTAAGGATAAGACGCCCATAAACCGGAATAGGTTTCCACCATGCGTTTCATTTGCCCCACGATGGGCTTCCATTCGGGATTGCTTTCCGGCGGATATAATGCCATCGCCAGCATTTGTTTTCCTGCAGGCAGGTTTACTTTCACCGCATCCCATACAAAGGCCGCAGATGCCGCCCACATACCGTCTCCGGCATTGTCAATATGAAAACGCCATGTTTTTTGTCCGGGCAATGCTGTCACTTTCTCCGCTTCCCTTTCAGTGATGATATGTACTACGGTATCACTTTTCCATGCCTGCTGATAGCGTTTTAATACCGTTGACGGCAGTACCGCTTCCGGATTCATCAGTTGACCGGTGCCTTGTACCGTTAACCCCGCTGGCAGGGTGATGTTTATATCCAGGGTACCAGGTTCTACATAATACCCGCCAACAAATACGTTCCAGCCTTGTATATCATCATACACCACCACTCTTGGAAACAACCCCGCAAACTGAAACACTTTTCCGTGTGCAGCATCCAGGATACCGAAGTAATCCGATCCGTTGAAAGGCAACGTAAAATCATAGGCTACTTCCATCACAGCTTTATCACCGGGCTTTAACGGCGCCGGCAGCTGTACTTTTACATAAGTATCTGTAATATCGTAGACTGCTTTTTTCAATGGCTGTCCTCCTACTCTGGCCTGTAGCTGATGGATACGGCATCCCTCCGTATATTCCTGCACGCCGAAACGACTGCCGGCAGGAGGAGTTAAGAGTGCGGTACGCGAATCTTTCCGGAAGCGGTTTTGTGTCACCGTCAACCATACGTAAGTGAGCGTAACCGGACTGTTGTTCGTATAAGTAATGGTAGCTTTTCCTTCTATTTTCCGTGTAAGGGTATCGAAAGATGCTGTTACGTTATAATCAGCGCGATTCTGCCAGTACTGTGTACCTGGTTTCCCATCCGCCGTGCGGCTGTTATTGCCGGACGGACGAACCAGTGGCGCAAAAGCCTCGTCTATGCTTACCCCTTCATTTTTCGTTTGTGCAATACCGTTATAAAAGCAACAGCATCCCACTATCAACAGCGTTGAAATTTTACTGAACAAGCGTATTAATTTATTGGAATGGAGAAAGAAGAAGCCTTAATTTTTCATTTTATAACAATTCGCAATCCTTTGTGGAAATGCGGGATCCGTCGGATACCCAAGGTTACCGTTCCTTATTTTTCCATTTTCATCGATGGCAATCCAGCGGGTAACACCTGTGAGGCAATAGCGTTCTACAAATTGTTTGCATTGCTCCTCTGTTCTGTCGCTGGAAAGGAATAAGTTATGCTCACCTGCGATTTGTTTCGTTACGGAGAACTCTTTCCAATAGTCCACTGCATCGGGGCTTTCCCAGCCAATGGTTAAGAACACGATGTCGTTTTTATCTTTATAGGAATCTTTGATTTTATTGTAGGTAGGCAGTGAAGCTACACAGCCGCTACACCAGGTAGCCCAGATGTCGATGATCACTACTTTACCTTTAAAATCAGATAAGCGTACAATATCTCCCTGATCATTTTTCAATGCAAAGTTAAAAGCAGGTTCTCCCACTTCCAACTGGTGATAAGCTTTGTACAGCGAATCTATGGTGTGCTTGGCAGGCGCATCTTTACTCAGTCCACTGGCAGCATTGAATAAACTCTTCAACTTCTGCGTGAAGCAATTTGTTCTGGCTTCTCCGAGGATCAATATGGTTGCCAATGATCCTTTAACCAGTTCACTTTTAGCGTGCATCATCACTTCCGGTAATTTAAAATCATCCGTGAGTGTGGAGTCCTGCATTTTCCTGGCAGACCACCAGAGGTTCACCGCCTGCTGTGCCAGTCCATTATCACCAAATCCGGAAAAGGCCGGTGTGGCAATATCAAAACCTTGTAAGCACCAGTCACCATAAGCTTTTAGTGGCAATAAATTATTATGGGAATACTGAAAGGTAAATTTCAGGAGTAATAACTTCGTTTGTTCGTACGCGTTAATAAGTGCAATATTTTCCTTGTCAGTTATTTTAGCGCGGGAGATGCCTTCTTTCACCTGTAGTGAGCGGGTCGCAATAAATGCGTCTACCTGTTCTACAGTATTGATGTCAGCACCTATAGTATACAAACTATCTATCAGATACGGCAGTCCCTGTCTGGCGGCATCTTTTCCGGTCCACGAAGCGGAAAACTGATTGGGCAGGGCTTTACCATCTTTATATTTAGGCGATAATGCCATTTGTACATTGTCGCCGGTATTTACCAGTACAGGATAATTACCGAGATGAACAATTTGCTTGCCTGCTTCCACCGACCGGGTAAAAGCTGCTACCGGTTTATCTTTCGCTACAAAAAAAGTTTCTGTCTTATACGCTGTCAGTCCCTTATTTCCTAAACGGTTGAATTGCATCAGGCCCATATACTCCGGGGTAATCCCCACCTTTACATTCAGGGAAGTAGTAGCCACCGGGGTGCCGGCAAATGCGCCGATGCTGCCGAACAGCATCGCTGTTAAAAGCGGGAATGATCTCATGGTCAAGTATGATAGTTTAAATAAAGGCAACTGGAAAGACAGAAAGGGTGAAGCCCTGTGTTATTTTTTTATGACTTATTTGTTTGCAGTAGAGTGGCTATTTTATTTTTGATGACTTCCAATTCGGCCGCATCCAGTGTCTGGCTTAGATGCGCAATACGGCCGTTGCGGTCTATCAACATCACTTTCGTTAATCCCCCATTCTCTTTTACAAAACGTTTAAAGATCTTTCCGCCGGCATCTAATACCAATGGATAAGTAATATTCATGTCCTTTGCAAATTTACGCACCGTAGCTGCCGGCTCATCGAAATCAATACCAAATACCTGCATACCTCGTGGCTGATATACTTTCCAGATATCATTTTCCAGGTGCGGCATGAGTTTGCGGCAATAGGAACACCAGGTGGCAGTGAATTCCAGCAGGGTTACTTTTCCGCGGAGATCACCGGTAGTCACTTTCTTTCCGTCTATTACAGACAGCTCCACATCGGCAGGCAACAGGTCACCTTCCCGTATTTTATAATCCCAGTATGGTTCGTGGCTGGCTACGTCTATGCGTTCCTGTTGTAGTCGCCACATATTAAAGAAGCTGGTAAAAGCAGTGTCAGGAATAGAGGAAGATAAAACATCTCCCTTCCTGCCTATGATCACCGTACGGGGAAGACTGGCAATTTTATAGTCTTTCAGAAAGGCTGCACCAGCGGCATCTGTTGTGTTGGAAGGCAATGCTATTTCCACGCAGTTAGGCATGGCAGGTTGTTTTACTTTCGGATCTCTGCTTCCGGAGACCACTAAAAAAACAATACTGGCATCCTGTTGGTTGTCGCCTGCGGCTTTGTATAACTCACGGAGCTGGGCTACACTTTTTTCATTGTCTCCATTCCAGCAGTGTATTACCAGCATTTTTCCTTTGAAATCTTCCAGCGTTACTTTTTTCCCTTTTACATCATGGAGTGTAAAAGTGGGTGCAGCGCTGCCGAACGCCAGCTCATCCGGTTCTTCTGCCAGCTGCAGCAGTGGTGAGCTGGGAATAAAATCAGGTTTTGCGGTTTGAGCTGCAGCCGATTCCGCAGCTATCAGCGTACATCCTAAAAATGTGATGACAGTGAGGAGTTGTTTATTGAAATAATTCATACATCTGATTTTTAAGGATGATTACCGATTGCCTGTAAGTCCACGCCATAGGTATTTTGGAAGAAACGGATAACCACATCATATTTAAGCTTTATCAACCCCTTCACATCATATGCAGGACTTAAAATAGTAGCATCAAGTTCAGCTTTCGTATGGCCGGTAATCGCACAAACATAACAGGTAAAATCCCACATCACAGTCCTTCTTGATGGAGCCAGGTCGCCTACACTTTCGATAATGCCATTTGCACGTTCCTTGCCAACGACCTCATTATATGTCGGCGGCATATATTTCATAAACGCTGCGGGAACATCCATAGCACCACTTTGTATTGCCTGCTCCATATAAGACCTGTGCATAAATCCACGGAGCTGCTTCAGCCGCGCGGAAGATTGCTGAAGCAACGTACTGTCTGCCCAGCCGATGGCTAGCATGTTTCCGGAGGCACAAAAGCCTGTTAAAGACCTGATAAGAGGGGTGGGTCTTGTTTCATTTACCAGGCTGAAAGTATCAATAGCAGCCGCCAGTATAATCTTAAAAGGAATTGTCTTCTTTAGAAAGCTTTCCGGGTAAAAATCCAGGCACTGGGATTTAAAATAGTCGAGCGTATTTTTGATATAAGCGGGATTCGCTTCCGTTCCCCTTACTGTCAGGTAGCGGGAATAATCATAGGTAAGATCTTTTTCGGTAAACCGGTACAATATATAGGAACCATATTTTTGATAGAACGCCACAATGGAATCGTCATAGGGTTGATTCCCCTGTGGCAGCTTATAAAAATCGGCTGGCTCACCGGCCACCAGCGGCGCTTCTTTATGACAGGATATGAATATACATAATAACAGCGGCAGACAAGCGACAAGGACGTTACGCGAAAAGGCAGTATACATAAAATATAATTTATGATTTGGCAGAAAAAAATTAGCGCGGCAACCGGTGGCTACCCAATTGCGGGTTTTGTTTGAGCGACATATTTTTCAGTAGTGTTTCATTTGGAATGGGAAGCACATATTGCGGATCCCGTTTGGGCAACTCGTATTCGGCAGTAGTGTAAATACCGGGCGCAAAAGTGTGTTTTATAGCTGGCATCCCATATCTTCTCAGGTCGAACCAACGATGACCACATTCCCTGAATAATTCACGTCTGCGTTCCGTACGGCACTTCGTCAGTAACACATCCGCCGGTTGCTGCGTCCAGTTGGTAAAACTGTTTTTATCGATCCTTTTTGCCCGGAGTGTATTCAGACTTTTCAGCGCTTCTGCAGCGGCTGCAGCGTCTCCTTTGGTTTTGTATACCTGGATATAGGCTTCTGCGCGATTCAGATAAGCTTCTGAACTACGCCAGGAAGAACCCAGATTTGCATACACTACCGGGCTAGGATAGCTCTTGAAATATATAAATGAAGACGCCACATAATCCTTTAAGAAGTCTGACGTTGGTACGTAATAGATGCTACTCCGGAGATCATTGGCCTCAAAGCAACTGGCCAGGTCAGTGGAAATATCATATGCTGTTTCCGTTCCGTCCGGAAATGTTTCCCGCTGCTGCCCGTAGCACCAGATGCTTTCCGGACTCTGTAGCCCCAACACCGGTTTCTCGTTTGGATCGATCACATCTCCCCAATTATTCAGGTCTACTAACTGCGGATGATAAGCCAGTACATAATCTGCATGAGCAATCGCCTTCTCCCAATTCTCCATGTATAAATACACACGGCTTGCCAGCAGGTGTGCCGCCACATGGTTAATACGATATAATGGCTGATCCACCCTTCCTTGTTCCAGCAAATTAATAGCGCTATCCAGATCTGCTGTCACCTGTGCATATACTTCTTTTACAGAGCTTCTGGCAGGTAAATCTTCCGACAGATTTGCAGATAACCGCAATGGAATACCGGGGCTTTTGTCCGGAGTAGTGGTAGAGTCATTATATGGCTTCGCATACAGGTTCACCAGCATAAAATGATAGAAAGCCCTGAGTGCAAACGCTTCCCCTTTATACATCGCTTTTTCTGTAGCATTGCCAACGGAATTATCCATGTACTGCAATGCCACATTCACTCCTAAAAGCAGTTGATAATATGATTTCCATGAATTGAAAAATTTAGTATCCGGACTGCCGGCTGCCGTACATACATCAATAAAGTCCGGCTGCCATTGAAAAGCGCCTGCATTCCCTATAATAGTCCCCTGTGCATCGGCCAGCATAGGTCCGTTATAGCACTGGATATCATCATCCATCAGGTTTATATAGGGCTGCAGGTAAGTAGATGTGGTAGGATAACCATTTGTATATAAAATCTCTCCAAAATTTTTCGTTGTTTTTGGAATCACATCCGTTTGTGAGCGCTCTTCCAAAAACTTCTTGCATGAAATGGTGCTCAGTGCCAATAAAGTGATCACTATAATTTTCTTCATACTTCTTTTTTTAAATGTCAGTACTAAAAATTCAGGTTCATATTAAACCCGTATTGCCTCGTAACGGGCAATGCAGTGGATCCCACACCATCAATTTCAGGGTCCTGTCCATTCAGCTTTTTGCTGGCGATGGTAAACAGATTACTGACAAAAAGCCCCGTGGTAAGCCCTTTTATACCAGCCCGTTTGTAAAAAGCTGCTGGCACCATATAGTTAAACTGCATACCCCGACAACGGAGAAAACTATTATTCACTACGCGTAAGTCTGAGCGGTTATACGCCTGATATACATTCATTCCAAGTCCACTGGTGGTTAAACCAGCAGAAACATCCCTGATGGCCGGTACATTTGTATATTTCTCATCACCTGGTTTGCGCCAACGTTGAGAAAGTTCTTCCTTTACATTCGTAAAAGGAGTTGGCACACCATCTCCCGTCCGGTCTTCCATAAATAAAGGGTCCAGCCTTTTTTGACTTCCCAGGGCATAATAGAAATCGGCATTTACAGAAAAACTTTTATACCTGAACGCTGCCGAAAAACCTCCACTAAATACGGGATGCAACTGCCCGGAATAAACCAGGTAAGAAGCCAATGAGTCTACCCGGTCTTTAAGATCCTGTTGATTAAATAATGGCAACCCGGTTGTTGGACTCAATCCTTTGTAAGCATAGGAATAAAAGGCGCTCACCGGCCTGCCGGGAACAAAAGCAGATCCATCCAGGTAGGCGACATAGCTATTGGTAAAATCATGTTCCTGTATGGTATTAATGTTCCGGCTGTTCACAAAATTGAAAGAGAGATTGGTAAATTTCCGGCGGATCACCTCCACACGTACCTGCATCTCGATCCCCTGGTTTAAGAGCGTGCCTCCGTTTTTATACATACTTTCCATTCCATACTCATCAGCAATGTCCTTTTTCACAAGGAGGTCTTTACTTTTCTTGGCATAATAGTCCACTGTAAGATTTACCCGGCTGTTAAACAAAGAAAGATCTGCTCCGAAATTCCATTGATATGTTTTTTCCCAACGCAAATCGGGGTAGGGCAAACTTTTGATGCCCAGAAAAGGAATGCCGGTAAGCGGATCAACCTGTCCAGTCGTAGGATACATTGCGATTAACTCCGGTCCCACTGAACTTACCACATTGCCCTGTGTACCGAAAGATGCCCTCAGATCCAGGCCACTGATCAATCTGCTGGTTTGGAGCCAGTGTTCATTTGTTACATTCCACCTGGCGGAGAGCCCGAAGTTGGGTAAAAATTTGGCGTTGGAGTATTGGCCAAATCTGTTAGACCCATCTGTTCGGAGAATGCCGCTTACTACATATTTGTTATTAATACTGTAGACTGCCGTACTAAACATAGACAGCGTATTGGTGACACCATTGGTAATACTATACCGGCTCAATTGCCGCCTGCTTAAATCAGTTGCAAAAAAGCTCTGCCCCCGATCCGGAAAATATCCTGGTTCTGTGGAGGACACACCTTTCGCTTGCGTAGAAGTAATCTCATTTCCCAGCGTGACAATAAACTGGTCGCGTTCCTTAAAAAAGGATCGGTTATACTCCAGTATATTGCGTACAGACACCGTCATTGAATTTTGATTGGCCAGGCTGGCCAGGCCACCGTAAGGCAGATAGGAAGCTGCTACCTGTAAATCCGAGGGTTTGAAATCCCAATTCCATCCGCGTTTTGCACCCACATAGCTGCTCCCTTCATAAGCCGCCGTCATGGATTCTGATGCATCCAATGTAGCACTGGTCGTATTTCTGAGAAACAACCCATTCGCAATTTTATAACCCAATCCCAGATTGGCTATCAAAGACCGGGTACTGGCGTTATTTTCCGTCTGGGATATTTCTTTCAGCATATTAAAAGTAATAGGCCCGGGAAACGGCTGTGTTGTATAGATACCTGCGAGTAACGGATATACGTCATTTTCGCTGGTGGCGCGACTGGTTTGCAACGCATAGGTTAATGGATTGATGCCATTAAAATAACCTCCGGATTTACTGTAACCGCCTGTTAACCTGAAATCCACTGCCAGCCGTTTACCCATTTCTGTATGAAGTGCGATATTCGCTGTATACATCTTCCGGGTATCCAGTTGTGCGGCACCTTTACTATCTGTATAATTTAACGAAGCATAGTAGGTTGTTTTCCCATTTCCACCGCTCATATTAATGGCGTGCGTCATGTTGAATGAATTCCGGAATAATACTTTGAACCAGTCTGTATTCCTGGTTTCCAGGTTGTTCACCGCCTTTTTAAATTCAGCATTCGTAAGTTTATGGGCAAAGAACGACTGCAACAATCCTTCATAACTAACATCTTCTCTGAATCCGTTTGCGGCGCTATTAAACAAAATTCCATCGTCCAGCAATTCCTGTGAAAGCGCTACTCTTTGTTTGGAATTCATCAGGTGTAAATTGTTATAGGAAGGACGTTGCTGGAAAGAAAAACTGTTATTATAGCTCACCTGCATAGGTCCTGCTTTACCCCTTTTCGTGGTAACCACAATCACGCCATTAGCGGCACGGACCCCATAAATAGCAGTAGCGGCAGCATCTTTCAGAAAGGTGATACTTTCCACATCGTAAGGATTTAATCCACTGATAGCGTTTCCTATCAGTGAAAAGTTGCCACCCTGTGCATCTGATACCACGTTGTTTAACTGGGTTGCTGAGATATCTACCGGATCAGGTCTTATCACATCATCTATTACCCATAAAGGGCTGGCGTTGCCCACAAAGGTGGAGGTACCCCGCACACGGATAGTGGGCCGGGCGTTTACTCCACCTGAATTGTTGATGAGCATTAGTCCGGGCACTTTGCCCTGCAGCATTTTATCAATGCTGGGCTGCCCCGGCTGTATCAGTTCCGCCGCTGTCAGCTTAAATACAGAGGCGGTAGACATGCGGGCATCTATCTTCTGATATCCGTTTACCACCACTTCCTGGATAGCCTGAGCGGCAGTATCCAGGACAATTTTCACAAACCCTGCATTGGCCTTAGATGTATATATCACCGGCTTCATACCCAGCAGGGACACCCGTAATTGTTCTTTATCCGTCACCATCATAGAAAAAACGCCGTCGCGGGTGGTCACCGTTCCGTCCTTTGAACCCAGCGCCTGTACGGTGGCGCCTTGTAAGGGTTCATTGTTCGAATTGGTGACCTGCCCGGTGACCAGGAAAGAAATGCTTATACTCACAGATTCTATTGGGTGCTGCGGATAAATAACAATTCCTCCCAGATCCTCAGCAAAGTCCAGTCCTGTATTCAGGAGGATCTGTTTCAACAACTGTTCAAGCGTACCAGTTTTCTGGTCCACTGTTACCAGCCCTTGCTTTCGGATTGCATCATTGTTGTAGGTGAAACGTACATTCGTGAGTGTACGTATTTCCTTTAATACCTTCGACAACGGTTGTTTACTGGCATGATACACCACCGGTTTGTTCAGGATGCCGGAATTCTGCCCATTTGCTACATTCGAAATCACCAGCAAAAAGGACAGCAGCAATAAACACATGGCATAGCCCTGCATACCCTTCCCGAATGAAGGTAAGCCCAACATTTTTTTCATTTTGGTTTGATATTAAAGATTTAAACTGCCTGCCCGCAGCTACGCATAAGTGTGGCGTAATGCAGTGTTTCTACATACTTCTTTCATGTTACTGTTTCGCTGTTCTCAGGGCCGGCTCACAAATACCGTTCTACCCTGTACGCGAAATTTTATATTCCCAATAGTTAGCCTGATATGCTCCAGTACCGGCTGTAATGTTGCTGGTTTATGCATATCCAAAGTAATATTCAACTTTTCCAAAGTGGTATCCTCAAACTTAAAATCGTAGTCAAAGCTGCGGCMAAGGCCGTTCAGTATATCTGATAACTTGGTTTCTTCGAAATAAATATCTCCGTCTTTCCAGGCGGTAAAGATCCTGGTTTCAACAGATTGCTGTTGTAAGTTGCCGGTGGCGGCATTGTAAGACGACTGCTGTCCCGGCGACAATACGGCTTTCTCCTTACCCGCGCTGACACTCACTTTACCACTGGTCAGCGTAGTTTGTATCGTCACATAAGTGCTGATATTAAACGATGTTCCGAGCACCTGTACGCTGGTACTTCCGGCATGCACTACAAAAGGTTGCTGCGCATTGGGGGCCACATCAAAATAAGCTTCTCCCTGTACCCATACCTCCCGCGTATCCCCGTTAAAAGTAGCCGGATAGACCAGTTTGGAATCTGCATTTACCCATACCCCGGTTTCATCAGACAGCGCTATCCGGATCTGGTTTCCTCTGGGTACATGTAAGGTATCCATCGCATTCACCACATGCTTATTGCGGCCTGCCTGGTATACGATACCGGTACTGTCTACCTGCACCTGTGTGCCATTATTATCCTGCGTAATGGGGGCGTTATTACCCAGCGTAATGGTTTTACCGTTAGACATCACCAATTGTACCTGTGTTACGGCCGGCTGATCAGCTTTGCTGATAGCAGCTACCTGCGGCTTTGGTGTGCGTTGTTGCCAGCTCCACACGCCGGCGGTGATCAGCAGTGCTGCGGCAGCAGCAGCTACCGCTATTCTTCTGCGCCAGATCATTTTCATCTTCCGCGCTTCCTTTGCTATTACAAAATGCTGCCATCCTTCTTCTGCAGGAAATTTAGCCCCTACCTTTACCCTATCCTTCATTTCTTTGGCAGCACGCAACATGGCCGCCTCTTCTTCATTCAAAGGCGTTGTATTGCCATCCTCCAATGCCGATAGCAGTTTATCCCAATTGATGTCCTTATCTGGTGTATCCATAACGATCTGTATTAAAGGCAACCGTATTTAAAAAAAGGGTGAAGGCAAATCATTATTTGTTTTAAAAAAAATAAAACAGCAATATAAATGACCATCCATTCACACTCTTTCCGGAGGTATTGATAAGCTAATTTGATTTGTGTTTTAACGGTATTTACCGAGATATCTAACTGCTCCCCTATTTCTTTGTACTTCAGTCCATCGCGGTTGCTGAGTAAAAAAATGCGCTGGCGCTGTATAGGTAAACGACCGATAGCCGCCCATAGGGCGGCATTTCGAATCTCTTCCTGTTCTTTATCGTCTTCCGGCAATTGTGGTGTTTCTTCCGCTAATGTAAGCGGATCACCAAAAACAATTTTACCGTTCTTTTTCAGATAGTTTAAACATGCATTGCGTACAGCGCGGGTGGCATAACTTTTAAAATTTTGCGTAATCTGAATCATAAACCGCTTATCCCAGCAATAAAGAAAAAAATCCTGCACAATGTCCTTCGCAGCATCTTCATCCTCTACCACATAATAAGCTGTTGCGCATAAAAAAGAATAATGTAGTCGGAATAACTCTTCAAATGAAGCCGGCTCTATTGAATTTGGTTGATACATAGCCCGTTGGCGCCCCCCATAATTAATCAACGCACAAAATAGACTAAAATCTGCATTTATTCATTTCATCCGGCTATTTACCTGAAAAATCAGTCAGGATATCTACTGTTTTACTGAGATATACATCTGTACTGCAGGTATGGAGCCACTCCTGGTTCCGGGCAATTTTATCCGGTGATGGCTTGTCTATTGGCGTGGCACTCATTTTTAATTGTTTGCCGGCAGTTAATCTAAGTGCCGAATCGATCGCATTATTATGTGCCTGGATATCGCTCAGTTGTTTTTTAAAGGTATTCTTCTGCAAACTGAATACCGGCGCTTCATTTATTTTGAGCCATTCTACCTCCCGCTTCACTTCATTTAACGTGCTATCCTGGCTGATTTGCAGATTGGCCTTTTCAATTACACCAGGCAAAACAGCTGCTACTGGCGATTTCATAAACCAGGCACTTTCAATGGTATCACATACCAATGCACTGGCATTATCCCTTTCCCGGATCTTCTGATAGATTCTTCTGCTGGGGAAAATCACATCAGGTATAACACCGTTCAGCTGCGTGGTGGTGCCATTGATACGATAAAATTTTTTGATGGTCAGGGCCAGCGTACCGTAGCTGATGTCAGGGATGCCTTTAGCTGCATCTCCCAGCTTACCCATCGGCAAACTTTCCTGCATCGTGCCTTTACCATAAGAAGAAGGACTTCCCACTACGATGCCTCGTTTGTAATCCTGGATAGCGGCCGCAAATATTTCAGATGCAGACGCGCTGCTTTCATCTACCATCACTGCCAGCGGGCCATCATAGAGCGTTTGATCTCCATTCTCAATGGCGTAGCTTTGTATATGGTCTTTATCCCTGCCTAATACCACCGGACCTGTTTTTACAAAAAAGCCGGTGATTTTCACTACTTCATCCAGCGATCCACCGGGGTTGCCGCGGAGATCCACTACGATACCGTCTACTTTTTCCGCTTTTAATTTCATGATTTCTTTGGCCATATCCACCGCACATTGCGCGCCATCCGCCCTTTTGAAATCCCGGTAAAACTCACGCAGCAACAGGTAACCGATCTTTTGACCATTCTTTTCTATTACCGCACTTTTAGCGGCGTTTTCTGTTTCTACAATTTCGCCACGGGTGAGGGTCATTTCTTTTTCACTGCCGGAAGATTTACGCACCAGCAGTTTCAGGGTTGTCCCCTTTTCACCGCGGATCATCCTGGATACATCGAGGATGCTCATGCCACTGATGTCTACCATTTTGCCGGCCGCGTCGCTCAACCGCAGTATACAATCTTCCGCTTGGAGTAAGCCACTGGCATCGGCGGTTCCACCAGACAACACTCTTTTTATCAGGATAGTACCGTCTTTGGAAGTCAGCTCCAGGCCAAGACCATAGTAGCGGTGCGCCATCTGTGCATCACGGATCCCCGCATCCACAGGAGCTAAATAAGACGTATGCGGATCCATTTCCAGCGTGATCGTATTCATGTAAGCGCTGAAACGGTCATCAGGTGCGCTGCTGCCGAGGAGGTTTTTAAATAACCCATCCGTTGATAACAGCACAGCGGCCCTGGCTTCCTGTTCCGCCACCGCATCACTTTTCGTTTTATCGGCCTGCTGCAGCTCCAGCATTTTTTTCAGCACGGAATATTTCAGGCTCTTACGCCATACTTCCCGGCGAGCCGCTTCATCAGCGGGAAAGTCCGCCTTGCTGCGATCAGGTTGTATGGTTTCTTTTTTGCTGAAATCCATCGGCTTTGAAAGCAGATCCCTGTATATCACCGTCAGTTCATTCAAACGTTGCATAGACACGGCATAGATGGCGTTGAAATACTCCAGGGAAGGGTTTTCCAGTTCATCATCAATCAGCGTTTCATATTTACGCAAACTTTCCACATCACTTTTCAAGAGCGTATTCTTGTTGCCATCCAATGCTCTGAGGTAGTTCTGCCAGATCGTCCTTGAAAAATTATCATCTACCGGTTTCGGTGCATAGTGTTGATTTTTGATGCGCTTCATCACCAGGCGTATTACGTTCTTCCGGTTGACATCCACATCGCCGTCTGTCCGGGAGGCGGCAATAGAAGTGAAGCCCACTGCGGGCAGCAGCAGGAAAAGCCCATATTTGGCAATGCTCATATCAGAATAATTACGGTTTGTAAATATTACCCGGCGGGTAATGTTCCCTTATTAAGGCAATGCGGGTGTAAAAAAGGGTGAAGAGGAGTAAAAAATTATACTATACTTGTAGCAATATGTTTTATGAGCCTGTCCCGATAAAAACAGGCAGATGTTCACCGCGACAATTATTTAGTCCGGGGCTTGCCGGGCAGCGACACCTTTTTAGAGGTATCTGCTACCAGTACCTTATCATATAATTCTTTAGCAAGACCTAAAGCGCCTGCTTCTTTTTCAGCATACATGCTATCTCTGGCAGAAAAGACTTTCTTCTTGGCATCTACCCAACGAATCATTTTACCTTTATGGAAATAAGATCTGTCTTCCGTTACTTTAGTAAGTTTACTATTAAATGTAGAATCATAGTATGGAACATTGTAGGTACTTTCCTGCAAAAAGATAAAAACAGGTAATCCGTTATTATAATAGATAGATCTCCGCGACTTCCCGCTCTCCCAATACATACGCTCCTCTATCAGCATGATAATACCTTTATTAAAATAGCCCATTGCTTCTCCCCCTTCCGAAGTTTGAGACGGGTCCGCCCCTACTTTCCTGTAAGCAGGTTTGCCCGCATTGATCTCCTGGCATTTATTCCGTATATCTTTCAGGATCAGCGCGGTAGTATCCTGTGAAAACAGTGGAGGATGAAGTAAAAAAAAAGCAGCCAGCAGGCAACCTATTTTTATAAGGTACATGATCTTATTTTTTTATTGACAGGTAACGGTGTCCGGCATGCGTAGCTAAGCTATTGTTACAGATTCATCTTAAAAGTACAGTATTTCCGTTGGAATATAGTAGTAGTGATCGGCTGTTCCGGTAACAGATCTTATCAATGACCCGTTAATCCTGGCGGATTACTTTTCCTTCTTTCATCACAAAACTGGTATGCTTTATTGCATCAATAGTGTCCAGGGGATTTGTTTTCACCGCAATTATATCAGCAAAAAATGTGGGTGCGATGATGCCTCTTTCTTTTTCTATGCCCAACAAGGTTGCTGCATGAATGGTCATGCACTGCAGGATATAGTCATTTGGAATTTGCGCATCTTTCCACGTCTGCAGCACTTCCAGTATCGTCTGTGCCCTGTCTTTTCCCGGGATATCAATGATGATATCGGATCCAAATGCCATCGGAGTGCCGATTTTGTAGGCACGTTTCAGCCGGTCGATATTTAGCTGATAATATTTCAGCGCTGTAACCGTATCTATGCCATAGGTTAAACTATTATTGACGGAAAGATCGGTTCCGACTAAAAAAGTGCCTTTGGATTTCATTAAACGCAGCAACTCATCATCCAGTTCCACACCATGTTCAATTGCCGCGGCTCCTCCGAGAATCACATTTTTAGCAGCTTCTCCTCCCTGCACATGAACGGTGACCTTCATACCTGCACTTTTTGCTTCGCCGACTGCAGCTTCAATTTCCGCCTGGCTATAATGATAAGCGTAGGAATCTGTCACCAGCTTAATCACATTCGCCCCGTAGTAGATATTTTTCCTGACGGCTTTCCGGATTTCGTCCGGGCTGTTGGCATCTAAATATTCATACTCCCATAAATGTTCATGTTCAATATCAGTAGCAGTTTGCCCGCCATAAGGGCTAATGATTTTTCCTGCATAGAAAATGGTAGGACCTTGTATCCATCCTTTCTTAATCGCCCTGATGACATCTGCGGAGGCGTAGTTGCCATCGTTACCTATTTCTTTTATAGTAGTAAATCCGTTCGCCAGCAGTATCTCCGCATTATGTGCACCACGCAGTGCACGTAAGGCAGTGCTTTCGGTTACATACATATGTTCAATGGCTACTTTCTTATAAGGAAATGCTACCGTCATATGAACATGGCAATCCATCAGCCCCGGAAGCACCCATGAATCTGATAGGTCTATTATCTTATCTGTTGCAGTATAAGGTATACGGGCGCCCATTTGTTGAATTTTACCATCCTTCACCACAATGATCTGTTTGGACAGCATTTTACCGGTTCGGGCGTCAAAAACATGTCCTGCTTTGATGATGGTGGTTTGGGCATTTACAATGCCGGCAAATAGCAGGCAGGTAAGAAAGGTTAACCGGTGAATGAGCCGTGTGTTAAATTTCATATTTTCCCTCTTGTTCAATTTTAAATATATGTATAAAAAACATTTTATAAAAATCAGATAGTGTTCCTATTGCACCCATAAGAATTTATCTTTCCGCCCAATGGCTATCCCACTGAAATGGGACCGCAGTACAGGAATCCTAACCACGGGAGAATTCCCGGTACATTATTAAATGGAAAATCCTATCTTTATCAAGTACACACTTTAGTCCAATTAATAATTGATAAAATTTTATCCTTAGTCGTTGAAATCCTCAAGAGAGCCAGACTATTTCCTCCTCGGGAAATAACGTGATAGTTAGCTTCAAAATAATTCCCCTGTCATTATTCTCTAACCTTTATACTATTCGTTATGGAACCGTACCTCGCAATGGTCATTTTATTCGGCGGTAATTTTGCCATCAGAGGCTGGGCCCTCTGCTGGGGACAACTATTATCTATCGCACAAAACAGTGCGCTCTTTTCCCTGCTCGGCACCACTTATGGTGGTGATGGTGTGACTACTTTTGCTTTACCGGACCTGAGAGGCAGAGCCCCTATTGGTTGGGGACAAGGCCCTGGTCTTTCCTCTTATGTTATCGGTCAGACAGGGGGTACCGAAAATACCAGTATTCTCCTGAACAACATGCCGTCGCACAATCACCAGGCCACCTTCAGTCTGACGGCTGCCCCATCGGCTAGTACTGCTGTTGGCACCACCACCACCCCTGGCGCAACCCTGGTGCCAGCTACGCTACCTTCTATTGGAAGTGGTCCATCCGCCACTCAGATTAAAGGTTATGCTGTTCAGGACAACACCACCACACTTGCACCCGGTGCAGTTGCGGGCACTATCACGATTGGAATTAGCGGTGGCAATCAACCCATTTCCATTTTGAATCCTTATCTGGCAATGACTTATCTGATTGCACTCGAAGGCATTTTCCCTTCAAGAAGTTAAGGGTCACTATTAAATATTTACGAGCAATAACATGTCTCAAAACCCGTCCCTCACAGTAGGGTTCCTGACTCCCTATTCGGGTATATACCCTTTTTTCTCCCATCATCTGATTACCGGATGGTTAATCGGTATGGGCCTGGACCCCGTGCGGCAACGTACCATTCAGTTCATACCGGAATTTACACACATGGGAGGAATAAAAGCCAGTGAAGAAGCCGCCCGTAAGCTGCTTTTTTTCAACAGAGTAGATATACTTTCCGGCCTTATCAGTTATAAATCAATACCAGACCTGGTTCCCCTGATAGAGATGGGAAAAAAGCCCGCCTTCTTTTTTGATATGGGAGAATATGTACCTCACTTCCCCTATCTGAGTCCCGATATATTTTACGCCTCCCATCAACTCTGGCAATCGCAATATGCACTGGGCCACTGGGCACAAAACACCTTTGGTGACGGAGGACATATGATCATGCCTGTGTATGAAGCCGGCTATCATCTGAACAGTACTTTTCAGCAGGGCACTGCAGCAGCAGGTGGTACTTCCCTCCAGTTAAATATACTCCCATTTGATCCACAGGATCCTCATAAACTGGACACCACCGCAATTTTTAATAAATGGAAAAAAGAAAGACCCACCTATGTACATGCTATTTTCTGCGGAAGCCTGGGCCTGAAATTCCTTGAACAATGGATACAGAGTGGCTTGCACAAAGAAGTACCATTACTTGTGCACGAAGCCATGGTGTATGATGATATTCTCGAAGATGTAAAACATGCAAACCTTGAACTGTACACCTCCCGCTCCTGGATGCGGGAAGATGAAAACAGGGCCAATCAGTTGTTTGTAAAACAATTTGAAAACCTGGCAAAGCAACCAGCCAATATCTACGCCCTGATGGGCTATGAAGCAGGATTGATATGGAAAGAATTGTTACCACATGCCCGGAAAAAAGATTGGGAAAAAGTAAAGCAGCAACTACGCACAGAAGTGATACAGGGCCCCCGTGGAGAAAAGAATTTCTATCCTTTATCTGGCTTTGCACTGCCTTCCTCCAACATTATAAAGATTAACACTTCCAATAATCAAATTCATAAAATTATTCTTGATCAGGGAAAAGGGATGCGCTTTGATGCGAAAGAGCTTGAGGTGATCCATGAAGGCACCGTGTCAGGATGGCAAAATCCTTTCCTCTGCATTTAACAGATGCTATGAAAAAATTTTACATCAGGTTTCTACAAATACTCTTATGGGTATTGGGTAGCATAATTGTGTCCGATAAAGCGACCGCACAGTATACCAGCAGCGTGTTGGAAACAGGTAAGTTTTATACTGCCATCGCGAAAGACAATCTGGATAATATTTACATAGCCGCCTATAATTCGGCGACCGACAAATACCAGGTGCTCAAATATACCAATGGTACAGGCAGTCCTACCGCTATTTACCAGGGATTGTCCTATGCCTCAGAGTACCCCTGGAGCATTGCGGTAAACAGTGCCGGCGATGTATTTGTTATGGACCCCGATCCAGGCAGTAACTGGCGGATCATTAAACTGGCAGCAGGTACTTATGCCTCCTCTGTCATACAAACAGGACGTTTCTTCACCGGGTTGACCGTTGATAATAGCAATAACCTGCTGACGCTCGAATATGATGCCGCAACGACTAACTATCGCGTAGTAAAATATGCTGCAGCCAACTTAACCGGTGCGGGAACAACTATCTACAACGGACTGCCGCTGGCCGTAGGTTCAGGTACTTATCCCTGGGGCATTGTCA
The DNA here is from genome assembly GCF_056394125.1 of Chitinophaga sp. 10T418. Classification (NCBI taxonomy): domain Bacteria; kingdom Pseudomonadati; phylum Bacteroidota; class Chitinophagia; order Chitinophagales; family Chitinophagaceae; genus Chitinophaga; species Chitinophaga sp. 10T418. The sequence goes on from NZ_JBFTHG010000021.1 coordinate 103,054, forward strand.
CCGACCATGCTAATAATATTTACATCACTGACTTTCCCAACAATAGCTTTAATGGCCGGCTCATTAAACTAACAGCGCCCGGCTATGCCGCCACCACTCTGGGTAGCGGAAAGGGCTATTCCTCTCTTGCCATAGATGATCAGGATAATCTTTATACAACAGAAAGTACCAGCGGCACTGCTGCTCATGTTATGAAATATACGGCTCCTGTTGGCATCGGAGCCACAGGTACTGAAATTTTTAATGGACTGACGATTGGCAGCCTCTCTTTTTATCCCTGGGGAATAGCGGTCAACAGTCATGGCGATGTTTTTGTAGATGATGGGGCTTCCACCGGAAGTGGCCGGGTTATCAAACTATCTCCTCCTTCTATTTCTGTAAGCAGCGTCACTAAAGTAGGCAGCAGTCCTACCAATGCTGCAAGCGTACAGTACACCGTAACCTTTAGCGGTACGGCTACCGGCGTTACCACTTCTGCCTTTTCATTAACCACCAGCGGTGGTGTTACCGGCGCATCTATTTCAGGAGTTACCGGCAGTGGCACTACTTATACCGTCACTGTCAATACAGGCACCGGAGATGGTACGCTGCGTCTGAATGTAACCGGCACCGGCATGGGAAGTACCGTAAGTAATGTTCCTTTTACCACCGGAGATGTTTATACCATTGACAAAACCGCTCCTACGGGAACGCTTACGATCAATAGTGGCGCCACTCTTACCAATGCGACCGCAGTCACCTTAGGCATTACAACCGCTGGAGCTACGCAGATGCGCTTTTCGACGGACAATGTAAGTTTTTCCGCCTATGAAGCAGTGGCCGCTACAAAAGCATTTACGCTGCCAACAGGTGACGGACTCAAAACCGTATACATGCAATTGACGGATGCAGCGGGAAATACGCAAACTGTACAGGCACAAATTACGCTGGACCAAACGGCGCCAACTATTACAGCTGTAGATATTCCAGCCAACGGCATCTATCACCTCGGTGAAGGACTCCGTTTCAAAGCACATTTCAGTGAGTCTATCGCCGTAACAGGTACGCCTACGCTCGATATCACTATCGGCGGCACTACCCATCAGGCTACCTATCAAGGCGGTACCGGTACAGATACATTGGGTTTCCTCTATATAGTACAGGCCGGAGATGTAGATATGGACGGTATCACACTGGGCGCTGCGCTCACCGGCACTATAAAAGATGCAGCCGGTAACAATGCAGCACTCACGCTACCTGCAGTAAACACCACTGGTGTACTTGTAAATACAAACATACCAGGTGTAACGGTGACAGCCAGCGCAACGTCTCCATTAAATCAACCATTCACAGCTACGATTACTTTCACTGAAGCGGTGACTGGATTTGTAGTCGGAGATATCACCGTTACCAATGCGACCTTAAGTGCATTCCAAACAACAGACAACATTACGTATACTGTCCTTGTCGCACCAACCGCAGATGGCACCGTAACCCTTCAGGTACCAGCCAGTGTAGCCGTGAACGTGGGTAGCAACAACAATACGGCTTCCAATATGCTAAGCCGCGTTTATGATGGTACGGCGCCTACTATTACAGCTGTAGATATTCCAGCCAACGGCATCTATCACCTCGGTGAAGGGCTCCGCTTCAAAGCACATTTCAGTGAGTCCATCGTTGTAACGGGCACGCCTACGCTCGATATCACCATTGGTGGCACTACCCATCAGGCTACCTATCAGGGCGGCACTGGTACAGATACATTGGGCTTCCTATATATAGTGCAGGCCGGAGATGTAGACATGGACGGCATTACCCTTGGCGCTGCGCTCACCGGCACTATAAAAGATGCAGCCGGTAACAATGCCGTACTTACACTTCCTGCGATAAATACCACAGGTGTACTGGTGAATACAAACATACCAGGTGTAACGGTGACAGCCAGCGCTACGTCTCCATTAAATCAACCATTCACAGCTACGATTACTTTCACTGAAGCGGTGACTGGATTTGTAGTCGGAGATATTACCGCTACCAATGCTACGTTAAGTGCATTCCAAACAACAGACAATATTACCTACACTGTACTGGTAACACCTACTGCTAATGGCACCGTGACTATCCAGGTACCCGCCAGTGTAGCCGTGAACGTGGGTAAC
>NZ_JBFTHG010000022.1:0-95112 GCF_056394125.1 Chitinophaga sp. 10T418
GCGTCGGCAAAGCGCCCTGAAGATTATCAATACAGGCAATGAAGATATCTTCCAAACCGCGATTCTGTAAGTCTGTCAACACTTGCAACCAGAATTTAGCACCTTCGTTCTCTCCCACATACATACCCAACAGCTCTTTATAACCCTCCTGGTTGAGACCAATAATGCAGTAAACCGCACGACTGACAACCCGTCCCTCATGACGAACTTTGTAATGTATTGCATCCAGCCAGACGAACGGGTAAACCCGTTCCAACGGACGACTGCGCCACTCCTGTATCAAAGGCAGGATTTTATCCGTGACACGGCTTATAGTAGCTGTAGAAGCCTCCAATCCATACATATCCATCAGGTGATCCCGGATATCGCTGTAACTGGCGCCACGGGCATACAGAGAAATAATCTGTCGATCCAGATCTACACCCAGGGTTTTATGACGCTTGGGAATAATCTCCGGTTCGAACGTCCCATTACGATCACGCGGTGGGTTAATATCTACCGACCCAATGGCCGTCTTTACCTGTTTACGCCCTTTACCGTTTTTCCGGTTGGCATCTCCTTCATCTTCAATATGCGCTTCCAACTCACCATCCAGGGCCCCCTCAAGAAACTCTTTTAGTAACGGCGTTAACACCCCGTCCTTACCTAAAAGCGTATCTCCATTCTTCAAACGGCTGGCCGCTTGCTTCTTGAAGGCTTCGAAATCAAAGTTTTGCTTTTCCATATTGCATTATCAGTTTAAAGTTAAAAAACTTTTTACTGACACACTTTATGTAATAGTCTCCGCTGGGACTATATCAAAGGCTTAATTAGCGCTGCTTTTCTAGGACTTATTAGCTACTGTAGACGATTTTGTAGACTCGTGAAATAGGCTACTTTGTGAGGGTTTGAAAGAACTTGTAAACAAAACAAAGATACGAAAAGCCTTGCTGAATCAGATCAATTTAGAGCAAAATAAACATTCTCTAAAAACAATACTATATATATGCCTTTAACAGGGAGTAGATTTCACTTAACCATGCGACCTGATAAATTCAGCGGTCAAACAGATTGTTAATTTCATCATCAGGGTTCTCTATTCTTTCGCTTCTAAAAGTTCTTGATCGATCATAATCATCATCATCTCTCCCCCATTCCTCAACAAGCTTATCTATTATCCGATACGCATCAAATTCTATACTTTCCCATAAATGATCTCTGTACTCCAACAAAGAACATGCTTCCAAAAATTCACTAAATGTATCGCTTATTTCATCCTCAACTATACCTGTATTATACTCAAAATAGCCAGAATCTCTTGACACCAAATCTCGATGTCTGCTAAAATCAATGTCATCTATCCATGCTTGAAACTTAAAATTAGCCTCACTTGCAAGTATTTCCATAAATTCTTTCTCTCCCTCGAACATATCTTTTGTAATCCCATATTTCTTAAATATTTCCAAACATTCTGCTATTTCATCAACATACCTTGCGATTTGAATGCCTAAGGCCAAAAATTGGCGCCATTCAGAATTAATTAGTTTTTCAATTGTGGGAAATCTAACTACAAAATCCAACACTGTCGAAAACACTGTAAAATCTATATCAGTATTTGAAGTATCTACCTCAGTAATAAGATCAAACATCTCCTTTTCGCAACAATATTCCCGGAATTGTGTGGCAAAAACAAACAGAATTGTAAGCTGCTTGCTTCCCTTGGAACCTCCAAGTAGCAACATTTGTTGAGATCTTTCTCGAAATACTTTGTAATAATCTTCACGACGATCTTCCGGAATATTAAAATAATCCTCTCCTCCCTTAAAATATCCTGTTATCTGCTCAAAAAATCTTGCTGAAAAGAAAATTCTTTCCATTTCGTCAGGCCGATTCTTAATATAATTGAGTAGAAAATCGGCGATAGACGGATTAAATAAATTAACAGTGCGAATATTTTCCACAGGATTCCATATCATTATTATAAAGCCTCCGGATAATTTCTTCAACCCTCCCTCAAAAGCATCAACCTTCCGTTTGTGTCCGTTCTTCAGAATCTCATAGTCATACCGAACGTTGAAGGCATCTCGTAATTCCACTTCCGTGAACTTACTATCGGCAAAACTAAAGATTGTACAAAGCATAAATTGATCCACTTCGTCTAACTGCTCTCTATAGGCATACTCCCATATCTCGCTCGGATTATCCAAACTTCTCTGAATAAATAACTTTGCCTCCTCTGCTGTTTTATTCCTAAATTGGCTGTCCGTTGTTATAAACTCAATAAGACGAGGGAAAAAATTCTGATGACCAATAATCTGGTGATAAAATCTCTCTGTGAAGAAAACGTCATGATAATTGGTAGATAAAGCATGATAAATATGGTTATAAAGGATATGTGCTTTACTTACTTTCGAATAATTTCTGATCCTCACTTCATACTTAAGAGACTCCTCTGTTCCAATCTTCTTAAACTTCTCATAATGTCGGATTGCCTGATTAAGAATAGTTGTCCTGGTTGTCATTATCAAAAGCTTATTGGGACTATGCTGAATCCGCTCAATGAAATTAACAATCTTAGTCTGTGTATTTCTTGGATTGCGCACCTCATAAATGTTAGCACCCAAAAAATCATCAAAGAATACTACTTGTTTTTTTTCAGGATCTGGAGATAATAAATTCTCGGCATCTTCAAGTTTACTATCAGCAACGATTAATTCAAATCCTTTCGCTAAATTATCATAAATGAGCTGATGTGCAATTGTCGTCTTGCCAACACCTGGTTCGCCTGTAATAATCAAAACTCGATTTTCTACTAATGTCTTGAGTGCAAGAGAAAAGTCTTCTGTAGGTACAAATAGCTTAGATCTCCGAATTATTTTTGCTTCCACATACTCAGATCGTCCTTTTACTCCATTATGCAATATTCGTTGAAGTATGTTTGTACTAGTAAGCCACAACTTATAGTGTTTTTCTTCAATAGAGCTATTGTTCGCGATCATTTCCTGGATCCTAGACATCCCAAAGACGTCCTGAGAATTCTTTAGTAAAGGATGAAACATCTTGACTATCTCATCTGTCTGTCCCGTATTTAAGTCAAATGAAGTAAACAAAATATATCTGTTAGGCTTGGGGGAAAGCTTCTCTAATTTATCCCTCTCTGCCTTCAAAACGGTCCTGAGGTCAGAGAATGTTGATTTTATGTAATGCTTTGCCTGTACTATTATTTCATTCTCATCATTACCAGCATATCGCAAATCAACACCTTTATCTTTACCACTACGAAAATTTTGAAGCTTTATTCTTAATTCGGATTCTAGTAAATCCTTTGCAAGGATCTCAAATTCTTTGTCATTAATTGTATCAAGTCTATATTTCATGCTTTATCGTTATACTTTTGGTGTGTACCAACTGCAAAACAGAATTTATTTTCTTGCATTAGGGATATCTATAGCAATATATTGAAAATCAACGGCAAAATCAATTATTCTCACTTAACACATTAAATTTAAAATCAAAGTTAAAAATTTGCCGGCTTCTGCTTCCGGGTAGCTGCAGGCGGTAAAGAATTCCTGCACCTCGGACAGCGAGGGAAGCATCCGCGCGGCGCCGGGTGCATTTTCCGCGCCGGGTGCATCCGGATCGTGCGGGAGGTTTTCAGTTTCATTTTTATTTTTTTTTGTTGGGGGCGGGAGCCTGTTTTCTCCCCCACGTTTACTATTGTTTATATGTTTATTAAAGTGGCCCATTATTGGGCCTCATGTGTGGCCCAGTTTTGAGCAGGTCACGTGGCTCACTTTTGGGCCTCATGGAGGCGGTCTTTTCATCCTGAAACAGAAACAGCTGTTCCGGGTGAGGATCTGCCATAAAATCCGCGAGCGGAATGATTGACACATAACTGGCGGCGTAGGCTTGCTGCGCCTGTACGTAGATGATGTAGCGGCAATGGTCCAGGTGCTTTAAGCAACGTACATAGGTACTCCGGGAGCCGATGCAGGAAAGGCTCATGACTTCTTCGCGCAGGATGGGAAAGGGATTCTGGAAACGGTGATAGTTCCAGACCTGAAACAATGCCAGGTAAAGGCTTACATGATTGGCCTGTAAGCGGGTTTCTTTCCGCACCTGTGCTAAGAAAGCATTGAGGTGTCTGATGTAGTTGGTATGAGCTGCTGGCACCGGCATCAGGAACGCTTAACAGTTTTCCGGGTGCCTTCCATCAGCTGGAGAATGTCGTCGTAGTCGTAGAAGATTAAGCCGCCGATTTTGGTGAAGGACAGCGTACCGTTGATACGCATGTTTTGAAGAGTGCCGGGAGAGATACCCAGCATATCGCGGACTTCATAAGTTTTAAGCCATTTCTTGGGTTGGATAGCCGGGGCGTTGACAAGTTCCCGTAGTTCCCGGAATAATTCTGTTTTGAAGATCGCCAGATCTTCGCGGGTGAGGATTTCTGCTGCCATATGGTTTGGGTTTGTTTGTTATGGCAGCAAAAGAAAAATTATTACTCACGCCAGAATAGTTACAGGGGTTTTACAACCCCTTGTAACTATTTGATTTTCAAAAGAAACTATTTGATATAAATATTTTTACAATATTAGAATCGGTGCATGATAAGTGAAATCAGAACTGTTGCAGAAAACAATCGGCTATAAGGCAGGCAACCACGTTTAAGCCTTTATGCGACTGGTTAACCAGCTGCATCAGAATATCGCGTACAGACTTTGACACAGCGGCATTGTCGTTGTAGAAATTGTTCCGGAGGCTGCTGGGGGAAATACAGTCCTGCTTTACGGAGGTGAAGAAGTAGGAAAAGAAGTCCAGGACCTCCGCTCGGTTTTTGTTGACATAGATACCGCTATCCAGCAGCAGCTTTAGAATGTGGCCGATTTGTGGAACTGAAAAAATGGTCTGTACCTTAAAGTCTTTCCAGCGGCTTAACTCCTCTGGCAGATGCGCTCCACCTGATGTAGCGTTGATTCCCTTATGGTAAACGACTTCTTCTGCCAGCCAAGATTGCATTTTATGTTGAAGGGGAGGACGCTGGGAATTGAATACAAAAGCGGGCTTCTGAGTGGCCTAGCTAATTTTCTTCTGGAGGAACATCAACCGCTCCAGCTTTTCCCGGAAGGTAGGAAAGGTTGTCAGTTCTTCGGTGGTCATAGTGCACCAGTATTCAAAATAGTGGACGTTGTTGAAATTGATAAACAGTAACAGCTCGTGCAACTTTTGCGGGAATACAGCTTGCTCTCCACTGGCATCGAGCAGCTGAAATAACCGTTTATTCATTTCTGTTAAATAGTGCAGCTGCTGGTAGGTGATCGGGGAACCGGTATGGTTATTCTTTGTTAGTTCCAGGAACGGCATGAATACAACGTTTTGCAACTGCTCGTCTACGCCGGAAGATAGGAATCCAGCTTTCAGCAACGCTACATCTTCGCGGAATCTGGCCTGGGCATTTAACAGGTAGGATGGCGGAACTTTGCAGTCAATGTCGAGGTACCGTTCAAATTTTTGTTCAAGGTGTGCAAGTAGTTCAGCCAAATGGAGGTAGAGGATTTTGTAGAGGTTTAACCAGGTGTTCTTCCCTGTGGGCATGACATCATTGATAAGGCTTTCTGCCGGCAGGCTTCTGGCTACGCTATTCATCAGTGTTACCAGCTGTCGCTGACTCTGCTGTATGAACCATCCAATCTGCTTCTCCTTTCGGAGGTCGTACAGGTATTTGCTGGTGCATTCCAGGATCTTGTTTTTTTCATTGATGATGTCTTTAACAGCTTGTGTGTAGAACTGTTCGTCGGGGTGTTTTCGTTCGGTTGATGCGTGTTGCAGGTCAACATGAATAAATTTTTCAAAAAAGGATAATGGATAATACTGCTGCATATTATAGGTTTTAGAATGTGCGCGAGTATGGATTTGGTTGCGTAATGGTCTTTCATAAATCACATGATCGGGGTCTGGGGTTGTAATACGCTAAGTATCAACAGGGGTCGCAATAAAACATATTGGGTAAGAATAAGATGTTAACTAGTTGTTAATCAGATACTTATCAAAGCGGACGGGCATTCCAGCCTGTCTGCCTTGATAAGTTAGATTCAGGCTACAGCCTTGCTCAGCATAGATTCCGGCAATAGGTGCTAGGATGATCTTATTATAACTATATTCTGACTCATTTGACACTCCTATTCTTTAGGTAAAATTAGTCCAATCTTAGCCTATCAAACTTATCAGGGTCAATTTCTTCCCATTTACTATCTTTATTTAAGGAGATTTTAAGCATATTTTCCTGGTGTTTTTGTTTGTTTAGTTCTCGTTGGGTAATTTCCTTTTCTTTTATTTTTTGATAGCTAAAATAATCGCTAATGATCTTTTGCAGCGAGCTAAGCATAGGCTTTCCAGTCAGCCGAACAATTAATGCTGTAATAACAGGTTCACTATGTATACCCGGTCTAGTCTCATAGTGTTCATCAACTATCAGCTCAGGTTCATGTTGATAGATAAATTGATGTAAATCATCTAATAGATGTCGATCAAGTGCTTCAAATTTTACTTCCATTTTTAGTATTTAACTGATATAAAAAATTATCTATTACCTTAGGGATCTCAAGCGCATTCCTTTGGGCAAAGGCGCCTAAGTTATACATTGTTTTTTTTATAAAATTATCAAAAGCAACCGGCATAAGGAAAATCTCATACGAGCCGTCTTCCTTAGTATGGCATTTATAGGGTATAAAAAAGGGGAAAATATAAGATTGAGTATGAGCGTCTGACAAATCGAGAAAATAAAATAGCCAAGGATACATCTGAAATACTTCACTCATGTAATCTCGTATTTCAGGGATTTCAAAAACATGCCGCGTATCTTCCGCAAAACCATGAAATTTCAACACAAGAAAACTTGCAAGAACTTCAACATTTTTTTCCTTCAATTGCTCATCAATAAAATCCGGGATATATCTTAAATCTTTCTTCTCAACCTCGGAACGTCTAATCCTGAGCTCACAGTAATTGGAATGAAAATGATAACTAAATCTAGTTTGGTTACGAACTTTCCTTAAACGAATATACTCCTCTTGATGTGCTTTCATTTCCAATTCGGTGGCGCGCTCCAGTCTCCTTTCCCTTGGATTTATTTTATAATGAAAATGTATTGGGAACCAGTATGGAAAACGACAATCTTCATATTTTATCGGAACAGAGTTCCATTTCTTACAAAGCTGCAGTTGATATAACGAGCAAGCGGAATGATCACATTGATTTGGAGTCTCTCTATGAATATCAAAAAAAAGATTTATTGTAACATCTTGCAAATTCAACTGCTCTTTAATAATGTAGCTATAATCAATTAATTCCCCTTTTATAACTATATTTTTATAGTCTGGTGAGGCAGTCAATATAGCGGTATCTTTAGTTTTTTGATCAATGAAATTAAAGTGAATTGCAAATGGGTAATAAGCATCCATTAAAGCGCTGAAATTATCATGCCGCACATTAATCAATGCTTCTTCCCATTTCAAATCTTTAGAAACTAGGTCAATATGCTTTTTTCCATGCACACTTAAAGGATAATGAACAGAAGTCGGATTGGAATAGGCATAGTCAATGACCTGGCGATGAAAATCGGGCGTAATAAAACCAACCGGCATATCATTAATTAAAAGCATTTCGTCTACAGAGAAGTCGACAGGCTCAATGAATTTTTGAAGAATCTCCTTTACTATTGCATAGTCCGATTTAGAAAATGGTCCTTTATTTAAACCAAATTGAATAGTAATATTGACTAAGTTCATAAACATTGATGCAGGCTCAGTGGTATGAAACGCAAGTTGCACCAATATCGGAATAAAATGATAGGCATAACTTCTTCCCATTTTTTTTGTCAGAAACTTATACAATTTTTTATACCCACGATTAACAGGATTCTGTGACCAACGAAAATAATTCTCATCGCTCGCATCAGTATGTAGCGCTTTATACTGGAATATTGTTGTAGCATCCTCGATCAAGTCGTTGATTGAAAATGTATCACTTTGAAACCTAGAGTCAGCAGTTATGTTTTCAGTGATTATTTCCAACAAACCATCTGGCTTCCAGCGATAGAGAAAATTATCAGAACAGTAGTACAAGTTATGATGAATTTTCGGCACTACTTTTAATTTATCTAGCTCAATAACTTGATCCGGTAATGTTTCGAATTGTAACCTCAAAACGCTAAGTGTATGAAATTCCAGAAAATTAATATAAAAAAGATAGGGGTAGAATAGACTCTGCCAATAATGATGCGACTCATGGATCATTAAAGATTTAAATTCAGGTGACTGTAAATTATACCTAATATTCTCAAGGGTCAACTCTTCCTTAATATCCGGGGAAGCATTCAAATTAGAGAATAAATCATTGAGTACTTTAGAGCGTTCCACCCCTCCTTCATTTCTACGGTTAATATGAATAACCCTGAGGGCAGTATCGATATAGGAAAAATATGCCATTTTAAGGCCACTTTTGGTTAATGAAAAGATGATCTAATTAAATTAAACACATTTGGTAAAGGCGCCAAACAATTAAGTTAAATTTTAACAGAATTTAGATATTGYGTTCCATGCGCACCTACATAATAGGTCCTTACTACCAAATTTCGTATTTATCTCCATAAAACTACGCTACAGCCTTGCTCAGCATAGATTCCGGCAATTTGAGATTAAACCGGTGCTTCAATACCTGCATGTCTTCACTCACTTTGCTGGCTACTATCTTAGCATAGATCTGCGTAGTGCGGATGGATTTATGCCCCAGCATGGCGCTCACGGTTTCCAGCGGTACGMCATTGGCCAGCGTTACTGTGGTGGCGAATGTATGCCGCGCGGTGTGAGTGGTGAGATTCTTCTGAATACCGCAGAGGTCAGCTATTTCTTTAAGGTATCCGTTAAAACGCTGATTGCTTTTGATCGGCAGTAATACCTTGTTGGCAATGCAATGCGGATGATTACTGTATTTCCGCAGGATCTCTTTGGCTAACGGTAGCAGGGGAACATTTTCACGGCACCAGGTCTTTTCCCGATTCTTCACGATCCAGTCTTCGCCATCGAAATATTTAGAGATACTGTCGGGAGTGAGCAGGAGCGCATCTTTATAGGCGTAGCCGGTGAGTGTCATGAACACGTAGGCGTCTTTTGCTTCCTGAAGGCGGGGGATGGAAAATTCTTTATGATACAGTGTGCTGAGCTCTGCAACGGTGAGTATATCACGCTCAGGGTTGATGTAGGAACAAACATAATCCTGTAAGGGATTGCATTGTAACCATTTTCGCTGAACGGCCAGTTTTAACAACTGTTTCGTATTCTTCAAATACTTCATAGCGGTATTATCCTGGATGCCTTCCGTAAGCGTGAGATAATCAAAAAAATCCTCGGCAAACGAAAACTCGACTCTTTCGAGGGGGATATCCTTCATTTTCAGAACAGCGGAAAGGAAGGCCGTTATTTTGTCTTTTGTTGTTACCCATTTTTTGTAGGTGCTGTTTTGCCGCTTCCCCTTTTCTACCTTCTCTTTGAATTTCCCGTTATGAAAATCTATGACCTGCAACAGTGTTTGTTTTTCCTGATGGACGCCCAGGTAGGCATTTTTGATCATAGTGGGGGTAACGGTTGATCCCTGCTTCTTTAACAGGTTGTAGTGTCGGAGGAGTTCACCTTTGACGTGTAAGATGTGGTTGTTCACCTCAATGGCTTCTACCGACTTACCAATTACGGCGCTGGCTTTCTTATCGTATTTGGAAGGGTCAACCTGATAGCCGATAGAAAAACCATCTTTGGGCAATCCGGTAACAGTGAGTCGGACGCAGATAGTTGCTTTTCCGTTGGGGTTCATGGTGTCGTACCGGAGATAAAAGAGGATTGATAACTCTTGACTTACTTTCATAGTCTACAAAGTTTTTGATTACCGATTTTTGGTTTTGTTTGGTGTGTTTTAGATCGGTTTGCAAGCCGCCAAATCCTTTGCTGGTAAGCATATCAGAAAAATTCGTCTACAGTAAATTAAAAAATTTTACTGTAGACGAATTTGTAGACTCTCAAAATCGTTTGATATGATTTATCTTTTTATCTAAAAAACAGAAAAGCCGCATAAATCCTACGATTTAAGCGGCTTTAATTTCCTTTGATGATTTAGTTGTGATCCCCTTGGGACTCGAACCCAAGACCCATACATTAAAAGTGTATTGCTCTACCAACTGAGCTAGGGAATCCGCTACCACCCTCATTGTTAAGGGGAAGCAAAAATAGGAATTATCTATTACCAACCAAATTTTTTTTCCGAAAAATAAAAATAACTTCCTTCCCCATATGAAAAAGCATCACCTATTATTCGCCGTAGCATTGCTCCTCTATGCCTGCCAATCCACCCGAACAAGTTACTCCTATTCCCGCGGAGCGGATGGCCAGCTCAAAGTACAGGAACATACGGAAAACACCGGGTTTGAAATCCCCTGGAAAGCCAAAAAGAAAAAGAGCGCTATTCAGCCTACCATTACTTTTGTAGAATCCGTAAAAGAATATCGCCGCACCTTTCATCATTTTCCACAGGACCTCTGGAACCTGCAGAATATGAACGACAGGAGCAGAAATGCTTTTAAGGACATGAAAGAACTGGGGTTTACAGATCTGCAACTGCACTATGTATACCTCGACTCTTTTGTAGTGGCATTCGTACATACACCGGTATACAATGCGCCGACAAAAAGCGGGAGAAGGACCATATCTGGATCTGACGTAAATGGCAAATTTATTTTTACCTATAACCCAAAGGATTCATCTTTCCTGTACGTCAAGACACTCGATTAGTCAGCGTCTGCAGTGCTGCCATATCTACGAGACTTCTCTGTGGTAAAACAAGTGAGCAAGCCATATTGCCAGCTACCCAGCTGACGGCTTTGTATTGCATAAAGTGAACGAAGGTGGAAATCAGGAAGTCACCATTGCGTTCTACAGATTTTACATCGAATAATTCCAGGTCGGTGGTGAAGCCGGTGCGCAATACCTTAGAAAGGGCCTCCCGGGCTGTCCAGAGCAGGAACTGCTGCTCATCAGTACTATAGGGCAACGATGCCATTAAACGCATTTCTGCCGGCGTTACAGGGGGTAAAAAGCGACTGCCGTCTATTGCTTCTATGTCCACCGCCATAGGATGCGACTCGGGGAAAACAACCGCCATAGCGCTACCATCACTATGCGTAATACTCACCTGCAAATTGCTGTGACCCGGACAACTCAATACCGGCTGACCAAATACACCGGGGCGGATGCGGATAGACGCAGGCGCAACGCCCGTAAAATCAAAAGCCGCCAGCTTTGCAGCATGGCGGCCTAAATAATAATGATGTTGGGCTACGCCCGTTAAGGTAGTACGTTCTTCAGGATGCAAAAAACGGTGCTGCTCCAGCTGCAACGCAGGCAACGACAGAGAAGACACTCCCATCGATGCCGGGAAAGAAACACCCTCTCTTGTAACCGTTAATGCCAGATGATAACTATTCGTCCATTCCGTCATGGTTGTTGTCTCCTTTTTCAGTTTTACTGCTGTTGGCTACCAGGGTATTAAGACTATTTACCTCTTCCTTGGTAAAATAGCGCCAGGAGCCGGTGGCAAGGTCTTTTGTTGTCATGTTCATAATGCGGGTACGCTTCAATGCCACCACCTCATAGCCCAGCGCTTCACACATCCGGCGGATCTGCCGGTTAAGGCCCTGCGTCAGGATGATACGGAAACGGCTGGCGCCTTCCTGCTGTACAAAACATTTCTGCGTCATCACACCCAGGATGCGAACGCCGTTGCGCATAGCTTTCACAAACTCCAGGTCTATCGGCTTATCAACGGTAACAATATATTCTTTCTCATGCTGATTACCCGCCCGCAGAATTTTATTAACGATGTCACCATCATTCGTTAAAAATATCAGTCCTTCAGAACGCTTGTCCAAACGACCAATCGGGAATATCCGGCTGGAGAAGTTAACATAGTCGATGATGTTCGTTTTATCCTTCAGGTCCGTGGTACAGGTAATTCCTTTGGGCTTGTTCAGCGCAATATACACGGTAGTTTTTTTCTTCTTCAACGGCTCCCCGTCTACTTCTACCACGTCTCCGTCTTTTACACGATTGCCTTTGGAAGCGATGTTGTCGTTGATCGTTACCCTACCCTGTTCAATATATTTATCAGCTTCTCTGCGGCTGCAAAAACCGGTTTCACTGATGTATTTGTTAACGCTTATATCCATAATTACCTTTGAAATCAACTGCAAATTACTTAAAACCGGGCAAAAAGTCAGGTAACGTCCAGGCTTCTACTGCACCTGTTTCCAGGTCCATCACTTTCATGGGGTGTAATAATACCCGGCGTCCGAAATAGCTGCCGGCCACTCTGCCCCGCTGATGATACCCCTGGATGATATGTCTCGGCTCACCGGTTTTGATGTCCAGCACAAAATCAGCTCCCCAGCGGTTCGATTCAGTAGAACTGGCGCTGATGCACACCAATTCATGATCTTCCGTCACAAAGATATCACTGCCGAATACGGAGCCCGCATCATCTCCCGGTTCGGAGAAGTTCCGCTGCCAGATGGTCTTCAGCTGGTCATCGCAACAAATCAGGATATTGCCTTCTGTCAGCAACAGGTACTGCCGCAGCGCTTCCACATATATTACTTTATGCGCCCGGTCCGGGTAAGGCGTCTTTATCAGCGTGCCCACGAAAGTGCTTCCATCTACCTGCAACCAGGCTTTTTTATTTTCCAGTGGGAAATAAAAAATGTTTTGATGCGGGTTAAAAGTGCCATTATACTGACGAACCTCCGGTTTTAACTCCGCCACAATGCTGCCGGTAGCCAGGTCCACCCAGGCCTGTTGCTGGTTATAGGCTTCCAGCAGCAGGTGACTGCCACTGGCATTGAAAACAGCATTGTAATACATATGCCGGTCCGTACTATACACCACTTCCTGGGTTGCCAGCCGCATCACCACCAGGTTGGTCACCAGTTTGCGGGAGCCCTTGATCCAGGGAGAATTCAACACCAGGAGTCCCGTGCCGCTATGCCAGGCCACCACCTCGTAACCCGGATACTGCTCCCATGCCTGCACACGTTGATCATCGATATGATATACCAACGGCGCCACATTCTTTTCATCATCCCGGGAAAGAAATAATTGCCTGCCTTTATAATCTGTGATTACCTTCATTTGTTTTTTTTAGAGAGATGAATAACGCCTTAGTTCATACTTAGCTGCTGTAATATCGTCGGGTCCTGGATTTCATGGTCCTTTGCCAGCAACAGTACCTTGGAAATCAGCTCTGCAGATTTTGGATCATCATCTACAAACGGTAAAAATATGCGGCCTCTGTGATGGGAATGTACCGGTAAAACAGACAGGTATTTTCCTGGCAACTGATGCGCTACGGCGCTTCCCAGGTGCACGCTGTAATCGCCATGCTTCCCTTTGATACGCGCATGATTACCGCTGATAGTTACATTGTCGACTTTGAATAAACGCAATGTTTCCTGCAGCAATACACTCCGCATTTCAATGGAGCTATGACTCGCTTCCGGATCTACACCACCCACATGCGCCACACTTACCACCAGGTCTATATCCCGCATTACCTCGCTGAAGATCAGTGGCGATATTTGCTCAAATGCCACCGGCTTGCCGGTTTTCAGGTCATGGAAGATGAGGGTTTCCAATGTAGGAGATTCCACTTCTGCCGGCGAAAACCAGTCTGCCATCGCATATATTTTAGCAACGAAACCTTCTCTGTGGAATACCTTCTGCAGGCCTTCTTCATAGTCCACTTTCCATTGCCTGTTCTTCAGCAAAGCTACCGTCTGACTGGGTTGTACCTGGTGACCGGCATAACGGCGCGACACAGATTTCTCTGCCAGCTCATCGGCCAGCGGTACATACAGTTCCCGGAATATCTGCTTAAATGGTTGCAGTAACTGCTTTTCAAAGGCATACCGCTGATAGTCGCTCCACACGCCCGCCTTATACAAATCAGAACAATGTGCAATGCGGATGGTATCCGTTTCAGTCAGCGTATAAGTGGTTCCATCCGCCGCCTGCAATAGGCCCGCCTGATAAAAACCGTGTTTCTCTCCTGCCACATAGATCAGCTTTTCCAGGTGCCGGGCTATTACCGGGTGCCCGAAAAGGTTTCCCAGTTCAGCAGCCAGGAAGGCATCACCGCATACCATGGCATCTTCCAGCGATTTCCTGGATCGACTGAACTGTTCCCTTAATATCTTCCTGTAGTCATTTAATTCCTCTACTTTCTTATCCTTTTTATATTTCGGTGGCACCGCTTTCAATGGCTTATCTCCCTTAAAGGCCACCAGGTCTGCCATTCCGGCTTCATCTATGACCAGCCCAATGGTCACGTCATCATATTGCACCTGCGTTTCACGCGATAAAATATTTTGCACTTGCTTGGTTTCCATCGCCCAGGCCAACCGGAGCGGATCGGCATAACCGGCATTGCGGGCCAGGTTTTCCATCGCTATCCGGATGGCTAATGCTTCACTGCTCTGTTTCTGCGCACCAAACTGTTTGCTTTCTTTTTTAAACAACTGCAGGTATTCATAACGTCCCAGCACATCTTTCGAAGCGTTGGCCTTACTCAACGGAATCAGTCCGTACATGCGCAGGTAATCCTGATCACGCTTTTCTTTTATCTTCTGTGTGACTTCTTTTAATTTCAGATCACCGATAATAACGTCAGCGTATAAACGCGCTCTCCGATGTTCATTACCATCACTGATATATTTGGCTGCATCGTATACTATCTGCCAGCGCTCCTTCCCTATTTCCTTATAAGCTTTCTGAAACCACTCCTTATCTACCGCACCTATTTTAAAGTCTGCCAGGTCTACGGCAGAATAACGGGCAATTTCACTTTCGGCTTCTGCATTCTGCTCTGCAGCGCCGGATGATTTAGTATGTGCATGCATCCACCAGATAGCGGAGTCCAGTCCTTTCCAGTTGAGGTATTGACTCACGAATTGCTGCCATTGCGGGGCATACACCGCTGCTTCTATCAACTGCGTTTCACTCGCTTTAATCTGCTTCATGGCGGCATTAAATATCTCCTGCGTATCTTCCGGCAACGGGTAACAGTTCTTCAATAAAGTACTCAGCTGTTGCTGTTTGCTGAAAGCTTCGTTGCCACCGGAATAAATATATCCTCTGTGCAGCGTTGTTTTCCCCAGCGCCGTCAATATCTCTGCAAAACGATGAACACCATAGATAATTTTGAGCTGTTGCACCAGCCGCGTAACTGCGGTGGCAGTATCTCCCCGCTTCAGTTCTATATCCAGGAAATGCTCCCGCATCCGTATAAACATAGGCTGCAGGAAAGGGAACTGTTTGAAATAATCAAATGCATCTTTATGCCGCTTCACTGTGGAAAGAACACGGATATTATCAGCGCTGATAAGACCCCGATACATTTCACTTTCGCTGATCAGGCCCGCCTGGTAAGCATAACAGAAAGCAGACAACGGCGGTAAACTCTGCGGCACGCTTTCCGCTAAACCGGTAAACTGCCGCCAGTGCTGTAGTTGCCAGATAGCGTTGATCTCTTCTTTATCCAAACCATTGGTGTTAATATAATCCAGCAACTTGTTGAACGCCGGTATGCTTTGCCAGCCCCCACGGGTATACGGATAATATTTACCGTCCGACTGATACGCCAGTACGGCTGGTGTCAAAGACGCAAAAAGTCGGGTGGTAGCCCCTATGAGGAAAACATTGCGTTCTTTGAAAGGATGAATCAATCCCAGTGCCAGCAATACCTGCAGCACCGGATTAGACCATTTGTAGGAATGTGTAGCCCTTATTTCTTCCGGTATCACCACATCATAAACAGGATAGTAAGGGGCAGTTAAATCCGCCCAGGTCTGTGTTAACTCCTGTTTATCCAACATCAGGGAGTTCAACAGGTAAATATCTCTTGCCTGCCATCCGCTGTCCTGGAACCACTTTTCCCATACCTCGGGCAAAGGATAAGATGCATATTCTGCCTCTTTGCTTTCAAATACAAAAGTATAGGGCTTGTTTCTACTGAAAGTGTTTGCCAGCAATACTTTCGTACGACTGCCATCGTACTGCTCTATTTCATATTCATAGTCATTATACTGCTTCAGCAACTCCGACAGCTTTTTCAATGCGGCCTGTATATCTGCCACTGGCCTTGAAAAACCAAATTCCCCGTCACGCAAACATTGTGCATAGTAGTCGTCTTTCTTCACCGCCGGCGCTACTACAGGTAATATCATTTTCGGATCATATAATCCATATCCGTTTTCCGCGGTAAAAGAAATGCCATCATTATCTGCTGATAATTGCGATAATAATATTTCTTCTTTTGGAGAGATACTTTTCCGCTCTTTGAAAGATGCCTGCCAGTTGTTAATTTCTTCTGCCAGCCGATTACTTTTTTTCAACTGCAAAGCCACGTCCAAACCGGCTAAGCGTTGCTCGGCATCTCCCTGCAGCAACTCCGTATTCACCCGCGCAATCACTGCATCCATCTGACGTAAAATCAATTCAATTGCCTTACTTCTGCTGCTGGCACTCTTACGTTTCAGTAACTCGGTGAACACCTTCATCTCACCAGGATTGAACTGTTCTTTCCCCAATGCCCGGAAGGCGATGTTTACTACATATTCTCCCCTATCTTTTAACATCCGGATGGCAAAGTTGCGTTGAAAGTCTGTCAGCACGGGTGTTTCCGTATTTTCATTCCATCCCCATGCTGCATGTTCAGGGAACACTAACCTGGATAATTCTTCCCGCAGTGAAAGATTCATCTCATCATAATAAGAGAGCATGATATCCAGTCTGTCCTGCCTGCCCAATACCAAACGCCCCATCGCCTGCAAAGCATCGTTCCTGTCAAATTTGATGTTCATCCAGGAAAACACTTTGCCGCTAAACAATAACTCCTTGTTGCCGGTCCGTTGCACGATGGCATGTAACCGATCAAACAACGCAGGGAAATGGGTATCATAAAAAGCGCCATTGTTAAAAAGGAGAGAATTAATACCGGCTAATGCCATGCCCAGCACGGCTTCATCCTTATCATCCAGCGCCCTGTTAAACAGGGGCATATTTATATTGTAGTATTTTGTTTCCTGCGCAAACTTCAATGCCAGGCAACGTTTTTCTACATTCCCATTATCAAACAATTCTATTACCAAAGGTCTGGTGGTAGCTACATCGTACACGCCCATGGCCCATAGCCCCATGTATACGTCCATGTTATTGGCGCTCTTTACTGCGGCTGGAATCAGCGCCGGCGTTTGTAAGTATTCATGTGCTTTTTCAAGAAACAACTTTACGGTGCTTTCTTTTTCGGCCTCCCACCCCAAACCTGCCCATACATCAAGGGCACGTACTACGGAAGAAAACCGTGTCATCTTGTTATCCAGCAGTACTTTCGTCATGTATTTCAATGCACCCACAGAGGTCTCATCCAACGCTTCCAGGACCGTTTGCCGCAGCCCTTCCTGGCGCTGTGCTGCCAGCAGCAGCTTTTCTACCAATATCCAGGCACTTTCCTTACTACTGTTCAGCAATGCCTTAATGATGGAACGCGTTACTTTCCCGATCTCATCTTTATTAAAAATGATGTCTTCCATCAGCGGCAATACTTCAGTATTGCCCATATCTATGGCGGCAGACCAGATCCTGAACAGGTTGCTGCTTTGAAGTGTCTGGTCGTACCGTACCTGCTCTGTCACGCTTAAATCAAAGCTGCTCACCTTCAAGCCGGAGTCATAGGTCACCTGGTAAGCCTGTGGCATAGCCAGGAGGATAAAGTTCAGCTGGTTCACAAAATATACTTCGCGGTCATGCGGCGCAGTAAATGAGCGCCGATAGGAATCACTCTGGTACATCTGAAAAGGAATTTGCTCCCAGGCATATTTTACATAGGGTGCATTCTCCGTTCCGAAAATATATACCAATAAATTCCAGGCCGCCGGATCATTCCATTCGGCTGCAGGTAATAAAGCTGCAATGCGGTCATACCGCTCACTCTTATAGGTCAGTTTTCTGCGATAATTGTAATCACTATCGTTACGGTTTTCATCAGGTGACTCGTGAATAAACAGCAATGCCAGTGCTGCCATTTCTTTGGTTAACAATGGGTGGGTGGAATTTCCGGCGCATATAGTATCCAGTTCCGCTGCCATTTTTCTCAAATAATCAGGAAGTTCCCGGGTTTCCAGGAATTGCTTTGCATCCATAATAAAGGTCTTTGCTGTGGGTGACGGGTTAAAATAATTCTTCTCTACCAGATGCTTCCGGCGAGAAAGGTTAACCTTACAAAAGTAATAACTGTATCGCTATTCAGCGAAAATTTATCGGTTAATTGTTTAATTTCTTCCTCCTTGACAAATACAGCAAACAGGCCATCTTCAAAGGCCTGCAAGGCAGTATCTACGGCCTTTTGAAGGTCGGCCTTGTTTTCGTTATAAATGCTGCCGAAACCTGCTTTTCCGTTGGCTACACCGTTTTCTATCTGCTCTGCAGAAAGAAATGGCAGGAGGTTTTTCTCCAGCGGTTTATTGTTATAGGCAGTTACCTGCTGTTTCACAACTGCCACCAGCAACTCACGGAGAGAAGGTTGATCGGATAACGCTTCCACTTCCAGCGATTGCCTGTCTATCAACGCATGTTTCCTGCCGGGTTGTTTTACACTGATCGTTATTTGCATATCAACATCACTTTGGGTCCGGCAAAACTAAGGCAAAAACCCATTTATCCCAATAATTGTACTTTGATGTTAACCCGCAAGAATGTAACTTGTCAATGGCAATCTGTCCCGCTGCCCGGCCCCCTGACATGAAAAGAATACTATGCCTGGTCACCGGCCTGCTACTGCTGATAAGTTCCCGGTTAACAGGTCAAACACAATTACCATACATACTCAATGGAGCCGCCACCCAGCGCACCTGCAACTGCTATGTGCTCACTCCGGACAATCAATTCATCAGCGGCACCGTCTGGAATAAAAATAAAATCAATCTCCTTCAGTCCTTCAACTACGTATTTGATATCAACCTTGGCTGCAAAGACGCTACAGGAGCAGATGGTATCGGGTTTATTCTGCAAACAAAAGGCACCAACCTCGGCGCCACCGGACAGGGACTGGGCTTCAAAGGCATCTCTCCTTCTCTCGGCGTACTGATAGATACCTGGCAGAATACCGATGAAAACGACCCTCCCTTCGATCACCTGGCCATACAAATGAATGGCTTGACAGATCACAACAGCGCTGGCAATCTCGCAGGACCGGTAACGGTGATAAAGGATAACGACAACGTGGAAGACTGCCAGTGGCACCTGTTCCGCATTAAATGGGACGCGGCGTTGCAACATATGGAAGTGAGCATAGATAATGAAGTGCGGCTAACGCTCGATAAAGACCTGGTCAATGATATCTTTGGCGGAGACCCCAATGTTTTCTGGGGCTTTGCAGGTTCTACCGGTGGCAGCTCCAACCTGCAACAGTTTTGTGCTGCTCTTCGGCCGGAATTTAATTTTAATCTCCAACAGGTGTTCTGCGATGGCACTCCTATACAGTTTAAGGACAATTCCAGCTCGTTCGGCGCCATTACCAGCTGGTGGTGGGATTTGGGAGACGGAACCCTGTCTGCCGCCCCGCAGCCTCCTCCACATGTATACCCTGCAGCGGGACATTACGAAGTAAAACTCGTGATTGAAGATAACAGCGGCTGCAAATCTGATACGTTGAAAGCTCCTTTTACCGTAGGGTCGTACCCGGTAGTCGATTTCGGGCCCAGCCCCTTTTGTTTGAATACACATACCAATATGAAGGACCTTACCACCATCAAGGTAGGCACTTTGCAAAAATGGGAATGGTACTGGGGAGATGGCACTACCACCACCGGCGCTACACCGCTGGCACCCTTTACCACAGCTGGGCCCCGGCAGGTACAACTCAGGGTTACCTCTGCAGAAGGCTGTGGCAGTACCTTCGGAAAATCAATACTGGTCAGCAAAACACCAGTGGTTAGCGGCACAGGCGAAAATGTTTGTCTCGGTGTTGCCACCAACTTCCGGGGTGTCAACAACACACCCAATATCCCGCTACAGCAATGGAACTGGGATCTGGGCAATGGCATCACGCAAACACAACAGCATGCCACTTATCGTTATGCAGATACCGGGTACTATCCTGCACGGCTATACGCCATTAGTGCAGAAGGTTGCCAGTCGCCTGTTGCAGACGTTCCGGTTACTGTAACGGCCGTATATGCACGCGCCGGCAGCGATACCATTGTAGCCAACGGACAACCCCTGCAACTACAGTCGCAATGGAATAATCCCCGTTTACAATACACCTGGTCGCCTGCTACTGGTCTTAACAATCCTTATATTCCCAACCCCATAGCTGTTTTACATAAGGACCAAACCTATCGCCTCACCCTCCTGTCACCGGAAGGATGCCGTGATGAAGATGTCATGAATGTAAAAGTGTATGAAGGTCCGGAATTTTACGTGCCCAATGCATTTACCCCCAACAACGATGGACGCAATGATATTTTTCACGTCATCGCTGCCGGGGTACCCAGGCTCGATTTCTTCTGTGTCTGGAACCGCTGGGGCCAGGAAGTATACCGTAGCGCCGACCTTCCCGGTGGATGGGACGGCACCTGGCAAAGTCAGCCCGCTCCTGCCGGCACCTATGTATGGATGGTGCAGGGAGTGGATTACACGGGCAGACGCTTTAGCAGAAAAGGAACGGTAACGCTTATACGATAACTATACGCGGTAACAAATGGCATTAATATTCATACCCGCCCCTACTGAGGCAAACAGGATCACATCACCTGCATGTACCGACTGGTTAGGGATTTCACCCCTTCTGACCATGTCATATAAGGTAGGCACCGTGGCAACAGAACTGTTGCCCAGCACATGAATATTCATCGGCATGATATCGGCTGGTATATCTTTTATGCCGTATAATAAATAGAAGGCCTTGATAATGGCAATATCCATTTTCTCGTTGGCCTGGTGAATGAAAATCTTATTCACCTCTTTAATGTCTATATTTCCTTTATCCAGACAGTCTTTCATAGCTTCCGGCACACGTTTGAGCGCAAACTCATACACCTTGCGACCCAACATCTTGATATAACGTATACGCTTATCCGATTCCGGCGCATAAGACATGCCCATATAAATATAGTTCAACTCATCGTTGGCGTACGACTGTGCACTGGCACTGATAATGCCGGCAGAATTGCCTGCACCTTCAAAAGCCTCCACGATCACGGCTCCTGCTCCATCACTGAAAATCATACTGTCACGGTCATAACGATCTATTACACGACTCAGGGTTTCGGTTCCTATTACCAGGCATTTCTTTGCCAATCCGGCTTTAAAGAAAGCATCTGCCTGAATTAATCCCTGTATCCAACCAGGGCAACCAAATAACACATCGTATGGAATACAGGCCGGATTGCGGATACCTAATGCCTGCTTCACCCTTGAAGCCAGTGAGGGCACAGCATCTGATTGTATGGTATCTTTTAAAACATTGCCAAAATTATGCGCCAGAATAATCTGATCCAGCGTTTCAGGATCTGTTCCTGCATCTTTAATGGCCGCTACAGCAGCCGCTACGGCCATTTCCGTAGCATTCATATCTATATCTGCATACCTGCGCTCAGAAATACCTGTTACCTCCTCAAATTTACGGATGATGTCCGTCCCTTCTGAAGGTATACGCTCTTGTCGATCACTGTAGAATTCCTGGTTCAAAAAATCATTATTTAGTTTTTTGTTAGCAGGAATGAAGCTACCAGTACCGGTTATAACTGTTCGCAATGTTTGAATCATAGTCTGATTTTTGAGCTGCCACCTGACAGCCCCGTCCCATAAAGATACAAACATTTGCTTTTGGGAGGTAATTGCGCCAACACAATAAAAAGCCAACCGGATAAATCAGGGTTGCTTTTTATGGCAATAATACAAGGCACATTAAGCACGTTTGCCTTCTCGTGCTACAAATCAAAATCCAAGGGTACCAGCATCCATTGTCTTTTTATCAAACAGTTGGAAGGCCGCAGCATCTTGATTCCGGCGCTTTCACTATCAATGTTCAGATACAGATACGAAAACATCATTCCGCTGCTACCACTTCATAAGCGTTGGTGCCGTTATTGGAAAATGGCTGGTAATAGGTGCGGTTATAAACTAGATATTTTTTGCCGTTGCTTCTGTTGCGCCCGATGGTATTTGGGCGACCACTGCACCTGCCCTAGGTGCCACCACCATGTAAGAAGAACCGGATTTTGAATAAAAGGCGCCGGTGGTAATAATAGTAATTATTACCACCGGCGGGTACCATCGTATACCCCGAAGGCAACGTAGTCACCACGGCGCCTATCGGTGCCGTACTACCGTATAACCACCTCCTGAAGGCACCGGTGCATAATACACACCCTGCTCATAATGATACTTCTTATCATGACGGGTCTTGCAGCCGCCCCGGGGCGATTGCCAGGCCTTCCCTTCCTCTTTGTGCGGAAACAGATGTTGCTGATAACAACATCGTAAAAAATGCCAGTACAGCCATACATTGCTTTGCAGAGGGAAAAGGCATAATACAGGATTTATAGATTAAGATCAACATCTATACCCCCTAACACCCTGCTATCAATGATTGTTATGAGAACGCTGTTTGTTACTTCAGCTGCTTAAACAGTTCCATCAGCAATTCATAGGAATGCAACCGGTCTCCCTGGTCATAAATATGTGCGGTAGCGATTACTTCATCCACCTGTGTTTCGTCCAGGAACTGCTGTAATCCATGCTGTACGGTATCAGAGCTACCAATAAAAGAGCAGGCCAGCATTTGCTGTGCATGAGCCGCTTCATATTCATTCCATACACCTTCCATACTGTCGATCGGAGGTCCCATGCGGCGCAGGCGGCCACGGATAATGCCCAGGAACAGCTGGTAAAAAGAAGTAGCCAAACGATTGGCTGCCGCATCCGTGTCGGCCGCGATCACGTTTATACAGGCCATGGTATACGGCGCCTGTAAAAACTCTGAAGGCTTGAAATGCTTCCGGTAAATACTCAGGGCTGCATGTAATTGAGCGGGAGCAAAATGACTGGCAAAAGCATAAGGCAGGCCCATGGCGGCGGCCAGGTAAGCACTGTCGGTGCTGGAACCCAGTATCCAGATAGGAATATCCAGTCCTTCGCCAGGAATAGCTCTTACGGGGCCGGTATGATTATCAAAAGAGAGGTATTGTTGGAGTTCCTGCACCTGTTCGGGGAACTCGCTACCCGCGCCGAGACGGTCGCGGCGCAATGCGCGGGCGGTGACCTGGTCTGTACCCGGCGCCCTTCCCAACCCCAGGTCAATCCTCTCGGGGTAAAGGGAGGCCAGCGTACCAAACTGTTCGGCTACCACCAGTGGCGCATGGTTAGGCAGCATAATACCACCGGAACCTACGCGGATCGTATGGGTACCGCCGGCAATATAGCCCAGCAGTACAGCTGTAGCGGAACTGGCCACACTCACCATGTTATGGTGTTCTGCCATCCAGAAGCGCTTATATCCTAACTTTTCTACGTGTTGTGCCAGCCTCAGACTGTTGTGAAATGCATCAGTGGGCGTTTGTCCTTCCAATACCGGAGCCAGATCTAATACTGACAGCGGGCGTTTTATTCCATGCTTACTCATACTTCAGACGGTTATATTGGTTCGTTCCTGCAAATTTACAACAATGCCGCCGACGAGCAGGAGCCGATAACCTACAGGTAAGCAAGTAGGTATTAGCAAAGCAGCCGCATAAACGATAGAGATTGACACAGTGGAGCACTTCCACTGGTAGCCGGTTATTCACCCAGCAGTTTTATGAAATCCGTTGCAAACCGGTAAGCATCACCCGGCCAGCGGGCAGAGAGGTAATGGCGGTCCAGCACCGTGAAGCCCCGGTGCAGATGATGCGGGGCATCTCTGAACATGGGCAAGGGCCCTTTAATAAAATGATCGGCTTCACTAAGACTAGCCGTCACTTCTGTTTGTACTGTAGTGGGATAGGTGAGATAATAATCTTTCAACCAGAATTTTGTGAGATGATAAGCCGCGAGTTCCTGTGATTGTAACAACGCCGTTGTTTTGTAAGTGTGCAACACGGATTTTCCTGTTTGCAGATCCTTGCTCCTGGCGGCCAGCACTACACCATGACAAATGGCCCCAACAGGTTTTTGTGCTGAAAAAAAACGAGCTACTGCCTGCTGCAGCGAAGCAGATTCCAGGTATTCCTTCATACCTTTATCATGCCCACCGGGCAACAACAACGCATCAAAATCATCGGTCTTTATCTCTCCATATTTGCAGGGATTGCAGAAGGCGTCACTGTTCGACATCTGGTGATAAGCTGCCACAGCATCTTTCCTGGCCTGTAACAACCATTTCCAGATACCCAGCTGCTCTCCCCTCAGCATCCGCATATCAGCCATAGCACTGTAGCCCCCAGGCGTGGCAAACTGTACGTCATACCTTTTTGCCGTCAAAAGCAACCAGGGTATGGCCGCTTCAGTCGGATCAAAACCATAATCGGGTAACGGTATCAGTACCTTCTTCATGCAGCGGTTTTTTGATAATGCGGGCGGAGTCAGGGAAAGAAAGATAGCAAAAAAAATATTTAACTGACAGTAATTCGTAATTTCATTGGCTAAAACAGGTTATGTTACGCGATATCGATGTCTGGTTTGAATCGCAACCAGAACCAGCCAAGGGTTGTTTGCTCGCGCTGAGGGGGCATCTGCTGCAATACAATCCACATATCACAGAAGCATGGAAATACCGCATGCCCTTTTTTTGTTACGATGGCAAAATGTGTTGTTATCTGTGGGTACACAAACAATTACACCAACCTTACCTCGGCATCGTAGAAGGCAAACACATTACACATCCCCTCTTACAGGTAGAAAAACGGGCACGTATGAAAATCCTGCTCATCAATCCCCTGGAAGATATACCAATGGATACCGTGAATGATATTCTGGACAAAATGGTGAAATGGTACGCAGCAAAAAAAAGATAACTGCTGCTCTAAAAGATCAATGCCGCCAGCAATACGATATAAATCACCAGCTTAATGATTCTCCAGCGGTTGGTACGAAAATGACGGGGACGCGTAAAATCAACATTAATACGCTTCATAAAATAACTCAACTTTCCATGTGTCAGCAGGGTTTTAAGCTGCCCCCATTCATTGCTGCATCTCAACAGCGTCATATAGTATCCTACTTTCAGCTCTTTATAACCCATACCGGATGCCCTGATATAATTGATCACCATATCAATCAATGGCACAGCCAATAATAAGATGAGCCATTTTTGCCAGCTGAGATAAATAAAAAATAGCGGTGCACTCAACAACACCAGCAGCATGCCTTCTACAGGACTTGGAAATGCATACCAGTTAAATTGTTTAAAGCGGGGCAGCAGCAATGCCATGCCTGCACCATAGCGTGTAAAGCGATCAAAATGTGGCTTTCCGTTATTCCACCAGGGATGCGTTACCCGCGCTTCTTTCACGCAGGTTAACTGCATATGATGCTGCATACACACCCTTGCTCCCAGGTCAATATCTTCTCCCCCTCCAATGGCCGACAACTCCGGCGAAAAGCGTAAGTCACCCAGCGCGCTGCGGTTAAACATAATGTTGGCGGTAACGCCCCACATAAATTGTTCTTTCTTATTGGCAATCGTAAATATACTGGTGAGACCAGCCGCACTCAAGGCGCGGGTAAAAGCATTCTCCGGTACAGGAAAATCTGTTAACCCAATAAAACCAATCGCATCTCCTTTTTCTCCAATTGCTTTTACATACTGGAAAAGCAGGTCTTCATCTGCTACAATATCATCGTCCAGGAATAAGATCCAGCTGCCGTTTCCAGCATCTATTCCTCTGTTACGGGTTTCACCGGGGCCCCTGTTTTCTTCATTTATAAAAAGATGTATAACGCCATCCTCTGCCATGCGCAACAATTCCGCTCCGGGCTTTACCTTCGGATTATCTACCACAATATAATAGTTGAACTGCCATCCACCTGGTTTAGGCAAACGAATCAAAGGAAGTAAAAACTGCTCATCCAACCGGAAAGTCGGAATGATTATATCGATGGAATTGGAAATTGTTAACATAGGGCGCGAAGATAAATAACATTCTTTTTCCTTTCACAATGCGGAAAAAATAATAACGCCCCTGTATTGTCCTGCAACTGTTGAAGATCTCCTGTTAACAGCTTTTTTTGCATGATTCAAAAATAAGGGAAATCGTTTACGCATAAAAAAAGKGGTGGTAAGAATACCTCCCCTTTAATATTTTAACCATATCCTATGAAAAACCTGAACCAAAGATATGTTCATCCTCGTTAGTTTAACGGGCTATTTCGTGAACGCATCATATTATCCCGTGAATGCATGAAATTGACCGATGTTAACCGGCACTTAACAAATTTCGCAGTGGTACGTTGTAAAAAACACGCTTAATAAATAAAAGGGGGATGCTCTGAAAGTGCAGTGGGGCAGGGAGTTCCATCAATAAAAAAAGGGGTGGTAAGAATACCTCCCCTTTAATATTTTAACCATATCCTATGAAAAACCTGAACCAAAGATATGCTCATCTTCGTTAGTTTAACGGGCTATTTCGTGAACGCATCATATTATCCCGTGAATGCATGAAATTGACCGATGTTAACCGGCACTTAACAAATTTCGCAGTGGTACTGTTGTAAAAAACACGCTTAATAAATAAAAGGGGGATGCTCTGAAAGTGCAGTGGGGCCGGGAGTTCTATCAATAAAAAAAGGGGTGGTAAGAATACCTCCCCTTTAATATTTTAACCATATCCTATGAAAAACCTGAACCAAAGATATGTTCATCCTCGTTAGTTTAACGGGTTATTTCGTGAACGCATCATATTATCCCGTGAATGCATGAAATTGACCGATGTTAACCGGCACTTAACAAATTTCGCAGTGGTACTGTTGTAAAAAACACGCTTAATAAATAAAAGGGGATGCTCTGAAAGTGCAGTGGCGCCGGGAGTTCCATCAATAAAAAAAGGGGTGGTAAGAATACCTCCCCTTTAATATTTTAACCATATCCTATGAAAAACCTGAACCAAAGATATATTCATCTGCGTTAGTTCAACAGGTTATTCCGTGAACGCACGATAATAGCATGTGAATGGATGGAATTAGCCACTGTTAACCGCCTGTTAACAAAAAAACGCCGGCTATTAAGCGTGCAGATAACACCTTCTTAATTGCCTAAAGTTTTGAGTGCGAGATAGGACATGAGACCAGCGCCGGTTTCCAGCGCTTTTTCATCTGCGTCGAAAGTCGCAGTATGTAAACCGGAGACAATGCCCCGGTCTTCATTACGTACGCCCAGCCGGTAAAAGCAGGCATCTGTTACCTGTGAATAGGAAGCAAAATCTTCTGCTGCCATCCAGATGTCCAGGTCTGCTACCTGCGCTTCGCCCAGGAACTCAATGGCATGTGCGCGACTGGCAGCAGTGAGTTTATCTTCGTTGATCAGGACAGGATACCCTCTTTCTATTTCAATATCGCAGGAGCCTTCCATACCTTCTGCTATGGAGATGGCCATCTTTTTAATTTTTTCATGGGCCGCATTGCGCCAGGTTTCATCCAGAGAACGGAAAGTACCCAGCAACTTCACCTCATCCGGGATCACGTTGCTGGCGCCGTTGGCGATCATTTTACCAAAAGTCAATACAGAGGGCGACAGCGGATTAGCGCGGCGACTCACAATCTGTTGCAGCGCAATCACGATATGACAGGCAATCACCACCGGGTCAATGCCCAGGTTGGGCATGGCGCCGTGGCCGCCTTTTCCTCTTACGGTCATGGAAATTTCATCGTTGCTGGCCATGTAGCGCCCCGACCGGAATCCCACTTTGCCTACCGGCAGTTCCGGCATCACGTGTTGCCCCAGGATATGCGCCGGACGTGGATTTTCCAGTACACCTGCCTTGATCAGCAAGCTGGCGCCACCGGGAATAACTTCTTCCGCCGGCTGAAAAATAAATTTCACTGTCCCCGTAAATTCCGTTTTCATACGGCTGAGGATACCGGCTACCCCCAGCAGGGAAGCCGTATGTACATCATGGCCGCAGGCATGCATCACCCCTTCGTTCTGCGAGCGGTAAGGCACTTTATTCAATTCCACAATGGGCAAGGCGTCTATATCCGCACGCAGGGCCACCACCTTGTCGGATGGCGCTGCGCTGCCCTGTAATAAAGCAACAATACCGGTATCAGCCATCCTTTCAAAAGGAATATCCAGCGCCCGCAGTTTGTCTTCTATGAAAACGGCCGTCTGGTATTCCCGGTAGGAAAGTTCTGGATTTGTGTGCAGGTGGCGACGATTTGCCGTAGCCTCCTCCAGCAGTCCGCTGGCTAATTGCCGGATTCTTTCTTTAAGCATGTAGCAACAATTTTTTTATACTGTCCTGTGATAAAAATTCTCTTACAAAAGTATCATCTGTCAGGCGCGGACAGGCGGCAGTTATCCGGTCTGTTTCTGCTGTCTGCCCGGGAGAAAGTCCTTCATAATCCTTTAAGCACCAGGTGCCTTCCGGCAATCCCTGTCTCCTTAATACCTTATGTATCCCTGCAATAGCGCCCCGGAAAGCATAGAAAGGATCGAAAATAGCCGCATTCATGCGGGTAACCGCAATCCCCTCCTGTAACAATGCACCCGCACCCTTATAATCCTCAAGTATACAATTTTTTATCCGGCCATACAGCCCTGTCACTTTTTCACCATTTAAGTATTGATCTGGTCCGCCACAATATTATCGTACTTGCCGGGCGTATAAAGCGATGTTATTGCGCCTGGAAGAACAGGGAACCGCCCTTAACTACATCCAGGGCTGATAACGGCTAAAAAGGGTCGTTTTTATCGCTTTTACGCCGGGGGCGATACAGCTATTCCAGTCTTTTTGCTACCGCCAGCGCCTGCGTGGTGGTATAGTATTTAGCGAGCATACCAGGTACTTCCCAGGCAGGCATATACCCTGCTTTTACATACTCCAGGAACTGCTGCATCACCATCGCAAACAACGATTCATGCTTCCTGATGTATTGTTCCGGTATCACTACCTCCCAGTCTTTCCCCGCTGCTTTCAGTGCAATACCCGGATACTTTTGCGCCAGTGCATGAAACTGTGTTTTCAGCTGTTCCTGGTAGGCTCCATCGGCAGACACCGGGCTGATGTATAATACCGGCAAATAATTTTGTTGCTTATCCTGCTTGATTACCAGCGCTGCCTTGCTTCCCAGCATCCGGGAATAGTGGGTATCCCCGGTGCCTGCAGGGGCTTCGTAATCCCATTTTACAGCAATATGGGCATGCACGCCGCGGATGGTGTAATCGAAGGAGCCGTTGGCATATATTTTCAGGAGATTGTCTTTCCCCACCACAGATGCCAGCGATGGCGTAAGCGCCGCGCCGTTGGTAACGTCGTTGTACTGGGATATACTCATCGCGGTAGGCCAGGTCGTAGCCCTATCAATATGGATATCCTTTTTATAATCGAGGACCTGTTCCGGGAAGCAGGTCCATTGTACCAGGTCTACCAGGTGGGTGGTTACATCCACAATCCCCTCTCCCTGTTGTGTTACATCCATATACCAACCCGGACGTACCACCGTTTTCCCGGCAACGGACTTTTTGAAATGATGTACACTTTTTTTGATCACTGCAGGTTCCTCTTGTGTACCTTGCTGCAGGGTACCAAATAATGCCGGCATCAGCGACAACTCCTTCTGCAGTACGTTGTGAATTGCATACCGTTCCGTCATGATATCAAACAGCTGCACTTTACCGGCAGCAGCGCCTGCAAAGGAAATCTGTAAAGAATCAAACCCCGCTGCATCTATCGCCATTGGCTTATCTGCCAGCACATGCATGCCAGTCTTGATGGAATGACGAATATAAGCGGGCTTCAAACGGTTGTTGCCTGCCAGCACTACCATACTGCCGGGCGCAGATTCCAGCATTTTCTGCAGGTAGTCTGCACCGGTATATACATTAGTTTCCCAGTGTACTGTTGGGTTATCCTGATTGTTGTAAGCGGCTACGCGATGCAGATATTGTACGACTTCCGGTCCCTCCGGTGCAAATACTTTTATCACCGAATCAATCCCCGGGTACATCTGCTGTTGTACCAGCGAAGCGTGAAAATGACCGGGATCAAGGGCTATCAGCTGCATATGTAATTGCTTTTCAGTTGGAAGTGAGCAGGGCTACTATAACGAAGCCATGCTGATAAAGATAATATTTTGCTTCATCCGATGTATCTTTTCCTCGTTTGCATGATAACGGAAACGGCATACTATCAGCCTAATTGCTCCAACTATGCTTTATAAGGATCCTCCCCTTACTCTTGTCACACAAGTTTACCGTTTCGTTCCTGGCAGCTCCCACGCATTCACATCGTCCTACAACCACCCATCACAACCAGCAAAAGCGACATTGAAAAAGTTAGTATATTTAATCAACTCCCCAATTTAATTGCTATGAGAAAATATTTCGTACTCCCGTTACTGTTATTGGGCTATTGCTGTTACAGCCAGACGACTACCAAAGCCATTCTGCTGGAACAACTAAAAACAACACACAACAAAGCCGACTGGTTTGTACCGGTAAATACAGCCATAGAAGGCCTTACCCCGGAGCAGGCCAACTGGAAAGACGGCAGTGGTAACCACTCCATTGCACAACTGGTGAACCACCTCATTTTCTGGGACCTGGACCAGCTCGAAAAGTTCAAAGGGCAACCAACACCTCCCTTCAACGGGGATAATGACGCCACCTTTTCGCCCGCCACACAGGCCGCATGGGACGGCACCGTAAAAAGAATGGATAGTGTGTTAACTGCATGGGAACAGGCGATTGAGCAAGCGGATGAAAAAACATTATCTTCCCACTATTCCGTAATTGCTCATATAGGTGCACACAATGCGTATCATATCGGGCAGATGTTGTTTATCCGGAAGCAAAAAGGCTGGTGGAATCCGGAGAAAGGTGTGAAATGAAGATCCTTACTACATCTGGGATAGGTAGATGTAAACAAGCCTCTTCTTATAATAATCTTTGCAAAAAATCCCGGTTTCTCCTATATTTAAGCCGATTTTCACGTTAGAAAGCAATAAGAAACCGTTTTTGCAAACTTTAGAGAACTAAATAAATGTTGATATTTTCCCGTTTTATTTCAAAAAATTCCTATCAATGGCAGTGAACAGAAGATCCGCGATCAAGCAGTTGCTGTACGTGTCGGCTGGCATGGCATTATTGCCCGCCTGTTTGCAACACACCACCAGGGCATCTTTAACATTAAAGCATATTCAGGTAGATGGTGACCAGGAAAAGATGCTGGCAGAACTCGTGGAAACAATTATTCCCGCCACCACTACACCCGGCGCCAAGGAACTTTCCGCCCATCTGTTTACTTTAATCATGATGGATGACTGCTACAAAAAAGAAGAGCAGCAACAATGGCTCAGCGGACTGAAAGCATTTGAACAAGCCAGCAAAAAACTAAACGGACATTCTTTCCTGGAAAGCACCGTTCCGCAAAGAGAAGCGTTACTTACCGCCATGGAAGCCGGCTGGAACAACAAGGATGATGTTTCTTTCTTCTACAGAACAACCAAACACCTGACCATACAGGCTTACACCAGTTCAAAATATTTCCTGACCAAAGTAAACGTTTATGAGCTGGTACCAGCGCGTTTCAAAGGATGTGTGCCACTTAAACCCATTACCCGGAAGATTGCCTAACTATTAATAAGATGAGTAATAACAATACCAGTCTGCAAAATCGTACGTTCGATGCCATCGTTATTGGTTCCGGTATCAGCGGCGGATGGGCAGCAAAAGAATTTACAGAGAAAGGACTGAAAACACTGGTGCTCGAAAGAGGCCGTGATGTGAAGCACTTAAAAGATTATCCTACTACCAGCCAGTTCCCCTGGGAATTTCCACACCGCGGACAGGTACCACAGGAAATTAAAGATGCCAACCCATCAATCAGCCGTTGCTATGCATATAAAGAAGATGCCATGCATTTCTTTGTAAAAGACAATGATCATCCCTATGGCCAGCCCAAACCATTCGACTGGATCCGTGGCTACCAGGTAGGCGGAAAATCGCTGATGTGGGCAAGGCAAACACAACGCTGGAGCGACTTTGACTTTGAAGGCCCTGCAAGGGATGGATTTGCCACCGACTGGCCGATCCGTTATAAAGACATTGAGCCATGGTATAGCTATGTAGAAAAATTCGTAGGCATCTCCGGTAATAAAGATGGTATTGCTCATCTCCCGGATGGTGAATTTCTGCCTCCCATGGAATTGACCTGCGTAGAGAATTATTTCAAAGATTTTGTAAAAGCCAATTATAAAGACAGACATGTTATCTATGCCCGTTGCGCTCACTTAACACAACCGCAGCAGGTACACCTGGATCAGGGCAGAGGACAATGCCAGAAAAGAGATCTTTGCCAGCGCGGATGTCCGTTTGGCGGATATTTCAGCAGCAACTCCTCTACACTGCCATGGGCAGAAAAAACAGGTAACCTGACACTGCGCCCTTTCTCAGTAGTACATTCCATCATTTACGATGAACAAAAAGGAAAAGCTACCGGCGTACGTGTGGTAGATACCAACACCAAAGAAATGATGGAGTATTATGCCAACGTTATTTTCGTGAATGCGGCGGCAGTAAATACCAATTTAATATTACTGAACTCTACCTCTCACCGCTTCCCTAACGGATTAGGCAACGACAGTGGTGTACTGGGCAAATACTTCGCTTTCCATAACTATCGCGCACATATTTCCGGGCAGTATGAAGGATTCAAAGATTCCACTACCGATGGCCGTCGCCCTACCAGCGCCTACCTCCCCCGTTTCCGTAACGTCATGAAACAGGAAACAGATTTCCTCCGTGGCTACGCAGCAGGATTTTCCGGTGGCAGAGGCACCCATACAGATACCAACGGATTTGGTAAAAGTCTGAAAGATCAACTGTTCAACAGTCAACCTGATGATACCTGGTATGTAGGATCTCACATGATGGGTGAAACCATCCCTAAAGAAAAAAGCACCGTTACCCTTGATAGTAAACGCAAAGATGAGTGGGGTATTCCGCAAATAAACGTGGATGTGGACTACGATGATAACGATGAAAAAATGATCAAAGACTTCTTTGAGCAGATGACAGAAATGTATACCAAAGCAGGCTTCACCAACATCAACACCAATGACTCCAAACAGGCGCCAGGACTGGATATCCACGAAATGGGTGGGGTACGTATGGGACTGGATCCCAAAACATCCATGCTCAACAAATGGAACCAGCTGCATGCATGCACGAATGTATTTGTAACGGATGGCGCCTGCATGACTTCTACATCTACCCAGAACCCTTCGCTTACGTATATGGCGCTGACAGCAAGAGCGGTGGATTATGCCGTAAAACAACTAAAGAAAGGAGAGATATAAATTACACTTCAAATAATAAAGCCTGTAAGCCGCCGGGTTTACAGGCTTTTTATTTTACTTTGCACCCATAGCGTTTTAGTCAGCTCATCATGAAACGATACTTTACGCTGCTATCAGCACATTGTTATTTTCCCCTTCATTGTAAATGCACAAATTCATAAAATGAAACCTTTAAATGAACTGATCAATACAACAGAACCTGGCTGGGAACTGGTACAGGAGTGGATTAAACAAGGTAGTAATCATATAGAAATACTGCCTAAAGATAATGCCCGTGCGGAAACTGCTTTATATCAAACCCAGGTAACCACCCGCTCTCCGATGGGCGCTATCATATATGAAACCGGTGGTTTGCTGGTGGATCATGGCTGGATAAGAGTATTAGGCTCCGGCCACGAAAAACTGAATCGTAGTCTGCCTGAATGGAATGAGGGTAAATCATTTACACAAACCGGTGAGCAGCCGTCTTTTCTATTAATTGCGGACGATGTGGTAGGTGGTTTCTTCGCCATCAATAATGGCGGCCTGGCAACAAATGAAGGAATAGGCAGCGTATTTTATTTTGCACCGGACACCCTGGAATGGGAGAACATGGAAATCGGCTACAGCGATTTTATCGGCTTTTGCTGCTCCGGTGATGTTGCTGGATTTTATCAGCAATTCCGCTGGAAAGGCTGGCAGGAAGAGGTGGCAAAAATGACCGGCATGCAGGGCATGAGCCTTTTTCCACTACCATTTACCAAAGAAGGAAAGGATATGGAAAAAGTCAGTAAAAAACCTATATCCATAGAAGAGCTATGGTCCTTTCAAATGGACATGAAAAAGCAACTGGGACATTAATCATCACCTGATGAGATGATTGTGGCGGCATAAAATGTTAAAATTTATAATGTCAGTCTTCGTGCAACAATAATTGCTATACATTTAAACCCTGTAGCAATTAAAATTTTACACTAAAACTTCGTCATGTCCCACAACTTATTAAAAGGTAAAAAAGGAATTATTTTTGGTGCACTGGATGAAAAATCTATTGCCTGGAAGACTGCACTCCGCTGCGTAGCAGAAGGTGCGGAAATTGTTTTAACCAATGCACCTATTGCTATTCGCATGGGTGAAATCAATGAGCTGGCACAACAATGCAACGCACCTGTTATACCTGCAGATGTGACTAACATGGAGGACCTTGAAAACCTCTTCATCAAAACAAAAGAACACTTCGGTGGTGGCGTGGATTTCATCCTGCACTCTATCGGGATGAGTGTGAACGTACGTAAAGGCAACGACTATACGAATCTGAATTACGACTTCATGCATAAATCGGTAGATATTTCCGCGATGAGCTTTCACCGCGTATTACAAACCGCTATTAAACATGATGCGATCAATGAATGGGGATCTGTTGTTGCATTGACATTTATCGCCGCACACCTGGCCTTTCCTAACTATAATGAAATGGCAGATATTAAAGCCATGCTGGAAAGTATTACCCGTAGCTTTGGTTATCAGTATGGTATTAAAAAGCGTGTACGTATTAATACCGTTTCCCAGTCTCCTACCATGACCACAGCAGGACAAGGTATTTCCGGCTTTGATGGCTTTGTGAATTACTCTGAAAAGATGTCGCCACTGGGCAACGCTACCGCTGATCAATGTGCAGAATTTACGGTTTCTCTCTTCTCAGATTACACGCGGATGGTAACGATGCAGAATTTATTTCATGACGGTGGCTTCTCCAGTACCGGTGTAACAGAAGCGGTGATTCAGCAAATGGCGAGATAGCTTTTAGCTTTTAGCTTTTAGCTTTTAGCAAAATGCAGCGGAGATGAACATAGCACATATGCCTGTATGTATTATGTTCTCCGCTGCATTTTGCTAAAAGCTAAAAGCTAACTGCTAAAAGCTAACTGCTATTTCTTCTCCTGGCGACGTTTTCAACTCCAGTATATCTTTAGTGATCGGATGTTTGCCTCTGGCATTAACATAACTGCCTTTACTTCCCCGGGGGATCAATATCCGCAGCATATTTCCCTTTTCACTCCGGATTTTTATGTAGGTAATTTTACCTTGTTTTTGCTGGCTGCTTATGAGGAATGCGCCTACGGCCCGTAGGTTGTCAAAGGAAGCATCTTTTTCTTTTGGCCAGTTAGGGAATAAACGGATGGTGCCATTATAGCTCTGCATCAGGCATTCATTGATGACTGCCGGCAAAGCAAAATTTTCAAACCAGATTCCCATATGTGACATATAGTCGAAAGCTGTTTGGTCATTATAACGTCCACCGGTTTGCATCACCATATCTGTGGCGGTGCCATTTGGCAATAAAGAGTAGCGCACCTGCCGGCTGAAACGATCCAGGTCCAGTTTACCTATGCGTGCTGCCTGTAAGGGTTGCATCACCAGGTCGTTGCCGCCTTCATTTTGCTGATGCAACAGGGTATTATTCAAAAGCTGCGCAGTATCTGCCGGGGAATCCAGCCCATGCTCTTCTCCGGGAAATACCGTCACCAGCGGATTGGGCAGGTTATAGACTACCTGGTCATGTTCCTCCGGAACAGATATCAGTACCTTTCCGTATTTCTCAGACATCGCAGTGGGATAAGCCGGGTAATGTGCCAGGATATCTTTTATGTCCGCCAGCAGCGTTTGTTCCTGACCGTTAGTCCCCATCACTAGGGTGGCCTGTTCAAAAGCCCTGAATATAAATTTGGTCAGGGTAAGATCTACCGTACAATCGTAATTATATTTAAAACCAGTTCTCAGCCCATATAACTCCGGCGGCACCGTAGGGAAAATATGATAGCGGTCGTCTTTCCAGCGATTGCCGCCGTGCGCATCGGGTCTTTTCATATAGGCCACCAGGAATTCTACTGCGGCTTTAATAGGCTCATAAGCCCTGTTGCGTAAAAAGGTGGTATCTCCTGAATAGATATAATGCCACCACAGACCTTGCACGGCCCACGGCGTTTCACATACTTCCCAGCCCCAGTCAGGCACAGGATAAGGATTCATAGTCATGGCTACCGGAAAGGCGGAATGCGGAAAATAAGCACCCGGGAGATGATAATACTCCTGTGCCCAATTCCTGCTTACCGGCATCAGCGCTTCTATCAGTTGTACATAAGGCAGGTTTTTCTCTGTGTGATTACTGGAAAAGGTTCCCCAGAATGGTTGCTGCGTGTTGTAGTTCATGTGATAGTCGCCATGCCAGGCAGTTCCTATTTTATTATAGCTCCAGTTGGCAAAAAGCCCGGGACAGGTAACGCCTTCTTTTGCCGCACAGTTCAGAAAATAAAGATTGCGGTACCAGGTTTCTTCCAGGAAATCATCGCCCAGTTTTACGGCGGATTTATTCCAGTAGTCAAACCATATCTGCCGGTTTTCTGTAGCTACCTGCTGATACAACTTAGCAGAAGGTGAGGGCAATGCCGGCATGTCTTTATTCACTACTGTATTCAGTCCTTCCTGTAAGGTAACTACTGCCTGAAAGCTGCCACCCGCTGCCACGGCTGCTTCCAGCGGTGCCATTTCCTCCGGGTTACCACTCCAGTTGATACGTGATTTTTTAGATAAAGGGGCATTCACCTGTACGGATAAACGAAAAGCTTTATCCCTGGGATCTCCTGTTACCGGATTGTATTTTTCAGGCTCCTGTGAAGGCATTATCTGCCGGAAAGAAAGTATACCGGCAGACAAATCTGTTATGGTTGTATATTTCGGGAACTCTGCTGGTGTGGAAGGATCTGCTATCATCTTCACCCGGTTAAAAATATTGGGCACCGGTTTACCAGTTACATCCACCAGCTGCATTTGCAGCTGATCGCTTTTCATGTTGGTAAAGAGTTCCAGGTAAACAGTTTTCCTATCTGCCAGTAACAGTTGTACACGGCATACACCCGTGGAAATATCGAGCGTATGTCCTATTAACTCCGCAATTCTGCGATCAAATCCCAGTACCAGCGATCCACATGGAAATGGCCTGGGATATGGCTGTCTGTAATTTTCTACTGCCAGCGTTTTGTATTGCTGGTACCAGGTATCGCCGTCCAGATCCGGAATATCTTTTACCCTGTTAAACACATAGTTGAAGTCATGCAGTGCTTCGCGGTTGTTTTCCGCAATGCGGATATCCCATACATTGTTATGTCCGAAATAAAGCACTACCGCATCAGGACGGGTAGTCACCACTACGCCCATGCCACCATTGCCCAGTAAGGCGCCTTCAAAAAAATCAGGCGCCGGCTTATTATAAACAATTGCATGCTTTGCGGCTATCGCAACAGGCTGCAACGGCGCCCCTGTTGTTTGTGCATAACCGGCCTGGAAAAGCACCAATAAAAACAGTGTGCAAAATGATCTGTACATAACGTGGATATTATCTGAAGACCCAATATAATACTGCCATCACCGCCAGTAACACCCCTGACAATACTTTATAGTTTGCCAGGCCCGGCCAGCCTTTTACTCGTAGCGGCGCCAGCGGGCTTTCCCAGTACAAACGGCTGCTTTCAGCAGTATGTTGCATCGGAAAAGCAAAAGATAAAACAACCTGCAGCAATACACAAACTACAAACAGGTAAAAGGCCACCATCAGCGGTGGAATGTGGCTCAAAGGCCCTTCAGGATACACTTTGCCGGTCACGTATACAATTGCTCCCAACGCGGAACCCAACCACAAAGTATATTGTGCGGCTTTGGAAGATGCTTTCTTCCAGAACACGCCCAACAAAAACACGCAGGTGATAGGCGGCGCAATATGTGATATGACGTCATTAATACCGTTAAAAAGACTCTCATACCGGTTCAGCAGAGGTAGCAGACCAATAGACAACAACAGCGCTAAAACGGCCGCAATACGGCCTGTTTTTACCAATTGCTTATCGCTGGCCGCCGGCTGATACCTTTTGTATAAATCGTAACTCACCAATGTGGCAATGGAATTCAGCGCACCGGAAATCTGGCTCATTAAACCCGACAGCAAAGCCGCCACCAAAACGCCCACCAGTCCGGGAGGCACCAGTTTAGTAATCATCAGGGAGTAAATACCTTTTGTATGCATCTTCCCATCTGCCTGCTGCAATGCACTCAGATCCAGTGCGCCCTGCTTATACAACACATAAGCCAGCAGCCCCGGCAGAATGAATATAAAAACCGGGAGCACTTTTATAAAGCCGCAGAACAACGCGCCGGTACGGGCATGATTCTCATCTTTTGCTCCCAGCACCCTTTGTACAATTGTTTGATCAGCACACCAGTACCAGATGCCAATAACCGGGTATCCCAGGAATACCGCATACCAGGGCAGTCCGTTCGGATCACCCGCTGGATGCAACATCGACAACTTATCCAATTGCTGATGCTCCTGTAATACGGCCATCACCGGTTGCCAGCCGCCTACCTTCCACCAGGAAAGCAACGTAATGATCACCGCACCGGCTAACAGCACCACTGTTTGCACGGACTCTGTCACTACCACTGCGCGTAAACCACCCACAATCGTATACGCGCCTGTTACCACCGCAATCAG
Organism: Chitinophaga sp. 10T418; assembly: GCF_056394125.1. Classification (NCBI taxonomy): domain Bacteria; kingdom Pseudomonadati; phylum Bacteroidota; class Chitinophagia; order Chitinophagales; family Chitinophagaceae; genus Chitinophaga; species Chitinophaga sp. 10T418. The sequence continues at coordinate 39,145 of NZ_JBFTHG010000022.1, forward strand.
GATAATACTGCTGAACATATTGATGCCGAACAGCGTTTCCAGCACAATGCCGCCCGCCAGAAATGAAAAGGCGATATGGATCACAATGGCTGATACAACGGATACGATTGCCAGCCAGTCCCGGCAGGCACGGTTATAGCGCCGCTCCAGGAAATCCGGGAGCGTAGCCACTCCCGACCGGATGTAAAATGGTATAAAAAAAAGTGCTAACAGGATCAGTGTAAAAGCGGCCATCCATTCAAAGTTGCCTGCCAGCAAACCGGTATCAAACCCGCTTTGCGCAAGGCTCACCAGGTGGAGACAGGAAATATTGGTGGCAAATAATGCCATGCCTATCATGGGCCAGCGCAGGGATTTACCTGCGAGGAAATATTCTCCCGCGGCATTGCTGCTCTTCTTTCCGGACCATCCAGCCCAGAATCCCAGCAGCACAATAAAGGCTACATAACAAATGCTGATGACGGTATCTGTGGTAGAAATCATCCGGGGAAAGTATTAAGGGCCAGCAGATCACAACTGCTGCCCGGGGTTTCAGGAGTACGGTAAAATCCGCCTGTTATCTGCGCAGGATGGGTAAAGTGCGCACGCAGGTGTGGAATATGCTCCAGGAATAATGCTTCATGTCCCATTCCGATATGATTGAATAATACGAGGTGCTGATGTAGCTGACCCATATCTCCCACATGTGGCACCACCGGTACCCCATACTTTTTACACAACAGGCTCACCGTAATAAATTCACTGACACCTCCTACCCTTACAGCATCCACCTGTATGAAACCAGCGCAACGGGTTTCCAGGTAATTTTTAAAGATCACTTTATTGGGTACATGTTCTCCCAATGCCAGCTTCACCGGGTTCAGTGCCTCTGCCAGTGCTTTATGTGCCAGCACATCATCCGGATGTGTAGGTTCTTCTATCCAGTAAGGATTGATGTCTGCCAGCCTTTTGCCGATAGCCAGTGCCTGCGGCAGATTCCATTGTTGATTGGCATCTACCATTACTTTAATCTGATCCCCTACTGTATTTCTTACAATATGCGCTCTTCGTATATCCGTTTCCGGATCTTTAGCACCCACCTTTAACTTCAATGCGCTAAAACCATTATCGAGTGCGCGTTTACAGTTGGCTTCCAGCTGATCATCAGAATAATTAAACCAGCCGGCAGATGTATCATACGCCGGGTAACCCTTTTGCAGAATACCTTCCCGCGATACGCGGGAAGATTGCATATCTGTGAGCATACGCACCGCTTCTTCGCGGGGCAGCACTTCTTCCAGGTAAGAAAGGTCCAGCGTATTCACCAGTTGCTCGGGACTCAGATCCAGCAACAGTTTCCATAAAGGCACCTGTTGCTGCTTCGCCCAAAGATCGTAACAGGCATTGGTAACCGCTGCCAGCGCCAGATGCACTACTCCTTTATGAGGTCCGAGCCAGCGGAATTGTTGTTCATCGGAACGCTGCTTAAACCAGTCTCCGAAAGTAGCCATCACTTCGCTGATATCTTTGCCTATCAGCTTCTCTCCATAAAACCTGGCGGCAGCGCATACCAGTTCGTTGCCTGCTCCCAATGTGAAAGCCAGTCCCGTACCGCAATTGCCCTTATCGTCATACAAACACGCTACCGTGTACGAGTATACGGGATTCTGATGTATGGCATCACTACCGGCTCCTCCGGATAATGGAAACCGGGAATCTTTCACTATTATTTTCTTAATCATTTTTTATCATCATTTTTTATGGGAGCAATGTCTATCGCAGGCTTATCTGTTTCCAGTACAATCACGGTATCATTCGGATCCGGTAAAGCCGGCAATGTAAGTGTGATGTGTCCGTTGGCTTGCAGCAATGCTACAGACGCGCCTTTCATGATATAAGCTTTATTTACTTTTACACCGGGCAGTTCAGGCAGTATCAACTGGCTAACCGGTTTAAAAATATGCAGGTAAATCTTTTTGCCACTGCGGGTAGCAGCATAGGTGTCATTCGGGTCATACGGACCACCATGTGTATTATAAATGGCTGTTCCATACTGTTTCAACCAGGTGCCCATTTCCTTTAAACGTGCTACCTGCTCAGGTTCTATTTTACCATCGGCGCGGGGCCCCACATTAAACAACAGGTTACCGTTGCCACCGGCAACTTTAGCCAGCGTTTGTATACATGTTTGCAACGATTTCATTTTATCATTTGGCTTCCAGGACCACTGTTGACAGATCGTCATACAGGTTTCCCAGGGCGTTTGCATGTTCAGGCTGCCAATGCGTTGTTCTGGTGTATCAAAATCACCCAGGAAATTAGCGGTACCATCTGCATTGGTGCCTGAAAATGATTTACCAAGGCGGTTATTGATGATCAAATCTTTTTTCAGCGTTTTAAGATAGGTGTACATATCCAATGCGATGGCTGGCGTCCAGGGACTTTCCCAGGGACCATCAAACCAGAGCATATAAGGATCGTAGTTGTTAACCAGCTCTTTCAACTGATTTTTCATGTATACCACATACTTTTCCATATCCGGTTTTTTCCGTTTATCCGCCAACGTTGGGTCGGTGGAATTATCCAGCGGATAATTCTCCTGGTACCAGTCCAGTACGGAATAATAGATACAGAACTTAATATGATATTTTTTGCATGCTTTGGCCAGCAGCCCTACCACATCCTTTTTAAAAGGGGTAGCCGTAATATTATAATCTGTATAGGCAGATGGCCATAAACAAAATCCATCATGGTGCTTGGCAGTGATGGTCAGGTATTTCATCCCTGCTTCGCTGGCGGTTTTTACCCATTCATCTGCATTAAAACCGATCGGGTTAAATGCTTTGTAAAGCGTGTCGTAATCAGTAGCGGCCACTTCGTGGTGCCTGGACCATCCTATTTCAGTACCTCGCAGCGTAACGGGTCCCCAGTGAATGAACATACCAAAACGCAGGTCCATAAACTGGTTCATAACAGCTTTGCTGGTCAGTATTTTCGGATCCAGCTGGGCATTGGTCTGGCTGTAGCTGTTGAGTGCTAATAGCATTAAACATAATGTGGCAATACGTTTCATTGTTCTTGAAATTTAATGTGTATGCTTATATCCTAGTTCGGCGCCTCCACTTACCGGCATGATACAGCCGGTAACAAAGCGGGCATTATCAGATAACAGGAACGCACATACGCTGGCAATTTCTGTCGCTTCCGGGCAATAACCCAGCGCGTGAATATTATCCAGGTATTGCTCCATGCGGGCGGGATCAGCCTGCTCTTTGTTCCACTGTCGCAACATGGGCGTCCATACTCCGGCAGGTGCTACCGCGTTTACTCTTATACCATCGGGTGCGTAGTCCAGCGCCATGGCTTTGGTGAGCGCATTTACCGCTCCTTTACTACCCGCATAGGCCGCATGGTTTTCCTGTCCTATTTCACCTACCATACTGCTGGTGTTGAGGATACAACCGCGGGAAGCCTTCAGTGCTGCTATGCCGTGGCGGGTGGTATAGTAAATGCCCCGGATGTTTACATTCATCAGCAGCTCCCACTCTTCTTCCGTAGTTTCGTGTAATGGTTTGGCAGGACTGGCAATCCCTGCATTATTATGGATGGCATCCAGTCGTCCATAGGTTTGTAATACGGTGTTAATTGCTGCGCCTATAGCCGCACTATCCAGTAGATCGGCCGTCAGCAATAAATGTGATCCACCCAGTTGTACTTTTAATGCCTGCAGGGCAGCGGCATCTTTATCGATCACCGCTACGATGGCTCCTTCCGCAGCGTAATTCAATGCGCACGCAGCACCTATGCCGGATGCGCCTCCTGTGATCAGCACTATTTTATTCTTCAGTATCATTATTCATATTGTTTCCGTGGAAAATGTACATGAAATACAGGGCTTTGGTACCTGATTTCAAAAGTAACCATGGAAAAGGTATATCATCCCGGTGAAATTGACTTAAATCAACACTATTTTGACTTTATTAATGATTTTACCTATTTTACGCTGATAATATGAAGCCAGTTTTTGCCATACCGGGCGACAAAGCCCTCGAACAGTGTGTATACCTGGTAAAGGAGATTACACAGTCGCACTTTTCTACAGAATTTCATTTTCACGATGAATGCCAGCTGGTCTATGTGGTAGAAAGTGCCGGACGCCGTATCATAGGTGACAATATCGAATATTTTGAAAGCGGGGAGTTGATTTTTGTAGGATCCGGTACGCCGCATGTATGGCATAACGAGCAAAAATATTTTGAAGGAAAGGATAAGTTGCAAGCCAAATCCCTTGCCATGTATGTTTCGCCGGAATTACTGCTGGAGCATCTGGCACCTTTCAGTAATATCAGCAACGTAAAAGCGTGGCTGAAAAAATCGCAACGCGGCATACAGTTTTATGGTAAAACCAAAGCCGACATACTGGCCCTGATGCAGCAAATGCTACGGGAGCAGGACTTGCAGCAAACCATCACGTTCATCACGCTGCTGCAAAAAATGATGGCCACCAAAGAATACCGGTTACTGGCCGGCACCAATTATGTAAACCTGTACAATGATAAAGATCAGTCCAGGATGGACGATATTTTTAAGTTTATTTTCCGGCATTTCAAAAGAGATATCCCGCTGTCGGAAATAGCTGCCATAGCCGGTATCAACGTACATTCCTTTTGCCGCTTCTTCAAAAGCAGAACACAAAAATCGTTTACCCATTTTGTAAATGAATTAAGAATAGGTTATGCCTGCAGACTGCTGCAGGAAAAAGAAATGTCGATGATGGAGCTGTCAGCTAAATGCGGGTATAATAACACCACCCACTTTAATCGTTTCTTCAAAAAAATAAAAGGGAAAACACCGAGAGAGTATAAAAAGGATGTTTTACAAATAGATTAATGCGCGATTTTTGGTCTGGTTCAGGAGAATCCTGAACCAGACCAAAAATCGCTGCTATCCATTCACCAGGAAATACACGATCCGCGTTACTTCCGCAGCCTCACCGGTTTCTATCTTCAATATATGCTTACCAGGTGTTAAATCATCACCCAGGATCAGGTACCAGGGCAGATAAAGACTTTTACTCCACTGTGTCCGTAAGTCTTTCGTTTGCGCAGCGCCACCATCAATACGATAGCTGATGATGCCTGCATCCGGACCGGATACAATACCGATTCCTATAGTACGACCGGTGAAGGGAAACTCCACGGTAGCATGCGCCTTGCCGGATACCAGCATTGGCACTTTCACAAAACCTTCCCTGGTAGACACTTTATCGGATGGCTCCCAGGATCCGATTATAGAAAAACCGTTTTGGGAGGTAGCCCTGTGTATATCTCCATAGGCGCCATTTTCATAATTCAACGGATCTGCCGGAGCCGGTAATTTCGCGGATACCAGCCGTTTGGGAACCGGTCTGCTGAAGGAGCTATCCAGCAATTTTTTGATAGCATTGAAATATATATTTTGTCCAAAGGGAGATGGATGCAGATCCTTGAAATCATCTTTCCAGTTAAACTCGTGTGCATCTATGCGGGTAGTCACTTCTTTGGCCAGGTTAATAAAAGGAAGATGATATTTCTTTGCGAGATCTTCATGTACCTGTACTTCTACCGGTACTTTGCCGGCGTGGTAATCAGCCATTTTATCTTCATCTGCAAATGCCATCAGGACAATATTCACCTGCGGATTGGCACGGAGCGCGTGACGTATGATGCCTTCCATGGCTCTGCGCTGTGTAACTTCGTTGGTGCCATTTGCCCGGTCATTCACCGCAGCTTCTACAAACAGGAGGTCTGTTTTACCTTTGCCCAATACATCCTGTTTAAACCGGAAAGCGTGTGGCAGACTGCCTAACGATGGAATACCGGCATTGATATAACGGAATGCAGTGCCCGGGTAAGTAGCAGAAAGATAATCGCATACTTTACCACGCCAGCCTTCCATGTTGGTAATAGAGCCTCCCAGAAAGGTCACCGTGGCCTTTTTATCGGATTGGATATGATACCAGGTATTGTCCGGATGGCCGTATTGTGTAATAAATTGTTCCTGTCCCTGTGTAGTAACGGTAATGGCTACACTCAGCAGCAGCCATACAAAAATTTTCATCATACGATTGTTGATTGTGGCAGTGTGGTCTTTATTTTGTTTGATTACTTATTTCTTACAAGGTTCCTGATTTTGATGCAGGCAGGCAGGGTGGTCAGATAGCCGTTATCAACAATAAACGTAAATATAAAACCGGTCACTTTTTTATCGCGGTTGATCCAGGGGTGACTGCCAAATAAACCGGGGCTGCTGTTTTCTATAAGCACGTCACCAGGGCCTGTTAGGTCGCGCCAGTTGCCTATACCGTAAATACCTTTAGTGGTGAGCAACGACAACGGGTAAGGAGAATAAGCAATAGTGGTGGCACTGCTGGTTTGTGGTTGTTCCATGGCTGTTACCGCTGCCTCACTCAGTACCCTTGTACCGTTGGCAGCGACTCCCTTATTCATGATCATATACAGGAAGCGCATATAATCATCCGGTGTGCTGGTGGCGCCACCTCCAATCTGTGGGTTGGCGGTTAAACCAAAGCTGGTGCCGGTCATGCCACAGGGTGTAAATAACTTTTCAGCCGCCAGTGTTTTCCAGTCTTTCCCTGATGCCACTTCACAAACACGACCGGCTACCTGCATACTAACTCCACCATAATAAAAAGTGGAACCAGGCGTATATTGTAAGGCAACATTTTTTGCGATGCCATCGGCCGCTGCGCTGAGGGTGCTCAACACATTGGTCTCATATCCCTGAGTAGAACTACCGGGGAAACCGGAAGTATGTGAAAACAACTGGGCGATGGTGATCCCTCCTTTATGGTAGGTGGTGAATAGGGGCAGAAATTTACCCACGCTATCTGTTAACTTAATTTTTCCTTCATCCACGAGGCTCATGAGTATAGCGGCCGACAACCATTTGGAGCAGGAGGCGATCAGCTGGCGGGTACTGCCATCATATCCGCCAAATCCTTTGGCATAAACCGTTTTTCCATCTACCTGGATAACTCCGTAACATTTGCCTCCGAATTTACTGGTGGCCGCTTCCGTCAATACCTGATCCACGTCATTGTATTCGGGCGCAATGATTGTTTTAGATTCGGTTTTACTACAGCTGGCCAACAGCACAGCCGTAAAGCAGCATAACAAATAACAGTGCAGGTGTAATTTCATTGGTGTAAGCTAATAAATTAACGAAACTTATTCAACATCCTCCTTTTCTATTAAATTGCGTCCATTATGAAATATAATAACGTTCTTTTTGACCTGGATGGTACATTGACGGACCCAAAAACAGGGATTACCAAATCTGTGCAGTATGCTTTGGCGAAAGCGGGTATTATAGAAACGGACCTGTCCCGGCTGCTCCCTTTCATTGGACCGCCGCTACAGCAGTCATTTATGGAGTATTATTCGTTTACCGAAGCGCAGGCCTGGGATGCGGTCAATGCTTACCGGGAATATTTCAAGGTAACGGGTATCTACGAAAACGAACGTTATGAAGGCATCCCGGAACTGTTGAGCGCCCTCCTCTCCCAGGGCCGCCGCCTGTTTGTGGCCACTTCCAAGCCCCAGATCTTTGCAGATGTGGTGATCCGTCATTTTAACCTGGATCCCTATTTTACGGCTGTTTATGGCAGTGAACTGGATGGTACCCGTGCCGACAAAGGGGAACTGATCAAATACCTGCTTGCAAAAGAAAATCTGCCAGCGGAGCATACCGTGATGATAGGCGACCGTAAACACGATATTATTGGTGCGCAGAAAAATAATATCACCGCTATTGGTGTAGGCTACGGTTACGGCACTACGGAGGAACTCAATGCCGCTGCACCAGACTTTATATTTAATACGGTAGCCGAATTAGCAGCCAGTTTCTCCTGATCTTCGAAAAAAAACTAGGTTTTCCCCAAAATTATCTTGCCCTAATTAATTTATTAGCCCTTTATTAAGGCATTCATTAGTGCCTGTCTGCTTACTTGCAGGAAGTTTCCACGTTGTACCCATAGCCCGGCATTGTTCAAAAGAAAGCCCTTACTGAAAATCCGATGATCATTCCACGAGTATTCATTCATTGATATCTGACATGAAAATCCAATAGTAATTCCTAAACATCAATTCTTCCACACATGAAAAACAAGTTGCATCTTCTGTTCGCAACCCTTGTTGCATTGTCTGTTGGCTGCTCTAAAAAAGAGGCCGGCACACCTTTACAGCCGCTTGATGGGAAAAAGGCCTCCATTAGCGCATTAGGCTCACCTGTCGGCGATGTAGTCGGCAAAGTCACTGTAGGCTACCAGGGCTGGTTCGCCGCCAATGGTGATGGCTCCCCCATCAATGCCTGGTGGCACTGGACCCAAAACTGGGGAGCATCCCCTTCTTCCACTAACAATGGTATTAAATCCTGGCCGGATGTGCGGGATTACAGCAGTACCTATCAAACTGCGTGGGCAAATCTTAACAATGGATCGCCGGCGAAATTATTTTCTTCCTTCACTGACCAGACAGTGAACACCCATTTCCTCTGGATGCAACAGAATGGCATTGATGCGGCCGCACTGCAACGCTTCAATCCCAACGGTACCGAAGGCCCTGTCCGGGATGCCATCACTGCCAAGGTAAAAACAGCAGCAGAAACGTATGGCCGTAAGTTTTACATCATGTACGATGTGAGCGGCTGGACCAACATGCAATCAGAAGTAAAAAGTGACTGGACCAACAAGATGTCGGCCTACACTTCTTCTTCCGCCTACGCCAAACAGAATGGCAAGCCAGTGGTATGTATCTGGGGTTTCGGCTTTAATGATAACAACCATACCTGGTCGGCTGCGGTATGCCTGGATGTGATCAACTGGTTTAAAAACCAGGGATGTTATGTGATTGGCGGTGTACCTACCCACTGGCGTACCGAAAGTGATGATTCAAGACCTGGCTTCCTGGCCACCTACAGCGCACTCAATATGATTTCGCCCTGGATGGTAGGTCGCATTGGTAATGTAAATGACGTAGATAATTTCTACACAAATGTAAATACCCCGGATCAGGCTTATTGTAACAACAATGGCATCGACTATCAACCTTGTGTGTTGCCAGGTGATTTGCAGGAGCATCAGCGCGCACATGGCGACTTTATGTGGCGGCAGTTTTACAATATGGTGAGAGTGGGTGCACAGGGCATTTACATTTCCATGTTCGACGAGTACAATGAAGGCAACCAGATTGCCAAAACCGCAGAAAGCTCCGGTTTCATCCCCGCAGGTTCCAACTTTGTGACGCTGGATGAAGACGGCGTGGCCTGCTCTGCAGACTACTACCTGCGCCTCACCGGCGATGGCGGTAAAATGCTGAAAGGACAGATTAGCCTGACAGCTACCCGCCCCACACAACCCATCGTGGGTGGTGGTACCGGCGCTCCCATCGGACAAACCATTACGCTGAAAAGCTCCAATAACCTCTATGTGTGCAGCGAAAATGCCACGCAGGCAATGAACGCCAACCGCACTGCAGTAGGCCCCTGGGAGCAGTTTGTAGTGGTAAATGCCGGCAACGGAAAGATTGCCCTGCAAAACGGCGGCAAATACGTATCCTCCGAAAATGGTACACAGGCCATTACCTGCAACCGCGCCGCGATTGGCGGTTGGGAACAGTTCGACTGGATCAACAACGGAGATGGTACCATTTCTCTCAAAGGAAATAACGGCAGGTTCGTTTCCAGTGAAAGCGGTACGCAGTCTATGACCTGCACCCATACCACTGCCGGTGCTACAGAAAAGTTCAGGGTTAACCAATAAAAAACAGGCTTCTTCTTTTATTCGATTATCCAGGCATAAACGCTGGCACTGCCGGCAACGTGGCAAATTCCCCGGATACTCAGATAAAAGAAGAAGCCAATATTGCTGTATGGAGGCCCAGCATAAATTTCTCTATCTTTGCCGCTGTTTTAAAAGAGATAATAGCGATATATGCAAAGCCCTTTAGTGACGATTATTGTTCCGGTGTATAACCTGGCTCCTTTCCTGCCGGCTTGTATTGATTCCCTGTTACAGCAAACCTATACTCACACAGAAATCATCTTTGTAAATGATGATTCATCCGACTCATCGCTGGAGGTACTAACCAGCTATCAGCAAACACATAAAAACATACAGGTCTTTTCTCAAACCAACGCAGGCCCCGGTCCCGCAAGAAATACAGGGCTGGAGCACGCCACCGGTGAATATATTTTGTTTGTGGATGGTGACGACACCATCGCATCTCAAACAGTGAAAGTTTGTGTGCAGGAAGCGTTAAACACCGGCGCAGATATCGTTTGCTTCGGCTACAGGAAAGTAAGCGGGACCGGCAAAGAATTAAAGGTGCTGGAGTCTTTTGAATATATCCCGGGGAATTTTGAACATACCGACTACATCAGCAGCTTTTTAAGTGAAACAGCCCATAAAACAGACAAAATAAATACCGCCTGCTGGGGTAAACTTTATAAGCGATCATTAATTGAAGATCACCGGATACGATTTCGTATCTCCATTTTCGAAGACTCTCCTTTTGTGCTGGAAACCATCTGCCTGTCAGGAAAAACGAGGTGCATTGCCGGAAACTTTTATAACTATTTTGTCCGCGAAAAAGCCCATGCGGAAAAATCAATTACGTCGGCACTGGTGTCTGACTACAAGCTCTCCTGCTTTTATGCATCCGATGACTTAATGAAAGACTTCCTGCTATCTAAAAATCTATTTGATAAATACAGCCACCTGTATTATGCTTACCATAATTCCCGGGTGCTGTTGTACGGAGGCTACTTTGAAGTGTATGCGGATAAAGGGATAGAGAACAAAGCCAATTGGACTGCTGTGATTGACCAGTTAAAAAAGAACCGCCACAGTCTTACCATGCGGAGAAAAGGATTGTACAGGGCTTTCAGGAAAAGGATTCCATTCCTTAACATCGGTGCGTTCATCAGTATCATCAGCCCATGGGCCGCGCATCATTTTTTCAGGATGTATGAGAAAACGCTGGCCCCAAGATAGTATCCATCTTTTTAAAATACTGCTCAATTCCAAATTCCCTGGTTACCCGCTGATGCAGGGCTTCCGGATCAATGGACCGGCTATTATCTTCCAATACCTCATCAAAATGCTGTAATATGGATGCCTCCGGAGAATTGATATCCGGTAACAGGTATACACCGGGAAACTGCATATCCAGCAACTCGCTGATCGCGCCTACGTTGGTACCAATTACCGGCATCCCTACGGACAATGCCTCCAGTGTTACCAGCTCAAAGCCTTCAAACCAGGAAGGAACAATCAGCAAATCCCCCTGCGCATAAGCGGCGGTGGCAATATTGTCAATATTCAACCCCACTTTCACCGTGATGTTTGCAAATGGTTCAAAAAACGCAGTATCCGGTGTTTCGTTACACGCAATTAACAGCTTCCACTTAGTGGATTGATCGATAGCTGCTGCCAGCTGTTTTAAAAATATCAAACCTTTGGGGTTTGTTAGTCTGCCAACAAAAAGCAGGGTATGCTGTGGCTGCGGCTTTTTTTCAAACGGATGAAATCTGCTGGTGTCAACACAATTATGTTGGACAATAATTTTGTTTTCCGGTATCTGATAATAGGTGATCAGGTCACGTTTTACTTTTGCTGATACCGCAATCACCTGTTTAGCCCGCTGACAGCTCAGCTTCTGCAGATTAGCCATGCGGCTCAACCGGGTATCTGTTCTGCCATAAGCCACTTCCATACAGTGATAGCATCCATGTATCAACATAAAGTCGGCTGGAAACAAAGGAGTAGCTTCTCCCTGTGACACCACTACATGATGGGAACGTTTATTCAGCCACAGGAAAGCAGACGTATACCGCGCCAGGTAGATCGCCTTTCTCTTTTTAAAATGGCGGAACCGGAACAGTTGCTGAAAGATCCTGCCAAAAAGGGTATGATGAATGAGATAGTCTTCGTCGATGATCTTTGTTTCAATATTCCTGGAATGAAAATATTCATCCAGGTACCAGGTCACCCTTTCCACACCACCTGCAATAGACTTGCCATTGAACGATATAAGAAATACTTTCTTTTCTTTCATGTGTACTTCTTTTAATTCCCTATACCTAAAGCGCTATCCAGTTTTTTAAATCCTTCTTCTTTTGAAAAATGTTTATGAAAAGATGATAAACTCTGTTGGCTCATGGATTCATAAAAGGCTTTATCTTCCAACAGGTGCAGTATATGTGCGGCAAATTCTTTTGGATCATTGGCAGACAGGCAACCGTTGTTGGTTTTATCCGGCAGTCCGTCCAGTCCACGTTCTGTGCATACCACCGGCAGACCATGCGACATGGCTTCCACCACTTTCACCTTTACACCTGTACCTGTAAGCATAGGACAAAGCGATACCCTGGCTTTCAGGTAATACGTATCCAGGTCCTCCACAAAAGGAATGCGGACTACATTTTTATACTCCGCTGAAACGTGCGGGGTAATGGAACCGATGACACAGATCTTTAGGTGTGCCGGCAAGAGCGGATATACTTCTTTGAAAAACCAGGCAGCAGAGATCAGGTTATGTGGATTGTCCGTAGCAACGTATATCAGGTCAAACTCCTTCTCTCCTAATGGCTGCACCACTGGTGGCGCATCCATCATCATCGGTATATACTTTATTTTTCCTTTCAGGAACTGACCAAAAAAGTAGGTTTCCTCCATAGAAATGGCCCATACCTGGTCAAACTGGGATAATCTTCTTAACTCATCTCCCAGTGCAGCCCCCATATCAAATCCATTTTCATTCTGGTGTTGGGAAGCTAACAGGTCATGTGTATCTATGATTGTCACTGCCTTGCCCAGGTAGGGATTATCTTTTATAAGATCCGCCCAATAAGCATAGCTGATGATAATATAATCGTATGATTGTTTTTGCAGAATGGCATCAAATTGTTTGCGCAGATTCCAGGTAGTATGATTAGGAATAGATCCTTTTACCAGTTTCAGTTTACGCTCAAATAATACATGCCACAATTTATAGGAGAAGAAATACTTCACCGGATTTTTCTTCACGGGTTTCCTTTCCAGGATCCATAAATTTTCCGCCAGCCCGCTGTTTTCAAAGGCCTGGATACTTTCAGGTGTATATCGTCCCCAAATCGATTTGGTGATGAAATCTACCTTGATATCACGCGCTTTAAAATATTTCAACAGGTTTAAGGAGCGGGTCTGACTTCCACTGTTTTTATCAACAGGATTCAATGGAAAAAAATAGAGTATTCTTTTCAAGAGTTGTTTTGTTTTGTTAACTACGGCTGCAAAACTACTTCATTTTAGTGTAAAACCATGAAGGGCCTAGTGATAGGCTCTCATTTGCAGCGAGGATGGATTCATTAATTTTACTTCCATACCCGTAGCTGTTAACAACCCTGTTTTTTGATTACGTTTAAACACCACGATGTTACCACTGTTCTGATTGGCGACCAGGAGAAATTTACCGGTAGGGTCAATCATAAAATTCCTTGGATGCCGGCCACGGGAAGACTCCTGCCCTATTTGTTTCAGGGTACCTTTTTGTTGATTTATGGCGTAAATAAAAATCATATTAGCACTTTCCCGCGTAGAGGCATATAAAAATTTGCCATCGGGAGAGATGTGAATGTCGGCACTGTTATAATCATTTGCAGGTCCCTCCAGGTGGGCGCTGATACGCTGTATGCTGTCGAGTTTACCGACCTTGTATTTATAGCAGGTCACCATACCCCCCATTTCTTCTATGCAGTAAGCATAGGGCAGCTTCGGATGAAAAATGATATGCCTGGGGCCAGCACCGGGCATTGTAGGCGTATAAGGCGGCGTAGCTGGTTGCAAGGGTTCCGCGGCAGCAGGTACCAGCTGGTATCCCCTGATTTTATCAGCACCCAGATCCGGGAAAAAAGCATAATGTCCGTCCGGAGAAAATACCGCGGAGTGGATATGTGAGCTTCGTTGTCTGGGCAGGACGCTGCTGTCCTGGAAAGCAATCACCTGTTTGGCGGGTGCAATGTGACCATCTTCCAGCAATGGAAAAACAGATAAGCTGCCTCCGGAATAATTGGCACAAAGCAGCCATTTCCCGTCTTTATCAGTTCCCACATAAGCCGGATTATCTCCCCCGCTGTTTTGGCGGCTGAGCAGTGTCAGGGTTTCTTTGGTGCTGTCAAATGCCAGGCTGCTTACGCCACCAATGTTGGGTGTTTGCGCTTCAGAGCAGGCATAAATATATTTACCATCGGGCGACAGCGTAAGAAAAGAAGGATTGAGTATCCCTTTCAGTGCAGACACCGGCTGCAGTGCCCCGGTATGGTAGTTGAAGCGGTACAGGTAAACACCATCTTTGTCTTTATCGCGGTTATAACTTCCCACAAACAGGTAATACTGCTGGGCGTTTGCCAGCAAACCGGAGAACAGTGCTATGATAGAAAAGCAGCAGAATTTACGAAACAATTGCGAATGTTTTAAGCGTGAAATGAGACTACAAGATAATCATCTCCGGAAAAAATAATAATAGACAAAATTGTCTATTATTATTTTTTTATGTAGCTTTGTGAGATCATGGCAAGACCAGGAAATCCAAAAGAAAAGATATTGGCAACTGCCGGCCGGTTGTTTTATGAGCAGGGATATAATTCCACTGGCATCAACCAGGTGTTGGAAGAAGCCGGGGTGGCCAAAGCGAGTCTTTACAGCCACTTTGGCTCCAAGGAAGAACTGGGGCTGGCTTACCTGAAAGAGACCAGAACGGAATGGTTTGCGGGCATTACGGCAATGGTTGACAAAAAAACAGATCCGGCAGACCGGTTGCTGGCCATCTTTGATTTTCTGGAACGTCAATTGCCGCTGCAACATTTTAAGGGTTGCCGGTTCATTAATATGCTGGCGGAAATCGGGGATAGTCAGCCGGAGATGCAGCAACAGGTACTGGAACATAAACGGAAGCTCAGGCGCTACGTGCAGCAGTTGCTGGCCGCGGTTCATGATTCAGGGGAGCCCAGCTTAGCGGACACCATTTACCTGCTGTTTGAAGGCGCCATTGTGGAGAGTAAAGTGTACAAGGAAATCTGGCCGGTGAAAACCGCGAAGAAAATGGTGAAACGGCTGATAGGTGCGGCACCGGGTGATTATTAGAGAATGAATTATTTTTTTACCCTATTATAGACAATTTTGTCTACTATTAAAAACGATAAGTAATGAGTACAATCACAGCGCTTTCTGCACAGGAAGCCCCTACCGCCGCCCAACCGGTATTGGAACAGGTAAAACGTATGCTTGGCCGTGTCCCCAACATGTACGGCGTAATGGCCCATTCGCCGGCCGTACTGGAAGCTTATGCACAATTCAACAACGCACTTCGTAAAGGTAGTCTGGGTGCTCCCATGGCCGAAAGAATTGCCCTGGCAGCCGCAGAATATAATGGCTGTAATTATTGCCTCTCCGCACACAGCTTCCTGGGCGCCAAAGCCGGACTGTCTGAAGCGGACCTCCTGGACGCAAGAAACATGAAGGCTGCCGATGAAAAAACAGCTACAGGTATGGATTTCACCCGCAAATTATTAGCTGCCCCACAAAGCCTGTCTACAGATGATGTGCAGGTGCTTCGTCAGGCCGGGTATACCGATGGAGAAACATTGGAGATAATTGCCAACGTAGTCAGAAATATTTTCACCAACTACCTGAATGTAGTGGCCGGCACTGAAGTGGACTGGCCGGAAGTTCATCCTTTAAATACAACAGCAGATGAAAACAGATAATATCACCCTCCTCATAGAACAGCCATTTGATACTGTATTATCCAATGCCCGGGAAGCCATTGCCAACAACGGATTCCTCTTACTTCATGAAATTAATCCACAGGCCATTCTGGCTACGCAGCAGATAGTTATTGGCAAAATCAKGCAATTGCTTTTCTTTCATCCGGTATATATGAAACAGCTGCTGGATCTGGATCCGTCAGCCGTGATAGAAGTACCGCTGAAGCTGGTCCTGCGGGACACGGATACCGGCGCCACCATGCTTAGCTATCATCTGCCGGAACAACATTTCCAGGGATACTCCGGGCTGGAAGCATTAGGGAAGGAATTGCAGGTTAAAGTCAAAGAAATAGTGGCGCAGCTTTAGCAAAGCCGGAATAAAAAGGGCTTTTTTGTAAGGATATCCTGTTTACCACGTCTAATAGGATGAACAACGGTCATACCGATTTAAAGCCGTAATTTTAGATAGCTTATTAATTACAAAAAAGATGAGACAAATATTTCTTTTAACACTGATCCTGGCTTCGCAGATTGCCTGCCATAGCCAGACGGGCAACAAAGAACCAATGGCAAAAAACCCTTATTACTCCAGAACAGACACGAAGAAGCTGCACATTACAAATGCGGAATGGAAAAAAGTATTGCCCCCTGATCTATATGCAGTGGCAAGGGAAGCCGCCACGGAAAGGCCGTTTACCGGTAAATACTGGGATGCAGATGTGAAAGGCAGCTACTATTGCGCAGTATGTGGCAATCCACTGTTCCGGTCAGACGCTAAATTCGCCAGTTCCTGTGGCTGGCCCAGTTTTTTTGAGCCATTGAAAGCGAACAGCGTGATTTACAAGGAAGACAACACCCTTGGTATGCAGCGGACAGAAGTGATCTGCGAACGTTGTGGATCGCACCTGGGACATATTTTCGATGATGGTCCCCCGCCTACACATAAACGGTTTTGTATGAACTCTGTATCGCTGGACTTTGAACCAGATCCCGGCTCACACTAAAGATAGTTGTTCATAATGCTGCACCACCGGGAATGGATCATAAAATTCATGCAGCAATTTTTTCCATTCCTGGTAGTCAGCAGATTGCCGGAAACCAATAGTATGATCTTCCAGTGACTCCCAGTTGACGAGCAATATATACCGGTTAGGTTGCTCTATACATCGTTGTAACTGATGCCCGGCATATCCCTTCCTGCTACTGATAATATGGCTGGCAAGGCGGAAATGCTCCTCAAACCGCGACTCCCTGCCCGGTATTACATCCAATACAGCTACTTCTAAAATCATCTTCTTTATTTTTAGGTAAAAAAATCACCCCTGCCGTAACTGGCTCAGGATATGTCAGGTGCGTTTTTCCTGAATTCGGAAGGAGACATGCCCGTTACCTGTTTAAAAACACGCTGGAAAGTAGCGACAGAGCTAAAGCCACAATCGGCGGCGATACCGGCAAATGTCAGTTGATCTGCATCTGCCTGCAATAACTTCTCCTTAAACAGGTTTACCCGGTAACCATTTACATACTCGTTAAAATTTTTATGAAGATGCTGATTCAGCACCGCAGAAATTGTTTTAGGTGCCAAACCCGTATGCTGTGCTACTACATTTAGTGTGAGTGCGGGGTTCAGGTAAAGATGATCTCCTTCCATCGCCTTTTTCAGCAAAACAACGGCCGTATCAACGGTAGCCACAGGCAGCACCACCTCTGTTTTTTTGTCGGTGACCAGCTGCTGCCAGGAAATCAGGTACCCTTTTATTCCCAGCCAATAGATCAGTATGGTAATAGGCACATAAATGGGGTACCAGTCCAGGTTATTCAGGATTACATCTGTATAACGCGGGATCACATAAGGCACCAGGTACAATAGCCATATCGCCAGGAAGGCAGTCATTACCCAGACAAACTGTTGCAACCAAACCAGGCCCGGCGCTGACTTATCAGTCGCCCTGTAAGTACGCAGGTATTTAAATGACAGCCATGCATACACTGCCAGGGAAATCCATCGCGGAATATCGGAATACACATTGTAGGTATCTATAAAAATGCCCCAGGGAACAGGGTTATTTTTCACTGTATTGGTTAACACACCTATCAAAAAGATGATAGCAGTAAGTGGTGCACCCAGGTCAATGATGGCTGGCAGAAACTGTAATTGCTGCTTCCGGCCGAGTGTAAAGTCTGGCTCCAGGAAAGCCCGGATATAAAAATACATCAGAGGCCCGAACAGCATGCCCGTGATGAACGGAACAAAGCTGGATAAAAAAGCTAACCAGGGCGAACCAAACCAATCGCTGAAAGACGCGTACAAGCCAAAGCTGGCCAGCGCCATCAAAAAAATGAATGCTGCCAACAGCCGGTTGGCCAACCGGTTCCTGGGGGAATAAAAAAGCAGGCCGCTGACAATAAAGCCCTGTATCGTACCCAGTAAAATAATGGTTTGCAATAATCCCTTCATAGCATCGTGGCAACAAATGTTTGTTTGAAAAACAAAATAAGCTAAAATATTTTCCTGACAACCTCAACTGATCATCAAAGCAATAGTGTTGCCTGCTGACAGCCCTGGCCGTACTGTTCACCGGGTGTAAAAAACTGCTGACTGCCATCCGGAAACAGCGTTGCTAAAAGAATTTTTCTATCGTGATCCCATAGTTGACCAGCAGGTTTTCGCGGTTGGTGCGGTTCAGTTTATTATAGGTCATGGCTGCGGTAAGACTAAGCCAGGAACGGAGTTTTACTGAAAGACTGTTATCGCATTTAATGATATAGTCGTCTCCGTGGGTGAGTGAATTCTGGATATAATTGGAGCCTTCCAGCACAATCATATTAATAATTACCCATCTGTAATTTATCCGCAGCGAATTACGGACGGTCTGATAGATATCGGGGATTGTATCGTGCAGGTAAAGGTTACTGGCCTCAAAGAGGAGCCCGTCACTGATGTTAAGTCTTGCGTTTTCATGGTGTATAACATAATAGGCTGCACCACCTCCGCCCTGGAAACGGTTATTAATCTTTAGCGAAAAGCTTTTATCGAAAGTGGCCAATCCCCAGTAGTAGATTTTCTTTTCGCTCCGGAGCACACTTATATCCATAAAAGCGGAGAAATCATTATTGGTAATACTCCGGTCCTGCTTTCCATACACGTAACTGGCGGCTGTATTCAGCACCAGTTTTTTCTTACTCATTTTAAAGCCCAGGTTATTATTCAGTAAGAAGGAATTACCATCGTTGGTATTATTAACAGAGCCGGTAGACGCATACTTAAGATAATAATGCACAGAGTCGCTGAACTGGGCAGCCGTGGTAAAACCGTAAAATAATGTCAGTAATAGTAAAACTATTCTCTTCATATCTGGGTACTTAGTTTAAATCTGATGCGATTCCCCCGGGCAGCACAATTAACGTGCCTGAACATTCCTTTGAATGAACTATATTTAGACTATGCTTAAAAACGCCATCAGTAACATTTTACAACGCCCCTCCAGGTTATTCCTGTTGGCAGCGGTACTGACATTTATGATTTCCCTACTGGTTTGGAATAAGCAGGTGGATATTMATATCTACGATACCGTATTTATCCTGCCGCTGGCATATTTGCTTTGGCCACTTGCGGGTTGCTTTATGATATTCTTCCTGTTGTACCAGTGGCTGAATAAATTTCTGCCTCAGAAAATATTTGCCTGGATACATGTGATACTAACCTTAGGCACATTGCTGGGGGCATTCATTTTCTTTTACCGGCAGCATCAAATTGTTCCATTCATCAGCATACCGACACAGGGTATAACTGTCACCGACATATTGGACCCTTACCGGGATCAAACTTTCCCTAATAGGGTCATTGCTTTTCTGCTGACCAATGCACAAGTTGTGTTTGTATTCCACCTTATTTATGGATTGATTACTTATTCCCGGAAAAAACCCTCCACTTTATCATAAAAAATAAAGAATTTTAGAGATCTTAGTCTGCTTGTTGCACGCATACATACGCAAGGCTTCATTGCTAAAACCACGTAAATCACAAACCATATGTCATCAAGAAGAAATTTCCTGTTACAAACAGCCCTCGGCGTAGCTGCCACCACGATGGCGCCTTTTGCCGCTACCAGCGCATTTGCGGGAAATAAAGCTACCAGCAACAAAATAAAAGGGCAGCTCCCGGTAGGCATGGCAGGATATACTTTTGCCAAATTTGACCTGGACCAGGCCATTGCCATCATGAACCGGGTAAATATTAAATATATTTCTGTAAAAGATATTCATCTCCCCTTAAACAGCACCCCGGAAAAAATACAGGAAGTGCTGGGTAAATTTGCCGCCGCCGGCATCAAAGTATATGCGGTAGGCGTTATCTACATGAAAACAAAAAAAGCGGTAGATGAAGCTTTTGAATATGCCAAACGCGTAGGCGTACCGCTGATTGTAGGTGTGCCTAACCCTGAGCTGCTGGACTATACAGAAGAAAAAATAAAGTCGTATAACATCCGGCTGGCGGTACATAACCACGGACCGGAAGATGCATTGTATCCCGGACCAAAGAATGCTTATGACCTGATTAAAGACAGGGATGAACGCCTGGGGCTTTGCCTGGATATCGGCCACGCTACGAGAGCAGGTGAAGAGCCTTCCAAAGCTATACTGGCGTACAGAAACAGGATCTTTGATCTGCATATCAAAGATGTGAGTGTTGCCGCCAAAGATGGTAAGGCTATTGAAATTGGCAGAGGTGTGATTGACTTTAAAAAGCTGGTAAGTGCGCTGGATAAAATTAATTATCAGGGTGTATGCGCCATTGAATTTGAAAAAGATATGAGTGATCCATTACCCGGCATTGCTGAATCAGCGGGCTATTTCAAGGGAGTGATCAATACGGTAAATAGTTGATTGGAAAGGTGGTGTTACGTTGATGAACGTAACGCCGCTTTTGTTACTACTGATTAAATTTTCCGGGTGGAATGCTGAACTTTTTACGGAAGGAAGTGCTGAAATGCTGCACAGACGAATATCCTGTTCGATCCGCCACTTCTTTTATCGGTATACCTTCCTGCAGTAATGTTCTGGCCTGATCCAGCCGCATTTCATTCAGATAACCGAAAACGGTATTGTTAAACAGTTCTTTAAAGCCGTTCTTCAGCTTAAAGGTATTGGTGCCTGCAATGGCCGCCAGCTCCTGTAGTGTAGGTGGGTCGGTGATATGCTGCAGCAGGTATTCCCTGGCATAAGTAATACAATCTTTATCATGCGAAGAGGTGAGCGCAGTTTTTCCCGGGATACTCTGCTCAAATGCTGCTGCCTGTAAGGTGAGCAACTCTACACATTTGGCCTGCAGGAACAACAATTTTAAGCCGCCGGAAAAACGGCAATCCATGATCTCGCGGATACAGCGATGCATGGCAAAAGACATTTGCTGCCCTTCCGGATGGACATTGGCATCCACTTTACTGTCTATCTTTTCCGCAAATCCGCTCAATAGTTTGCCGGTATCTTTTACCAGGTCCATGAAATAAGAACGGGTAAAATGTACTTCAAAAAATTTATAGGGGTCCAGTGCATGGTACGATGCATCACCGTCAAATGTGGAGATGTACATGATATTATGCAAATTGGGACTGAAATTATATTGCATGCCGCTGGCCCGGTTATTCACGGTACCATTGCCTGCCAATGCAAAGTTCAGTTCCACCACATCTTCTCCTTCCATGGAGCGGATGCGAAAATGCCGTTGTTGTAGCAGCATGTCGCCGTAAACGATAAAAATATCCGGCAGGCAGATCTGCACCAGCTCCATATCACCAAAGTCAAAGCTGACTTTCTCCCGGCGTTCCTGCACCAGTGGCCGGCCGCCATCTGCCATCTTCGGAGGGAAAGGCAATGTTAAATCCTGCCATACCCCGTCCTGGTCCTGCACCATCATCCCCATAGCACTTCTTTTATGGTAAATAAACTATCCCGCTGGTATAAAAAACTATCCCGCTCGTGTAAAAGTAGTCATTGTGATATGATTCACCTTTGAATAAAGTTAAATATTTCAATGGAAGAAAATACTAAAAAGAAGTCGGGCGTGTCCCGGTTACTGGAAATAGCCGGCGGGCGCAGGCGCCTGTTGCTGCTATCTGCCGTACTGGCTGTGCTACACGTACTATTGGCCATTGTACCTTACATCCTGATGTATGCTATTCTGAAGGCCATGATAACGCCGCCCGTTGATACCGGGCTTATAAAAACATATATCCGTGACGGCGTTTACGCTATTATAGCCGCCTATGCTTTGCTATATGCTTCGGGTATGGCGTCTCACGTGGCGGCGTTCAACATCCTGTATGAGTTGCGGAAAAAAATGGCGGATAAATTAGGCAGGCTACCGCTGGGATTTATTAACCAGTATAATTCCGGTGCGCTGAAGAAAATTATGGCAGATGATATTGAGCGTATTGAAAATTTCATTGCGCACAGTATCCCGGATTTTGTAAAAGGGATGACGCTGCCCCTGGTTACACTGGCGTACCTGTTTACCGTAGACTGGCGGCTGGCGCTGGCCAGCTGTATGCCTATTGCATTGTTGGTGATATTGATGCCGATCATGTTCAGTAAAAAGAGAGTAGCAGAAATGACCAACTTCCATCGCTCACTGGAAGACATGAATGCCGGCATCGTGGAATTTGTAAGGGCTATGCCGGTGATCAAAATATTCGGGCATACCGCAGTCAGCTTTGATAAATACAGCGGCACCGTATACCGCTTCCGGGAAATGGTAATAGCCTGGGTACGCACCTCCTCTCCTGCTTTCGGCATATTTATCAGCTTTGTGAGCAATGCCTCCCTGCCGGTGCTGGCCGTAGGATTTTACCTGTATTTCCAGCAGGGACTCAGCTTATCCGTACTGCTGTTGTTCCTGATACTGGGCGTAGGTTACATCCGTCCGTTGTTTGCCTTAAGTAACCTGGGGTCACAAATTTCTGTGATTAACCACGGCGTAAAACGCCTCGATGAAATTCTCTTTAGCAGGGAAGCCGAAACCGTAGGCAATGAAACATTAGGGACAGACTACCGCATTGAATTCGACCATGTTTGCTTTAGCTATGACGGCCATGCCGATGCCCTGAGGAATGTAAGTTTTAAAGTAGCGCCGGGAAGCATTACCGCCCTGGTGGGGCCTTCCGGGTCCGGAAAATCTACTGCAGCGC
Source organism: Chitinophaga sp. 10T418 (assembly GCF_056394125.1). Taxonomy (NCBI): domain Bacteria; kingdom Pseudomonadati; phylum Bacteroidota; class Chitinophagia; order Chitinophagales; family Chitinophagaceae; genus Chitinophaga; species Chitinophaga sp. 10T418. The sequence continues at coordinate 62,115 of NZ_JBFTHG010000022.1, forward strand.
AATTGGTAGCGCGCTTCTGGGATATACAGCGGGGCTATATTCTTATCGGCAACCAGGATATACGAAAAATTAAACCCGAAGAACTGATGCGGCATATTTCCTTTGTTTTCCAGGACAGCTTCCTGTTTCAGCAAAGCATCTATGAAAATATCCGCATGGGTATGGATAAAAGCACCGCTGAAATTGTCGCTGCAGCAAAGGCCGCACAGTGCCACGACTTTATCACCCGGCTACCGGATGGCTACCAGACAGTCTGGGGCAGGAATGGTGTACATCTCAGCGGTGGAGAGCAACAGCGGATACAGCTCGCCAGGGCCATTTTAAAAGATGCACCTATCCTTATCCTGGATGAGGCCACCGCCTTCAGTGATCCGGAAAATGAATACCTGATACAACAGGCATTCAATCAATTAATTTCCAATAAAACGGTGATCATTATTGCGCACAGACTGAGCACCATTACACGCTGTAACCAGATTGTAGTCATGGACAAAGGCGCTGTAGCCGGTATTGGCCGACATGAGGTGCTGTTGAAAAACTGCTCCCTGTACAGCACCATGTGGGATGCACATACCAGGGCTAAATCTTTTGCGCTGACAGAGGAACAAATATCTATTGCTACTTTAAATACTACTACCGGATGATCGCGAATCTTTTCTTTACTTTTAAAACTGCTCCGGCCATTGTTCGCCGCAGTGTACTGCTGGAACTGCTGCACAGCATTTTCATTGCTGTACCTACCGGGTTCCTGCTCCTGATTATACAAGATCTTTTCTCGGGCCATCCTTCCCAATCGCGTTTATACGCGTACGTTATGATCATGGTGGTGTTTCTCATCGGGCAACTGTGGGTATCTGTAAAAACGATCGTTACCAGTAATACGATGACGTATACCTTATCGACCAAACTGCGCATATTGCTGGGCACACACCTGCAACGCTTATCTATGGGCACTTTCAAGCAACGCGATCCGGGCGATCTGGCTGCGGTGGTGTTACAGGATGTCGCCAACTTTGAAATGATCTTTGGTCACACCATCGGTAATATGGCCGGTGCTGTTTGTGCCACGCTGATTATTTCCATCTTCCTGTTTATCAGCGACTGGCGGCTGGCACTCTTACTGCTGGCTGCATTACCGGTATGCTGGGCCATGGTTAAAATATCCAATCTGCTGATTGTACAACAGGGGAAAAAACATGTACAGGCCAGGAATGAAACAGGTGCACGTTTCCTGGAGTATGTGCAGGGTATCCGTCATATTAAATCCTTTGGCATGACTGGTAGTCGCTTTAGCACACTGGAATCTGCGCTCGATGATTTCCGTAAGACCAGCATCCGCACAGAAGCCATCCCCGGCCCATTCGTGATTACTGCCGGCGTTGTACTGGAATTGTTTTTCCTGTTGATGCTCAGTGTTGCTGTTACCTTTTTAACCAAAGGCAGCCTGACGGTGGCCACGCTGATTACTTTCGTCATTATTGGCTACCGGTTGTATGAACCGATAAAAATCCTGTTGGTAGACTATGTCATTTTGCGTTACATGAATATTAGTCTGGGTCGCGTCATTGAGTTATTGAAAGCACCGGTACAAAGCGCCGGCAAACAGTTGGTACCGGAGCAGTATGACATCTCCTTTGAAAATGTAACTTTTGCTTATCATGGAAATAAAAAGGTATTGGAAGCTGTATCCTTCCGGGTGCCGGAACACAGTATGCTGGCGCTGGTGGGGCCTTCCGGTTCCGGCAAAACCACCATTACCTCCCTGATTGCCCGCTTCTGGGATGTAACGGAAGGTACTATAAAAATCGGCGGCACCGATGTAAGGGATATGTCGCCGGATGAAGTGTATGCCTGCATCAGCGAAGTATTCCAGGATGTATACCTGTTTGACGACAGCATCTATAACAATATCCGTTTCGGACGCATGGATGCCAGTGAAGCGGACATCCTCGAAGCTGCAGCGGCGGCACAGGTGCTGGATTTTGCCATGGAATTACCCGAAGGTATACATAGCCGTACCGGAGAGGGAGGGAACAAATTATCCGGCGGGCAAAAGCAACGTATCAGCATCGCCAGGGCCTTATTAAAAAATGCGCCGGTGGTATTACTGGATGAAGCCACTGCTTCTCTTGACCCGGAAAATGAAATTTATATACAACAGGCCATACAACAACTGGTAAAGGGAAAAACCGTGGTGGTAGTGGCGCATAAGCTGGCCACCATTAAAAATGCAGACAACATCCTGGTGCTGAATGAGGGGAAAGTAACAGAGACAGGAACGCATGAATCCCTGCTGGGAAAAGGCGGATTATACCACCGCTTATGGGAGATTCAGCAAACCGCGAATGGATGGAAGATTGGGTAACTGTTGCTATAAAAGAAACAGCCGGTATTTTGTGTGATAACAAAATACCGGCTGTTCTGTTTATAAAAAGAATTAGCATTTAAATATCATATTACAACGGAAAATATCATTAATATTAGCTATTCAAACACCCTATTATTTCATGCTCAAAATAATGCCATGAGTCCATTAAACATTACCGTGTACCTCCAGGCGCTGGGAGGCAAATTACTTGGTCCCAATGCTTACAACCCCAACTATGATTCCATTGCCGTTAGGATTGATGTAGATGGCACTCCTATCGACTTAAATTATGATGCCAGCAGCAGTATTGATGATGGAAACTTCACACCTCTGGTGAGTGGCCGCACGCCTTATCTTCTTCCTATTCTTACTCCCAATGACTCCAATGGAGGACAGGTAGACTATCTCGCGGCAGACAGCAATACCGTTACGGCTACACCTTATGCCACCGCACCAATAGTAATCGGGAGTGTTACCCCAGCGACTATTATTGCTACTGTCCCCTACCCGGATAGTACACCACTGACCATTACACAAAGCGTATTGCTAATTCCCACGCAGTCATCTTATACTTTTACCTTGATTGTTCCCGGCTTGCTACTGGAACAAAATACCGCCACGCCACCAGATGGCGGCATTTCTGTACTGGTGAAAATGATGTGTGGATGCCAGGTCACCGTCAATACTTACAAGAGTTACTGGTCACCGGAGGATTTCGATGTTACCGCCTATGTTACTTATAGCGATGGCAGTATCGTTACTTACACCATGAACTTTGATGCCACCAGCAATGATTCTTCTTTTATCGCTACAATAGACGATCTGTCTTACACGCAGATATATTATACCGCACAACAACGCAGCACCGGTAACTACGGTTACTTAACCGTACAGCCATAGGAAAAATAAAAAGGGACTGCCTCCGGTGAGAGACAGCCCCTTTGATTCATCATCTATCTACCTACTTAACTTTTACATTGGTGGCGGGCGCATCGTCCCTTACTTCTTCGCTGGCGATGGTGATTAAGGTATCGCCGGCAGCCAGATCTCCGAAGACTTCTGTCTTACCATTTTCACTGCGGCCTGTTGTAACGGGCACCCACTTTGTTTTCTTGTCCTGTACTTTCACTACAAATACTCCTTTGGTAGAATTCAGCACTGCCGTAGAAGGCACCACGAAATTGCTGGTGCTGCTATTCAGCGGAATAGCCACTTCTGCTACCATACCGGGTAATAGGGTTTTATCGTTGTTGGCCACATCAATTTCGATGTGTTGGGAACGGAGTTTGCGATCCAGTGCTCCTGCCAGGCGTATTACTTTTCCTTTGAAAGGTTTATTAGCCAGTGATCTTACGGTAAAATTCACTTCACTCTGGCTGCTCAGATAGCTGGTATATGCCTCCGGTACGCTTACTACCAACCTCAGTTTCTTTTGCTCCTGCAGGGTGAAGATGGGCATTTCAGAGCCTTTACCGGAAGGACCAACATAGGCGCCGGCGCTCACATTACGTGCGGTGATAACACCGTTAAACGGCGCGCGGATTTCCAGGTAATTACGGTTGTCTCCTACTTCACGATGGGCCGCTTTGGCAGCGTCCAGTTGTGCCAGGTCCGATTTCTGGCGGGCAAAGGCCACGTCCAGATCGTTTTGTGAAATAGTGCCAGGCGTTTTACTGGTTTCCAGCAAACGGTCGTAAGTGGCTTTGCTGGAAAGATAGATAGCTTCCTGTGACTTCAGCCTGGATTCAGCACCAGATAACTGTGAGTTGATTTCAGGCGCTTCCATGGTCGCTAATATTTGTCCGGTGGTGACTTCACTGCCTACGTCTACATTCATCTTTTTAATAAAGCTGCTGACTTTGGCGTAAAGGTCTACCTGCTGGAAAGCAATCAGCTCACCGGGTATTTGTATCGAAGAAGAAAGACTTCCTTTTTCCAGGGAGAAAACGTCCAGTGGGGGCACTGTTACAGATGCGGATGTGTCTTTTCCTTCTTTGGCGCCGGAGGAGCTGCAACTATACAGTCCTGCGGTGATAATCATTGCTGACAATAAAGGAAATGTTATACGGAAACCGCTGTTCATAAAATATATTTTAATAGAAATTAGATGATTAAAATGATGGTTATGCTTTTTCGTCTGAAGGAATATAGTGTGTACTTTCTTCATCTCTCGGATGCAGCGATATGCTTTGTGTACCCGCTTTACCCTGTCCCCAGGCGAACGCTAAAGGTAATATAAACAATGCCGCGAAGGTAGATGCTACCAGGCCTCCAATCACCGCTCTTCCCAAAGGAGAAGACTGATCACCGGCTTCACCCAGTCCGCTGGCCATTGGAATCATACCCACCACCATTGCCAGGGCTGTCATTACGATAGGACGCAAACGCAGCGCCGCGGCCTCTGTAGCAGATACCAATGAATTGCCATTATGCTTCCTCAGTTGTTCTGCATTCGTGATCAGTAACACCGCATTGGAGATGGACACCCCTACCGACATGATCATACCCATGTACGATTGCAGGTTAAGCGTAGACCGGCAAAGCATCAGGAGCGCCAGAGAGCCGAGTAATACCGCCGGTACTGTTGCCAGTACAATCGCAGATACTTTAAACGACTGGAAGTTGGCCGCCAGCATCAGGAAGATCACTACAATCGCTACAATCAACCCACTCTGTAAACTGTCGAGTGTATCAGTGAGTGTGTTGCTCAAACCAATCATTTCCACGTTCAGTCCACGGGGCAACGGACCCAGTGCTGCTATCGCCTTCTTCACACCTGCGGAGGCAGTACCCAGATCTATATTATTCAGATTGGCGGTCACCGTCATCGTAGGCATCGCACCGAGGTTATCTACTTCACCATAAGTAGTATCTGTTGATAAAGTAGCTACATCACTCAGTAAAGGCCGGGAGGCATTTTTCAGCAATGGGATTTCTCCAATCTGGTCTTTACTGTTCATCTTACTTTCCGGTACCTGCACCTGTACGTTATAGCTCAGGCCTGCTTTTTCATCTACCCATATATTTTTTTCCGTTAACCGGGAAGACGAAGTGGAAGCAGTGAGTGAACGCGAAACATCGCTCACATCCACGCCCAGCTGTGCGGCCCGGATACGGTCTATATTTATATTGATGGCCGGATACTTAATAGATTGTCCGATTTGTACATCCCTCAGGTAAGGCACTTTTTTCAGCTGGTCCACCAGTTCCTGTGCATATTTTTCACTCAGCTTTCTATCACGGCCGGCAAACCTTACCTCTACAGGTGTTGGTGAACCCTGGCTCAGGATCTTATCTGTCAGCTCTATCGGTTCAAAGGAAAGCTTCATCTGCGGATCAATAGACTTTGCTTTTTCCCTGATCTTATCTTTCAATTCCTCGAGATTGGTTTTATAATGCTCGGCCAGGGAAACCTGCAATACTGATTCGTGCGGACCTGCCATCCAAAGGAAGATAGGCGCGGTAGAAAACAACTGTGGGTGCATCCCGATGTAAGCAGAAGTAATAGATACATTCTCTTTTCCCACAATCTGGTTGATGCCATCCAGCAATTTAATCGTTTGTTGTTCTGTGCGTTCAATACGTGTACCATCCGGCACCCTCATCCTTACCTGGAACTGGCTGCCATTTACTTTCGGCAGTACATCGCGACCGATGCCGGAAAGCAGCAATACCACGATGCCGCAAACAATCACCAGGTAAGCAATAACGATCGGTTTGCGATAAGGCATCATCCTATTGATAAACCGCAGGTAGCGGTTACGCAATTTCTCGAAGCGGCTGATTTTGCCATCCCGGTTGCTGTCTGCGCGCTCTACCAGCATTTTTTTCTGCTCCCAGGTATCATGTTCTCCCGTGCCGGCAAGACCGGATGCAGCGAATTCTTCTGCATCAGACATGTTGCTGCCATCTTCTTTTTTATGGTGCTTTCCTTTCATCACCCAATTGGCCATGATAGGCACAAAAGTCTGTGCAAGGAAATAGGAAATGATCATACTGAAACCAATGGCCAGCGCCAGTGGCAGGAACAGGGAGCCGGGGATGCCACCCATTGTAAACGCCGGTGCAAACACGGCGAGGATACAGAAAAGGATGAGTAGTTTCGGGAAAGCAATTTCCTGACAGGCATCCCAGATGGCCAGTGCCTTGGGTTTGCCCATGTCCAGATGCTGGTGAATATTTTCTATGGTTACCGTACTCTCATCTACCAGGATACCAATGGCCAGCGCCAGCCCGCTCAGCGTCATGATATTGATGGTTTGCCCGAACAGGCTGAGGAAAAGTACGGCTGAAATAATGGAAGTAGGGATGGTGAGGATAACGATCATCGCCCCCCTTGGATCACCCAGGAAAAGCAATACCATCAATCCCGTCAGAATAGCGCCGATCGTACCTTCCGTTAACAGGCTTTTTACGGAGTTGATAACGTAGGTAGACTGATCAAATTCATACGTCAGGTTCACATCCTCCGGTAACTGCGCCTTCATTTTAGGCAACGCCTTTTTCAGGTTCTGCACCACTTCCCAGGTAGAGGCATCGGCACTTTTGGCGATACTCAGGTATACCGAGCGACGGCCATTAACCAGGGCATAGCCCGCGGTAACATCAGCGCCATCTTCTACGGTAGCCACGTCGCGCAGATAGAGATTTTGTACATCTCCCTTAAATAATGGAATATTTTCAAAATCCTTTACTGTGCGGATAGTGGTATTGGAAGGCGTGATATAATTGTTGTCGCCAATACGCACATTACCTGAAGGAGCTGTCTGGTTATTTAACCGCATCGCTTCCACCAGTTGATCTGCCGTCATATTATGTTGGCGGAGCAGCTCGGGATCAGCCTTGATCACCACGGTACGCATGTTACCACCAAAGGGAGTGGAACCTATCAACCCCGGAATGGACGTGAAGGAAGAACGCACATACACATTGGCCATATCCAGCAATTCATTATTACTCCGCTTATTGCTGCTCAGTACCAACTGCCCTACCGGTAAGGTAGAGGCATCGAAACGGATCACAAATGGCGGATTGGAACCAGGTGGAAAGATTGCCTGAATCCTGTTGGAAAAGGCGCTCACTTCTGCTGCTGCCTGGGCCATGTTGGTACCCGGATAAAAGTTGATCTTCATCAGGGTAAGCCCCTGGATATTCTTTGTTTCTATGCTTTTAACACCGTTTACAAACAGGAATATGTTGATATATTGTTTTGCGAAGAAAGACTCCATCTGCTTGGGGGTATATCCTCCAAAAGGATGGGATACGTAGATCACAGGCATGTCCAGCTTCGGGAAGATGTCTATCTTAATCGTACTCACCGCTTTTACCCCGAAAAAGAACAGGCCGGCAACCAGCACCAGGATAGTAATAGGTTTTTTTAATGCGAAACTGATTAAGTTCATGGTAATGAAGTGTTGATAAATAAAGCCATCAATGGCGTCCGTTTAACGAAAAGCTAGTTCTCAAATATGCTAAAATCTCCTACTGCTGCAGCTTTCAGCAATAAAGCCTGCCATACATTGCTATAAGCAATATCTCTGTCTGTTTCTGCTCTGATCAGTGCATACAGCGCCTGGGTTACATCTACCAGGTTTGTCAATCCGTTTTTATAGAGTACTGACTTCTGTACATACGCGTCTGAAGCGGCTTTCACCTGTACCGGCACTTCGAGGTAATTATCCAGTGCATTCTTTATTTTGGTATCGGAAAGACTCAGTTGCGCCCTGATCTGCTGACCGGCGAGGTCGTATTCATACTGTAATCCCTGGCTGATCAGCTTTTGTGACCTGACCTGCCGGGAGATCCGGAAAGGTTGTGTAATATTCCAGGTAACGCCCACACCCAGGAGATAGTTGGTACGGGTAGGTTTCACGCCATCCCAGTAGTTATGGGTAAAATCACTCTGATCGGCAGCATAGCCGTAACCAAAACCGGAGCCCCTGGTCTGCAATACACCTACCAGCGTAAATGCCGGGTAATAAAGGGTTTTGGCGTACTTCGTCTGCTCATCACTTAATGCAATACGGCTTTTATACCATTGCAGCAGCGGATGATTTTCAGGGTTAAAGGTTTGGTCAGGAAGCGTTGGAATACGGGTCATATAAGACGTATCCACCACAAAGGATTGTGGCGCCACGCCCATGAGTTGCGCCAGCTGATTACTTTGTTCCTGCTCAAAATCTATTGCTTTTGTCAGCGCAATTTTAGCGCTGGAGTATTCTGCGTTTGCCTGTGAGGAGTCCACGCCGGCAATGAGTCCGTTCTTTACACGGGTCACTACTACTCTGCGGATGGTGTCTGCACGTTGCAGGTTTTCCTGGTAGGAGCGGGTGAGCTGTTGTGCCGCTACAAGGTTTAAATAAGTGGCCGCTACTTTAATTTTGTGCTTAAAAATCTCTTGTTGCCAGTCTTTATCGTTCTGTGTAGCGGCCGCTAATGCTGTTTTCACCTTTTCCTTTGCTCTTCCGAAGGCAAAGAAATCCCAGTTGATATTAGTAAGGTATAATGAGCCAAAGGAGGCGTTCCAGTTCTGATGATCGAGTGGTAATCCGGAGGAGGCCACACTTAAGCCTCCGAAGCCGTATAATGGCCCGTTTTGGCCGTTGACGGTACCATAGTCCTGTTGAGCTGCCACGTTAAAATTGGGCAGGTAATCGCGGCGTGCCTGGGATACCTGTTCCCGGGAAGCAGCTGTATAGCTGGCTTTGGCTTTGATAGTTCCATAGTTGGCGATGGCAGTATCAATGGCCTGTTTAAGGGTAAAGATCTGTTGGGCCTTTACATGATAGCCGGCAAACACCGCTACAACAGCCAACAGCAAATATTTCTTACTCCACATGAATAAATAGATTTTACGGTTGAAATACCCTGAAGGATATTCATACGCAAAATGACTCCATCATTTTGAAGTAACTTTGAAGGAAATTCAAAATTGTGATTTTTTTTGGGAGAGATGTGACTAATCTGTCAGCATATCCGCTGTAGTCAAGGCTTCGCCGTTCATCACAATTGGCTGATCCTCTTTAAAAAAGTATACGTGGATGTTGTGCCACCCCTCTGCATAGGTATAATCTATGGCATAACCATTTACTTCACAGATCTGTTTTACGATGGCCAACCCCAGACCAATACTATCATTGCTCTGATTGCTTTTCTTAAATCGTTGAAACAATTCGCAGGTAGGACTCTGTGGAGGTAGTCCCGTATTGCTGATACAGAATTCGCGGTGTGTGAGTGTTATATGGATCTGGCCACCATCGCGGTTATGCCGGATCGCATTGCTCAACAGGTTGTTGATCAGCATCTCCGCCAGGGCCGGGTGAATGTTGAGCGGCACATTCTTATCCAGGTTAGTGGTGAGCCTGATTTCCCGCATAATGATCCAGTCTTCATAAGTGGCCATCACATCTTTGGTTACGCGGCAAAACTTCAGACTTTCTGTTGCTTTGAACTCCTGATTTTCCAGTTTGGTCAGCAGGATCAGCGAGCGGTTAATATGAGAAAGCTTTTCAATGGCATTCTGCATATCCCCTATCAGCGCGGCTTGTATGCTATCAATATTTGTTTCCGACAACAGTTCTATTTTACTGCGGATGACAGCCAGCGGCGTTTGTAGTTCATGCGACGCATTTTCACTGAACTCTTTCACTGCTGCATAATCTTCCATGGCCTTATCTGTCATTTTGGTGAGGAATGCATTGAGTTCTTTGAATTCAGTAGTGCTGGTTTGTGGCAGCTGCAATTTATTTTTCTGCTTCAGATCGAAGCTGTGAATGGCTTTCATGGTACGGCGCAAAGAAGAAAAGATCTTCCGCGAAAGAAACCTGGCGGTGATAGATACTGCCGCAATCATCAGCAGCATTTTCCATACTACCGTGCCCAGCATACCTCTGAAGATTTCTTCTGACTTGATCACATAGTTGAAGGAAGATATCTTATAATGCTGTGCCCCTATTTCGTAGTAGGAGTTCACGGTAATGCGACATTCTTTGTGACCCAGGTCTTCCGCCACATAGTTATCCTTTGTTACGGTCACCTTTTCTTCGGGCAGGGCGCCTGGCAGCAGGCTGATTTCAATAGGTCTGCCATGGGTATAATGGTCGGGCTTCTCTCCTGCCCGGAGTTGCTGTGCCACCCGGTCGTTGACGGCCTTCATGCGCTCTACTTCCGCCTGATCCAGGTGTTTTTTGATATTGTTCCGGGAGATGACCATGGTAATGGGCGTTACCAGGAACACAATACCGATGAACCAGAGCGTTATTTTGTTGAGTAGCTTCATGTTTTGGATGTATTAAACTTATAGCCTAAGCCATATACCGTTTCAATGTAATCTGTCCCTTCTACTGCACTGATCTTCTTCCTCAGGTTTTTTACATGCTGGTAAACGAAGTCAAAATTAGCCAGATTATCTGTATAATCTCCCCAGAGGTGGGCGGCAATTGACTGCTTCGAAAGTACGCGGTTTTTATTTACCACAAAATACAACAACAAGTCAAATTCCTTGCGGGTAACATCCAACAGGATATCATTAACGGTGGCTTCTACCGTATCCGTATTGAGTACTATTTCATTGAAAGTGACGATGTTATTGTTAATCCCTTCCAGCTTTTTACGTCGGTAAATAGCCCTGAGCCGGGCATGCAGCTCCGGCAGGTGGAAAGGTTTGGTCACATAATCGTCTGCCCCGCCTTCCAGCCCGTTGACCTTGTCATCCAGCGCATCTTTGGCCGAAATGATCAGAATGCCGCTGTTGATGTTCTCCTGTCGGATATATTTAAGTAGTTCCAGGCCGTTGCCGTCCGGGAGCATAATATCCAGCAGGATACAGTCGTACGTGAATAACGTAAGCTTTTCCCTCGCTGTTTCGAAGGTATAAGCCAGCTCACAGATGTACTTTTCACCGTTGAGGTAATCCGAGATACCGCTGGCTAGTTCCTTGTTATCTTCTACAATCAATACTTTCATAAAAACATACCTGGGTGTAAGGTGGCATGTAAATTTATAGCAATTTTGAAGTTTGGGGAAGGAAAGCTTCAAAGGAGTTAACAACGGCGGTGGCTATTACTGCTCCGGTAGGGGATCATCGAATGGATTCTCCGGCGGATCCAGTAATAATAGGTTCATACGAAAGTTCCCTATTTCTTCTTCCTCCGAAAGATTGGATGATATCACGTGCCAACCACGGGCGTCTCCGAAGTACTGTTTAAAAAGATCATTAAAAAAACGCTTGCTTTCTTCCATACTCCGTTTAATAAATTCATTCATACGCTCTTGCCGGTAGGTTACATGTTTGTACAGAAAATCTCCCACACTTTTCGTGGGTACATCTGCCTTGCGATAAAACTTATAATAGTCGGGCCATACGATAGCATTACTATGGTGCAGCAATTGCTGTTTTAGCTCATTTGGCCGCAGTGTTTTGTTATGCCGATAGTGACTCACAAGAATTTCTTTCCGTCTAGCTGCCAGATATTTCCGGTATTGCGCTTTAAGATAAATTATCTTGTCTTCATCCATGAACATAAAACGCTGAAAGGTTCTGGCATCTGCGTTTTTCCAAAGCGAAGGAATAAAAACCTCTTTGTAATACCTGGAAATTTCGCTTGCATATTTCAGATTTTTCATCTGCCACTCGCCGTCATCACCTTCTCTCATCTGCCTTTCCATTTCCTGTACCCGCGCCTGATGATGGCTCAGGAAAAGTGCCAGCACTTCACCTTGTAGTATTTCTTTAAACGTTGCCAGCTCAAAATCCAATTCTTCCCAGGCAGAAAAAAAATGTTCCTCTGAGTGAGCACTTTTATCTTCTTCATAACGATACACTTGTTCCGCCTGCTCATAAGACAGGTTATAAGCACCATACCGCTGCTTTACCAGGTTTACATGCCATTGATATTCTTCGGGTGTCATAATTTGATGATAGATGTACGATAGTAATTTAAGCATAAAACTGATAACAGCATACTTCTTTAGCGTTAACAAAACGCCTTAATAACACCTTTACATAAAAAAAATCCCCACGGCAAAAGCCGCGGGGACACCGAACCATTATTTCCAGTCCTTACGAACCGAAAATCTCTTTCAACTTCTTATTCATCGCTTCATCATCCTCACCACCACCGCCATAGCGGCCAATGATCATACCCTGCGGATCGATCAGTATTTTGGTAGGCAGCGAATGAATGCCATAATAATCGCTTACATCTTCGGGATTGGGCAGGTTCTTTTCCCGCTTGCTCCAGTCGAGGCCACGGAGTACATGCCGCCAGATACCAATACCATCCTGATTCACGGCCTTTTTCCAGGCTTCGTTATTGGAATCATCATCAGATACGCCGATGATTTCAAAGCCTTTGGCGCTGTATTTACCATACAGTTCTTTCAGATGTGGATTGCCTTTGCGGCAGGGACCACACCAGCTGGCCCAGAAATCCAGCATCACATATTTACCTTTAAAATCGGCCAGGTTAAGGGTTTTACCTTCGATATCGGTTTTGGTGAATTCGTGCGCGGGACTACCGGGAGAGCCTGCACGTAGTCCGTCCAGTTCTTTTTTGATTTCGAGACCATCACGGCTTTGCTGCATGGCAGGCGACATCTTCGCATAAAAAGCTTCTCCTTCCTGCAAAGGCATGCTGCTTACACGGTAGCGGAGCAACTGAGCCGATACATAAGAATCAGGATACTGCTCCATGAAGGTCTTATCTACTTTTCCCATTTCATCGTAGTAGGGCTCCATCTGATCTTTTATCTTATCGAGCTTTGTTTTATAGGATTCCAGCGTGGCTTCCGGCTTTTTTCCCTTCATCGCAGCGATGTATTCCTTGTTCAGCTTTTTAAACTCATCAGACAAAGGCTGTAGCTTTTTCTGTACCGGCGCTCTGGCAGCGGTAAGCTTATCCTGGTCCACCTGCGATTTGGAACCAGTGAGCTTTGCTTCTTTTAAGTGGCCATTAGCAGATTTCAACTGCATGGTGGCTGCTTCCATGAAGAAGGCAGTCATATCTCCTTCTCCATACATGGCTGCTTTAGGATCCAGGTACATTCTGCCTTCCACGGGCTGCACCAGTTCACCATGAAAAGTGAACTTGCCATTTTTGGACATGACACTGTCTGTCCGGTATTTATCTGCACCCTCTGCATAGCTGAGATAAACGTAGCGGTTGGGTAAACCTTTGATCTCTCCTGCAAGGGTAAATGACGCTTTTGTTTGTGCCTGGGCTCCCAACTGTAAAGCAATGAAGGGAAGGGCGATGAGCATATATTTCATATAATTATTTTTTTAGTAAGATGATTATAAAACTTCTGCCAGCTTCTTTTCGAGTTCATCGCCATGCAGATCTTTTGCGATGATCTTTCCGGATGGATCAATCAGCAGGTTGCTGGGGATGCTGCGGATATCATACTGTTTGGCAACGGCATTGTTCCAGAATTTCAGGTCTGACACGTGTGTCCAGGTGAGGCCATCCTGGTGGATAGCGTTGAGCCACTTTTCCTTGCCGTTGGGCTGATCGAGCGATACGCTGAGCACCGTGAAATTCTTACTGTTGTATTTATTAAACGCTGCCACTACATTCGGGTTTTCATCCCTGCACGGATGACACCAGCTAGCCCAGAAATCAACCAGCACATATTTTCCGCGGAAACTCTTCAGGGAAATGGGTTTCCCGAGGGTATCATTCTGGGTAAAATCGAGCGCCATACTGCCGATGCCCGTGAGCTTATTTACGCGGATACTGTGGCCCAGTCGTTTCGCCGGGCCGTTTTCTTTTGCGGCGGGCGACAGTTTATTGAAGATGCGTTCTTTTTCATCGGGTGGCAGGTCGCTCAGTTGCGATAACAAGGATGCGCTGATCCCGGATTGAGGATGTTGAAGCACCCATTGTTTGGTGAGGTTTTCGTTTTCCCCGCGCATTCGTTTCATTTCGGGCTCCAACGCAGCAAGACCTGCAGAATCTTTTTCCGCGTACAATTTATTGGCCTGTTTGTAGAGGTCTGCCTGTCCTTTTAAACCGGGCGCCTGTTTCAGCATGGCGATGTATTCGTTGTTGTCTTTTATGAATTGCGGCCCGGCAAACACGGCGTCTTTAAACATGGGTCCATCGCCTTTAATGGTGATGTTACCTTTATCCAGGTAATAGAAGGTCATGCTATAGTCGTCATAAGATTTCCCGATCCGGATCACGTAGAAATCGGCTTCCCCGGTCTTGATATTTGTTTTGATGGTGAAGCCGCCGGCGGTGGTTTGCACGGAGTCGCGGCGGTCATCATCGCCCTGTGAGCGCCAGTACACCCATTCACCTGCCGGCAGGTTTTTGATGGTGGCGGTAATGGTGGTATTCTGTTGTGCCTGTGCTGCGGCGGTAGTGAGTATCGCGGCCAGCAGTACGATTGTTTTTTTCATACCTGTTTGTGGGTTTTCTATTTTAATATTTCAGCGAGTTGTGTATGCAGTTTCGTACCTCTTAATTCTTTCGCGATAATAATTCCCTGCGGATCTATGAGGAAAGAACAGGGAATTGCCTGGATCCCGTATTGTTGCGCTACCTCGTTACGGAAGCCTTTCAGATCGGATACCTGCATCCATGGCATGCCGTCCTTAGCAATCGCTTCTTTCCATTTGTCTGCTTTATCATCGAGAGACACGCCGAGGACGGTGAAGTTTTTGTCTTTGAATTTATTATATGCTTTCAGCACGTTCGGATTTTCTGCGCGACAAGGGCCACACCAGCTGGCCCAGAAATCGAGCAGCACATATTTGCCTTTAAAATCGGATAAACGCACGGGCTTACCATCTACATCTCCCTGGGTAAAATCTATCATAGGCTGGCCAATAGCGCTCTTTTTCAGGATGGCTAAACGGGCAGCCAGCCTTTTGCCAACAGCTGTTTGTTGGGCAGCAGGCGACAGCAATTGGAAGACACTGTCTACCGGTGCATATTCGCCCATGATCGCCATGCCTGACACCAGATCTACACTCACTACACTTTCCGGATGTGCTTTGATATATGCTTTGGATCTCGCTCTTCTTTGTAAACGCAGGGCTTCGATCTTTGCTTCCAGTGCGGCTTCGGCGGTATCATTACCTTTTACTTCATCATATTTTGAATAGAGGGTATCTTCCTGTGCAGAGATATCTGCAATGGAGTTTCCGTATGCTTTATAAGCATCCTGAGAAGCGGAACCGGTGATCTGTAAATGGCTGATGGAATCGATATTTCCATTTATCTGTACAGCGGTATTTTCCATGAACAGTTCCAGGTAGCGGGTGGTTGTGCCGATATAAATCTTTTGCGGTTCCGCTATGGTACCGGTCCAGGTGAACTTCCCATCCTTCACCGGAACGGTATCTGTTTTAGCAGAATCACCGACCGGTATGGAAATGTACACAACGGAGTCTTTCAGGCCCGTTATGGCTGCCGTAATGCTGGCCGCAGGTGCCTTGGGCTGACTGCAGGCGGCGGTGAGCAGCAGTGCGGCAAACATGGTTTTTGTGTGGATCTTCATACTGAATTTTTAAGGTGTTAATTATTTTTGGTAACCTGGATTTTGTGGCCCGATAGCCGGGTTGTTCAGGAACTCCTGATGCGGAATCGGCAGAATATATTTGACCTTATCATTAGCAGTGGGCCGCAGTTCCTGGATCAGTGCAGACGGAAGCCGTAGTAAGGCCATCCATTCCTGTCCATCTTCTCCTACCAGGTTCCTGGAGGTTTCGAGATACAATTGCTTTAATACATCGTTTACGCTAACGGCATTGTCTACTGCCGCAAAGTTGGTTACGCCGGCATGTCCCATAATATTTTTGAGGATATCACGGGCCGCGGCTAAGCTACCACCGGCACGCACAATGGCTTCCGCTTTCAGCAGGTATACCTCTGATAAACGGATGGAATAAGCGGTTTCCGTCAGCGCTGTAGGTTTATTTCCCTCCTGAATATACTTCAGGAAATAGTAGGTATCATCCGCATAGCGGTTGGCGGTACCTATCATCCAGGCGCCACGTGGATCATTTGCCAGCAGGTCTTTCAACGCTTTTTTAGCTACATAGAGGGAAGATGCACCTGGCCAGTACTGCTTGCTGAGAACATAATAATAGCTTTCCTGATTTTGCTGTGATTTTATGCCCAATATTACTTCCGGACTGGTTAATCCTTTCACGTAAAAGAGATCCTTCATTTGAGGCTCCAGGGTGTATTTGCTGTTCAGAATAATACTGTCGGCCAGCGCAGTTACCGCCGGGTAATCTGCCGGCTGACCATGACTCATCAGCACGCGCATCTTCAGTGCCATTGCGGCCCAGCGGGTAGCATAAATCGGCTGACTTTGCGCAGGCGCATTGGCAATGGCATCATCCAGATCCGAGAGGATGGAAGTATAACTGTCTTTCACTGAACTACGTGCTTTGGAGATCTCTCCCACTGTTACAAATTCATCCCGCAGCAAAGCGCCAAGGGGACTATTCAGATCAAACCATTGTCCGAAATAGCTCAACAACTTAAAATGCGCGTAAGCACGCAGGAATCGTGCTTCTGCGAGGATTTGTTTTTTCCTGTCGCCGGTAAATCCCTTATCATCCAATACAGTAACGCCTTTGATTACCCCATTGGCGGCATTGATTAACTGATAGGAAGTTGTCCAGTATATGTCAGCAAAAAAGGAATTATTGTAGTTGTTAATTTCAGCACCGTCTGCACCATATCCGTATCCCATATATCCCGCAAATACGGCGGGTGGGACTTCATGCTCCATCCAACTCGTTACATTATTTTCCGCCTGCACATTTGCAAAACGGTAGTAAACGCCATTCAAAGCTATTTCAGACGTGCGTTGATCCAGGATGGTATTACCATCCACTTTGGCATTTTCAGGCAGTTTTCCCAACTCCTTTTTGCAGGCCACACCTGCTATCAATACCGCACCGAACATTACATATATGATCCTTTTCATAAAATCTTTTTTGTTGTTTTAAAATCCAAAACGGAGACCGATATTATATTGCTTCGTGGTGGGGAAAGTGCTTACATCGCTGCTGCCGTTGATCAGGCTGTAAGGATTGTTACTTACCTCCGGATCGGGACCCGGATATTTGCTGATCGTAAACAGGTTGGTGGCAGAGGCATACATGGATGCATCCCTGATATGGAGTGAGGAAGCTACTTTCGCCGGAAGCTGATAAGTGAGTGTAATGGATTTTAATTTGATATAGGAGCCATCGTATATATCGTTGCTGGAAGGACCTGTAGAATTTTCGCCCAATATCAGTCGGGGGCGGTCATTGCTCGGATGCTCCGGCGTCCAGCGCTCTTTGATCTTTACGCCTCTGTTAGCGTAGCTATCGAAATACTTATTCTGAATATCTGTCAGGTATAGCAATTGTCCTCCCTGGGAGAAAGTCAGCAGCGTAATCAGACTGAAATTTTTAAAGGTAAAGGTGTTCGTAAACCCGCCAAAAAATGTAGGCTGGGATTTACCGATGACATCACTTTTGAAGAAGCCATCATCCCCTATTTCATACATCGGATCGCCGATACCCAGGTAAGGAGCAAAGTACCGGGCTAAAGTAAATTCTTTTTTATATGCTTCCAGTTCCTTTTCGTTCTGGATGATTCCTTTCATTTTATACCCGTAGAAAAGGCCCAGTGGCTCTCCCTTCCTTACGATGGTGTTACCCTGGATATAGGAAGCAACCGTCCCTGCATTGGTAAAGTCACCGTTGATATCTGTTACCTTACTCTTGTTACCGGAAACATTGATGGCACCTGTCCATTGGAATTTTTTATGTTTAATAAAATCCATCCGCAGATCCAGTTCCAATCCTTTATTATTGATGGTGGCAAAATTGGAGATCACGTTATTGTAAGAAGAGCTGGGAGCCAGCTGTGTAGCCATTAATAAGCCCGTGGTATTTTTCTCATAATATCCGAACACGCCACGTAAACGGGAACCAAACATTTCAAAGTCCAGACCAAGATCTTTCTGCAAGGTAGATTCCCACTTGATTTTATCATTACCCAGCTGAGTAGGTATCAGTGCATTTACACCACCATAGGAACCGGGTGTATATAAAGTGTAGTAAAGATTATCACCAAAGTTCTGCGTACCGGTGTAACCTGCGCTGACCCTCAGTTTCAGTTCATTTACCCAGGTTACCTTTTTCATAAACGGCTCTTCTGAAATACGCCATGCAGCACCACCGGAAGGGAAATAACCTACCCGGTTACTGGAGGGGAATTTAGAAGATGCATCTGAACGGCCGGTAAAAGTGAGCAGGTATCTTTCCTTCAGGGCGTAATTGGCGCGCATATAAAAGCTCAACAGGGAGTTCTGACCAGAAGTACCTGATCCTGGTAAAGTAATAGCAGCGGAGGAGAGGTTGTTGAGATATTTATCATCGGGAAAGCCCTGCCCACTGGCGGAAAAGGAATTGTAACGGTATTTCTGCCAGGAAGTACCACCCAGTAAATTCAGCCGGTTGTTTTCATTAAACTGTTTATCCCAGGTGAGGGTATTTTCAAAAAACAGGTTCACGTCCTCCGTTTGCGCCTGTGCAGCCGTACCACCATTGGAATCGTCTACCCCACTTGGAGAGGCGATAACAGCGCTACTGGGAACATAATTCAACTGATGATAATTGTTATAGTTTACAGAGATGGTAGACCGGAATTTCAGGTCTTTCAGCACATCATAATCACCAGACAGGGATCCCAGGAGGGAAGATGTTTTTCCTTCGTTGATGCCGTCCAGCAGGATCAGCGGATTTTGATTACCCTGGTAATCATAGCCCCCTATCTGGGAGCCCAGGAAGCGATAATAGGAACCGTCCGGATTGCGTGCCGGCAAAGTAGGCGGGGCAAAAAATGCGGCAGGATAAACACCGTTGGTGATGTTATTTTTAGTGAATCCGTAATCGAGGTTGGTGATAACACGGAAGCGGCTCGTGATTTCATTATCCAGGCTGATCTTACCGGAAATACGGGAGAAATCAGTTCCCAGCACCACCCCATTCTGTTTGTTATAGGCCAGAGAAGTATAGTAACGGGAGCCTGAGCCACCACCACGAACAGAGATATCTGCATTTTGTGAGCTGGCATTGCGTAACACCAGGCCTAACCAGTCGGTGTTGGCCGAACCCAGACTGGCCGGATTATTCAGGATATTGTTGGCTTTGGTGCTGGCAGGATCCCCCGCTGCAGCTCTTGCATCGTTCAGGTTTTTTGCTGCTTCCTTTAACAGCGAAATATAGTCAGTAGCATTGAGCAGTTTTTCTTTAATCGGCGTACTCACCCCAGCATAATAATTTGCTTCCAGCACTGGTTTCTGATTCAGTTTTCCTTTTTTGGTGGTGATGATGATCACACCGTTGGCCGCTTTGGACCCGTAGATCGCAGTAGCGGAGGCATCTTTCAGGATATCGATGCTTTCAATATCGTTGATATTCAAACCTGCCAGGCTATTCAGTCCCCTGGAGAAAGAACCACTTACGCCATTGTTGGGGTCATCGCTACCGGCCCTTTCTATTGGATTCACCACTTCTGCCTGGTTCTGTATATACCTGTTCTGTATGGTTACCTGTACCCCATCAATGATGTAGAGTGGGTCGTTGCCGCCCAGCAGGGAGGTACCGCCCCGGATACGGATTTTGGCTACACCGCCCGGAGAGCCATCCGACTGGGTTACCTGTACGCCTGCCGCTTTACCGGAGAGCGCCTGGTCGATGCTGGTAAAAGGTACATTCTTTACCTCGTCTACATTCACGGAGGCCACTGAGCCGGTAAGGTCCTTTCTTTTAGTGCTGCCGTAACCCACTACCACGTATTGGTTCAGGTCATCAACTTTTGCCGTCAGCTCCACTTCTATGGAGAGCTTACCACCCGTGCTGACGTTCTGTGATTCAAAGCCTACACAGGTGATGATTAATACAGGACGGGTGCCCGCATTGCGGAGTAAAAAGAAGCCCGCCTGATCAGTGATGGTAGCAATATTGCTCCCTTTTACCCGCACCGTTACGCCCGGCAGCGGATGACCTTTTGTATCCACTATTTTACCGCGGATATCCTCCGGCGGCGCCGCTTCATCATTACTGTTACGTTCCGGTCCAGTGGTTGTTTTCCTGGAAATAACAATCGTATTTCCTTCCACATCGAAACTCAGTGGTTTGCCTTGTAGCAGTTTTCCTAATGCTACCTTCAGTGGTACCTCCCTGATCTCTGCCGAGACCGGGCTCACATCTGACAAATCTTTGCTACGGTAAAAAAAGACGTAACCGGTTTGCTGTTTAATCACACTGAATAACTGCTGTAGCGGCATATCCTTGCAGGAAACAGTGACCGTTTGTGAAACTCCGCTGGCACAAACGTGTAAAGCCAGCACCGTTAATAAAACTGCGGTCATTCTCATTACTCGCCAGATTTTGGTTACATAATTAGTCCCTGGTTGAGGGGACCTTCCTTGAACAAGTGAACCAACCAATGACAGGACATACCCATGCCGGTTGCGATCAACATTAATTTTCATACCTTAGATTGGTTTTTGGTTGACAAATGTTTCTCATCCGCCTTTGCAGGCAGTGAAAAGCTTTCCTAAAAAGGTTAACCATTGATCAAAAACCTGGTGCGGACGCCAATCTTGACACCAGGTTTTTTTTATGGATGAACATAAGACCTCCGCGTCCGGTGGACCTCATTACTTCATAACATGATATTACGGATAGCTATCTGTGCGGGCGTTGGTGAAGACCCTGCACAATGGTTGGTTTGCTGACGTTGGTGGTATCAGCTATGGTTGGTTATTGATTTAATTTATGGATAAATGACAATCCTTCTTCCATCTTCCACTTTAAAGTTTATTCTTGCCTGAGACAATACTTTCAACAGCTGCTCCTGGGTAAGACTTCTACCTATCTCCCCGGTAAAGGTTCCTTCCGGCACTTTATCACTATACCTGACTTCGATATTATACCACCGCGATAATTGTCGCATCACGGTAGGGATATCTGCTTCATCAAAAGAAAAATACCCGTTCTTCCAGGCGATGGCACTGCTGGCATCTACCCTGCGTACTTCCTGTATTTTATCACCCGAGGCACTCACCCTGGCCTGACGCCCGGGAAGCAGTAGTTTACCCTCATCTCCGCCTGACCGTACCAGTACCGCTCCTTCCAGTAGTGTGGTATTGATGGTCTTTTCATCTGCGTAGGCATTGATATTAAAATGTGTACCCAGCACCAATACTTCCATCTGATTTACTTTTACGGTAAATGGACGATTTGCTTCACTGGCCACTTCGAAATACACTTCCCCGGTGATCGTCACATTTCTCTCTTTGCCGGTAAACGCGGTTGGATAGCTGATAGAAGAACTTGCGTTCAACCATACCTCCGTGCCATCCGGCAACGTAATTTTATATTGTCCGCCGCGGGGCGTCCGGAGTACGTTATAAGCAACCGTCGTTGATGTGGCATCGTTGTGCTTATAAACGATTTGTCCGTGTGTTGTTTTCTCTACTTTACTATTCCCCTGCACCGACAATACACCTGTGCTGACACTGTCCAGATTCACCACAGTGCCATCTGCCAGGGTAAGGGTCGCTTTTTCCCCGCCATGCATAATCGGCACTGCTTTTTGTACCAATGGGGCTTTTATTTCGGATTGAAACCAGTAAAAGCCACCACCCGCTGACAGCAACAATATTACTGCGGCAGCTATTTTCCAGTTGAAGCGGCGCATTGGCACCACCTTCCCAGGCGTTTCCGGGAGCGTAGCGGCATGCAGTCGCCTGCGCATCCGCAGCTCCATCATCGCCTCCGTTTCGGCTTCCTCCGCCGTTAAATGAACCGTCAGCGACTGTTCATCATATGCATTGTACCATTGCAGTAAACGGTCCTTCTCCTCATCACTGGCCGCTCCGGCAAGGTACTTTTGTGATAGTAAGGCCAGTTCTTTATTTTCCATCCGTGTTAATCATTTACAGAGTGCTACATAGATAAGTCTTCAAATAAGGTCGTTACCCTACCTCCGGAGAAAAAATATTTTTGCGGGGGGCTTTCTTTATTAAAACAGGGCGTGAAAATAGTTCCGGAATTGCAGGCGCAGTCGCTGCAGGGCTTTGGTGATGTGCTTTTCTACCGCTTTCTCGGAGATATTGAGTTCGGCGGCAATCTCTTTATTGCTCAGGCCTATATTACGGCTATAGTCAAATACAATCCKGCATTTTTCAGGTAGCTGTTGCAGCTGTTCCTGCATGGATTGCTGCAGAAAATGTAATTCGGCGGTATCATCTGTTACGGCCTGAACGGCTTCCGGCACCGCTTCCATTGCGGTAACAGGGATGAGTTTAGATAATTGGGTAAAGACTGCATACCGGTTGGCCGTAGCCAGGTAGGCAGGTAAAGATCTGATAATGGTTTGCCCTCTGCGCTGCCACAGGCCCGTGAGCACATCCTGCACCACATCTTCCGCCAGCTCCCGTGAGCGCAAACGATCATAAGCCAGTACATACAAGCGTTTCCAATACCTGTTGTAGATTTCTGTAAAGGCGTGGTGGTCATCATTGCTCATCATCTGAACCAGCGCGTCATCCCCATAATTGGCGTAATCGGTCATCATCTCTTACTGTAATACTTTTATGGCCGGCAAAAAATGAATGGTTGATAATTTAAAAGATTACCTATTAACGTAAAGCTAACGTTTCGTACAAATAGAAACAATACCCTGCAAATAAAAAGCCCCCGGAGCATTCAGCTCCGGGGGCCTGCATACAAATTATTATCTTTTTTACTTTATCTCCGCTAACATCTCTTTCACGGCTGCTTCCAACTGCGCATCCTTCCCTTCCAGGAATTCTTCATAACGGAGTGGCACGCGGATATCCGGTTCTATCTGCAAATTTTCTGTAGGGCGACCTTCTTTACCGATGGTGCCTACCATTGGAATACCGAATACCATGGTAGGGTCTATCTGGGTTTCCCACCATACGGCTGTACCCGTGCCTGGTACCGGCATACCTACCAGTTTACCGATATTACCTTGTTTATAAACATAGGGGAAGATGTATGCATCGCTATAGTTCCCTTCACTCATCAGTACGCAGCTCGGCGCCTGCCATTGGCCGGTAGGTTCACCGCCATTGAGCACCTGACCCTGTGGCGCAAACTTCAGGTAGTTTTTACCGCTGAGGAAGTTATACAGGTCATCGTGCAGCCATCCGCCGCCATTGAAGCGGGTATCAACGATCAGGGCCTTTTTATCTTTGTTGCGGCCCATTACTTCATCGTATACGGAGCGGTAGCTGGCATCGTTCATACCCTGTACATGTACATATCCTACTTTGCCATTGCTGAGTTTATCTACCATGGCGCGGGTGTTGTTTACCCAACGTTTATACATGAGCGTAGTTTCTTCGCCGGCAGTAATAGGTTTCACCGTTTCTTCCCAACGGGCTTTGGTATCCGGGTTGTAGATGCTGATAAGGATATTGTTACCTGCTTTACGATTTAACAGGGATGCCCAGTCTGATTTTGTGGTAATGCTTTCGCCATCGATTTTTTCGATGATGTTACCTTTCTTCAGTTTGCTGGCAGCTTTATCAAACGGACCACCGGCAATGATGTCATCTACTTTCAGGCCATCGGCGGTGGAGCTTTCATCGTACAGTAGTCCCAGCGTGGCGGTGTTATCGCCATTTACGGGTTGTGGCGAGAAACGGCCACCGGTGTGGGAACCATTCAGTTCACCCAGCAGTTCACTCAGCAATTCTTCAAAGTCGTAGTTGTTGCTGATATACGGGAGGAAGCGGGCGTAGTTATCGCCATACATTTTCCAGTCGATGTTTCGGATAGTAGGATCATAGAATTTCTCTTTCACCTGTTTCCATGCATGCCAGTAAATATACTTGCGTTCTTCGTCCTGGTTGAGCGATAGTTCTGTGCTGATAGATACCGGCGTAATTTTGCCGCTGCCGGTTTCTACTTTCACTACGCTGCCACGGTTGCTCACGAACAGCGTATTACCATCTTTGCTGAGAGCGATGCTGCCTGGTGCGCCGCCCAGTTTAGCCAGTACTTTGGTTTCTCCTGTTCTGGGTTCTGTCATCCACAGATCATAGCCTTTTTCAAAAGCGGCCATGTAATAGAGTTTGCTGGCATCTTTGTTCAGTACATAGTCGCTGATAGAAGCGCTGTTGATGGTTAATTTAACTCTCCTGTTTTCCAGGTTATTAAAATCCGGCTGGAAGGTCTTTTTAGTGTCGGCAGAATCTTTTGCTTTGAGAGCAGAGTCTTTTGCGGCTTTACCACCGGTCGCTTCTTTTTCTTTCAGCAGGTTAAATTCATCTTTCGACAATTTGTATTTATCGAATGCTTCCTGGTCGAAGAATACGGCGTAGATATCTACTTCGCGGCTCCCTTGTTTGGCGAGGGATTTACGTCCTTCCCGCTCGCTGGTCCAGGTAAGCATTTTACCATCAGCCGCCCATTTGCTGCTGCTTTCTCCGAAACCACTTTTCACCGGGTAAACAGTAGTTTCTTTTCCTTCTGTTGAAATCAGTGCGGCATTTGCGGAGAAGAAGTAGCCTTGTTGATCATCGGCCAGTATCCATTTGCCATCCGGGCTCCATTCGAAGGTCCAGTCGCCGTCGGAGTAGGAATGATTGTGACCTGTTGGTAACAACGTACGTGTTTTACCGGAAGCGATGTTAAATACTTTCAGCACATTGCGGTTTTCTACGTAGGCAATTTCTTTGCCGTCAGGAGAAAACAGGGGCTGAAACTCTTCTGCTGCCGTTGCAATCACTGGTTCTTCTTTCAGGATGGTGGAAGCAAAAAAGTAGGATTCTTCCTTACGTACTTTGGTGGTTTGGTAGATGTCCCAGTTGCCGTTGCGTTCTGCTGCATAGATCAGCTTCTTGCCATCGGGCGACCATTCCACCATTCTTTCCTGTTGCGGGGTGTTGGTGATGCGCTTGGTGATGTTACCTTCCACACTGGTCACAAATACTTCTCCACGGGCAATGAATGCCATTTCCTTGCCATCCGGACTCATAGCAAATTCGGTGACGTTACCACTAACCGGTACATTCTTCACGATGCCTGCGCGGCCGTCGTTGAAGATGCTCACTTCCAGCTTACGGGGCTGTTCCCCTTCCTTTAGCGTATATATTTCACCGTTATAGGTAAAGGACAAAGTATTATTATCTGCTTTAGACAGGTTACGCACCGGGTGCTTTGTGAAGGTGGTGAGCTGCTGCATACTGCTTTTATCGGTCAGTGATGCTTTAAAGAGGTTCTGAGAAATACCTCCTTTTTCGCTGAGATAATAAATATCATTACCATTACCGAAGACAGGCTCCCTGTCTTCCCCTTCGTACGCAGACACCTTATCATAGCTGCCTTTGGCAATATCCATTACCCAGATATCTCTTGTAACAGCAGATACGTGGTGTTTGCGCATTGGATCCTCGTATCCTTTCCTGTCCTGGAAAATAATTTTATTACCGGCTTTGTTATAATGGGCTACATCAGCACCGGCAGCGCTGATCAATACAGCGCGGCCACCATTAACGGGCACGGTATACATGTTTCTGAACAGGCGGTAAGGAAACCTTACACTCGCAGCAGGTGCATTACGGGCGCTTCCAAAAAGTACCTGTTTGTTGTCTGCTGTAAAATCATAAGGAAAATCAGCCGCACTGTTAGTGGTGAGCCTTACCGGCGTTCCACCGGTAGCGGGCATTACAAACACATCGAAATTGCCGTAACGATCACTCGCGAAGGCGATGTATTTCCCATCGTGGCTCCATACCGGCAGCATGTCGTGGGCTTCATGAATGGTTAGCGGTACTGCTACCCCACCTTTGACATCTACCCGGTAAATATCTCCCTTATAGCCGAAGGCAATGGTATTACCATCCGGCGAGATAGTGGGATTCCTCAGCCACAATGCGTTTTCCTGGGCATAGGAGGTCGCCACCATGAGCATGGCAGCACACCCGAATAATAGTTTCTTCATAAGCGCTGTTTAGTATTCTGTTGATAAGCAGCTATAGAAAGCCGCTCCACCAAAATATAAAAAGGAAAGCGCTTTTCAAGCAGGATAAGGATAAGTGGCCTGAAACGGTTAACAGAGGCGACTGCCCCCCATGTGCCCGCAGAAAAACCCTTCTACATCATTCATGCGCAGGCCCATTATTGCTGCGGGAAAATTATTTTAATAAAACGTGGCCGGTAAAGGTTTGGATACTGTGGCAGCACGTGAAAGAAATCGAAGGAATTGACATTGTAACTGATCAGGAGCTCACCCGGCTTTGACAAATGCGGATGTGCCTTGGCATTATACACAAAAAAATGTTTGTCCTCTTTGACTTCCGGGCATTCCCATATTTTAATAATGGGTCCAAAAGGCCCTGCAGGCGTTAATCCCAGCCGCAGACCAACAGCAGTCCCCATACCATCTACCTGGAATACAAGGGCATAACGTCCATCCTTTAGTGGCGTCAGGCTCAGTTCATTGGAAGCATGTGCTGTAACAGCCGCCGACTGGCGTACGTCCGCATTCCACTGATGGCCATCCCAATAACGCCATCTCCCGAAATTTTCCACTTCCGCTACCGGTACCCTGGCCACCAGCACAGACTTCTCCTGCCCTCTTACCCCATACACATATACATACCCATCGGGATATGGCGCACCCGCCTCTTTTGTATTCACAAATACAGCGCCGCCAAAGGACCCGCTCCCCTGGCTACTATCCGCCGGCAGAAACAACGGGGTATCCATTTGCCGATGCGCTTTAAACGGCGGTTTACTACCCGCAGGCAATACGATCAACACATTCCCTACTTCTGCAAAACCAAAATCCTCCCGGCTGATATTCCGGATACGATACGCAAAGATGTACGTATTGTGCTTCACGGCGGCATTTACAAAACCGTCTCCCAGCCAATAGTAATCATCTTTACCTGCTGCCGGTGTATGCGGCTCAAATAAAGTAGCCGGCTGCCCTTTGCTATCCAAATTCCAATAGAAGCGGATATTTTTCTCCAACGGTTCATTCCCATTAAGGATAGCCACGGAATTATGGATCATAGAAAATCCCGGCTGGAGTTTACCGGCTTTGATATCGCCGGTCATGGTATCGCTGAACAGGATCAGGGTGCTGTCATTTGCATGCGCCGTGTCTACGCCATTCATGGGAATGGTAAAAATGCCATCGCCCCCAAACCAGCCGGAGTGGCGGGTAAACAAGTTGTTCCATTCCGTTGCTGGTACTACTTTGTAGTCCAGTTGCGTGAGTTCAGGCAAACTGTCGCGGTGCGTGGTAAATCCGCAGAGTAGCAGGAGTAATACTTTCATAGCTATTGGTAAAATAGCATATTTTTTTAAGCAGAAGGCATAAAGCAGAAAGCAAAAAGCTATTGAAGCGAATGACTAAAGCGAGAATAATATTACATTTTTCATTCGCTTCAATAGCTTTTTGCTTTCTGCTTTATGCCTTCTGCTGTCCCGGAAAACATGGTCTTAAATACCCGATCCCAGAGTGTAGAGCTGACACCAAAACCTAACTCTTCATTTTTGTAATGATGGAGATGATGATTGCGCCAGAGCGGCTTTAGCCATCTGAATGGCGGCGCCCAGGCGTGAATAGCATAGTGCATGCTGCCGTACATCAGGTAACCCGACATAAAGCCCGGAAAGAATACAAATGCGTTGTGTCCCATGCACAGGTAAAAAATGGAAAAGAGAAAGGAAGAGATGATCACGCTGGGGACCGGCGGCATAAACAGCCGCTGTTTATCGCGCGGATACTCATGGTGGTTGCCGTGCATGGTATAGGTCAGCTTCCTGGCCCTGGGATTTTCACTTACCCAATGAAACACGAACCGGTGGGCCAGGTATTCGAAGAGTGTCCAACMCAGCACCGCCAACAGGTACACAAGGATGATCCTGATATAACTATAATCAAGCGTTGTTTTGCTGTAATACAGCATATACCCGATCACAGGCAAGTACATACCGAAAATAACAATGGGATGGGTTTTCGTCAACAGCTCCAGGTACCGGTTACTGAAGATCTGCGCCTGTCCTTTGTTGTGTACTTTCTCAAATTTCATATCCTGTTATTTAGTGCGAGTTACAAAAATGCCCTCCCGCCGTGGTTTAGCCAGCCATTTTCTCATGAGCTGTTGTATTAACCAGATGAATTGTAGAAAAAAGCAGTTCATCTGCCCGTGGCATAGGTTCGCCGGATTCCGTTTGAATTTCATAACTTTGGCCGATGAAAGCGAAAGAAACGGTTGATGAATTTTTTGAATTGCATGGCCAACAATATCCAAGCGGGCAGTTTAATGTGAACAGGCTGGAAGAATTTGGCTGTAGCAGTACTAACCTGCCATCGAACAGAAGGGATTTTTATAAAATATCGCTGATCACCAAAGGTGGCGGTATCTTATCTTATTCTGATAAATCCATCCGTATGGAGAATACCGCGCTTTCCTTTATGAATCCCATGATTCCTTATTCCTGGGAACCACTTACAGATCATCAAACCGGGTATTTTTGTTTGTTCAGAGAAGATTTCATTGATAGTAATTTAAAAAATGGAGGGCTTTCCCAGTCGCCTTTGTTTAAAGCGGGTGGTAACCATGTCTTTTTTCCCGACAAAGAAAAGACTGTCTTTCTCCAGAACATTTTTGAGAACATGATCAAGGAAATGCAGGCCGGCTATGCACATAAATATGACCTCCTGCGGAGTTATGTGCAGATAGTGATGCACGAAGCACTTAAAATGCAGGCGCCGGACACGTACTACCAGGCTGGCAATGCGGCGCAACGCATCAGTGAACTATTCCTCGAACTACTGGAAAGACAATTCCCCATTGACCCGCCCCACCAGGTAATCCGTTTTAAAAATGCCAACGAGTTTGCAGAACAACTATCTGTTCATACCAACCACCTGAACCGGGCATTGAAAGAAACCACCGGCAAAACCACCACAGAATGGATTGCCGAAAAAATCACCCAGGAAGCCAAAGCGCTGATACTGCACAGCAATTGCGATATCGCGGAAATTGGCTATTGCCTCGGCTTTGAACATGCCTCTAACTTTAATATCTTCTTTAAAAAACAAACGGGACAAACACCTAATCAATTTCGCAAAGCACCTGTTTCCATTTCATAACTACCCGTTTGATTCGCATAATTCCGGAAAGATAACGCCCGCTATCTTTGTGTCATAAAAAAAGATATGGCACAAGAGATTTTAAAAGACAAAGTAGCCCTGATCACCGGCGGTACCACAGGCATAGGTTTAGCAACAGCMACCTTATTTCTCAAAAATGGCGCGAAAGTGGTGATTGCCGGTCGTCGTGAAAAGGAAGGACTGGCCGCCCTGGCCCAGTTACAACAAATCAGCCCCAATGTTCATTTCGTAGCGGCAGATGTATCTCAAAGCAACGCAGTACAACAACTCATAGCGGAAACTTTACAACGTTTCGGCAAACTGGATATCGCATTCAACAATGCCGGTATAGAAGGGCATTTTGCGGCAATAGATGAAACGCCCGAAGAGGAATTTGATAAGGTAATAGGCATCAACCTGAAAGGGGTTTGGTTATCGGCCAAATATGAAATTGAGCAGTTTAAGAAGCAGGGCACCGGTGGCGCCATCGTGAACACCTCTTCCTGGCTGGCCAGGGGCGCTGCTGCCGGTTCCAGTGTATATTCAGCCAGCAAAGCCGGTTTGGATGGTATGATCCGCTCATTGGCCATAGAAACAGCACCTGCGGGCGTCCGTATCAACAATATTCAACCCGGCTATATTCATACGCCCATGTTTGACCGGTTTTTCCCGCAGGAAAATGCGGAAGAATTACAGGCGCCGTTTAAGAAACATGCACCGATAGGTCGTTTTGCAAAACCCGAAGAAGTGGCAGAACTGGTGTTGTGGCTGAGTAGCCCGGCATCTTCTTTTGTCACCGGAGAAAGTATACTGGTAGATGGAGGTTTGGCTATCGGCGGGCAACGGATGTAGGTGGAGCAGAAAGCTGAAGGCATAAAGCAAAAAGCTATTGCAGCGAAGATAAGCATGGATAATGTTCCTCTTCGCTGCAATAGCTTTTTGCTTTTTGCTTTATGCCTTCAGCTTTCACACCGCCGATGGCGCCACGCCATACGCTTTTTTAAATGCAAAAGAAAAGTGAGAAAGATCTTCGAAACCTACTTCCAGGTATACGTCTGACGTTTTCCTGCCTTTCTCCTTAATCAGGTAATAAGCTTCCTGCAAGCGCTTTTGCTGTAGCCAGCGACTGGGAGAAGTATGAAATATTTTTTCGAAGTCGCGCTTAAAAGTAGCCAGACTTCTGCCTGTTAAATAGGCAAATCGTTTCATGGCTACGTTGAAGTGGAAGTGCTGTAGCATAAAAGCCTCCAGGTCTATCTTACCGGGTTCGCTGAAGTCGAACATCACATTTTTCAATTCCGGATTGACTTTCAGCAAAATCAAAATTGCTTCTTTTAATTTCAGCTTCACCAGGTCATCATTACCCGACTCATTCAGCGTATCATACGGCTGCAATGATTGCATATAACTTTTGAAAAGCGGATCCGGCTTCAATGCTGTCACCACAGGGCTTTCGACTTGTTTGTCGGCTGTATAGCCATATTCCATGCTGAAGTCCCGGAGGGTTTCCTCCTCCAGATAAACGGAGATGGTTTTGAACTCACCGTTTTCCGGTGGTTGCTTCAGGAACTTAATCAGATTATTGCGGCGAATAAATCTGAATGCCCCTTCATTACAGATATGGGCGTCCTTGCCGTCATTGAAAATGAGCGACCCGGAGATCTGGTAAGTGAACACATGTACCGGCACAAACTGCTCTCCCTCCCTGGTCCTGTTGACATAACAGGAGTAAACTATTTGCTTCGACATATGACTACAATATAATTGTTTTCGGCTTCACCTATTCTTCCTGTATATATACGCTGCCAATCAATATCCGATTGTTTAAAGTTAGCGTTTCGCGGTAATTGTCCGGCCTAATTCTGTCTCCAGGAAATTTACTGCATCATCATGATCCGTTGAAATAGTTACTGGTAGCCATTCTTCAAACTCCGCCGTCCGCGCTGCATCCGCCTGTTTCAAAATACCTGCGGCCTCGCTACCTAATAACAGGTGTACCGGAGGCGCCGGATGATCAACTAACTCCACCATCACCTTCGCTGCCTTATCAGGATCTCCTACCGGCACATAGTCTCCTTTTCTCAGGAAGTTAATCACCCAATCCACCGTAGACTCATAGCCTTCTACTTTGGGTGCATAGGTCATAGAAGTACCACCCCAATCCGTACGGAAGCCACCTGGTTCCACGGACGTAACGAAGATGCCCAACGGCGCCACTTCTTTCGCCAACGCTTCCGTAAAGCCACTCAGGCCAAACTTAGCCGCCTGGTACATCGTTAAGCCCAAATTGCCTACCCGTCCGCCGATAGAACTGATTTGCAGGATACGGCCGGAACGCTGTTGACGCATGTAAGGTAATACCGCACGGGTAATCGCGATCGGTGCATAGAGGTTTGTCTCCAGCTGGCTACGTACCTGTTCTTCCGTATATGCTTCTGCCGCACCGGTAATGCCGAAGCCGGCATTATTAACCAGCACATCTATCCTGCCGAAATGCGTGATGGCTTTTGCCACCGCTGCCTGTATCTGCGCGTTATCTGTCACATCCAGTTGTATAGGGAGGATCTGATCTCCGTATGTAGCCGTGAGGTCTTTTAATTGTTCGGGATTTCTGGCGGTAGCCGCTACACGGTCACCTTTTGCCAATACTGCCTGTGTGAGGCTACGTCCGAGTCCCCGGGAACTTCCTGTGATAAACCAAATCTTTGTCATAGTTTTTTGTTTTTGCTTTGACAAAGGTCGGCGGGAATTGGATGCGTGGTTTTGTTGTGGAGCTCAAATGTGGTTTGTTGAGGGGCTCAGGGTATTTATAATCAATTGGCGTGCGTCTAAGTGGCTAAATATAAAATATAATAGTCCGCAATTCTTTTGGGTTCCAGTATATTTCGATTTGGCTAGATATCGGTTGCGGAATTACCCCGGATTAGTAATCCTAGCAGTTATTAGCGAGGGAAGGGATACTTTCGGCAAAAGAGTACAGGGAAACTACCTTTCATTGATGTTATTAGAAAACTGGTGGACACCCTAGATACGGTTGTTGGCTTTGGGCTCGGTAAGGCTAACGATACCAACATACTTAAAGATCCCAAAATGATGAAGCGGCTTAATGAGATTAACGAACTTCCTTATAAATGCACGCCTACTCGGCATGATCATCGATGAACTAATCCATTTTGAAGGCAAAGTGCCCAAAGAAGTGAAGATCGAAGACAAGACAATCTCGGAAAAGCTACGACTCATCGAACAATTCGAAGATGAAGACAGGCAAGCACTATATCGGGTTATCGACACAATGCTTACCAAGTCCAAGGAGACTATTACATAAAGTGTGTCAGTAAAAAGTTTTTTAACTTTAAACTGATAAAACAATATGGAAAAGCAAAACTTTGATTTCGAAGCCTTCAAGAAGCAAGCGGCCAGCCGTTTGAAGAACGGAGATACGCTTTTAGGTAAGGAC
>NZ_JBFTHG010000023.1:0-48811 GCF_056394125.1 Chitinophaga sp. 10T418
CCATGGGAGATTATTTTGATTACTATAAATATAACATAATCCGGGGAACCGGTTTGCGGGGTAAAATGAAGATTATCTAAAGCGAGTGTATGGCGTATTGTATAATATTCAAAGCTAGTGTAGTGGGGATTTGAGAATGACAAATGCGAATGTATGGGCATTTAGAGAGTATTGAAAAAAGATATTCCCCCGTTTTCAACTTGATCCGTAACTCAAATAAACTAAAAGGGCTATCTTTTGGTTAATAGTTTTTGAATGATTGAATCTAAAAAACCTAAAAGTCATTAACTCAAATTCAAACCAATGAGTACTATCAAAGTAAAAGACGGAACCGAAATTTACTACAAGGACTGGGGAACAGGCCAACCTATTGTTTTTCATCATGGCTGGCCTTTGTCCGGCGATGATTGGGATGGGCAAATGATGTTTTTCCTCAGCCAGGGATACCGGGTAATTGCTCATGACCGGAGAGGGCATGGAAGATCCAGTCAGACTGCCATCGGACATGATATGGACACCTATGCGGCAGATGTGGCAGAGCTTACGAAAGCTCTTGATTTAAAAGATGCCATTCACGTTGGTCATTCTACAGGTGGAGGGGAAGTAATCCGCTACGCGGCAAAATATGGAAAAGGCCGTGTGGCCAAAGCAGTACTCATCAGCGCAGTAACACCACTGATGGTGAAAACCGATAAAAACCCGGATGGCGTACCATTAGCCGTTTTCGATGAAATCAGGGAAAACACTGCCACACAACGAACCCAATACTTCCAGGATTTCACGCTTCCGTTTTATGGCTATAACCGTGAAGGCGCAAAAATATCGCAGGGTGTCAGAGATAATTGGTGGCGGCAGGGAATGATGGGAGCTATCAAAGCGCATTACGACTGTATCAAGGCTTTCTCGGAAACAGATTTTACAGAAGACCTTAAAAGTGTTGATATTCCTGTGCTGGTCATGCATGGAGAAGATGATCAGATCGTTCCATACCCCATTTCCGGACTCAAGGCTGCGGCTCTTTTAAAGAATGGAAAGCTTATTTCATACCCGGGCTTTCCTCATGGTATGCCTACTACAGAAGCGGCCACGATCAATAAGGATCTCCTGGCATTTATTAAGTCTTAAGAAGTTCGATTCGTCTGATACATGAATTATTAAAGAATGGAAACCTGCGCATTGCGCAGGTTTTTGTTATTTCAGGCGCAACCAATGTGTATCAAAAGCGGACAGTTTTTGTGTCGAAAACGGACAGCAGTATATTCATTATACATAGCTATAGCCCTGTAAATCAGTCATATGGCTATCCGGCATTCTCTTTGCTCGCCATTGACGCAAATCCAGATCGCTACACGGAATGATTGACATACTATGATTAGAAACTTCTTCAAAATTGCATACCGGAGCCTTTTACGCAATAAAGGCTTTTCCATTATCAATATTACGGGGTTGGCCATTGGTATGGCCGCTGCGATACTGATTTTGCTGTGGATACAGGACGAACTAAGCTACGATAAGTTTCATGAAAATAAAGACAGGATATACGAAGTATGGAATCGCGTACCATTTGAAGGTAGTATCTCAAACTGGAATAGTGTATCTGCATTAACGGCCCGCGTACTGGAAAAAGATTTACCGGAAGTAGAACGTGCTGTGAGGGTGAGTTCCAGTAATTACCTTCTTTCAGCAGGAGATAAAAAAGTAATGAAGACGGCCATGGTGGCGGATACCGGTTTTCTGCAAATGTTCAGTTTCCCAATGCTGAAAGGAGATCCTGCGACGGCGCTGAATGATCGGAATGCGGTGGTGCTGACGGAGAAAACGGCGAAGATTTTATTTGGTGATGAAGATGCCATTGGTAAGATGGTGAAAATTGAGAATAAAGACAATTTTACGGTTACCGGTGTGCTGAAAGATTTGCCCGGCAATTCCAGGTTCAATTTTGATTATCTACTACCCTGGTCGTATGTAAAATACAGGGAGGGCGAGGATTTGGGCTGGCACGATAACAGCACCCCTACCTATGTAATGCTGAAACCCAATGCAAGCTTTGCCGCTGTTGCCGCCAAAGTAAGGGATTTAAAGCAGCGATACGATGGAGAAGCAAAAACGATGAAATGGGAGTGGTTTCTTTACCCGCTCAGCCGCTGGCGTTTATATTCCACTTTCGATGACAGGGGTATGGAAGACAATGGCGGACGTGGTTCATTCGTAAAACTATTTGGTATCATAGCAGGGTTTATATTGCTGATTGCCTGCATCAATTTTATGAACCTGAGTACCGCGAGAAGTGAAAAACGGGCGAAGGAAGTAGGTATACGAAAAGTAGTGGGAGCAATGAAGAGTTCCCTTATCATCCAGTTTATCTCAGAATCTGTTTTGCTGGCCTTTCTGGCAGGCATCACGGCGATCATTATTGTACAGGTAAGTCTGCCCGCTTACAACCAGCTTACAGATAAAACCCTATTCATCAACTTCGGCAGTATATACACCTGGATGGCCTTTATCGGGTTTATCCTCTTTACCGGGTTGCTGGCTGGCAGTTATCCTGCTTTCTTTCTCTCCGCTTTCCAGCCTGTTAAGGTTTTAAAGGGAACATTTAAAAAAGCCAATGCATTAGTAACGCCCAGAAAAGTATTGGTGGTATTACAGTTTACATTCGCCACCATCCTTATTATTTGCACTGTTATTGTAAAACAACAAATAGACTACGCCCGTAACCGGGAGACAGGCTACAACAGGGATAATCTCATTTACCATTTCATGACGGGTGATATTCCTAAGAACTACGAACTCATAAAAAATGAATTGCTGTCATCAGGTATTGCGAAGTCCATCACAAAAACCAACTCCCCGCTTACAGAGCGCTGGAGCGATGGATGGGGGCAGAGTTGGCAGGGGAAGGATCCCAACGATAAAACATCTTTCGACCGGTATTTGTCTGATGAAGGGTTGGGTGTTACTGCCGGCTTACAATTTGTTCAGGGCAGAGATTTTGACCTCAAACAATATCCCACTGATTCAACGGGGCTGATTATAAATGAGTCGGCGCTGAAGGTGATGAAGTTCAAAGATCCGATTGGCAAAGTAGTAGGGGACCTGGGCATAGACTGGCATATTGTAGGGGTTATTAAGGATTTTATTCTTACAAGTCCTTATGAACGCACAAGACCGATATTAATATGCGGAGCCAAGAGCAGTTTCATGAATTTTAATGTGATACAGATAAAGCTGAACGGAAAGAATACTACTGCTGCAAACCTGGAGAAGACTGCGCTTATTTTCAAAAAGTATAATCCCGAATATCCTTTCGATGCAAAGTTTGTGGATGAAGAATATGCAGGAAAGTTTGAGAATGAAAAACGACAAGGTATACTTGCCGCCCTGTTTGCCGGACTCACCATCTTTATTTCATGCCTCGGTTTATTCGGACTGGCCACCTATATGGCGGAAAACAGGGTGAAGGAAATCGGGGTAAGAAAGATAATGGGGGCATCTGTATCCAGTATTACCACCTTATTATCAAAAGATTTTGTAAAACTGGTGATCATTTCTTTCTTAATAGCGGCCCCGCTGGCATGGTGGTGCATGCATAAGTGGTTACAAAGTTATACGTACAGAGTGGGTATTGCGTGGTGGGTATTTGTATTAACCGGTCTTTTAACCGTCATAATAGCCCTGGTGACGGTATGTTACCAGTCGATAAAAGCGGCCATCGCCAACCCGGTAAAAAGTCTGAGAGCGGAATAAACATTTTGTAAATTCGGGTAATAATTTTCAACTTGTTTATATGGAAGATGCCAGGAAATCTGTGATCACATTAGGCGCCCATGAAGGGCCAATCCTTTCTGTGGCGGGTGGTAACTACCGGATACTTGTTTCCGGGAAACAAACCGGTGGCGAATTTGCCACCATCGAAATGTCGGTGCCTCCGGGCGGTGGTCCCAGTCCTCATGCGCATCCTGATTTCCAGGAATCTTTTTATGTACTGGAAGGAGAAGTGGAGGTATGGTCGGACGAAGGTATGTACACAGCAACGCAGGGCGCATATATTGTGATCCCTAAAGGTGGTATGGTACATAGTTTTAAAAATAAGTCCGATAAACTGGCTAAGCTGCTTTGCGTAGTGGTGCCTTCCGGACTGGATGAAATGTTTATGGAATTTGGTGTACCCGTGGCAGAAGGGGAGTTTCTACCTCCACCCGTAATGGACGATGCCATGAAGCAAAAGGTGCTGGCACTTTTTGAAAAATATGGACAGCAACTATATCCACCGGATTATTTCACCAGGTCAGATGCAAAAGATCAATAACTCCCATTATCAGGAAAATGGAATACCAGGTAATTGCACCCCCGCCATCGTTGAAAAACTACGTTCAATACTTCTGGTCCCTGGAAAACCAGACGGACGATGTATCACAAAAGGTTTTTACGGTAATGAGTAATGGTCAGCCGGGGCTTGTTTTCCAGCAGAACCCGGCAGTATTCACTGGTTTCGGAGGAGAGCGCCTGCCACAATTGTTTGTATTTGGTCAGGCGAGGAGGTATGGAAAATTGCAGGGGGGCGGCAGCTTTCGCACGATCGGTGTCAACTTTCATCCGGCAGCCCTTAAATCGGTGTTTGGCTTAAACGCAAATGAGTTAACGGATCAAAATATTTGTATCAGTCACCTTGCTAAAACATCTTTGACGGATCAGCTGCTGAACTGTAGTTCCGGGCAACAACAGGCGGATTGTCTTTTTTCATTCCTGCTGCAACAAACCCATCGTCACGAAGACGACAACAAAAAAACGGGTTATGCTGTAGCCGCACTACAACAGGGTAAGAAGCTTTCCCAGGTATTGCATGACCTCCATTTATCAGAGCGTTCCCTGGAGCGACTCTTTCTAACGCATATTGGCATTACACCTGTTTTGTATGCCCGCATTTGCCGTTTCCAGGCATCGGTAGGGCTTTTACGGCAAGGCAAAATTCGTTCCCTCACCCAAATTGCTCATTCACTGGGCTACTTTGACCAATCACATTTTATCCGCGATTTCAGGCTTTTTTCCGGCGTAAGCCCTGGTATTTATCTGCGTAAATCTATTGAACGGATGCCCGGATTTCCTGAATGGCCATCATAAAAAAAGGCGCTGTCGGTTTTTTACAATTTTGCCAGATCCCTGGTGGCTAATTTTGCGCTGATAGAAGATACGGAAGGAAATATGATTGGCTTACGGTCATTGAAGTAATTTGTTGAATTAATAATGCAATAAGTTCATGATGGAACAAAATAAGAAAAAGGTGGAACCAGATAATACAGCGGTAAGGGTAGCTTTATGGAGAGCCATGCACGTTCAGATGGATCCGTTGCCACATATCGTGGAAGACGAAATTGGATTTAAGCTGATAGCACCTGGTAGTGAGTGGCGGCAACGTCCTGACATGAGCCCGGATTTTACAAAACGGCTCCGTGCATCCGTGGTAGCCCGAGCGCGTTTTATTGACGACCTGGTGATAGCACAACAGCAACAAGGCGTCCAGCAATATGTGATACTCGGTGCGGGGCTGGATACTTTTGCGCAGCGCCAGCCGGCAATAGCGGCACAGTTACAGATATTTGAAATTGACCAACCGGATACGCAGTCCTGGAAACAACAACGATTAATGGAACTTGGATTTGGCATTCCACAGTGGCTGCATTTTGTATCTGTTGATTTTGAAATTTCTTCCTGGTGGGAGCAATTAATAAAAGCCGGTTTTGACACCAGCAAACCCGCGGTGGTAGCTTGCGCCGGCGTTAGTCTGTATCTTACAAAAGAAGCGGTGGAGGCTACCCTGCGGCAGATGGCCACACTGGCCGCCGGCTCCACATTGGCCATGGCATTTTATTTACCATTGGATCTGCTGGAGGAAGCGGATCAACCTTTGCAGCAGATCGCCAATAAAGGTGCAGCCGCAGCAGGAACACCTTTTATCAGTTTTTTCACCCCGGCAGAAATGCAGGAGATGGCATTGGAGGCAGGTTTTAAAGCAATAGAGGTGGTGTCAACTGAAACGCTGACCCAACGTTATTTTATGGGCAGGACAGATCATTTCAGCCCTGCCAGCGGAGAGAATTTCCTGGTAGCACTTACATAGGCCGGGTTATCACTTCACCAGTTCATCCGCGAATCTGATGTATTGCATCCAGTCAAATAATAAAATATCGTGGTCGCCGGTACGGATATGATAGCGGATGGTATTTCCCACAGACGTATCCGGTGCGGGCATTTCATCCGTTCCCACACCTTTTTTGCTAAAAAGCGCATATACTGGTGCTGCGTTTTTTGCTGCGAGGAATTCTCCGTAGGGATCTGCCCACCGGTCATTGGTGGCACTGGCCACGTATAAGGGGCGTGGCGCCGCTAAAGCCAGCAGCATATGCTGATCTATGGGAAGTGCATTTACATCGTCCGCGTAGTCTTTATACTTCGAAATATACCAATGCGGAAATGAAGTAATCATGCCTTTTAAATTTTGTCCGTAGTTCCGGTGAGATAATGCGGCACCACCTTCGCCGGAGTCATTGGAAATGACGGCTGCAAAACGGGTGTCATTCGCGGCGGCCCACAACGCTATTTTACCCAGGCGGGAAT
Source organism: Chitinophaga sp. 10T418 (assembly GCF_056394125.1). Taxonomy (NCBI): domain Bacteria; kingdom Pseudomonadati; phylum Bacteroidota; class Chitinophagia; order Chitinophagales; family Chitinophagaceae; genus Chitinophaga; species Chitinophaga sp. 10T418. The sequence continues at coordinate 6,616 of NZ_JBFTHG010000023.1, forward strand.
GCCCCATTACCATTACCCTTGTGGCATCCACGGCCTTGTTGGTTTGGAGGTAGTCCAATATGCGGCTTAAGCCCCAGGCCCAGGCGCCCATGGCGCACCAATCAGAGGGCTTTAACTGCAGCGACTTAGCTAAAGTGCTCCGTATACCTGTTTGCCATCCATCCGGATAATCGGGTTCCACATCGCCATAATAGGCAGTTGCCACGCCATAGCCATGTTCAATGATTGTTTTAATTGGCCAGCACTTTTCCTGACCACCTCTTGCAGGGGCTAATGTATCTTTTTTGATTTTCAGAAAGTCGAGATAACGTTGAGAAACAAGAATATTTTCATCTGTGCTGACGCTTTGATTTCCCTGGAAGTTCCAGCCCGCAAATACAGGAACCGGACGTGTGGTATTTGCCGGAACATACAACAACAGATCAATATAAGGTCCCTTTTCACCCTCAGTTAAATAGATGCGTACCTGTTTGGAAATGGCGAGTCCACCAATGGCGGTGCTGTCAATTTTCTGTATTACAACATGCATGTCTGCAGACGGGCCCGGAAATTGACCGTACATATTTTCTTTAAACAGCTGTAAGACTTCATTTCTGCGGAGACCATTCCAGTCTGATGAAGTCCGCACTTTTTTATGATGGTTGTCAATTAAGAGAGAAGGCAACTGATAGGTCCCCACAGCGGATTCGTTATAGTTCGGGTTCTTTTGGGCAAAAGCGGAAATGGCGCCGGAACTAAGGAACATGGCGATAAAGAATCTCAGGTAAACGTGGGTCGATGCTGGCATAAATCAATTTCTTGGGTAATCAATAAGCAGCCTATGTGGAATCAGGAAGGCTATCATTTAAAGATAGGGTATCTTCCTTAATATTACTAGTAGCGCATAAATATTGTAAGGCGTTCGTTCAGTGCGGATCTTCTTTTTTTGCGCCATAATGTTTATGTTTGGTATGAACGCCATTTGTGGCATTTGAAATGAATATTTATAAGAACAACTCACATGAACTTTAGAGAAGCAACCATTGAAGATATCGCACAAATACATGTAGTCAGAAATGGGGTAAATGAAAATAAGTTATCTGATCCTGAACGGATCACCTACAATGACTATGTTGAATTTTTAACTGTCAGGGGGAAGGGATGGGTATGTGAGATAGACAACCGGATAGTTGGATTTGCGATAGTTGATGTGAAAGAAGATAACATATGGGCCTTGTTTTTATTACCAGCGTTTGAAGGAAAAGGGATTGGGAGGAAACTACAGGAGTTGATGCTTACCTGGTATTTTACTAATAATAAAGACCGTGTTTGGCTGGGGACGGGACCTGACACCAGGGCGGCGGCATTTTACCGGAAATCAGGCTGGCAGGAAACGGGTATGAACGGGGAGCAGGAGCTGAAGTTTGAAATGACACGAATCGCGTGGATGAAAGATCGTTAACGGGCTATCCTCCATATGGGGAACTGTTGTCAACATCTGAAATCAGAAATTATTTCAATTAATAGCCATAAATTGCTTTCCATTAAGCCCCCGATGTTTGCACCAGGCGCCTGAATGATAGGGCTGTCACTTCTTTATTCACTCACTTTTAAGATCTTTTCCCTATGAGTATTTTAGGTATTGTACACACTATTATTGCTATCATTGCTTTGTTGTTTGCTATAGCCGCATTGATAAAAGAGGGCATCATCAACCCTTTTTCCTCCTCCGGAAAGATATACAGTATCCTGACGGTCATCGCTTGCGTTACGTCATTCGGGCTTTCCAAAGCAGGTGGTTTTAATCCCGGCCATGGCATAGGAATACTCATACTTATTTTATTGGGAGTGGCTTACCTGCCTGGCCGGAATGCTTCCCGGAAAAGGACCCTGTTGCTGATACAGGTATTTTGCATGACGTTTACCCTGTTTCTTTCTATGATACCGGCGGTAAACGAAACGTTATCAAGACTACCGGTAGGGCATCCGCTGGCCGATGGTCCTACATCTCCGATTGTGCAGGATGCCATAAAGGGTTTATTGGTGCTGCTGGTCATCGGATTGGTTTTACAGTTTTTTAAAGTGAAGAAACTGGTGAAGTAAGTCAACAGCAGGCTGCTGTGTAATGCATTACACAGCAGCCTGCAACTTACTCTAATCCCAAAGATTCAAAAAATGCATTGGTGTTGGGAGAGCGTCCTAAAAAATTATACAACATTTGTCGCTCATCTATAGTGGCCGCTTTTTCCAGTATTTCCCTGGCATATTTAACCCCGGTGGCGGTATTCATCACGCCGTTCTTTTTGAACACCGAGAACATATCCTGGGCAAAAACACGCGACCACAAGTAGCCATAATAAAAGCCACCATAGCTATTCAGATGAGGGGAGCTGCAAATGGCGTGGGTATTGGGAACATATGGCAACTGCATCAGGCGCCATAAGTCTGCCGAAACCGCTGTGATATCTTTGTGCTTTATACTATCATATTTATCGTGGTAGGTAAAATCCAGTACGCCCACGTACACATACTTCATATAGTTAGCCGCATTTTGAACCATTTTTGCCCGCTTCATTTTCTCAAATAATCCGGGAGACAGTACAGCTCCTGTTTTATAATGCCGCGCAAATAATTTCAGTGCATCATATTCCCAGCACCAGTTTTCCAGCAGCTGTGAAGGGGCTTCAATAAAATCTCCTTTTAATGTAAACGGGCCCTGTGAAGCGATATCAGAGCGGGCCAGCAAGCTATGCAGCAGGTGGCCAAATTCATGAAATAAGATGAGTACTTCTCTATGATATAATAAAGCAGGTGTTCCCGCATCGCCGTCAGCGAAGTTGCCTACGAAAGCGGTAACCGGTAATACTTCCCTGCCGTTGCTGATACGGTACAGGGAGATAGGGAAGGTGGCGAAATGGGTGAATTTACCGGGACGGGGGAAGAGGTCCAGGTAAAAGGTCCCCAGTTTTTTACCGCCTTTAAACAGCTCATATGCTTTTACCTTTTCATGCCAGGTGGGCACATGGGCCGCTGCTCTGATCTCGATATTGAATAATTGCTGGTATACGGTAAACATCCCCTGTAAGGTGTTATTCATCTCAAAATAGGCTCTTACCTCCTCGTTGTTCAACTGATATTTTTTATCAAGCAGTTGTTGCGTGTAGTAGCTGATATCCCAGGCATACAGGGAGTCAGCAGCTGCGGATGTATCCTGTTGCTTCAGTTGCCTTAATTCATCCAGGTCTGTTGTTACGTGCGGCGACAGCTTTTTAATAAGTTCATTTTCAAAGCGCCAGACAGTATCGGGAGAAGCTGCCATTTTATCCACTACTACATAGGAGGCATAAGACGGGAAGCCAAGTTTGTTTGCGAGCAGTTGTCTGTAATAAAACAAGCTATCCAGTACGGCCAGATTTTTAGGGTAAGCCCTGTTATTGTACGCCACAAAAAATGCGCGACGGGTATCACTGTTATGTGCGTAACTGCCGATAGCATTGCTGTTGGGTGTGTTTATGTTTACGACATAGGTGCTATCTGCACGCTTCCAGGGAGCCCGGATATGCTCCGGAACACCGGTGAGTTGTGCTGCCGTAAAACGAAGACTGTCTTTATATTTTGCTATATTTTCATCGAACTGTACACCTGTTGCTGCCAGTTTCTGATTAATATCCATTACTTCTTTCTGCTGCTGAACCGGCAGTTTCATGCCGTTTTTTTCAAAGGTGAGTAAGGTTTCGCGCAGGTACTTCTGTTGATTGGCAGGCATTTTTTTTGAAGCGGGTGATGCAGCCAGATTTTTCAGGGCGTTATATAGCCCTTCTTTCAGGTAAAGGTTGTTGATATAGGCTAATAGCTCTTCGTTTGCGGTATTGGCGGCATCTCTTAGTTGCTCATTTGTATGCACGCCCGCTATTAATCCCAGCTTTTGTGACAAGTCCGTTAAATCATACATCAGTTCATCCGTTGCCAGCAATGTATTGGCAACCGTATGCTGGCCTGCAGGGATGGTACTGATTTTTTTTACACGTGCGTCCGACAATGCCGTGATAGACTGCATCGCTTCTTTAATCGTTTCCCCGTTTACATTATTGAACGTAAGTGGTGCATTGGAATGAATAAGTAAAGGGTTCTCTTTTAGTKGTTGTTGCGCTTTGATATGGCCGGCGGCTAGAAAAAATAAGATCAGCGATAGAAATCTGTATTGTTGCATATAATTATTTGAAATGACCTGGTCTCACAACAGGTAGTTATTCATAAGCTTTGATGTAGCCTGTTTTGGTGGCATAAATAAGTAGCAGGTACGGCTAAGAAAAAGGCCGTACCTGCGCTGTAAATATAAGGAGTTTTTATTATTGATCATTCCCCTAAGGCCTGGATAACAAGTTTTGCTGTTTCTGCGCCACTGAAATTCTGTTGCCCGGTAATCAGGTTACCATCCCTGATAGCAAAGCCTTTCCACAAACCGGCCTGGATGTAATTGGCTCCCAGCTTTTTTAGTTCATCCTCAATTCTCCATGGCATCACATGTTGATCGCGAGGGAGGAGATTCATACTCCATACAGCGGCATCGGCAAAGTCTTCCTCAGCATTGGTAAAGCCTGTTACGGTTTTATTCTTCACGAGATAATCACCGTTTGAGAGTTTCACATACCGGAGCAACGCCACGCCATGACATAGGGCCACCGTTACCTTTCCTGCCTCATAAAATGCCCGGAATTTTTCATGCAGGTCTGTTGCTCTTTCAAAAGTAAACATGGGCGCCTGGCCACCCGCCACTACAATAGCATCAAACTCCGCCACATTTATTTCCCTGACAGGCCTGGTACTTTCTATTAATGCCAGCAGTTGCGGGGTATGGATAAAACCCTGGCTGATAAGATCGGTGGAAGAGTAGCCGGAAGGGTCGTTGGGGTCACTCATCGCATCCGGACTGCATTTGCCGCCATCCGGACTAAAAAGTAATACCTCATATCCTTTCTCTGCAAATTCATAATAAGGGTGGGTGAGTTCACTCCACCAGAAACCTACCGGCCATCCTGTGGTAGATGATATTGCCGGATTGGCCAATACGATGGCTACTCTTTTCGGCGTATTTTTATTAACGGGATTCAGATTCTTAAGACTCATAATATCTACAGTTTATTTAGTTATTTTGGGTACAATTTTCAGTTATATAGCTACTAAAAACAAGTAGTTACAAAAAAGTGGCCTGGTCACTTTTTTGTAACGGTAGTTAACAATCAACCGTTTAGAAATGAAAACCGCAGAAAAAAAATCCAAAGCATACCAGGAATTTACTTCCACGTATGCTATATACAATCGCTGCCCTGTAACTGCCACTATAAAAATCATAGGCGGAAAATGGAAAGTCATTATTCTGTATCTGATTGCACATGATGTAAACAGGTTTGGTGAAATGATGCGAAATATTGAAGGCATCAGTAAAAAAATGTTGACCGATCAATTACGACAACTGGAAAACGATGGTGTTATTACGCGGAAAGTTTTTACGGAAATTCCGCTGAAGGTGGAGTATAGCTTAACAGCGCTGGGAGAGTCGCTAAAGCCAATCACAAAATTGATGTGTAAATGGGGGCTGGAGAAGGTATTGGCTGTTAAGAACTGATTTGCTCATCATCAGGATCATTTTTTTGGGGTAAAGAAGGAAACTTTCTTTGGTCGGATTAATAACTTATCGTAATATTGCGATGTGTTAAAGCAGTAATAGTATGGGAGCTACCAAATCAGATTTATTCACCAAACAGCAAAATGACATCGCCAACATGGCGAAAGCGCTGGCGCATCCCGCCAGGGTTGCTATTTTGCAGTATCTCGTGAAAAAGAATGCCTGCGTATGCGGAGATCTGGTGGACGAATTGGGTTTAGCACAGGCGACCACTTCCCAGCATCTGAAGGAATTGAAAACAGCAGGCCTTATTCAGGGAACGATTGAAGGAGCAAGTGTTTGCTACTGTATCAATCCAAAGGTCTGGAATCAATACAATAAGTTGCTCAGTGCCTTCTTCGTGGAACAAACGGACGTAAAATCCTGCTGTTAAAATTTTTTGCACTAACGTATCGTAATATTGCAATAATACAATGAATTTCTTTTCAGGGAAAAACGACTTATTTCTATTGACATGCAAAATTGTAATCCGGCACAGCGCAAGCAACTAAGCTTTTTAGACAGGTACCTTACCTTATGGATTTTCCTGGCGATGGCTATCGGAGTTGGAATTGGTTATTTCTTTCCTTCTTCCTCCAGGTTGATTCATTCCTTTTCGTCCGGCACCACCAATATCCCGCTGGCAGCAGGTTTAATACTGATGATGTATCCTCCGCTGGCGAAAGTGAAGTACGACAAGATGGGAGAGGTGTTCCGCAACACAAAAGTGTTGTCGTTGTCGCTGCTGCTCAACTGGGTAGTTGGTCCGTTCCTGATGTTCGGGCTGGCGGTATTATTCCTGCATGGCTACCCGGAATACATGACAGGGCTTATCCTGATCGGTCTGGCCCGATGCATAGCGATGGTAATTGTTTGGAATGAACTGGCGGACGGTAGCCGTGAATATGCCGCCGGACTGGTGGCGCTCAACAGTATTTTCCAGGTATTACTTTACAGTGTATATGCGTATGTGTTTATCACCTGGCTTCCCACCGTATTCGGGATAAAAGGCATTACGGTGGAAGTTTCTATTGGTGAAATTGCCAAAAGCGTAGGGGTCTACCTGGGTATTCCGTTTGCTGCCGGTGTGATCAGCAGATATGGTTTGATCGCACTGAAGGGCGAAGAATGGTTTAGGGAAAAATTCATCCCGTTTATATCTCCCATTACCCTCATCGCTTTGTTGTTTACCATTATCGTGATGTTCAGTCTGAAAGGCGAACTGATAGTGCAGATTCCGATGGATGTAGTAAGAATAGCCATCCCACTGATGATTTACTTTGCCATCATGTTCCTGGTGAGCTTTGTGTTAGGGAAGGCTGCGGGAGCAGATTATTCGAAGAATGCGGCGATTGCGTTTACAGCGGCAGGTAACAACTTTGAACTCGCCATTGCCGTTGCCATCGGCGTATTTGGTATCAATTCCGGACAAGCATTTGTAGGCGTCATTGGTCCACTGGTGGAAGTGCCCGCCCTGATTGCACTGGTGAATGTGGCCTTCTGGCTCCGTAAGCGCTGGTATGGAGGAGCAGCCGCGCTTGTCAACACCGAAAAAGCATCATTTTAAAACGAACATAAATCTTTATACAATGAGTAATTCCAAAATGACCTGGCAAACATTTAAGGAGCAACTGCAGCAATATCCTGAACAGATATTACAGTTTCAATATGCGGCAAACAAACTGGTAGCTCCTTCTTACCATATTACTGAAATCAAACAGGCGCCTGTTACTTCCGTTGATTGTGGCGGTAAGGTAAATGCCTGGACTGAAATTATTGTACAGCTATGGGAGCCGGAAGAAGTGCAAACGGATCGTGCCATGGCGGTTCATAAGGCGTTGAAGATAGTGGACCTGGTGGAGCAGCACCTGGATCTGAATCCCAAAGCGATGGTGAAAATTGAATTTGGCAATGATACCTTTGATACCCGTCAGATGTATCCGAAAGAATTTTTGCTGGAAGGAGAAAACCTGGTCGTTGATCTGCAGCCGGATGCTACCCAATGCAAGGCAACAAATCGTGGTATGACTTGTGGAACACCTGCTACCAAAACACTGGAAATACCAATTGGCATGGCAGCCGGCGAATCCTGCACACCAGGTGGCGGCTGTTGCTAACCTATCATTTTATTAAATAATTGCTGAAATATCTTATCCAATCTTCTATTTATGAAAATAGCATTGTTCAGTGACATTCATGCGAATTTACCCGCCCTGGAGGCCTTCTTTAAGGATGTTGATGAAAGAAAAGCGGATGCTATCTATTGTCTGGGTGACCTGGTAGGTTATAACATCTGGCCCAATGAGGTCATCAACGAAGTCCGGAAGCGCGGTATTCCTACCATTGCCGGCAACTATGATTTTGGTATTGGCAGAACAAGTGATGACTGTGGCTGCGCCTACAAAACAGATAGTGAGAAAGCTAATGGCAGTGTTTCCATCGCTTACACAAATCAGGTGGTCACTGAAGCAGAGCGCCGTTACCTCCGCACGCTGCCGGCCCATATCAAAGTAACGTTCCAGTTAAATAATGATACACTGAATTTGCTGCTGGTACACGGGAGTCCACGCAAGATCAATGAATATTTATTCGAAGACAGGGAAGAGAAAAGTATGATGAGAATTATGGAAGATGCGGGTGCGGATATCATGTGCTTTGGGCATACCCATAAACCATATCACCGGGTATTACCGGCGGTGCCAGCTGAAAATACACACTACAGACATGCTATCAATATTGGTTCCGTAGGCAAGCCGAAAGACGGTGATCCACGCGGATGCTATGTGATGCTGCATATCAATGAAGATAGCAGTATTCATCAAAAAGATAGTATCCGGGTGGAATTCATCCGTTTTGAATATGATGTGGAGAAGGCGGCCAAAGCAGTGGAAGATAGCCCGCTGCCAGATGCCTATGCCGAAAGCCTCAGAACAGGTATTTAATCACTTTGAAGTGATAGGGGCTTTTTTAAATCTTCCCCAGGCTATAAAACCAGCCATAAATGCCGCGATGATATTGGCGCCAATAACGGCAGCTTCTCCCCTGGAAATATGAAAGATGATGGCACATACCATGAGGGCAATAGTGGCTATAGCAGCCCAGGGCGTCAGTGATGGTTTAATGCGCAACAGGGAGGGTACTATTAAACCTATCGCCCCTAATAGATCGATTATTCCCAGGAGTCTTACTACCATTGCAGGCACTTGTCCTGCCCACGGCATCATAGGCGATATCTTTTCAATTGGCTGGAATTTCAATACTGTTCCGGTGAGTAAAAACAGGGCTAATACTATTTGTGCAACCCAGAGGGTGATGTGAATGGTCCTGGCAGATTTTTGTGGTCCGGTCATTTTTTGCTGATTTTTTATTAATGAAGCAAACCTACTTATATTTGGTTTCAATTGGAAAGCGCTATCCAAAGTGATAGCGCTTTCCAATTGGATAGTATCGTGTAAGTTAAAAGCATTAAAGCAGCATATATGCTAACAAAAGGTGGATGCCCAAAAAATGCCCTCTCCATTAAAGATGCACTGGAAGCCCTGGAGGGCAGATGGAAGTTATTAATTTTGTTTTCATTATCATCAGGTCCCAAACGCTTTAAACAAATATCCAAAGAGGTAGATGGGATTACGGATAAAATGTTGTCTAAAGAATTGAAACACCTGGAGGGGAATAAGCTGGTGAAAAGAGAGGTGTATGATACTTTTCCACCTACAGTCGAATACACCATTACGGCACATGGAAAGTCCCTGGAAAAGGTGATGGATGCGCTGCATTATTGGGGACTGGCGCATCGTAAAGAGATTATTGGAAAGTAGACCTGTCAGTTGCGACCAGGCCATTGCACTTGATAAAATAAATTTTGATTTTCGTCAGGCATGGATTATATTTATTACGATTTCAACCCTGACCTTATACCGGTTGAATTCAACCAAAAATTTAGTGTAACAATCCCAAACCTGACTATTTATGTATTTCCCTAAATAGCATTTTATATATTATTGATCTGATCCCTAATCCCTCACTCCTCTGGCGGTAAATAACTCTCTATGTTTGATTACAGTGTATTAAATGTATTTATAGGGCTGGTGTTCATATTTTTGATTTATAGCCTCTTTGCCTCTGCGGTACAGGAATCGCTGGCTACGATTGTTCAACGGAGAGCTAATACCCTGTACAAAGGCATCAGCACTATGTTGTCTAATACACCCGTGAGGAGCCTTCCTTTCTGGGCCATTATCCTGGAGCAGCTGGGCGTATTCAGATTTTTCCGGTTTCTGAAGAAGGCAGTCAAGCGTACCATCAACATAAATGGGGCACTGGAACAGAAACTGTTTCAAAGAAGTGAGGTAGAAAAAGGGAAAAAGGATGTTTCCAAAATCCGGTTGTTTGATCTTTTTTACGAGCATCCTATCATAAAAAACTACGGCCAGAACGATTATTTTAACCGGCCTTCTTATCTGCTGGACAAAAACTTTTCAACAGTACTCACAGAGGTAATCAAGAATCTTGATGAAAACAATAAATCGAAGACCGCTACTTTTTCCATGGTGCGGAACAGCCTGGAAACCTATAAGGACCGCATTGATACAGAGGTATACGACATACTGAATCATCATTTCAACGAAGCAGCGGGCGACCTGGATGCATTTAAATACCGGCTGGAAAAATGGTACAACGACAGCATGGACCGCGTAACCGGCTGGTATAAAAGAAACACCTCTTTTATACTGTTTGGAATCGGCCTGGTACTGGCCTTCTCATTAAACATTGATACCATTGAGATCTCTACTTTTCTTTCTTCCAATAAAGTGGTTGCTGAAAAGCTGGCAGACATGGGCGTAGCGGCAGCTGGGAATTCTGCTAACAGAGGTGATAGCGGCGTGACGAAGGAAATATACCTTGAAATAAAAAAGAGCAAAGATAGTGTCAACACCCTCCTTGGATTAGGGTGGGGCGACCGGGGGCGAAAGGATACTGCTTTCATCCGTGAATTAAAGGAAGATAGTGCCGGGCTGATAAAACGAGGATTGAATGCAGGCGTGCAGTTTTTCTGGAAAGGCGTTTGGTTATTTCCCAAAGAAGCAGTGCATCATGGCATGGAAAAGGCCACAGACAGTATTCCGGACGCCGTGCTTCGCCAACATTCCAATTATATCACCTGGAAGTATATATGGCATAAAACCACCGGGAAGAAGTTCTTCGGTTTTTTTATAACAGCAATGGCTATCACGATGGGAGCACCATTTTGGTTTGACCTTTTGGGCAAACTGGTCTCCCTGAGAAATGCGGGAAAGGCGCTTACCACCAACTCTTCCCCGCAGAAACCGACAGATGCTGGTGTTGACTTTGACGGATAATATATTCATGATGTTAAACGTAAAAATTACATTACCGCTTCGCGTGCGCAAGGGTCCTGGAAAAAGTTTTGACATTATCGCCAATGCTTTTCCCAGCGGGCAGGTCATTGCTATGGATGGCGTGGAAGAAGGGGAGGACCTGAAAGGTGTGAACAGGTGGTATTATAAGTATAACGATAAAAACGAGAAGCAATGGTATTGGGGTGGCCGGCTGGCCGATGTGACCGAGGTATTGCCCTGGGGGATATCTGCCTTAAAAATAGGCGATATCTGGAATGGTTTAAATGAGCTCGGACAGCGTGCCAGAGTAGCTATCCTGGATACAGGATATAACATTGCCAATACAGATATTCATAGTGGGGTGAAAGGCTTCCGCTCTTTTTTAATCAACGATCCTCAACAAACCACCCTGAACGATGTAAACGATGAATATGGCCATGGCTCTCATTGTGCCTCTTTAATCGGCGCCAGGAACAGGCTGGCAATGGTGGGGTATGCACCTGAGTGCGAGCTGTATATCGCTAAAATTTCCTCCAGAGGGTCCGCCAGCTATGCAAATATTGTAAAGGGAATTCGCTGGGCCATTGATACATCCGTGGATATTATTTCTATCAGCTACGGTGGATATTTAGAGAATGAAGACCTGAGAAAGATCATTGCAGAAGCAGTGAATAAAAATATACTGGTGATTGCATCTATTGGAGACGACTATACGTTCAGCAATCTTGTTGATGGGAAGTACCCTGCCTTATATACTGATTGTATAGGCGTAGGCGCAACAGACAGTGCCAGCAAGCTGGCGAAAATATCTTACCTCAATGGAGAAACGGACATCTATGCTCCGGGAGAAGCGGTGTTTGCCTATGAACTCAAAACGGTGCCGGAATCTATGGATGGCACATCGCAGGCTACCGCCATTGTTGCCGGTATCTGCGCATTGATCATTTCAAGATACAGAGCACTCAACAAACCTTTTACTGTAGCAGGTATTAAAGAACTGCTATCTACCAATTTCGATCCGGTACAAGGATCTGCCGGCCTTAAATTAATCAGTCCGCAAAAAATATTTGCTACCCTTTAAACCTCATGAAATGAAATTTTTAATTGTCACATTCCTTGTTTGTCTGCTTGGCATAGGATCCAACGGACAATCGGTATTTTATGATGCGCTGTATATCAGGCAACATTGTTACAATCAACAGGAGCAGGTGTTTGAAGCGAGAGCAGACCTGGTGAAAGTACTGGCTCCCTATTATCCGGCAGGTACTGATATTTCGAGAGAGATGATTAAGAACCCATTTTTCAAGCCTTATGTGCCGGATAATTTTGCGGATGGGGGAACCGCTTCTTTCGTGTCTAAAACCCTGTCTGCTGTAAGTGGACTGGATGTAACGAAATTTGCCAATGCCATTGCAGACCTGATGATAGACAGGGCGAAGCAGGAATTAACCATTGCCTTCTTTAACCGGTTTAAGAAATTTGCAGATGAGCATGCGGAGTTTAAAATTTTATTTCCCAAGACAACCAACAACCTGGTTAACCTGCTGGCGCAATCATATCCGCAAATGCTGCCGGCCCTGCGCAATGGTTTCTTTGAAGACTTGAAACAATTGACATATCACCTGGATGATGTACTGGAATTGCCTACCTATCAGGCTTTGTTGATTAATTTCCCTGAAGTAAGGGTGGCTATTCGTTCTATCAGGCTGGTACATGAACTGGAAACAGGTACTGCTACCGCGGCGGACTTAATAAAGGACCTCGCCTCCCTGAAGGAGTGGAAGGAAAATGGTAGTGTTGGATTTAAAAACATGGGCGCCACTATCCGGTTTGCCGCTATATTTTCCGAAGGCTTAAGAAACGAGGATACCACAAGAATCTGGGTGTCCGCTAAAGATATTCATAGCCTGCTGACGGATGACGTTTTTACGGGAATATTTATGGGACTGGTTTATCAAAAAGCCTTGCTGCAGGATCTTACATTCTATTTAGGAAAAGCAGCTACTCCTACTAAGTTAACCAGTATACTTACAGAGCAGGCTGGTAACATCCTGTTGTTTCAGAATAAACTGGGCGAGTTCATTAACCTGACAGAAAAGGTGCAGACAGGGTATGATGACATCGCGAAGAAAATATCCGCTCATGAAAAAATAGGTGATGAGGACATTTACAACTATATCAATACTTCCATCGATATCGCTGATTATGCGTTTAGCATTGTGAAAATATTTAACGAAGATCTTGTTACTGATAAATATTTAACAATTGTAAAGAAGTCAAATGCCTTGTACAAAGATATTTACAGCAGTCAGTATACACAAGCAGTGAATGATGCGCTGGATATTCTGATGCAGGTACATGACCTCACCAGCGATAATAAAAATCCTTTGCATGCGGTAGCTGATGATGATAAGAAAACAAAGCTCGATAAGCTGCTCACGTTTACACAAAAAGTAAAGCCTTATGCCTTGTTTATGGCTAATATGGTGGAAGCCAAAGATGAAGACCAGGTGAAGGCAGCGTTGGAGAATGTCATTCTGCCTGTGGGAAGTTCCTCTATTAAAAAATATACAAATTGCAATATTTCTGTGCAAACCTACCTGGGAGCATTCTTTTCTACTTCCAATGGAAGTAATGCTGCCGGTGGCACCTGGTCCGATAAATTTGGCGTCACTGCGCCGATTGGGATTTCCTGGACGCCTGGAGGTCTGAGCTGGGGCAAGGGCGGGGCTATCAGCCTGTTTGGTGCCTTGTTTGATCTGGGTGCTATTGTTGACTATAAGCTGGAGAAATCGCCGGATGCCACCAGCACCGACCCGAATGCCACCGTTATCAACAAGAATTATAAGATTGAGCTGGGACAGATATTTTCTCCTGGTGTATTCGCGGTGTATGGTGTGGGTGCCAACCTGCCTCTTTCAGTTGGTTTTGGCGCACAGTATGGGCCTGGCTTGTCTAAAATTGACGCCACAAACAGTACAGTGGTAACAAATCCTTCCTGGCGATGGAATCTTTTCCTGGCCGTGGATTTACCATTTTTTAATCTTTATAACAGGCCTAAAAATAAATGATGAACTGCTGCTGAAAATATTTCATCGCCTGCCTGTTTACAGGCAGGCGATGTACTTTGGGGCCTACTTCATTTTGGCACTTAAATATTTTCTGACAGGAATATCATAGAGCACCATGACTAAATACGCAAACCCAATTAACAGCAAGGTACCTGTTATCACGATAAAAGATAATTGCGCGGTTCCCGGTTTATGAGCATTGTAATAATTGGCGAATATCCACATAGCGGCATAATGTGTCATATACAGTGGGTAAGATATTTTCCCGGAGAAAACGCATAGCTTTTTCAACGATGGTGCCAGGCTGGCGCCTGCGCCCAATGCGATGAGTAAGGGGAAATAAATTAGTACTACCAGCAGTTCTGCCAGCCAGTTCCATTGAACGTAAGGCATTAAAAAGGCAAACAACAGCAATATGGACAGGCCGATGAAACCTAGTCTGTTTTTGATAATTAAATTGAGGCGGAAAATAATCAGTCCTGCCAAAAAGGAATAAGAGATGCGTGCGCAGCCGTTCCAGAAGCTACTTTTATCCCATCCGCCCATTAAGTTCCCGGCATGATAGGCTACATAGGAAAGCGCCGCAGCTGCAAGTATGGTGAGTAAAATCAGGTAACGGCGACTCAGTTTATAAAGCACAAAAGCATACAAAATATTGGCTACATATTCCCAGAACAACGACCAGGCAGGCGCATTAAAACTGAACAGGTTAAAAAAGCGTTCCGGCATAACGGGCAGCGGAATCATAAAAACAGCGCAGAGAAAGATCACCCCGATTTCAATCAACCCAAAAAAATGAGGGGGTATACCAAATGGGTTGAAAAGGAAACCCAGTAAGCCTATAACGGAACCTACAATCACCAGGGGATGCAACCTGATGATCCTTGATTTAAAAAACGTCTTTAGCCCCATTTGTGTTATACGACCATCATATGCGTATCCAATAACAAATCCGGACAAACAGAAAAAGAAGTCTACCGCCAGGAAGCCGTGTCCAATAAAGTTTTTGCTGTAGTCGGTATACACTATCTCCATGAAATGAAAAAGGACTACTGATATCGCTGCTATTCCCCTTAATCCATCGAGGATCTCAAAATGCTGTTTGGTTTTTAGTACGTCCGGGCCTGGTGTGTTCACATTCATCACTCACTGTTTTAGTATGTTTCTGCATCTGTGCAGCATTTGGTGGAAATTTCCCTGGTGCGGAAACGTCCAAAACGGGGGGTAAGATACATTGAACATTTCAATCTTTCAGCACTTTGTGCGGTAATAGTTATGCTGCAGTCCTTGCAGCGGGGAGGAGGAGGGAGGAATAATAGCCGCTAATCAACCATTAGCGGCTATTTTTATTTGAATCATTATTTGGTATTCATGCTATTGATCAGGGCTACAAGTGCAGCCGGAGTAACTGGAGCAGGATTAAACGTAACGCTGGTGAAGGTTTGGCCTGGCGCCGGCGTACCAATCACCACGGTTTTTTGCTCTGCATAAAACTGTCCGGCAATGGAAGATATAGCGAGGAAAGTACCGCTTTGTCCAACGGAGACAGCGTTCTGATAGCTTAAAAAGCCCTGGAAGCCTGCTGGTGGCGTGAAAATGGTGTTATAGAACTTAATGATGCTATTGATACCGGTAGGTTTAAAATAGAGCATAGAAGGTTCTTCTCCACCAAAGCTGGTGCCGGTAGCCGGGTTGTAATTAGTATTGAAGTAGCCCAGTACGGTTGTTTTCGGATTAGGCGTGTTATACAAACGGTCGCAGTTGGTCCATTTAATCAAACTATCCAACCGGAAGTTAAGGGTACCGTTGCTGCCATCGAAGAGGGCGTAAGCAGATGCGGGGTTGGTTACCTGTTGCCAGTCAACCCCTTTGTTGGCGCTAACCTGGGTAGAGATCGTGATGAACTGGTTTAAGTAATTATAACCGGAAATATCCCTGGTAACGGTAGTATCACCATTCCACATCGGTATTCTCTGGTCATTGGGTTTTGCAGGTGCCTGCACTTTGATAGCGCTATCGGGGCGCAATTTAAGCAGGGTAGTGCCCTGGCTGGCGACAACAAAAAATTCGCCAAAGGATTCCAACGCTTTCCCGTTGTTGGTGGCAGTAGGCCTATCCGCGAAGATCATACTGGCGGCATTACTGATTTCCTTTACAGAAATGGTGACAGTTCCGCTGGCAGGCGTGCCATCGGGGTTCAGCAGTGAATTACGTGGGATAGTATATTTTTTCCCACTTTTGGTAGTAACGCTTTCACCCTGCTGTGCGGATACATTAAATGTTTCGAAAGCCGGACCATTTGCCCGTAAGAACTCGTGTAGTTTCAGACCGGAAGGGTCAGGTGCGGCAGCGGCAATACCAGCAGAAAGTTTTGCTCCGGACAGATTAGCAGGGTCATTTTTCAATTGTTTGGTGCAGGCACCGCACAGCAGGAGCATAGCGATGCTGCCCGCAACGTAGAAGGAATGAAGGTTCATGGAGTTGAATTGAGGAATTTTAAAAATCGGGTTTCAAATAATGATTGCTCGGGTTTATAGGTTGAAATGTGAAGTTAGCGCAGCCAACTGAAGTGAGATGACATAGTATTTATTATTTTTTAAAAAGTAGATATTAATTTACCGTTTAGCGTTCAGATATTTGTCTTATGCGGAAATTTCTATCATACTGGATTTTATGTTTCGCTATAGTATKAATAATTTATGTGGGGTGTCGTCTTTCTTTTAAAGTACTTATAATCGGCATCTCATTATTTTAATGAAAGGGGTCTGACATATTCCACTAAGCTCATCAGCATTTTCCCCGGTTCTTCCAACGGGATTAAATGAGCTGAATGCTCAAACCAGATTCCTTTTTTAAACGGTGCTTTCACATTTTTTAGCCAGGAGTCGGTAGGCACGGAAGGGGTGGTGTAGTCATGCCGTCCCATAAACATCAGCACCGGAATAGGAAATGCTTTCACCTGTTTAAAATCCACGTTGAGGAACTCGGGTAATATCCGTCCCAAAGTGAATAGATTTGCCTGATCTATGGCGGTTACATCATTGGTGCTATAGTCAGGTGATAACAGTGGTCCATCGAAAAAGTACATGGGCTCTGTTCTGTAGGCGCTTAATCCACCATAATATTGTGGCCATTTCCGGGCAATAATAATCCGCTCTCTTGTTACCGGTTCCTTACCGGGATAAGGAGCAATGGATGTTAATTCTTTCAGCGCCGTATCATTTTTTAATCGCGTGGCTTCCTGTATTCC
Source organism: Chitinophaga sp. 10T418 (assembly GCF_056394125.1). NCBI lineage: Bacteria > Pseudomonadati > Bacteroidota > Chitinophagia > Chitinophagales > Chitinophagaceae > Chitinophaga > Chitinophaga sp. 10T418. Next base: position 23,941 of record NZ_JBFTHG010000023.1, read on the forward strand.
GTATTCAAAGCTGATACGCTCATTATCCATCACGTTTATCACCTGACCGATGCCAACGTAAGCATAGAACAGATCGGGGCGTTGCAGGGCTGCTTTCATCGCAACGATGGTCCCCCAGCTATGCCCTATCAGGACGACTTTTCGTTTTTTGTATTTTGTTTTTATAAACGTTGCCAGTTCAATAGCGTCACTAACATATTGCTGAATGTGAATAGTCTGGCCTAAGCCAGTAGTGTCATTGGTCCTATAGGTTTTTCCGGAAGCACGCTGATCATAATTAATGACGGTAAAGTATTCTTCTATCGGGCGCTGAAACATCCACATCACAGGAGCTATAGGAGAGGCCGGGCCACCATGTACAAACAGGATAATGGGATTGGTGGTATCCTGTCCGCGTACATATACCCACTGCTTTATGCCGCCGACAGGCACTTCGTAACTTTCCTGGATACCGGCAGGAGCCACTATTTTATCAAGATCTGTAATAATTGCTTTGCCTTTGGAATAGGAGTCTGTAGCATCTTTGTTTTGTCCATGGGCAAATGACAGGAAACATAAAAATGGGAGGGTAAGAAGAAGGCATCTTTTCATGAAGAGGGAAATTTTGTGAGATGTTTTGGTTGAAAAATTGAGCATGTTACATGATCAATATACAATAAAATTGTTTTTTCAAGGTTCGTTTTTCAAGACGGATTTTCAGTCTCGACAATTTTGAAATAAACATGCGGCATGTGATAATCATGTAGTTGTAAAGGTGTGTTATAGTAATACATAAAATGTACACTACTTTAGCAAAAGAACAACTCTGATATCATTTAATCCTATATTTATGAAGCAGCTATTCCTTATACTGTTAGCTACTGCTTTTATGCAGGGAGCCTACGCCCAGACTAAGCCAACTGATATACCTTCTTTCCGGATCACTGTAAATGGTGGTTACAGTTACCGCCTCGGCAAAATATCTTCTGAATTTAGCGGAGAGGCGAAAGACTATCTGAAAAAACTAAAATCCGGTTTCAATGTAGGAGCAGATGCGATGTATTATTTCAGGGAAAGCATGGGAGTGGGGGTTAAGTATAACCTCTTTCATTCTGCCCACAGTGGTGTGATTCCGATGATGACCGGCAGTGGCACCATGCATGCGGGTGTGATGGATAACATTTCCATTAGTTTCTATGCGGCCACTTTCGGCACACGTATTTTCAATGCGGCTAAAACCAATGCCTTTTATGCCAATGTAGCGCTGGGATACCTGGGGTTTCGTGATAATGGTTGGGTGGAGGAACATAGGATGATATTGTCAGGCGGTACTTTGGGTATTGGATGGGATGCCGGCTATGATTTTCGTATTACACGCAGACTTTCAGCGGGTGCGCAGCTATCGTTGATTAGTGGCCAACTTACACGTGTTACAAAGGAAGATGCGACCAGTTCGCAGACGCTCACGCTGAAGGATGGACAGAAAGAAAACCTGTCTCATTTGAATCTTTCAGCGGGGCTCAGGCTGAATCTTTAACCAGGTAACTGTTTTCTCAGCGAATTGTATTAAATTTGCGACTTATTTTAAGAGAAAATAGGAAATGCACAACCTGGTTGATGAGAAATCAGCGTTTTGCACTTTTGATAAATCAACAACTGTTAATGCACTGGCCGCAGGGCTAACCTTTTCAATAGACGATGCGCCACATCCGCTTTGCCGGCTGGCAGCAAGCCAACTACAGTTACATCTGCAGTATCAGGAGGAATGGAAGCATAATTTTGGGTTGTCATCTGATGCAGAAGGCGCGATAATAGGAAAAATGTTCGGCGTATTGGTCGTTCGGACTAAAGAAGATGAACTGGGTTACCTGGCGGCATTTTCGGGCAAATTAGCAGGTGGAAACCACCATGCAGGATTTGTTCCGCCCATCTTCGATGGCCTGGTCGAAGGAGGTTTTGTAAATACCGGCATGACAAAGTTGACGAAGATAAATCAGGAAATAACGTCCCTGGAACTGTTTGATCCCGAAGCAAATGCCCCACAGATACATCTCCTGAAAACATTAAGGAAGCATCATTCCGTCTCTCTGCAAAATAGAATTTTTGAGCAATACCATTTTTTGAATAAAATGGGCGAGTCAAAAAGCCTGGTGGAGATTTTTGCCAATACGGTTTATAAGAAGCCGCCGGCAGGTGCAGGAGAATGTGCCGCGCCGAAATTATTGCAATATGCATTTCGTCACCAGATGGAGCCATTAGCCCTGGCAGAATTCTGGTGGGGGCTGTCTCCCAAATCAGCCTATTGGCAACATGGACATTTTTATGCTCCCTGTCGCGAAAAATGCGGACCTATACTGGCACATATGCTTGGCAGGTAACCAACGCTGTAATGACGCTTAATTGCCCTATTTTAGTTCCTATATTTAAGTAAGATGAAACCAACTATACTATTGATCCCCGAGAAAACAGACGCCGAATTTGAGCAGGTATTTGCCACCTGGACCCGTAAGGGGGGAATAATAAAAAGATTAGGCAAGTATTGGATCCGCGATGAAGCCCTGGCCAGACAGGATATTGCCATTTATGGAAACCAGGCATTTGCGTTGGTGCTGGCGCAAATTTATAACGTTACCCTCATTTCTCCGGATGATACACTGATAGCAAGACTGGAGCAACAATGGATCAAACGGAATATTGCATTGAGGCAAATCGGGCAGATCACTGCCGGCGACTTTCCCGTTTTCATCAAGCCGGTAATCCCGAAAATATTTATGGCAGGTATTTTTGAAACGCTGGCAGACTTTCAGGAAGTGACCGCGGGTTTAAATGACCAGGAAGAAATACTTGTTTCCTCCATTGTTGCACCTATACAGGCAGAGGCCAGGAGCTTTATTAAAGACGGTATTGTAATGGATATCGCCTTGTATGAAGGTACTGCAGACCTGGCAGCGGGGAAAAGCTTTTTGACAGATTTCATTGGCCACCATCAACATCAGCTTCCGCATGTTGTGGTGGTAGATATTGCCTATAGCGAACATACTGGCTGGTTTGTACTTGAATTCAATGCCTGCTGGGGCGCCGGATTGAATAATTGCCAGGCCGAAAATGTAATAGACTGCATCATCAATGCCACCCAAACATAACATTTATAACAAAAAGCCCCCCCCAATTTTTAAAACATGAATAAATACGAAAGATTAAAGAATGAACTGGAAATGACCGGTACCGGAAAAATGAAAGCCTTTGGCACCTCGATGTTACCGATATTGAAAAGCGGTACGCTACTCACCTTCATAAAGGCAGCAGAATACTCAATTGGCGACATCGTATTTTGTAAAGTAAAGGGCCGGTACATTGATGCCCACAAGGTGATTAAGAAAGACACCAACAAGGGCTGCCTGATCGCCAACAACCATGGTTACGAAAACGGATGGACGAAAGTAATTTATGGAAAGGTGATTGCAGGCGAATTTGAAAACAGAATTATTTATAAGAAAGATTGAAGCAATAAGAATTGCATTCCCCCTCCCTGAAACCGACCACCCCATTTTTCCCCTGCACGAAGAGAATGGCTTCATTTGTTAAACAAGTCTTCCCGCCCTTCAAAAAGTTGTCTGATAAATGCGAGTAGTTGCTCACCGGCAAAAGTAATGGTTGATTCATGTGAGCCATAAATAATCCACTCATACTGATAATCACAATAGGCCGTTTCGTAGCAGTCAGGGTGAAATTCATCAACGGCTATCTCGGTAATAACGCCTTCTTCTGTTGCTTCCAGTAAGTACGTTGCGGTATACCTGCCAATAAAGCCGATAATGGCCTGGTAGTCTTCTTTTGTGATGTTAGCCTTAGCAAGATATAATAGCTCCGTATGGCACTTGTCAATGATTGGATCCCAATAGTCTCCGTCATAATTCCAGCGCTCCAGCAATTGCTGATCCACCACCTCTTTTTCAGCGGCATCCAAGCGTCTGCGGTGGGGAAGTGGTGCCGTTTGATCCAGCACCTCCGGCGTAATTGTTTGTATAAAGTGAACGAATTTTTCCCGCTCCTGCTGCATGGCTGCTTTTTCAATGGGATGTTCTTCAGTATCATTAAACGGAAGTTGGGCAGAAAGCCCCAGCTGTACTAATGTGTTGCGGGAAACATCTGGGTTGCCTACCAGTATTTCTATTTCTCCCAGGATGGCGGCCAGCATATTATAGCGCGGAAATAAATCGTAATCTTTATCGGAATAAGTATACACCGGGAAATCCTGGCCGGTGCGTTCGTTTGCATACCTGGTCATCCAATAGGCCCGGTGTTCCATACAATAACGGCGTGCTGCAGTAATCAGCGCTTCTGAAAGGGTCATTATGCAATAATAAGAAATTAATGGATGATGGCAAGGAGCGCCTTCATAGCCCATTTGAAGAGGAGAAACTATACGTTAACACTAGATAACAGTTGCCGCAACAGTCTGGCACAGTTTTATCATTTACTATATCAGCAAACGAAGATTAAACAGCCTGCAGATGCTTAACTTCCATTGATTCATCACGTACATTCAAACCTGACAATCATGAAAATGTTAAAATATTTGATCATCAGCGCCGTATTAATATCCGGATTAAGCAGTTGTCTTGTTGTCCGCGACAGACCTGGATATTATCATTCTCGTCCTCATTATTATCATCATCATTATCACGGGTATTAGAGATAAACCAACCAACCAGCCCCACTTGCCAGGGGCTGGTTTTTTTATACTATAAAGGAGAATAAGCGTCGTGTGCATATTCCCCTTATTTTATGCCTGGTCTTTCAGCTCTATCCATACGGGGCCGTGATCACTGCTCTTTTCCCAGCCGCGTACATTCCTGTCAACGCCGGCCGCCACCAGACGGGGCGCCACAGCAGGACTGAGCAGGAAATGATCTATGCGTAAACCTGCATCGCGACCGTAAGCATCGCGGAAATAATCCCAGAAAGTATAGATTTTATCAGTCGGATGCAGTTTCCGGATGGCGTCTGTCCAGCCCTGTGCTACCAGTTCATGGAAGGCGGCCCGGGTTTCCGGGCGGAACAACGCATCATTTACCCAGCGTTCAGGCTTGTATACATCCAGTTCCGTAGGCATTACATTAAAGTCGCCAGTGAGGATCACCGGAATATTTTGTGCCATCAATGACAGGGCATGCTCGGTGAGACGTTTAAACCAGTTTAGTTTGTAGTCGAATTTTGGACCTGGTGCGGGATTGCCATTTGGTAAATAAAGACAACCAATCACGATACCATTGATCACTGCTTCTATATAGCGGCTGTGGCTATCTTCCGGATCACCGGGGAGTACCCGCCGGATCTCTTTTATTTCAGCGCTGCGCGATAGTATAGCGACTCCATTCCAGCTTTTTTGCCCATGCCAGATGGCATGGTAGCCGGCATCCAGTATGGCCTGCTCGGGGAATTTTTCCTGGGGTGCTTTCAATTCCTGCAAACAGGCAACGTCTGGTGCGGTTTCCTCCAGCCAGCGAAGCAATACGGGGAGGCGTCCGTTGACGCCGTTAACATTATACGTGGCTATTTTCATGACAGTGATCGGTTTATGTATTCGATGCAATAATAAAAATCGGGCCGGTTAAATATAGGAAGTATTTGTACACGACAAGAAAGAATGTTGGAAATGCTTTTGACAATATTTTATTAATTGTTGAATACTTGTTCAAAAATAAATACCTTTGATGTATTATGGCCAGACTAAAAGAATTTGATCCGGAGGAAAGACTGGAGAAAGCCAAGCAGCTTTTCTGGGCGAAAGGGTATAACGCTACTTCCATGAAAGACCTGGTAGTGGCGATGAAGCTGAATCCTGGCAGTATCTATGACACCTTTGGTGGCAAGGAACAGCTTTTCCTGGAATGCCTGAAAAGATACTCGGCCGAAAAACTGTCAGCATTCCAGGAAGGGGGACAGATGACAGGATCCCCCCTGGAAGTGCTTGAAAATATGCTCCGCAAAGGCGCTGCTGCCATCCTGAAAGATGGGAAAGCATGCCTGGTGGTGAAGTCCTGTTTTGAATTGGGCCGTAAAAATAAGGAGGTACACGCCATCATTACGGCACAGGCCAATGGCATTATATCGGTATTCGAAGGATTGCTGGAAAAAGCGCAGCAAGCCGGGGAAATAGCGGCGGACAAGGATCCTAAAGACCTGGCCAGGTTCCTGTACATGGGATATAACGGCCTTTGGCAAATGGATATTTTGTATAACGACAGAAAGCTGGTCAATACATCGCTGGAACAATTAATCAGCAGCCTAAGCAGCTGATTTTTTTTATCTATTATTTGAATGATCATTCAATAATCATAAATCAACACTAAAATTGTAGTAACATGAACGCATGGAACAGAATGGGCTGGTATAAGCTGGTATTACTGGCGATCTCCCTGGCAGGAGGCATCACCGCCACAGGACAGCACAAAGCAACGGAACAGGCAGGCAGCAGCCCATGGGGGGCATCAGACGAAATAGGATCGCTGCACATGATGAGCGACAGCGCCAACCTGGCCCTGTTCTCTAAACTGAGAACAGGCAAAGTCTATGATCTGGGCGTGGAATATTTTATTGGCATGCCTGGCTTTACAGAATTAGGTGACCCGCCTTATCAATACTGGCTCACGCATACGCCCCGGGGCACCGTTGTAGGCGACCTTACGCAACAGGGCAGCGATATGAATAAGAAGGTGAGCTATACCGGCGATGCCATCTCCCTGTACACACATACAGGTACGCATATAGATGCCCTTTCCCACTTCGGTTTGCATGGGAAGATCTGGAACGGCTACGCCGCAGATGAACATCTCAGCGACCGCGGCTGGAATAAATCCGGTGCGGAAAAGATCCCGCCGATCATCGGTAAAGCAGTACTCCTGGATGTGGCGGCTTATAAAGGAGTAGAGGTGTTACCAGGCAATTACGTCATCACACTGAAAGAACTGCAGGAGCTGATCACAGCGCAGCACCTTCAAATTAACAAAGGCGATATCGTTTTTATCAGAACAGGTCTCATGAAATATTTTTATAGCGACAAGGCGAAATTCATGGGCAGCAGTCCGGGTATGAGTCTGGAGGCCGTGAAATGGCTGGTAGAAACCAAAGGTGTTATGACCCTGGGCGCCGATAACCTCGGTCTGGAAGTGACGCCTTCCACTGACAGTACCAACTGGCTGCCGGTGCATACTTACCTGCTGGCACAAAAAGGCACGATGTTCATTGAGCTGGTATACCTTGAAGAGCTGTCGGCTGCAAAAGTGAAGGAGTTTTTATTTATAGGGCTGCCGTTGAAGCTGCGCGGCGCCAGCGGAGCACCGCTACGTCCAATTGCGATTCCATTGTAAGGCTATATTTTCATCTCTCTTATAAATTGTGTATTTTCAATCATCCGCAGCAGCCACTTTGTAAAAGTGGCTGCTGCGGATGATACTTCGTCATTTACCTTTCAAAGAATATAAAAATGGTTGGTAGGAAAATATTATCCGGTTCATTGTTCTTTTTTTTGCTAACGCTTGCTACAGTTACGTTTGGGCAAACCAGTAACCCGATGGTAACGGATATTACTTTTGGCTTGCTCACCTGGGTCAAGCACCTGAATAATGATATCGATAAACCTTATTCCAGTGAAAAAGCTGAACAGTTAAAACAACGACTGGAAACACTGAAGCTGGACCTGACCGTTTATAAGAAAACGCGAAAGACGCTGTCAGACAGCTTGTTCAGGAATAACATTGCTCCCGGCAAAAAGGATCCGAATAACCTGGAACAACTGAAAGAGAGAATGAGCAAAGTAATGCAGGGTATGCGGGAGGTGAATGACCTCGTGAGTGAGTCTGTGCAGCAGGAAGGAGATAAGTTAAATGACCAGATTTATAAAATACTGTATGATGAGCCGGGCCGCTACTTGTCGTACCTGGAAGCCTTTTTGGGCGGCATGGAGGTCACCAAAAAAGACCTGGCCCTGGATGGCAGTGTTTGTTTTTCCCGTTTGGAAGAATGTATTAACATGATTTCCGGGATGGAAGGCAGAGTAGGTAAGAAGATAAAATAATAATCGCTGTCTGATAAATAGAAAACCTTGTAGCCAATGGTGCTACAAGGTTTTTTTATGGTGAATGCTTATTAAAACAGTTGAATGGTTTGTCTTCTGCTACCATTGGTAACAGGCCACAGCTGTCCCTTTCCTTCTTTTGCCACCGGTGCTGCCACGCGACGTTCTACCAGCAAATGACTTTCAAAGCCACTCGTTTTACTGTAGGTAATCGTTATGATTTTTCCCGCATAGGGCATCGTAGCTAAGTACTGTGTGAACGATTGTTCCGCCGACAAATGTTCTTCAGCACAACCAGCTACGACTGTCTTGCTACGAATATAATGCCCGTTATTCCCTTCCGCCACTGCATAACCAGGGAAGTGCATGAGTCGTACCATACCCTTTGCTGCCATCGGTTCTACGTCTCTGCCTTCCAGGTCTATGAAGCTGTAGTTACCTACTTTGTCATAATAGCGTGCATAACCGGCGGGTGTGTTACCATCACTGTGACGGGTATACGATGCAGGATATTCCAGTCCGAAAAACCATTTACCATCTGCAAATACAGGTTCGCCTCTTCCTCCACCGGTAGCGGATTTACTGATGATAAAGCGTTCTGCTTCCAGTCTGTCAATAGTCGCCGGCTGCTGATAATGTAGGATAATTTTTTTTCTGCTATAAGCTTCTCCCTTCACCAGGTAATATTGGATGAGCAGTTCCTGCGGTAATGCGGCAACGGCTTTTACTGGTTTATACATGATTTCAATAAAGGAAGTGTCCTGTCTGATGAAAGTAACAGGGGCCTTTACAGCGGTGAATTTTTCATTGTTCGGTATTTTATGACAGACGTGGTGCTTCCGCTTTCAAAGATAGGCGGCCATAAAAAGGGGCGTGATAGTATTTTCGCTGATCATTGCTGAGGGTTGCTAAAGTTTGCAGGTCATCACGTGCCTTCTTGTTCCGGCTTTCTTTACAAAACTAAAACCTGCTTTTTCGAAAGAGGGTATGAAACCCATAAATTTATAACTGGGAGAGTCTGTTTCAACAGGATAAGCTTCCAGGTATTTTCCGCCATTTTTCTTTGCGTATTTTTTAGCACCGGCAATTAATTTTTCCACCAGGCCCTGGCTGCGGTAATCTTTTTTAATGAAGAAACATGCCAGCGACCAAACTTTTTCCAGTGTGTCATCACCTCCCAGGCGCTGATAAGTTTCCCGGGGTGCTATGGAACACCAGGCTACCGGCTCCTCCTGCTGATAGGCTAACAATCCTATGGGGATCTCCTGTTTTACACGGTCCTTCATAAAGCCTCTTTTGCTTTCGGGGTTATTGTGCTTAAGTTCTTCTTTAGTGGCACGCCAAACCATGCACCAACAGTACTTTGGTCCTCCCTTACCCTGGAAAAGTGTATCGAAATCTTTCCAGTTTTTTGTATCGACCGGTTTGAGTGAAATCTTTTTCTTTTCCATGTTGTTTGGTTAAGGACTCAAAGTACCATAATAGTTCATGATAAGCAATCTCCGGGCTCGCTTACTCTACCTCAAAAATGGCTTGTATTTCTACTGCAGAATTCACCGGAATAGAAGATGCGCCTACAGTAGCCCGGGCGTGTTTGCCTTTGTCGCCGAAAATAGTGACGGTGAGGTCGGATGCTTCATTCATCAGCAGCGCATGGTCTTTAAATCCGGGTTGCGTGTTAAAAAATCCGGTCAGTTGTACGCACTGTTTTACGCGGCTCAGATCCCCATTGCAGGCTGTTTTCAGCACGGCCAGCACATTCAGCATGGTTTGCCTGGTAGCTGCTCTGGCTGCGGCGATATCTATATCTTTTTCAATAATACCGGGGTGCAGAATTTTACCATCTTTCAGGGCTACCTGGTTAATGTACACCAGGTTACCGGTTTTCGTATATGGTTTGTAGTTACCTGCCGGTGCCGGTACTTCCGGGAGAAGAATACCCGCTTTGTTCATGCGTACTTCGATCTCGTCTGTCGTGGCTTTGGGCGCTTCCATGTTCTTTCTTTTGTGTGATGATGACAGGGCCATTGCCACTTTGGCTAATGCGGCCCCTTGTAAAGTAGCCTGCTGTATTTCGCTCTCTGACGGCCTTTCAGCACCCGGCATGCCTGCAAGAGAAGTAGCGCCAAAAACGGTATTCCCCTGCGCAATGTTTTTATTCAGGGTAGCGGCGCCCATAATACCGGTAGGTACTATCACCATTCCATGCACGGCCAGGGTACTCCAGAAGGAGAGTATGGCAGCTTCCCTGCCGGCTCCACTGCCGGCAGACATAAACACCGTAGCGGGTATGCCTTCCAGCAAATGTTGGGTCCATATATCCACCGATCCATCCAGGAACTGCCGCATGGCAGCCGTCATGTTTCCAAAATGAACAGCCGAACCAAAGGCAATACCATCGTATTGTGGGAGTTCTGATATGGTGGCATATGGTACCGCTGTTACTGCAGCCTTTTCTGTTTTACTGATGGGAGGCACCTGTTTTAAAACAGCCGTGGCGCCCTGTTTTTCTATCCCGGCAGCTATGGCCTTTGCCATCTTATAAGTACCACCGGATTCAGAATGAAAAAGTACCAGCACACGGGTAGGGTTGTTGCTCATATCAGATTGGGCTTTAAGCGTATGAAAGCATATACAGGTGAAGCAGATCAAAAATAATTGTTTCATTTTTCAGATGTCGTTTAATTTCCTGCCGCAAAGTTGATACATCGCTTCTGGAGTTAAATATCTAAATTTGCCAATTAGTTATTCAAAACCGACATAAACGTGGAAAGAGCCCGATTCTGTCACCTGACAGTAGACGAAGTGAAAAAGGATGCATATGTATGGCATGAAGAGAAATGGATTTTTTCAGATGAATGGCATGCACATGAAAAGGGACAATTGATTTATGTGGAACATGGTTTTCAGTACCTGCATACCGCAGATAAAAAATACCTGTTGCCTACGCATCATTGTGCGTGGATTCCGCCACTGCTGTTGCATAAAAGTTCTTCCCCGGAAGAGAATGTTTTTTTGAGATGTACCTTTTTTAAGTCCAATCAGCAGTCATCTTTTTTTAACGACATCAACATCTTTCATACACCTAAAGTGCTGCGGGAAATGATCCTGCACACTGCGCAATATTCGCAACTGAAAGATTATGATCCGGTAGAGGCAGATTTTCTGCAGGCTATATTAAGCAGTCTGCCTTTGATGTGCAGCGCTTCGGTACCGTTAATGATCCCGGTACCACAGGATAAACGGCTTGCTGAAATTGCAGATGAATTGACTTCTCAGATCGATAGTTCATTTAACCTGAAAGATATTGCCAGCCGGCATGCTTTTTCAGAGAGAACGCTGGAGCGCTTGTTTCAAAAGGATATCGGGATGTCGCCCGCCTCCTATATCAAGTTGCTGAGAATGATCAAGGCAGTGGAACTGTTGTCGCAGGATGCAGAAAATGTAAGCAGTGTGGCCTATAAAGTAGGATACAGTAGTGTACCTACTTTCAGTAATACCTTTAAGCAGGTAATCGGAGTGCGGCCACAGGATATGTTTAAGTAGGCCATGTTTGTGCAGATATTTTGTATTAAATTGGGAAAGATGAACCATTATCTTACGCCATTGAAAAACAAATTCTTTTTTTGCTTAGCCCTGTTAACCGTCACCGCCACGATAGCCACCGCGCAAACGGACAAATGGACGGGCATTTGGCGAACTGCTGTTAAGCCCTGGGGCGTAGGTTCCCCCATTACGATGGAGCTGCATATTGGTACCCCCGAAGCCGGGATGTTGTATCCGGCTACTATAAAAATTCAATACGGCGAATTCAGGGGCAGGTATGAACTGTTGCTGGCCAAAAAAAATGAGCAGCAGCTGGGCATTGGGCGCAACAAGTATCCACTGGAGCAAACCCCTTTTAAATTGGGTATCTGGATGTGGTATCTTAATGGCACCCTTGATTACCAGGATGGTAAGATCGCTTTGAATCGTATGTGGATAGATAAATTTGATATCTGGATGCGGGGGCTTGATGAGGATGATGAAATTTACGAGCAATCAAAAGTGGCATTACGCGATTTTCTGTACCGGGGTGCGGCGACACTCACCAAAGCCGGCAATAAGCCCATGGCCGATTCCACTGTGCAACGTATACTGCATCCGGAAAATAACCGGGTATACTTCGGCATGTACGACAGCATTATATCAAACGATAGTCTTATTGCGCTGCAGATCATTGACCAGGAGCAATACGATAAAGATACCGTTACCCTGCTGCATAATGGCAAGGCGATTTTTACCCGGGAGCAAATAAATGATCATAACCGGCGGCTGAACGTAACGCTGGATACCGGTAGCAACCGGTTCATTTTTTTCGCGGACAATTACGGGCATCTGCCACCTAACACGGGCCTTTTACAAGCTACTATCGACAACAAAGAATACAAATTTAATTTCAGTAACCAGTCGAATGCCTATGCGACCTTTCTTGTTGCCAATATCTATCATCCAGCCAGTGGAAAGCGTACCGGGATTGTTCCGGGCCCCGTAACCAACATCACCACCAATGTGATACACCGTGAAAACGTTCCGGTGGCCAGTATTCCCGTCAACACCGCCGAAATTGTACTAGAGCTGAGAGATACTAAAGTGCAGGATGGAGACAGCATTTCCCTGTCACTTAACGGGCAGTGGATTGCGACCGGCTTTCCGGTTAAAACGGTGATGCAGGAAATCCGGATTCATTTGCAACCCGGAGAAAATATATTATTATTCACCGCAGACAACCTCGGATCTATTCCGCCCAATACCGCTGAACTACGGATCCGTTATGGCCGCAAATCGAAAACATTCAATCTCAGTACAGATATGCGAAGGAATAATGAAATCAAACTGATACTGGAATAAGCTTGATAATTTCGATTTTTATGATATGGAAAATGAACATATTTCATAGCTTTGCCCCTGTAGCATTTAAACTCAACCTTATATTATGGGATTCTTTTCAGGACTACTGGGCAACGCCGGCGAAGTAAGCCAGGAACAATTAATCAAAGATTATGGTAAACTGCTGATCGATTCAGAAACCATTGAACTCGGTTTTAAACTGATCAGGGACACGTTTATTTTTACGAATAAGCGTTTAATACTAATCGATAAACAAGGCATTACCGGTAGTAAAACCGAATACCGCAGTGTGACGTATAAAAGCATATCGAGATTCAGCGTGGAAACAGCAGGTACTTTTGATCTGGATGCGGAGCTGAAGATCTGGATCTCCAGCGAGTTGCAGCCCAGCATAGTAAAGCAGTTTAATAAATCAGTGAACGTGTACGATGTGCAGAAGGTGCTGGCATTTTATGTGTTGAATTAATCAGTTGAAAATACAGTAAAGCCGCTTAACTGGTTTGGTTGGAGCGGCTTTGTTATTCCGGCTAACCCGAATGCCTATATTATTTTACTATGCAACAGGATCCATCTTCGATTTTTGATCAGGATTTTATACAAGGAACACAGCTACGCCGCCGGGAGCTTATGCCACTGGGGTTGAAAATATATGTGTGGTTTTACCTGCTTACGACAGGTTACACCATACCCTGGCTCTATTACGCTTATGTACAATACCAGAGAGCATTTGATTCGGGGTTCATAACAGATAGGTTCTCGATTTTATCTTACATCGATCTGTTACTTCCTGTGCTGCTCTTTTTGACCAATCTTTTTTTATTACTGGAAAAGAAATGGGCCGTATTGTTCGCAATTATCGCCACTACGATTTCTATACTATTAGGAGTGTATTCCCTTGTCAGAGAGTTTCTCTCCGGTATGATAATTTCTGCAGAGATGGGAAGTATCTTCTGGGTTTTCCTGAAAATTCCTTACTTCATCCTACTCCTTCGGGTAAAACAGGCCTGGGAAACTAAAGCAGTTTCCGGCCGGGAATTACGCGCAATCAACAACAATTCCTGAAATATAGTATCTCCTACAGCGGTCCTTCAATCAAAATTTGTTTTTCCGGATTAACGGAATATATTTGTCTACATATTTAGTGGACTAATGGGCGTGGTAATGCAGGAAACGAACAGAGATACTTTCCGGTTGCTGAAGTATCGTATATCCGTTACTGTTAGATACCCGTCAATATTAATAACACCACCATTTTTAACTGTTATAAACAGCAGTACTAATTCTTATCATCCCAAAAAAATACAAATGAACTTACCTGCTTCTCATCGTCGTTTTATGTTGAAAGTACTTTTTATGGGTGCTTTTTTAGCCGCCATTTCCCAATCCGGCTTCGCGCAGAAATCCGCCAGCAGTGAATATTTTGCAGTAGAAGATTATTACCGGGTGAAGTGGGGGAGTGCCGCTGAATTTATCAGTTTGTGGAAAGCCAACCACTTACCATTACTCAGAAAAGCGCAGGAAAAAGGAGATGTGATCAGCATTACCGCCAGCAGCCCACGACTGCACAGTGGGGAAGATACCCGCTGGGATTTTCGCGTGACAGTGGTTTTTAAAAATGCGGCACTGGCTTTTGATGAAAATCTGACAGCCCCCTATGTAAAAGCATTGTATCCGGACCAGGAAGCTTTTCAAAATGCGGAGAAGCATCGGTTCGAATTGTTGCTGGCGCATTGGGATGTAGAAGTGGCAGATCTCGACCTGACGAAAAAAGCGCGTTAAACCAGCCCTTGCTGACTCGCCATTTTTATTAACGCAGCTACGTTTCTTACCTGGAATTTCTGGATCAGGTTTTTGCGATGTGTTTCTACGGTCAGTGGACTCAAATTCAGTTGCTGTGCGATGTCCGGCGTGGTTTGACCTTCTGCTATTAAATACAGTATTTCCTTTTCCCTTTTGGTGAGCTGGGGGGTACTTTTTAATTCACCTACCGACGGGCGGGCCATAATTTCCCTGACTGCTTTGCTGAAGGTGATGAGGCCACTCATGGCTTCGTGAATGCAGGCAATTAATTCTTCAGAAGAGATGTTTTTGAGTAAGTAACCGGTGGCGCCGTTCTGAATCATCTGTAGTATCATGCTACGTTCGGAATGGTTGCTCAGCGCCAGCACATGTGTGGCGGGCGACATCTCCTTTATGGTTTTACATAACTCTATACCATTTATATCCGGCAGGGTGATATCGAGTAACAGGATATCTACTTTATTTTCCTCTAAGAAGGAAATAAAAGCGGTTCCTGTTGTAAAGCAGCCTGTGATAGTTATTCCATTCACGTTTGCCAGCAGCCTTTGCAGGCCTTCCAGTACAATAGGGTGGTCGTCAACAATGGCAAGCGTTGTGTTTTTAGTTAACATGTAGCTCAATATTTATGGTAGTTCCTTCATTCGGTACCGAATCTATGTCAATTTTTCCTTTCAGGAAGCCTACCCGGTTTTTTATATTACTCAAACCAATACCTTTTGCAGGGCCGGCGGTATTGGGATCAAAGCCTTTGCCATTATCTTCCTGGGTAATAAAGAAGAGTTGATCATTCTGACTGCATTGCAATATGATATTAGTAGCATGTGCATGGCGGATGGCATTGGCCAAAAGTTCCTGTACAATGCGGTAGATATGGATCTGTACTTCTTCCCGAAGGGTATCTTCTATACCCAGTGCCTGGAAATCGATATGGGTGGTTTCACTCATCAGTGATTCACACAGATCTTTCAGGGCTGTGGTTAAGCCGAATTTGAGCAGGTTAACGGGCATCATATTATGCGCAATGCGGCGCAACTCAGTAACAGAATTATCCAGCTGCAGCGTAATCTTTTCCAGTTCTGTGCGTTGATCAACAGAGAAGGTATCTTCAATTTGTGCAGACAAATTTATTTTAGCACCTGCGAGCATACCACCTAGTCCATCGTGCAGGTCGCGCGCCAATCGCCGGCGTTCCTGCTCTTCTCCCTGTAGCACCGCCTGACTGAATTGCAGCTGTTGTTGCTGTTCTATTTCGTGAAGATGTTGCTGGTAGCTGAGTTCTTTCTGTGCCAGCAACTTTTTGTTGCTCCGGTAAATGACGAGGGCAAATATGAGGACCAGCAGCAAAAAGATACTGGCAGATCCCAGCAGCCAGTTCAACAGCCTGGTGTTTTTGGCGGCCAGGGATTCCTGTATCTGCCGGGCTTTCAGTGCATTGATTTCTTTTTGTTTCTCTGCATCCTTGTATTTTATTTCCAGCGCATGTACATCGTTTTTTAACTGGCTCTGAGACACGCTGTCACTGAGCTCACTGTAACGTTTCATCCACTCATATGCCGGACCCCATTGTTTGAGTCCTTCGTAAGTCGCCGCCATACCATAATACAGCTGTAGCCTGTTGCTGGTTATACCCATCATCAGCTTCTGTTTCATCAGGTGGGTTAGCACATCTTTAGCAGGCAGGTAACTTTTATCGTTATAATAGGCGTAGAATTTTTGCATCAGCAACCGTTGTTCCTCATAATCGAGCCCGAGTTTTTTTGCCAGGGCAATTCCTTTATCGAGACTGGCCAGTGCATCTTTGAATTGGCCATTAACGGTAAAATAGAGACCTTCCGCGTTGTAATAGTCGAGATAATACTCTGAGTCAGGGTAGGCGCTCAGCAAGGGATACATGCTATCCAGTGCCGCCCTGGCATTGACATTTTTTCCGGCCAGTGAATAGTTTTCCGCAATGGTATGGTAGGCGTCAATCAGTTCGGGGCTGGGCGGGGGAACGGTTTTTAATATCTCAATGGCTTGCTGACAATAAGTTTCCGCCTTGTCGAACTGGCCGGCATTTTTAAATATAATGGCAAGTCCGAGGTAGTTTTTTCCGATCAGTGTCTGGTTGCCCGATTGCCGGGCCAGGGGAATGGACTTGTTAAGTATAATATCGGCGAATGTTTTATAGTTATCCTTGTGCTGCTGTAGTCTGCCGTACTCATACCAGGCTTTGGCCCTGAAAAGGTAGGCCTCCTGGGTTTTAAAGCGGCTAAGCAGGGAATCAGCCAACATGTATTTCTCCTGGCTTTCGTCCGGGTGATTTTGAGCGAGCAGGTGACCGTCAAAGTAATAATACAACGCCTGTAAGTAAGGCTGTTTTTTAATGTATGGCACGCCGTCTTCCAGGAATTTCCTGGCCTTGAGGGTATCTTTCGCTGTCCAGAAGTCAGCCAATGCAAAACTGGCCCTGACCCGGATACTGTCTGAGCCACTCCGCAATAATACGGTTTCCAGGCTATCGGTGGGTGACTTCCCGCTCAGATGTATTTGCCCAAAACAGTTATTTGCTATCAATAGGAATAAGAGGAAAAACAGTCTTCTCATACAGGCAAAATAATAACTATTGTGGATACATCGTACCCTTTACCAAAAATACCTGGAAACAGGTAGTTATAAAACCGGGTATCCGGGTATTGTCTGCTGCGAACCGCCGTTTTAACTTTGCGACTGTACTGTTGAATGTTAGCCATATAAGTGTCAGAAACAGGGAAGCCGAAAACTGTAGCATAAAAGAGTAGGCATGCTATCAATACACAAATATGAAAGTACTCAGAAAAATTTTATTTCCAGCTTTATTGATCGTGACATTATTTAGCGCCTGTAAGAAAGACGATAAAGATGATGCTCCGGGAAGAACCTCCCACAAACTGGTATTTAAGGCTGTAGGTTCTGCAGGCGTGAATTTAAGCATTGTTGCTTACGGATATGATACCCAGATTACCTCCGCATCCAATCTCAGCGGTAATACCTGGTCAAGTGCTGAAATCAACGTTCCTGCATCTGCTGTTAGTGCCAATATCACCATCAATGGTAATGCTGTTGC
Organism: Chitinophaga sp. 10T418; assembly: GCF_056394125.1. Taxonomy (NCBI): domain Bacteria; kingdom Pseudomonadati; phylum Bacteroidota; class Chitinophagia; order Chitinophagales; family Chitinophagaceae; genus Chitinophaga; species Chitinophaga sp. 10T418. Next base: position 41,775 of record NZ_JBFTHG010000023.1, read on the forward strand.
CAGCACCGCTACGCTGAAAGTACAGATTTATGTGGATGGTCAGTTAAAGAAAGAAGCTACTTCCACAGGAACTATATTGTCAGGAACCGCGCAGTATTCCTTTTAATAATAAAATACCGCAAAACTAAACAGGTGGATTAACATAGAGCGACAGTGCTTGTGCTGTATGCTTGTCATATGGATCATGACACGAAGAAGGCGCTGGATCACCAGTGCCTTCTTTCGTTTTATTTCTTTTTTCCGGCCCGATAACGGAGGAACACGACTCCCAGCTCCAGGGTTTGAGTTGCTATCAGTTCCAATCCCTCCACCTGCAGCCCATCTTTAAAAAAGCGTTTGCCACTTCCCATCACCACCGGATGTACCAGGAGTTGATACTCATCTATCAGGTGGGCTGCTGCCAGCGATTGTATCAGTGCAGCACTTCCTTCTATCTGGATATCCTTACCAGGTTGTTGTTTCAGCCGGGTAATTTCTTCCACCACATTTTCTTTGATAATGGTAGAATGATTCCAGTCGGCCTGTTGCAGCGTAGAAGAAACCACATACTTAGGTGAATTGTTTAGCTGATCTGCTACCCCCATTTCATTGTTCTTCAGGGAAGACCAATAGGGAGCCAGCATTTCGTATGTTTTACGGCCGAATAGAAATGCGCCGGAAGCCAGAATACCATTCTGGATATACTTTCTTCTGTCTTCGCTGTCATAAGGAGCAAACCATTGACCCATGGTGTCTGCATCGAAGATGCCATCCAGTGTTACCCAGGCGGAAACAATTATCTTTCTCATATACTTTTGATTTAATGATACAAAGTAACTGCAGCCCCAAAGGAAATGATAGAACAAACCCGACAATTTTGGACAAACGGGGATCAGCGCGGGAAATCAGTAGCAGCTTTCAGGTATTCAAGAGGGGAATAGTTGGTAAACTCCTTAAAGGCCCGGATCAGGTGACTTTGATCAGCATAACCATTTGCGTAGGCCACATTGATCATATCCGAAAATTGTGTCTGATGGAGGTGTTGCAACGCAGAATGGAACTGGCAGATCCGGCCGAAGGTTTTAGGCGAAACACCCACATGTGATTCAAACAGGCGTTGTAAAGTCCGTTCGGTTACATAGAGTTCTTTCTGTACCTCCGGCAGGGAAACCAGGCCATTATTACTTTGTATGAGCCGGGTGGCAAAAGAAATAGCATCCGGAGATGAGGCGCCATGCTTAGGGGCAGCCAACTTCAATACATAGCTGTCCAGGAGCTGAAGACGGGTATGCAGATTGCGGGCATTCAGCAGTTGTTCTTTGAGACTCATGTCCCTGGCCGTTTTGGTAAGACTTAAATCGATACTGCTGTCTATTAATTCTTTTGCGTCTGCAGCAAACAGGGTTTTTAAAATATGCGGATACAGGAAGTACGCAATCACGGTGATATGTCCTGCTACATGAAGTGCTATGGGTTTTATATTTTGGCCGTAGAGTACCAGGTTGTCCATCTTTTTATCGGTACTTACCAGCAGGCCGGTATCCGTGAGCTGGAAAACGATGCTGGGATAGCCCCTGGCAATGAGCGGTAAAATCGTTTCCCGGTAAACATTATTGTTTTCAATCACCACTATATTGCTGACATAGCCTGAAATGGACGTGTGTGGTAAAATCAATTGCGTTCTCATGACCAGGATACTTGCGTTGTGAAGGTGTGCTGATAACGAATGTAAGAAAATCCCGAATAGGAGAATAACTCGTTTATTTTTATAATTTAGTAGAAATAATTTTAATGAGTAAGGAAGAACCGGGAAAAACAGCAATGAATGAGGATCCGTCGCAGAAATACAGAAAATTTTTAGTCGAAGTAATATATAAAGGAGCTTCCTATTATACTGTTTGGGGAACTGATGATCATGATATTGATAAATTCATAGTGGATACGAATGGGAAGCTATTGTTATTCTCAAATCGGGGTGACGTATTCCGGGTTGTTTTAAATACGGACCATTTCTTTGATATTCAATTACTACAGGCATGGGCAAGAGAGTGCGATCTTATAGAAAGCCCTGATTTCGTAATGGATCTGGATGTTTTGTCTATGCGGAATATTCCTGCCACAGCCACGGATTTGCTGGAATCCGTTTATCATAATGTTGGGCTAGTGAAGGACTATGCCCTTCAGGTAAATAACGGCGAATTACTTAACCTATTCGACAGCGATATCGTCAGATTCCATTATGAAGTTTTTGCCAATTATTTTTTATGGTCACCCCAAATCAATTTTGAATTTGCCACCCTGCCGGATGCTTACTCAGATGCGTTGAATGGCATGTTTCGTATATTGGAAGCCTGCATTGCTATAGATAGCTTAGAACTTAACCCCCTTTAATCGGTTCCATTTGGGAGATCTGTAAGAACTACGTCGTGTTATGTCTTTATTGTTTGTGAGATAGCAATAAAATTGTCGTTTTTTAATATCCCCTATGTATATGAACGGAGAAAAAGATTCTTTTTCCGTGTTTAGCCCGACCACTATAAAAGTGTTATCTGATATCCATTCTGCTTCATCCATGTATGACGTAGCACCCATAAAGAGGAGGCGGGTAGATTTTTTGTTGGTGTAGTCGCCGAGGGTCAGGTACTGATCTATATCTGCTAAAATATTAACCTCTTTTTTTCCGTTAGTGTACACCGTATCGAACGCAATTTGGCCACTATTCAGATCGAGGTACTTTTTCTTATCGGGTGAATAGCTGACGAGTTTCCCGAATGTTTGCCGAAAAGAGGGGTCGTTACTATTCAGACTGTCATCCGTGATCATATTTTCGAAATTAATCGTGCGGGTATAGGTAAATGAAGACAGACTGAAATGAGACAGGGTACTTGTCCAGTATTTCAGGTATTGGTTAGTTTGGAACAACGACTGATAAGTATTGATTTTGTTTTGGCCTGATGCTGTCATACAAAGCATGCAAAAAAGTATGCTGGCTGATAATCGTTGGAAACTTGCTGTTTTAGGGAAATGGATCATAGCAGCAAATTAAAACAATTTGGTGCAAAATGCCCGCTGTTTTGGCAGGTATGCCCCCCATGATGTAAAGGGTTACTGGTAACTTTGTTTAAAACGAATCATTACATGACGGAGAATAAACAAACTGTGGCAAAGTACATGGAAGCTTTTTCCTGAACGGACCATGAAGCCATTTTATCCTGTTTAACTGACAATGTAATATGGGAGCTGCCCGGTTATTATCATCTGACCGGCAAAGCCGCTTTTGATGGCGCAATAGAAAACGATGCCTTTGTGGGTAGTCCTGCCATCACCGTTATACGTATGGTGGAAGAAGGCAACCTGGTGGTGGCTGAAGGCACGGTGCAGTCTAAACGAAAAGACGGCGGCATACTTCGTATTGTATTCTGTGATATGTTCCATATGGAAGGCGGAAAAATCCGTCAGCTGACGAGTTATATCATGGATGTTTCCAGTGTTACAGCCGCTCCTCCAGTCGAACCGTAACCGTATCGCCTGCTTCTTTTTTGATCAGTTTGCGCAAATCTGCCTTGATGGGTAATTTGTGTGTGCCATCACCCAATGCCATAAAGGAGCTTTCAAACGGGTGGTTATCAACCGTACCTCTTACTTTTACGAGTCCTCTGGTTCCAAAGAAGGATACTGATTCGGGCCAGATGACATAAGTCCAGCCGCCTTTATTGGGGCTCTTCAGCAGGGTGGCGGTAAACTGTTTCTTTAATGTACCGGTGGCAGGAGTTGCTTTGCGGGAAGTTGTTAAGTTTGTCATTGTATTTGATTTAATGATGACTTAATGATACAGCAAAGGTATTTCCAATACCGGAGGGACTGGAGGGGTAATCACGTATTTCTGAGGGGCAATTGCGACAAAATAAACGCCTGCGATGGACCGTTACAATTGCCGCTATTTTCCCATCATTGCCTGAAAAGGTTAACAGTAAGCCCTATTTCATATCCACCATCTACATAAGTTTTCATACCGTTGGTCTGAGTCGTGTACATGGCCTGCAGCGTAACGGTTTGCAGGATGTTGACACCTATTCCTCCGGTGAAGCTACCGGAGGTATGATATAGTGCCAGCACATTGGCCACATTGCGCAGGAAGCCTACATTCAAACCAAGATCCAGTATATTGTCGCCTCCTCTTACTCCCCTATAGCATACTTTGGGAATGATGCTGCTCACAGCACCTTCCGGTTGAAATTTATAGGAAAGTGCCGTGAAATAAATGGTACCACCATCTACTGCTTTATCATCGCCGGTAAAGAGGGACCTTATATTGGGTAATGATCCCTGCAGGGTCCAGTGTTCATTGGTATAAGCCGCTCCAAACTCTCCTTCAAAATAGTTATCACGGCGGTTAAACGCACCGATAGATGGATCGGTTTCTTCTCCGTTTACTGCTTTATAGTCTATGCGCTGGAAATTCATAGCCAGCGACAGGCCGAGGTGGAGTGTTTGTCCGCGATCACCCAAGGGAAGGTGGTAGGCGTAGGAGAGTGCGATGCGGGTGCGGTTTAACAATCCTGCCTCATCATTAAAGACATGGAGGCCAGCGCCCACCCGGTTGCCGATATACCCATCCGCCGTGAAAAATTTGGAGATGGGTGCACCGTCAATGCCATTCAGTTGCCGGCGATAGGCGGCATTCAGATGCAGACCGCTATCTACCCCCGCCATAGCGGGGTTGGCCAGGTATTGATTCTGGAAATACTGGGTAGAAGAGGGTTCCAGCAGGGCAGGTGTATTACTGAGGGATTGAGCCCAGCCCTGCTGATAACCTGCTATTGTCAGCAACACGAAACAAAGCAATAATGTCCGCATATGTTTTATATAGTATTGTATACCTGATGAAAGATGCATGATATCACAATTTAATGGGGTCATTGCTGATCCCGGATGATGGTAATATATCCCTTCGCCGTTTTCGTGCTGCCGCTGATTGTCAGAATGTAATAGTAGGTGCCTTCTGCCAGCGGACTACCGTTAACTGTGCCGTCCCAGTCGTTGCTGTAGTTTCTGCGCTGGAACACAATGCGCCCTGCGCGATCATACACTTTCACTTCATTATTAGGATAGCTGTCGATGTTACGGATCACCCATCTGTCGTTTTTGCCATCCCCGTTTGGTGTCAGGATATTGGTAGATTCTACTTTGAAATCTTCTACTACGGCAATATTAATGCTGCCGGTGTTCCGACATCCTGCAGCGTTGACTACGGTTACCTCGTAAGTGGTATTGACCTTAATTCTTGCCTGAAGTACGGCGGTTTGTTGTCCGCTGATAATGCCGTCTACCGTTGTCCAGTGGTAGTTATTACCTCCGGTGGCGGTGAGTTGTATGATATCGCCTTTAGAAACAGTATTGCCTTTATTACTGTTGATTGTCACCGTTGGTGGTGTGTTGATCGTTATGCTGAAGGTCCGTTGCCGTGTATCTACACCGCCATTGGCAGTACCGCCGTTGTCTTTGATCGTAACGGTAACATTGGCGAGGCCGCCTGTAATATTGCTTTTTAGCTGGTAGTGCAGTACGCCGTTCGTCACCGTCAGTATATCAAAATAAGACTGATCCGCAGTAACGCTGATGCTGTATGTTTGCCCAGGTTCTACCGCTGATATGCCTTTGAGCTGTATGGTATGTTCTTCCGTACCAGCACATTCAACAGCATCTGCAATCGCATCAAGAGTAGGTGGCTGATTGACAAACGCGGTTGAAATATTGATAAGAATAGTTGTTGGCGCACTTGTATTCAGTCCGTCACTCACGGTAACGATTACACTAACTGTGGTACCGGCCTTGCTGCTGAGTATTGCTGCATCTTTTACGGTAATGGCACCGGTTGCATCAATAGCGAAGGCGCCGCCGCTGCCGTCTGTGGTAATCGCCCAGTTTTGTATTGTACCTGCGGCATCGGTGGCGGTGAGCACACCAGCCTGGGTGCCTACCGGGCTGTTAAAGTTGATGTTGAGAGTCTGAGGACTGATAACAGGAGKAGTACCGTCATAAATAAAGCTCAGCGTATTGGAGGCGGTATTTTCATTACCTCCTGTATTTGCAGCCGCGCCGGCAGGTATGCTCACGTTGATCGTTCCATCAGTCAGTGGAGTTACTACTGCTGTATAGTTGATATGATCAGTTGTTTGCAGGTTACTCACCGTAGCGTTGGAAGCAACGATACCCGTAGTGGTCAATCCGTTCACCATTTCGCTGAAAGCAATATTCACGGTAACCGGTGCATTCACACGTGCAGGAATGTTACCAGATAATACTACCGAAGGATGTGTTGTATTTACGAGTACGCCGGTAGTGCTGCCCACGTTATTGAGTGTGAGTACCGCATCCTTTCCTGCYGTGTTACGRATAGTGCCGGTAACTGCTGTGCCGAGTGTAATACCATCCATGTCCATATCGCCCTGCTGTACCGTRTAGCTGTATAGTAAAGCGTTGGTGCCGCTGCCGCTTACGAGTGTAGCGGATCTTGTGGWGGCGCCTATGATTACATCCAGCGATGAAGCACCGGTAACATTCACTGGYTCACTGAAGTGAACGGTGAAGGAGAGTACCTGGCCAAGTCTGTAAATGGCATTTGCCGGTACATCTACTGCTGTTACCACAGGAGCTGTTCCTGCAAAAATGAGGCTTAATGTATTGGAAGCGGTATTGCTATTATTGCCCACGTTCACGGCTACACTGGCGGGTACCTGKAGGGTTACTGCGCCATCTGTGGCAGGTGTTACGAGAACGGTGTAAGTGATATTATCTGTTGTCTGGAATGCGCTTAGGGTTGCGTTGGTAGTGGTAATGTCACCCAGCGTAAATCCAGTCACTGCTTCAGTGAAGGTGATGGTCGCCGTGAATGGTGCTATCACCGGCGAGGTAGCGGTAGTAGAAATGACTACACCCGGATTAGTGGTATTTACCAGTACCCCGGTAGTGTTGCCTACATTATTGAGTGTGAGCACCGCATCCTTTCCTGCTGTGTTACGGATAGTGCCGGTAACTGCTGTGCCGAGTGTAATACC
>NZ_JBFTHG010000024.1:0-47788 GCF_056394125.1 Chitinophaga sp. 10T418
AATATTATACAATACGCCATACACTCGCTTTAGATAATCTTCATTTTACCCCGCAAACCGGTTCCCCGGATTATGTTATATTTATAGTAATCAAAATAATCTCCCATGGCAAAACAAATGTCTGTCCTTCCCTTTACGGGAAAACTCGGTCCTCTCATCGGCTATAAGCGCAATGGCAACTACTTCCTGCGCTCCATGCCTGAAAGCGTGCAGCAAACGGCTGCTACCCGCCGCGCATCCCGGCGCTTTGGCATCGCCAGCAGGAAAGGCGCTTTTATCCGGCATGCTTGCTATCCCCACCTGGATATCCATTGTGACGGTGGCCACATCAATCGGCTCAACAGGGTACTCATTGCTGCCGGCGATCATCATGAAGCCATCACAGGCTTTCGCTTCAATCAGCATACCGCGGTAGATCGTTTCTTTCCGGTGGCTCCCCGGCTGTTCGGTAATGGAATATTAAATATTCCCGCACAAACGATCGTACAACATAAAGGTATTACTGCGCTGGAAGTAAAAGTGATCGCTACGCGTATTGATTTTATATCACGCCAGGTGGCCGGTAGCGAAACGGTTACACTAATAATAGACCCCGATACCACTTTCCAGGAAACAAATGTTTCACTGGATGTACCCGGAGAAGGTTCACTGGTGGTAGTTTTCCAGGTAAGAGCCCTATACAAAGATGGCCCATCGCGCAGCAGACAATACATGGCTGCCGATATTATTGCAGTGGCAGCCCCACAGGTACTCAAATATGCTCATAAACGCAGGTATCCAAAGCGGAAGATATTGCTTCCCGACCTTGCCTGTACACACGTATATCCGGCTATCATTCAACTGGAATAAAGCTAATTTGCCCCCGGAGATATTTTGATAAATAAACCCTCTATACCTGCTTCCTTTTAATAGTCTATCTCTTTCTGCAGCTACAGCCTGACACTGAAGCAGCCCTGCTATGGCCAGTTCCGACCTCCATCCATTTGCTGATACAATTTCACCGAGGTTATACATCCGGAACTCACCCCCGCATCAAGTCCACCTCTACTGCACTACTTCTGTAGGTACTAAGCATAGCCTCGGCGGAGCCTACATAATCACAATACACTTTTGCAGCTAATGATATGCAGCATATCTTAAAAGCCTATTTAACGACAACGCCGCTTACATCATATGATGTAAGCGGCGTTGTATTAATAAGTATTTATTACCGGGTCAGCAGGCTGACACTTCTTTTTTACTCAACTTAGGTTCCAATCCCAGGGTTTGCAGCATCTTCATATCTTCTGTTACACCTGGATTAGGTGTTACCAGCAGGGTTTGACGCTCTCCTGTAAAGATGGAATTGGCGCCTGCCATGAAGCACCAGGCCTGTTCAGATTCAGTCATTTCTATGCGGCCGGCTGTGAGGCGCACAGTAGATGCAGGCATTACAATTCTGGCAGTAGCAATCATACGCACCATATCCCATGCATCTATCTTGGGATTATCTTCCAGTGGCGTGCCTTTCACTCTTGCCAATGCATTAATGGGCACGGACTCCGGGTGTTTAGGCATGGTAGCCAGTGTGAGCAACATGGAAATCCGGTCGCGATGCGTTTCGCCTAAACCGATAATACCACCGGAACATACGGTAATACCTGCTTTGCGCACGTTATTGATAGTATTGATCCGATTATCGAATTTCCGGGTAGAAATAATTTCTTTATAATATTCTTCAGAAGTATCGAGATTGTGGTTGTAGGCATACAGACCTGCTTCCTGAAGGCGAATTGCCTGCTCTTCTGTGAGCATACCCAATGTACAACATACTTCCAGGCCCAGATCATTCACTCCTTTTACCATGTCTATCACGCGGTCGAAATCCTTGTTATCTCTTACTTCGCGCCACGCCGCCGCCATGCAGAAACGGGTAGACCCGGTTTCTTTGGCTTTTCTGGCGTGCATGAGCACCGTTTCGGTAGACAACAATGCCTGTACTTTAATATCCGTATGATACCTGGCAGCCTGTCCGCAATAGGAACAGTCTTCCGGGCATCCACCGGTTTTGATGGATAAAAGGGTACATACCTGTATTTCTTTGGCGGAATGCCGTTCCCGGTGTATGGTAGCTGCCTGGAAAACCAGTTCCAGCAAAGGCTGGTCGTAGATGGCCTGGATTTCTTCCAGCGTCCAGTCATTTCTGATAGCTGATGTCATCGTGCGTTATTGAGTGGATTATAAGTAGTGTATGAATATAGTTATGCGTACTGGTGCAATTCCTGGCCAATAGCGGCCATCCATAAGTCAAACAGCTGTTGTTCCAGCGTTTGAACGTGTTGTGCATGCGCTTCCCAGTCCGTAGCAAACCTGTTGAGCTGATTAATCATTTCTTCCAGGTGGCCTTCTTCTTCTACAATAATGGAACGTACCATCACTTTACTCTGCGCTTTGTCAAGGGCGGCCTGGTATACCGGGTAAAGCAGATCGGCACGGACTTCTATCGCATAGGTTACAAAGAGGTAGGCGGCATATTTCAACTGCTGCCCTTCCAGGCCGAAAGCAGTTTTCAGGTAACGGCAGGTTTGTACATCCAGTTGATGCAGGTAATGCCTGGTCTGGTTAGGTGCCAGCAGTTCCTGCAGCTGATAGGTTTTGCAGCTTTCTGCATCTATTTTTGCAATTTGCTTTTTCAGGTAATAGGCGTGGCGATGTTCTTCCGCCGCATGTTTCAGCTGGATAAGGTCTACCGTGGTAGGATGCTCACAGGCAGATATTTTCCTGGCGCCGGCATTCTCCATAAAGGAAAGGGTATTTAACCACCTGGCGTGCAGGAAATCGCTACCAACAATCTGTTGCAGTAAATCTTGCATATTTAACTTGTTTCGGTTCAAAAGTAGTCGCTTACCGGATGGTTCCACTAGGCCAGTTTTTATATTCCAGCTAGTCCGGTTGTTTTTACTTCTCTCCAATAACAATATCTATAGAGCTGTATTCGATTCACAGTGGCTCATCTTCCTGTTACAAACTTTAATTTCCCTTCTTTATATATTATATTAAAAACAATACAAAAGGTTTTTCCAGCAAATAAAATATCTTGCCGGACTATTAAACCGTCTTATTAATGATATCATGAGTAGTCCGCTTACTGTTCCATATAAAAGCTTTGTACAGATAGACCGGCAGTCAGGCACCGCTATCTATTTACAGATCGCCCACCAGTTGATCAACGCTATTCAGCGGGGCTTCCTGGTAACCGGCACCCGGCTTCCCGGCACCCGGCATTTCAGCGAACTACTGGAAGTAAACAGAAATACCATTGTAGCAGTATATGAAGAACTGGACGCCCAGGGCTGGGTACAAACAAGGCCCAACAAAGGCACCTTCATTATCGGCAAAATAGATCCCAGGCCCCAGAAGATCCGCAACGCCCAGGAGAACCAGTTGGCCCATTACCCAAAGGCAACCGGATTTTCTTTCCAAAAATCCAACCTGCTGGATAATCCCTTTGAACACTCTTCMTGTGAGTATGTATTCAATGACGGTACACCCGATATCCGCCTTACCCAGATCAGTCATTTATCCAGTCTATACAGCGCCAACCTGAAAAGAAAGAGTAACCATAAAAAACTAGGCTACTACAACCATGATGGCAGCGAATTTTTTAAGCAGCACCTGTCTAACTACCTGAATCAGTCACGCGGCCTCCATATATCCAAAGACAATATCCTGATTACACGCAGCACAGAAATGAGCGTATTCATTACTTCCGAAATATTATTATCCCCTGGAGATATTGTATTGGTGGGCTCACTGAGCTACTTTTCCGTGAACATGATTTTCCAGAAATCCGGCGCCACCATTATGTCTGTGCCCATCGATGAAGATGGTATTGATGTAGCAGCCGTACGTGATATCTGTAAGAAACATAAGATCCGGATGTTGTATATCACACCGCACCACCACTACCCTACTACAGTGACATTAAGTGCTTCCCGCCGGATTGCCCTACTTCACCTGGCCACGGAGTTCGGATTTATTATCCTGGAAGATGACTACGATTACGATTTTCACTACGACAATAGTCCCCTGCTACCCCTGGCCAGCGCCGACAGCAATGGCATGGTAATCTATATTGGTGCATTCGGCAAATCGTTGGCCCCCGGCTTCAGAACAGGGTTCATAGTAGCTCCGGAAAACCTGATGACAGAAATGAGAAAACATCTCGGCATCATCGACCGGCAAGGCGATGTGCTGATGGAACAGGTATTGGGAGAAATGATCGAAGCAGGAGAAATTCACCGCTACCTGAAAAAGTCGCTTAAAATATACCAGGAACGGCGGGATCATATTGTGGACATACTACAGGACCAGCTTCACGAATTCATTGACTTTAAAAAACCTGCCGGCGGACTCGCCGTATGGACCCGGTGGAAACAACCCATCAACCTCATGAAGCTAAGTAAAGCCTGCGCCAGGAATAACCTGTTTATTCCTAAAACCTTACTATACCAGCACAAAGAGCTTACGGCGATGCGACTGGGGTTCGGACATTTCACACTCCAGGAAGCAGAGAACAGTGTTCAGATATTGCGACAAGGAGTACTGGAACAATGGGGAAGCTGATTTCGTAGCTTTTAGCCATTAGCTTTTAGCTTTTAGCAAAATGCAGCGGAGATAAACATATATTATTGCCTGAAAGATGGGCCCCTTTCTCTTTTATGGCAATCTGGCCACAAGCCTTTCCGGCATATATTTCAGTATCCGGTAAATAACTTTCCATTTGATACCCGGTACGATGGTAAAACTATTACCGGCATTAACGATGGTACGGGCAATAAACGAAGGCTCCATCAGTAACGATTCCGGGAGGTCTAGTCCGGCTGTCATTTTGCTACGGATATATCCTGCAACGATCACGTTAACAATAATTTTCCGGGAAAACAGGTATTGTCTTAGTCCTGCCAGGTACTGCGTAAATGCCGCTTTCGTACTTCCATAAACGAAGTTGCTTTTACGTCCCCGTACGCCGGAAAGAGAGGATAATCCAATGATCCGTTCCAGGTGATCGTTGTTGCTATCTTTTATAATCAGATGAATAATAGATACGGCGCCTGCATAATGTACCTGCATCATCCGGTAGCTGCCTTCCCAGTCTACCAGCGCCTGTTCATTCGTTACCTGGAAACCGGCAGCATAAATAACAATGTGCGGTTTGGCAGGTAATGCAGCATAGAATGCAGCATGATCTTCAAAAGCAGTAGCATCAAAGTAGCAGATGGTCAGCCGGTTTCGGGGCATATTCCTAGCGTCCATAAATGACGCTATTTCCGTCGTGCTGCGGGAAGCTGCTATAACATAATATCCCTTTTCCAGGTACAACAGGATCACTTCTTTTGCTACATCGGAATTGGCGCCGAGAACAAGGACTGTTTTGGTATCGTACAGACTCATAGACCGTAAAAATAGTCAATAGATCTACAGCTTACAATGCCGGAGTGTAAAAGTGGCTATTTATTTGTTTCGTTGGAAAACGGGATAGTCGTGAACCTTAGTGCATGTTCGCCTTCTCAATGGTATGGATAATGCTGTCAGCATCAGCCTCTGCTGGCTGTATATTATAAAATAGTATATTAGGGATCTACTAACAGCGTAAGTATGAATATAACAAAGATCAAGTTAGACTGTCAGGACAGAACTTCTGTTGCATGGCAAAAGCTATGTGAATATGTGACCATTGTTGCTGAAGAGAGTAGAGCCGAATTTTCCCCGCTGGAGTTTCTCGGACTGGAGCTTTTCACACAGATATATACGCTCCCGGAAACAATTGCTACACTGAAAAGCGTAAAGAAAATGCGGTTATATGGGAGCCGGCTGAAAAGAATTCCTCCGGAAATCGGCCAAATGACCTCACTTGAAAATTTTGATCCGTATACATCCTATGACCTTTGCTGGTTTCCCTTTGAGCTTACTCATTGTAAAAATCTTAAAGACAGCAGGATAAGTACAAGAGCTTTATACGGAAATTACAAGAATAGAAAACCTTTCCCTTATCTGAAAGATAATCCTGTCAGGTATTTTGGTGACAAAGTCCATTGTAGTATTTGCAAAAAGGAACTGGCATATAACCAGACAAACCAAGTTTGGATAAGCCTTAAGATAGGGACGGACGTCGTCCCGTTATTGGTAAATTTGTGTTCACCTGAATGTGAGCAATCTTTACCAGTACCTCCACACGGCTATATTCCCCACCATCACAAAGGGGGAGCGGATTTGAAACAATCAAACGTAAACCCTTTTTCGCACGTAAAAAATCAATAACATTTACGCATTCAGGTAACATACCAAACAGACTAAATCCATCACAATATAAATAACTACGAAACATTCGTAGCTATTTATTATCTTGGGTATCGATAGGGAATTACCCTGTTCGAAAATGCCACGAAAAACACTCACCGTCTAAAGCTTTTAATACAAATGATTTACTTCATCAAGAAGCTTATCAAGCTATGTGTGCCCGTCACATTTGTCTTGTCCAGCCTGAATGTGAATGCACAGGAAGCTTTGCGGCAAGTGCAGCAAACAATTGATAAAATTGAAAGCTATAACAACTTCAGCTATCAATACATTCTTAAGCAAAAGGAATATACCAGTGATACCCTTGTAATACAATACAACGATATTTTTTCAAAAGCGCCTGAAGATAAGAATTTCGGTTATTTTTTTAACCGGGAACTTACCCTTCAGGACAGTAAGTTTCCTTCGGCGACTTTATACAATGGGAGAAAAGTAATGAGTATAAGTTATGCAGACAGCACTTATACCATGAAAGAAATCAATGCCCAGGCTATCCAGGGCTCACTGCTTGAATTCCTGAAAAATATAAAAGGTTTCATATCCAAAAGACCATCTGAAATGCTCAGTGATACCACCATCAATAATGTTACCTGTTCTCATTTAATTGTTAATACCTACGACACTATCATCAATAAAGAGCATCTTTATACATCTTTCAACTTATTCTTTGACAAGTCATCGGATATGCTAAACAGTGTAGTCATCAAATCAAGAAGTGCAGGTATTGGAAATGGCATCTCTGACTATTATTCGGCATCCCAATACTCCAACTATAAATTTAACCAGGACAATATTGATATTGCGTCCATGACGATCCCGCAGGGATTTCAGCAAGAGAAAAAGCGGCCAGCCTTGTTAGGTACAGGCGAGGTGGCGCCCAACTGGACATTATATGACGCGAATGGTAAAAAGATGTCTTTAACACAACTGAAAGGTAAAGTTGTAATGATGGATTTCTTTTTTATTGGTTGTGGGCCTTGCATGCGGTCGCTAAAGCCATTGAACAACCTTCATGAAAAATATAAAAACCAAAACGTTGCAATGGCCAGCATCACCGATAGAGATAGTAAAAAATCAATCCTGGAGTTTCAGCAACAATACAAAATCAAAAACCCTATTTATATTCATGCGGATGATGTAGTCAAATCATATCACGTAACTGGTTTCCCTACTTTCTATTTTATCAACAAAGAGGGAAAAATCGCTGCAATAATTGAAGGGTATGAAGATAATTTCGAAGAGAAAGCCATTTCGATCATTAATGATTTGCTTAGCAAAAAATAAATCCTGACAATTCAAACATTACTTAATGAACAAGTATATCGTACTGATATTTATAATTACTGCCTGCAATACGCCTGCGAGAGAAAAATTTAACACGATTGACTATGTTACCGTAGGTAAAATGATGGATACCATCAAGCCGCCGTATGTGATAGACCTTTCCAGGAATCACAAGCGGCTCGTGTTTATAGGCTGCGATCACAACAGGGATAGTACCCACCCCCAGTTTAAAGTGATAGAAAAATACTTTAACGATCTTCAGCCGGAGCTGGCCTTTAATGAAGGCGGACAGGTAGCCGACAGCGTACATTTTACCTCCCTGAACGAGGCCGCCTCCCAGAAAGGCGAAATAGGCGCATTGAAGTACCTGAGCGACAAAGCGGGTATCCATATGATGAATGGCGACGTGGACGACAGCACAGAGTATGCTATTACACTGAAACAGTATCCGCAGGACCAGCTATTACTTTATTACCTGATGGAACGCCTCGTCATCCCTTATCTATACGGCGCATATGGAAACGGATCGTTTGAGGAACTATACCACAATGCCATCGATAAATGGTTTATAAAAAATGGCTTCCCTATATCCGAAAAACAAAAATCCATTGATTATTTCAAACAACTATATCAGCAATATACCGGCGTGTCTTTTGAACTAAAGATCACGTCAGAGGTGGAGAAATTTGATTACATCAACGGCGGTGATTGCAGGTTCTGTGCCATTGGCAGTGGATCAAAAATGATAAGGGATAGCATATTGCTTCATAAAATAGATCAGGCCTTAGATAAATATAACAGGGTAATTATCACTTTCGGACATGGCCATGCCATAGCATTGAAACCCGCCTTAAAACAGCTGCTGGATAGAAAATAATTGTTACACCCATTTCAAAACACCAATGCAGTATCCGAAACGTTTCGGATACTGCATTGGCTTCAGTAATTCCAGCCTATCGCTGATGTTCAGGGACGGCAATCCATTCCGCGTATTTTGTGGCACCCAGGTAAACGGCCTTCTCGGGTGCCAGGGAATCGGTGTCCAGTGGTGCACCGGAATACAATGCTTTGGCGTCTGTTTTTACCTCATTATTTTTCCGGGTGGCCTGTGCATATTGACTGATCCATGCCCTCATGTCAAACTTTTCAGGTCCGCCAATTTCCAGGATGGTATTCACCGGTTTGGAAACAGCTGTTTGTGCCATGAAGGCGGCCACGTCTTTACTCGCAATCGGCTGAATATTGGCATCCGGTAAACGCACTACCCCGTCTGCCAGGCTCATTTGAAAAATGCCACCGGCAAATTCAAAGAATTGTGTGGCATGGACAATGGTGTAAGGTATGCCTGATGCTTTGATCATATCTTCCTGCACTTGTTTAGCCCGGAAATAACCACTTGCCTGCAACTTTTGGGTGCCCACTACCGACAAGGCAATATGGTGCTGCACACCAGCGGCTTTTTCGGCAGCCATCAGGTTTTCATTGGCAGTTTTGAAAAAGTTCATCACAGCCGTATCTTCAAAAGATGGCGAGTTGGATACATCCACCACTACCTGCGCGCCCTGTAATACTTCGGACAAACCTTCGCCGGTAAGCGTGTTTACACCATTATTGGGTGAGGCCGCAATAATTTCATGCCCGGTATCCTGCAATAAGGCGACTAACTGGCTACCAATAAGGCCGGTACCGCCGATAACTACTATTTTCATCTTGCATTTTTTTGAATGATCTGATGATGCAAAGATGAACAACCCAGTACCGGAAAAACTTAAGCTGGTTTAAGAAATGTAGGTATCCTGCAGTATTTGTAATGTTTCGGGCGAAACGCCCATGTATGAAGCAAAAATGGGATCGGGAATTCTTTGGATAACGGTAGGATAAGTTTTACGGAAATGATGGTAAAAGTCTTCTTTAGATATGGTAGCATATGTTTTTTGTTTGAACAGGGCGGCGCCATAGGCGCGCTCATGAATCTTATTGAAATACAGCGCCATCAAAGGGAATTGCAATAACAGGGTTTCATAGTTTGCCCTGCTCAAACAGGTGATTTCTGAATCTTCCATCGCGGCAATGGCATATACCGCCGGCTGCCCATCACAAAAGGTTTTGTAGTCTGTTAACCACCAGTTTTCCAGAGCAAAATGGACTACCTGTTTTTGATCGTTGTGATGATAAAATAAGTACAGGCATCCTTTATTGACAAAGTAAATGTTGCTGCAAGCTTCCTTTTCATTTAACAGTAAGGCATCTTTTTTTACGTTTATTGTTTGAAAGAAAGCTGTCATTTGTTCCTTCGGTATAGTAAATCCGGGAAGAAGTTGTTGGATATGGTGGTGTAACTGTTCGGTCATATGTGTCTGTTTTCCGTTCTTTTTTTTCGCAACTCACTTAAATATTCCGGCGTGAAACCCAAAAAGGAGGCGAGTATTTTTTGTGGAATCCGCTGAGCGAATTCCGGGTATTTGGATTCGAAGAGTTCGTAAAATTCGTTTTTCGGCATCCTGGATATCATCCGTACCCGATGCAGCGATGCAGCGTAGGCACGCTCGTACACCAGGCGGAAATATTTTTCCATTAAAGGAATTTCCTCCAGCAACAAGGCGTAGTTTTTAGCACTCAGGGCTAATACTTCAGTAGCTTCCAGCGCCTGGATGCTGTATACCGATCTTCGTCCGGATCGGAAAGCATCGAGGTCGGTCATCCACCAGTTTTCCAGAGCAAACTGCAATGTTTGCTCCAAACCGTTGTTATCGGTGAAAAACAAACGCAGGCAACCCTTTACCACGAAAAAGTAAGCCGTACAAAGCTTGTCTTCCTCCTGCAGCAAGTCTTTTTTCCGGAACGAGGGTGTATCAAAAAACGACAGGATCTTTTCTCCGGCTATCTCCCGGCAGCCCGTCATTACCTKGATATGTTGTATCAGTGGATGCATGTGTATGACAAAAATACCAATATATTAAAAATGCGGTTTGCCTCCTTTTTCATCTCCCATAAAAAAGAAAAGAAAAAGAATGAAATACAACAATTAATTATCGATTTACAATAATTAATTATTAAATTTGGACTATCAATCTAAAAATAACAAAAATGACCCGAGTAAAAGCAGTTTCCAAAATACTGCATTATATCAGTAAAATATTCGCGTTGGGGTATCTCATCACCATCCTGTATTCCATTATTTGTTTATTGACCAGTTGGGGCATACAGTACTACGGCGAGGGAAAATACCTGCATATCCTCTATATGTTTACGGATACGCCTTTCCTCAATATAGACAATACCTCTTCTTATATTATTTTCTCGTTCCTATTACCGCTCAGCTTATACACTTTGTTCTTCTGGCTGGCAGCCAATGTGTTTAAAGTATTTTACCAACCAAAACTTTTCTCACCGCAAAATATTGTTCACCTGAGAAGGTTTTACCTGTTTAATATCATTGCACCGGGCGTATCTGCTGCATTCTCCAGCATTTTCGTGCCATTGGAAAGTATCATCTGGGCGCTGATCACCGTGCATTTGTTCCTGGGCATTTTCGCTTATTTTCTTGCGGCTATATTTAAACAAGGATTACAATTACAAAACGAACAGGAGTTATTCATATAGTTATGCCAATTATCATAAATATTGATGTGATGCTTGCTAAGCGCAAAATGCAAAGCAAAGAATTGGCGGAAAGTTTAGGAATTACACCGGCCAATTTATCCATACTTAAAACCGGCAAGGCTAAAGGTATAAGATTTGATACCCTGGAAACTATTTGTAAAATTTTGCAATGCCAGCCCGGAGATATTATAGAATATAGAGAGAACGAATAATCCATCCATATAACAGGTTGTAAAAGCAATGGCTAACCATTGCCTGGAATTGTATTGTCTAAACACGCCATCAAATGAACAAACTTTCCATCAATCAGCTTTCCCTCACGTATAAGAACCGCGTCAAAGCCCTCAGTAATGTTTCACTGGCAATCACCAATGGCATGTTCGGCTTATTGGGGCCAAACGGTGCGGGTAAATCATCTCTCCTGAAAACTATTGTGGGCTTACAAAAACCCGACAACGGGGAGATCATTTTTAACGGAGTAGATGTGATAAAAAATCCGTCATTCATCAGGAAACAGCTTGGCTTTTTACCTCAGGACTTTGGTGTTTACCCTAAAAACTCCGCTTATGACCTGCTGCAACACCTCGCCGTACTTAAAGGTATTAGCCATGCCGCAGAACGGAAAGCACAAATTCTAAGCTTACTCGAAAAAGTGAATTTATATCACGTAAAAGACAAAGAAGTACATACTTTTTCTGGCGGGATGAAACAACGTTTTGGGGTTGCTCAAACACTACTGGGAAACCCTCAGATTATTATCGTGGACGAACCCACCGCCGGACTGGACCCGGAAGAACGGAACCGCTTCAATACCCTTCTGAGTGAAATAAGTGAAAAGGTCATCGTTATCCTTTCCACCCATCTCGTCGAAGATGTACGAAACCTTTGCTCGCAAATGGCGGTAATAAAAAATGGTGCGTTAGTCACTATCGGCAGCCCTGCGGAAATGATATTGAGGTTGCGTGGGAAGGTATGGACCAGGCAAATCCATCCATCCGAATTAGCATCCTATCAGTCTTCCTGTCAAATCATCAGCCAGCAGCTCATAGAAAGAGCCATGCATATTGCGGTTTACTCCGCGGAGCCACCTGCAGGATTCTCTGCATTGCCTCCTACACTGGAACATGTTTATTTCCACACCCTCTATCACTCATAACATATGAAAGCTATTTTCCTTTTTGATATCACAGGATATGCCAAAGGATTAACAAGCTACCTGGTAGCTGCCTGCCTGCTGGGTATTGGTATATTCACAGGTGCGCAGTTTCACCTGAATATAGGCGATGGCGTATATCTTAATTCCCCCTATACTATCGGCTTTATGCTGGGAATGCTAAGTCTTTCCATCATTTTCATCGCTATCGTTTTTGCGCAGCAATTGCTTTTTAAAGAGTGGGATACCAATTTTGATCTTATACTATTTGCCACACCAGTTGGCAAAGGCAATTTCGCTGGTGGGCGCTTCCTGTCGCTATTAACGCTTACACTTATCAGCTTCTTAGTATTAACAACCGGGTTTGCCATAGGACAGCAAACAAGAACAGATGCGACCATGCAGCCGGGTATGCACCTCCTTCATTACATATATCCGTTCATTTTGTTCGGCGGCTGCAACAGTCTGTTCGTTTGCAGTTTCCTGTTCTTCATCGCATGGAGAACAAGAAGCAAACTGCTGACGGCCGTGGGAGGCTTACTTTTATACGTGCTGTACATGGTAATTTTGCTGTTCTCCAACTCCCCTTTCATGGCGCAAGCCGCTCCCCAGTC
The DNA here is from genome assembly GCF_056394125.1 of Chitinophaga sp. 10T418. Taxonomy (NCBI): domain Bacteria; kingdom Pseudomonadati; phylum Bacteroidota; class Chitinophagia; order Chitinophagales; family Chitinophagaceae; genus Chitinophaga; species Chitinophaga sp. 10T418. Next base: position 12,994 of record NZ_JBFTHG010000024.1, read on the forward strand.
TTTAGCAGCACAGCAAATATCCACCATCGCAGATCCTTTCGGGCTATCCGCTTATTTCTACGCCAGCAGAAATTTTTCTGTGAGTCAGCGTAATACTGTTCTGACGCCGCTATCGGGATACCTCCTGGTAAACCGGCTAATAACCCTGGCAGTATCATGGATCTGCTTAATGCTCGGCTACATCAACTTTTCCTATACCCGAAAAAGGCGAATGAAAAAGGAGACCACATCATCTGCAGCAGCATACACCTTCCATCCGGATCTTTCTATAACAACGGCATATAATCTCCGAACACAACTACAATCGATAGGGTCGTTTATAAAAATGGATTTAAACCATACCCTCAAAAATATTCCTTTCACCGCTGCCGCCGTGCTCCTGCTTTTCCATATAGGAATGGAGATGTATGCCGCCATAGAAAAAGGCATCCGCCTGCCACAACAATATGCCAGCTCAGGATTAATGGCAACTACCATTTCTAAAAACTTCCATCTGATAGGCGTGCTGCTAATGGTGTATTTCGTGAATGATATGTTCTGGAAAAGCAGGACGGTAAAATTCTCTCCCATAGAAAGTACGACCACTCACCATTCATCCAAACAATGGGGACACTGGTGCAGCAGTGCGGTGCTACTATGCTGTTATACCATACTGGTGATTATGCTCGGGGGGATCTTCCAGGTAGCTTACCAATATCCACGGATAGACTGGCCAGCTTACGCAGGCGTAGTGATCTTCTGTACCTGTCCGCTGTTGCTGCTGACCGGAGGACTGTTGTTAGTCAACCAACTGATACGTAGCAAGTATATTGCCCTAGGTGTGTGCATATTGGCGGCGCTGACAACCGCCAGCCCCTTATCAAAAAAGTTCATCGCCACTCCTCTTCTCCGCTTCTTTTCCGGATTTAATGGAACTTATAGCGATTTCAACGGCTACGGCGCATATTTACCTTCCTTTGCGGAAAGACTGGTATTCGGCGCCGGTGTGGTTGGTATGCTGTGGATGGTTTACGATGCCGTAAAAAATAAGCGGTTAAAGATAGCTGCTCTTTTCAGTATACTGGCTTTAGCCGCTACCAACCTGTTCTCCGGGAAAGCGTTTATGCGGGAATACCTTCCTGAAGATAGCGCGACAGAGATGGAGGCAGCGGCCCGCTACGAAAAAATGTACCGAAAGTACGAGTCTCTTCCACAACCTACTATTACAGCGGTAAACACCAACATTGATCTATATCCCGGCAAAAGGGCGTATGTAATTACCGGAAGGTACATTATCAAAAACCTGACAAACCAATCCATCCATAAAGTACTCATCAATTTTGATGATGGATTCAGCATCATGAATACCAGTTATACTTCGGAGAATGAGGTAATCCCAATTCATGATGCCGTTTCTGAACTTGCATTAACGCATCCATTACAGCCAAACGACAGTGCCTGTATTCGTTTTGAGATGTCGTATCATTGGGCGGCTGTAAACGGCCATCAGCCGTTCAACGCCATTATTGAAAATGGTTCCTTTATGCGCATCAGCCGTTACTACCCTCAAATTGGATATCAATCGCAAAATGAAGTAGCTGATAGTTTGCAAAGAAAACAGTTAGCCCTGGGAGCACCTACCCCAGTTAAGCCAGTGGATGCACCAAAGTCTTCTACCCCCGATTTTATCGATTTAGATATGGTCATTTCAACGGAACATCAACAGACTGCTATTGGTACCGGGGAGCTCATAAAGCAATGGCAGCAGGGCGACAGGAATTACTTTCACTATCGGACTAATACGCCCATTCCTTTTCGCTTTGCCGTTTCATCCGCTCATTACAACACGCGGCATACCACACACCATGGGACGGAGATCAACGTTTTTTACCAGCCCAAACATGATGAAAATGTTGACCATTTAATTTCCTGCGCGAAACGCACACTGGATTATTGCCAGGCAAACTTTGGCCCGTATCCGTTCCGTGCCATTACCTTTGCCGAGATCTCGTCCTCCACCAGCGGTTTTGCTGCCACCGCCTATCCTGCAAATATTTTTATGGCAGAGAACATGCTTTTTCATGCAAATATCAAAGCAGATCAACAACAGGATGTGATTAATGAACTGGCAGGACATGAGCTCTCTCATTTATGGTGGGGCAATAATCAGATAGATCCCGACAACAGGGAGGGCGCTGCTATGCTCACCGAAACGCTGGCCATGTATACAGAGATGATGCTCTACAAAAAAATGTATGGCCGGGAAAAAATGATGGAGAAAATAAAAGTCCACCGGCAGCTCTATGATATGGAGAAAGGGTTTTCGAAAAATCAACCCTTGTATAAAGTACTGGATCAGCAAACGCATATCTCTTATTCAAAAGGGGCCATCGTCATGGTGAAGCTCAGCGAGATGATTGGAGAAAACAAAGTAAATGAAGCATTGAAAAATTTCCTTCAACGAAATAAATATCCTCAGCCCAAACCGGTTTCTACTGACCTGATTACGGAGATATTAAAGGTGAGTGAAGAAAAGTATCACCGGGAGATTGAACGCATGTTCATGGAAATCATCTGATCACATCAAAGCAACTCCATATCCAGGTGCTGGTAAGGCGAGAGGAAATGATTATCGGGCTCAAGTTCTGTGATCAGGTAATTGATCAAATTAAGATCACACACTTTCATGCGTTGGGAAGAATTCAGTTTTTCTGCGATGCTGATGATCGCCAATTTTTTGGCGGCGCGGATCATCGCTCGTTTTACCTGTACCACTTCCCAATCTGAGTCTGTCATCCCGTCCTGTACGGAGAAACCGTTGGCGCCTAACAGGCAAAGATCCACTTTAATGTCTGCCAGCTGGTTGATCACGCTGGCGCCCAGATGAACATGTGAGCTGGGGGAAAGCTGGCCACCTATGCTGATAACGGTCAGGTTGCGGTGTTCTACCAGTTCCAGTGCCACCAAGGGACTGATAGTAAAAAAAGTAGCACGCAGGTTTTCCGGGATACTTTTGGCCAGTTCAATCATGGTGGTTCCGCCACCGGTCAGCACCACCATATCATTTTTCAGCAGCCGGATGATCTTTTGGGCAATCTGTTGTTTGGCTGACTGTGCATACACGGTGTTGTCCGCATTAAACGGGTAATGAAAGGAGCGGCCGATAGCGCCACCATGTACTTTTAATACCTTTCCTTCTTCCGCCATCTCTTTCAGATCCCGCCGAACTGTATCTTCCGAAATACTCAACATGGAGCTGATATCTGTTGATAATACTTTGTTGTGCAGGTTGATCTGCCTCATGATAAAGGCCTGGCGCTCTTTTTTCAACATTAGGGGAAGGTGTTTTTAAGATTGTACAAATTTAAAAAAAAGTAATCCAATCTGATTATGCGTGTTTTAGCGTTTTTAAAAGTTACCAAAAACGCGTTTTAACGCATATTACTATAAAATATCGTATTTGCACCTTATATTCATGCAATAAAACGCAAATAACTGCAGTAAAACAGCAGATTTGTCAACCAGAGAAATGATTCCTATTTAACGCTAAATCTAACTTATATACAATCAAAAGTCTGTAATTCAACCTATTAACTAATCAATCAATTCACTACAACCAAGATTTAAACCTTCCCAACATGAAAGAAAGGATACTTATCACTTTCGCCTTCTTGCTGTTTTATGCCAGTTCCTGGGGCCAAAGCGTCCTATCAGGTACGGTGGTAGATAAAAACAGCCAGGAGCCCATCATTGGTGCCACTATATTAGTGGGCAAATCCGGCACCGTCACAAACAGCACCGGGAAATTCACGCTGCAGCTACCTCCCGGCGCCACTTCGCTGCACATCACCTTCGTTGGTTACAAATCACAAACGATCCCTTTAAGCGGAAATAAAGAATACCATATAGCGCTTGAAGCAGATGAACACTCCCTGGAACAACTGGTAGTGGTAGGTTACGGCACACAGCGGAAGGCCAATCTCACCGGCGCCGTCACCACCGTAGATGTAGCGAAGACCATGCAAAGCAGGCCCATTACCGATCCATCCAAAGCATTGCAGGGAATTGTGCCCGGGCTGAATATCACCTATTCCAATGGAGGTCTCACCCAGGCGCCGGCTATCAACATCCGCGGCGTTGGTTCCATCAATGGAAGTGGCCGGCCACTGATCCTCGTCGACAACGTTGAAACACCGGACCTCACCATGATTAATCCGGACGATATAGAAAGCATTTCCGTACTGAAAGATGCTGCTTCTACTTCCATCTACGGCGCCCGCGCAGCCTTTGGTGTGGTACTCATCAAAACCAAAACAGGTATCCGCAATATGCCTACCCGGGTGCGTTACTCCAATAACTTCGCCTGGAGCTCACCTACTGCGCTGCCCAACTTCTCCGATCCGGTGAAAGAATTGACAGGCCTTTATGATGCAGGTGTACGCGCAGGAACTACCTCTCCTGAACTATTCGGTATGCAACTGCTGAAGCTGCGCGATGGTATCAAAAACTGGCAGGAGAAATATGCAAATAACCGCAAAGGCATTGAAATGGTGCCGGGAGAAGATTTTGAAATTGATCCCGCCGGCGGTCCCACCTATTTTTACCGGGTATGGGATGCCAAGGATATGTTGCTGAAGAAATTCACTCCCCAACAAATCCAGAACATCAGCGTACAAGGCGGCAGTGAAAAGATCTCTTACTACATGTCCGGTGGATTCAGCAATGCAGGTGGTATCCTCAAAATGAATCCCGACAACCTAAAAAAATACAACATCACCGGTAGCGTCAACGCATCTGTTACCAAATGGCTGGACATGGATGTGCGTATGATGTACCGCAACTTTGAATACGACTATCCCTACCAGTATCAGAACTACTTTCAATACATGTGGCGCTGGGGCGCCTATTTCCCTTATGGTACTTACCAGGGAAAATATTTCCATCATACACCGGGGTACCTGGCAGGCGCCAATACCAGCACTGTTACGGATAATTATACCCGTGTAAACCTGGGGGCTACGCTGAAGCTCACGAAAGATTTAAACGTTCGTGCGGAATATACGATAGGCCGCGACAACATCACCCGTCATGAGGTGGGCGGTAAAGTAATGGCGTGGGACTTCTGGGCCGCCGGCATGCCCCTCACCAATATTGGCAGCGCCTCCCAGGATGTAGTGGGCTACGCCGCCGGCAACTACAAAGTGAACACGTTTAACCTGTACGCTACCTACGATAAAAAGCTGAACGCCAATCATCAACTGAAATTTATTGCCGGTGTGAATGCGGAAGATGAAGATACCCTGAACTTCAGCGCGTACCGCCGCAACCCACTGGATCCTACCAAAGCGGAAATTCCGCTGGCCAGTGGCGATCAGCTGGTAGCAGGAGGTCACCTGGCCAATGCATATGCAGGCTTTTTTGGCAGAATCAATTACAGTTATAAAAATAAATGGTTGCTGGAACTGAATGGCAGATACGATGGCGCCTCCTCCTTTCCACCGGCCGATCGCTGGGCATTCTTTCCTTCTGCCTCTGTGGGTTACCGCCTTACGGAAGAACACTTTATGGACGGCATAAAAAACACACTGTCTGATGTGAAATTCAGGGCCTCCTATGGTTCGCTCGGCAACCAGGACATGGGCGGTAAATGGTATGTACCAGCCATGAGCACCAACAACAGTGTTAACTGGATGAATGGCGGCAACTATGCTTCCGGTGTGGGCGCACCTCGTGCAGTAGCCGCCTCCCTTACCTGGGAAAGAGTGCGTACACTCGATATAGGTACCGACATCAGCCTCTTTAATAATCATATAGGCGTTACCGTAGATTGGTACGAACGCAATACCGACAATATGCTTACCAACAGAGCAGTGCCAGCCACCTTTGGCACTGACGCGCCCCGTGAAAATAATGGCGCCCTCCGTAACCGTGGTTATGAAATAGGCATTGACGCGAATTATAGTATCACAAAAGACTGGAACTTCTATGGCAGCGTTGCTTTCTGGGACAGTAAAACAGTGTTCACAGAATGGAATAACCCTTCAGAATTATTATCGCTGAATTATAAAGGAAAAGCTCTGGGAGAAATATGGGGCTTTGAAACAGATCGTTATTTTACGAAAGACGACGACCTCAGTAAACTTCCCAATCAAACGAAACTGGCAGACGGTAACTTCGTATTTGGCCCGGGAGATATCAAGTATAAAGACCTCGACGGCAACGGCGTGATCGATGGAGGCCAGGTAACCCGCAGCAACCATGGCGACCTGAAACTGCTGGGCAACTCCCTCCCCCGCTACCAGTATAGCTTCCGACTGGGCAGTACTTATAAAGGCTTTGATATTGATGTATTGTTCCAGGGCGTTGGCAAAGTAAATTACTGGGGAACAGGTGATGTAACCATCCCCTTATACCGCGGCGGCGACATCATGTATGAAAACCAGCTGGACTACTGGACAGAAACAAATACCAATGCTTATTATCCGCGTCCATATCCCGGCAACGCCAATGGCAAGATCTCTGGTTTACTGCTCGGTGGTAATAATTTCTATCCACAATCGAAATACCTGCTGAACCTGGCCTATCTGCGTCTCAAAAATATCACACTCGGATACACTTTCCCGGCCAGTATCACTAAACAAATCCACCTGCAACGGTTACGCATATACGGCAGCGCACAAAACATTGCCACTATTTCCAATGTGGGCGTGCCACTGGATCCGGAAATCACCACCGGCGAAGCAGCTATTTTTGGCAGAACCTGGCCATTTCAGAAAACGTGGTCATTCGGATTACAGGTCACCCTTTAAACCAACAACAGATGAAAAAGCGTATATACTTACCAGTTATATTGATATGCCTGATACTAGGCGCCGGTTGCAAAAAATATGTAGACAAAGGATTACCTGATCAGTTTGACGATAACACCTTCTGGCGGACGGAGGATAATATCCGGTCATACAACTGGCCTTTTTATGAGAACTTCACCGGCTATGGTAACGGTAACAGTTTCGGTGATTTTTATTTCAGCTGGTTTTCTGATGACCAGGCCCCCACAGGTTTCGCAAAATTCACACAGAACGTACCTGCCAGCTCCAGCGCCTGGAGCTTTAGCGATGTGCGCAAAGCCAACATCATGCTGGAAAGAATAGACCAGGTACCTATTTCAGATGAAGCTAAAAATCACTGGAAAGGGATTGCCCGGTTTTTCCGCGCACTCGTTTACTTTAACCGCGTGAAAGACTATGGCGATGTACCCTGGCTGGGCAAATCGATGGATATCAGCGATCAGGCCTATATCTATAAACCCCGTGATCCCCGCACCGTGGTGATGGACAGTGTACTGGCGGACCTCGACTTCGCGGCAGCCAATATCCGTGTAAAAGACCTGGATAACACCGTTAACCGCAACATTGCGTTGGCGCTTAAATCACGGATATGCCTGTACGAAGGTACCTGGCGCAAATACCACACAAATCCCCAGTTGCCCGGCGCCGCCAAATTTCTCCTGGCCTCCAAAGATGCCAGCGAAAAAGTAATGGCCGGTGGCGCTGTATTGAACGCCGATTATACCACTACTTACAACTCCCTTGATCTGTCCGGTAATAAAGAAGTGCTGTTGTATAAGAAATATCTTCCCGGATATCTTACCCACTCAGTAATAGGATACCTTACCAGCAGTACTCCCATGGGAGGGCCCAATAAATCGGCCATTGATGCCTTCCTCTGCTCCGATGGATTGCCCATCGGGTTATCTCCGCTCTATAAAGGCGATGACAACCTGACAAACACCCGCACCAACAGGGACAAGCGACTGCTCCAATCCATTGATACGGTGCTGTGTTACAACGGCAACCTCGTAAGCGGCCGCAGCAGCAGCACCGGCTATCGTCCGGCTAAATTCCTGCAACCCGCTGTAGCTAACGCTCTGGCGCCTTACAACGATACGGACGCACCTATTTTCTGGCTGGCGGAAGTATTGCTAAACTACGCAGAAGCCGCAGCAGAACTAGACAATCTCGGTCAGTACACTTTCTCACAGGCGGATCTCGACAAATCCATTAACCTCCTCCGTGTACGGGCTGCCATCCCTGCGCTGCAATATAAGGGCGCGCAACAGGTGGCGGTAAACGGTACCGCATATACAGACCCGACTAAAGATGCCACGGTGCCTTCTCTCATCTGGGAAGTCAGAAGAGAGAGAAGAACAGAACTATTATTCGACGGCTTCCGCTTCCAGGACCTCATGCGCTGGGCCAAAGGCAGCTACATGAATACCAGCAACAAGGATATCTGGCGCGGCGCCAAAGTCCCTGACAATGGTAAAGTGTTAAGAGATGCAGAAGGCTATATCACACCATATACAGTAGCCACCGCTCAACGCACGTTCATCGATCCTAAAAATTATTTTCAGCCAATCCCAAGCGGACAAATAGCATTATACCCGGCTGGTATCCTTGCTCAAAACCCAGGCTGGTAAAAGCATGCATCCATATTAAAAGCAGCGGTTTCAGATAATTATCTGAAACCGCTGCTTTATTTTATACTATCATCCTATTAAACTTCCGGCTACCACTATCCCCGCTGCTTACATGGATAACGCCCCTGCTTCCATCATTATTGTATGTAAAAAATAAAGGTAAAATCCACTAAAATTATTTCACTCCATTATGAATTTAATATTATCTTAGCAACTAAGATATTTACCTAATAAGATATAAAATGGAAAATGACGTCCTCAAAAGTATAAGAAAACTAAGCCAGCACTATACCTACGCCTCTATTCAAATGCACGAAGCCGTTGGCCGAAAGGCTGGTCTTTCCGGAACTGACCATAAATATTTGGGATTCTTAATAGAAAAAGGGCAAATGACCGCAGGTGAGCTTTCCAACTTAACCGGTTTAACAACAGGTGCAGTTACCGGTTTAATAGATAGGTTTGAAAAGAAAAAACTGGTGAAAAGACAATTTGCTGAAGACGACAGACGCAAGGTAATCATTAAGCCCAACACCGAAAAGATCATGGCGCTGTTGGTACCCCTTTATAAAGAGTTCCGGCATAAGTCAGAAATGCTGCTGGCGTCATTTTCAAACAAAGACATCAAAATCATTGAATCCTACTTTTCAAAAGCAATTGAAATAATGGATGAAACAACTAATAAGCTCAACAACAAATAATTGCAGACAAAATAAATAACTATGACGAATCACATCAGTACACGTTCATTTGTATTTAGTCTTCAGGACATTGACAAAACAAATCTTGCGGATGTTGGGGGGAAAGGCGCGAACCTGGGAGAACTCAGCAGGATCGAAGGCATACGGGTGCCGGAAGGCTTTTGCGTTACCACCAAAGCGTATAAAAAAGCAACTGGCCATCATCGGGAATTAAATAACCTGTTGGATGAATTAACACGCCTTAAAGTAGAAGAGCGGACAAGTATCAGTGAAATCAGCGCAAAAATCCGTGTGGTTATCGAAAGCATACCCATTCCCGGAGATATAGCAGCAGAGATGGCCGGCTATCTCACCACATTTGGTAAAAAAGAGGCTTTTGCAGTGCGGTCCAGTGCCACAGCAGAAGACCTGCCCAACGCCTCCTTTGCCGGCCAGCAGGACACCTATTTGAATATTATCGGGCAGGACGCCATCCTGCAACATATCAGCAAATGCTGGGCATCGCTGTTTACCGAACGGGCAGTCACTTACCGCATTCAAAACGGCTTCGACCACCGCTCCGTCCATCTCGCTGTAGTTGTGCAGCGAATGGTGTTCCCGGAAGCAGCAGGGATTTTATTTACTGCCGATCCTGTCACGTCCAACAGGAAAATATTATCCATTGATGCCAGCTTCGGGCTTGGTGAAGCGATGGTCTCCGGCCTGGTAAACGCTGATCTCTATAAAGTGAGTAATGGCAAGATTATCGATAAAAAGGTATCGGCCAAGAAACTGGCCATTTATGCCCTGAAAGATGGCGGTACGAAAGAACAGCCAATTGAGCCGGGAAAGCAGACCTGTCAGGCCCTGACGGATGAGCAGATTTTACAGCTGGAGCACCTGGGCAGAAAGATCGAAGCGCATTTCGGAAGTCCACAGGATATCGAATGGTGCCTGGCGGAGGATACATTTTATATGGTCCAGAGTCGCCCCATTACTACTTTATACCCGGTGCCTGAAGGGAATGATCAGGAGAATCATGTTTATATTTCTGTTGGCCATCAGCAAATGATGACCGACCCCATGAAACCCCTGGGATTATCTTTATGGCAGTTACGGGCTGCTTTACCCATGTACAAAGCTGGCGGAAGGTTGTTTGTTGACGTTACAAACCGGTTGGCTACACCCGCTGCCAGGGAAAATCTTTTATACGGCATGGGACAACATGATCCGCTCATAAAAGACGCACTGACAAACATTGTAGAGCGGGGAGATTTTGTAAAATCGTTTCCGGATGATGAAAAAGGACCCGCTCTTCTAAAAAGCCATAAAGGTATGCCGGCTGCGGATATTTTGGCGCAGGTGGGAAACGATCCGGCGATCGTTTCCGTTCTGATTAATCGTAGTGAAACATCGGTAGAAACACTGAAACAAAACATCCAAACGAAATCAGGACCGGAGCTGTTTGATTTTATTATCGAAGATAACCAGCAATCCAGGATGACAGTATTTGATCCGCAAAATAGGGATGTGATCATGGCTGTGGTGAATGCAGCAGCATGGATCAATGAAAAAATGAGCGAATGGCTGGATGAAAAAAACGTAGCAGACATACTTACTCAATCTGTATCAAACAATATTACGTCAGAAATGGGCCTGGCACTATTGGATATCGCGGATGTGATCCGTCCTTATCCGGAAGTAGTTCATTATTTACAACATTCAGGGGGCGATAACTTCAGGGATGATCTGGTGAAGCTGACTGGTGGCAAAGAAACCCTGGACACCATCAACGCTTTTCTCAACAAATACGGAATGCGATGTGCCGGAGAAATCGATATTACTAAAACCCGCTGGAGCGAAAAACCCACTATACTTTTCCCGATCATTCTGAGTAATATCAAAAACTTTGAACCCGGCGCCAGCAAGCGGAGATTTGAACAGGGGCGACAGGCAGCTTTGGAGAAAGAACAATCATTGTTAGATCGGTTGAAGCAATTACCGGATGGTGAACAAAAAGCAAAAGAAACAAAAGCGATGATCGACCTGATCAGGACTTTCGCCGGTTATCGTGAGTATCCAAAATACGGTATTGTTAATCGCCTCTTCGTTTATAAGCAGGCTTTAATGAAAGAAGCAGCACAACTCGTACAAGCCGGAATTATTCATGAAAAAGAAGATATCTTCTATCTCCGTTTTGAAGAATTCCACGAAGTAGTGCGTACACAGCAACTGGATTACCAGATCATCGGCCAACGAAAAGACGAACACAAATTATATGAGAAATTAACGCCACCACGTGTTATTACATCCGATGGTGAGATCATTACGGGCAGGTACAAACGGGAAAATCTGCCGACCGGAGCTATTGTAGGACTGGCCGTTTCCTCCGGAGTGATAGAAGGACGGGCACGTGTTATCTTAAATATGGAAGATGCGGATCTGGAAGATGATGATATATTAGTCACCACATTTACGGACCCGAGCTGGACACCGTTGTTTGTATTGATAAAAGGCCTTGTCACCGAGGTAGGTGGACTAATGACCCATGGAGCAGTGATTGCACGTGAATACGGTTTACCGGCAGTGGTTGGGCTGGAGGATGCTACCAAACTGATCAAAGACGGACAACGCATCCGGGTGAATGGAACGGACGGATATATAGAAATATTGTGAGCAGGAAGAAAGCATTTGAAAAACAGACTTCATAGATATTTACGAATCAGGTTACAAACAAAAAGTATTCCTGCTCATGGATGCAGTCTTATGGCAGTGACTTACTATAGTTTTAATAAGCATTTTAAAAATTATTAAAAATGAAGACCTTCTTTTTCTCCCTGTTTATCACCGGACTGCTTTTCGCTGTCAACCCTTATTCTGTCAATGCCTCCTCTACTCCGGCTAAGAACAACAAACATGTTGAATTAAAAAGAGCAAGGGTACTGCTCTCTTTTAAAGTATCCAATGGTTCGGGTCTCCAGTACAATGCCCTGTATGCCCTTTGGAATGGTACTACCGGCACATACGGCGTACAGTTAAGTGATGGTTTCACCACACAGGTATCTGCACAGGAAGGCGATGTACTTGAACTCAGGGGGTACCAGCTAGGTTCCAGGCAAATCGTTGTCACTGCTGCTATAGTAGCAACAGGTGGAGCTACCCTCTGATTTTACAGGAATTATCAAACGCAGAAAAGCCTTCAGGTCTTATCACTTGAAGGCTTCTTTATTTTCAGTAATCCTGCTTTCTTTATATTTGCTAATATGTCTTTCGGGAACGGTTAACAAATCCGGGAATTGTACCAATGGCCCTTACCGGATCAACGCTCCATTAAACACTGATATCATCACTTATAATATTCCCTGATAAAATCAGAAAAAGGTCCCAGATTATCCGGCTTTAGCCGACCTTCCTGGTATCCAAATACAATTGGATCAGGATGGCCATCGGCTTTAAAGTACCAAAATATGTATCCCTGGTGCATCATAAAAACAAAGTCATCACCAGCAAGAAAATTCGCTGCTCCATCTTCTTCTAAAAGTTCAATAGCCCCTATGTTTAAGTCAGGATAATCATTGCGAAGGTCTGTTCCTACTAAATCGGGAGATATAGCGTAAGAACAACGCCGATAAAATTCTTTGTAAATGGGAGGAAGTACAATTTTGTTTTCCTGTTCTATTTGTGAAAGTTTGTCCATATCGGACGATCCTGTTTTAAGTCGGTGTATGAGCGGCGAATGCGACAGCAACCGACTAATCAGCCCTATTAATCTGGTCATAAAATCACTGAATGAGTTATCTCAGCCCAAAGTATATTTCTAAGCAATAGTATATTCATGACCTGGTATTTCATGTCATGAATTTAGTTGAAAATTCTTATACACAAATGAGCATCATTAAACATGTATGCAATGGCTTTTTCCATGACAACCAGAAAAACAGCGCGTATTACACGTTCAGGAGCGGATATAACTTCTCGGTAATGGCAGACAATATCTTTTCAGGGTGTTTAAAAATGAAAAAATGCTTACCAGGGAGTTTCCGAAAGTCAACAGTAGCCACCGTTTCTTCCTGCCATAACCGGATATCGTTATCGGTCATTTTTTCTTCCGTACCTGTGATAACGGTAAAGGGTAAGTTCAGCGGCAGACCAGTGGGTTTATACCGGAAAGTTTCAGTAACCCGGAAATCTGCGCGAAGTATAGGTTCAAAAAAATCAAATAACTCGGTATCCGCTAACACCTCTTCCGGCATACCATCCAGCACCCTCATCTCCTCCAGGAAGGCTCCTTTCTCCATCAGGTGTCTTTTCTGTTCGCCCCAGGTGGCTGCGGTGGGTCCGGTTGTTCCGGTAATAAACAGGTGCAGTGGTGTACGGTGACCAGCTGCTATCAGCTTCTGCGCCAGCAGGAAAGCTGTAATTCCGCCCATACTATGCCCGTAAATGGCATATGGCCGTTGATCTACCTGCCCCCTCATGATCTGATAAAGGTCATCGATAATCGCGTCCATATCCGTTAATGGCGTCTCATGTATTCTGGCGCCTCTGCCAGGATACTCCAGTGGTATGACTTTGAGATATGGTGGCGCTCCCGCCATCGCATTCACGTAAGAGTATTTGCTTCCGCCGGCAAAAGGCAGGCAATAAAGATCAATCGTTCTCATGAGAAATATCTACATGGGTTTATACAATAAAAAATAAGTGATCAGGCCTCCGCATAAATGGTAATATCCTCTTCAATCAGTTTACCGTAATCCATCCGGTATATTTTATCTGCACAATGATAGTACCTGTCATCATGTGTGATCGCAATAATAGTAATCCCCTCCTGTTTAAGCAAAGGAATGATCTCTGTATAAAACTTTTTTCTGAAGTACGGATCCTGGTCAGCGGCCCATTCATCAATGATCAGCACCGGTTTCTCTTCCAGTAGGGCTGCAATCAGTGCCAGCCGTTTCCGCTGCCCGGTAGAAAGATCGGTGGTGGAAAAACCGGTTCCCTCCATTTTGATCTTGCCTTCCATTTCAAACAACTTCAGATAATAGTGCCATTTGGCCATATCCGGATGCTCCAGACCTACCAGTTCATTGAATAGGTAAAAGTCGCTGAATACTACTGCAAAACAGGTTTTATAGGTATTGTAGTTGTCAGGTGTAATCAGGATCTCATTCAACCGGATCTCTCCTCCGGTAGGTATACACAGGCCCAGCAAAGTATGAACGAATGTTGTTTTTCCGCTGCCATTGCCGCCATAGATAAATATCACCTCTCCTTTTCTGATCTCAAAATTTACCGGACCAATGCCGAAACCGGGTGCGTCTCCTGCGTAGCTAAATTCAAGTTCTGTCGTGGTGATCTGATCAAAATCGGCGCGCCTGATATACTGTGCTGCCTCTTCCTGCTGTTGTCCGGCGGCTTCCAGTTCAGTTTTCAGCCTGGTAAGCCTGCCAGAGGCTACTCCTGCCCTGCTCAGGGTTGGTAACAATACCATGATCGTTTCTATAGATGTAAGCAGGTATAACAGCGTAAATATGAAACTTACTGTGTTATCGGGTTTTACATGCAGTACAATACTGAAGAAAAGCAGGATGGAAGATATCAAAATATAAAAAAGTATCTGCCCGGTAATCTGGTTGTTCAGGAAACCGGTAAAGGCGGCCGCATTATCACGATAGGCTTTGTCTGCGATCACAGCAATCTGTTTATTGTAAATGGCTTTCCCTTTACGGGGTTCCATAAAAATCTCCTTGAATCCATTCAGAATAGCATTGAACTGTTTGATAAAATCATCTTCCAGCCCTCTCGCCCGTTGGAAATCACCTGTATTTTTTTTGGCGGTAAAATGATAGATCGCTACACCGGTAAGCGCAAAAGCGAGTGTAATCAGGAACAGCACCCATGACACAGACGCCAGGTATACCAAACAGGAAAGCGCCATTACGGTGGCGGTGAAAAAATCAATGATACTGAGCGATGCCTGCGTAAGTATATTCACATCATTCACGATCACAGCATAAATATGTGGCTTCTTCTCCGCCATCTGCCGGTAACCGGCACCTAACATCAGGGAAAGGATTTGCTTACGCAACTTCCAGAACAACTGTTGAGAGAGATGTATGATGGCCAGCGACAATGTTCTTCTTGTCCAGATGAACAAGAGGATGATGGCCGCAAAAATAATAATATACTCCCGGCTGATGCCAGTAAGGCCACCGGCTATCAATAGCCCTATCACCCTGGTGACCATATTGATGAACAGGAAACTGCAAAGACCAGAAAAGATACCCGTCATTACATATTTCACCAATCCCCACCGGCCGGTCAATGGCAATACCATTTTCCATAGTTGCTTCATAATATTCAGTTGTATTGGCCTTATTGTGCCGTATTTGTTTCTGCTTTCATCACTTCTATCTCTTCTGCTTTTTTCAGCACATTGATATTCTTCAGTGCAAATCCATTGTATCCATTCACACGCTGTACGATCTCATACAGAAAAAAGGGCCTGTCGCTGATAGGTTTGATAAATTTCTGCAACAGATAGGTATCTTCTTCCTTGTCGATCAATATACCGTGCTCCTGCAACAAGTCGATGTCCATAGCGGCAAAGTCCGGATTCTCGCGCAACAGGGTATAATAGGACGGCGGGAAACTAACAAAGTCTACTTCCTTTTCAATGAGTGCTTTGGTAGTAGCCACAATATCTTCCGACAGGAAAGCCAGGTGATGGATGCCCGGACCAAAACGGTCAATGTTCTGCTGTACCTTGGACTTGTGAAGATACGTTTCCGCTTCTGCCATCACGAGCGTCAGCTTTTTATCGGGCGACTGATTAATGTTCAGGATCATGCCGGTCCTATTGTCTTCACTCCGCTGAATACTCTGCACATGCTGCGTACCAATGGCGTTGGTAAGATATTTTGTCCAGTAGGCAATCTCATTGATCCTCACCTCTGCGGCAATATGATCTACGGCTACCAGGTAGGCCGGCCCACCGGCTTTGCTCTTCCGTGCTTTGTAACCGGGTTTAAAGCTACCCTGATAGGAAGACCGGTCTATAAATACAATCTCGCTGTTATCATACAGTTTTACCGCCGCTTCTTCTACCTGTCCATATTCATCCGACAGGATCTCAGGAAACCTGGATGGTATAGCACCATGGGTGATACTGTGTTCGAAAGCCTTCCGTACATTGTCGGTCACCAGAGCAAATCTCCTGACACCACAGTATTGCTGGGCAATAAAGGTGGCTATTTCGTTACTGATCAGTGTATGTCCTGTTGGAAAAGAGGTGGTGAGTACCAGCCTTACATCTCCACTTTCCAGCACATAGGAAGCAGTGTTGATGGTTTCCGCCACCGCCGTGATCACAAAGCCCAATGCCTGCGTATGCCAGTAGGCCAGTGCTTTGGCCATCGGGGTGTATATCTCAACATAATCAATATCGTAACCTTTCAGAAAGTTATTAGTCATATGGAATATTTTAAAGATTATAAACGGATGCTTCTGCCATTTCAGCTTTGGAACTTACAGCTACCATGTGGTGCAGGTAATCCGCGAGTTGTTTTACGCCCTGTTCAATGGCCTGGATGGACAGGTTGGAAAAGGTTAAACGGATTTCATTCTCTCCACCTGATTTGAGATAGAAATACCGCATGGGGCAGAAGATGACATTATACCTGCTCGCGCTTTCAAATACGCTGTTGTTATCTATGGCAAAAGGCACCGTCATTTTGATGAAGAAACCACCTTCCGGCCTGTTCCAGCTAATTTCTCTGGCCCATTCGTATGCGCCGATATACCTGTCAAGGGCGTTGATCATCACCAGCTGCTTTTCCTTATAACTTTCAAATTTAGGTTTGCTCCAGGTACTCAGGCTATAATCAAGATCCAACAGCACACCTCCCAGGATGGCCTGGTTAATAGTTGGGGTATTGTTTGTCAGCTGCGCCTTTACCTTTACCATTTCATCGATCAATGGTACGGTTTCGCCGTAGGCATTTTCTATCTGTTGATCTGCTGCTATTAATCCCAAACGGAGGCCAGGAAACAACGATTTAGAGAAAGAGCCCACATAAATTACCCGGTTGAATTTGTCGAGCGATTTCAGCGTAGGGTTTTTCTTCTGTGCGTAGGTAAAACTGTTATAAACGCTGTCCTCTATAATCAGGAAATTATATTTCTCTGCCAGTTCCAGTAGCTTAAGGCGGTTGCCCACAGGCATACAGGACCCGGAAGGATTCTGATAGTCAGGGATCACATACAGCAGCTTCACTCTTTTCCTTGCACTGTTGAGCGCCAGCAGCGTATTTTTCAGCTCATGTAGATTGATACCTTCTTCATCGGTGGAAACACCAGTGATATTATAATCAAATATCTTTGCGAAAGAGCTGAGACCTATATAACTGGGATCTTCCACCAGGATCACATCATCTTCCCGCTCACATATAGCAGATACAATAATGGCAAATGCTTCCTGCGCTCCTACTGTCATCAGGATATCTTCTTCTTTTACATAAATGTTCTCATCCCTGCGGAGATATTCTGCAACGATGTCATTCACGATACCTTTCGTTTTGTTATACTGGCCGATCTTGTTAATGACATTTTTTCTTGACTGACCTGTCTTTGCTACCAGGTGATCTACGAATACATCAAATTTTGACATATGATCTGTAATGTCAAAGAAATTCTCATCCGGCTGACCGGCAACAAATGAAAGTGCTTTGGGAAAACGATATTGTATATCATTCAAAAATCCGATCACATTATTGAATCCTTTGCCGAGATGCGTATTAACGTGGTAGTTTCTCAGTACAAGATCCGGCGCCGTCAACAGCAGATGCTGTTGCAATGTAGCTTCCAGGTTCTCCAGGCAGTTGAAAAGATCATCAAATGAATTGATGATAAAATATTCATTCTGTAGTTTGAATGGATTGTAGAGGGTCTTGAAAATATGTTCCAGGTCAAATGCATACTTTGGCGTTTTGTCGCTGTAAACATTACCGATTTCCTCGGCAGAGGTGATAACTGCGCCGCCATATGGTTTATGCTGGCCATCTTCATGGATCAGCCCCATTTCATAGGTGAACCAGTATAACCGGCCCAGGAGCTCCACGGCCCTGTCATGGTTGATATACTTAATGGCGATGATGCTGTAAGCTGTGAGGAAACGTGTAAATTTTTCATTGGTCAGCAGCGGCAGATGTCCACAGATATCATGAAAGATATCAGGTTGTTCACTGAAATCCAGTTCTGCAGGCTTTCTGAGCGGCACGGTAACGGGATACTTTTTGTTGATGAGCATGTAGAAGAAATCTTTCGTGGGCAGCAGTCCGGTAACCGGCACCAGCGTCCATCCTGAAATGTCTTCCAGCCGTTTGCTTACATCTTCTATGCGTACCACTTTCTCCCTGTCTATTTCCAGGTTAATAAATCCCTGAAGGTAGTCACGGGATATTTTGCTCTGATCCAGGGCGCCCTGTCTTTGACAAAGGGTTCTCCAGGTGTGATGGTCTTCACTTGTATAACTTTCGTAGTCCTGGTTAATAATATACTGTTGCATCGATATTAATTTAAATGGGATTAAATAATTTTTCCGGGATTCAGTATGCCGTTGGGATCAAATACCGCCTTTATCTGTTGCATCAACCTGAGATGTGTATCTGAGAACTGCAGGTGCATCAGGTTTTTCTGCAATAGCCCGATGCCATGCTCTCCTGATATTACCCCACCATGTTCCAGTGCCCAGGTATATATTTCTTCAACTGTTTTTGCCATCCCCTTCTCATCATGTGCGGTTGTTTTATCCAGCAGCAGCATGGTATGCATGTTACCATCCAGTGCATGACCAAAACAAACGACCCGAATGCCATTCCTGCTGCCTATAGCCATTGCTGTTGTGATATACTGATGAAGCACCGGCAAAGGGACGCAGATATCGATGTCGCGGTACCGGCGGCTGCCATGCGTAAGTGCTGTACCTATGCTGAACCGGAGTTTCCATAGCTTTTCCATTTCGGCTGCATTGCCGGCGGTGAGGATATCTTCCTTTGTATACCTTTCCAATAGCGTCGCTGTTTGTTCCATCGCCAATACCAGATGGGGGTCGGTAGCTTCCTGCAGGTTTATCAGCAAGTGCGCATGGATACCATCTTTCACCAGTGGTTGCGGATGCCCCAGGTAGGCGGCCGTGATTTGCAGGGCATCATCACAAATCAGTTCTACAGCTGATGGTGACAGAGAAGATTGCCGGATAGCAAGTACAGCGTCAAAGGCGCTTTCCAGGCTACTGAAACCTGCCAGCAACGATACCTCCATCATCGGCTGACGAAGCAGCCGGTATACTACTTTCGTAATAATTCCCAGCACGCCTTCACTGCCAACGAATAAACGGGTGAGATTAAATCCGCTACTGTTCTTACTTACATTGGCGCCTGTCCAGATGATCTCTCCACCAGGTAATACCACCTCCAGGTTCATGACATAATCAGCGGTGCTCCCATATCTGCAGGAATTAATGCTGCCGGCATTCATCGCTACATTTCCGCCAACAAAAGAAAAAGTACTGCTGCTGGGAGCTACCGGGAAATAAAGACCATGCCCGGCTACGGCTTGTACCAGGTCGGCAGTGATCACACCCGAACCGGCTATTACATATCCTTCCAGTTCATTGATTTCATGGATCTGGTTGAAACGCTCCATCGACAACACTACGCCACCATACACCGGCAATGCCCCACCGGTGACGCCACTTCCGCCGCCACGCGGCGTTACAGGCATACCAAACCGGTTGCATACTTCCAGGATACGGGCTACCTCTTCCGGCAAACCGGGTTTAACAAGTACTTCAAATCCATAACTGAGATCAAGGGTTTGATCCTTTCCGTATTCCTGCAGCGAACCGGCATCCGTAAATACATACCGGGAGCCGCAGATATCTTCCAGGGCGCTGACCAGTGGAGTTAAAGCACTAATAGAGTTATCGGATGTCATCATTCAATCAGTTTATCAGGCTAACACTGCTTGTCTTTCATAATCGTATAACAGCTCTTTCTCTCCAAATAACCGCTCTGTCAGTATATTGCGCTTCGCGCATTCTTCTACCAGCAGGTTGGATTGCACAATGGGCTTTGACTCAGGGGTATATTTAATACTGCTGATAAATTCCAGCCATGGTTCCTGTCCCATCGCATATACATAGGCTTCTTTTGGATGAAATATATTGATCAGGTGCATACCTCGTTCATAGTCACAACCTGCCAGCCTGCGCGACTGATCATTGTCACGGGTGATGTCTTCCGTGAGTAGCGGACCATACAGCCAGGATAGCGGTGCGCCTTCACACTCCATACCCAGGAACAATACATCCACATCTCCCAGTACCCGTTGTATATGCTCATACAACTTAGCTTCCAGCACACGCGAATCTGCTACAAAAAGGAATTTGAAATGATCTAATGCCACATGAAAACAGGTCTTTGCCCGGATGTTCAGATCACAATGCTCGCCGGTAAATGGCAATCCTGTAATCACACAATCTCCGAAACGGACTTCTTCCAGTTCATCAATCTCTATTACATTGTTAAAACCCATGCTCTGGAATACCAGCTTCAGGCTGGGATCCTGTAATGCACCGCTGTTGGTAGCCGGTACGATCAGGTTCTTGATTTTATGACGCAGTGGCAGCAAGGTTTCCAGCACAATATGATCCTGGTGATTATGAGTGATCAGTACATAGTCGATTACATCAGGCAGGTCAATGTCAGAAAAATGTTCCACACTGGATTCGTATCCATAATAACTTACCAGCGGGTCCACGAGTATACTCACCTCTTTTGTTTCAATCAGTATACAGGCATGCCCGAAATAACGCATCCGGGCCTTGTCACCGGTATACTTTCTGTAGGCAGGATGATGCTTTTCTGTAAAGAAGGTATTAAACAACTCCCTGTCTTTGTCCGCTACGCCCAGAATAGCCGCTATCTCATCTACTGATCCCGGTGTTCTTCTCATCCTGCTCAGTACATCTATTCCTGCGTGATCAAATGGAATATCCAGGTGCAGTGTATCAGGATCATCCAGCTGTGGGGTACTCAGACAGAATGGACGTTCATCATTATTGGTGATCCATAAGGCGATACTCTGTGAGCCTTTGGCATAGAATTCACTCTTATACAGCAATGATTCAAATACGCGGTAAGCCGGGTTGTTATTGAGATCATATACCAGTTCAACATATCCCTTCAAAATATCAGGTACTTTATCATAGAGTGACTCCAGCGAGGAACCTTTGGCATTTGCTTTCAGCATTTTGTCCAGCTCCACGATTGCCTTTGCAAATGCAATCGCTTTTTCCTGCCTGATCTCTGTTTCTGCTTTCAGCTTCTTTACTTCATCTACGCGCTGCCCTTTATAATCCATGAAAGGACCGCCCAGCATTTTCGGATTACGCACTGCCGCCGCGTGTATCTGTGGTGACTGGATATACGAGTTCATGATTTTGAGGTGTCTCCCTACCACATTCATGGCAGCTGTAGCGGGAGAGATCAGATGGGTCCATGCATACCATCTGTCTACGAGCGGGCCAACAATCACATTTGGCTTTAGATACAAAAGCTGTGGGTTCATATATGTCCATTTTTGGGTTTAGAAAAAGTAACCATCAGTTTTCAAGCTTAGTGCCCGGAGGCGTGGCAAATACTATCTGTCCCGTAAACAGGGCTATCCCGGTAAGTAACCCGCCTACTACGCCGGCTGCAAGGATCAGGATGATCTTTGGTACGGACAGCAGCAGTGCTACTTTATCAAATACAAGTCCGTGGCCGATCATATCATAATACCAATCGCCACCAGACCATACCAGAAATCCGGCGAGCATGCCAACAGGAAAGGCGGCTATCTTCCAGCCTTTATAAGAAAGCACTACGCCCAGGATTAACACGGGTACAACAAAACTCCACCAGGGCAATACACTGAACTGCCGGGTGATGCAGATCAACAATACACAAAGTGGCAACACAATAATATTATTCTTCATGATCCTGCTTTTAGGGTCCAGGTGTTAACGGTATATTTTTTTGCTTCTGCTGCAGACAGGAATAAGTTCAGTTGATAATACTTCCCTTTATTCCAATCGCTGATAAAATTATCATAGTAGGGACTGCCGATATTACCGGACTGCCCTCCGGGATAAATGCCATATGCATGTGGTCTGTCGCCAAGTTCAACGACCATTCTCCAGGAAGGACCCCAGGTAGCCGACGTAGCATTGATGGCATCCGGGTGACCAGCTGCCGGGAGACCGGTGCGGCTTAGTGCAGGGATACCTGTCATATGCATAATGTCTACACGGTTCATTTGGCCCCACTCATTCCGACCGGTTGTTTCCAGTTCTTCGTACCGCTTTGCAGCGGCAATAAATGCGTCTGTAATGATATCGGGCGCTGCTTCTCTGCGGGCAGTAGCTATCCGGTCAAAATAAATATCACTGGGCGATCGGGTGATCATGTCTGCCAATACATATGGATCCGGTGCACGCAGGTAGAAGGAATAATTATACAATTCATCCCAGGTATCTTTTTCAATATTCTTCCACCACAATTCAAATAACCTGGCATTTTTATCCTGCAGATCATAGGTACCTTTCCAGCTATTTAATTTTTCCAGCAGTTGTTGCTGTTTACCGGATAGCGTTCCTGGCAGGATATTACTGATCAGCGCGGGCAATACGGTCACTGCTACATCATTTGTATTGTTCAGCTGTAAAGCCTCCATACTTGCGATATCAAATAAGGTATCTTTCTCCAATGCCTTCCTGATGCTGTTGGCCCTTGTTTCTGTATAATATCCATTGTAGTAATACGGGTAGTCCGCATAGGCAGGATGCTGATTGGCAGACACCACATAATTGCAGACAGGGTTAAGCAAATGCGGCAGGCTATCTTCCGGAATAGATGCTTTGGGAAGAAATGTACTATTCGTTCCATCAAGAATAAAACGACCTTCGCCCCTCCATTTCACTGCCATACTTCCCTGATGATTCACGGATATCGTATTATCCTTACCGGCAAACGTAAAGTTTTGTGCAGGGCAGGAAAAGTAGGCAATAGCCTTTTTATAGTCTGCATAATTGCTGGCTGCAGCCAGTTCTATAAAGGTTTTGAATTCATTGGAAGGGCGTTGCAGCTCCCATTTAAGGGCGTGATCATTCAGATCGGGCTGGTTTGCCTGAAAGCTGTTATTCATTACAACAGGGCCATGTATGGTACTGTAAACGGTATCATAAAAAGGCTGCTGACCTTTTCTTCTGATGGTGTCCACCCTGCTTTGCAGATCTGTCCATTTACCATCCAGCTCATACTTTTTATAGTCAGCAGATAATTTCAATTTGTACCAGTCCTTCACGTCGTCAGCGCCGTTGGTGATACCCCAGGCAATGTTCTCGTTAAACCCAATGGTAAAAGCGGGTGTGCCGGGAATAGAAACGCCATAAGCGTTCAGGCCGGGAGCAGACAATTGCATTTCCACCCAGATACAGGGTAAGGTAAGATCCAGGTGAGGATCATTTGCCAGGATAGGAAAACCTGACTTTGTTTTCTTACCGGAAACAACCCAGCTGTTACTACCTAAACGGGGATTATAGGGGCTTTTTTTGATCACGGATCCGGAAGACAGGAAATTGTAATCCAGGTAAGCCGGCTTCTTAAAAGGGGTTAATGGTTGCTGCGCACCGGTATGCCCGTTATCCACGATCGGTGTGATATGACCATTAAAATCAGGAAACAGTTTATTAAAATTATCTTCTCCCAATGCCAGTATCATTTTTGACATCACTACATCTTCATTGTATCCTGTCATCTGGGTCGCCATATATTTGAGGATCAATACACTTTTCAGTTTGGTCCAGGGTTCCGGCGTGTAGTTCAGCAGCTTATACTCAAATGGAAGATGTTCCTGATCCAGCTCCGTAATATAACTATTCACCCCGTTGGTATACGCTGTTAAAACGCTATCCGTTTCCGGATCCTGTTCCATCAGGGCCAGTGATTGCCTGGCTGCTTCCAGGATCCCCATACGGCGCTGGTTACGGTCGTACTCCAGGAAAACGGCCGGATCCTGTATTTCAGAAAGACGACCGGCAGCGGTATACGCCAGGAAATCCATCTGCCAGAGACGCAGATACGCGGTAACATATCCCTGGGTGAAATACAAATCACGCCGGTTGCCTGCATACACATGCGGCACTTTTCTATCATCAAAAAACACCTGTACCGTTGCCGACAGCTCCGGTTTATCCAGTGTTAAGGAGGGTTCCTGTAAACGTATATCTGTGCCATTCCTGACAGCTCCTGCAAACGGGTCCAATACATTCCCCAACGGAAAAACATTGAACAGTTGTAAAGACAATGCAAAGACCAGGATGATCAGCGCAAGCAATGGAAACAGCATATTTATATTAAATCTGCGCATATAATCATGGTTTAATAGTAGCTCTCTTTTTCTCTTCTTCCGCACTGTTGTTACCCTGTACTTTTTTCACTTTGCCAGTACCAAAGCGATAGGTGATGTTGAGTTTCACCACGCGTGTATCGTTCTTTGCCGTCCACTCCTCTTTCATACTTTCCAGCGTAGTATTCCAGCGGTAAGGTTCTGTCCAGAAGATATCACTTACGTTCAATACAATAGCGCAGCGGTTGTCCAGCAGCATTCTTTTTATGCCGAATCCAAGACTGCACGTAGGTTTAAAGATAGAAGGCCCTTCCTGGTAGCGGTGTTCATACCAGAAATTCAACTCCGCCGTCGTCTTTTTAGTGAGTGTAAAACTGTTGTCTGTACTAAAATAGAAAGATGGTATGCCGCTGTTGTTCAGCATATACCCGTTGACATCTCCGTTAAATAATTTGTAATACAGCGACAGGTTATTGTTGGCTGACCACCAGCTGCTGATCGAACAGGAATAACTCAGGTCAAGATTATAAGAAGATGCGCGACGGATATTGATTGGTTTAGTACCTGTTACTCCGCTGTCTGCGTCCGGGAAAGAAGCTTTAGTCAGGTAGTCCTGGTATAATGTATAACCTACTGTTACAAATAATTCATTCTGGTAAGAATAAGTGACCGCACCATTATAGGAAAGCTGCGGCCGCAGATAAGGATCTCCCTCTGTGTAGGAAATCGTATTCAGAATACGCTTCAGCGGATTTTTATCAGCATATGCGGGGCGATCTGTTCTCCTGCCCAGCTGCACATTCAGCCCTTGTTTCTCATTGATTTTATAATCAAGGAAAAAGGAAGGAAATAACTGCACATAATCCTGTTTCGTCACCTGCCCGGTAAGCACCTGTTCTCCTTTACCAATGGTTTGTTCCATACGAAGGCCCAGCTGCAGGGTTAATTTCCCAAATTCCCTGTTGAGGTTCAGGTAGGCGGCATTTATATTTTCTGTATAACGAAAATAGTTGCTGCGGGAGGAATCAGGCCGTTGCTGTTGATTTACGATATTAAAATAATCGTTGTCACTTTTCGAATCTACATAGCTTGATTTCAGCCCTGCTTCCAGTTTCATTTTGTTGGCAAGTGGTTGGGTATAGTCAGCCTTTGCCGCATAAATATGTAAACGTCCCCGTTGATCAAAAAGGATGTTGTCATGACTAAGAAAATTTCCATGCGCATCATTGGTCGTATTACCAATCTGCTGATTGGAAGTGTTGCCATAATCGTCATAATCCATATCTACGGATAATTCTTTACCGCTGGTATCCAGCTGATGTACCAGGCGCATACCGGCGGAATAGTTGTTGAGCCGGTCTTTTGTATCATTGGTAAAGTCGTATCGGTTAGTGATTGTACTGTGATTGTTATACTCATCAGAATGAGAATCTGTGATATTCGTATGCCGCTGAATGGTACCGCTGCCGGTAATGGATAAGGTAGTGCGGTCAGACAAAAACAGGTCGGCCCCTACCGTAGGCGTTGATGTGCGATAGGTGCGCAGCTGATTATTTTCAGAGGCCACCTCAGATTTCAACGCATTGTTGTTATAAAAACTAATCCGGGAAGAAGAATAGCGGATCTGTTTATTGAATACATAAGCGTTGCTGGCAAACAGGTTGACTTTATTATTTTTGTAACTGAGGTCAAAGTTGCCATTATACTTCTCCCGTCTTCCCTGCCCGGCACCTATGCCTACGCTGCCGTTCACGCCTTGTTTCCGGTTCTTTTTCTTTACGATATTGATGATACCACCACTGCCGCCGGCATCATACCTGGCAGAAGGCTTTGCCATGATCTCGATCTTCTGTACACTGGAAGCAGCCATACCGCTCAGCATACTGGCAAGATCATCAGAAGATAAAAGTGTAGGTTTACCATCTATATAAACGCTTACGCCAGCTTTGCCGTTCAGGTTGATCTGTCCATCCTGCCGTACCTGTACGCCAGGCAGCTTCTGCATTACCTCCAGTACGGAAGAACCAGCGCTGACAATGCTGTTCTCAATATTGGCAACAGTTCTGTCTATACGCCTTTCAATAAAAGGTTTCTCTGCCGTAACCGTTACTCCTTTGAGTTCTACCTGTGTTGGCTTCAATGCCAGTACCCCCAGGTCTGTGGTTGATTGATCTGCGCTGATAAGGATATTACGGCTAACCAGTTTTTCGAAACGGAGTAATCTTATTTCAACGAAATAATTTCCGTCTTTTACAAATTCAAAAGAGAAGATGCCATGCTCATCGCTGAGTGCTGTTTTATACACCACAGAATCAGCCGCTTTTTTAAGTAAAATAGTAGCGAAAGGAACAGCGCCGTTAGCCTCGCCTGTCACACGCCCTTTAATGATCCCTTTGTCAGCTACCTGGGCATAAGATAGCTGAAAAGTTAAAAGCAGAAAGGATAGTACACAGAAAAAAATAGGGTTCGATCTTGTCATAAATACCAACTATTGGATGAATTGTTTAGACATGTTTTTCACAGCCGGGAGCCATAACGCGCAATTAGCCGTTTTCACAATGGAAAAATGGTCACCTGAGGCATATGTAACGTTTACTTTCCTGAAATAGTTTGACCAACGCCTTGCAACGGGTGTATTTTTTCGCGCAGCTGTTAGTATGAGGGCCACTTCATCCGGCAATTGTTCCGGGAAATCATATCCGGCAGAAAGGGATGCTACGCACAATTGCCAGAGCCGGAAGAAAAGCCCCTGCTCTATCACCACTCCCCTGCTGTGTACTAATTTGAAAGCTTCTTCCGGGTCTTCGATATAATAATTTCCTCCATTCAACAGGTATTGCAACAAGAATGCACCACCGTCAAACCTGTTATTCATTTCTATGGAGCTATCAACTATATTCTCCTGTGGAAATGTTTCTATCAGCACAATATCCAGCACTGCTATCCTGCTATTTTTCAGCTGACGCAGCATCTCATACAATACGGTACCACCATAGCTGTGCGCATACAAATGAATACGCGTGGCACCACTGGCCTGTATAAGTGCTATATTATGTGCCGCCATTTCCGGAATAGTGGCAAGTGGGGCCTCTCCATCTATCAATCCTTTCATCTGCAATCCGTAAACAGGACCGCTGCCAGGTACCTGTTGTGCCAGTTCAACATATCCATCGCTAACACCAGGCATGCCAGGGATGATGAAAGTGGCAATACCTTCACCCGCCCTTAATGTTATCCGGTGCGGGTCTGCAGCAGGTTCAGATATTGTGATGTATGCTGCCAGCTGTTCGATGGTAGCATTTTTCATCACATCTGCCAGTCGCAGGTTAACACCTTCAGAAATACGGTTTACCCGGTTCATCAACTGTATCATCAGCAGCGAATGCCCCCCCAGGTCAGAGAAAGGAATGGTGACTCCTATGTCTTCGACACCCAGGAGTTCCTGCCAGATCTGTAGCAGCTGCTCTTCTGTTTCGTTACGTGGGGCAATCAACTCCGCATGGCCGGTGTGAAGCGACACTACCGTATCCGGTAGTTGTTTTCTATCTATTTTACCACTGGTGTTATATGGAAATTCTTCCATGAACACATAATGTGATGGTATGGCGTAAACAGGAAGTACCTGCAGCAGATGTTGCTTTAGTTCATTAAAAGGAATTTCCTGCTGACCTGTGTAGAATGCAACCAGTGTGTCTTTATGCGGTAATACCACCGCGCCCGTAACGTCTGCATGTGACAGCAGCGCATTTTCTACTTCACCCGTCTCTATCCTGTATCCACGGATCTTTACCTGACCGTCATTTCTGCCAAGGAAAACGATATTGCCATCCGGAAGCAGGCGCCCCAGATCACCGGTGCGATAAAGTCTTTCGCCCTGGCGGAATGGATTCCTCACAAATTTTTCGGCTGTCAGCGTTTCCTTATTCAGATAGCCTTTAGCCAGTCCATCGCCGCCGATACAAATCTCTCCAACGGCGCCGGGTGGCAGCAGTTGTTCCTTCTTCCCAAGGATGTATAACTGCGTATTCCAGATAGGGCGACCTATAGGTACCCTTATATCCTGTGGTGAGGTACTATAGTGAGAAACGTCAACAGAAGCCTCCGTTGGTCCGTACAGGTTTTGTAATGGTATGGTGGTGCTGCCATACCACTTTTTCACCGTTTCCAGCGAAAGAGCTTCACCACTGGTGATTACATGACGCAGGCTATTCAGGGAAAGAATATTGTTTTTATCATCAAATAAGGCAGTCATAAAGGCATTCAGCATGCCGGCTACAAAGTGTACCATAGTTACCTTATGCTGACTGATCAGGAACAGAATATTAGCGGGTGCAGCCACATCCTGCTTTTCACACAGTATCATTTTTGCGCCGTTGCATAAAGGCAGGAAGATCTCCCAGACAGATACATCAAAGGTAAAGCTGGTCTTCTGAAGGATCACTTCAGATCTGGTACATCCATACTGCTGCCACATCCAGGCCAACCGGTTGACGATTCCTTTCTGCGCAAGCATGCAGCCTTTGGGCTGCCCGGTAGAGCCGGAAGTATAGATGACATACAACAAGTCAGATGAAGTACTTGATGCTGGCAGATTGCACGTTGTATATTCCGCAGCGGTTTTATTGAAATCTGCCAGCATCGCGGCGTTGATCACTATTTTACAATTACTGTCCTGCATGATGTACTTCACCCTTTCTGCCGGATAATCCGGATCCAGTGGCACATAAGCTGCACCGGATTTAAGGATACCCAATATGGCTATGATCAGCCATTCGCTGCGTTCCAGCTGGATACAAAGCAGATCGTTGGGTTTGACTTTAAAATTACGTTGCAGGTAATCCCCCAACTGATTGGCCCGCTGGTTCAGTTCCCGGTAGCTGAGTGTCATATCCGCAAAGGCGATGGCTATATCATCCGGGTGACTCGCCGCCTGCTCTTCAAACAGAGAAATGATCGTTCTTTCTGCCGCATAGTCTGCGGTCGTATCATTAAACCCGGATAGTTGCTGCCATCGCTCCTCAGCCGTGAGTATATCCAGGTCTTCCAAAGAAGTATCCGGCTGCGTGGTTACTGCATGCAGTAACTGCAACAGGTGGGCAGACAACCGCGTTATCGTTGCTTCCCTGTAGATATCCGTATTGTAACGGATAGTGGTATGTAATTCTCCGTTGGTTTCTGCAAAATCAAACAACAGATCGAACTGCGCAGATCTGCTATCCGCCTCATATGCGTATACCTTCCATTGATCAGGCGCCTCTTCTTTTACAGCGTCACTATTCTGCAATATCACCATGATATTAAACAGGGCATTCCGGCTCATATCCGCAGGGAGATCGAGTAATTGCACCAGTTCATCAAACGGATAAAGTTGATGCGCATATGCTGCCATGGCCACCTCTTTCACCCTGGATAGTAAGGTGCTGAAATCTTCTTCTCCCCTGAATACGGTTCGCAGTGCCAATGTATTTACATAGCAGCCTATCTGATCTTCCAGGTCGGCATGTTCCCTCCCTGCCACCGGCGTGCCGATGATAAGGTCTTCCTGAGCCGTATATTTAAACAGGAGTGCTTTTACAACAGCCACCAATCCCATAAACAACGTACTATCTGTTGCGCGGACCAATTTACCGAGTCGTTCTGTGAGCGGTGCACTGATCACCGTTTTAACCGCCGCGCCATTATAGGTTTTGACAGCCGGACGGGGATAGTCACCGGGGAGCTCCGTCAATGGCAACTCACCCTTAAATTGTGACAGCCAGTATGCCCTGTGGGGAGCCATCTCTTCCTGCTGCTGCCACACCGCATAATCCTTGTATTGTATTCTTAAAGGTGTCAGTTGTAAACTGGCCTGTTTATATAGCAACAACAGTTCCCTGAACAACAATGACATCGACCAGCCATCGCTGATAATATGATGCATCACATAAGCAAATACCCATTTTTCTTTTTCCAGCTGATATAATCTTACTCTCAGCAACGGGCCTGCGGAGAGGTCAAAAGGTTGCGACAGATATGCTGTGATCGATTCTTCCGGATGTGAGCCGGTTACTTCTATTTCAAATGGCGCTGCCGGTAAAATCACCTGTCTGATGATTCCTTCTTCATCTTCCCGGAATACGGTCCGCAATATCTCATGTCTTTTCAGCAGCGTTGTAAATGAGCGGGATAACAAATCAGTATTCAGCGCTCCTTCAAACACATATACTGCAGGAATATTATAGGCCACATTTCCACCATCGAAATGACTCAGCGCCCATAACCGGCGTTGTGAAGCAGACAGTGGATAATATGGCTGTTCAGTAGCAGCAGGGATGGTAGCAAAAGCTGCCGAAGCAGTGGCGTCGATCAATGCCGCCTGATCTTTCAGTATGGGAGTAGTAAACATTTGTGCCAGCGTCACTTTGACTTCAAACACTTTATGTATACGGCTCACCAGCCGGGTAGCTTTCAGACTGTGTCCCCCCAGGCGGAAGAAATTATCATTCCTTCCTGGTATATTGACACCTAATATTTCCTGCCAGATAATAGCCAGTTTTTCTTCTGTACTGCCAACCGGCGCCAGATATACTGCCGCTGTTTGTGCAGGGGCAGGCAGCAGCCTGCGATCTGTTTTGCCGGAAGCCGTAAGCGGCAATGCTTCCAGTTGTACGTAACGGGCCGGAATCATATAAGCGGGTAACGATTGCCCTAACCAGGCGTCCAGTATAGCCGTATCCATCACAGACCGTCCTACCAAATAGGCCACCAGCTCTTTATCGCCATCTGTTGTATCCCTTGCCACCACTGCGGTTGCAATAGTATCCCGATATCCCAGCAGCGCATTTTCTATTTCACCGGTCTCGATCCTGAAACCACGGATCTTCAGCTGTCCATCATTTCTGCCGGTAAAAACTATATTACCGTCTTCCAGCAAATAGCCAACATCACCGGTCCGGTATAATCGCTCGCCCTGATGAAAAGGATGTGGTACAAATTTCGCCGCTGTCAGTTCCGGCAAGTTCCAATATCCTTTTGCGAGTCCGATTCCTCCGATGCAAATTTCTCCGGGTACACCCAATGGAAGTAACTGTAATCCTTTTCCAAGAATATATAACGAAGTATTCCAGATAGGTTTGCCTATAGGTATGATGGCATCTTCCGGAGCGGTAGGATAACAGGATACATCTACAGATGCTTCTGTAGGACCATACAGATTATGCAGGGGAATGGATGTTTTACTATACCATTTCTTCACCGTTTCAGGCGAAAGCGCTTCTCCACTGGCCATCACTTTATTCAGACTCGTCATCTGTCGGAGGTATCGCTCATCATCCGTTAAGGCCGCAATAAATACATTCAGCATGCCCGGTACAAAATGCACATAGGTGACCTGATGCCTGCTGATCAGCGTCAGCAACCGTTCAGGTGCAGCCACATCTTCTTTGGCACACAACACCATTTTTGCCCCAAAACATAAAGGCATGAATATCTCTACTACTGATACGTCAAAAGTGAAATTTGTCTTTTGTAAGATGACATCTGCGGCAGAGAACCGGTAATGTTCCCACATCCACTGCAACCGGTTTACAACTCCCTGTTGCATTAACATACAGCCCTTGGGTTTACCGGTGGAACCGGAAGTATATAGCACGTAAAGCAGGTCTTCAGGTATACCCACCGGCGGCAGGTTAATAGCTGAACAATGAGCTATCACTTTACGAAAATCATTTAACACTGATGTATCGATCAGCAAACKGCACTGACTATCCTGCAGAATGTAATTGATCCGCTCTTCCGGATAATCCGGATCTATGGGTACATAGGCGGCTCCTGATTTCAGCACACCCAGTATGGCAATGATCAGCCATTCGCTGCGTTCCTGTTTGATACAGATAAGGTCGTTGGGTCTAACTTCGTATTCACAGCGCAGATAATCCCCCAACTGGTTGGCCAGACGATTCAGCTCAGCATAGGTAAACTCCCGCTCTTCAAATACCAGCGCAATCCGGCCTGGTGCACGACGTACCTGTTCTTCAAACAAAGAAATGATGGTGTTGTCTGCACGATAGGTAGCAGCAGTATCATTAAACCCAAACTGTTGTACTTTTTCTGTTTCACTGAGGTGATCATTTTGATCAATAACCGCCGCAGGCTGTGACACCATATCTTCCAGTATGCTGGTATACAATGCACCTATACGCGCTGCTGTTAATCCGGCTTTCAGGGCCCTCGTCATATGAAAGCCGAAGCTGTAAACGCCGCCTGTTACACTTACGGTAAAGTCGAACCAGGTATTGGTGCTGCCATTACCTTTAATATCCAATGGCACAAAAGCACTGCTGCCAACATCTTCTTTCACTGCACTCAGTGCATGAAAATCTATATAGTTGAAGAAACTGTCAAAGAATGGATTGCCGCCGGCAACCTGTTCCCCGGTAAGCGTAGCGATTTCAAGTAAACTTAGCTTTTCAACATCTTTCAACGTAATCAGCTTTTGTTTTACTTCACTGATCAGCGAAGCATAACTACCGTCTCCGGCTACCGTCATCCTGAATGGAATGGTGTTCAGGAAACATCCGAGTACTTTTTCACTGTCATCCTGGCCTGGTCGTGTATTAGTAACTACTCCTGTAACAATGTCTTCCTCAAATCCAAGTATTTTAAGCAAACAGAGATATGCACTTAGTGAGATGGCTTTAACAGTCGTTTTAAGACCTGCCGCTACCTGTTGCAATGCCTGCAAGGTAGCAGGTTCCAGCAACTGCGAATAGTTGGTGAACTGTTCTGTGGCAGTAAAAAGATGCTGCCTTTTATAACCGGATAATTCTTCTCTCCAGAAGCTCCTGATATTTTCATCCCGTTTGTCAATTTCATGCTGAATGACAAAATCCTTGTACCCAGATCTGAGGCGGTCAGGCACAAAAGAAGGATCATGCGCCAGGTAGAGATAAAGATTATTCAGCTCTGTCATAAACTGTGCATCACTCCACCCATCCATGATAGCATGATGATACTGGCACACAAATATTACATTCCCTTCGCCCAGGTTGAAGACAGCAATGCGCCACAGCGGTGCAAGGGTAGTATCAAAAGGACGGTTTAGTTCAGCCTGCACAAAATCCTGTATGACCTGTTGCTGTTCAGACAGCAGCAAACCCGATAGCTCCTGGTAAGGAATAGATACCGGGATCTCCCTGCTCACAATCTGTACAGGCACTTCAAAATCATTGACATTAAAACCGGTTCGCAGGATATCATGTTTATCCGCCAACAGTTGTACTGCATAACGGAACCTATCTATATCAAACCCCGGGAATACACGCTGATGGATAATCTGATCATGAAATACACCTAGGCCGTTGTTCAGTGAAGAAGCGAATACCATTCCCTTTTCAATATCACTCATAGGGAACAGATCAGCAATATTTTCTGTATCGTCCAGTGAAGACAATACCCGTTCTTTCAGTTGTTCTATTTCTTCATTTACCTGTATGGCCAACTCCCGGCGGATACTGTTCTGTTCATTTACCACCGTATTGTTTACGGTTAACCAATCAAACAATTGTTCGATCGTATTATACTTGTAAATATCCGCGACCGGTACATCCAGCTGTATTCTTTTTTTCATTTCACTCACCATGCGCAGGATGCGGATGGAGTCACCACCGAGTTCAAAAAATCCTTCCCGGATACCTATTTTTTCTTTACCCAATATTTCCTGCCAGATGAGCACCAATTGTTCTTCCGTAGCATTACGAGGCGCCACATAGGCTATTCCTGAATCCATGCTGCCCGCTCCCGGAGCAGGTAAACGTTTCTTATCTACTTTACCGTTGGGTGTCAGTGGCAATTCATCCAATTGTATATAATCTGCTGGAATGGCATATGCCGGCAAAACAGTATTCAGGTAATTTTGTATCGACGACACATTCAACCCTTCATTACCTACAAGATAGGCCACCAGCATACCCTGATACGCCAGCACTACCGCAAAGGCAATGCCTTCATATTGTTGCAATGCCTGTTCTACTTCGCCCAATTCTATCCGGTAACCACGGATCTTTACCTGGTCATCCTTACGGCCCAGGAAATCCAATGTACCATCCCGGAACCAGCGGGCCAGATCACCGGTACGATACATCCGTGCGCCATCCCGGAACGGATGCTGCACAAATTTTTCCGCTGTCAGCGCCGGCTGATTCAAATAACCTGCCGCCACGCCATCGCCAGC
>NZ_JBFTHG010000025.1:0-33104 GCF_056394125.1 Chitinophaga sp. 10T418
ACCAACGCCGCTGCAGAGTCTTTTAATGCCAAAGTAAAATCCTTTAGAAATGCACTGCGAGGGGTGCGGGATGTTGAATTCTTCCTTTATAGATTAACTAAACTCTATGCTTAAAATTTATGCGATCCCCCAGGTTTTCAACTTGATCCGGTATTTAACGGGCGCCATGACCAATTAAAATAACATTTCTCCGATTGGGTGTTTGCCTTCATTTAAATACATAAAAAAAGGTCTCAGCAAATGCTGAAACCTTGTTGTGGTGACTCCGTCTGGATTCAAACCAGAAACCTTTTGATTCGTAGTCAAATGCTCTATTCAGTTGAGCTACGGAGCCATTTCCCTGTTTGGGAGTGCAAACGTAGGATTTGTTTTAAACTTAACAAAAAAAATCTCACTTTTTTTTGAGGCTATCGGCAACGTATATACGTTATTTAAACAGTCATCCTGTATATGTATAACGGGAGCCGCAGAGATAAAAGCAATACAAAAACAGAAGGAAAAGTAATTTTCTACGGGATCTATTTCGATACCCTTAAAAAAATCGTCAAATTTCTCAAAGAGAATATGGCTACCAATGTTTATATAGTAGACCACACAAACAATGCAGGTGACTTTAATCATAACATGACTTTATCAAAAGATCTGGTCAGCAAATACGGCATCAGTAAAAAACAGGTAACGGCGGGTGGTGTAGGCCGTTATCCCCTTTGGCTTCCAATGAAACCAAAGACGGAATGGCCCTAAACAAAAGAGTGCAGCTTGTGAAGAAAAACTGAAAAATTACGCTCCATAAAAAAAGCCTTCCTGTACATAACAGGAAGGCTTTTTTATACTTTTTGTGACTCCGTCTGGATTCAAACCAGAAACCTTTTGATTCGTAGTCAAATGCTCTATTCAGTTGAGCTACGGAGCCGTTTCCCTATTTGGGAGTGCAAATATGGAGTAACTTTTTATTTAAACCAAAAAAAATTTACGCCCTACTATCCCCTACGTATATACGCTACATAAATATCCGGCAAAACGACTCCCATACATGGTATAGGTATAAAAGGATTACACGCCATTGTGCAATACCTATAATATATAAATAATTTATATTATTAAATAACGCATTGGCAGATTGAATTTCAAACCTGATATATTAGATACGGAGCAGGGATCATTTGGATCCTACGGAAGTTAGTTTAATAGTATTGTTGACTAGCCGCTCCAATAAACTTGTATTCCTGGTAATCACAATCGCCTGTGCCCTTAGTCCCGTCTTGTAAATTACAGGCTTGTTGTTGCTAGTTACAAGTCCCCTGTCTAATCTCAGCGTAGCTGTAAAACCGCTATCAGATACCATTTTCGAAACATAATTGATGGTTCCCTGCACAAAGCCCATTTCCTGGTATGGATAAGCT
This sequence comes from Chitinophaga sp. 10T418, assembly GCF_056394125.1. NCBI lineage: Bacteria > Pseudomonadati > Bacteroidota > Chitinophagia > Chitinophagales > Chitinophagaceae > Chitinophaga > Chitinophaga sp. 10T418. Next base: position 1,404 of record NZ_JBFTHG010000025.1, read on the forward strand.
TCGAACCTCAACTGCACCTGCAGCCCTGTATCTACTTTTCCCAGATTAGCCTGCGGCAGGTTCAGCTCTGCAAAGTAGTGGCTGCCGCCCGGATCAATATATCCTATTGCTTTCCCTTGCAGGAAATACTGATTTTCCTGCAAAGGAACGTTCAATACAACTTCTCCTTCAACGGGCGCTATGATGACATATTTTCTTTTCCACTCGTCCACAGCAAACTTCAAAGCTTGCAGCGACTGCTGGAACAAGGTTTCCTGTTGTGAAAGATCGTGCTCCAGCTGAGATATATCATTTAATCTGTCTCTTTTCTGAGTGGTATTGGCAAGCAATGAAGCTTCCAGTTGCGGGATTGTCATTTTCTTACTGAAAAACTTGCTTTTCTCATTCCTGAACTCTTCTTTAGCGATCACTTTTCCTTCAAGCAATTCCTGACTCATGTTATAACTTTCCTCAGCAAGTTTCAAATCCTGCTCTGTCAGCTGCAATTGCTGTTGAATTGTTCCCCTGGTCATATCCAGCGTTACCAGATCTTCTTTTAACCTTCCGGCTTTCCTGGTATAGAAGCCATTCACAATATAATCGTCGAACTGTTGCAGGGCAATGATGAACTCCTTGTAAGAAGACTGAAGTTCTCCCAGGTTATCGTAGTGCCCCGGGAAACAGTGAACTACCTTTTTATACTGCCCCTTATTGAGTAATGCAATGCTACTATCAACCTGCGACGACAGCAACAAAATATCCTTAGGATTAGCATTGCTTTCGATAAATCCAAGCACCTCATTTTTCGCTACCTTCTTCCAGTTACAGGTTGTCAGCTTTATCAACCGCCCCTCCTGTTTAACAATTATTTCCTTAGGCGTGTTTGTAGCAGTTAGTATGGCATGGGCTTCAATAATATCCGGATATTTTATAAACCAGGCAAGAGAGAATAAAATAATCAGGATGATCAAAAATACATATAAGGCGCCCCTTTCCAGGAACCMCTGTTTCTGGCTGATAACCTCCTGCGCCATTTCAGAACGCTGGTATATCATTTCAGTTTCGGGGAGAAATGATACTTCCTGATGGTTGTTCACGATTTCGTTTACCATAGTTAATCTTTTAATTACATCCCAAATTCCAATTGATTCTTGACCAGTTCATAATATTTACCTTTTTTTTCGCTTAAAGAAGCATGGGTCCCCTCTTCTACTATCCTGCCATTATCCAACACTACTATTTTATGCGCATTTTTAACAGTGCTCAGGCGATGCGCTACTACAATCACTGTCCTTTTGTAGAAAAAATGCTGTAAATTTTCGACGATACACTTTTCATTGCTGGCATCCAGCGCATTGGTAGCTTCGTCAAAGAAGAGGTACTGAGGGTTTTTATATACTGCGCGGGCAATCTGCAAACGCTGGCGCTGCCCCTGGCTGATACCGATTCCTTCTGCCCCCAAAATGGTATTGAACCCATTAGGAAGTGTTTCTATAAACGAAAGAATATTTGCGGTCTTACAGCTGGTGATCAATTTTTGGTGATCAACATACTCATCGCCTACGGCGATATTACCCGCAATGGTGTCATTAAAAATATAGCCATCCTGTAAAACTGCACCACACTGCTTCCGCCAGAAAGAAGGGCTGATATATTTGAAATTATTTTCCCCCACCTTTATTTCCCCCTGATATTGTTCATATATCTTCAACAACAACTTGATCAGCGTAGTTTTGCCACTACCGCTGGCACCCACAACTGCTGTCACTTTGCCTTCCGGAATTGTCAGGTTTATTTCCTTCAGCACAGGGTCGCTTCCTGCGGAGGGGTAGGTAAAAGATAAATTACTGATGGTGATGTCATGTTTTTCCGGCAGGCCCGAAATAAACGTTTTAGTAACCGGTTCTTCATCTTCCATGTTATGTACTTCATTAAGTCTTTCCATACTTATTTTAGCATCCTGAATGCTCTGAGACAGCCCGATAAATTGCAGCACAGGGCCACTTAACTGGCCAATGATATACTGAATGGCGATCATGGCACCGAAAGTCAGCTGCCCCTGTACCACCAGCTGGGCCACCATAAAGCTTATTATTATATCCTTCCCCTGGTTGATAAATAGTGCACCGGCAGATTGCCATTGTCCGTAGTTGAGATTTCTGAAATTAAGTTTAAAAATTCTCGCCTGTATATCTTCCCATTCCCACCTTTTGCGTTGTTCTGCATTATTTAATCTTATTTCCTGCATTCCCTGCACAAGTTGCAGCGTAGCATTATTCTCTTTGGCCGAAATATGAAAAGACTCATAGTTTATTTTTCTGCGAATTCTCATAAACAAACGGATCCAAAAGAAATACAGGATGTTTCCTACAGAAAAAATCAGGAAAAGAGGCATGCTGTAAAGCATGAGGATAATCGCGTAGATAAAAAAATTAACAATGGAAAAAATGGTGCCCAGGGCCTGTCCCGTTAAAAAAGACTGAATTTGCTTATTGTCGCCAATACGTTGAATTGTATCACCGGTGTGATGCGCATCAAAATAAGCTAATGGTAGCCGGGTTAATTTTATCCAGAAATCGGAGAGAATAGAAATATTAACGGTATTGGAGATTCTTAACTGTAACCTGCTTCTGATAAATTCTACTACAGTACTGCTGAAAGTCAGCGTAAGTTGTGCGATAAGCACGATGGTGATATACTGCATATTACGGGCGCTTATCCCCGTATCTACCATGCTTTGCGTGAGGAACGGAAGGATTAATTGCAATAATGACCCAACAAGCAGAGATACAAATACCTGTACAATTGACCCCTTACTATGTCGCAGGTAACGGGTTATCATACTCCAGTCCAGCTTACTTTCCTTTTCACCGGACTCTTCATAAAATGAAGCAGATGGTTCCAATAACAAAACTGTACCGGCATTTTCTGTCGCATTCTTTTTATTAGATACCCAATGGGATAAAAACTCTTTGGATGAATAAATAATAATACCCTTTGCCGGGTCTGCAATTTTCACTCTTTTTTTATTCATCGACACCAACACTACGAAATGGTTCTGGTCCCAATGTAGTATGGAAGGCTGTGCAGTAGTAAGTAGTTTGTCGTGAGTAATTTGAACCCCTCTTGTTCTAAATCCCATTTTTTCTGCCGTTTCACTAATCCCCAACAAAGAAACACCCTGCCTGTTAAAGCCTGTCTTTTGACGAATCGTGTCAGCGTTGTAATGCCGGCCATAATGTCTCGCTACCATTCTCAAACACGTAGGCCCACAGTCCATCGCATTAAGCTGTTTATAAAAGAGGAAACTCATTCTTCTGTTGAATTATAGATAAAAAATTACAGCAAACACGCTTTTAGCACATCTTTGTCATTAACGGCCATCCAGATCATGTTTAGGGGGTTTAGATCGGTCAGCAACCTTTTCTTTTGTTGTCGTATAAACCTGATTCTTCTGGCATATTCGTTATTCTGGATCATTTCTATGAGTAAACCGGCGGCCTCCATAGGCTCTTTCACATTCACCCTCACAAATGCCCTTTCATCTATGAATCGCTCCAGATCTTTACATCCATCATAAAAGCACAACGTCTCGGCCACTAATGGATCCACAATTTTCTCGGTGAAATATCCATTTTCAAAAGAGTTTTCGCTAATGAAATGATATTTATAATCCCAAAGTCCATCATACTTCTGTACTATCTCCCCTCTGTATTTTGCCAATCTATCAAAGAAATGACTGCCATATCGCCTTCCCCATATATCCAGGCCGTCATCAATGAGCTGGTCAAGGATATCCACCATCCTGAGCCTGTAAAAATGACCCTCCATAAAATTCAGATCGCTGGTGATACATGAAAGCAGTTTTGTTTTCCTGACGGGAGTTCCATCTCCCCCATTCCTGACAGCACCTGGTATCTTCGCAGGCCAAAAGGGCAACGGGAGATACATGGCTTCTGTTCGTACATATGGGTTATCCTGCCTGTTTGATGAAGCCGGTGGCTCCGTCAGAAATATTATTGCTTTGCTATTTTCATATGCAGGATGGTCTTTATAAGGCCTTGTCAGAATAACCAGTTTGTCATAGCTTTCGTCCGCAACAAATTCTACATTCTTCCACTGTAGCCTTCCCATTCCATACAATTTTATGGTATCCAGGTACTTTTCATCGCTTTCCCAAAAGCAGGTAACCCGAACTTTTATTTTCATATATCGAATTCAGTTTAGTACCTGTGAATTACATCGGAGCGTCATGTTGATCAAATACTTTTCCTACAAATTCGTCATGCAGGCGCGAACCCGGAAAATCAATCCCATCTCCAAAAAGATTATAACTGTCATGTATCATTGCAACTTTGCTGACCTGCGGATAAATCACCCTGGCTAAAAAAAGCTGATCAGTACCCTTCGCGTTTTTATAAGGAAACAGATCTATCAACGTTCTCATGCCAGCCATATTTCTGCATCCCCACATCCCCCCCATAATTAGCGCATGGTGTTGGGGATGATCCCTCATGATGTGAAAATTATGATCAGTATCCAACCAGCGGTTAACCGCTTCAACTTCCCGCTCAGACAGTCTTGAATCGGTATCTCGGCAAATCATCACATCAGCATAGTCTGCTGCATAAAACCGCCAGAACAAACCGGCAAAGGTTTCAACAGGATCCACCAGGATCATTTCACAATCAGCATCGCTGATAGTTTTGATCAACTCAGGCGGAGAAGAACGATCAACATAAAAACGGCAGGTCCATCCGGGGTAAAGCACTTTTGCCAGATCAATATTTCTTAGTGCCCCCACCCAATACATGGGTTTATTGCCCCATAAAGAGAATGAAATAATCTTTTTCATACCAGTGCTTTTAACTAAAACGAAATACTCATTTGACCAGATAACGATGGTACACCTCTTTATACTTTCCCAATCGCTCAGATGTATCCCTGAAATATTCATTAATCAACCCCCTTTCATTATTATTTCTTTCGGTGACATCTGAGTATCCAAAATCTATCTGAACGGAAACAAAGGGATACATTACCATCTTATGACTCGTTATCTCAGAAAGCATACCGTCTACGGTATCAGGAGGTTGAAATACCACCCCCAGTATTTTTGAGAATATTGGTTTATAGAGCACCAGGAATTGATTGCACCAATAGGCGTCCACCCAATACCTGTTCTCACTAAGAGGCACAGCATGGTTAAATCCGCCGATTCCGCCACTCAGCAATTCTGCTCCCTGCAGGCTGGCCTCCAGTATATTCCTGAATAAAAAATCCCTGTTGTAAAAGGATGTGAAAGTATGATCATCCTCACATAAGAGAACAACGTCATCTTCCTCCTGTACGGCGCGTTCGATCACACCTCGCATGCTATTCCAAAGCCCCACATTGCCACATTCTGCTTTGCAGGCTTCGATAATACGTAGGTCAAACTCATTTCTTCCCGAAAACTGTTCCTGAATATGTCGATACCTTTCTGTCCTTTCCTTCAAATTGATAACATAAGCGGGCAGCACAACATTGTTAAACTCCATAATTTGCAGGATCTTTTCGCGATGAATAATAAGTTTTTACACKCCGCAGCAATTCAAGCTGATCAGCGGGATCTGCATAGAAAATATTTTCTTCCGACAAGGCATTGGATCTGGCTACTTTTGCGGTTACCTCCGAAACGAAAGGATATATCAGGAATTTATTGGCTGTGGCTGAAGACAATAAATATTCAGGCTCTAGCCCTACTCCTTCATTATCTAAACCCAGCAGCGTATTGTAAAATTTCCTGAATAAAATTATAAACTGGATACCACTGAATTTATCCAACCAAAAAAGATGATTATCTATTTGTATAGCTGATTCAAACCAGTTAACGGCGCCCAACAGCACGTCTGCGCCTTTCTCTTCTGCGGCAGCAATACACGTCCTTAAATAGTCTGCCGTATAGTTATTGGAAAAACGGTGATCTGTACTACATAAAATCATCAGGTCATTATTTTCCTTCTTTGCCTGTAAGGTCAGCATACGCAATACAGGCCAACTAAGATCACATACGTCCGGGTAACTATTATTTAATAGAAACTCGTTCTTTCTATCAAATTGCGTATTCATCTCAATTTCATCTCCATTCAAGAGTGTGGAAGAAGAAATCAATGTTACGTGCCACCTCTTATCCATTAATTGCTTATCAGGGTATTTAGCTGCTGACTCCATAGCGTTTCAATTTTTATTTTTCGTGTCACATTATGTCTGCGCATCTTATCTGAAATACTTTGCAGGTCCGCCGATCGGATCTGCTCTTCCAGTTCAGAAAATGAATTGAAATAAGTTATATGTGGCATCCATTCACTATCATACCAGTCACTATAATTTATCCACTGCTCCATAACGCTCCTATTCCCATAATCGTTGGGATCGTTTGGCCCCGTATACAATACGGACCCTCCGTTGACGCCATACACCTGCAGCCAGGAAAGTTCTGAAAGCACGCCTTCGCCGGAAAAGTTGCTATACAGCTCCATACAGAATTCTTTCGATGGAAAAAACAAGGGTATAGCTGCCTGGTAATACTCAAATACTGACATCACCGAAACATTATAGGGGATCACGATAATCCCCGCGTATTTAATCAGATCAGACCAGCTAAAACGGCCAAGAGATTTTTTAAATACGAAGTTAACACTCCGCAAACGTGCAGGGAAAATTTTGCTGTCAACCAAAAAAGTACCAGTGACAGGATTCCATTTCTCGCCAAAGTAGTGACAGAGGCTGGGTATATGCCGCCAGGAGAGCCCAGTAAATAACTCACAATATTGTTGATCATATTTATTATTGGCAACCCTGCAAATAAGCTTACGCTCACTTAACTCCCGCAGACTGCTGTTCAGCCACTCCCAATTCCGTTTACTCAAAGAAAATGGAGCTTCATATCTCGTGGAAGCTACCACTATCACAGGCTTGTTAAACCTTTGATACAGCAATGCAAACGCAGGTGTATGTGTTACAATAAATCCGTCATATTCGGAAAGCAGCTCCCTGTAACGCTGATAAAACCGCTCGCACATATGCTCATTCAGATGCCTCCATGTGTATTGATTTACAACCTCCACGTCCCTGGTTGCTTCACCATGCACCCATGCATGAGAAGAGATAGACCAATGATTCACGTTATGACCAATTCTTTCAAAAATATCCGTCAGATCTTTTATTACCGATGCATGTAAATCCAGGTTAAAAAATTTCATATAAAATCTTATCCTCCATTATATGTTTAAAACAAGGACACGTAATTTCCACAGAGACCTGACAAACGCGGCACAGTCTTCCCGATCATATTCTTCACCCACATTGATGGCTATTTCCTGCACACAACTACAGCCATTGCACTGAAAAATAATTTTCATCTCATCATCACCAACTACGGCCAATACTTTATTGGTGTTGACATTTCGTAGCCAATAAATCAGGCCAGAAGATTCCTCTCTTTTATCGATGTAGATTGACCGGGATGTTACCGGTTTAAGTTGTAGGAATAACACATCATCATCAATATATTCACCCAGCAAATCCTTTTCAGCAAGCAGTTGCCGAATTAAAGTAAAAACGGTATCCCTGCAATAATTTTCCAGTCTTCTCCTGTTATCTGCAGAAATGTTCAGCAGATATTCCATTTCGGCGGTATCCATTATTTCAAGTGCATAMATCACTTCCTGGACAAGGCTAACCGTCGAAATTCTATCACCCGGATTTCCTCCCGGTCTGCCAAGAAAATGAGACGAAATAAAAGAAGGCAGATTATCTTCTGTAATCAACCCTCCGAAACCATAGTTACCAGCTGCAATCACAGGTATACCAGATAACAATGCCTTTACTGCTGTTCTTCCGGAAGCAACCCATAACCGGCATTCCGATAAATGCGGCAAATAGTCGTCTGTATGCCTGATGAAAGTAATATGCTCATTCGCAACAGATGTCAGTTTATCTATTGCGGCCTCCGGAACAACAAAACAAAATCTGAGATGCAATAGACAATTAAATGCCTTTAGCACAGATAAAGTAATGCTGAGATGGGGATCATCCGCAACATTCTCCAGAACATAAAATATCTTTTTGACCTGCTGCGACTCCGGTTTAATATTCACCCCATTACATTCTTCCGAAAAAGGATACCATGTGATCATTTCCGCAGGAACTCCCCAATCAGTTAACCGAATGTTATTGCCCAAAACAATGAAATGCATCGGATAATTAAGATCAATATTGCATGTCAGTAATTCCACATCATAAATCAAACAAACACATGTGCCAGGGTGATTACTGTCCCGATAAACCAACAAATATCCATCCTGACAAACGACATTACAACTAAGCTGCCGGATGTCGGCAATCAACCGGAGGATCCCGGTATTCGTTACTCCGCTGTTCATAACGTTAGTTAATTATCTGTTGCTGCTCATACCGGTTTCTGATAACCGACAATCTCTGCTCTGCCTCCTGGTCACCTTTCGAAACAAAGGGGCAGAGTATCATTTTATTACTGCACATCGACAATATGTTATCTCCGGCATCAATAATAATATCATCTTCAACTTCTAATATTTTCAAACAAGCCGATCTGAACATAATCATAAAATGAGGCGCTTTAACGGTACCCACCCAGCATCTATCTGGGGAAACCGGTACTACCAGTCCAACATCCTGTGCACCACCGAAAAGTATCTCAGCACCTTGCTCAAATGCCTCAATGATATTCCTGATCAGGTAATGAGTGGAAAAAGATGGGGTAAACCGATGTAATTCATCACAAACAATTACTACATCTTCATCATCTGCGATTGCCTTTGCCGCTACTTCCTTTAATAGCGTGACAGATAGCAGATCATTCCCCTGTTGTTTGTTATCAGTATGCAGAATAACGGGAATTAGTTCCGGCTTGTTAGCAAAATTTGTTTTGATATATTCTTCCATACTGCTGCTATCTGTTCCAGTAATGTAGGTGCTGATGCAAACCGTGGCTATAACATCCTCCGATACCTGTTGCTTTTCTATCCTTGAATAGAATTCAGCAACAGTGCTCAGATTGGAGATATTTGCCTCGCTTTTCTTAAACAATTCGTCTACCTTTCCCCAGCCATTATTTTTAAATGTAACGTCCGAATAGCCAAACTCTTTTTGATTAGAAATAAATGGGCAGATAAAATATTTATTGGTGGTAACAGCACATATTTTGAAATCGGCTACATCTGTTTCTGAAAAGTGAGCATTTAGTATTTTAGAATAAGCTTTTTTAAAGATAACGGTAAACTGCAGGCCGGAAAATTTGTCTGTCCAGTAAATATTGGGGCTTACCCGTACTGCGCTGTTAAGCCAGCTAACTCCGCCACTTAGCACATCTGCACCGTTCTGTATCGCCTCCGCAATTATCCCTGGAAACAACTCGCCACTATAGTGACTTGTGAAGCGATGATCATCTTCGCAAACGATAATATATTCCTCTTCCGCAGTATATTCTTTAATGATATGTTGTAAGGTTTGCCAAAGTCCTCTTGCCCCGCGGGTATCAGTAATAGCATTTACTATTATCGTTTCAAATTCCGTACGTCCTTCAAACTCTTTGATAATATGCTCCCTGCGGTCTGTCCGGTGTTTTAAATTAACGATGATGGTTTTGACAGGTTTAAAATTGGTCATAAAACGGGGATATATTATTAACGGGACTGTACCTTGCTATTTCGTAAGATGTTCTCTATTTCCGTTATAGAAATGTCCTTCGCGACAATCTTCCTGGTACTATCCAGTAAGATATTACTCGGGATTGCCGTAATCAGATAGTTTTTCTCGGCCCAGTCTTCATTGGGTGTTAGCAGGTTTGTCCATGGCATTTGTTCCTGTTGCAATGCCGATTTCCAGTCACCGATATTCCTGTCGATCGAAATACTGACAACCGTTAATCCATCCGTTTTTCGGTTTGTGTATAACTGTTTCAATGCGGGAATTTGTTTTCTGCAAGGTCCGCACCAACTTGCCCAGAAATCTATCAGCAGCCATTTGCCGGGAAAGGATGACAGTGAATAAGTCCGGCCCAGAGAGTCCGATAAGGTAAAATCCCGGAAGGCATGACCAGTAGATACGTCGGGTTTCAGATCAATAATGGCCATCAGCTTTTGATAAGAAGGCCCCGGCTGCAGGTTACTAAACAAAGGACTAAGCGCTTTCAGTTCATCCGTTGTAAATATGGAAACATTTTGCAGGATAGTATGCAGCGCGGCATAGCTGCCGGCATTCTCCTTTACAGCTCTCCGAATGCTCTCATTGTGTGCTTTTTCCAGCATTTTTAAAGTAAGCTGCCAGCTATCTACTGAATCCATGGGTAGCGGTTGATTACGTACCTCTGCCCTGTAAAACAGGTTCCGGAGTTCAATATAGCGTGCCGGATAGCCTGTTGCGGCATCTATTTTTTTTCGTATTTCGTTTTCCAAAGCTCCGGTAAGCCGAATATTTGCACGTTGCCTGATATCTCCGCTGAGCGTAATTCTCCTGTTTTCCAAATAGAAAGAATTGCATAGGGGCTCATTCTTCCCTGCAAGATTTGTGAAAAACAGGTTGATACTACAGGGTTCATCAATAGTGCCGGTTAGTTCAAAGCTTTCGTTTTCTATTAACGAAGAGTCTATCCAGCTCATGCCACTGTCTGTGCGTGTCTGAATATAAATTTTCGAACCTTTCAATCCGGTAATCCGGCCCGACACATTGTACTGATTTGCATGCGTCCCGGGCCTACAGGACAAACAAATAAACAAATACAGGATGCATAGCAGTTGCGGGTATCTCATTTCGAAGCTTGTATATTTGCAATTCATATTTCAAGGGGGAAGGACCTTGAAATATCAAGGCCCTTCCCGGAAAATTGATGTGAAGGACTAGAGATTACAAACGCTCCAGCTACTTGGATTAGTCTGATAGCTTCCGTTAACACAGGAGCAACGTATTGTACCACCTTCGTGGAAATCCTTACAGCTACCGTCAACTTCTATTCCTAAATCCGGCACATAAAGTCTGCAGGTTCCTGTTTTACAATGTCCATCATTGAAAGTACTTCCATCTCCACCCAGTACATTCTTTAACTGATCTCTGGTAAGCACTTCTGTGGCACCCAGTTCCAGCACTTTTAATTTTAATTTTTTCATTTAATACCTTTTTTGTTTGAAAAATGGATACACTTTGCTTTTCAAATGATAGCCTGAAAAGCCGGGCTTTCCCCAGGCGGTTGCATTGTACACTGTAACCGGCATGAGCAATAACAGGGTCTGTAACCGCTTTATCGCAGCAACAGCAGGCGTCCCTGCATTTTCTCACAGTTGCCTACACTGTAAGAAAATATTTTAAATCAGCTACCGTATAAATATCCGGCATCTGGTAGCCGTTGATAAAAAAAGTGGGGGTAAAACCAATACCAGCTCCCTCGCACCATTGCGACATGGCATCAATCTTCCCATCCTGTTCTTTGAGGGCTCCATTCATGGGATACTTTGCCGCAAACCGCCCGTAATCCTTGTCCTTTGCGAGGTACCAATCATCCAATGCCTGCTTTATGATAATGTCGTTATTCATATGCTGATCTGCTATGGCCAGCAGATGTTTTGCAGGAGCGGCAGCTCTATCTTCTCCGCTATTGCTGGCGGTGAAAATTATTTGTATCTGTATATCGGCATTATTTTCAAGCAGCGCTTCCATTGGTGCATGTGCCTTAGCACAGGGCCCGCAATAAGGACTGCACACCTTAATAATTTTATGAATCGCAGCAGGATTACCAAGCGTGATACCCATGCCTGGTTCGGGAACGGAAATCTTTTTTTGTTTGGCAAGCAATGCCTCAAATATTTGAGGATTGTGTTTTATCTGCTGCAGGCGAATCATATTTTCACGGCCTTCTTTAGCCTTTTTAAAGACAGGCAACAGCACTGCCGACAGCGTAATTGGCAACAGATAGGCTGTTATGATTGAAGGCAGCCACGCCACATCAACAGAAGCTGAAGCCAGCAGATTTATTCGCCCCGTGATCAAAAGCGTTACAAACTGCAACACCAGTATTGCCTGCACAAAAAGACAAAGAACACACCACTGACGGGCTACACGCATTTGGTAATAGATGGAGAAAATAGTGTATGGAAGCGCCAGCAAGCTCAGTAAGCTCAACGTAAATAATACCAGCGGACTGTTAAACCCGGCAAACTGCATCAGCAGCAGGCTACCCGTAAAATAGGTAAAGCCGATAACACTCCAGCTGACGCCAACTACCTTTGCTGCACCGGATTGAAGAATAGCACCACAGTTCGTTTTTTTACCGGCACTACATATTTGCTGCAACGCGGGATTGTGTTGGTCCAGTTCGTACCAAAGCAATAAGAAACCAACCATGGCACCGGAAAGGCACAACAAGGCATACAACAGCGAAGGAAGTATAGCAGTTCCATATTGCTTCCAGCCTGTAATAGCGGTCATCAATAATAGCATGGGGAAAATCATTATCCCCAACTGTGTCAACGTTCTTTCCTTTTTTTCTTTTCCTGATTTTATATCGAAGTCCTTCTCCCCTGCATGCTCCCCGACTTCTGCCAAAAGAGCTACACCCTTATGCCGCTTCAAAAAATCATCTTTGCTGCTATATGTCCATTTAAGGCTTATCGGATCATAATAATGTATCCGCTCTTCTTCAATTCCCTTCACGATTGAAAAATAGTCGAATGGCTTGTTCAGCCCTCTCAGTTGAGTGATAAACGGTGTAGGTAAAGCAAACAACTTATCACCTTCAAACCGGGCGGTCAGATTATCAACACCGAACTGGTTCAGCACATCACTGATGCTTAACAAACTGTTATAATTCGGATGTGTTTCAAGCTCCCGGGTAAGCGTTCCAAGGGTTACCGGGACTTCTAATTCATCGAGCAATAGCTTTGTGATCTGCGGACCATTACTTTTAGATTCAAACAGTTCCCTGAAAAATGAGGTCATCTTAAATGCATTTTTTTCCTTAAAAAGTGACTATATAACAATAGGCAGGGGCGCCACTACAAAACATGCTGTTCCCATCTTCCGCTGGAAAAATACAACCATGAAAATACCGTTGTCAGTAACAGAAATGATTGTTATCTGAATTAAATATTTTTCTCATCAACTTACATGTGCTAATCAGTCAGTACCCAGCTCAATGCAATGAACTGTTATCCTGTACAACATCAATAGTGGTATTCATAACGCTAAGAAAAAAGGGTTGTTACCTGGGTTTATTAATAGTATTTTGATAAAAGCTGCATCAATACTAATTCACGGGGTGTCTGGGTGACAACATTGTCTTAAACAAGTTGTGCTAACAATATATTGGTGCAGCTCTTGTGTAAAAATAGATCATGGATTGGCAGAATGCTACCAATAAGTTTGCACATTTCGATGTTTTCTTGCTTCTCACGGGCATACGTGCGAAGCCAACAGGATACAAGAAAAGAATAACGGCATGGTCTATACGAATACATACCGGAAAGTCAGTTTTAAGCGGGAATCGGGAGCTTCTTCACACAAACCTGGCGGCTTGCTTTATTTCACTTCGGGATGGACAAAAAAAGGACAAGGAGAAAAAATCTGCCTTGTCCTTTTGTGACCCCGTCAGGATTCAAACCTGAAACCTTCTGATCCGTAGTCAGATGCTCTATTCAATTGAGCTACGGAGCCAATAAAATATCATTGTATTCCAAAGTTATACGTTTTTTCGAAAATGCCAAATACTTACTAAAAAAAACGCTGCAATCTTCTGATTTACACTTACTTTTACAACAATTGATTAATTATTACAAGAAGTGAAAATTCAACTCTGGAGCATAGGAAAGGAACATGATCCCTACATCAGGGATGGCATTGCGGTTTTTCAAAAAAGACTGCAGCATTACGTGGATTTTGAGGTAAAACTGATTCCTACTGTGAAACAGGCCGCCAGTTTATCTGTACCTGAACTGAAAAAGCAGGAGGCCAAAATCATCATGGATATGTTGCAGCCCACCGACTTTTTGCTGGCGCTGGATGAAAAAGGAAAGATGATGACCACGGTGCAATTCGCCGATTTTTTACAGCAGCGCAACAATGCGGGCACGAGGCAGCTGATTATATTGATAGGTGGTGCTTTTGGCATTGATGCCACCTTGCTGCAAAGGGCGCAGTTACAAATGTCTTTGTCTCCCCTTACCTTTCCCCATCAGCTGGTACGGCTTATTTTCACGGAACAATTGTATCGTGCCTATACCGTTTTAAACAGGGAGAAATATCACCATCAATAACTACATTTATTATTCAAATAACAACCCGCTTATATGACATTCTCTATTAGCCTAGTTATCATCATTATTACCTGCCTTATTTCCTACACGGCCCTACAGAACTACGATCAGTTGAATAAACTAAGTCTGCAACCATATATGGTAAAGCGGTACAAACAGTATTACCGCTTTGTCACTTCTGGCTTCGTGCATGCCGATTTTCAGCACCTGCTGTTCAACATGCTGACCCTATGGTTTTTTGGCAGATTTATAGAAGATGTTTTTACGAGTTTATTTCATAACAAACTCGTGTATGTATTGTATTATATCCTGGGAATTGTAGTCGCCAATATACCTTCTTATATCAAGAATCGCAACAATTCGGATTACTCTTCGCTGGGGGCTTCCGGGGCTATTTCTGCGATCGTATTTACTGCGATTATTGTTAATCCGTGGGCTTCTATTTATTTATTCTTCGCGCTTAAAATGCCTGCAGTTGTTTATGGTATTTTATTTCTGGGTATATCCGCTTATATGTCCCGGAAAGGAGGAGGAAATATCAACCACGATGCGCATCTGTGGGGCGCCTTGTTCGGTGTTGTATTCCCACTGTTGTTTCATCCTGAATTAGGTACTGATTTTATTTATATGCTGATGCATCGTTCCCAGTTTGTAAGATAATATGTTGATGGATTTAGTTACGGAAGAAGTAACTAAATCCATCTTCCTTATTTAACAAATTCTACGCTCAATACTTCTTTTGTTTTAGGGGTTATTTTCACCCGGTCGTCTACCCTCATTCCTACTACCCACACAATACGTTTGTTAGATTCCAGCACCCATACATTTTCTTTCTGTGGCAATGATAGTTTCTGATCTATCAGGAACCTGCTTACCTTTTTCTTCTTGGGCATGCCCAGCGGATAAAAATAATCGCCCTGTTTCCATTTTCTCAGGATCAGCGGATAGCTTACCTGGGCGGCATCCAGCCAGGCTGTTTCTGCAGCGGTAGGAATAGCACTCGTGCCTCTCTCCTGCTTGCGCAGATGTAATTGTCCTCCGCTGAAATGGATATGTGCCTGTTCCGGTTCAATCACTACCAATGGCGCATCAACGGTGGCCAGCGGCGTAATGAGTAGCCATTGGCGATTGCGGATAATGCGATGGGTAGCGGTTTCTACGTATCTGCCGGATTCGCTGTCCAACAAAGACAGCACCTGTTCTGTTTGCGCAGAAGAACAGCCAAATACACGAAACAGTTCCCAGGCAATGGTTTGTAATGGTATACTTTTCTGCAGCTTCAATACCGGCACCTTCCAGGTATTATCTTCCTGGAAAAGCAGCCGTTTACGATGCTTATCCAATGCTTCCTGGTAAAGGATTTCGGCTTCTTTCATCCGCTCAATGGTGGCGGCCATATTTTTCACCGCACCCGGAAAAGCTTCCTGCAACCGCGGGATGACCTGGTGACGGTAGTAGTTACGTGTATACTTATCCGTTATATTGGAACTGTCTTCCACGTAGGCGATATTATGCATGGCCGCATAAGCTATCAGGGTATCTTTCTCTGTAAATAACAAAGGTCGGATAAGATGTTCCTGCCTGGGAAGGATCCCGTGCAAACCGGCGATGCCTGTACCTTTGGTAAAGTTCATCAGGGCAGTTTCGACGCTGTCCTGCATATGATGTGCGGTGGCGATAAAAGCATAACCTTCTGCCGTACGCACCTGTTCCAGCCAGGCATAGCGCAGTTCCCTTGCGGCCACCTGAATGGCTACACGATTTTCGGCCACGTATGCGTTGGTATCAAACCGTATAGTGTGCAGTGGCAATTCCAGGCTGGCTGCCATCTGTTTTACAAATGCTTCGTCCCGCTCAGACTCTGCTCCACGGAGCTGAAAATTACAATGGGCAATCCCTGCCTGATAACCGGCTTGCTTAAACAACCAGGCCATCACAATGGAATCAACTCCTCCACTAACGGCAAGGAGTATCTTTTGCGCAGGATCGAATAATTGCTGCCGGGAAATGTATGCGGAAAAATTAGTTACTAAATGTTGAGGCATCCGTTGTTTGTTGGATTTAAAATATCAATAGGCCAGTTCTTCGTAGGCGGACTGTAATTCGTTATAAGCATGCCTTTCGTTGCCGGCTTTGGCCATGGCCATTCCTGTTTCGTACACCTTCATCGCAGCGGTATTGTCGCCTGCACGTTCCAGCAACTTACCCAGATGATAATAGGAGCCTACGTAGCCAGGCTCATATGCCAGCAGTTCTTCAAACTGCTGCCGCGCCGCCGCGTCGTCGTTGATCTTAATATATTCCAGTCCCAGTGCGTGTTTCAGAAAGCTGTCGTTGGGTGTTGCCAACAGTAACTGCTTTATTTGTGCGATTCTGTCCATGCCGTTTGTTATTATTTAATTATACAATATGTCAATTGTTATGCTGATTAAAATCATCTTCTCTCCCTGCGGTTGGCGTACATTATTTAGATATATTTGCTATTACCGCATTTTTAAATAAAACAGTTTAAGGCCATGAAGATTTTAGTATGTATCAGCAAAACTCCGGACACGACTGCAAAAATAGCTTTCACGGACAATAACACGAAATTCAATGAGGCTGGTGTACAGTTTATTATTAATCCGTACGACGAATGGTATGCATTAGTGAGGGCGCTGGAGCTGAAAGAAACCATAGGGGCAGATGTGCATCTTATTACGGTAGGAGCTGCAGATTGTGATCCTGTTATCCGCAAAGCCCTGGCACTGGGTGGCGATGAGGCTTTCCGTGTAAATGCAGATAGTGCTGACAGTTATTACATTGCGTCCCAGATCGCGGCACATGCCCGGGACAAACAATACGATATTATTTTTACCGGTAAAGAAACCATCGATTATAACGGATCCGGCATAGGTGGCATGGTGGCTGAACTGCTGGAACTGCCCTATGTATCCATTGCAGCTAAATTCGATCTGAATGGTACCGTAGCTACGGTGAACAGGGAAATTGAGGGCGGTGAAGAAGTATGTGAAGTATCACTTCCGGTAGTAGTATCCTGCCAGAAAGGAATGGCAGAAGCCCGTATCCCTAATATGCGCGGCATCATGGCTGCGAGAACCAAACCATTGACTGTAGTAGAACCTGTTGCTGCAGATAGTCTTACTACCATAGTAGGCTTTGAACTGCCACCGGCTAAAGCCGGCGTTAAGCTCATCAGTCCTGATAATGTGGAAGAACTGGTGAAGTTACTGCATGAAGAAGCAAAAGTGATCTAAGGGTAAACTATCTCTCAACTACTAATTAAATTATTCATGTCTATATTAATATTTGCCGATCAGGCACAGGGTAAAATCAAGAAAGCGGCGCTGGAAGCCATCCAATACGGCGCTAAAGTAGCGGAGCAACTGGGTACAACAGCAACAGCACTGGTGCTGGGCCCTGTTGATGCCAATGAGCTGGCTGTACTGGGAAATTATGGTGCACAAAAGGTATTACACGCTGCAGATGCCCGCTTACATGAAGTAGAAAGTATTGTATACACGAAGATTATTGCAGAAGCGGCAGGCAAAGAGGGCAGCAAGGTGATCATCTTCCCTCATAATTTTGATGGTAAAGCAGTGGCGCCAAGAGTGGCCGCTAAGCTCAAAGCGKGTCTGGTATCGGGAGCTATCTCCTATCCGGATACCAGCAATGGCTTTGTGGTAAAGAAAAATGTGTTCTCCGGCAAGGCATTTGCCAACATCAATATTACATCTGATATCAAGGTAATTGCTATTATACCCAATACCTTCCCTGTAGCTCCGGGTACTGCATCTGCCACTGTAGAGGCTTTCACGCCTGCTATCAGCGATGCGGACTTTAAAGTAAAGGTGGTAAAAACAGAAACCGTAAGTGGGGATATTCCGTTAACGGAAGCTGAAATCATTGTCAGCGGCGGCCGCGGACTGAAAGGACCTGAGAACTGGGGGATACTGGAAGATCTGGCGAAAGCCCTGGGTGCAGCAACAGCGAGCTCCCGTCCGGTTGCAGATGCAGGATGGCGTCCACACCATGAACATGTGGGTCAGACCGGCTTAACCGTAAGGCCCAATCTGTACATCGCTATTGGCATTTCCGGTGCTATACAGCACCTGGCAGGTGTAAATGGTAGTAAGGTGATTGTAGTGATCAATAAGGATCCGGAAGCGCCTTTCTTTAAAGCAGCAGATTATGGTATTGTGGGTGATGCATTTGAAGTAGTGCCTGCGCTCACAAAAGCAGTGAAGAAATTTAAAGAAGGATAAGACCGTCAATTACGAATTAAGAATTACGAATTACGGGTTCGAACTTTAAGATCGTGTTGATCCCGTAATTCGTAATTCTTAATTCGTAATTTGTATATTAGACATTTATCATTATATCTTTTTTTTAGATAAGGAATATTTTTCTAACTTCACGGTCTTACAAACTATTCAGCGACAACGCAAGACAGATATGAGAAAAATAGAACTGGAAATAGTTGCTTTATCGCACAGCATTACGCAGACTCATTCATATGCCGTGGTACTGGGAGAAGTAAATGGATTACGCCGTTTACCTATTGTGATTGGTGGCTTTGAAGCGCAGGCGATTGCAGTGGCTCTTGAGAAAATGCAACCCAGCCGGCCTTTAACACATGACCTGATGAAGAACTTCATGAACGCCTTTAATGTAGAATTACAAGAGGTGGTCATCAGTAATTTACAGGAAGGCATTTTTTATTCCAAGCTTATCTGTTCCAATAACGATGAAACCATCGAGATAGATTCCCGTACATCTGATGCATTAGCCCTCGCTGTTCGTTTTGGCTGCCCTATTTACACCTTTGAGAATATTCTCAACAGTGCAGGTATCTTACTGGATGATCCTGCCGGTAAGAAGAGTAACAAACCGGTAACCCCTACCATTTCAGAGCATGAAAAAGGTGCAGAGGATGACCTGAAAGCGATGAATGTAGAGGAGTTAACAACACTGTTACAGGAAGTATTGGAACAGGAAGATTATATCCGTGCCATCGCCATACGCGATGAGATTAACAGCCGCAAAAGCAAATAATTTCTTTTCAGTAAAATCAATGCAGCCGGCAGTTGAAGACTGTAGCTGTTGTTTTGCTATGCAATGAATGTTACATGATTGTATTTCCCAATTGTAAAATAAACCTGGGCTTACATATTACCAATAAGCGCCCGGATGGTTTTCATGACCTGGAAACTGTTTTTTACCCCCTGCCTGTTTGTGATGCGCTGGAAGCCATTACACACCGTGAGTTGCAATTTGAAAGCAGCGGTATTGCGGTACCTGGCAATGCAAACGATAATCTTTGTCTGAAAGCATTTCATTTGTTGCAGCAGGACTTTCCACAGGTACAACCTTTAAACATTCATCTGCATAAACATATACCGATAGGTGCCGGTTTGGGCGGTGGTTCTGCTGATGCAGCTTTCATGCTGCAATTAATCAATCAGAAATTTCAGCTGGGGCTAACGGAAGCGGCGCTGGTAGACTATGCGGCGCAACTGGGAAGTGATTGCCCGTTTTTTATTATCAACAAGCCCTGTTTTGCTACTGGTCGGGGTGAAATAATGACCCCTATTACGCTGGACCTTTCCGGATATTCATTCCTGTTAGTACATCCGGGTATTCATGTGAATACTGGCTGGGCTTTTAAACAGTTAACACCTAAAGCCCCTGCTTATGGCTTAAGTGACGTCATACAATTACCGGTGGCGGAGTGGAAAAACAGGATTACCAATGATTTTGAAGGTCCGGTGTTTGAAGCACATCCGGCGCTGGCAAAAATAAAGGGGCAATTATATGCAGCGGGAGCGGTATATGCCACGATGAGCGGGAGTGGCTCCGCTTTGTTGGGCATCTTTCCTAAAAACAAAATAGCTGACATCTTGTGGGATGTCAGCTATCGGGTATTTACTATCAGGTAAGTCTTACTTTACAGAAGCTACCAGTGTTTTGAAAGTTTCTGGTTCATTCATAGCCAGATCAGCCAGAACTTTTCTGTTCAGGTCGATGTTTTTACCAGCTAATTTGTTCATAAACACAGAATAGGTCAACCCTTCTGCTCTAACAGCAGCGTTGATACGGGCGATCCACAGCTGGCGGTAGTTTCTTTTCTTTAATTTACGACCAACATAGCTGTAAGTAAGTCCTTTCTCAAGAACGTTCTTCGCTACTGTGTAAACATTTTTTCTTTTACCGTAGAAGCCTTTGGCTTGCTTTAAGATCCTTTTTCTCCGGGCTCTTGAAGCTACGGCATTAACTGAACGAGGCATTTGCTTTGTTTTTTCTCAGGTTATAAAATTCGATTCTTTTGACAGATACTAGCGCATTCCGAGCATTCTCTTAACCAGGTTAAGATTTGCTTCGTGAACCAGCGTACTACCTCTTAAGCTACGTTTTCTTTTCGTAGATTTTTTAGTCAGTAAGTGGCTTTTGAAGGCCATGAACCGCTTAATCTGTCCGTTCCCACCAACCTTGAACGTTTTCTTGGCACGGGAATGTGTCTTTACTTTGGGCATCTTACATCAAATTTGGTCTGCAAAGGTAAGAAAATAATTCAATAAAGCACAGTCTTGTGCAAATAATTAAACGCCCATCCGGAATGTGGATAACTTATTAATATTTTTTTACCCCTCCACAAGCGATTGACTATCAATTTTCCGCTGACACTCTTTCCAACTTATCTCGTGCTTAATCATATTATAAATAATAACACTTTTTTTATTTCTCTATATTATTTATAATTTTAATCTTAATTTAATTATATATTTTAGCCATACCATGTATAAACACCTGACGCCTATGAAATCATTTTACACATTACCCAACATGGACCGGAAATCCCTCGCCGGTTATTTCTATCGATGTAAAGAGTTGAGGAACAATAGGACTGAGTAGAAAACCGACTACCAGACCTGATACTTTTTTTACTTAACTGCTTGCACCTATGAAACGACTATTAACCTTTTTATTCCTCCTACTGGGGCTTGTCCTGCTGAATAAGCAGGCGAGTGCAAGGCAAAACCCTTCTACCGGGGATTGGTTTATGAACCTCCCCGATTCCGCTTGCTGGAAGAGCTTTGCCAGTACGAATGTGTTCTTCTGGAAAGACAGCAAAGTCCCTGATTCAGTGGATTGGACCATTACAGGAGGGAGCTATAATATCCTATACGCCAGCCAGCGGAATCCTGATCTGAGCCCTAAATTGCTTGGTCAGAAGCCGGAGGCACCTAGTAACAAGAATGCGCTGACGATACAATTCCTTGATAAAGGACAATATACTATCAAGGCCGTCGGGTATGTCAATGGAGTCAAAACCACCGTTTCTAAAAGTATATATGTAAAGGATTGCTCGATGGCCACCTGCCTGGGCCAAAATACAGGTGTGGGCGATTTCCTGGAAAACTTTGGTACGTTTCCGACAGGTGCTGCTAATAGTGTCAGCAACTCCAGCGTGCCTCCAAGTCCTACCGGATACAACTATGTTACTTATACCAATGGTAGTGGCAGCAACCCTAACTTTGCGGATAATAGTTACACTGTTTTCTGGCACACGCAGATCCGATCAGAATGGGTGAAAGCTTACGATCACACACCGAATACAAACCCTGCCAGAGTAGGCGGCATGTTGCTCGCTAACTCAGCTGTTGAGAAAAAAACATTCTTTGTTAAAAAAGCTGTTCCGGTATGTCCAGGCTCTATGTATAATTTCAGTGCCTGGTTTATGAACGTCAATAGTAAGGAGGTATTTAACTCTACCTGTGCATCCGGTAACGCGGATGGATACCACTATGCAGGTGTTACCTTCCAGATCACAGATGATGCTACCGGAACAGTGCTTGCCAGATTTAAAACCTATGATGTATCCATGAACCTGGATGCACCCACCTGGCAGGAATATGGAGGCGCATTTAAAACACCGGCGAATGTAACTAACGTAACCCTGAGCATTCTAAATGACAAACTGGGGGATTGCGGTAATGACATCGCCATTGATGATATCAGTTTCAAATATTGTAGTCCTTATATCTATTCATTTATTGATGGACAAGCAAAGCCGCCTTTAAGGGCGGATTCGTTGTGTGAGGGAGCCCCTGTTACTATTAAAGCAGTATATAGCCCGCTGGATTATTTTACCAATCCTACTTACCAGTGGCAATTCACCAAAGATACACTCAACTGGCCCGCCGTTTCTGTTTTTCCAGCCGGCGTTACAGGCATTAACACAGATGTACTTACTTTTCCGGTAGGAACACTGAAAGGAGATCCCAATCAGATTGTGGATTATTACTTCCGGGTAAACATCCTAGAAAAGGATAACCCCAGCAACTGTGCCTCTCCATCTTTATATACAAAAATTTCCGTACTCCCGAAACCGAAAGTAACTATTTCCTCAGGCAGGATATGTATAGGTGATTCCGTGATATTAACGGCCAACGGAGGATACAGCACCTATGAATGGCAAACGCTGCCCATTATCAAGGGGCCTAAGATGACTGCGTATCCTTTGGTCAATACCACCTTTGCTGCTATCGGTATTGCAGACTATGGATGGAATAGTGTCACAAAATCGCCCAGGCAATGTAGAGACACCGGTTATGCCAATGTGATTGTGGATCTGAAGCCGACCATCGACATGACGGCCACACCAACCGATATCTGTCTGGGTAAAACAATCAATCTCACTCAAACCCACGCGGGTGCTCCGGCAGATAGTATCTCCTGGAGATGGCAATATAATGGTACCAATATCGGTAACCTGAGCGATGTATCGTTAAACCATACACCCCCAGCCGTAGGTACGCAGCAATATACGATTGCACTGAATAATCATACCTGTAATGCCTACGATACGGTATCTGTCAACGTCAGATCTGTACCAAATGCAGATGCGGACACCATCTACAGACAATGTAATATACCGGACTTCACTATTAAGAGAAGTACACCTCCGGCAGATCAGCAGGGTACCTGGATGTTTGATGGCGCTCATAAACTGGAGGTGATCACCAATACCACTAACCCGCAAACCACCGTTACAGGCGTACAACCCGGAGATACCGTTCATCTCTTCTGGGTGATTACCAATAAAGCGCTGGCTGCCTGTACTGATACCAACAGAGTTACACTGATCAATACCAAACCGCTTACACCAAGCAATGCTGGTAGAGATTCCGTACAATGTGGTACCACTACTTTCCAGCTGAATGCTACCAAACCAGGCGTTGGCGAAAAAGGTAAATGGACATTAGGAGCAGGTACAACCGCTGCGGATGTTTCGTTGAATTACGACACAGCATACAATGCGATCGCTACTATTCTTGGTGCTACCCGTCCTAAGACAGTGCAACTCGTCTGGAGCATTTCCAACGGTGTATGTGCTGGTGCTACTTCCAGTATCATCAAGTTGACGGTTAAGAACCCTCCTACCGTTAAAGTAACTGCCGCACCGGTATGTAATACCGCCACCACATTTACAGTATCCTATAATAGTCAAACAGGAACTATCCTGAACTATGTATTGGATGTGAACCCCGCCGCATTAGCTACCAGAAAGATGCCGGGCTTTACAAAAATAACTGGTGTGTGGCCTGTTACAACTCCGACAGGTTCCTTTACGGTACCACTGCCTGCAGGAACGCCTGCCGGCAATTATGATTTTGTACTTTCTGCGAAAGAAGATTCATTGAATGGATGTAATACAACGGTCTACTTCTCATTATCTGTGGAAGAACCGTCTAAAGCTCCTGCAAGTGTAACTGCATCTGTAGATAGTATATGCGTAAGCGGTAGTACTACATTAACTGTTGTTGGCGGTTCGCTCGGAAAAGACTCTACTGGTAAAGCAGCCACCTGGAAATGGTATACCGGTGCATGCCCTGGCGATCCAGGCAGCAAACGTGTTTACCCTGCTTCTTCCAATGCAGACAGCTCTGTTGTTACCTTTAATAATGTTACCGCTACCACTACTTACTTTGTGATGGCACCAAGCACCGGCCCTTGTGCCAGTACTGCCTGTGCTTCTGTGACAGTAAAAGTATTTGCTCAACCGAATAAAGCAAATGCAAATGTGGATCAACGGGCATGTGAACGTGCTACTGACTTCCAGTTAAATGGTAACGCAACAGGAGTACCTGGTGTTAATGGTTTGTGGACTACCTGGAATTCAAATGCAATTATCACCAACCCTACCCTGCCTAATGCTACTGTAAAAGTAAATATTGGTGATACCGCTACTTTGTTTTGGACAATTACGAATGGTCCTTGTTTAACAACAACGGATACCATGTTTATTACCAACTTCAAAAAACCAGTAGCAGCGACTGCCGGTACAGATCAGAAACATTGTAATGATTCTATCTTCTACATGACGGCTAACAAGCCGACTGAATATGGTGCATATGGCGCATGGACAGTGGTAGGTAAACCAACATGGGCGACCATCACCGATACTACTTTAAATACTACCAAGGTTAAAGTATTGGCTGGACATACTGCTACATTAGTATGGACCATCACTAACGGTACCTGTGCTGCTACTACCGACACTGTACTGTTGACCAACTATGATGTACCGGCGGTGGCGAAAGCGAACAATGATCAGTTACATTGTAATGATTCCATCTTTACCATGGCTGCTAACCAGCCGACTGAATATGGCGCTAAAGGCACCTGGGCTGTGGTGGGTAAACCAACATGGGCAACTATTACAGACACCACTTTAAACACTACAAAAGTTAAAGTACTCGCCGGGCATACCGCTACAATGGTATGGACCATTTCTAACGGTACTTGTGCCGCTACTACCGACACCGTGCTGCTGACCAACTACGATGTACCGGCAGTAGCGAAAGCGAACATTGATCAGATACATTGTAATGATTCCATCTTTACTATGGCGGCTAACCAGCCGACTGAATATGGCGCTAAAGGAACCTGGTCTGTAGTAGGTAAACCAACATGGGCGACCATTACAGACACCACTTTAAACACTACAAAAGTTAAAGTACTCGCCGGGCATACCGCTACAATGGTATGGACTATCTCTAACGGAACCTGCGCTGCTACTACCGATACCGTGCTGCTGACCAACTATGATGTACCGGCTGTTGCGAAAGCGAACATTGATCAGATACATTGTAACGACTCTATCTTCAACATGGCCGCTAACCAGCCGACTGAATATGGCKCTAAAGGGACCTGGTCAGTAGTAGGTAAACCAACATGGGCGATTATTACAGACACCACTTTAAATACTACAAAAGTTAAAGTACTGGCGGGACATACCGCTACAATGGTTTGGACCATCTCCAATGGTACTTGTGCCGCTACTACCGACACCGTGTTGTTGACTAACTACGATGTTCCCGCAGTAGCTAAAGCGAACATTGATCAGTTACATTGTAATGACTCTATCTTCACCATGGCGGCTAATAAACCGACTGAGTATGGGGCCAAAGGTACCTGGTCAGTGGTAGGGAAACCAACATGGGCGACTATTACAGACACTACCCTGAACACCACAAAAGTTAAAGTACTCGCCGGGCATACTGCTACACTGGTATGGACCATCTCTAACGGAACCTGTGCCGCTACTACCGACACCGTGCTGCTGACCAACTATGATGTTCCTGCAGTGGCGAAAGCGAACATTGATCAGTTACATTGTAATGATTCCATCTTTACTATGGCTGCTAACCAGCCGACTGAGTATGGTGCCAAAGGTACCTGGTCAGTGGTAGGTAAACCAACATGGGCGACTATCACCGATACTACTTTAAGCACTACAAAAGTTAAAGTACTCGYGGGGCATACTGCTACAATGGTATGGACCATCTCCAACGGCACTTGTGCGGCAACTACCGACACTGTGTTGCTGACTAACTATGATGTACCGGCGGTGGCGAAAGCGAACATTGATCAGTTACATTGTAACGACTCCATCTTCACCATGGCCGCTAACCAGCCGACTGAATATGGTGCTAAAGGCACCTGGTCTGTCGTTGGTAAACCAACATGGGCGACTATCACCGATACTACTTTAAGCACTACAAAAGTTAAAGTACTCGCGGGGCATACTGCTACAATGGTATGGACCATTTCTAACGGTACTTGTGCGGCGACTACCGACACTGTGCTGCTGACCAACTATGATGTTCCTGCGGTGGCGAAAGCGAACATTGATCAGTTACATTGTAATGATTCCATCTTTACTATGGCGGCAAACCAACCGACTGAATTTGGCGCTAAAGGCACCTGGTCAGTAGTAGGTAAACCTACATGGGCGACCATTACAGACACCACTTTAAACACTACAAAGGTTAAAGTACTCGCGGGGCATACCGCTACAATGGTATGGACTATCTCTAACGGTACCTGCGCTGCTACTACCGACACCGTGTTGCTAACCAACTACGATGTACCGGCGGCGGCAAAAGCTAACATTGATCAGGTACATTGTAATGATTCGATCTTTACTATGGCAGCTAACCAACCGACTGAATATGGGGCAAAAGGCACCTGGTCAGTAGTAGGTAAACCTACATGGGTAACTGTTACAGACACCACTTTAAATACTACAAAGGTTAAAGTACTGGCGGGGCATACTGCTACACTGGTATGGACCATCTCTAACGGTACCTGCGCTGCCACTACCGACACCGTGCTGCTGACTAACTATGATGTACCGGCTGTTGCGAAAGCAAACGTGAATCAGATACATTGTAACGACTCCATCTTTACTATGGCGGCTAACCAGCCGACTGAATATGGAGCTAAAGGTACCTGGTCAGTAGTAGGTAAACCTACATGGGTAACTGTTACAGACACTACCCTGAACACCACAAAAGTTAAAGTACTGGCGGGGCATACTGCTACAATGGTATGGACCATCTCTAATGGTACTTGTGCCGCTACKACCGACACCGTGTTGTTGACTAACTACGATGTTCCTGCTGTTGCAAAAGCGAACATTGATCAGTTACATTGTAATGATTCCATCTTTACTATGGCGGCAAATCAACCGACTGAATATGGCGCTAAAGGCACCTGGTCAGTAGTAGGTAAACCAACATGGGTAACTGTTACAGACACCACTTTAAATACTACAAAGGTTAAAGTACTCGCGGGGCATACTGCTACAATGGTATGGACCATCTCTAACGGTGCTTGTGCGGCAACTACCGATACGGTACTGCTGACTAACTACGATGTTCCTGCAGTGGCGAAAGCAAATGTGAATCAGATACATTGTAACGACTCCATCTTCACCATGGCGGCAAACCAGCCGACTGAATATGGCGCTAAAGGTACCTGGTCTGTAGTTGGTAAGCCTACATGGACGACCATTACGGACACCACCCTGAACACTACAAAAGTTAAAGTACTCGCTGGTCATACCGCTACAATGGTATGGACGATCTCCAATGGTACCTGTGCCGCTACTACTGACACCGTGCTGCTGACCAACTACGATGTTCCTGCTGTTGCGAAAGCAAACGTGGATCAGTTACATTGTAACGACTCCATCTTCACCATGGCCGCTAACAAGCCGACTGAATATGGCGCTAAAGGCACCTGGTCTGTGGTAGGTAAACCTACATGGGTAACTGTTACAGACACTACCCTGAACACCACAAAAGTGAAAGTACTCGCGGGTCATACCGCTACAATGGTATGGACTATCTCCAACGGTACTTGTGCAGCAACTACCGACACCGTGCTGCTGACAAACTACGATGTTCCTGCAGTGGCAAAAGCAAATGTGAATCAGATACATTGTAACGACTCCATCTTCACCATGGCGGCTAACCAGCCTACTGAATTTGGCGCTAAAGGCACCTGGTCTGTAGTTGGTAAACCTACATGGGTGACTATTACAGACACCACTTTAAACACTACAAAAGTTAAAGTACTGGCGGGTCATACTGCTACAATGGTATGGACCATCTCTAATGGTACTTGTGCTGCAACTACCGATACCGTGCTGCTGACTAACTACGATGTTCCGGCTATTGCGAAAGCGAACATCGATCAGTTACATTGTAATGACTCCATCTTCACCATGGCGGCTAACCAGCCTACTGAATTTGGCGCTAAAGGCACCTGGTCTGTAGTAGGTAAACCTACATGGGTGACTATTACAGACACCACTTTAAATACTACAAAAGTTAAAGTACTCGCTGGACATACCGCTAAAATGGTATGGACCATCTCCAATGGTACCTGTGCAGCAACCACTGACACCGTGTTGCTGACCAACTACGATGTTCCAGCAGTAGCAAAAGCGAACATTGATCAGTTACATTGTAACGACTCCATCTTCACTATGGCGGCAAACCAACCGACTGAATATGGCGCTAAAGGCACATGGTCTGTGGTTGGTAAACCTACATGGGTAACTGTTACTGACACTACCCTGAACACCACAAAAGTGAAAGTACTGGCTGGTCATACCGCTACAATGGTATGGACCATCTCCAATGGTACCTGTGCGGCAACTACAGATACTGTACTGCTGACTAACTACGATGTTCCGGCGGTGGCGAAAGCAAATGTGAATCAGATACATTGCAACGACTCTATCTTCACCATGGCGGCTAATCAGCCTACTGAATTTGGCGCTAAAGGTACCTGGTCAGTAGTAGGTAAACCTACATGGGTAACTATTACTGACACTACCCTGAACACAACGAAGGTTAAAGTACTGGCTGGTCATACCGCTACAATGGTATGGACCATCTCTAACGGTACCTGTGCGGCAACTACCGACACCGTGTTACTGACTAACTACGATGTTCCGTCTATTGCGAAAGCGAACATTGATCAGTTACATTGTAATGATTCCATCTTTACTATGGCGGCTAACCAGCCTACTGAATTTGGCGCTAAAGGCACCTGGTCTGTAGTTGGTAAACCTACATGGGTGACTATTACAGACACCACTTTAAACACCACAAAAGTTAAAGTACTGGCTGGCCATACCGCTACAATGGTATGGACCATCTCTAACGGTACTTGTGCCGCTACGACCGACACCGTGTTGTTGACTAACTACGATGTTCCCGCAGTAGCTAAAGCGAACATTGATCAGTTACATTGTAATGATTCCATCTTTACTATGGCGGCTAACCAACCGACTGAATACGGCGCTAAAGGCACCTGGTCAGTGGTAGGTAAACCAACATGGGTGACCATTACAGACACCACTTTAAACACTACAAAAGTGAAAGTACTGGCGGGTCATACTGCTACAATGGTATGGACCATTTCCAACGGTACCTGCGCTGCTACTACGGATACGGTGTTACTGACCAACTACGATGTTCCAACAGCAGCGAAAGCGAACATTGATCAGGTACATTGTAATGATTCCATCTTTACTATGGCGGCTAACCAACCGACTGAATATGGCGCTAAAGGCACCTGGTCTGTCGTTGGTAAACCTACATGGGTAACTGTTACAGACACTACCCTGAACACCACAAAAGTTAAAGTACTCGCTGGCCATACCGCTACAATGGTATGGACCATCTCTAACGGTACCTGCGCTGCTACTACCGACACCGTGCTGCTGACCAACTACGATGTTCCGGCGGTGGCAAAAGCGAACATTGATCAGTTACATTGTAATGATTCCATCTTTACTATGGCGGCTAACCAGCCGACTGAATATGGCGCTAAAGGCACCTGGTCTGTCGTTGGTAAACCAACATGGGTAACTGTTACAGACACTACCCTGAACACCACAAAAGTTAAAGTACTCGCTGGCCATACCGCTACAATGGTATGGACCATCTCTAACGGTACCTGCACTGCTACTACCGACACCGTGCTGCTGACTAACTATGATGTTCCGGCTGTTGCGAAAGCAAACGTGGATCAGTTACATTGCAACGACTCTATCTTCACCATGGCGGCTAACAAGCCTACTGAATATGGAGCTAAAGGCACCTGGTCTGTAGTAGGTAAACCAACATGGGTAACTGTTACAGACACTACCCTGAACACCACAAAAGTTAAAGTACTCGCTGGCCATACCGCTACAATGGTATGGACCATCTCTAACGGTACCTGCGCTGCTACTACCGACACCGTGCTGCTGACCAACTACGATGTTCCTGCTGTTGCAAATGCCAACAGTGATCAGAAACATTGTAATGACTCCATCTTCACCATGGCTGCCAACAAGCCGACTGAATATGGCGCTAAAGGTACCTGGTCTGCGATAGGCAAACCTACATGGGTAACTATTACTGATACCACCTTAAATACCACAAAGGTTAAAGTACTGGCGGGGCATACTGCTACACTGGTATGGACCATCTCTAACGGTACCTGCGCTGCCACTACGGATACCGTGTTGCTGACCAACTACGATGTACCGGCGGTGGCTAAAGCGAACATTGATCAGTTACATTGTAATGATTCCATCTTTACTATGGCGGCTAACCAACCGACTGAATATGGCGCTAAAGGTACCTGGTCTGTAGTAGGGAAACCAATATGGGCAACTGTTACCGACACCACTTTAAATACTACAAAAGTGAAAGTGCTGGCCGGTCATACTGCTACACTGGTATGGACTATCTCTAACGGTACCTGCGCTGCGACTACGGATACCGTGTTGCTGACCAACTACGATGTACCGGCTGTTGCAAATGCCAACAGTGATCAGAAACATTGTAATGACTCTATCTTCACCATGGCCGCTAACAAGCCAACTGAATATGGTGCTAAAGGCACCTGGTCTGTCGTAGGTAAACCAACATGGGTAACTGTTACTGACACCACTTTAAACACTACAAAAGTTAAAGTACTCGCTGGGCATACTGCTACACTGGTATGGACCATCTCCAACGGTACCTGCGCTGCTACTACTGACACCGTGTTGTTGACTAACTACGACGTTCCGGCGGTGGCGAAAGCAAACATTGATCAGTTACATTGTAACGACTCTATCTTCACCATGGCCGCTAACAAGCCAACTGAATATGGCGCTAAAGGCACCTGGTCTGTTGTGGGTAAACCTATATGGGCAACTATTACAGACACCACTTTAAACACTACAAAAGTGAAAGTGCTGGCTGGGCATACCGCTACCCTGGTATGGACTATTTCTAACGGTACCTGCGCTGCTACTACTGACACCGTGTTGCTGACTAACTATGATGTACCGGCTGTTGCTAAAGCAAACATTGATCAGTTACATTGTAACGACTCCATCTTCACCATGGCCGCTAACAAGCCGACTGAATATGGTGCTAAAGGTACCTGGTCTGTGGTGGGTAAACCAACATGGGTGACTGTTACCGACACCACTTTAAACACTACAAAAGTGAAAGTGCTGGCGGGTCATACTGCTACACTGGTATGGACTATCTCT
>NZ_JBFTHG010000026.1:0-20791 GCF_056394125.1 Chitinophaga sp. 10T418
AACGGTAAGATAGACCGCCGTGCTTTACCTGATCCGGGAGCAGATAATATGGCTGCCGGTGCATACGTAGCCCCGGCTACTGCACTGGAAATAGCGCTGGCGGGTATCTGGGCATCTTTGCTGGAAGTATCACAGGTAGGGCTACAGGATGATTTCTTTGCGCTGGGTGGACACTCGTTGCTGGCTATTCGCCTGATTTCGGCCATGCGTAAACAATTATCGGTAGAAGTAACGATCGCCGATATTTTTGATTATCCTACCATCAGCCAGTTGTCTTTACAGTTAAGCCGGCGCTCGGAAAGCACATTACTACCGGCAGTTACACGGGCAGAGAAACCGTCACATACCCCGCTTTCGTACGGCCAGGAACGTTTATGGTTCATCGATCAGCTGGAGGGTAGCGTTTCCTATCATATACCTGCTGTATTAAAACTGACAGGGTATTTGAACAGTGCAGCACTGGAGTATGCGCTGCGAACAATCGTTAATCGTCATGAAATATTACGCACAATATTTATACAGGAAGAAGGAACGCCTTTCCAACAGGTACTGCCTACTGACCAATGGAAGCTGATAGTAACGGATCATCAGCAATACCGCGATAATGCTGAGGTATTAACTGCGTACATTCAAACACTGACATCGGTTCCATTTAATTTAGCAACAGACCATAAACTGAGGGCGGAACTTATTGTATTAGAAGAGGAAGAATATATCCTCGTGATAACATTGCACCATATTGCCTCTGATGGCTGGTCTACCGGCGTCATTGTAAGTGAGCTGACCGAATTATACCATGCCTACACGGAAGGACGAATAGTTCAATTAGCTGAATTGCCTGTACAATATTCGGATTATGCCATCTGGCAACGCAAATATCTCTCCGGTGTTGTATTGGATAAAAAACTGGATTACTGGAAAAGAAAACTAACGGAGACGGCTATATTGCAATTACCTTATGATCATCTGCGCACGGTTGTAACCAGCAAGCGGGGAGCCAGCAGGCGCTTCTTCCTGGATCAGGATCTGGCGGCACAGTTGAAAACCTTGTCGCAGCAACAGGGAGTAACCATGTATATGACATTATTGGCGGCCCTGAAGGTATTGTTGTATCGTTATACCGGTGAGGAAGATATCTGTATAGGTACTCCTGCAGCCGGAAGAATGCAGCAGGAAGTGGAAGGGTTGATCGGCTTTTTTATTAATACGCTGGCACTGCGAAGTGATCTGAAGGACGATCTTTTATTTAGCTCCCTGTTACAGCAGATAAAGCAAACTACTTTAGAGGCCTATGCACACCAGGAAGTGCCTTTTGAAAAAGTGGTGGAAAGCGTGGTTACTACCCGCGACCTTACCCGCCATCCTTTATTCCAGGTGATGTTTGTATGGCAAAATACACCTGATGCGCCTGCACTCAGGTTAGGAGAAGTGAGGTTATCATCCATGCCTCTGGAACATTCGCTGGCACAGCTGGATTTGACACTCTCCATGCAGGACAGTGAAGAGGGCCTATATGGCAATATCGAATACTTTGCAGATCTGTTCAATGAAGAGACCATCGCACAACTGATATCGCATTACGAAGCATTGCTGCGGGCGGTGGTACAATCACCTGATGAGCGCATCAGTACTTTGAGGCTATTGAGTGCAGAGAAGGAACAGGTATTGCTGGCAACATTGAATGATAACGTTGACGCCTATCCGGAAGATAAAGCACTCACCACTTTATTTGCAGAACAAGCTGCACTTCATCCTGCGGTTACTGCAGTGGTGGCGGGTGAACAAAGGCTTACCTACGGTGAACTGGAGCAACGCTCCGATCAACTGGCCCATTACCTGCAAACGAACGGTGTAAYTGCCGGATCATTTGTAGGTATCTGTATTGAGCGATCCGTGGAGATGATAGTTGGTATACTGGGTATCCTGAAAGCCGGAGCGGCTTATGTGCCCATAGACCCGGACTATCCATCTGAAAGGATCGTCCATA
Source organism: Chitinophaga sp. 10T418 (assembly GCF_056394125.1). Lineage (NCBI taxonomy): Bacteria > Pseudomonadati > Bacteroidota > Chitinophagia > Chitinophagales > Chitinophagaceae > Chitinophaga > Chitinophaga sp. 10T418. The sequence continues at coordinate 1,988 of NZ_JBFTHG010000026.1, forward strand.
TGTTAACAGATACTGGTGCAGAGATTGTATTAAGCAGCCGTGCKGGCAAAGGAGCGGTCGKTAATAAGGGCCGCGTTATCGTTGTACTGGATGAGGATTGGGATAAKGTGGCSGCCTTGCGTGTAACCGARCCGCTGAAAGCTGTGCCGGCTACGGCAGCAGCTTATGTGATCTATACCTCCGGTTCTACCGGCAAACCCAAAGGGGTGATCGCCATGCATGGTGGAGTAGTAAACCTGGTACATTGYCAAAGCAAAGTATATCAGATTGCACCGGAAGAAAACATATTAATGACATCAGACTACTGCTTTGATGCCTCTGTGGAGCAGCTGTTTTTTGCCTTGTTAAACGGGGCGACGCTGGTATTGGTGGATAAGGAGATMCAGGCAGATATGGCACTGTTTGAACAGTTTTTAAATGAACAGCGGATCTCGCATTTAGAAGCCACACCGGGTCTTCTTTCTAATATCACTGCCGGCAAATACAGTGCATTGAAGCGGATTATATCCGGCGGGGAAACCTGTACGAGTGAACTGGCCGGGCGCTGGAGTAATTTAGTGGATTTCTATAATATCTATGGTCCTACAGAAGCCACGATATCTGCATTAATCTATAAATACGAAACGGGGAGGTCATACCCTGCGGGGACTTTGCCGATAGGCAAACCGTTGTCCAATGTGCGGGTKTATATCCTGGACCAGGYGGGCCATCCGGTGTCTGCAGGAGTAAAAGGGGAGTTRTACATAGGCGGTGCCGGCGTTACGCAGGGTTATCTGAATAACGCGGAATTAACGGCAGGGAGGTTTGTTGCAGACCCATTTTCCCATAAGGCAGGTGCTAAAATGTACCGCACCGGTGATATGGGCAAATGGTTGCCTGATGGCAATATCCTGTACCTGGGCCGTGCAGACGAACAGGTAAAAGTTCGGGGCTACCGCATAGAATTGGGTGAAATAGAACGGGTATTGCAGCAAAGCAACCTGGTGAAGCAGGCCATTGTACATACTAAACAGGATGTTTCCGGCAACAGACAACTGGTGGGCTATATAGTACCACCGGCCACCGGCTTTAATAAAGAGCAGGTCATCCATTACTTAAAGCAATATTTACCGGACTATATGGTGCCGGCATTGTGGGTAACACTGGAGGCGCTTCCTTTAACAGCAAATGGTAAAACTGACAGGGGGAAATTACCTGAACCGGAAATCACTACGGCGATCAACACCTATATCGCTCCGCGTAATGAGATGGAACAGGTGCTTGCTACTATCTGGCAGGAGCAATTGCAGATATCACCAATAGGGATATACGATAATTTCTTTGAACTGGGTGGTCATTCACTATTGGCAATCAGGTTAACGACTGCCATACGTAAGCAGCTGCAAACAACGCTCTCTGTAAAAGAATTATTCAGCTATCCTTCCGTAGCTGTGCTCGCGGCTTTTATAACGCAACAGGAGAACAAGACGGTATTGCCGGTTATCTCCTTACAATCCCGTCCGGCACGTGTTCCGTTATCGTATAGCCAGGAACGTTTGTGGTTTATCCATCATCTGGAAGGCAGCGTACATTATCATATTCCATTGGTGCTGAAATTGAAGGGTGCTGTGAACCGTTCCGCTATGGAACAGGCTTTAGAAGCGATCATCGATCGGCATGAGGTATTGAGAACGGTCATCATAGAAGAAGATGGAGTAGCTTATCAGTCCGTGTTGCCTGCAAACAGTTGGGCTATGGATACCATCCATGCATATGCTGATGTGGCATCTTTCCTGGAACGTCCGTTTTTATTATCGGCGGATCATATGTTACGCGCGGGCTGGTTGCAGATGGCAGACGGAGATTATCTGCTGGCGTTGGTATTGCATCATATCGCGGCCGATGGATGGTCTATGCCGGTAATCATGAAAGAGCTGTCAGCGTTATATGCCGCATACAATGAGGGACACGAAGTACTATTGCCTGCTCTTGAACTGCAATATGCTGATTATTCACTTTGGCAGCGGTCGTATGTAAGCGGTTCGGTGCTGAAACGTCAGCAGGCTTACTGGAAAAATCGTTTGAGTGGCATTACTCCGCTGGAGCTTCCGCTGGATTATTCACGCCCTGCTGTTCAGGCACAGGCCGGAGGGAAAGTTCATTGTAAAGTAGAAGGTAAGGTGGCGCATGACATACAGCAATACAGCCAGCAGCAGGGTGTTACATTATACATGACGTTGTTGACTGTGCTGAAAGTACTCTTATATCGTTATACCGGTCAGGATGATATTTGTGTGGGCTGTGCGGTTGCCGGCCGAGGCCTTCATGAGTTTGATAACCTGGTAGGCTGCTTTGTAAACACGCTGGCATTGCGAAGCAGGGTAGATGGGAATCTGTCGTTTACGGCATTGCTGGAACAGGTGAAAACGATGTTGCTATCGGCATATGAACACCAGGACCTGCCCTTTGAAAAAGTGGTGGAACTGGTGGTGGAAGAACGGGATCTTAGCCGTAGTCCCCTGTTTGATGTAATGTTCCAGTTACAGAATATAGGGGAAATGGAGCCGGTGCACCTGAAAGATATTAAGGTATCCGCTGAGTTCATAGAACATAAGATCACCAAATTCGACCTGACTTTTGGTGTAATAGAAACAGCAGAGGGCTTTGAACTGGAAATCGAATACAGTAAAGCATTATTCCGGGAAGCAACAGTACAGCGGATGGCAGCCCATTATGCGGTGTTGTTAAATGCAGTAGCAGCAGCTCCGGATCGGCAGATCAGTACATTGCCTGTACTTACGTTGCCCGAAGAACAATTGCTGTCGCAATGGATAAGTGGTCCTGTTGTAAACTACGATGCAAACAAAACTTTTGTACAGATCTTTCAAGATCAGGTGTCGAAGTATCCTGATGCCGTGGCGGTGGTGCATGAAAGCGATGCAATGACCTATCGTGAACTCGATGAAAGGGCTAATCAGCTTGGTCACTACCTGCGCTCAATGGGTGTCACAACAGACAGCATGGTCGCTATCTGCTTAAATAAGGGCCTGGATATGGTCATCAGCATTTTGGGTATCTGGAAGGCCGGAGGTGCATATATACCAATAGATCCCAACTATCCGGAAGAGCGCATACATTTCATGCTGCAAGATTCGGATGCCAAAGTAATGATCTGTCACAAACCGCTGAGTATTGCCGGCAATGCGGTTGTTATCTGCCTGGATAAACCGGAGGTGCTGAAAGACCAGCCGGTTTCAGTGCCGGCACATGTGGTTGCTCCCGGCGATCTGTCTTATGTTATTTATACTTCAGGTTCCACCGGTAAGCCAAAAGGTGTGCTGGTAGAACATCGCGGGATGCTCAATCACCTGTATGCAAAAATTAACGACCTGAAGATTGATATTAATACGGTGATCGCTTTTACTGCTTCCTACACATTTGATATTTCGGTATGGCAGATGTTTGCTGCATTGCTCTGTGGTGGTCGCACGGTTATTTATACAGATGATCTGGTATTACAGCCATTCCTGCTGATTAAGCAGATAGAAAATGATGAAGTGAGTATAATGGAAGTGGTGCCGTCTTATCTGTCGGCTTTATTACAGGAAGAAACGGCGGGAGCATTACCCCGGCTGCAGTATTTACTGGTAACAGGCGAAGCCGTGCAGCGTTCATTGCTGAAACAATGGTTTAACCACAAAGATTATGGAAGAATTCCGGTTGTGAATGCCTATGGTCCTACTGAAGCATCAGATGATATTACCCATCATTTTATGTATGAAACACCGGAAGATAATCTGGTGCCAATCGGTAAGCCTGTACAAAATTTACACATCTATATATTGAATGATCACGGACAATTATGTCCTGTAGGTGTAGCGGGAGAGATATGTGTATCAGGAATCGGGGTATCACGCGGATACCTGAATCGCCCTGAGCTCACAGCAGTAAGGTTTGTAGCCGATCCTTTCCGTACCGGTGAACGGATGTATAAAACAGGAGACTCCGGCAAATGGCTGCAGGACGGCACGATTGCTTATCTGGGCCGTACAGATGAGCAGGTGAAGATCCGTGGTTACCGAATTGAATTAGGGGAAATAGAAAGTGTATTGCAATCATTTGGTCAGGTGAGCCAGTGTGCAGTTATTGCGAGAACCGATGAGCAGGGAAATAAACAACTGATCGGTTATGTAGTAGCGACGGTATTTGATAAAGATGCGGCCACTACTTATCTGCAGCAGCAATTACCGGAATACATGGTGCCGTTGTTAATAAAACTGGATACATTACCTCTTACGGCCAATGGTAAAATTGACCGGAATGCATTAGCTGATCCCGCAGTTGAGCTATTATCAAAGGATGAATATGTAGCGCCGCGAAATGAAACAGAACAGCTGTTGGCTGATATCTGGAAAGGATTACTGGGGGTATCACGTGTGGGCATACATGATAATTTCTTCTGGCTTGGTGGAGACTCTATCATTACGATCCAGATGGTGAGCCGCGCCAAACGGGCAGGATGTGAGTTACAGGTGAAGGAAGTATTTCTTTATCCCACTGTTGCCCGGTTAAGCGCTGTAGTAGCCGCAAGAAAAGGTGCAGGCGCCATGGCCTCCGGTGAGCAGGGTATCCTGGAAGGAGTTGCCGGGCTTTTGCCGATTCAACAGCATTTCTTTGAAGAAGCGCTGGGAAATACAGCCGGAATGCATCATTATAACCAGCGTGTGTTGCTGGCATTGGATAAAGCTATTCATGCAGAAATATTGTCCGGCATGCTGCAACGGTTGCAGGAGCAGCATGATGCCCTGCGCTTCGCTTATCATCAGAGCGCAGGTGAATGGATGCAGCAATACGATACACATTACAGCAGGCTGGTAACAGAGGATCTCCGGGATGTTCCGGTGGCAGATATGTCTTCGGCCATTACCACCTGCTGCGAACATTATCAGCAAAGTCTGGATATCACAACCGGTGATATCATCCGCATGGTATTGATACAGACCCCGGCAGCTGAATCCCATAACCGCTTATTGATTGTTATTCATCACCTGGCGGTGGATAGTGTGTCCTGGCGTATTCTCCTGGAAGATATCAGCCGTCTGTTGCAAAGTGCACAGGACGGCGTACGGGTAGACCTGGGCGCCAAAAGCGCCTCTTACCGCAGCTGGTACAACGAATTGCTGCAATACAGCAAAGGAGCACGCCTGCTATCTCAAACCCGTTATTGGGAGAAGGTGGCACAATCTGCTTTCCGTTTGCCGGTAGATCATAGTTATGATGGAATAGTAAGAATGAAAGACATCAACAGCCACACTATGCGGCTGGAAACTGAACTAACCCGCCAGTTGTTACAGGATGCACCACAGGCCTATCATACAGAGATTAATGACTTATTATTGACTGCATTGGCCTGCACCCTACGCGATTGGAGTGGGGATAAGGAGGTGGTGATAGGACTTGAAGGACATGGCCGCGAAGATCTGGGTACATCCATCAATACAGATCGTACGGTGGGCTGGTTTACAGCGCTGTATCCTGTATTGTTACACGCGGACAGTCGTCATGAAAGTGAATTGATTAAAAGTGTGAAAGAACAATTGCGCGAATTGCCGGACAAAGGTATTGGTTATGGTGTGCTGAAGTATATTCATAAAATACCTGCACTTCAGCATATACAGCCCTGGGATATTGTTTTTAATTATCTGGGTCAGGTAGATACTGTTTCAGGTAACAACAATCAGTTCATCCTGGCGGGAGAATCTGCCGGAAGTAATATCAGCGGGGAGCATATGGTGAGAGAGCGGCTGATGGTGAATGGTCAGGTGCAGCAAGGCTCATTGACCCTGGTATGGAGTTACAGCAGCAGGCATTATGATGCTGCTACCATCCGGGAAGTAGCAGCCCTCTTTTATCAACACCTTATATCTTTGATCATTCATTGTGAAGGACGGGCTAAACGGGGAAGCATACTAACCCCATCCGATTACGGGTTAACTGGTCTGGTGAAATACGAACAGCTGGATAGATTTCTGGCAATAAAGGCTACTGAAAAAAGCCGGCAGCTCAGCACCATTTATCCGCTGAGTGGTTTGCAGGAAGGCATGTTATTCCACCGGTTGTATGATGATGGCAGTAATGCTTACATCGAACAATTTACCTGCGATATAGAACTTGTTAATACCCGCTGGTTGCAGCAAAGCTGGAACCATTTGTTAAAGCGTCATAGTATTCTCCGCACCTCATTCGACTACCGGTCATTAGGTTTTCCGGTGCAATGCGTATACGAAAAAGTAGAGATCCCGTTTGAGATACTGGATTATCGGGGAATGGATACTGTTGCACTGGAAGCCGCTATAGCAGATTATCTGGTAAAAGACCGGGCATTGGGATTTGACTTTAATGCAGCGCCGCTCCTGCGTATCATCCTGTTCCGGACTGGAGAGCACCGGTATCGTATGTTGTGGAGCTTCCACCATATTTTAATGGATGGCTGGTCGTTGCCCGTAGTAATAGAAGAATTGCTGGAGAGCTATGAAGCATTGTCTGAAGGCCGCGCACTGCCGGGTTTCACAGAAGACCGCTACGAAGATTACATACGTTATATCAGCAATAAAGATAAATGGAAGGAAGAGGCCTACTGGCGGGAGTATATGAAAGAGGTGGAAACAGGTAGCTTGCTGCCCTTTATAGCGGCCGGTGTAACAGACCGCACCAGGGGAAGGGGTACTTATGAAGACAATAAGCTGCGCCTGGATGCCTCACTGCATACCGCTGTGGAAAATTATGCGCAGCGCCACGGACTTACCATCAGTACTGTCATGCAGGGTGTATGGGCGTTTATATTACATGTGTACACCGGAAACAAAGCGGTTACCTATGGCGTTACCGTATCCGGCCGCCCCGGTGATTTACCGGATGTGGAACAAAGGGTGGGGATCTACATCAATACACTTCCTTTACATCAGCAGGTAAATGCAGATAATGATATTGCACAATGGTTGAAAGATATACAACAGAGCCAGATAGCCTCCCGTGAATATGAGTATACGGCTTTGGGTAAAATACAAACCTGGACGGGCGTAAACGGTGACTTGTTTGATAGCCTGCTGATATTCGAAAATTATCCGGTGAGTGAAGTGATTGCCGGCAAACAATGGAAGTTAAAGCTCTCCAATCTTGCATTAAAAGAGGAAACAAACTATCCATTAAATATTTCTATTTCTTCTTCCAGAGAAACCAATATCACATTCAGTTATAACAAAGATTTGCTGGACGCCGGTTATATCACCCGGCTGGCCGGCCACTTTAAAGAAGTATTGCAACAGCTGGTGAACCCGGAAAAAATAAGGCTGGGTGATATTGATCTCCTCACCAGAGCGGAGCGTACGCTGCTACTGGATACATTTTCCGGACCTATAGTACATTATCCCGAACATCTTACCGTGCTGGATGTATTTGAGGAACAGGTGTTGAAATGCCCGGATGCGGTGGCCGTAAGTTATAACGGCAATACATTATCGTATCGTGAGCTGAATGAAAGGGCGAATCAGCTTGGCCACTACCTGCGCGGTATAGGTGTTACAAGAAACAGCCTGACAGCGATCTGCATGGATAACGGGCTGGATATGATCGTGAGCTTCCTGGGTATTTGGAAGGCGGGTGGCGCTTATGTTCCAATAGACCCTACCTATCCGGAAGAACGTATCAGTTATGTGCTGGACGATATAAAGGCGAAAGTGGTGATCTGCGATAAGCCTGTTGGTGGCGCCGGTAATGCTGTTATGGTTTACCTGAATGACCCGGATATATTAAAACATCAGCCGGTAACCCCTCCGGTGAACATCACGGCTCCCGGTGATCTGGCATATATCATCTATACCTCCGGTTCTACCGGTAAACCCAAAGGGGTGATGATTCCTCATAATGCCCTGGTAAATTTGATTTACTGCCGTACCAGGCAGTTTGGTATAACAACGGATGACAGATTGCTTCAGTTTTATAGCTATGGTTTCGACGCAGGCGTAGAGCCGATATACCTGGCCCTGATGAATGGCGCCACCTTGGTATTGCTTCCTGATGAAGTGCGCTTGGATAAGCAATTATTTATACAGCTACTGGAACGGGAAGGCATCACGGACATGGATGTAACTCCCGGGTACCTGGCCACACTTACGCCTGGCAACTATGGCCGTCTGAAACGGGTGATCTCCAGCGGTGAAGCCTGTACGCCTCAATTGGCAAACGCCTGGGCGGAATATGTTGAGTTTCATAACGCTTACGGACCTACGGAAGTGACAGTTACCTCCACGGGGTATTTATACACAAACAAAGATGATCATCCGGCAGATACCGTGCCCATAGGCAAACCATTTGATAACGTCCGGGCTTACATATTGAACGATAGCGGACATCTGTTGCCTGTTGGTGTTCCGGGCGAATTATACCTGGGCGGTATACAGGTGGCGAAAGGTTATCTGAATATGCCTGACCTCACAGCGGAAAAATTTGTAACGGATACCTTCAGTGTACCATCTGCAAGAATGTATAGAACAGGAGATGTATGCAAGTGGCTGCCGGATGGCAATATTGTGTACCTGGGCAGAAAAGACGAGCAGGTGAAGATTCGTGGCTACCGTATTGAATTAGGTGAAATAGAAAACGTATTGCAATCATCCGACCAGGTAAACCAGTGTACGGTAATTACCAGAGAAGATAAACAGGGGAATAAACGACTGGTAGCCTACGTAGTGCCGAAAGCCGGGTTTAGCAAGGACGCGGTTAGTCATTATCTGAAAGAAAAGTTGCCGGCACACATGATCCCTTCTTTAATCGTAGCACTGGAAGAGCTGCCGTTAACGACTAATGGAAAGGTGAATAAAAAAGCGCTCCCGGATCCTGATATCAATGAATGGATGGCGAACGGGTATGTAGCTCCCCGGAATGAAACAGAAAAAGCCCTGGCAAATATCTGCGCACAATTATTACAGATAGAACGGGTAGGCATACACGATAATTTATTTGAAGTGGGAATGAACTCCTTGCTGATTATGCGTATGGATGCTGCCGTACAGGACGAGTTCCTGTTGAAAATAGCCGTCAGGACATACTTTGAGCTGCCTACTATAGAGCTGCTTGCCGGTTATATCTCTTTCAATCAAAGTAAACCATTGCATTCAGCGGAAAACGGAAAAACAATTGTGCTGTGATTATCCGCATTGCTTTAAAATTTAACTCATTAAACCATTAAAATATGTCTGAATTAAATCTGGCCCATATACTGAGATTATTGAAGGATGGAGAAGAAGCAGGTATAAATATCTCTTTTGTTGATAATGAACTACGTGTACAAACAACCGGAGAACAGGAGATAGATGAACATTATCTGAAACAGTTAAAAGATAATAAACATCATTTAATTGCATTTTTCAAGAGCCATGGACTGAAACAGGAGGGAATCGCCGAGATAAACACCATACCTTCCTATAACAGAAACGTGATAACCCGGATCCCGCTGTCATACGGACAGGAGCGGCTATGGTTTCTCGATCGGCTTGAAGGAAGTGTACACTATCATGTTCCTGTTGTATTAAAACTGAAAGGAAAGATAGATCGGGCGGCATTACAATATGCCCTGCAGCATATTATTAACCGGCATGAAGTGCTCAGAACAGTTATCCGGGAAGAAGATGGTATTGCCTATCAGTATATCCTGCCACCGGATAACTGGCAACTGGCTGATATCAGTAATCCGGGTAATCATCAGCATGATATGATCACCCACTTTCTTAACCAGCCTTTTGATCTTTCTGCAGATCATATGCTGCGTGCAGGATTAATGCGCTTTGGGGATAATGATCATGTGCTGGCATTAGTGATGCACCATATTGCATCTGATGGCTGGTCGGATACAGTAATCGTGAAGGAATTGGTAGAGCTATATAGTGCTCATACGGAAGGCCGTGCCGCTAAACTGTCTCCGTTGCCGGTACAATATGCAGACTATGCTATCTGGCAAAGAGAGTATATATCCGGGAAAGTATTGGCTGAGCTGCAACATTACTGGGAAGGGAAGTTATCCGGCCTCGAACCACTTACTCTGCCGGCAGATTACGCCAGACCGGCCATACAAAGTACCCGCGGCGCTGTATTGGATCTCGTACTGGATCAAGGGCTCGCAGCAGCCGCCAACCGGTTAAGTCAGCAACAGGGTACTACTTTGTTTATGGTCTTACTATCAGTATTAAAAGTACTACTGTACCGCTATAGCGGACAGGAAGATATTTGTGTAGGTACACCGGTAGCAGGCCGAAGACGTCGGGAGATTGAATCGCTGGTAGGCTTTTTTATCAATACACTGGCCATACGCAGTAACCTGGATGATAACACTACTTTCACCACTTTATTGCAGCAGGTGAAGGAAACAGTGCTGGAAGGGTTTGATCACCAGGACCTGCCCTTTGAAAAAGTAGTGGATGCGGTTGTAAAAGAAAGAAATAATAGTGTGCACCCGCTGTTCCAGGTAATGTTTGTATTACAGAATGCAAAGAAAAGCCATCGCATTACTTTGGGAGATGCATCCTTGTTTCCGGAACGGCCTGAACATCATACAGCCAAATTTGATCTCACCTTCACCATTGTGGAAGAAAGAGATAAGTTATTATTGACGGTGGAATATTGCACTGACCTGTATAAAGAAGATACCATCCGTCAGATGGCTACCCATTATGAGCAGTTGCTGACATCAGCGGTATCGAAACCGGAGGAGAAAATAGGTGTACTTCCTATGCTTGCATCTGCAGAAGAAAGGATGTTACTGGATGTATTCAGTGGCAACGCAGCCGGATATCCGAAAAATAAAACAATTGCAGACCTGTTTGAAGAACAGGTTGTTATCCGGCCAGATGCAGTGGCTGTTGTTTATGAAGATCAGCAGTTGACATACCGGCAATTAAATGAACGGGCTAATCAGCTCGGGCATTTGCTGCGGAGTAAAGGGGTTAAAGAAGAAACACTGGTGCCCATCTGTATAAACAGAAGCCTGGAAATGATAATAGGCATCCTGGGTATTCTGAAGGCGGGTGGCGCATATGTGCCGGTAGATCCGCTTTACCCTGAAGATCGTATCCGTTATATGCTGGAAGATACCCGGGCAACTGTTGCAGTCAGCAACTTTAGTAGCAGCGCTGTTTGCGAAGCGGTTCCTGGTATTAAAACAGTCATAGTGCTGGATACAGACCTGGAGATAATTAACGACCAGCCGGTACATGCGGTTGAATCAATAAGAAGTGCTGATCACGCTGCATATGTGATTTATACTTCCGGGTCCACTGGCAGACCAAAAGGTGTACTGATAGAGCATGTGAATGTGGTTCGTTTGTTTGAAACAGATACCCCCCTGTACGATTTCAATGAAAAGGATGTATGGAGCATGTTCCATTCTTTCTGTTTCGATTTTTCTGTTTGGGAAATGTATGGCGCATTATTTTATGGTGGCCGGCTGGTAGTGGTACCCAGGGAAGCCACACAAGACACTACGCTGTTTGGTCAGTTATTGTTGGAACAGAAGATAACCGTACTCAATCAAACGCCATCTGCATTTTATGTCTTGCAGGATTATCTCACCGCGCATGCCGATACAGTGTCTGTAAGGTATGTAATATTTGGAGGGGAAGCGCTTAATCCGGCTAAGATAAAAACCTGGAAAGCCACTTACCCTGCCTGTCGCCTGATTAATATGTATGGCATTACAGAAACGACTGTACATGTGACCTATCAGGAATTACAGGATGCTCACCTGGAAAGCAGTACCAGCGTAATAGGAAAACCCATTCCCACCTTGTATGCTTATGTATTGAATGGTAGCAGGACGTTGGTACCGATAGGTGTTCCGGGCGAACTGTATATAGGTGGCGCCGGTCTGGCAAGAGAATACCTGAACTTGCCTGCATTAAGTGCAGAGCGGTTTATTGCCAATCCTTTTATKCCAGGCGGGCGATTGTATAAAACAGGTGACCTCGCACGCTGGCTACCGGATGGAAACCTGGAATACCTGGGCCGTATAGACTCCCAGGTAAAAATCCGTGGTTTTCGCATAGAGCTGGGCGAGATAGAGAACGTATTACAGCAAAGTGGCCTGGTAAGCGGAAGTGTAATAGCAGCCCTAACAGATATCACCGGCAATAAACGGCTGGTAGGTTATGTTGTACCGAAAGGGGATTTTGATAAAGATGCGCTGCAATCGTGGTTGAAAGCTCATTTGCCGGAATATATGGTACCTGCCATATGGGTGCCGCTGGAAGAAATTCCATTGACCGGCAACGGGAAAGTTAACAAAAAGTCCTTGCCTGATCCGGACCTGAACCGCATTGCACGTACCGGATTCGTGGCGCCGCGTAATGAGTCGGAAGCCCGGTTGGCGACTATATGGGAGGAGTTACTGGGAGTAGAACGGGTAGGGATATACGATAATTTCTTTGAGCTGGGAGGTGACTCTATCCGCGTAATCCGGGTAGTCAGCAAAATATCCCAGGCATTTGACAAACAGTTAAGGGTGTTTGATGTGTATCGTGCAAACACTATACAGGAACTGGCTGCCCTGCTCGATAAACAGGATGCCGATGGTGATCACAGAACAAAAATATACAATGCAGCAGCAACAACGTTGGCATCACTCAGAAATACCCTGTTGCCGCAATTACCGGACAGAGAACTGATAGAAGACATCTATCCGATGAGTGATATTGAAAGCGGAATGGTATATGCTTCTATGATGAATCAGGAGGAAGCACTTTACCACGACCAGCTGGTAGGCCGGATTCCCGCGCAGTTTGACGCTGCTTTGATAGAGAAAGCATTAGGTATACTCGTCAACAGGCACAGTATATTGAGAACGGCCTTCCGTCTCGGTATAGATACACATGATATGCAGGTGGTGTACAAATCAGTGGATGTAACGGTGGATTGCTTTGATATACGCCATGCCGATAAGAAAGATCTGAAAAATATTATACAGGACTATCTTGAAGAGGAACGGAAAAAAACATTTGAGTTTGCTGTAGCCCCTCTATGGCGCGTTTCATTGTTCAGCAGACAGACTTACAGTGTAATGGTGCTCCAGGTACATCACGCCATCCTCGATGGATGGAGTGTGGCCTCACTCATCACCGAGTTATTACAGCTTTGTAAACGCCTGCTCTCTGCAGAGGAACCTGCAACATTACTTCCACTGAAAAGTTCCTACAAGGATTTTATTCTTGAAAGTATGGCAAACAGGCAGGATAGCAGTAACAATACTTTCTGGCAACTGGAGCTTGATGGGTACAAACGCCTGGATATCTTTTCAAAGGAAACAACGTACCATACCTTCAGCCGCAGGTATGGCAGTGATTTTCTGCATCAACTGAAAGAAAAAACAAAACAGGATAATATTTCCCTGAAGGGTCTTTTCTTAGGTGCCTATCTGTTTTCATTAAATATGCTCACTTATGAAGAAGAGCTGACAATCGGGCTGGTGACCAATAACAGGCCGGTAAAAGAAGATGGAGATAAAGTGCTCGGCTGTTTTCTGAACACCATTCCATTCCGGCTTGAGATGGATAAAAGGGAGGCTACGTGGCAGATGTATTTTGAAAATATCGAGAAAAAGCTGGTACAGCTCAAAGAGCACGACAGGACCAGTCTTCTTGAAATCGCCAACATAACGAAAGAACCTGCGGCTGCTGGTAAGAATCCGTTTTTTGATGTCATGTTCAACTTTGTAAACTTTCACGTTTATGAAACCCTGGATAAAGATATTCAGGATGGCATCGTATTGGAAGAGGTGGATGCCAGTGCTTTCGAAGGGTACGATGTTACCAATACCTATCTCGATTGTACTGTAAGCCTAACTGCCGATGTATTTACCATCAGCTATACACTCAGGAGAACATTAGCATCAGGTAAAACGCCGGAAGAACTGGAAGCGTACTTTAACACGGTACTGATGCATTACCTGGAGCATTACAATGAACACATTGCTGAAGGCAAATTATTACCTGCCCGGGAGGAATCCCATCTGCTGAAAATGGCCGAAGGGGCATCAGCAGATTATCCGCAACAAAAGACATTGGTCAGCCTGTTTGAAGATCAGGTATTACAAACACCGGATGCTATTGCGGTTGTGTATGAAGACACTGCATTAACTTACCGGGAACTGGATGAACGCAGCAATCAGTTAGGTCACTACCTGAGAAAACAGGGTGTAAGGGCGGATAAACTGGTACCTGTTTGTATAGACCGTTCACTGGATATGATAGTGGCTTTACTGGGGATCTTAAAAGCCGGTGGTGCTTATGTGCCGATAGATCCAACCTATCCTGCAGCACGCATCGGCTTCATACTGAAAGATGCAGCAGCAGATATATTGTTATGTCATTCAATAAATGCCTCCAGGGTAGGCGGGCTGGCGGATAACGTACAGGTGTTAACGTTAGACGGTCATGCATCGCTTATTAGTGAGGAACCTGTATATGCGGTCAATGCTGATCTCCATCCGGATAACCTGGCTTATGTGATCTATACTTCCGGCTCCACAGGAATACCGAAAGGTGTAATGAATGCGCATAGCGGGATTGTAAACCGTTTATTATGGGGACAGGATTATTTCGGATTAGATGCCAGCGATGTTGTTTTACAAAAAACAACCTTCTGTTTTGATATTTCTGTATGGGAGCTGTTCTGGCCATTGTTAACAGGGGCGAGGCTTGTATTTGCGCAGCCGGGAGGAGAGAAGGATGGCGAATATATACGCCGCACAGTAGAGCGCTATGGCGTAACCACCATCCATTTTGTCCCCACCATGTTACAGATTTTTACCGAGAGCCTGACAGCCGGTGCCTGCCCGGGACTACGTCGGGTACTCTGTAGCGGGGAAGCATTACAGGCCGGTCATATCAGGAGTTACCAGGATAAACTGACCGCGCCGTTGTATAACCTGTATGGACCTACGGAGACTGCCATTGAAGTGAGCTACTGGCTTGCCACACCTGGAACATCGGTATCGGAAGTAGTGCCGATAGGCCGCCCGGTAGCCAATACAAGATTGTATATCCTGGATGCTTCCGGCAATCTGGCTCCTGCGGGCGTTCCCGGAGAACTGTACATTGGCGGCATACAGGTAGCGCGCGGCTATCTGAATAGGGAGGATCTGACTGTACAACGATTTGTGAGCAGTCCTTTCCGTGCCAGCGAACGGATGTACCGAACCGGTGATCTTGTCCGCTGGTTACCAGATACCAACATAGAATATCTGGGGCGTATTGATGAACAGGTAAAGATCCGTGGCTATCGTATAGAACTGGGTGAAATAGAAAGTGTATTGCAACAGAGTGGGCTGGTAAAACAGGTAGTGGTACTCGCAAAGTCTGACAGTACGAACAATAAAAAATTAGTAGCTTACATCGTACCTGAACCGGTATTTAGCAGGGAGCAGGCAGTAAAATATCTTGGACAGCGTTTGCCGGAATATATGGTGCCGGCACTATGGGTAACTTTGGAGGCGTTACCGGTAACCGCTAACGGTAAAGTGGATAAGAAAAATCTACCTGATCCGGAGATAAATGTTGCTGCAGCTGAATATGTAGCGCCACGCAACGAAACGGAACTGCTACTGACCGAGATCTGGCAGCAGCTGTTGGGTGTATCACGTATAGGTATATACGATAATTTTTTTGAACTGGGAGGGCATTCCCTTTCAGGAATGCGGATAGTTGCGGCTTTGCGCCAACGGGGAAATATTAAGCTGTCTATAAGGGATTTATTCACTCATGCTGATATTGCAGGCTTAGCCGGGTTTATCCGTACAAGTGGCATCGGCTCCGGATTACCAGCCATCACTGCATCAGTACGGCCGGAAAGGATTCCGCTTTCGTACAGCCAGGAACGCCTGTGGTTTATCGATCAGTTGGACGGTAGTATACAATATCATATTCCGGCAATACTGCGTCTGAAAGGCAGCCTGGATCAGAAAGCTTTGGCGGATGCACTCACTGCTATTGTAAATCGTCATGAAATATTACGCACCATTATCCGCTCGGAAGAGGGTAAGCCCTATCAACAGGTGTTGGATACCGGTTTGTGGCAATTACAAATCATAACAGATCATCCGGATGATTTACAGGAATATATCCACGCATTGATAGCAACACCATTTGATCTCTCTACAGATCATATGCTGCGGGCGCATTTATTCGTATTGAATGAAGCAGAATATATACTGGTCATTACGCTGCACCATATTGCTGCAGATGCCTGGTCCGCCAGTATCATCGTACAGGAACTGGTGGAGCTGTACAGTGCCGGCGCTGGTGAGCGTATGCCGGTATTACCGGTGTTGCCATTACAGTATGCCGATTATGCTATCTGGCAACGTACTTATTTATCAGGTGCAGTATCCGACAGAAAATTGGATTACTGGCAGGATAAACTGTCGGGAGTGAGTCTACTGCAACTGCCTGTAGATTATCCGCGCCAGCTGTCACAGCAGCGTGAAGGGGCACAGGTAAGCTTTACAGTGGATACTGGCCTGAGGGATGAGCTGAAGCTACTGTCGCAAAAGCAGGGTATATCTTTGTTTATGACGATGCTGGCAGCATTCAAGGTATTGTTGTATCGTTATACTCATCAAACAGACATCTGTGTGGGTACTTCTACGGCTTCCCGCTCACACCGTGAGTTGGAAGGGCTGATAGGTTTCTTTGTCAACACGCTTGCATTGCGTAGTGACCTGAGCAATAATCCTTCCTTTATATCTTTGTTGCAACAGGTGAAAACCACCACACTGGACGCTTATGAGCATCAGGATGCCCCGTTTGAAAAGATCGTGGAAACAGTGGTAAAAGACAGGGATGCCAGCAGAAGCCCGCTGTTCCAGGTGATGTTTGTAATGCAGAATACACCGGATGTTCCGGAGTTGCGCTTAGGAGAAATTGTTTTGTCCACAGAAAGCTCCGGGCCTGAAGCCGCAAGATTTGATATCACCTTTTTTGTAGAAGAACGGGAAGGAGGGCTGGAGGTAAGCATTGTTTACCGCAGCCAACTGTTCAGTGAAGACCGTATCCGTCGTATGGCCGGCCATTATGAGCAGCTGTTGCAGGGAGTGGTGAACAACCCGCTACAACAGATCAATTATTTGCCCCTGTTAACATCCGAAGAAAAACAGTTACTGCCGGCACTCACAGAAAAAACGGTACCTTATTCTCCAGATCAAACGATCGTGGATATGTTTGCGGCAGTGGTAGCCCGTACCCCGCAGGCGACTGCATTGGTATTTGAAAGCCAGTCTATGAGTTACCAGGAACTGGACGCACGTACTACCCGATTGGCGGCTCATCTCCGCAAAAACGGCGTAGAGGCTAATACGTTAGTGCCGCTGTTCATAGAACGTTCTGCTGATATGATAGTGGGYATCCTGGGGATATTGAAGGCTGGCGGTGCTTATGTGCCCATTGAGCAGGATTATCCTTTGGAACGGATCAGTTATATTTTAAAAGATACCGCAGCAACGGTGATCGTGAGCAGTAGTAGTTGTAGAGGATTGTTGCCATCAACAGCGGCGAAGGTGATTTCACTGGATGAAGATTTGYTGARCGATGCTGTATCCGCCCTGCCTCATCCATCTGCTTCACAATTGTTATATGTGATTTATACCTCCGGTAGTACAGGTGCGCCCAAAGGCGTTATGATCACGCATCGTAACCTGTCTGATTATCTGTCTGGTTTGCAGTCGGCTCTACCGATTGCTGATTGCCATTCGTTTGCTTTGCTGACAGGTATCGCCACGGATCTGGGCAATACGGTGTTATATGGTTGCCTGGCTACGGGAGGRGAATTGCACCTGTTCCCGAAAGCCTTTATCAATGATAGTGACAAACTGCATGATTACTTTACCTCYCACCGGATAGATTGTATCAAGGTAGTACCTTCTTACTGGAAAGCAGTATCAGCTCCCGATAAATTATTGTTGCCGGAGCAACTGCTGATATTTGGAGGTGAATCACTGGAAACAGCAGTGGTAGATACTATTCTTGCCACCGGCAGGGGGTGTAGGGTTGTTAATCACTATGGTCCAACGGAAACGACTATAGGTAAATTGCTCCATGTAGTTAGCGATAGCATCGCTTATGGTAGTCATATTCCTATAGGTAAACCTTTCTCCAATACCCGTGCTTATGTTTTAAGTCCGGCCCTGGAACTATGTCCTGCAGGTGTTCCGGGGGAGTTATACATAGGTGGTGACGGAGTGTCGGCCGGMTAYCTGAATAATGTAACGCTGACGGACCAACGTTTCATCGATGATCCATTTAAGGGAGATGGAAAGTTATACCGCACGGGTGATGTGGTGAAATATGGTACAGATGGTAACATCCTGTTTATTGGCCGTGGAGATGACCAGGTAAAGATYCGTGGATATAGGGTAGAATTAGGAGAGATAGAACGTACACTGAATGCCTTCGAAACAGTAGAACAAGGTGTGGTGATCGTAAAGTCAGATGCTGTCAGTGATAAAACATTGGTAGGTTACCTAACGGTTACATCCGCTTTTGATAAAGCTGCATTACTCTTTTACTTAAAAGCACAATTACCGGATTACATGGTGCCGGTGCAGCTGGTAGTGCTGGATCAATTTCCGTTGCTGAAYAACGGTAAGATAGACCGCCGTGCTTTACCTGATCCGGGAGCAGATAATATGGCTGCCGGTGCATACGTAGCCCCGGCTACTGCACTGGAAATAGCGCTGGCGGGTATCTGGGCATCTTTGCTGGAAGTATCACAGGTAGGGCTACAGGA
>NZ_JBFTHG010000027.1:0-14266 GCF_056394125.1 Chitinophaga sp. 10T418
CTCGCTCGGCCGCTCGGCCCTTCCGCTGCGCTCCAGGGCCTGCGCTCTGGCTGCCGCCGCAGCGGCCGGGGGTGGATGGGCGGCGGGGCGGGGCGACAGTAACGCTATTTAGCGGGAGATTATAGCACTGAACGACAGAACACTGATTAAGCGACGGAAGAATAAGCTGCGGAAACACCAGCATCAGTACGTAGTCAAGCTCCTTTTATGTAACTCCATTTTCTTTTCTATACTTTACACAACTGTGATTATCGCTTAGGGTCATATTTCCTAATCTGGTATTCTTTGCCATGTGATGTGGAAAAATATTTTGATTATATTAACCTGCTAATATTTGGTAAAAAGTAGCACATTTTATATTGGTGGCTCTACCAGCTTGGTACTGAATAAAAATTGCTTAAACGGATGGAAGACATTGAAGCTTTACCGGAGGAGGAAAAAGAAAAAATTTACTATTCCATCGATATGGCCATTACATACAGTAAAACCCAAAAAGCATATTCAGGATAAACAGAAAAGCCGCAGGTGTTACTCCTGCGGCTTCCATATAAGTTAAAATAAATATAATTTATCCCCTCAGCTATACCCTAAAGGGAACCATATTCCTCTATTGATAGGTGGATCCATATTAGGAATAACATGATTCCTATCCAATTTTTGTATATCTACATTTTCTATAACCTCCTTTATCGTAGGTAAGTCCCTCCCATAAAAAACCTTGTCTTTTAACAGCTGTATTACATCATCATATCCATAACCGGTAACACCACATCCTATTATCAAACCGTGTGGAGGGATCTCATAATTAGAAAAGTCAAACTCAAACCAATATCGTTTCATATACATTATATTATACTAACCATTAATTTAATTCTGTCTCGGAATAGTCACAGGTCTGGCTCCGGGCTCAAATCTTATAAGAGGTCCAATAAAAGGATTACCAAGTCCGGGGATAATGCCAGATTTGGGATCCAAGCCTGGCAAAGCGTTCTTGACATCTTGAAAATATGGTATTGCAGATGGTGGTGCGATATAATCAATATCACTCTTTGTACCTGGACCTTTACCTATTGGCAAATCTGAACCAACACCACGCCTTGCCCCTTCAGCAGCAGATCCCCCTACCTCCAAAGGTCTTCCTGCATCATTAACTACAGTCTGTATTTGTTTGGCTTCTTTAATAGTAAGATCTCCCAAATTCCCATACTTAACCACGTCTTTAATTACACCAACGGCTTTCGCTAGTCCCTCAGTTGCAGCTACAACAGTGCCTTCCGCTAAAGTTTTCCCAATAACCTTACCTAATCCTGAAGCGCCCTCATTCATCACCACACGAGTATTATCAGCTGTACCGCTAATTGTTCCCGACAATCCCAAAGTCGCCCCATTAAGCGAACTTTTCAACAGGTTTTGAGGAGTGGCCATAGCTTTAAGTGTCTGGACTGGATTAGAAACAGCATTACCTATACCCTTAAAATAACTAGTAAACCCAGTAACGATGCTTCTAAAAAATCCCTTCTTATTTGGATCTTCTCCTTCATCACCTAAAAAATCATTATACCTGATTGGATTATCATAGTTCGATACATACGGCGACCACATCTCCATACTCTCGGTCTTCGGATCTACCTGATTCCACCTACCTATCTGTGGATCAAGATTCCTTAACTGCGCATCATATATATCCAGATCCAAATCATCCGTAAACTCTATCCCATTATACTTCTTGCGGTTCTCCGGGTAATTCGCCCCCTTCAAAGCATTGGAACTAATTCCGGCCATCGTCAACCCAAATGGATAATAATGCGTCTCCTCCAGTAGTGGCCCTGCATTAACTCCAAGTATCACATTGTCAAAATACACCGGCTGTGTACTTTCATTACTGGTGTAGGCGTACAGAAAACCACTTTGCTTAATCACCATTTTGTCCTGCTCCAGGGTCTGCAGTTGATCCGGTTCCGCTTTCACCTGTTTGACGCCACTATTTTCCTCCACTAATTTAAAGTTATCATCGAAGAGTACAAAATTAAGATAGKCTTTGGGCCGGTCTGCATTAGGCTGATCGGGTTCTTTCTCCTTTAAACGTCGGTAATCGTTATTATAGAAATTCCCATTAAAGGGAGTAAGCTGATCTGCCGCTGATACGCCATGCGCACCGTTATCCTGATGGGAATTTCCACCAAATGCCTGTACCAGATCTGCCACCATATTCTCGGTCGTGGCGACAGTGGAATTATTTTCCTTCGGTCCTCCTGATTTATAAAACGCTTTCGCACTAAGCTGAATGGTATCGCCGGCCATTACCCGCAGTACAATCGAGGGACCAATCTTTTTGCCGGCTCCGGTGGCAGTGAGTTTGGCCACAGACACGTTCTGCCCCGCACTTTCATCTGCTGGGTAGCCAACTGGTTTATCTTCACGGGTGTTATCAATATTACTGAATAATGCTGTTTCCTTAGCTGCTACCGGCGCTTCCATGGTAGCGGCATACATCGTAAAGTCGGTCTGTTCTGTAAGTACCATGCGTACGTTACCCAAATGATCTTTTACAAAATAATCAAAAGGATACAGAGGGGGCTGCCCTATTTTAAACACGGTCCGTATTCTACCTTCCTCATGGCCTAAAAACTGTAAAGTATCATTCTGATATACAAACCCGCCAATGTAGTCGGTGGTGGTTACCTTTGCCACGCTGCCTGTATTATCCTTCACAATCTTTCTCAGCTTAGTTCCTCCTGCATCATACAAGTACTTTATTACTCCTTTTCCGGTAATCACAATACTATCCGGCAGATTCAGGTGATTGTAGGTAATAGCTACTATGTTCTTGTTCAGATCTTTTATAAGATTTCCGTTGGCGTCGTAATCATAATCATCCCCGCTGTTGGTACCATTGATAAAATCACCCAATCGGGCGCTGGTGGTGGTCGAGGGATCCGCTACTGTTGCCAGCTTATTACTGCCCATCCGGTAGGTATAACTGAGCTGATCGATCAGCATTTTTGTAGTCCCTGCCATTCCCATCTGATTCATCGTCAGGATATTACCGTTAGCATCATAATTCAGGTTACTAACGGAAAAATCCTTCTGATCGAGGGTCCAGTTCGTATTACCACTGTTTTGCTGGCTGAAAGGCGCTGACACTAAACGACTAACCTTGTCATAATTATAACCATATGCCCGGGCAATACCATCGCTGCGGCTCTTCCAGGTGCTACCGGCTATATTACCGTTGTACTGCAGCGCTGTGAAACCAGAATCATAAGCCAGTGTTTGCCCAAACCAGTTGGCTGCACTACCAGGTGTGCTTGCATAGGTTTTATTGATCCCTGTGAGCCAACCCCGGATATTATAGTCATAGGTCAGCGTTTCCAGCTGAGAGTTCACGGTGACGCCTAAACGTTTGGTTTTTAGTTGTCCCAACTCATCATAGGTATTGGCGACAATAGTCTTGTCCAGAGAGGGAATGGCATCATTGAGCCGTTTTTTAACGCTGGTGAGCCTTCCGGTGGCATCATAATGGAACATCGTTAACACCGTAGTTTGCGGAGAAAGGCTGCTACGAAGATTTTTATGCCGAATGTAGGTGCTGAGTACTTTACCATTAAAATCATACAGATTGGTGATAACATCCAGACCTCCATTAACGTTATCAGCCAGCACCTGAATCAACCGACTCTTATCATTATAGTAGTTAGTAGTAGTTAACCACTGATTAGTACCCAATACCCTTACTTTGGTTCCTGTCACAAGCCCCTTCACCATCGCACTACTGGCAGCAGATAAAGGCTCTGCATTCGGATTACCGTCTGCCTGTGGTTTTGCAACATCCCCACTGGCATAGCCATGCGAACCAGTAAAGGAATAATTATCATAAAAAGTATACGTGAGTGGGTTCAGTGAATCGGAAGGAATAGTAGCCAGCGTATTGGTCACTGCAATTGTGCTGCTACCGCTGGTGGCTCCCGGATTGATTACTGCTTCCGTCAGCGCTCCGGATCCCGTATCAAAATTCTCTACCCAATCTATACTATTAGTCGCTTCGTATTTGGCCCGCCCATCATAGTTATCGATGATAAGATCTGCCAGCGCAGGAAAATTGTAAATAATATTCTGACTACTGTTACCGGTGGCTCCATTAACAGATATTTGTAATGATTCCCTTGTAGCGGTGGAATTCTTATATAACGCTGTCATTACCGGCCGGTTTAGCGCATCATAGAAGGTAGCCAGCCATGTTTTCCCCTTCATATTTCCATCCCGGCTAAACGCTAATCTGTCACGCACATCGTACACCATCTCTGTGGAGTCTGCGCCAGGCACCTTCTTTACCATCATCCGGTTACGGCCATCATAGCGGTAGATGAAGCAAAGCTCGCCAGCAATAGCAGTACTGATTACCCAACCACCAGAAAGGGCTGCCTCCACGGCTTTGGGAGGAATGATGAACCGAAGATTCCCAAAATCGTCATAGGCGTAATAGGTACATAGCCATCCCATATGGGCGGTACCAGTTGGTGTGGATGATTGTACTTTCTTAAGCACCACCCGGTTTTCTTTATCTTTGTATTCCACCACCTGGTTTCCAATCTCGTCGATAGCCACATTTTTGTATAGCTGACCAGCCGGATAGATCCTACCGGAAACGCTGGTGGGTATTACCTGACTGGCGGTAAAGTCCCATATTCTCACAGAATCCGCTGTGGTATTGACCAGGTACTGGCTTTCTATAGGGCGGCTTCCGCCCCTTTCCACACCCGAAAGATCATTCTTCGCCCAGCTGGCGCCAGGAGAGTAGCTTTTCAGTACCCGGTTTAACGGAGAGGCTTCATAATCTATTCTGCTGTAATGCACCTTTTCTCCAGGCGTCACCGACAGATAGAAACTGTTTTGCGCGCTAAACGGGGCTGTTTTAAATTTTCCGTCACCGACATCCGGAGCGGCATAAGGCAGATACTTAAACTGCTCTCTGCCAAAAGCATCATATATCACCGGCGCTACCAGGTCCTTACCTGTGGGGCTGACCGCTTTTGAGACCGCTTGCAGGGGTCTGCCCAGACCATCAATATATTGCGTGGTTTGTCTGACCTGATCAACGGTACGGACAGATGCAGCTACATAAGCCGTATCTGTGGTTGCCACTGCTGGTTCCCAGCTACGCACATASTTGATAGTGGAGCTGGTATAGGCCCCCGGTATTGCTACAGGTGTTGCTACGGGCTTTACTGTTGTCGTAGGAGTCTGGGCAGTAACCACCACTCCAACACCTAATGAGAGAAGAGTGGCAACAATCTGTTTATAGACAATAGGAATGCTTTTCATACATCAATTCATTAAGGGATGGCTAACGTAACAAGGATTGGTACTGATAATCGAATTGTTTAAGGATACTTTTGTTCTGATCACGGATCACCTTTAGCCTACCCATCTCATCATACTCGTAGTAGATCGTTTTTCCGGAAGGATCTGTTTCACTCGTCATACCAAACAAAGGAGTATAGGTGAATGTGGTTACAAAAGCCTGAGGTAAACTCGTGCGGATAGTATTTAAAGCAGCTCTTACCTGGTCGGGCGTATAACTATCAGTATTTGTTAAAACAGCAGGAACGATATATTTCATGACAGTATCATAGGTGCTACCTACAATCTTCGCTACGGGGAATTGCTCATTATATCCCCAGAGATACACCTCCCGCACATCATTGGCATTAGCTTTCTCCTGTATATTACCCATACGTGTATAACTGATCACACTCACTCGATCTTCTATCGGATTGTTTATTATCTGCTCTTTCAGGTTCTGAAAAGCGATGATCTGCTTATCTGGTCTGGTAAACATGTAAGACACAGTTTTTTTGTCAACCTGACTAACACCTACATTTTTTGTCACCGATAAAACAGGTGCTATCAAGTTCTGGTTAATCATGCTATCATATACAGCGGCTTGCCCTTTCAGATCCAGTGGATAAGTATATGCTACCGTGTTACCTTTTCCATTACTTTGATTCTCCGATACATTCCTGACTATTATGTGATCCAGATCAGTATAGGTATAAGTTGCCTTTTTCTCTACCAAATTAGCAGAGTTATCACTGGCATATGTTCTCTCCGTTGTTGACAGTAATGTCTTACGCATAAAGACAAGCGGGTATCTCTCTATGTCCAGGCATTTCATTTGCTCTGCTGAAGGGGGATCAGATTCGCATACCGGTGTTGTCAACCTTCTGATATTATAATTAAATATATTGGCCTTAATGGACAAATCATAGACATTTTCGATAGACTTCACAAGCGGTAAGGAAGAACCCCCAACAGCAGAAGCCTGTTTATACATATTTGTTTTGGTTTCTCCAATGATAAAATCACCATAAGCACAACGGGGAGTCCCCATAATCCTGTTACCCGTTACTATATTGGAATTAAGAATATCATTATAGGAGAATAAATGCTCGGTTGTCTGTATCTCTCCAGCCTCGCCCATGGCCTCAATTACAGATGAATGATATATACCTGATCCTCCCAGAATTGTGCTAGGATTTATAATACTGTTCCCGATATTCACGTACCCAATTGCTGCCAGTGATACACAAGGCATGGTGCCAATTGGCCAGTCCTGGTTAGCTACCGTACAGGCGGCAAAATAAGGAGTTACTACTCTTTCATACATATCTCTGCTAGAGGAAATCCCAAATGTGGAGATAGTAGAATCTTTAAGATTTATATACTTAAATGACCGGTAACCCGCTTTCATGCCATCACCGGTATAAGAAGTGATACCGGACACGCTTACTCCCCCAATAGGTACAATTATCGGAATAGTATCTGCCACCTGATTTTCCATTACAAAATCCACTCCTCCATTTGTACATCCTCCTACGACCGCCAGGCTTAAAACATACTGGCCCGGATTGATATTATATACTGTCAAAGAATCTGATTGATCCAACCTGGCAGTTCTTCTGACTATTACTTTTGAAGTAACAGCGTCTGTAAGTGTGAAGGTAGCCATCTGGTGGATCTGGTCACGGTTACAATCCGGGTTAAAGGTATCGAAGTAAGCATTGATATAAGCATTTACCGTTTGGCGGAAGGGGATCGTTACGTTTTGTGTAACAGTAACACTTCCTGTCAAACCTGTACCTTGCGTCCCCAGATGTTGCGTCTGAAAGTGCTTTACTATCTTAATATCGGGCCCTTTATTATAGCTATAATCGAGCAGATCATAGCCTCCGGTCGGATATGTTATCTTTTTCAGCATTCCATAGGTCATCAATGTCGTATCTGAACTACGATCCCCAAATCTGACAAATCCACCAATAAGAGTATTGTAGATCCCCGGGTACTGGTCACTGACGTCTGGCATCAGGTATTTATTGGCCAGCTTACCGTTGTAATAACCATAATAATCCTGTGCCCCCGACCACCGTTGTGGCAGGTTATTACCCTGTATATAATCAAATGTATACTTCAGCAGTTTACTGGTGTCAGCCAAACTATTTCCTCCCACTTTACACTCCTTCAGGTACAGCCGGTACTGTAATGTAGTATCTGATATCATCTTCTTTTCTCCCCGAAGGAAGGCATCATAAGTATCAGTGCTGGAAAAATAATCCTGTACCAGGACCATTTGTCTTACTGTTTGTCCCTGGTTATTTTTTACATAGATTCCATTTAATGCAAGTCCACCACCATCTTTTCTGTTAGTATAATTAAAATCTACACTTCCATTAGTAAACTTAATATGGCTCAAAGCTTTACCCCCGATTTGATTTTTTGTGATACCACATGTATAACTACATGTTTTCAACACAGGGGGGGACGTGCAAACAGAACCTGTAATTTCTTCATCATAAAGAATACTAAATAATTCGCCCAGATTCGCCAGATAGGTATGGGAATAATCTGTATAGCTTAACTGTATGGTATCCTGATTGGGCTTGATGATCGAAGTCAGGTACCAGGAGCTAATTACGGGATCAGGAAATGGTTTAGGTCCCTGATATCCACTTTCAATGGTCCCGGAAGTTTCGGCTGCGTCAAATATATATACAATGCCATTCTCATCGGTTATCTGAAAACCGCTGGTTAACGTAGTACCGATCTTCTTTATCCTCAGATTCGTTGTATTCAGGCTGGTGGGTTCATTATTCTCATTCATAATGAATCTGGCATCCATACCATTCATGCTAACGGTGAAAAGATCGGATGCTTTATCAGCCAACGTTTGTTCCATAGCAAAATTATAAATAGGCGTGGTTATGGAACTGAAGTTTGTATTGAAGTTATTATATATTTGCCCCCATTCCGCCCTTTTCTCATCTGGTTTATCCAGCACAATCCTTGAAACCGCTCCGCCACAATTAAGACTCCAACCCAGTCCTACATTAGATGCCAGATCGTTTACCCTGATCCCGTTGGATGCATAATTAATCGATATTGGCAAACTTAGATACCTTGAGCCGATGGTATAAAAAGGAATGTCTGCACTCGGGGTACCAGTGGCCAGGTTCACGCTCACATCACCACCTTTATTGATCGTAGCAGCATTAGGTGAGGGCAGCAAAATACGGTTAGGTTCAAGATTTGGGCCATCACCGGGTCTCTGCGCATGGGCTGCAATTAAGGCCAAAACAAGAAACAGCAAACATACCAGCTGTTTCCATATTTCGGAGTTTTTTAGCGATCGAATGTGACACAGGGGGCAATTGACTCTTTTCATGGAAGATAATATTGACAGCTATTACAATTGAGTTAACAGATATATTACTACATATACAGGGCTGGCATTCGTTACGATTTTTTCTCTCTCGTTAACGCCTGCAGAAGGGTAGTAAATTTTACCCTCGCCCGAACCCGAACAACAACATTATTGTCATTGATCCCAATCTGGCTGGGAAACGCGTGTCCCAAGGTGTACAATCGGATATCATGTGCTCTGGTCGCAGTCGTCGGTGGTATGTTATCGTTCCCCCTGGTCATTAAGGACCTTAATCTGAGGGAAGGCGGACCAGCGTTAGCTGGCCGGTTAATATGCAATAATATCCGGGAAGTAGTGATATCAAAGCCAACAGCGCCACCAGTCAGGATAGTGTTAGTTTGCATCGGGACAGACACGATCGCCGTCAGTGATATAGGGATAAGCAATTTCAAAGCATTCATACAAAATCACATAATAAGTTGAAACCGGGATACAGATATCGTACAGGGTCTTTAGTTGGTAACTAAGGTTAACTGTGATATGAAAGTAAGAAAATTACTTTAGACAATAACACAATCTTACTTACGGGAATATTTAGTGGAAAGCGTTAGCTAATTCTTTGAGATTTGATGGTATGGAATTTACTGATTTCAAAGCCCATAAATTCTACAAACGACAAATGCAGTGCCACATTGGTCATTTCCGCTTGATCCACCATTAGTCCCCGCTGAATTGGTTGGCTTTTGTTGAGAATAGTCGCTAAAAGAGCCACTTCCTGTACTTCCCATAATTCTATTTATTTTTTTAAGGGTCTCGCTTACCCCTTCCGCTGCGCTCCAGGGCCTGCGCTCTGGCTGCCGCCGCAGCGGCCGGGGGTGGATGGGCGGCGGGGCGGGGCGACAGTAACGCTATTTGGCGGGAGATTATAGCACTGAACGACAGAATACTGATTAAGCAACAGGAGAACATGCTGCGCGAACACCGGCGTCAGTACCTTGATCGACAGTGTACTATCGCGCGGCGTCCGTGAGAACAGATGATGGGGGCATCGATAGAATATAGGTTCAGCTGTATCACTTTGACCATCGGTTGATCATAAGCCCAGCTGTAGTAGCCCATCATCTATTCTCCCGGACGTTAGCGCGTTTGATCCATCTGTAATTTTTAATTGCGCTGAATATTAGCCCAATAACTGGTTGTCTCCTGATAGATGGTTGCCTCATGAAAACAACCCCACCGGAATACGCTGCATTGTTGCATAGTAATATTATACTTGCCATAATGCAGGCAACCAATTATTGGGAAATAAACTAAGAGTATTTGTACAGAAATGAAGAAATATATTCTGTATTAGAGCGGGTTACTTAGCGGCTTTTAGTCGCTGGCTATATCTTTTTCTAACCTCCTTCAGGTCTTTTAATAACTGTTCAGGGTGGCCCCAGTATTTAATACTTAACTTCTCCTTAATTCTTCTCACCTCCGCAACAGCATCATAATTTTTATTTTTTTTCATGGCCGTATGGTTTTAAAATTTCGCGGGGCGTTCTGATTTCTATTGAACGATACCCCATTTGCAAGTTAATGGAATTATACAATTTGATGCGATCCAAATTTACAATATGTTTGAAATTCCAACTAGCCAGGACATCTGCATTATGAAGTGTAGCCAGGGCAATATGTAATGCATCATTATAGCATTTATTACTCAATGCACCTTGTGTAATATAGGTAGCAGCAAGGCTTGCTGCTTTAACCGTGCTCTTGATCTCCACCTTAAATCGTCCTGGTACTTCATCCGGTTTTTTGTTTACTTGCTCGCTGGCCAACTCCAGTTCCATTTTTACGAGATCTGAAAGTATCAGCTTCTTAGTTCCGGTTTTAAATTCTTCAAAAAGGGCAACGCTGTGTTCTTTGAACTCTTTATCAAAACAGCCCCCTATAACTGACGTATCAGTATACACATGTATCATGAAATAATAGTGAAAGGGTTTAACAAACTGGGTTTTCTGAATTTGGCCAGGGAGGCCTATTTGCCCGGTATTCGTGGGCGGAGTTTTCCTGAATGCAGCCCGCCCTCGAATGCCAGGTGCTCACTTTTGAGAGTTAATGATGTTGTATTAATCCCATATAGATATAGGTTTGGGCGCCTTTTGGGCTACTGTTATGGTAATGGCATTTTTTTCTATAGCAATGGCAATTTCATCGCCTACTTCAAAGCCAGCCTCTTCAAGCCAGTTGCCAGATAAATTTAACCAGGGAACAGTTTTAACCTCATATAGCCTTGGAACTCCTTTTGCGTGTATTTTCGCGGCTCTGTTTTTACTTTGCATAAGACAGGTTGTTTTAATTGTTATCTGATGTAAATATACCTTATTTGACTTAATTTAACAAGTCTAATAAGGCGTATTATGTTCTTTTAAGTCATCATATTGTCAAAATTAAACGTCTTAAAAGACGTATAAACATCGGATATGTAGTATCGCAAACAGACATGTACGCATGGTGAAAATATTAATGTGAATAGGCCGGCCGCCATGCAGTGGTTAACATTTTACTTTAAAGTCATATTTTTAATCTCTAAACATTAACCCTGATGACATTCGGACAAAGAGTTACGTTAGTAAGGCGCGAAAAGAAGTTAACGCAAGCCCAGTTGGGAAGTGCTATCGGAACTACCGGAGATATGGTAGGAAAATACGAGCGCGATGCTATTAAGCCTTCCATTGAAGTGGCCGCAAAAATCGCGGATGCCCTGGACTGCACCCTTGACTACCTGATAAGAGATATCCAGGACAACGAAGAAAAAGAAAAACGCATTTCTCCTGCATTAGTAGAATATTTCAATAAGGTGGAGAAGCTATCTGCTAAAGATAAAGAGCATATCCTGGCTGTAATCGATGCCTTTACAACAAAAGCAAAAGTTCAATCCATAATAGAATAAAAGGGCTCTCGCGATAAGCGAGAGCCCTTTTACATCAAAACAATCCCATAAGGTAACCACACCTTTAAACCGGAGAACTATTTAAGGCAATACTAACCACCTTCTTCATTCACGGCAGTCTGACTTACTCCTGTCATCACCGTACCCGCAACTGCAAGGTATCCTGCTACTTTAGCGACAATCAACGGCAATGCGGGAATACCCATCAAGGCTCCGCTAATTGCGGTCAGAATCAATCCTATGTTACGCACCTTGCTAAAAAAAGGTGGTGTTGCTGCTGTAAGACGTTTCATTAACTCCATAAAACGCTTTTTAAAGATTAAGAATTACCTGGACATTTTGTCCAGGCTAACCGTTTCATTACGGACCTGGGGGAGGAGCCGGCATACCGGAAACGGCTACTACAGCCAGGGCGTTGAAAGCACCGTTTTTAAGACTGTACAGCACTCCGTTTACCTGTTGGTAGAACTCTACGCCCAATGCAAGAAACAGCGGTTTAGTGCTGTTAGCTGTTACATTAACGGACAAATTCATCACCTCTGTTGCGGTAGCGTTGATAGCTAATTCAGCACTCGCGGCACTCGCATTTACGAAGGTCTCCGCCTCGAAGTCGATCTCAGCACCAGCAACCAGGATCTTGAAGTGCGTGGCGCCGGCAGGACTAGCCAGCATGTTGATCGGAATGAAAGCCGGAATATCAACTTTAAGGGTGCCGGCGGCACGATCTATGCCTGCAGTGAAAGGAGCATACAAAGTACCACCTAAACGCCCGTTGATATTGAATTCAAAGCCTTTCAACAGCTCCGCTTCTCCATCGATCACATTGCGCTTACCTCTTACATTGGTAGCATCTGCCTGAACTACTTTTAGCATTGCACTGGAAAGACGTGCGGTCAGATAGCTATCTCCAATATTTAAAAGCAGCGCGCGAAACGCCGTCCGGAGAAGTTTACTGGCTTTACCGGCCCTGCCAAATTCTTCTCCGTTTTCACGGGTACGAACAAACGCAGGATCTGTAGCAATGCGGTCGGCATTAAGCCCACCTTTTCCGCGTGCCAGGTGTCCGGCCTTTGATTGGTAAAAGGTGATATTACCTATCGTACCTTTCAAAGGAATTATTCCCATTTGTTTTGCCATTGGAAACAATTTAAGATTAAGAAAAAGGGCTGTTTACGTAGCCAAGCCCGTTAGGCTCACATCTGCGCAGAATGCAGTAAATTTGTGATTAACCACATCAAACATAAACCGGCATTTTAACCCAAAAAAGTTTCCATTCCGATTATGCCGAATATGCAGACATTAATACCTCACCGCATGGTGATTTATGCCCGGGATATAGAAAATATCACCGGCCGCAGTGAGCGGACCTCCCGACTTTTGCTGCAACGTATCCGTGAAGCCCTTGGAAAGAACCCAGGGCAGTTCATAAGTGTTTCTGAGTTTTGTCAATATACTGGACTGAAAGTAGAGGAGGTAAACTTGTACTTAAGGCATTAACTGCGTGTTAAAGCCTGGTCAAATGACTGTGTAAAGTAAGGCAGCACAGGGTTATAGGGCTATTGCCTAATTCATTTTGTAGCCTTTTAGCTTTTCTTCCTATCTTTTAGAAAGAAATTTAATAAAGCAAAAAGAGACTAACGGGGAAATAATTTTATCTTAAACCATTTTGTAGAATAGATCATTATGAAAATATATTTAATCTCCTGCTTGCTTTTTTTTTGCATGTCCTGTAATCGGGCCTTGCTTGTTCCCCAAAAGGATGTAATCCGCAATCAAAAAGGGTATATCGTTTTTTATTATCAGGATGAGGAGGCATTATTTTTCCCTTGGAAGGACACTATTGATAATAAGTTTTTAGCGAAGAATCATTCAGATGGTTACAAACTAGATAATGGAGAGGAACACCTTGAGTATTTAAAGGAGCTGGCAATAGATCAGACAATTATAAAAAATGTATTACGGAATGGGCAGTCAATACAAGTGGATGAATCGGTAAAGCTGATCCCTGTGAATATTAGATATTTCTGGGGGGAGGGGTGGCGGTTGAAAAAAATAACAAAGAACTGGCAAGAAGTGAATATAAAGTACACATTCTTAAATAAAGATATCGATCTTATATACAAGATATATCATGACAGACAAATAATGTCAATTACGCCAACGAGGAAAAGCGATATAGTAAGAATTAAAGAAGTGGAGCCAACGAATCCTAAGAATTAGGTTATAGCATAAGTGGCCAGTCCGATACCGACTGAGAAATGATTAGCAAAGTGATTACGAGCAGGAGTTTTTATGACTGCTGCCGGTATATATGTGAAGATAAAGGCAGGGCAGTTGTATTGGATGCTGCTACTGCCACCAGCCCAGGAAGCGGTACTACTGCGGTTATGGGTGCAAGGTGGTCGTTCAGGCAATGTAACGGTTAGTCTGCCTAAGGGAACAGTTTATACAAAAGTGGGGCATAAGCAATTTATTGTTACTGCAGATTTGGTAGTATTACATAAAGTGTGTCACGGTGATTAAAGATTAAGTTTCAAACGTTCGCTAAATATAATTGATAATTGCGCCAATGTCTGATTCCAGTTGTGTACAGGCTTGTTCCACTTGGCACATATATTTTCCTGGAC
>NZ_JBFTHG010000028.1:0-13766 GCF_056394125.1 Chitinophaga sp. 10T418
GCAACCAAGACGGCTAGCTGCTGAACGTATAGATTCATTCCCCTTTTCTACGGCGATGATTGCAGCTAACTTTTGCTTTAAGCTGTATTTTATCCTTTTATTCATAAAAAATGCCCCCAAGAAGTGTCTAACTTTTGGGGGGCACTACATAAGCGCAGGCTTTGAAACTTTCCAGTGATCCCCTTGGGACTACATCAATGCCTTATATATCGCGGCTTTTCAGGGTTTTAAAAGTTAGTGTAACCTTTTTTGTTACCTCCCGGAATAGCTTACTTTGATCAGGTTTGAAAGAACTTTTTATCCCGATAAAGGTAAGAAAGAAAAGCCAAAATGCTACAAAGTGAATGATAAGAACGTGATGAACCTTCTGAAATTTCTTAACCTCTAAAAAAATAACTGGGAATACTAGCTTTTTTTACTACCCATTCTTATTATTCTATTGATAAATCTTTAATCGCTCCTTTAATCTTTCGTATTTTTTTAAATGAAGAGACAAAACATCAATCTCTAAAGATATTTTGAAAACCCTATTTCGGGCCAGGTAAAATAATTGGCAAGGTCATCTACGAATATAATAACTTATGTCTACTGCTGTCTTAAATAGTTACCGTTTAGTTTAAATTTTCGCTTATTCATAACAAGGTAATTTCCAATGGAGGCATCCGTCAATACAGTAAGCCCTATTTTTCTTTCATCACTCTTCACAGTAATCCATTTTGACGACATACCGTTCTCAAAAACAACTTTCACGCTATCTATCCTTTCAAACGAAGCATTACACTTTCCTATCATTGGAAGACATTTTATAGTATCATTATTAATTAACACAAAGGCATCCATCAAAAGTTCACCCTTGAAATTTTGAACAACGGCAATATCAAAACTGTCAACAAACTTTGCGTTCTTCTCATAGCTTATTTCTGCAGGAACATTATCCATTTGAAATGTGCTTTCCAATACTAATAAATCTTTAACCATTTTCCACTTACCCTCACTTATCTTATGAGTTGCAAAAGTATTTACACTATAAGAATAAGTGTTGTCCTTTTTCAGAATTAAATTAATAACACCATAACTATCTTTGGCTGAATAGTTAAACTTAAGGAAAACGCCATTCATTTTATCTTTCTTTGTAACGTGTTCCCTTTTTAGGGCTTGACAATTACCACATATTGAATATAAAACTATAACCGCAATCGCAAAAAATACTCTCATATTATTTATTATTAAGTAATTGGCCTGTATAATATTCTGGTTTATTATTTAATTTTTGACTGGTTTCATTAAGGATATTAATTGCTTGCATTAATGTAATATTAGCATTATTCTTAAATCCAAGTACAAAAGATATCCTAGCCCCCGGATTATACTTTATGAAGCTCGCTACTGAACTGTTTGTGGTAAGCTGCTCATCTCGTCCTGCTAGATCAGAGTATAAAGGGTTTTTACCCATTGTACTTTTAAACCAATTCAGATTATAATTACCATTAGCTACAAGATTAGCAGTGTTTCTATCTAAGAAAAGAAAATCAGCATTATAGGCGGCAACTTCATCCATAATGTCGTAAAATGGATCTGTCCCTTTTACTCCTACCATCTCTCCATTTAGGTAGGCATAACCATGACGAAATTCATGTGCCATGGTAGAAATATTAACTCCGTTTTTACCTAAATCCACATTTACACGCTTGTTACTTACATCAAAGTTTGTTCCTCCTCTTGCTCCCGCTATGGTTTCTTGATCGGTAACGTGGAACTCCACAGCTGATGATTCCATTTCATTCCATTGAGAATTCAGCTCTCCATGCTTATTGATTAACGTTGTCAATTGACCTATCCTGCCCTGCACTTTACTATCCTTTGAGTTTAAATCCAGGCCAGCTAATTCCTTAGTATAACCCGCAATTCTATTTCCATTTTCTTTTCTTAAAAGGTCATAGGTATCCTGCAAAGTTTGATTAGACCATGTAAAATAATTCCCAAGCCAATCATTATTAGATACTGGATTATTACCCATTGCGTTATACAGGCTTTCCGTAAATGTAGTTTGGGGATCTATCTGCAAAAATCTTCCTATTTGAGGATCCAATGTCCTATAAAATGCCTCATATCGATTTAACTCAAAATCATTGTTCTTCTCAATCCCGTTAAATCCATATCTATTTTCTAATTTCCCCATAGCCTTACTGGAAATCCCTACCATGGTCAGCCCAAACGGATAATAATGTGTCTCCTCCAACAATGGGCCACTACTATGTGACACTACCAGGTTATCAAAGAACACATCCTGCCCGCTTTCATTGCTTGTATAAATATAGATAAATCCGGTCTTTTTAATGATCATTTTATCGGTGGCAATGGTTTGTAAGGCATCGGGAGTTCCCTGTACCTGCTTTACACCGCTATTTTCATTGACAATATTAAACTGGTCATCAAACAGTGCGTAATTGAGATAGGATTTAGGCTTGTCGGGCAGATTCTGTGAAGGATCCTTCTGCTTTAAATTATCATAAGCCGTGTTATTAAACGTTACAGCCAGCGGGGAACCTGCGCCAGTTGCGCTGTGAACACCATCCCTGATACCATCGCCACCAAAAGCCTGTAATAGGGCGGCCAGCATATTAGCGGTAGTGGTAGCGGAGGTGCTGGCACCAGTACTTTTATAAAATGCTTTACTACCAACTTGCAGCGTATCACCTGCCATCACTCTCAGTACCAGGGATGGACCTATCTTCTGCCCATTGGCGGCATTCAATCTGGCCACATAATCATTGGGAGAGGTAGTTGCATCTGCTGGGTAACCTACCGGTTTGGCTGCTCGGGTGTTATCAATGTTACTGAATAAGGCATTTTCGGCAGGCGCTAACGTACTTTCCATGGTAGCCGCGTAAGCGCCGGTATCAGATTGCTCCGTTAATACCATCCGTACATTTCCCAGGTGATCCTTTATAAAATAATCGTATTTATAGGCCACCGGCTGCCCCGACTTTAAGATTGCCCGGATGCGTCCCTCCTCATGTGCTAAGAATTGTAAGGTATCGTTCTCGTAAACAAACCCACTGATATAGTCGGTTGTTGTTATTTTGGCAGGAGTAACCGCATTGTCTGTAACTATTTTGCGTTGTTTATTGCCTGAGGCATCATATTGATATTTGATCGCTCCCTTACCTGCAATAGCAATGCTATCCGGAAGATTCAAAAAATTGTAACGAATAGCTGCTATATTTTTGTTGGCATCTTTGGTGAGATTACCGTTCGCATCATAGGCGTAGTCTATCGTTTCGTTGTTGTTGATTTCCTTGAAGTCGCCCAACGTGCTTTGAGGGTTATTACTTCTATCTGTTACAAAAGATAACTTATTGCTAACAGCGGAATAGCTATACTTCAGACTATCTATCGTTTGTGGTTGGGTACCGTTCATGCCTTTCTGATTCATGAAGAGGATATTTCCATTGGCATCGTAGGAAAGCCCACTCACAGAAAAGTTCATGGTCGTATTCGTCCAATTACTCCCATTTTGCTGATTAAAATCGCCAGAGGTGAGGCGATTTACATTATCGTAAGAATAGCCATATGCCCGCTGTATACCGTCACCACGACTCTTCCAGGTAGCTCCTGCTATATTTCCATTGAATTGGGTAGTTGAAAAACCATAATTATAGCTCAGTTCCTGTCCAAACCAGTTGGTGGTGCTTCCGGGTGTGGAAGTAAAGTCTTTGTTGATCCCTTTCAGCCAGCCACGAATATTATAATCATAGTTTAATGTTTCCAGCTGCGTAGTGGTACTACTAACGCCTAAACGTTTTTTCTTCAGTTGGCCCAGCTCATCATATTCATTTGTGGCAACCGTTCTTTCCAGAGCCACATCATCATTTAGCCTCTTCTTAACACTGAGCAGACGCCCGCCTGCATCATAAGTCATCATTGTAAGCATAGTGACTTGTGGAATGGTGCCACTACGCTGATTCTTATGTCTCAAATAGGAACTCAGCAGTTTACCATTAAAATCATACAAATTAGTAGAAACATCAAACCCGCCGCTAATATTGTCGGATATCGTCTGTATCTGACGGCCTTTGTCATTATAGTAGGAAGTCGTTGTAAGCCACTGATCTGTTCCGAGGACTCTTACTCGTGTACCGGTAACCAGGCCATTGACCATTGTACTGGCTGTTGCTGGCAGCGCTTCCGCATAAAGATTGCTCCCTGCCTGCGGCTTGGTAATATCACCTGCAACATAATTTCTCTTCCCCGTAAAGGTGTAATCGCCATAAAAAGTGTATACCAGTGGGGTTAACTTATTGACAGGAATATTAGGAAATGGATTAGAAGCGGCGATTATTGTGCTGCCGTTAATTGCTGAAGCATTAATTTCAAATGACACGCCTGCTCCGGCTCCTGTATCAAACCCATCAGTAAGCCAAATACTATTTGTTGCTTCATACAAAGAAGTGGTTCCATCATAAGATGCCAATACCAGGTCAGCAGTTCCCGGAAAAGTATAAGGTATGCTTTGTGTATTGCCCGTAGCAGCATTCATGACCGTTTGCAGCGCATCTCTGCTGGTGTTATCACTATACAGCGCATTCAGCGTAGGCCTGTTCAGGTTATCATAGAAAGTCACAAGCCAGTTATTGCCCTTCATATTACCATCCCGTGAAAAAGCCAACCTGTCGCGTACATCATATACCATTTCAGTGGAATCGGCGCCAGGCACTTTTTTAATGATCATACGATTACGGCTGTCATACCGGTAAATAAAACAAAGCTCCGCAGCGATGCCCGCAGTGATTGTCCAGTTGCTGATGATGGCTTCCACCGCCTTCGGAGGAACGACAAAACGGAGGTTACCCAGGTCATCGAAAACGTAATAGGTACACAGCCAGCCCATGTGTGCTTTTCCTGATGTGGCGGATAACTGTACTTTCTTTAGAACTACTTTGCCCTCCTTGTCCTTGTATTCTGCCACCTGATTGCCGGCTTCATCAATATTAAGATTTTTATAAAGTTGGCCTGCGCCATAAATTTTGCCGGCTGCGCTGCCAGGGATAACCGCCCCACCGGAAAAATCCCATATCCGCACTGAGTCCGCTGTAGCGTTGAGCTGATACCGGGTCTCCACTGGTCGGTTACCTCCCCGCTCTACGGTGGCCGGATCATTCTTTGCCCAGCTGTTGCCGGGAGCATAAGTTTTAAGAGTTCGGTTTAAAGGAGAAGCCTCATAATCGACACTGCTGTAATACACCGCTTCTCCAGTTCCACCAGGCGCCAGGGTCGCATTCTGGTAAAATGCCTTCTGAGCATTAAAGGGATCAGTTTTAAATTTACCATCACTGGTATTGCCGCTTTGTTGCACATAAGGCAGATACTTAAACTGTTCGCGTCCAAAAGCATCATACACAACAGTGCCTACCAAATCTTTTCCTGCGGGACTCATTCCTTTTGATACCGTTTGCAAAGGGCGGCCCAGTCCATCAAAGTATTGTGTGGATTGCCATACTTCCGTTACCTTACGACTTGAAGATGCAACAAACGCCGTATCTGTGCTAGGCACCATCGGCTTCCAGGTGCGGATATAATTAATAGTGGTATTGCTATAAGCGCCTGGCAGGGCCACAGGTGTAGCCTGCGGACGAACTGTGACATCAGGCCTATTTTGTGACTGCACCCTTACCACGAAAGCCAGCAATATAACAAACAGATATAACCTATACATAATATTTCTTTCAACAGAGTTATTAATCATTACTGTGCCCGTCTTGTCCGGCGCGCGGCTAATTTTTCTTCTTCAATTCCTTTTTAGTATTTCCAATTACTTGCGTTGCGCTACGCTTTGCGTAACCTTCACTCTCCGGGCGCCGATAGTTCCTTCCACCGCTAGTCTGTTTCGTCATGGGCTATATTCGCAGAAGGAAACTCCCACTATTTTATTGTGTAACGGGTTGCACGTATTTGTAATCATTTTGTTTCAGGATATTGCCATCCTGATCACGCACCAGTTGTAAACGCATTAAATTGTCATACTGATAATAGATTGTTTTGTTGTTAACATCTGTTTCGCTGGTAACACCAACTGGTGGAGAATACGTATAAGTTTTCATTTGAGCGCCGGTTGGATAAAGTCGCAATTCATCGATTACACCCGTCCCTGTCAAACTAACAGCCGTTATTGCTACCAGCTTATGCTCATATAGTGTCCATCCTTTTCTGCTTCCCCTACTGCTGCCTGTTGTACCGTTTACATTAAATGAGCCTGATTTTGACCAGTAAGTCACTGTATAGTCCGCGGTAGTTAAAGAGGCCTTAGCCACAACATTTCCGCTTGCCAGACTCAAACTTTTTTCTCCTGTTAAAGCGTCTGATGAATTGATGGTTCCACCAGTAATTGTCCAATTACCATTAGTCGTTGTTTCAAAACTTGTATATGCTATATTGGACCGATCGGCATTTGTTACTTCAGCAACAGGATACATACCTGTGTAATCCCATATATAGGCATGCAACACATCATTCGATTTATGCTGCTGAAGCAAATTTCCAATACCATCGTATGCATCAAAACTAATTGCAGGCTTGTATCTGCTATCTATACCAGAAGTTGCGGAACCGATTGTTGCACTGGTATAGTCGGTTATCGGTGTGGGTATTTCAAGTGAGTAGATCATATCAGGCAACGGTATACTCGTGTTGTACCTGGTAAAAAATCCATTGACTGTTTGGACATTTGTACCATCCAAATTAGAGATCTGTGTGTATGTCTCAACCGGGCTGAGGACATTAAGATCCTGTTGCCTTTTTACTCCAAGGGCAATAGGATCAGATGTCGATGCAGGGATATTAAAGTCATAAACATACCTGGAGTTTATGGTAACTGATCTTCTCTTTGCGTCAATTTTCTTAGTAACTGATGGTAATTGATAGCCCTCTTTATAAGCGTAAGTAGTAGTATCTGATAGTACTACCCCGTTATCCTCTATGGTAGTAGTGATGGTAGAGTCTAATGTTCGGTATTGCGAATACAACTTGTATGGTGTATACTTGAATATATCATAAGAGCCAAATAATCCTCCGGAAGCACAACTCATCTTGTAAGGAGCTGTTGAATGTAAATAGTATGCCGCAACATATGCCTCAGTAGTGTCTTTTGTTTTCACGAATGAATAGCGGTTTTCCTCTTTCTTCATTAAGGCATACCCGCCATTGCCATCATTTTTATAATATTCAGTAGCCAGTATATTTCCCCTTGTCCATTCATAACTAAAAGAGGGTGCAAATGGATAAAGTCCGCTGGCATCAAAAGAAGTACCGCCACTAATAGCAGGATTGATAATCTGGGGCGACTGAAATTTCTCATCTCCATCTGTAGTATAATTGTATACAACATAGCCATTGTCTTTACCATTGTCATCGGTCATCCGCTCTACAACCCTTGAATAACCTACCTGTGCACCATGGGTCATCCTTAAAGGGTAATTGGTGTTTGAACTAACTGTTAAAATCGTATACGGGTCAGAAACATAAGTAAAAGTACCATCAGATGTAGTAACGTCTTTCGCKGTGACATAAGTATTGCTAAAAGGCGCGTATATCTGGTCGCAAACAGTCCCACTGGAAGCAGTTATCCCATTAATGGTTACTGTGTACTCAAACTTTTTGATGAGATTTACGTTTCCGGTAGGATCTGTGGTTACAATCTGTTTTACTCTTAAGCCACCTACAGGTTTTTCATTTTGTGCACTCACTGTTTCTTTTTGTTGCTCATTACGCCCTGGTAGCGTCAGCGTATATGTACACGCTGGGCCAGTAGTTGAGAAAGACGTGATGGTATATGTACCATTGGGGAGATAAAATTTGGTACCGGTAACCGCATGTCCGCCAGATTGACTAATGACAGCCTGACTGGTAACATATGTAGTTCCGGCCCAGGTGACATTAAATCCATATGGCAAATTTGTTGTTGGGCTCATCGCGTCTGAAAAATTGCACCCGCTTATCTGGAAGGCCACGCTATCTCCACCACGACAACTGTTTACAGTAAATGTACCCAACTGCTGCCCACCAACATTGGCAGTGAGCGAATACGTTTTTGTAGGGATTGCGATGACGTTACCACATCCGGTGTAACCTTCCTGTCTCACGGAGTTCAATTCATAAGTAAAACTGGAACTACCGCCAGTCGGATATGTAATTTTGTTGAGCATACCCTGAACAGCATATTGCAGATTAGGGTCCCGGTTTCCAATAGCAGGTATATTTATGCCCTGAACATAGGATGTTGTTGCCTGTAATGTTTGCAGCAGCGAATTCTGTTGATTGTTATTATAATATCCCCAAAAGTCCTGCTGTGCTGAGAATTTAGAAGGCAAATAGCCAGATCCAATAGCATTTTGATAACTCATAGTATAGCTGCCGGACACCTGGTTTGTTACCGGATCTGTTTCATCAACCCCTACCAACATTAAACGTCTTGTCAATTCAGGTCTGTTCACATCTACCGCACCTAAAGAAGGAGGCCCTTCTGTGCTGCAATCTATGGCCGCAAGGTCTTGCAAAGAGCCATTTACAAGATACTTGTACCTTAGTTGTACTTTTTTAACAATTTTCCCGGAATTATTTAGCACTTGTATTTCTGACAAATACTTGTCATTATAGATATCGCACCTGTTACCACCAGTGACAAACTTCACGATGCCGTTCCTTGAATTGATTTGCTTGATCCTCCAGCCGCCAATACGTTGTAATTCGTAATTTGTGGTGTTAGGAGGAACCTGGCCGCCCCCGGGAGCACCCACATAATTGTTCTCACCAATAAAATTTACCACTTGGCTATTGTATAATTCATAGTCTATTGAAACAGTATCTTTAAGAGGAGAAACAATATGGGTCAAGTGCCAGCTATTGGAACTGACATTGTAGTTATTCATCGGTCCCGGGATGGCAGAACCTCCATTGTTCATTCCATTGCTGTTGTTAATGATCAGACTGGAAGAAACTACCGATTCCGCCTTTGAGAAGATGTAACTTACTCCATTAGTATTAGTAAATCGCCATGCAGCTCCCCCACCCTGGAAAGTTGGCAGCATCTCTATTTTCACATTGGAATAAGGAATCTGGCAGAACTGGAAATTGTCATTGATATAAAAAGCGCCACTAATACCAGGGCCTGCAAATTGAAACATATCAGGCTGACAATCATAATTGCCATCCATAATGGAAGTAAGCAGACATTTATCAATCAATGCTGGTTTATTGTAGCGCGTACCACTTGTAACCCAGGGTAAATCTGGTTTTCCCGATATACCCTGGGTTACCGCCCCCCCGGCATTTAATGCCCAACTGAG
Organism: Chitinophaga sp. 10T418; assembly: GCF_056394125.1. Taxonomy (NCBI): domain Bacteria; kingdom Pseudomonadati; phylum Bacteroidota; class Chitinophagia; order Chitinophagales; family Chitinophagaceae; genus Chitinophaga; species Chitinophaga sp. 10T418. The sequence goes on from NZ_JBFTHG010000028.1 coordinate 9,342, forward strand.
CCCAACCCACGATGCATTTTCAGATACCTTTACTCCTCCCGAATGGTACATCAAACTAATCGGTATCTCTATAATACCTTGTTTAATAGTATAGACAGGGATAGTTACAGCTGCTGTTCCTGTATACAGTGAAATAGGCTGATCTTTGAACTTAAATAAGCTCGCGACATTAGGAGACGGCCCCATTACAGCTTGCAGATCCTTACTTTGAGCGTACAGTTGCACGGATGTAAAAATTAAAAACATCTGTGATAGACCTGCTATCAATGTTTTTAAATTACTGCTGATCAGCTTCCTCAATAAAAGTGAAAATGCACTACTTTGCGCATGACAGTCCTGGTGGTCAATAAACATATTCATAGATGGTAATAAAAAGGATTAATTCACTTTTCAAAGCATAAAAGAAATATCTCATAAGAATAAGATACCTGTTCACTGCCAAACAACTAAAGCCTGAAGATATAATTTAATGATTTATTCTACAAATCCAGTATTCGCATACTTGATTAGAATAGGCAACGCCGAATTTATTCTTTTCAGCACCAGGATGATCAAGAGATCACAAAAGGCGCACGCACAAATGTGCACCTTTTGTGATCTCTTGAGACTAGGACAATGCCTTGTATATCACGGCTTCAAAAGCCAGTGTTGCCTTTTTTGTTGCCACCCGGAATAACTCAATCTTATTAGGCTTGAGAGAACATAGCATCTACAATACAGCCTTACCATACTTTATACAACCCTTTGATCTGGCTTTAACGCGCAGTTAATGCCTCAAGTACAGGTTCACTTCCTCTACTTTCAGTCCAGTATATTGACAAAACTCAGAAACACTTATGAACTGCCCTGGGTTCTTTCCGAGGGCTTCACGGATACGTTGCAGCAAAAGTCGGGAGGTCCGCTCACTGCGGCCGGTGATATTTTCTATATCCCGGGCATAAATCACCATGCGGTGAGGTATTAATGTCTGCAAATTCGGCATAATCGGAATGGAAACTTTTTTGGGTTAAAATGCCGGTTTATGTTTGGTGTGGTTAATCACAAATTTACTGCATTCTGCGCAGATGTGAGCCTAACGGGCTTGGCTATGTAAACAGCCCTTTTTCTTAATCTTAAATTGTTTCCAATGGCAAAACAAATGGGAATAATTCCTTTGAAAGGTACAATAGGTAATATCACCTTTTACCAATCAAAGGCCGGACACCTGGCACGCGGAAAAGGTGGACTTAATGCCGACCGCATTGCTACCGATCCTGCGTTTGTTCGTACCCGTGAAAACGGAGCGGAATTTGGCAGGGCCGGTAAAGCCGGCAAACTTCTCCGAACGGCGTTTCGCGCGCTGCTTTTAAATATTGGTGATAGCTATCTGACCGCACGTCTTTCCAGTGCAATGCTAAAAGTAGTCCAGGCAGATGCTACCAATGTAAGAGGTAAGCGTAATGTGATCGATGGAGAAGCGGAGCTGTTGAAAGGTTTTGAATTCAATATCAACGGGCGTTTGGGAGGCACTTTGTATGCTCCTTTCACTGCAGGCATAGATCGTGCTGCCGGCACCGTTAAAGTTGATATTCCGGCTTTCATTCCGATCAACATGCTGGCTAGTCCTGCCGGCGCCACGCATTTCAAGATCCTGGTTGCTGGTGCTGAGATCGACTTCGAGGCGGAGACCTTCGTAAATGCGAGTGCCGCGAGTGCTGAATTAGCTATCAACGCTACCGCAACAGAGGTCATGAACTTGTCCGTGAATGTAACAGCTAACAGCACTAAACCGCTGTTTCTTGTATTGGGCGTAGAGTTCTACCAACAGGTAAACGGAGCGCTGTACAGTCTTAAAAATGGTGCTTTCAACGCCCTGGCTGTAGCAGAGGTTTCCGGTGTGCCGGCTCCTCCCCCAGGTCCGTAATGAAATGTTAGCCTGGACAAGAATGTCCAGGTAATTCTTAATCTTAAAAAAGCGTTTTATGGAGTTAATGAAACGTCTTACAGCAGCAACTCCACCTTTTTTTAGCAAGGTGCGTAACATAGGATTGATTCTGACTGCAATTAGCGGGGCCTTGATGGGTATTCCAGCTTTGCCGTTGATCATCGCTAAAGTAGCAGGATACCTTGCTGTTGCGGGTACGGTGATGACAGGAGTAAGTCAGACTGCCGTAAGTGAAGAAGGTGGTTAGTATTGCCTTAAATAGTTTTCCGGTTTAAAGGTGTGGTTACCTTATGGGATTGTTTGATGTAAAAGGGCTCTCGCAAAATTGCGGGAGCCCTTTTATCTTTTTCCTTGTAATTTTTCTTTGGCTTCAAACGCTTCAATTACAGCCATTACATAATCCTTATTAATAGGAGAAAGTTGTTTGATCTTTATAGCCAGTGCGTCTTCGGGGTTAATATCTCTTATCAAATAGTCCAATGAACTGTCCAGGACTTCTGCAATCCTAGCTGCTATCTCGATTGACGGTTTCGATTCATCACGTTCATATTTACCGATAATATCCCGTGATGTACCAGTTGCATCTGCCAGTTCTGTCTGTGTTAACTTTTTTTGTTTTCTCGCGATGATAACTTTTTCACCAAACGTCATAATGGATGATTTTCGCGCAAACTACCGATTTTAAATTTAATGTAAAGTGGCGGGGTGGATAAGCAGATCAACAGCGTAAAGTGTCGATAATAATCCACATGAAATGACCATTATATGACACAAAGTAAGACAAAATACTACATTTTAAGTAGACCATTATCTACATTTTAAGTATATTTGTTTAAAATAATCAACATCATGGAAAACCAATCAAAAGAGCGAAAAGCTAAACTGCATTGCAAAAGTACACCACGGCTCTACGAATATCTACAAGTACCGTGGTTAAACTTATCTGGCTTATGGCTGGCAGAAGCGGGCTTTAGTATCGGAGATACTATATCTATTTCTGTGGCCAAAGAAAAACTGGTAATTGAAGTAACCAGTAAGGCACCAATTGAAAAACCATATTGGGAAAAGTAAAACCAGACTTCCACCTAAGCACCGGGTAACTGAGGGCGGAAGTATCATGAACCGCCGCCCACAGTACACCTGACAATTAACCGTTAACCCAAAACCATATTTTATGAAATACTGTAATTCACCAGTTTAGTCTGGTATTGAAAAACGTATTCTTATATTCAATTACTCCCACAGTAGAATACGAATACAGACCGAGAATGTAACATTGTTTTTAACCTCTCCAACAACATTTATGCTTCAAGTTTATACTGACACCTCAGTAATAGGAGGCTGTTTTGACAAAGAATTTAAAGAACATAGTAATGCGCTTTTTAATGAATTCAGGACGGGGCTAAAGAAACTGGTTTTGTCTGATTTGGTTATGATGGAGCTGGCACCTGCTAAAGATGAAGTAAAAGCCAAATTAACGGAAATCCCAGACCGTTACAAGGTAGAGATCAAAGGCCACGTAAAAGCTTTTAAACTCGCAGAAACATATATAGCGGAGGGTGCGTTGACCAACAAATGCTACAATGATGCACTGCATATTGCCCTAGCTACTTTGCATGGAGCCAATATCCTTGCAAGTTGGAATTTTAAGCATATTGTTAACCTCGATCGTATAAAGTTGTATAATTCTATTAATTTGCGGATGGGTTACCGATTAATTGAAATCAGGACCCCGCGGGAAATCTTAAAGCCAAACGACCATGAAAAAAGGTAAAAAATATGATGCTGTGGCGGAGGTTCGGAAGATCAGGGAAGAATTAAGCCTGAAATATTGGGGCCACCCCGATCTGTTACTTAAAGACTTGAAAACAGCCAGAGAAAAGTTTCACCAGGAACAAAAAGCGCTAAGAAAGCACTAACTACATATTTACATCGCTGTAATTCTACAACCACAATAAAACCTCTTTCGGGATTAAGTTGATAATGGCCATCATTGATGATGTACCAAACGCAATACCGTGCTTATACTTTTAGGTTATATGGTAAGTGCTGGATATTATCAACCTTGCCGTTATTTGGTGGGACCGTCGCCAAGAGACTACCAGTCATCTGGAGACAGCCATTTATTGGGCTATCAGTTAAAACAATAAAAATACTGTTGGATCAAACGCGCTAACGTCCGGGAGAATAGATGATGGGCTACTACAGCTGGGCTTATGATCAACCGATGGCCAAAGTGATAAAGCTGAGCCTATATTTTATTGATGCCCCCATCATCTGTTCTCCCGGACGCCGCGCGATAGTACAACGTCGATCAAGGTACTGACGCTGGTGTTCGCGCAGCTTATTCTCCCGTCGCTTAATCAGTGTTCTGTCGTTCAGTGCTATAATCTCCCGCTAAATAGCGTTACTGTCGCCCCGCCCCGCCGCCCATCCACCCCCGGCCGCTGCGGCGGCAGCCAGAGCGCAGGCCCTGGAGCGCAGCGGAAGGGCCGAGCGAG
>NZ_JBFTHG010000029.1:0-12875 GCF_056394125.1 Chitinophaga sp. 10T418
GCAAAAGTGATACTATACCAGTCGCAATTTTGCGACACTTTAATAAACAAATAAACAAGTATAAACGAGAGAGAGAAAACATGCTCTCGCTCTCAAAAAAAAATTATAAAAATGAAATTAAAAATCCCCAAAGCGATCAGTATACACCCCGCGCGGAAAATGCAGATGCAGCCGGGCGTGTTCTCCCCACCTTGCCCCAGGTGCAGGACTTTTTTAACACCCACGTCTACCCGACGGTGGAAGCAGGAAAGTTTTTCCACCACTACCAGGCCAATGGCTGGCGACAATCGGGCAAGACGCTGATCACCGACTGGCAAGCCGCAGCTCACAAATGGATACTAAATATTCCTTCTCTAAAAACTGTAACCCATGACAGATACACCAAACAATCAACCGGGCCAGGAAAGCTCCACGTCAATGAAAACAAAAGCTATTCAGAGCCCTTATGACTACTACCTGCTGATGCAGCAGCTGGAGGAACATGGAAAGAATGTGTATGGGCCACGATTCCGGATTGATGATATAGATCGGCCGGTGGTGATAAAACTACTAGCTTATTTCCTGCAGGATGAAACGGTAGCAGCAGCTGAGGGCATAGATCTGGATAAAGGAATCTTACTCACCGGGCGAATTGGATGTGGTAAAACCTCGCTTATGACACTAACTCGGAATTTAGCGTCGGAAGCGTATCGGCCGCAGGTGGTTTCTTGCAGGGACATTAGCTTTGAATTTGGCGAAATTGGCTTTGATGCTATAAAACGCTATAGTAAGAAGGCATTTTTCCCTTACTCTAGTATTCCAAGGATATATTGTTTTGACGATTTAGGGTTAGAGCAAAATGTTACCTTTTGGGGGAACAGCTATAATGTAATGGGAGAGATATTGCTTTCACGGTATGATCTCCTGGTTTCGAATAAGATGTTAACACATGTAACCACTAATCTCAATAACCAAGAGCTGGAAGATGTCTATGGCAATCGGTTAAGAAGCAGGATGCGGGCGATGTTTAATCTGGTTGCTTTTGAGTTATCAACGGCTGATAAGAGGCGATAGCCTATTGTTGCATTCTTATTATTTCATAATTTATGTATAACACCCATTAATTTAAGAAATGTATATTGCATAAGAAGTTATATGCTTTTGCAGTGTTTATATTTATTATATGTAACTCTTCTATCTAATAGTTCATTATTTTTATAATGGTATCAATTTAGAAATGGTATAAAAATAAATTCCCCCTAGTAAGGCTGAAATTTAAAAGAAAATTATATATTACGATATCAGATTGGCGATCAGCATAAAGATTTTGTGCCCCAGAAAAATGCTTTAAATTATTTCATGAAGCATATCGTGCTGTAGACATATACCTTGGAAATAGCAATAGTTTTGAACCTCAAAATAAATGAATAGCTCTATTTAACTATTTTCCTGTCTCTAATATATGGTCTTCCATTTAACATTTACGTGACCGTTAATAGATTATCCTATTAAATTAATTTGTTCATCAACAAAATAATTTTTATATGCCCCGCCCAATACCGTCACATTTAAGGAGGTCTTTTAAGAAAGAACGCTTTTACAAGCACCTTGTCCGCAGTGTAGAACGAAGATTTGAAAAATGGAGACATAGGTATGCCAACATAGTAGGCGTAAATATAACTAAGAAAACACGTAGTAAAAAGGAAATTAACAGATATGCTATTGTATTCCACGTAAGTAAAAAAGACGATAGCATTTCAGGTAGCAGGCGTATTCCCCAATATTTAGAGGTAATCTATAATGGACAAATGATCAGAGTTCCGACAGATGTGGTGGAGACTGGGTATAATGAACTAACCTATATACATCCAGGGCAAAATGGTTTTGAAGAGGACAATGTGGATGCTGCTGGAACTTTAGGCCCGGTTGTCAACAAGAATAATGAGCCGTATATACTTAGTAATATGCATGTATTTGGCCGTCATTACCTCTTGGAAGGTAGAAGATCCGTCACTAAAAATGTTGGTTCAGGCAGTCAGGTTGATATTAATTGCCTTGTGAATAATGGCATAAGACCGGTGGGAATCTTCCAGGTTGGTGTTGTCAATTCGCAGATTGATGCTGCTATAGCTTATGTCCCCCCCGGCCTACGTCAGTATCTGCGCAGGATGGATGATGTTTTTGATATCAACAACCCCATTATTGTTCCAAATGAAGTCATCAAAAATCCTTTTACTGTGCAAATGATTGGCAGTGTATCAGGGATCAAAAGAAGCCATGTGGTTTCAGGCATAGGCATTGCAATATTTGAGTACCCATATGGCACACAGACAATTTTTAAGATGATACAGCTTTCACCCTGCTGTAATGTGCCAGGGGACTCTGGTTCTCCCATTTTCGATCCCATCAGCAGAAGAATTGTTGGTATTGTATTAGGTCGGGATTTTAATCAAAGGTTTACGTATGTAGTTCCCTATCAGACTATCCGCACTCAATTAATCATTGACTAAAACACCGGTATGAAATATTTAATTCTAACAACATTTGCTATTATCTGCATAGTACAAGTAAACGCACAGACGATTAGCTATCAAACATTGGAAAAAGAAGGGAATACCCCAATAAATGACAGTGATATAAAAGGGAAATTTTTTACGCTGGATCGCTMCAAAATACTATCTGTAAGAGTAAATAGTTCTAAAGAGTTTGAGGCAAAAGCCACCGATGCAGATAATAAAGATATCCCCCTAGATCCTTCTCCGGACAATAAACAAAAAGGGTCCGCTATATTTTCGTTTGTGCCGGATGGAGCAATTGTTAATGGTACTTTCAAAGAAGGTACGACAATAAATGAATCCAATATTATTAAAATAAATGTAGCTGTAGGCACAAAAGGCTATTATGCTGCCAGTACCGAGGTGAAAAATGGTATCCAGTTTTATGCAACAGGATTTCTGGAAGAGGGATCACAGATCTTAATCTTAAAGGCAATTGGAATACCATTTAAAAAAGGAAGGTTTAATTATACAATCAAGTCAGCCGGAGTAAATACTGCTGTTGACGTTGATGTCGTTGGTGGAACTCCATTAATCGAGGCAAAAATAGTCCTTGATAGATCCGGTTCAGACTGTAGCTTATATAAGCGGGAAGGAGAACTGATAGCGGGGAAAGAGCTATCAGCAACAGATAAGATAACAGTAAAAATAAAGCCTGTCAACATCGGGCATTGTACTATTTCAACCAATCCTGTAAACGGATATTTTTACAGTACTATACTAGATGTAGTTACCACTAACTCGATAGATGTAGTATTAACAGGTAGAGGAATACCGCTTAATGAAGCCAATAATGACAAGATAGTAATTGATGATGGTACTAATAAGTGTGAAGTATCAGCCAAAGTGGCTAAAAAGGAAAGGGACTTTACGGATTACGTAATAGTGGCAGAAGTAACTAAACTGGTATTCACTGATAATGGAGATACCTATACGTTGAATCTTCAAGGTGATGATGATAAAGGAGATAGAAAAGATTCGGAAATAGAAGGAGGAACATCTGCTTACGAAGAAGCTATCTACAGCACTTATGGGAAAGAGAATTTAATACTCACACCTTATGGGCTGATGATTAATACAAAAACACCAAATAATACTACTTACATCTATGGAGGAGCGAATTATGTGCATATATTTCTTGATGAAATGGGAAACTCACTAATTACCGGAATTCCCCAAGGAATGCCGGAAGTGCAATATGTTGTACATGTGATTTATGCAGATCAATCAGCGCCCGGGGGGAAGAAAGTTTCTTATGGCATTAAGACAACACGCGCTTCGTTTACCGGAATTAACAGGATAGAGAACAATAGAAATGCCAATGCAGAAACCTCCAGCAAAAGTAAAACGTTGCTGAAGGAATACACATTGGTGATCAGGACCGCTGATTCTGAAATAGACTTTGAGGTGTATCGTTTTGAAAATGGAAAGCAGGTTGGTGGACGGCTGAATTATACAATCCCAATGACTAAGTCATTCACCGCTAATATCAGTGTGGGACTATTAAATACCTGGTTGAAAAATCCCTCTTATAGCCTGGTAACAGACCCTGGCAACACCAATGCCAATGTGGTTAAACAGGAAGAAGGGAATAACAGGGGGATTGTAACAGTATTTGCCACCCTGTACACCTCTCCTATAACGTTGATTAAATATTATGTGAATCGAAATCAAATCAGGAAAGGTCAGAAGAAATTATCTAATGTAAAAAACCCAGTTACAAACGGGCAGCTGTATTCAAAAAACTACCTATATATGCGTCCCATATGGGAGCGTATTTATCCTACAATCGGTGTTGGTATCAGTGATAAGATTTTTCAAAACCTGTTCTTCGGGCTTAACTGGGAGTTTGCACGAGGTGGCAGTTTTTTTGCAGGTGCACATTATGGGAAAGTAAATGTATTCAACGAACCATCTGGATTTGAATTTGAAAAAACGAACACTACTCAGGCACAATTCGACTTGTATTCAAATAAAGATTGGAAAATAGGGTGGGCAATCGGCGCTTCAATTGATTTTTCAATTATCGGCAATCTCTTTAAGTAGTAAGAAGAGATATCAATCTTTTTGATACCGCTTTGTGCAATCAATGGCAGCAGTTTTTATAATTCAACTATTTTTGTATATATATTATGTTTTTTGTAAATTTAAAAGTAACCACATAGATAAATGCTATCTCAATCAGATTTAATAGGAAATCATCCTGCTTCCCCGAATAAATTTGCTACATGGCTGGCGTGTAATGACGTTGTTGTTACTGTGAGCAAAAGACATCGTTCATTGTCTCCTCTAGGAGACGATTTACCGCCAGACCTTATTGACTGGTTGGCTAGAAGAATTATCCATCATCATTATGATGAAAGAAGGATAAATAATCTAAAACAGAAGTATGCAGAGCTAGGGTTTCCTCAGTACGCAGAACAAACTAGAAAGCTGCCCAGGGCTGATAAAGTAAGAAAGGGAAATGCCGTTGAAGTTCTATTAATTGAATATGTTGAAAGTTGTAAAGGGAAAAATTTAATTAAAACTTTTAAGCTTCGATACAATCCTAATGTAGATCAAGCAATGAAAGGAGATGATACTCTGATGGTTGAATTAATTGAAGGAGCAACGATAGATCAAAATACAATTAAAATATATCTTGGAGAAAGCAAGTTTAGAGCCAAGGCGGACAAAGCCGTAGTTTTAGACATTTCAACATCGCTAAGCAAGGATAAAAAACCATTGTCTTATACTTTTTTAGTAGATGAATTAAGTAAAGATTCATCTACTGAAGAATTGGCGAAAACTCTTGATAGATTTATAATTGATGAAATAAAATCAAGTGGAAATATTACTTACACTGGCATGTTATTAAGTGATCGCCAAACAAGTAAAACTGTAGAATCACATCTTAATTCGGATAATCCTACATTGGTATTTATTTCATTAGGACTTTTAAATCCTCAACAATTGATTAATGAGGCTTTTCAAAGAGCCGATATTCTAATAAATAACCCTCAAAGTATATGATGCTATTTGATCAGATTTTACTGCGACTAAATAGAGTAGATGAAGATAAATATATACAAAATATGATTGCGCAAGCAAATGCGCGATATATACTCTTAAATACTTCCAGTAACATTTCAAGTTTCCCGAATTATACTATAAAAGATAGTAACCTAAATATTCTGGCTTTTTATTACCTACATAATGGTTGCCAACTTGCAGAGAATCAAAGTTTTCAATTCTCTCGAGAGCCGCTTGAAAAAGGCGCTTCTATTTTAGAGTATATTCATGGTTCTTCTTTAAATAAATCTGGTTTAAGTAATTATTATTCTCTTGTTTCTGCTCTTGCTTACTATGTATGTTTTCAATATTCAAAGTCTTTTATTCTTATAAAAAAAACAGAAGTCAATACTGTAATAGGAAGATTGTTATATTTATTTTTGGAGCGTGATTTCATAAGACTTTCAATAGAAATTGAAACGTTGATAGTAAATGAAACTTATACTGACGATTATATTTCCCAGCATGCGAGAGATCTGGATGAAGATTTGACTTCAGCAAAGATCTATGAGATTGTAATCGCTAAATCAATAAATGGATTTATTAAATATTTTCAAACTGGGGTAGAACACTTTTTGGACATGGCAAAAGGGAGTCTCCGTAACTTAAAGATAATCGCTGAATTAAATAATGATCCCTCTATATGGTGGATCATTCGTTTGTTATTACTTATTTCTGAGGGGTTTGACCAGGCTGCATTATGGAAGTCATTGTCCCCTTATTTTGAGATAAATTCTTTGAATGTTAGAAGTTATATTTTTTCTCTTATTTATCAGCAGCCTAGAGGGATATATGAACTGTTTATAACCCAAAGAAGATCGCTTGAAAAGGTCTTGAATAATAATGCAGGGTGTATAATAAGTATTCCTACAAGCAGTGGGAAAACCAGGATAGCAGAAATTGCAATCCTAGAAAGTGTTATAAAGTGGCCCGAAAAGAAGGTTTTATATATTGCGCCTTTTAGATCGTTGGCATTTGAAATTGAGAATTCCCTTGAAAAGATATTGACTCATGCAAATGTATCTGTATCTCATATTTACGGAGGAAGTCTTTATAGTAAAATTGATGAAAAAATAATTGAAGAGTCAAATGTTATAATTGCAACTCCTGAGAAGTCAAAAGCAATATTTCGTGGAAACGTTGAGCTACTTGATCAGCTAAGCCTTGTAATTATTGATGAGGGACACTTGTTGGGACCTAATCAGAGGTTAATAACGAACGAGATTTTTTTTGAAGAATTAAGGTTTTTTGTTGAAAAGAATAGTGGAAGATTTCTTTTGCTTTCAGCCGTATTACCTAACACTGGAGAACTTGCTCAATGGCTAACAAATTCAGAAGATACTGTTTATAAGGATAAATGGAGGCCGTCAGATGAAAGAATGGGAATACTTGAATGGAAAGGGGAAGGGGTGAACCTTAATTGGGAAAACAGTGTATCTGAGATAAGCTCATATAATACAAATTTCATTGTAACTGAGCAATTACCCTTAGAATTACGACAAAGGGTTCCGCGGCATTTTCCTAGTGATAAAAATGAAGCAGTTGCAGCCACGGCTTATAAGCTAAGAAGTTTGGGGCCGGTCTTAATTTTTGTTGGTGTTAAAACATCTGTGTTTAAAATGGCAACCGCTTATATGAAATGCTTGGGTAATGCTCCGGAAGATTTTAGATGGAAGAATAGTCATGACTGGAGAGCATTTGAACTGGCTTGCGTAGAGTCTTACGGACCCAATAGTAATTGGTTGCTTTTTGCGAAGAAAGGTATTCTGTGTCACAATTCAGATCTTCATGTAGATGTTAGACTGCCAATGGAACGATTAATGCGTGTTGATAAGCCCTTAGTTATTATAGCAACTTCCACTTTGGGTCAGGGGGTAAATTTAGGAGTGTCGACTGTGATATTCTCAACGTTATATCAGAGTGGGGAATTGATATCAGCCAGAGATTTTTGGAATATATCAGGCAGAGCAGGGAGAGCATTTGTAGATCATGAAGGTAAAGTTTTGGTGGCTTTGGATCTTACTAACAATTTAGAAATTGGAACAACAGCGTATAAGAAACGGAATAAGGAAATAAAATGGCAAAAACAAACGATAAAAGAATACTTTGATAAAGATCAAATAGATTTGGCCACAAGCGGGATTCTTCTTTTGGTAAAAGCGCTAAAAAAAATTGGTGAAAAAAATAATATTTCGTTTGATTTGCTATTATCGTTAATTGCAGAGAATAAATTAGAGGAGATAGGTGATGACTCAAAAAGAATAGACAATTCGCTAGACTGGATTGATGATACCCTGCTGTCTCTTCATCAAATTAACAATGACAATGATGAAGAGCAAATTAGTTATTCTTGGATAGAAGATTTTTTTAGGAGATCATTGGCATATATCCAAGCAGGGAAAGAAAGAAATGTAAGCGGTGAGGAAATATTGTCATTTGTCGAATGCCGTGTTAAAGGCATAGTTGCCAAAGTTGGCACAAATCAGGATAAATGGAAGTCGATAATTAAATCAGGAATTCCATTGAATAGTGATTTGTTTGTTGAAGACAAGTTGCAACAAATAATCCAGTTATTAATTGGATATGATTTCTCAGAAAAATTAATTGATGACAAAATACTTTTGTTAAAAGATCTTGAATATTTATTGGAGAAAATTCCAGTTTTTTTGGAGGATGGTAGTGATATTCAGAGTAAAGATATTGACCTAATAAGAAAAGCCTGGTTACATGGTGAAGCTATGTCTAGCATCAGCCGTTTTGACAATGGAATCCTAATCGTAACAAAACTGTATTCTTATAAACTTCCCTGGATACTTAATGGTATTGCAAAGAAGCTGAGGGCTATCGAATTGTTTGATGAGGCTGACGTAGTCGAGGAGATTTCTATGTTGGTCGAGTCTGGACTACCTAACTTGGTGACAATTAAAATTTATCAGGCAGGAATTAGGTCAAGAGTTGCATCTACAGAGATTGCTAGTTTATTTGATAATGAGCTTCAAGATAGATCAATTAGGGAGTATAAGAAAGACTTAATTATTCATAAAGAGACTTATAAAGAGATGGTTTCGAGTATAACTGCAGAATGGATTGATTTGCTTTCTAGAATGTCTGTATGGAAAGAATTTCTGATTGATACTATCCCTGACTTTGAGTATCGTAAACCCTTACCTAATATAACTACTTTGATAGCAAGGGAAATTAATGGAGAGCAATATTTATTAAGTCTAGATCTTAGTTTTTATGAGAAAATACCGGAGGGTGAGATTGACTTTACTTCTGTGAATAATGTACCAGGGGTTTACTTTGAATTCGATGCAGTAGAAGAGGTGTGGAAAATGAGGGTTGATAATCCTTATGTGGAACTTCGAGAGGAATGATTGGCTTTCATCTAGATTAATGTGTAAATAATCAAATTAGATATTGTATGCGTAATAATTTATATGCTTAAATATTTGTAGGAATTAACTGCAAGAATAAATTAACTTGCATTCAAATTTATTTAAATTTAGGGGTAAATTTTTGTAAAACGGTGCAAATAACAGGTGTAAAATATATCAAGCAATCAATTAAGGGTGTCAATAAAGATGAAAACGAAGACAATGTTTTTATTGACGAAAACATAAATTATAATTTTTTTGTTGTATTCGATGGAGTTGGAAGTGCCGCAAATAGCAAGAGAGCTACTCAGCTTGCAGAATATTTTTTGAAGCAAGAAATTGAAATGTATGTCAATAATTCTGAGATAAAACTTAGGGAATTGATGTTTGATTGCCATAAATATATCTTATCTATGGATATCCCTGAGGTTTTGACTACCTATTGTTCGTTGTTTATCCCTACGGATAATAGTAAGAGAATTATATATTCTTCAATGGGAGATTCAAGAATCTATGTTATAACAAATCAATATATGGAGCAGATAAGCCAAGATGACAAAATATCAGGGGACAGCAATGTTATTACAAAGTGTCTTGGTTTAGATTGTCTTTCAATGGAAGACTTTACTCAAGAGAGCATTGAAAAGATTAATGGAAGTATTTTATTGTGTACAGATGGATTCTATCATTTGTTAGAAAGTAGTAAATGGGCTTTCTTTGAGTCATTTAATAAAAGATTGTTAACCACAGTTGAGAATGACTTGAATAAATTTATTAAGAACAAAAACATAGATGATTCAACTTACATCTTAATCAGATAGCATGTTTGCCACAGAAAGACAGTTAGTAATTAAGTTAAAGAATAATTTTTATCCAATTTGTAATTGGGCCATTAATAAAGTCAATACACAAATATTGGAAGAGGTTGATTTGGGATATGGTATTGCTGATTTGGTTATTACAAAAGTTAAAAAGGAGAAAGTAACTAAAAATAGTTTGGGCTACTTCGATATCTTGGTTTATAAGATTATAGAAAGTGGAATTAATGTTTCATTCGAGAAAATTAAGGAGATAACAAAGACAAGTGAATCTACGATCAAAAAGTCTTTAAAAAAGTTGATTCTTGATTGTTATATTAATCAGCATGATGAATGTTATCAATTTAGAAAATCTTATGATTTAATTGCGTCGGATACAATTGCTATTGAGGCCAAGCTTAAAAATTGGAAACGTGCTTTAAATCAGGCATATCGGTATAAATGGTTTGCAAGCCAATCATATGTTGTCCTTGATAATAAATTTATAAATCCCGCTTTGTCTAACATTGACGAATTTAAAAAGTACAATGTTGGTTTAGCTGAAATTAATAACAAAGGAATTCTTACGATACATCATCGACCCACTAGCGAGAAGCCAATTGATGATAAAATGTTTATTTTACTCAATGAACGAATACGGATTAACCTACCTGGTAAGCAAGTATGATTTCCATACTCCAAGATGATAATTCTTACTTTCATCTTGAAAGTAAACATTTTTTGCTTCAAGTCTATTGTAAGATTCAATAGCCCTATCAATTAATCCTAAGACGAATTCTTTTCTATCTTTTAAGTTGTCAATGGATCCTATTTCTTTTAAAGTTCGGTCAATTGACAATAGATAGTTTTTATGAACATCGGCTTTTTGATTACTCCATGGATAGTTGGGTTCAAGAATTATATCGGAGAAAATATTTTTTTCATTTTTGATTATTTCAATACCATTTTGTTGACGGATAAGTTCAATGAATGGAGCCTTGATAAAATTTAGAAGTTTTTCTGAATAATACCACCCTTTTGATGGGCCTCCATCTTCTGGACTTAAAAAACGCTTTATGCTAAATGATCTAAGATTTTCATATGTGGCTATAGTTATATAGTCAATATCGCTGGTTGTCAAGAAAATCAGGGCATCCCAATTTGCATAGGAATAGATCGTAATAAATTTTTGTTTTTTAAGAACCTCAAAGACACGTGATAGGTTCCTTAAATATTTAAAATCAATATTTATCTTCTGCCTAATATCTGGTTTAGGTTCGCAAATTATGTAGTAGCCGTCAAACTCGATGTCGATATCTGTTAATGTATAGAGTAGATCATCTATTTTCTTTGCATCTATTATAGTGTGGTATGTAATTGGTATTGTCATAAAGTATCTCTTACTCGATACTCTATTCTTTTTGAGCCATTTGTTTATTGTGCCTACTAAACCAACAAACTGGCCCAAATCTTCATTTTCGTAATAGTTTGGAATTATTATGTCATTGAGACCTAAGGAGGTTTGAAATTTAATTCCATTGATTATGGAATTTTGCATATAAACATTTGTTTGGCTGGTGTTATTTTGATCAGCCGCGGGGTGAAAAGGGTAGAGGCTTAAATTCCCTTTTCCAATGCCTCCTGACTCTTTTTTGCCAAAATATTGAAGATCAATAGATGATTTCTCCAAGACTAGTTGACTGTCTGTTTTATTTATTTTTTCTTTTGTAAAAAAGTCTGGTTGAAAGCTATATGCACAAAAAATGAAACCATCTCCAATACCGTTTTTGAAATGTGCATCTAAGTTCCAATTATGTCTGTGGCCAATTAAATGTAACGTCTTCATAGTCAGAGCAAATTGATTAAATCTTCAATTTTTCTTGGTCGTTCAGCCGGACTAAATTTCATTGCCTCTATGCAAAAATTAGTCAGTGGGAAATCATTATCAGGAGTGAAGTTCTGATCTTTACTTTTGAACTTTTCGCTGATTTCCTGTTCATTATTCCCAAATGGTAAACGTTGATGGAATAAGTAGTATGCGAGTACCCCAAGGCTGAAAAAATCGGTTCTATAAGAGATTTTGTCTTTTTCGCCCTGGTACTGTTCTGGGCTTGCGAATCCCCAGCTTTTTGGTTGCCAGCCAGCTGCTGTTAGTGAGTTCGCGTCAAGATCCCTTGCGATACCAAAATCGATAACAACAGGGGTATCGTCTAAACGAATGATTATATTCTCTGGTTTTATATCTCTGTGAACATATTTGGCCTCCCATATCGGCTTCATGATTGTTAATATGTCTAAGATTAGTTTTTTAACGAGATCACCTTTGCCAGTATAGGATGTAGTAATATCACAAAGTGTAGCACCCTCGATATACTCTTCTACTACAAATGTCTCACTGCCATATGTCTCTATTTTTAATATTTTAGGAAGCCCATCCATATTTTTGAACTTCTCATATATATCCATTTCCCTCATTTCTCTTTCTCCCAATCCGGCGTGGAGATGTTTTAAGACAACATTTTCTCCATTGCAGATAGCGAAATAGACCCTTTTTTGACCACCATTTCTCTCCTGTTTAAAAAAGCCTGAAATACCAAAATATTGTAGGAAATCTGGGCTGAAAATGTGAACATTCATTTTTTTTGCAGAATATTTTTCATTGGGAATTTATCTAGTTCGAGGTATAGATTGGAACGAATATAGTTAAATATATATTAGTAACAATACAAACTGCTAATCAATATACCCTATTGAATCTGTTTAGTACTATTCAAATTTCAATGAAGTTTCTATGAGGCATAAAGCCCCTAGCTGTCAAAGGTCTCACTGCGGCCTCAGTCGGCAAAAAGGTCGCCAGGCTTCCGCTTGCCCCTTCCGCTGCGCTTCAGGGGCTGCGCTCCACCCTGTCACCCTTTTTGCACTCCCTCAGCCTCCGTTCGGGTAGCTCCCGGTCTGGCTAAGGGCAGCTTCTAACATTGGTCGCTTTTATGCCCGCCATCCCTTCGCTACCCACTTTGTCCGCCCCCGCCCGCCACCCCCGGCCTTCCATTTTTGATTTGCCGTCCGCTGGCGCTCCCGGCGAGACAGAGGTCGAAGGCGCGGCCTGCTGCGGCTCG
>NZ_JBFTHG010000030.1:0-12049 GCF_056394125.1 Chitinophaga sp. 10T418
CGTCCTTACCTAAAAGCGTATCTCCGTTCTTCAAACGGCTGGCCGCTTGCTTCTTGAAGGTTTCGAAATCAAAGTTTTGCCTTTCCATATTGTTTTATCAGTTTAAAGTTAAAAAACTTTTTACTGACACACTTTATGTAATAGTCTCGCAGATTTTCAAACAGATAAATCCCTCCGGCTAAAAATTTCTGTAATTCTACTTCCGGATTATATTTTAGTCTGGTTTATCTTTTTCTGAAAAATCTTATCTGTTCTACCCTGTTCTCTGCTTGTTCTTTAGTATATTCTTTTTTGTCTAGTCTTTCAACCCATTGATAATTACCAAACTCAAGTTGTTTTATGCCAGGCCCGTGATCTAATAAATTATATTCATCGCATGTATCGCATCTGACTACTTCATAACTATATCCCGGACTGCTTTCTTCCTTCTCTAAAATATAAGATTCAAGCATATTGCCACATTTGACGCAGGGCTGCGAAAGGGTTTCAACAGGGGGATTTTTACGGTTTAAGGCCAGTTTTAAATTTATCAGAGAGCCTAGCGCAGGTCCATATGCCCATCGGTTAAGCGATCTTGAAATATCCATACTGAGTATCCTCGATATCATTATGAACATATCTCCAATAAACTCTCTTTCTTCTGTGTCAAAATCGGCAGTATTAAGACGTTTTAAAGTACGGGAGAAAACAGACCGGGTGAATCTGGTTGATTTGTTGTCCTGCCCGGCAATTATTAACTGATCTAACAAATCGTCGAAAACGGTATTCAGGTGTATGCAAATTTCCGTCTCGGAAGGAACAAGGCCTCTGTTTCTCCACTGTTCAGAAAAGAATTTATCCTTTTCTTTTAAGTCAGAAAGTTTAGTGATGATCGATTTGCTGTTAGTCATAGCCACAATATAATCAAACGTAAATGTAGTACAAAAATCGAGAAAAGGGCTAACAGTCAAGTTGGCTTTTGCCTAATTCATTTTGTAGCCTTTTGGCTTTTCTTTCGTACCTTCGTGAGGATAAAAAGTTCTTTCAAACCTGATCAAATTGAGCTATTCCGGGAGGTAACAAAAAAGGTTACACTAACTTTTAAAACCCTGAAAAGCCGCGATATATAAGGCATTGGTGTAGTCCCAAGGGGATCACTGGAAGACTTGAAGACCTGCGCGGTGCGCGGGTCTTCTTTTTTTGCTCTATAATTTACTCTATAATGATTGAGTAGGGTGGTAGAGTTTACGAGGTTTTACAAAGAGCGGAACTATCTTTACGAAGATAGGATTTTATTTTGGCAGCCTACAATTCATTCTTTCATGGTGTATATAGCTTCAATAATTTCTATACCAGTAATTACCTCGCTATCTAGGTGTATAATAAAGTTGATTGTGAATTGAGGACGTATATATTTTTCAAAATAGGCGAAATTGCCCTCGGCAAAATATTGATTGGTAAATTCGGAGTTGATTTTTACCTTATTTTTATCGTAGTCAATTTGTGGTATGCCAAATAGAAAGGAACAAATTCTAAGTTCTAATTCGCAATTAACGTAATATTCTTTGCTCCCTATCTTTTTATGTTGTTTAATCTGGAAGTTTTCTATCCCTTCAATAATTTCAAAATTGAAGTCAAGCAACGTTTCGATAAATGGATATTTAGATCTAATAGAAAATAGGTCTTGAATATCATTAACTGAAAGGCGATTAATATAAAGCTCAATTTCAGTTTCTATATCAGGCTCTTGTTCATCGATTATCTTTTGGAGACTTTCTAACATTGTTGGACTCTCATACTCTTCTTTGTCTAAGGTTTCAATAAATGATTGTAAGTTTAAGTAAGGTACAATGTTACATTGTATACCATATTCTTTGATATCATTAAGTAAATCAGGTTTAAATTTTTTTGATTCCTTGTCGAAATAATCGGTATAATTTTCGGTAATGAATATGACATTATCTTTGATATTTCTGTCTTTTAAAAATGACAACACGGACAACCAAATTAACGTGTCTCTATAGCCTTTCTCATGCTCTTTAAAAGGTGCAATTTTTTTAATTGCTCTATTTACGATTTGACCATTATTGATATTATTATACTCAACATAAAAAACTCTGTTAAATTTCTCCGTTACCACTTTTGAGAAATCAAAAGTGTAACTTTCAAGGCTGAAATCAATTTCGTAGGGATAAAAATTATCTAATTGTCTGATATTTTTTTGGAACGCTGTTTTAATACTTTCGAATTCCGTTTCATATTTATTCTGTACCTCTTCGCATACAATTCTTGATAATAATATAGTAGAGCCAGTGTTTTCTATATAATTGGAAATGAAAGAGAAGTTAGCATTTTTAAGAAACCAATTGTTGTAAAATACATTAGTGTCAATTACGATATATTCCATGTTTGAATACTTTGTTCTGGTTGTTGTTAGATTATTGTACGAATCTCAAAAGGATGCTAATTTGAATGGAGATTTTTCTTAATCTATTTTCGCCGCGGCTGACCTTATTTAAGGTTTTTTCATATGTGCGCATTTAAGGTCGGTTATCTGAGCATTAACCTTATATGCAAGCATTCTTCGTTTACTGCATTAAAATATTTTTCTAGTTGGCCTCCTGCCGCTCTATGTTGACTTACGACAGCAGGTAGATCGAACTCAGTTAAATACCTGTGAAATAAAAGCCAGCCTAGTAAGTGGCTAGTTGTTTGGGTGTTTGCTAGTCCCAATATTTTATGAGATAGCTTTCTTGCATTTTGATCATCTGTAATGATTGCCTGGTTAGTTCTTTTCGCAAAGGCAATTGAAGATAACTCTCCTTTTCCAAGCTTTTTAATATCTTCTAGTTTGGAAACTTCATGTAAATCATCGATGGTCAATGTATAACTATTAAAATTCTTCTTATCTAATTCGTGTTGAAGTCTTTTTTGTAAGTATTGGTCTGCTTCGGTCATTTTGCTTCTTTCTTTATATAAGCATTCATACTCAACGTATTTTGTTATTGAGAAAACACATTTTTCTCTTAAAGCAGTAATGAATAATAAATTAGAAGAAAGTATATTGTATACAGAACAGCTATCCGTTACATTTAATTTATTGAATATTTGAATGTCAATTACCATATTCTAATTTCAAAGAAAAGAGATTTAATAAAACTGGAAGCTCGAAAATATCTGTTAGTAACATTTCAGCCATTCTTCTTTCGGTTATTTTGTTTGATTTATATGCTTGATAACATTTTTGCACGTAGAATGTTGACAAGCCTTTCTCTAACAGAAAAGTTTTGGCTTCTTTTATTTTGGGTGTTGATCCTTTTAATTCAGGGTCTTCTTTTCCAATTTGAGGGATTTTTAGGTGTTTAAAATTATCAAATTCATCTTGTGAAATCGCTTTTATTTTTTTTAGGACTATTAATAAAGGCATGATATTTACTTTAAGTTGATCTGCGACATTAAACAAGATTTTATCATCCCATTTAGAGATCTTTAAGTTTTTTATTGCTTCTTTGGGAATTAATAAATTGGAGGCAAAGCTATTTGCTCGAACCTCCACGTAATTGTCCGGTTTTCTACTATCACTAAAAAATGAGATATTTATATCGGAATTGTAGTCAAAAATTGAATGCCCAAACTCATGTGCAACTGTAAAGTTTTGTCTATAAATGTCTTCATCGTAATTTACCAAAATGCATTTCCCCGCATTGGGGTGATTAACAAATAGCCCCGAAATATCGGAGTTTGTTAGCCTTCTTCGAAATACATGTGTACCGGTCTTCCTTATATCAGAATAAATGTCTTTAATCAGCATATTAGGAGATAATGCTAGGAATTCTCTAAATTCCTGCGCACCATCCTCTCCGTGTTTTACATGAAAATTTCCTTGTGGAGTGAATTTGAATTCTTGAAATTCAAATTCCAAAGACTTAAGTAAGAAATCTTCACATTCACATAAATATAGAAACTCCTGTATGGCAATTCTATCTTCTTTAGTAAATGAATTGCCAAATTTTCGATATAGAATTTCAACTTTCTCAGATGCAGAATGTTTCTGATTACTAATGAAAAACGTGTAGTCCTCTTTGTAAAAATCAGAAAGGATCAATATTTCATCACCTGTCGCTTCTGCTTTCGCATCCTCTAAATCTGCTATTCTTTCAGAAAGGATTCCTGTACCTGTTTCGACTTCAAATAATGTATATTTTAACTGTGTTCGACAGCGATTCAACTTATTTCCTATTTCCCTGAGATCTAACGACATGATTTCATATTTTTTTGGGTAAATGAAATATAAGGATTTTTTTAAAATAATGTGTTAAGGAGGAGAAATAAGGTTAGAAGATTAGTTTCAGAGATTTTCTTTTGCAGCCTCAAGATAGTATTTTTGCAATGCTTCCCTGCTTCGCCGGAACCCGCAAGATGTTCGGTTGTGATACAACCGGTCTTGAAATTTCCTGCTTCGCGGAAATCTGCAAGATGTCAGGTTGTATCACAACCTATCTTTTGTTTCCCTGCTTCGCGGTAAACTGCAAGATAACAGGTTGTATCACAACCTGCCCTTTTAGCGCTTTCCCTCCGAAGTCGGGGCGCTGGTTTACCCCTTTAAAATTTAATGGGGTAGTGGTTATTTTTGAACTTTTAATTATTTTCGAATAGATAAGTCCCCCAATAATTTAAAAGCAATGTGTATGAGTGAAAGTGTGCGTAATGAAAATGCTATGACCCCGATGTTATTCCCCTTCGATCCAGACCAATTTTGGCAATGTGTTAGATTAATAATCCGGGAAGAATTACTTGTCAAAGAGAAAAGGGATTCCCCTAAGCTTGTTTATGAGACTCCTGGGCTACTTTATAAGCCAGTTTATAAGATTGCAGAAGTATGTGAATTATTTCAGGTGACCCGGCAAACGGTAAATGATTGGGTAAGGATAGGTAAGTTAAGGAAGTATAAAGTGAGGTCCCGTGTATTCTTTTTGAAGAATGAAATCTGGCAACTATTTCAGCAAGAGGATAAAGCTGAGAAATAGTGAATGAAAAGAAGTTGCTCGCTGTGTGCGGGCTTTGTTGTTTTGGTCTATTTGTTAGTCTATCAAAGTGCGAAATTGCGATTCGTGGTTACTTAGTTTTATTCGGGTTGACTTGTCTATACTAATTTACAATATTTATTTTCAATTCTTAACTGGTTCCCTTGGCTTTTCTTACTTATGCAAGAAATATTTTACAATGGAAAAGATAACGTATTCAAAATAGAAAACGCCTCACAATGAACTAAAAATAGTCCAAATGTGTGGCGTTTTAGGGTAGATAATCAGTATTCAGATATCCTTTTTATGCTTATATATTTTTGAAATGCATCGAGTTAAGTAGATCCTGTAAGAACTGATCTGCTTTAGTGCTATCGCTGTCTATGTATTGAATATGGCCCAATAATAATCGATCATTTTTATCATAGTCAGATGTAATTCTTATGAAATTATCTGTATACTCTTTGTATTTTATGATTAAAAATTTAATGCTATTTACAGTGATGATTTTAGAGTCAATCACTTTGATAGCATTGTTCATTTTAAGATAGGCAGGTGTTGCTTTTAGCTGTGATTCCAGGCTCGTCTTACCAAGCTTGGATTCGCTCATATTTCGGAATGAAATACCAAGTCCGTTATTTTTGTAATATAGATCGTCAGAGAAGTATTCAGCAGTGTGACTGAACTTTGTCGCGCCAAAATCTCTAAATTGTTGAAGAGTTAGCTTTTCTGTTCCTTTAGGTAGCGTAATAGTAAAAACTTCATCTAAAGGCTTTTCTTGACCGTAGGAAAACGAAACGTTAAACAGAACCAGAAGTATAATTGTTAATTTTTTCATCGTATTAAATTTAGAGATTTTTATTGTGGGCAAGGTGATGACAATTTGTTATCAAAAGTTAAAGACACTGGAACAAAATTAGGTGAACCTGGCGTTTCGGTCACATATAAATTAATTGCGTCCCCAAATGTTCTAATAAGTGCTTTCATACCGGAGTTATAGGCATCTGCTTTCTTTTCGAAAGATTGATTAAAAGCAGCTTCATTGCTGTGGAATGTATTGTATAGTGCCTGCAAGGCGTCCCAGTTATTAACAGTGACTACATAAGTTAGGTCTCCGGCAATAACGGTTACTGATGCGTTGCCAATAAAAAAGGCTTTACCACCCAAAGATCTCTCCAAATCCTGATTGTACATCGCATATTCTACCATATCGAAAATGTCATTGGGTGATGGAGCCGTGTTGGCAGGATGATCATGAACGAAGCCAATAGTATATCCTTCTGAAGCATTCCAGGTAAATTTAGAACCCAAAGCATCGATTTGATTATCTGTTCTAATTGGTTTGTCTTTATAACCAGATTCTGGGCGTTGGTAGTCATTTAAGACGTGTTCTGTACCCCACTCATATGGGGATGAGCTTTGGTAGGCCTTTATTTTATCGTTTTGGGCTTTAACAACGGGATTTAAAGCGTTACTAGTTACTACTTTTTTTTCCTCACAAGGATCTTTCACGCCATTATATACTGGATCACTGCTGCCACCATCCCAATCTGGGTCAGCTTTATCGTATCTGTCAATTGATGGTCCTCCTCCGTCCCCGGACCCTTGGCCTACTTCTCCACTTACCGGTCCTCCCACAGTTTGATCACAATAGTAATAGGATACGACACCATACACTCCATTTTGATAGTAGGTGGCTTGGACTGAATAACAGGCTTCTTGTTTAGGGGATTGAGTATATGCCTTTTTAGATGGGAAGGTTTTAATTTCACTTTTATATTTTGCTATGCCTTTCTCATAATAGTCAGCATATTTAATTCTCATCATGAAATCATATACACCTAAGGTGCCTTCAAAATCGGTATTATTTATTCCCTTAAGGTGCGTATTGAAATAGCTCACTGTTGGCACAGCTTCCATAATTTCCCCAGTTAGCTTCTTTTTCCCATCCTGACTAATTACCAATCGCCTATAGGCTTTTTGAGGGGTCTCAAATGTGGCCGTCCAAATAAGCGGGAAGGATACCCGTTTTAAATCGGTTGAAAAAATAGGATGATCCCATGCAATGTTTAATGATGCATGAGGGGACGATTCATAAAAATTTTTAGCTGCCTGTATTAATTCCTTTTGGGGGTCAGACTTTTTGTTTTCAATCTTATCCTGCTTGGTACACGAATGCAAAACAAAAAGTGAACTCGCCAGGATTATGACGATAAGGGATAACTTTTTCTGCATGCTCGACAAAAATTAGAGGGTAATAAAAAATTATGTTGTTGGTGTTATTCTGAAGTACGTTTCCATAAGCAGTTATTGGGTTGTATAGAAATATTCGGATTAACAATTGAAATTAGGATTTTTTTTGAATCCTCAAAAAATAAAAATAATTCTCCGTTTGTGAGTTGTCACATCTATTTAAGGGCTGTTGGTAGGAGCAGAACMTTTAGGAACTAGCGGTTAGTAATAATTAAAATGATATTTTTCGTATATTAACTAAAAGGATTGTATATGAAAAAGAACTTGCAGCGTTTGGCATCCTTTGCCACTTTTGATCTTCCCCTTAATGTAGGCTATAATCAGCTATTACTCCGTACAATTCACAAAGAACAATTAACAACTGCTCCGCGTTGGAGTATTGAAGGCACACGGAGAAAATTAATCGCCATCTATTGGTATAGGCACGTGCTTTACCACTTTCTATCATTGTGCGGCATTGCACTACTTATTATTTCGCCGTTTAGCCCTTACTTTAATTTACTTTACTTATCTGCGCTATGCATGACAGGGGTCATGAGTTTTGGGGTAGTCTACCTTTTAATCTATTTGCCTTTTTTTTCATCGGTCTCTCTGCCGCAGGTAGAATCATTGATTGCAAACCACAAAAAGCCGGAGTTTGAGATACCACAAACCAAGAGTGCTAAAACCCAATCTAAAATTCCGGCTTTAACTATTACTCTTTATGTTCTTTTTAAAACCGCGGGTGTAGAGAGAATTGCCTCTGACGCTCTTTCAGCTCAGATGTTAAACAGGTTAACTGGTGTGGACACTGATAGCATTAAAGAAAATCTTCGAAGGATTATAGTTGATGAGCCATCCGTTAAACCTGAGTTTTTTGTATTGCAAGGGCAATGAGGTCAAAGAGTTGTTTAATGACACGAGTAATGAGAAAAGGTCATGGTTAGATTATAATAAGATTAAGCGCTTGGATAAATATCAAGATCGATGGCATGTTTTCGGGGAGCCAGAGACATTGGAAGATAACGAAGTATGACTTTTATATAATTTATGTGGAATGTTATATATAAATTTAATTATATGAAGAAGTATTTTGTTTATCTGTCTAGAATAATAGCTCTTTTCTTTTGTGTCTACTCATTGTGGAATATTCTATTTAATGAGAATGCTAGTATAGGGAATTTTCTGATCCTTGCTATTTGCGTAGGCTATCTAGTAGTTGAGTACTTAGCTTTCTCTGCATCCCAAAAGGAGAAATCTTAAATTGAAAACTAGTCGTTTCCTTTTATGTATTTCAATTTTTCCATTTGTTACCTATCTTTGCCTCTCATTACTCTGACTATAACGGTTACACGTAATCAGGTTAGCATTACGCTTAGCAACGAACGCTCACCACTATCAAACGCAGACTCTACAATCTATTACGAAGATACGTGCTACTCCCTTTGTTGTTTTGGTCTATTCGTTAGTCTATCAAAGTGCGGATTCGCTGTTTCAGCTTACTTAGTTTTACTTAGGTTGGCTTGTCGTTACAAAGGTAGTATTATTTTTTTCGCAAAAATGTAATGGATTACAACTCGCATCGAATATAGATGGGAAAGCTAAATTTCATCAATCACTCTCTTGCGAAATTCCCTTCCAGACTTTTATTTCTTCTTCTGCTATTAGAATTTCCTCCGTATTTTCTAAATGGACAATCTCCTGTTTTGCAACTTTTAAAAATTTATAGATGGCAGGTGTATCAAAAGCCCAAATATATGCCTTGATGTAGAAATAATCTGAAAGAAGCCTCAAGGTGCTAAACTTCCGCCATATCCAAAGATTTGAGGCTATTGCTGTCGGAAATTTTAACGTAGAAATAAGTTCTCTATTGCCAGTCTCAAAAAGATTGGTCTCAAATTGCGGTTCCCCTTCTATTTTACTACGATCTCTAACTCTTCCTGTAATTATTATCATTCCATCTACCTCACGTGCCGGGAAGTTAGATTTATTAGTAACTTCTAAATATAAGTCAAAAAGAGTCTCGTCTCCCTTGTTATTAATTAGCTTTATATTGAAATCGAGTACTATAGGCGTTCTTTGATTAAATAGCGCCTCGATAAATGCATGAGGGGCCGGTATGGACATTGTTCCTGCCCGCATATAATAGCGCCCTTCAGTCTGGTGAGGGGGCTTTACGCTCTTTGGTATAATAATGACATATACATAACCGGATTCCATTTTTATCGAAATTACCTTTATACCGGTTGGAGCAGGAGTGATACCTGTCATAAATTTTTGAATCAAGGTGTCTCCAGATTTTCCATGTTTAGTAGGTGTTAGTTCCCCGACTGCGACTTTGATATCACTTTTTTCATGCTTCTTCTCTCTGGGAGCCCCGTAAATTATTACCCCACCATCTGTATTGGTGAAGGCGCAAACTTCTTTATAAAGACCTTCAACTGGAAGGTCTCCAGATTTAAATTCAAGTTGTTCCGACTCATTCTGGGGTTCTRAAAAAAAAAGATTGCAACTTTTCTAAATTCATTTCAGAATAGTATTTTTCAAACTCAAACCATGTATCATTCATGTTTTCATGCGTTTTAATTGTATTGTGAATACAATGATCATTTGCTTAATTAATGCAAGTTGCAAAACTGAGAGGTAACAAATTCGGATACAGTAATCGGAAATTTGCCGTACAACTTGCTTTATCGGCCAGACTAATTAAATACGCGATCCTCTCAAGTAGAATATCTTTATATTTCATAATAATGCCAATTTGGGTTAAATCATAATCTATTTCCGACCGATGTTGATTGGAGTACTAACTTGTTTCAGTGAAACAAATAATATGCGGTCCTTTACTCTTTTTCCTCTTCCTTTTCTTTTTTTCTGCTTTCTCGTCTATCTTTTGCATAGCTTGGTCCATCCTGGTACATAAATTCAGAAGAAATAGCCTCAACAGGTTCTATAGATACAATACTATCCAATAATGAATCAAGAGTCATAACCATTAATGAAACAACAAATAAAAATACCCCCCTAGATCCATGCTCTATTTTTGCGTTATCTTCTTCAACTAGGACTTCATAATAAGGTAGGGTTGTACAGGTTTTTCCAAGTTCCATTACCCTTGCTTTAACACCACCATTTTCGAAACTACATCCATATATGTCATGAGCAAATGAATTTCTTATTTTCCTGACTAAATGCAAATCCCTACAAAACCTACTGCTTATCAACCCCAACCTAAAGCTCACATCAATCTTTGAGCTAAATGTTGATATTGGAGCATTCCCACCCTCAAATAGATCATCATTCGCGGAAGGAATTGCAATTAATCTGGACTTCAATAACGTTGTTAATTTCTCGTCAAGTATTGCTGCAACTAAAATTACAGCTGCTCTATCAGTTTCTTTCTTAAACTCAGAGATTAGGAAATCAAAAGCCCAATCCTTATCAATTTTCTTGGGCTTCTCTTTTTCATTTTTTTTAAGGCTGCTTGACATATTATTATTATATTTAAAATATCATAGACTTAATTTGCTGAAATAAAGCAAAAACAACTCTTGTTACATAAAATAAAAATTACCTCTTCGAATTTCATAAGAGATGCCATTGCCATGTGTCCTTCTATTCCCTAGCTATGAAGAACTTGCGCCAATCACGGACCCTTTTTAGTCGATTAGTTAATTCAATCCCTTTAATTTCCTATTTCTCTTTACCTTTTCCAGACTATCTATCACTTATTCAGTTACAATTATAATTACACACATTTAAGTACTTTTGTACTAACATCAAGGTGAAAAGGTGTTTAGGCTTTGTTTTKAGGATGGAGAAAAACATGGTTTTTATTAAAAATTCCGCATTGCAGGAATATGCTCCGGTACAGCCAGAAGACTTACTCACAAGGATTAGTGAATTGCCCCCCGAGGTTTCATTAGCGATAATTCCATTTAGAGTGCAAGCCGTTGCTCCGTATCCAGTGGGTGAAGACTATATCATGGCCTTGATAAGGGCTAGATATAAAGTCGAATTATTAGTTAAGCTTACCGATTTTAGATTTAATAACCCAGCTTTGAATTCAATAGCAAAGATTTTTCATCTATTTACCCCTATAATTTGCGGGTGCCTTTAGTACGAAAGATGATCGGACTAATTTAAATGGCTTTCCAGGGAAATAATTTAGAATTACTTATCTTTATCTGTGATTACTCCTGACTATAACGGTTATACGTAATCAGGTTAGCATCACGGTTAGCAATAAACGCTCACCACTATCAAACACCATTCTACAAGACATTACGAACATACGTGCTACTCCCAAGGGGATCACAAAGCGTGATACAATTCGAAAGAATGTATCACGTTTTTTTATATATATCAGATMGCTATTCTTAAGATTTGTTAATCTTGTATTGCTAACCTCAGCTTAGAAAATCMTACTCGTGCAAAGACGAATATTGCGTCTATGTTAAGCAAACAATTTTTAGAGGTAATTCAGCTGATCAGAAATTCGCGTATTGCCGCGATGAGATCAGTTAATACAGAATTAATCAGCCTGTATTGGAATATTGGTGAATACATTAGTAGAAAGGTGAAATGCGCAGAGTGGGGGCAATCTGTGGTTGATGAGTTAGCGGAGTACATACGATGTAAGGAGCCAGAACTTAAGGGATTCTCCGAGACTATTACATAAAGTGTGTCAGTAAAAAGTTTTTTAACTTTAAACTGATAAAACAATATGGAAAGGCAAAACTTTGATTTCGAAACCTTCAAGAAGCAAGCGGCCAGCCGTTTGAAGAACGGAGATACGCTTTTAGGTAAGGACG
>NZ_JBFTHG010000031.1:0-11227 GCF_056394125.1 Chitinophaga sp. 10T418
GCTGGCGATGGCGTGGCAGCAGGTTATTTGAATCAGCCGGCGCTGACAGCGGAGAAATTTGTGCAGCATCCGTTCCGGGATKGCGCACGGATGTATCGTACCGGTGATCTGGCCCGCTGGTTCCGGGATGGTACATTGGATTTCCTGGGTCGTAAGGATGACCAGGTAAAGATCCGTGGTTACCGGATAGAATTGGGCGAAGTAGAACAGGCATTGCAACAATATGAAGGCATTGCCTTTGCGGTGGTGCTGGCGTATCAGGGTATGCTGGTGGCCTATCTTGTAGGTAATGAAGGATTGAATGTGTCGTCGATACAAAATTACCTGAATACTGTTTTACCGGCTTATGCCATTCCAGCAGATTATATACAACTGGATGAATTGCCGCTGACACCCAACGGTAAAGTAGATAAGAAACGTTTACCTGCGCCGGGAGCGGGCAGCATGGATTCCGGTATAGCCTATGTAGCACCGCGCAATACCACAGAAGAGCAATTGCTTGAGTTGTGGAAAGAGGTGCTGGGGAAAGACCGGATCAGTATAAAAGACAACTTCTTTGAATCCGGCGGACATAGTCTCGTGGCTATCCGGTTGGTTGGATTAATTCATAAAGCATTCGATGTAAAACTTGAGCTGAAAGAATTATTTACACATCCGGTACTGGAACAACAGGCTGTACTGATCGCCGCGGCAACAGGCGTATCATTCGTTCATATTCCCGTTGCGCCGGCGATGGCGGGTTATCCTCTTTCTTCCTCGCAGCGCAGATTATGGCTGCTGGCACAAATGGAAGATGGTAACGTTGCTTATAACATGCCGGGAGTATATGTATTTGAGGGACACCTGAACAAAGACATACTGGAGCTTTCCTTTTTGCAGTTGATTGCCCGTCATGAAATACTGCGTACTGTTTTCCGAAACCAGCAACAAATCATTCTTAACAGGGAAGAAGCCGGATTCCGTCTTCATTACAGCGATCAGCGTAATACGCCCGCCCAGGCAGGAAAAGTAAAAGAACTGGTTGAACGTTCTTTTGTACAGCCATTTGATCTGGCGGAAGGCCCGCTCCTGCGTGCAGGATTGTACCAGTTGAGTGATCATAAATGGGTGTTCAGTTATGTAATGCATCACATTATCAGTGATGGGGTATCTATGGATATTCTCATCAGGGAATTGCTGACATATTACAACGCAGGACTGGAAGGTAGCATAGCACCACTTGCTCCGTTAAGGATACAATATAAGGACTATGCAGTATGGCAGCAGGAACAGTTGGCCGATGAGCATGGAACCGCCGACAGAGAATACTGGCGCAGTCAGTTCAGCGGCGAATTACCCTTGCTGGACCTCACTACAGATAAACCCAGACCAGCCATCAAGACCTATAACGGTGCCTTTGTAGAAAAACATATTAGTGCTGCTGCCGCCGGTAAACTCGGTGCACTCGCTGCAGAGCAGGGCGGCACTCTTTTTATGGGACTACTGGCACTGGTCAACGCGCTGTTGTACCGGTATACGGGTCAGGAAGATATCATTATTGGAAGCCCGGTTGCCGGAAGGCAACATGCTGATCTGGAAGACCAGATCGGGTTTTACGTGAATACGCTGGCATTGAGGACCCGTTTCAAAAAAGAGGATAATTTCCGCAGCCTTCTGGCAGCAATACGGGAAATTACCATCCATGCCTACGAACATCAATTATATCCTTTCGATGAACTGGCAGGTATGTTTAACCTGCAAAGGGATATGAGTCGGAATGTGCTGTTTGATGTAGGTATGATTTTACATCGCCATGATACTGCTTCAGAAGCAGCGCAACAGGCAGTAAAGGATCTGCAGGTAAGTGCTTACCATGACGGTGAATATCAGCTGGCATTATTTGATCTGACGTTCATCTTCACAGAAAAAGCAGATGGCATCACATTATCACTGCAGTATAACACAGATCTCTATTACGAAAGTACCGCCACACAATTGGCTACTCACCTGGTACAACTGCTGAATGTGTTGCTGGATGAAGAAGAGCAGCCACTGATGTTGACGGATTTTCTGCAGGTAGCGGAAAAACAGCAATTGGATAACTTCGGTGGTCATATTAACCCGGTTTCAGCAACGGATAATATCCTGGATCTTTTTGAAGGGCAGGCAGTGAAAAATTCAGATCGCATTGCACTGGTATCCCGGGAGTTACAGTTGACATATCGGGAGCTGAATGAAAAGGCCAACCAGGTAGCGTATTACCTGCGCACTACCTGCGGAATTGCGGCCAATGACCTGGTAGGGATCCGGTTGGAGCGCAATGAATGGCTGATCATCGCTATCCTGGGCGTGTTGAAGGCCGGTGCGGCATATCTGCCCGTTGATCCAGACTATCCGGACGACAGGGTCGATTACATGTTATCCGACAGTGCAGTGAAAGTACTGATCGATAACGTATGGCTGAATACAATCAGCAATGAGCCTGGTCATCATCCTGTACAGGATCCGGCAAGGGCCACCGCCGGAAATGATCTGGCCTATGTCATCTATACATCTGGCTCTACAGGTAAACCAAAGGGCGTACCTATTCGTCACAGTAATCTTTATAATTTCTTCCGGAATATTATCCGCGAGTATCCGGGTAATCAACCAGTGGTACAACCGTTTATTGCTTCCTGTGCTTTTGATATTTCCGTGTTCCAGTTGTTTACACCATTACTTACCGGCGGTACTGCCGTAATGGTGGATAGAGATCAGTTCCGTGATATCAGCAGATTTACGGATATTTTGAAAACGGTTACCTATATAGATACGGTACCGGCCGTGTATAACCTGATTTGCGGATATATACAGGAGCAAGGCATTGCTGCTGATTTCAAACAGGTAGAGCGATTGTTTATCGGAGGAGATCTTATACCGGACAGCCTCTTGTTAAAATTATCCGACATCTTCTGTAATGCAGTGATCACGGTTACTTACGGCCCTACAGAAGCCACTATATTCTGTACACAGTTATCCTATACACCGGGTACTATTCACTCCTCTACAAAAGGTACGGTGATTGGCCGGCCGCTGAGCGGAACACATATCAGCATTGTCAATGAACAAGGGCAGTTGTGCCCGGTAGGTGTTACGGGCGAGATCTGTATCAGCGGTAATGGACTATCAGGTATCTATCTCAATAATGAAAAACTAACGGCAGAAAAATATAAGGTGAGCCCCTCAGGACAGCTGCTGTATAAAACAGGTGACCTGGGCCGTTGGCTGCCGGATGGCACCATTGGATTCATGGGCAGGAATGATACACAGGTGAAAATAAGAGGATTCAGAATTGAACTCGGTGAAATTGAAAAACAGCTGGAGGATCATCCTGATCTGAGCCGGGCGGTTGTCATCGCAAAGAAAGATGATAGTGGGCAATCGCAATTGATTGCCTATATAGAGAAGAAAAAAAGAGTATTGCTGACACCTTCTACGTCTGAGTTTTTTGTATATGATGACCTGCTGTATTTTGCACTCACCACCAACCAGAAAAGAAACGGACATTATATCAGGAGTTTTAACCGCCATCTGAAAGGTAAAGTAGTACTGGATTTGGGTACAGGTGCCGATGCCATATTATCCCGTTTTTGTATTGATGCAGGCGCGAAAAAAGTGTATGCTGTAGAGATCCTGAAAGAAACCTATGATAAAGCACAGAAACGGATACGTGATTTAGGTTTGGAAGATCGCATCACCCTGATCCATGGAAATATTATGGAGATTGAATTGCCGGAAAAAGTAGACTATTGCGTATCTGAGATCGTGGGTTCAATAGGAGGATCAGAGGGCGCCGCCAAATTGATTAATGCCACCAGGCGATTCCTGAAAGACCCTGCCAATATGCTGCCGGTAAGGAGCCTGACGAAAATAGCCGCAGCACACCTTCCGGACGATATGCATGATTTCACTTTTGATGAAATAGGCAGGCATTATATGAACCGGATCTTTGATGAAGTAGGTTACCGGTTTGATGTGAGAATGTCGGTAGAACATTTCCCTGTGGAAAATGTAATCAGTAACCACCAGCCATTTGAAGACCTTGATTTTACTAAAGAAGTTAAATTGGAAGACACCCATCCTGTCAGGTTTGAATTTACCAGGGATGCGGTAGTGAATGGCTTCATAGTGTGGTTGAACCTGTATGTGGATGAACAGGAAGTAATGGACACACTGAGTGAAAAATATAACTGGTTGCCCGTATACCTGCCTGTTTTCTATAATGAAACACGGGTATCCAAAGGAGATTATATCGAAGGATTTATTGAGCGGAAGCTGGCAGAAAATGGTTTGAATCCGGACTTTATCATCACCGGTACTTTGTTCCGGAAAGGAGAAGCGCCGTTGCCATTCAGTTTTACCTCTGCCAACCAGGGAAAAGAATATCGCAGCAATCCTTTCTACGACAAATTGTTTGAAAATGATGAACTGCGTTTAACGGAAGATATCACGGAAAATACCATGCGG
Source organism: Chitinophaga sp. 10T418 (assembly GCF_056394125.1). Taxonomy (NCBI): domain Bacteria; kingdom Pseudomonadati; phylum Bacteroidota; class Chitinophagia; order Chitinophagales; family Chitinophagaceae; genus Chitinophaga; species Chitinophaga sp. 10T418. The sequence goes on from NZ_JBFTHG010000031.1 coordinate 4,486, forward strand.
GCCTACCTGGAAAATACATTGCCGGGTTATATGATACCGTCCAGGTTTGTACAGGTAGAGCAGTTGCCATTAACGTCAAATGGTAAAGTAGACCGCAGAAATCTGCCCGATCCGGTAAAACTCGCAGGAGAGGAGAATGACAACTACCTGGCGCCGCAAACGCCGATTGAACAGCTATTAACAGAGATATATGAAGATGTGTTGAAAAAGCCGCGTATTGGTATCAGGGATAATTATTTTTCTCTTGGCGGGGACTCTATCAAATCGATACAGATTGTATCCCGTTTAAAACAGCGGGGTTTTGAACTATCTATACAGGATGTATTGCTATATCCGCAGATCGCAGAAGTAGCTTTGTATGTAAATAGCCAAAGCCGTAGTATCAGTCAGGAAACCCAGACAGGTATTGTTCCTTTGGGTCCTGTACAACTTTCTTTCTTTGATCAAACGATCCCGCAACGCCACCATTTTAACCAGTCGGTGCTGCTGAATAGTGATACAGAGATCTCTGCAGAAGGACTACAGCAAGCTATCGACAAACTGGTCCTGCATCATGATGCATTGAGAATGGTATTTAATAATACCGGTGATGGATGGGTACAGGAGAATAAAGGAGAGGAGCAAAAATGCAGATTGGAGGAGATCACTGCAAATAATGAAGCCACCTTCCTGCAAGAAAGCACAAGAATACAGACTTCCATTGACTTGGCGGAAGGTCCACTCTTCAAAGCGGCGTTGTTTAACGGCGCTGGAGGCACACGGATATTACTGGTGATTCATCACCTCGTTATAGATACGGTGTCGTGGAGAATACTGCTGGAGGACCTTGCAACGCTTTATCACCAATATCATAACGGTGAACCACTACACCTGCCGTTAAAAACAGATGCATTCGGTTACTGGCAGCAAAAACTCCGGGAATACGCAGCATCGGCGGTATTGCTGGAAGAACAGGCATACTGGGCCGCAATAGCCACCGCAGATGTGCCGCTTTTACCAACAGCATATGCGGGGACCAATCTGCTGCGTGATGTGGCGGTGTCATCTTTTTCCCTCGATGAAACATTGACAGAAACCCTGCTGACAAACTGTTATCGCGCATACCGCACAGATGTAAATGATATTCTGACCGGCGCTTTTAGTATAGCCGTGTCCGAGGTATTCGGGCTGGATAAGGTATTGATTCAGCTGGAAGGCCATGGCAGAGAACATATCGGGCCGGATGTTGACATCAGCCGGACAGTGGGATGGTTCACCACCGTATACCCGGTGCTGTTTGATATGCGCTACCAGGACGATATCGTTCGGCAGGTAATAGAAGTGAAAGAAAGTTTACATAGGATTCCTAATAAAGGAATTGGTTATGGCGTATTGCGCTACCTGTCAGGAATGGACTATAAGATTACCCCGCAGATATCTTTCAATTACCTCGGTGATATGGGGGCCGTTGGCGGCACAGGTGTATTCCATTTCTCCGGTGACGATAAAGGAGCTGACATGGCCGCAGATACCAGCAGAGATATGCTGCTGGAGGTAACGGGGATGGTGCTGGAAGGTAAGATGCACTTAAGTATCAGTTATAGTGATAAACAGTACGGGAAGGAAACGATAGAGGAGCTGACAGATGCATTCCGGGAAAAGTTAGTGCAACTGATTGGTATTTTTTCTGAGGAAAATACGGAGTACCTGACACCTGTAGACCTTACCTGGCAGGGGCTTAGTTTTGAACAACTGAACCAGTTAAACAAAACCTTATGAAAATAGAAGATGTATATCCTTTAAGTCCTTTACAGGAAGGCATGTATTATCACTGGGCACGGGAAGGGGCATCCTACGTGGAACAGATGTGTTTTCAGTTACAGGGAGCGGTGAATGTCACCGCACTGGAGAACAGTTACCGGTTACTGGTTAAACGTCATGCTATTCTGCGGACAAGTTTTACGCAGGATTATGGGGAGGAACTGTTGCAGGTGGTCAAAAAAGAAGTGCCTTCTTCCTTTTTTTATAAAGAAGTCAGCAGCATAGCAGGTTTTGATATCAAAGCATTTAAGCAGGAAGACCGTGAGCGGGGATTTGATCTGCATAAGGATTCCCAGATGCGATTAACGGTGTTGCATACCGGCAATGATATATATGATTTTATCTGGACCCAGCATCATATCCTGATGGATGGCTGGTGTATTGGTATCCTCATCAATGAATTTTTCCAGTTGTACTATGCACAGCTGGAGGGCAGAACACCACTACTCAGTAAAGCATATCCTTATGCGGGCTATATCAAGTGGCTGATGAAGAAAGATAAGGAGGAAGCCCTCGATTACTGGCGGCAGTATCTGTCCGGATATGATGGCCTGGCAACAATACCCGGCCGGCAGAAAGATACGGTGGAATATACGCCACGTAAGATGTTGTTTTCACTGGATAAACAAGTCAGTGATCATATCAGGCAATTATGCAGCGAAGCCGGCGTCACAGAAAATATATTTATACAGGCAGTATGGGGACTGTTGTTGTGCCGGTACAACAATACCGATGATGTAGTGTTTGGTGCCGTAGTATCCGGCAGACCGCCACAGGTGCCGGGAGTGGAAAGTATAGTGGGTTTGTTTATCAATACCGTTCCTGTACGTGTGCAGATAGACCGGCAGACTACCGGCAGGGTATTGCTGAGAGCCGTACAGCAGGCGTTTATCGGAGGCACAGAACATCACTATACGCAGTTGGCACGCATCCAGGCAGAAAGTGGCGGCGGCAGGGAATTGCTGGACCATATCCTCGTGTTTGAGAATTACCCGGTGGAGGACATGGTAGCATCGCAGATGAAACAACAGGGGGCGTTGACATTGTTATCTTCGGAAGTATCTGAACGAACCAATTATGATTTTTCTATTGTAGTAGCGCCGGGTGAAAGCTTCACGATGAAACTGGCCTATAACGGTGACGTATATAGCGAACAACAGGTGAACAATGTCAGACAACATTTTACACAGCTCATAGGTGCGCTGGTATCCGCACCTGATAGCGCCGTGGATACTTTGTCTTTCATCAGTGAAGAAGAAAAAAAATCTTTACTGGAATTTTCATTTTCAGATACACATTATTCATCCGATACTACTATCACGGCTTTATTTGAAGCACAGGTGTTACGATCGCCTGACCAGGTGGCAGTAGTAGCAGGAAATACTTCACTTACCTATGCTGCATTGCAGCAACAGGCAAGGCAGCTGGCAGCTTGTTTGAGAAAGGAGTATGGCGTACAACCCGGTGACGTGGTGGCTATAAGGCTGGAAAGAAATGAAAAATTACTGATCGCCATATTAGGGATACTGATGGCCGGTGGCGCGTATGTTCCGGTAGATCCGGAGTATCCACAGGAACGTGTGGAGCATATGCTGTCGGACAGTCATTGCAAACTGGCAATAGACCAGCAATGGTACGATCAATATACTGAGCGCAAAACTGTTTATGAAGGGATCACAGTGCCTGTTGTAAATCAACCATCAGATCTTGCTTATGTGATCTATACTTCCGGTTCAACAGGCAAGCCAAAAGGAGTAATGATTACGCACCAGTCACTCGTAGATTATACAAATGGGCTGCTGGCAGCCACTAATATCGGCGATTGTAAAAGTTTTGGACTTGTTTCCACGATTGCTGCAGACCTGGGAAATACGGTGCTGTATCCATCTTTGTTAACCGGAGGAACCTTACATCTTTTTACAGCAGCGGAGGCGATGAGCCCTGAAAGTATGCAGCACGTGCAGATAGATTGTCTGAAGATAGTGCCCTCTCATTGGAAACTGTTACTGCTGTTGCCTGCAAAATGCCTGATCTTCGGAGGTGAACAACTGACAGGAGATGTGATCCGCACAGTAACACAACTGGGCGGCAGTTGTCAGATTTATAACCATTACGGCCCTTCGGAAACAACCATCGGCAAATTGATTAAGCCGGTGTCTTTCGCGGAAGACAAAGGTAATCTCGCATTAGGAAAACCATTTTGTCAGGGCGCAGTATATATTCTTGATAAGAAGCAACAACTGGTTCCTGTAGGTGTTGAGGGAGAGATCTGTATCAGTGGAACAGGTGTGGCGGCCGGATACCTGCATCAGCCGGAGCTGACCGCTACCCGGTTTATGGCTGATCCGTACCGGACAGGAGAAAGCATGTACCGTACCGGTGATCTCGGTGTGAGACAACCGGATGGTAATATCCTGTTTGCCGGAAGAGTGGATGACCAGGTAAAGATCCGCGGTTACCGTATAGAGTTGGGTGAGATAGAAAAAACGCTGTTGGATTACGCCGGTACGCAGCATGCGGCCGTTGTTGTCAGAACTGCGGAAAACGGTGAGCGGGAATTGGTGGCATGGGTAGTGAATGATGAAGAATTACAGGCGGCGGCCCTACGTGCATTTCTCCTGCGTTCATTGCCGGAGTATATGATCCCCGTTACATTTATACAGACAGATAAATTGCCGGTTACCCTGAACGGAAAGCTGGACAGAAGAGCCCTTGCGGCCAGCAAAGAGGAGGGCGTTGGCAGTGGTTTTACTTACGTGGCGCCCCGTAATTCTACCGAAGAAAAACTGGTCATGATATGGGAGAAGATACTCAACAAAACGGATGTTGGCGTATTACATGACTTCTTTGCGCTGGGTGGACACAGCCTGAAACTGATCCGGTTGTCCAGCGAGATACACCGGGAGTTTAATGTGAGACCCTCCTTGAAAGATCTCTATGCACATCCGGTGGTAGAGCAGCAGGCATTATTGATCCGGCAGGCAGCAGGGAATGGTTTTGTTGCCATTCCGGCCGCACCCGTACAGGAAAGTTATGTGTTGTCTTCTTCTCAGCGCAGGATGTGGATGCTCAGCCAGTTTGAGACCTCGAATATTGCCTATAACATGCCCGGCGTTTTTGTATTCACCGGCAAGCTGGATACGGTAGCACTGGATTATATATTTGCGCTTTTGGTAAACAGGCATGAAATATTGCGTACCGTATTCCGCGAAGATGAAACAGGAGAAATCAGGCAGTTTATTTTACCGGATATCCGTTTCGGGATCAGCAGCGAAGACCTTCGCGTACAGCCGGAAAGTGTTTTACAGGAGCGTATAGAGGATACTTCGTTAACTCCTTTTGATCTTTCCGAAGGCCCCTTGTTAAGAGCAGGATTGTACCAGGTAGAAGAGGAGAAATGGATATTCACCTTTGCGATGCATCACATTATCAGTGATGGCTGGTCTGTTGAAGTGCTTGTACGTGAACTGATGCAATTCTATCACGCCTTTGTCAATGGCAGCGCCAACCCGTTACCACCATTGCAGATCCAGTATAAAGACTACGCCGTATGGCAGCAAAACCTGTTGAATGCGCCTGGCTTTAAACAGCATGCAGCGTACTGGCAGGAACAGTTCTCCGGCGAATTGCCGGTGCTGCAATTAACGACGGATAAGATACGTCCTGCCGTGAAGACCTATAATGGAGGAGTGATTAAAAAACATTTTTCTATTAAAGACCTGAAAGCATTTTGCCAGGAGCAGGGAGCCACCCTGTTCATGGGGTTGCTGGCAACAGTGAACGCCTTGTTATACCGTTATACAGGTCAGAACGATATCATTATCGGCAGTCCCGTTGCCGGCCGTGAACACGCCGATCTGGAAGATCAGATCGGGTTTTACGTAAACACCCTGGCGCTAAGAACACGGATGAATGTTGCCGCCGGATTTACAACTTTATTGCAGCATATCAAACAGCTCACTCTGGATGCTTATGATAACCAGATTTATCCTTTTGATGAACTGGTAGATGCGCTGCAACTGCAGAGGGATGTAAGCCGTAGTCCATTATTTGATGTGGTGCTGGTGGTAAAACATCCGGCTGTTTCTTCTCCGGTACAAGGAGAATTGCAGTTGAGCACCTATCCTGCCGATGATACTTCTCCGGCAAAATTTGACCTGTTGTTTGATTTTACGGAAGAAGGAGAGGAAATGATATTAAGTCTTTCTTATAACAGCGATCTTTTTTACGCTGCAACAGTGGAACGTTTGGCAGATCACCTGTTATCCGTGCTGTCAGCTGGGTTAGCAGCTCCTGATGAACCGTTGTCTACGCTCTCTTATCTGAGCACGGCAGAACAGCAGCAATTGCTGACAGCATTTAATGATACGCAGGTACCATATCCTTCTCACAGCACTATCCATGAGCTGTTTGAGGTACAGGTGAAAGCTACACCGGATCGTACTGCATTGCATTTTGAAGAGCAGACACTTTCCTATCAGCAATTGAATGAACGCGCCAACCAGGTAGCACATTACCTGCATGAACAATATCATCTTCAACCGGATGAACTGGTAGGATTGCAGGTAGAAAGAAGGGAGTGGCTGCTGATCGCCATTCTGGGTATCCTGAAGGCAGGGGCAGCTTACGTGCCACTGGATATGGATTACCCGAAAGAAAGACTCGCTCATATGCTGGCCGACAGCAACTGTAAACTGTTGCTGGATGAATCATGGCTGCAATCGTATAAAGCAGAAATATCCGCGCAGCCACAAACGGATCTYCCCGGCAGGGCATCTGCAGATAGCCTGGCTTATGTGATGTACACCTCGGGATCTACCGGTGTTCCTAAAGGCGTGATGGTTTGCCACCGGAGTGTGGTACGACTGGTACGCCCGGGCAGTTTTGCCACGCTGGACGGCAGTGAAATATTATTATCTACCGGGGCGGTATCCTTTGATGC
>NZ_JBFTHG010000032.1:0-9650 GCF_056394125.1 Chitinophaga sp. 10T418
CGAGCCGCAGCAGGCCGCGCCTTCGACCTCTGTCTCGCCGGGAGCGCCAGCGGACGGCAAATCAAAAATGGAAGGCCGGGGGTGGCGGGCGGGGGCGGACAAAGTGGGTAGCGAAGGGATGGCGGGCATAAAAGCGACCAATGTTAGAAACAGCCCTTAGCCAGACCGGGAGCTACCCGAACGGAGGCTGAGGGAGTGCGAAAAGGGTGACAGGGTGGAGCGCAGACCCTGAAGCGCAGCGGAAGGGGCAAGCGGAAGCCTGGCGACCTTTTTGCCGACTGAGGCCGCAGTGAGACCTTTGACAGCCCAGGGCCTTTATGTATATGTGGTAGAGATATATTTATTACTCTAACCACAACAATACTATTACACTAGGGTGCAAATTCGATTTCCGCTCTGAGTACTAATTTAGCTTTGGTTTAAAACGAGCGTCAATAACGGTTTCTAATTCGACCTACCTCCTTTTATTGTAACTTCCCTACAATTTCCAGCTACTTCCTAACTAATAAAAATGCTATGATTCTAATCGAAACAAACTAACGAGCCTTAATTCTAGATACTTACCCATATTGTTTAATTATTCCTTTAAGTTATATTGCACTACTATAACCTTTTATTTAAGCTGGTATTAGATTTAAATTAAAATGGAAAAACACTTTTCAGTTTCACCAAGAGTATTGGCACATTTGGGAGCTGATTTAATTAAAAACGAGAGTATTGCATTGTTGGAATTAGCAAAAAATTCTTACGATGCTTGTGCTTCATTTTGTGAAGTGTCGTTTATCTCTGAAGAAGAAATCATAACCGAAATTCATATTAAGGATGATGGTTCTGGAATGAACCTCGAAACTATTTTAAAAGTCTATTTAAATCTTGGGACTAACTATAAGCTCAATAGAAAAGTGCCAAACGAGTGTAACAGAATACCACTTGGCGAAAAAGGAATTGGAAGGCTCGGCATTCATAAACTGGGTAATGTAATCCATCTAATTACTAAAAGTAAAGGTCATAAGGAAGTAAATCTTCTAATCGATTGGGATAAACTGGCAGAAGCAGAGGAAATATCTGATTTCAAAATCGAAGTATATGAAAATGATATTCCACGAGTTTTTAAAAATAGCACAGGTACCAAAATAATAATCAAAAACCTAAAAACAAATTGGGGAAAACGAGAATTAAGAGAAGTTTATAGGGATTTGAACACCTTAAACAGTCCATTTTCTAACAATAACGATTCCTTCAAGGTAAATATAAAAAACGATGACGACTTTTTTTATGGCCTCCCTGATTTTGAAGAGATAAAGGATAGCGCCTTGTATTTTGGTCATTGTAAAATGGTTGGAGACAAAATAGTGGAATTTAAATATGAGTTTAAGCCCTGGAGCTCCTTAGATAAAATAGATACAGGACGTACAAAAGTTATCACAGACCTACTTGACCAAGAGTTATGTTTGATTGATCAAAATGGAGATAGTATAGATCTAGAAAAAAGAGCAATTGGTCCAATCGAATTTGATATACTTATCTATGAAATGAGTTCTCAAATATTTAGCTATGTAAATGCTGAGAGGAAAAGTATCAAAGATTATCTTAGAGAAAATGGTGGGGTCAGGGTCTATAGAGACGGCGTTAGAGTCTATAACTATGGAGAAAAAGACAATGATTGGCTTGGCTTAGATAGAAGAAGAATTAATCGGTTTGCTGGCAATATAGGTAATAATATGATCATTGGTTCGGCACAAATTAATCGGGCTGACAGTGACGGGCTGCAAGAAAAATCTAATCGTGAGGGGTTTATTGAAAATGAATCATACTATGCTTTTGTAAATGCTGTTGAATATGCTCTCTCAATAATTGTCCGGGAAAGAAACATAGATAAGCAGGTGTTAAATACTTTATATCAAAAACACAAAGTAATAGAACCTGTTTTGTCTGACCTAAACGAAGTCATTCAATATGTTGAAGACAAAATAACCGATGAAGAATCAAAAAATGAAATCCTAAAATACCTATATCGGATAAACACACAATATGTTGAAGTTAAAGAAATACTGATCAAAAGTGCTAATGCAGGATTAAATCTTAGTATTGTTATCCATGAAATTGATAAATTAATTTCACAGTTAACAGGAAGTATCGAACGCAATGAAAAAGATGTTTCAATTAGCATTTCTTTAATGTTAGAAAAGATAGTAAAAGGATATTCTGCAATGATTAAAAAGTCTGACATAAGACTTACCCCATTATCCCACATTGTAGAAATTGCAACAACAAACTTCCATTTTAGATTTTCAGATCATAAAATTGATCTACTAACAAATTGGAGAGAATCAAACATTTCTGCATATTTGGCCGAGGCTGAGGCCATTTCTGTATTAACGAATATATTAGATAATGCAATCTTCTGGCTTAGTTATGCACGAAGAGAAAATAGAAAGATCAGCATATACTTAACAGATGCTATAAAGCTCAATAATATAGAGTATAACTCGATGATTATTTCCGATAATGGCCCGGGCTTTAATATTCCCACAGACATTGCGATTAAACCTTTCATTACTGGAAAACCACACAATATAGGGTCTGGACTTGGATTGCATGTTGCATCTGAAATGATGAAAGGAATGAAAGGTCACCTTTTATTTATAGACAAATATGATATTAATTTGCCCAATTATATCCAGAACATGGAAGTGGATAAAGCAATGGTGGCACTATGTTTCCCTAAAGAAAAATAATCAACCTCCTAAACTCATGATAGAAAAATTCATTGACAGCGTCCTCATCATTGATGATAAAGAAGCTGAGATAATCAATTTGAAAAATCTTTTAGAAAAGAAAGAAATTTGGGTAAAACACCATCTGCCCGAAGATTTAAAAAAAAGGACAACGCCGCTAAAATACAGTAAACTTATTTTCTTGGATTTACATTTAGAAGAAGATAAAAGCCCCATTGTTAATATAGGAATCATACGTTCATTATTTCAGAAAGTTATAGGTAAAGAATACGGAAGCTATGGAATCGTTCTATGGTCAAAGCATACTGATGAGATTGATGAACTTAAGAAAAGAATGGGGAATGATGGTGACAGCTATAGCTTACCCCTTTTCATTATCGGAGTTGATAAAACCAAATACATTCAACAAAACAACTACGATAACTTACTGACAGATATTGACACGGCGTTGCATCATGATGTTGCATCTAACTTTTTCATGTATTGGGATAGCCTAGTTGATAAAGGAAAGTACCATTCTATAAAAAGTATTTACTCATTAGTCAAAAATTATACAAACCTTCAGGAAGATTTACAATTCATCTTACATAAGTTGGCCCTAAATTACACAGGAATTCCACTTGGAAGTATTGAGAATTATAAACTTGAAATTGATGCAATTAAAGCGATTGCTGATATGCTACATTATGAAATTATACATCAACATGACGGTGATTTAGATCTCTTTAAAGTTGGCGAGGTAATAAATTTTTCTGGAACTCCAGAGGAACAAAAAAACGTATTTGCATCTTTGAATTCAAAACTATTTCTTGATTTCAAAAATATAGATCAAAGTAAAGTTATACCAGGGAACGTGTATCAAATACTAGAAGACAATAGTTTTTTCGGGATTACAAATGCTCCGCAGGGTGCAACCAAAATCTTGGTTGAAGTAACTCCGCCTTGTGATTTTGCTGTGGATAAAAAAGCGGACAGGTCAAGGGTGCTAGGTGGATTTTTTATAAATGAATTGTCGAATGGACAGAAAAGTACGTTTGGTAAAGAGCATTATTATAAAGAATTGGACGGTCTAATTTTTGAAGGAGAACCTGCCCCCAAGTATCTCAGATTTGACTTTCGATATTTTGGTTCCGTTACTGAAAATGATCTAAAAGATGTTGTCAAGTATAAACTATTATTTAGATTTAAAGACAAATTATTCGCAGATATACTGCAAAAATTAGCTTCACACACGGCACGATTGGGTCTGCCGTTTATTAAGTAATTCCTTCTATTTGGCAAATATTAAGAGCAACAGCCACTACTCTGCCTGACAGTACATGGATTTTTGATTAAGTGTTAACTAAGGGTAGTTTTTTAAAATTTCATATACTCCTAAAGCGAGGATTCTAGATGAATTCCCACTTTTTACATTGGATTTATAGCTCATTTGAGAAGATTGATACTCATTTCTTGATCACCAAATCTCATAAACCTTTTTTCAAAATCAGTAACTAACATTGGTAATATACAATAACTAATAAATATAATATAGAGCAAGGAGGACCTTCCAAATAAGCCAGCAAGCAATATGTCTATGAGCTACTAATAAATCTCTGCAGTATTTTTGCTGAAGGATAACTTGACATAGAAGAAATGCCATTCGCAAGTTCTATTGGAAACAAAGCACCTTCATACTTATGACTTACTAACCCAGGTATAGTAGCAAGGATCCTGCGCAATCCAATCATATCATTAGCGGAAGGGAAATTAGAATCATCCTTATATAATCCGGTAGGTACATTCAAAACCATGTATGTACCAGAGTCTAATTTGACATATAATTTCTCTCCCCAATTAGTTCTACTTCCATAAGGATTTGACAGCTCTGGAGATCTATACACTTCCTTTCGGACATAGCCATGAGACAATGGAGCATACGCAAGATCATCCCCCCTTTCAAATGGCTCAGTGAACAACACTATAGAAGATAGATGATCAAAGAAAGCACCGCTTTTTTCTTGACCGATAACATGGATAATTCTATTTTGAGCTTTAGCAAATTCAAAAAAAACTCTAATATTAGGTACTAACTTTGAATATTGACTTCTCAATGTTAATGGACCGTCTTTAATAAATATTGTTTCAGATACCAACGATTTATCTGAATGTCCCCACAACAATCTTATAGCAGTGAATAACATTAAGTGCTCCATTAAAAGCATATAAGCCGAAGCCACCGAATCTGGCGCGCTATCCTCATCCATATCAAGATGAAATCCAATCATATCTGTCAAGAATATTCTATTCCCACAGGATCCACACTTTCCCTCATCCGAATTGTACTCAAACCCTCCTTCAACTCTCAGATAACAATGGGGGCAGTCAAATTCAGGGCTTGACATTTTGGATCCTTCTTCCCATTTTTGATAGGTGATCCATTTCAGTGTTTCATAAAAAACACCATCTTCATCTATTTTAATTGATTCATTCACGATATTTCGCACAGCATCATAATTACTACCTAAGGAAGTTTGAATATTCCTAAGAGGGAATACTGTCGAATGGAACACGGCACTTTCTCTTAAAATGTCCTGCAATAAAAGAGGATGCGGATGCTCTTTATCAATTGAATCTAATTTCGTCTTATCGACGCTCAATAGAGCGGTCTTTACAAACGCGACTTCTTTGACAGGCTTTGTATCTGTAGATACAGTAACGAAAGAACCATCAACAGCCCATATATTTCTTAGGGGTATGGCTTCTGATAAATTAAAACGCTGCCAAGTCGTAGTGGTAGAAGCAGCATCTATACTCTTCCTATCCTCAAAGCTTTCAATTAACGATCTTACCCACTCGCTCTGAATAACTGACAGATGTCCTAGCTTTGAAGCCGTCTCCGCTCCCAACCTAGTTCCTTGATTGTATGCCATTTTCTTGTGTTATTTGTGATAAGGAGGTAGCTTCATATTTATATGCCTGAACTGGAATAACAAACCTATGGGACATAGTCAACATTCTCATGTAGCCTGGAGTTTTTGCCCTAAGAATATCATCCTCTATCCCCTGAAAAGCAATTTGTACTCTCGATAATGATTTCGTTTCATCTTGACTTGACAAATGTCCCACAAAGAAATTCTCAGTCTGGGCCAATAATTCACGATTGATGGTTGAAGGGGACTGAGTGGAATACACCATTCCAATATGGAACTTAGCCCCCTCCTTTGCAAATCGTGCATAAACGCCCGTAAGATCTTTGCTATCAGGAGGGAAAAGATTATGTGCTTCTTCAAAATAAAGCTGAACAAATGTGTTGCTAAGAGTATTTTCAACAAACTTATTTTCTTGATGTCCAAAAATGGCTCGTGAAAGCATATCCGAAAAATATCTACGAATTTGATCAGTAGCATTTCCTAAATCAAGAATTACCGTTTTCCCCTTATCAAGAAAATCTAAAATTTCGTTGATAAAGTCTCCAGCCGAAGAAGAATGATAACTTTTGTAGTTCCTTAAAAGTGTAGGGCCAGCACCAGATGCAGATGGATTAAAAAAATCCAATAAAGCTAAGTCATCAGCATCAAACAATTGCTTCTTGGATTTTGTAATAAATAATGAACTATCTGGATTCTTCTTTCTATAATCAGATATTAGCTCCAATTCAAACACTAATTCATCTAAACTAGTAACATCTGCTGGAGGATTTTGGCTTTTTGCTTTGTAGGCAGCATCTCTTAACTCTTTAGCAAAACCGGGATCAAAAACCTTCGCAGGACTTTGCAGTCCCTTTGATTTTAAACGTTGTTCATCACTATCAAATCCTGCTTTTTTTAGAATCGCCCAAAAGAATTGAATTTTTCGAATAGCTCTTACTTTATCACCATCTTGCAGTGATGCGATAGAATCGAAGGAAGCAAGCCTAACGTTTGCAAAACTTTTAATATAAATTGATGCTCTACTATCTTGGGCCAAAAGCGAGGCAATCACTTCAATAATGGAGTCTGGTTGCTCGTAGAAATTCAATCGTAAAGATCTAGAAGGTGTGGCGGCCCTTTTGGTCAGTGCATAAACTTCGCACCTATTGCTGTACGCGGATCTAATTGAGCAGTTGTCGTCTTGAGGATTATCATTTGCATACTCACCATTTATATCGAAAATTAGCTGGCCGACAGTATTGTCTGCAAATGTAGCGTCCAACATCCCCTTTGCAATTAATTTTACCACATTTGATTTGCCTAATCTMGTTTTACCAAACATTGCAGTTCTTGTACCCTTAAAATCTTGCATTGAAATGCTCACAGGAATATTGCTTGCTGCGCCAGTACTCAACAACCCACATTCCATAGTCCTTAAGTTTCCCAAAACAAATCTGTGATCATTTTTTACCATGCCATTTACAATAATTTGCAATAAGCTATCATCAGGAGCAAAAACTTTATAACGATGAGCACTCACAACATTGTTTACATCACCCGAGTATGCTAATTTCTGAGTATCCTGAGGATCCACATAGAACATTCCTAAAACATCACAGTTTAATGCCCCCCACTGTAACTCACTTTGCGTCCATACATCCAGTTCGGGCATTGATTTTTTATGAAGTTCAAAGTAGGTTTGTTGCACCTGAGTGCTTAATGGTGTAGGAGAAACGCCAGTCACTCGAAGAAGTGTAAAATGCAATGGTGTTATACCCGCATTGACTGGCGTCATGATAAGAAAAGAACCTCTAGGAATTCCCCCCACAGCAAGTTTATACGGATCACTCGTAATAATTTTAGCTGTTTCATATCCAAGTTCTAATACATATCCAACAAATCTCATCTTATCGATTTGCTTAGCAGTCTCCATTCTAGATTCTTGATCAAGAAAAAGTCTTAATGATTCTAGTGGATTACCATGTAATGTGGAATTGTTAATGAGGGTACTTAGTGTTTGACTAGCCATAGTAAATAGGTCATTGGGTTATAGTAGATTGGAAAGTAATACTAGTTCTTCATACTGTTTTCTATTATCAGGTGATGCAGATATCCCAGAAAAACGAGAAACGGTCTTAAGAACAAAATTCGAGTCTTCGTACAACTTCCTTACGGAATGATGATTTGCATTCGTAGACACAATATACGCACCTCTCAGCTGAGCTCTAACTAATGCTTTGGCCAAACGTTCTTGATCACTCCATAAGAAAAGTTTTTCATTGTATTTAATAAAGCCATTTAAATTATGTCGAACAGTATAGGGAGGATCAGCAAAAACTAAATCTCCCTCTTGTGCTTCATCTATCAACTCTTCAAAATCCGACAATCGAATAGTTGCATTCTCCAGTCTTTTAGAAATTGCTTCGAAGTCATCAGTATCGAGAAGTACTGCATTCTTACTCCCTCTAGGTACATTAAAAACTCCATCTAAATTAACCCGATAAATTCCATTAAAGCAAGTCCTGTTAAGATAAATCATTCTGGAAGCCTGTTGTAGCGGATCCTTTGTTCTTTTATCTCGAACTTGATAATAATATTTATCGCAATGCATACGTTGATGGTATTGAAGACTCTTTTTGATAAATTTCCAATTGGTCTTCAATCCCTCATAAACTGCAATTACATCTGGATTTATATCACCCAAAATAGCATCATCAGGAGCTAAATGAAAAAAGACTGCACCGCCTCCCAAAAAAGGTTCAATATATCTATTAAAATTCTTAGGTATTAGATCGAAGTGATTACGAACAAACCATCTTTTTCCACCAGCCCACTTCAAAAATGGTTGTATTGAGGTTGTATCCATGTGCATTATATTACAAAAACAACAAACGTGTATAGGTTAAGTGCTTAAATATAGTACTTTATTTCAATTACGCAAGAAAGAGGCATCCATTACATTAATGTTCTATCGGCGCTTATCTATAGTACCAATATGAAACACTACCAAGTTAAACATCGCCCGCATCCTACTTCTCAGCCTATTTCCATACACCACTTCCAGCTCCTGGCTATTCAAATTCGTGGTCACATGAGTAATCATCTTATTTGAAATAAACAAGTCATACCGCGAAAGCAATATCTCCCCCATTACATTACAATTATTCCCCCAATAATTCACTTCCTGCTCCAACCCTAGGTCATCAAAGCAATGTACCCTAGGTACATTGCTATACGGGAAAAAGGCATTGTTACTGTACCTGCTGATAACATCGTACCCAATCTTGCTAAACTCAAAACTGATGTGCCGGCAGGAGATCATATGCGGACGGTATGATTCCGCTACCAAAGGTCTCATAAGCGTCATAAGGGAGGTCTTACCGCAGCCAATCCGGCCGGTAAGCAAAATACCCTTGTGCAGATCGATATCCTCGGCAGCGGCAATCGCTTCATCCTGCAGGAAGTACGCCAGCAGTTTCACCACCACCGGCCGGTCTATGTCATCAATCCTGAAACGGGGTCCATAAACATTCTTTCCATGTTCTTCCAGCTGCTGCATTAGCTGGTAATAGTCATAAGGGCTCTGAATAGCTTTTGTTTTCATTGACATGGAGCCTTCCTGGCCCGGTTGATTGTTTGGTGTATCTGTCATGGGTTACATTTTTTAGAGAGGGAATATTTAGTATCCATTTGTGGGCAGCGGCCTGCCAGTCGGTGATCAGCGTCTTGCCGCCTTGTCGCCAGCCATTGGCCTGGTAGTGATGGAAAAACTTGCCTGCTTCCATCGCCGGGTAGACGTGGGTGTTAAAAAACTTCTGCACCTGGGGTAAGGTGGGGAGAACACGCCCGGTAGCATCTGCATTTTCCGCGCCGGGTGTATACTGATCGCTTTGGGGATTTTTAATTTCATTTTTATAATTTTTTTTTGAGAGCGAGAGCATGTTTTCTCTCTCTCGTTTATACTTGTTTATTTGTTTATTAAAGTGTCGCAAAATTGCGACTGGTATAGTATCACTTTTGC
>NZ_JBFTHG010000033.1:0-9632 GCF_056394125.1 Chitinophaga sp. 10T418
GCCAACGCTGTTTCCAGTGCAGTAGCCGGGGCTACGTATGCACCGGCAGCCATATTATCTGCTCCCGGATCAGGTAAAGCACGGCGGTCTATCTTACCGTTGTTCAGCAACGGAAATTGATCCAGCACTACCAGCTGCACCGGCACCATGTAATCCGGTAATTGTGCTTTTAAGTAAAAGAGTAATGCAACTTTATCAAAAGCGGATGTAACCGTTAGGTAACCTACCAATGTTTTATCACTGACAGCATCTGACTTTACGATCACCACACCTTGTTCTACTGTTTCGAAGGCATTCAGTGTACGTTCTATCTCTCCTAACTCTACCCTATATCCACGGATCTTTACCTGGTCATCTCCACGGCCAATAAACAGGATGTTACCATCTGTACCATATTTCACCACATCACCGGTGCGGTATAACTTTCCATCTCTCTTAAATGGATCATCGATGAAACGTTGGCCCGTCAGCGTTACATTATTCAGGTAGCCGGCCGCCACACCATCACCACCTATGTATAACTCCCCCGGAACACCTGCAGGGCATAGTTCCATGGCCGGGCTTAAAACATAAGCACGGGTATTGGAGAAAGGTTTACCTATAGGAATATGACTACCATAAGCGATGCTATCGCTAACTACATGGAGCAATTTACCTATAGTCGTTTCCGTTGGGCCATAGTGATTAACAACCCTACACCCCCTGCCGGTGGCAAGAATAGTATCTACCACTGCGGTTTCCAGTGATTCACCTCCAAATATCAGCAGTTGCTCCGGCAACAATAATTTATCGGGGACTGATACTGCTTTCCAGTAAGAAGGTACTACCTTGATACAATCTATCCGGTGRGAGGTAAAGTAATCATGCAGTTTGTCACTATCATTGATAAAGGCTTTCGGGAACAGGTGCAATTCCCCTCCCGTAGCCAGGCAACCATATAACACYGTATTGCCCAGATCCGTGGCGATACCCGTCAGCAAAGCAAACGAATGGCAATCAGCAATCGGTAGGGCCGACTGCAAACCAGCCAGGTAATCAGACAGGTTACGATGMGTGATCATAACGCCTTTGGGCGCACCTGTACTACCGGAGGTATAAATCACATATAACAATTGTGAAGCAGATGGATGAGGCAGGGYGGATACAGCATCGCTCAGCAAATCTTCATCCAGTGAAATCACCTTCGCCGCTGTTGATGGCAACAATCCCCGACAACTACTACTGCTCACGATCACCGTTGCTGCGGTGTCTTTTAAAATATAACTGATCCGTTCCAAAGGATAATCCTGCTCAATGGGCACATAAGCACCGCCCGCCTTCAATATCCCCAGGATGCCCACTACCATATCAGCAGAACGTTCTATAAACAACGGTACTAACGTATTAGCCCCTACGCCGTTTTTGCGGAGATGAACCGCCAACCGGGTAGCACGTGCATCCAGTTCCTGGTAACTCATAGACTGCCCCTCAAATACCAGTGCTGTGGCCTGTGGCGTACGGGCCACCACTGCCGCAAACATATCCACGATCGTTTGATCTGGAGAATAAGGTACCGTTTTTTCTGTGAGTGCCGGCAGTAACTGTTTTTCTTCGGGTGTTAACAGGGGCAAATAATTGATCTGTTGTAGCGGGTTGTTCACCACTCCCTGCAACAGCTGCTCATAATGGCCGGCCATACGACGGATACGGTCTTCACTGAACAGTTGGCTACGGTAAACAATGCTTACTTCCAGTCCTTCGTCTTGCTCTGCTATAAAAAAGGTGATATCGAATTTTGCAGTATGATGTTCAAAATCCTCTCCTGATAAAATCACGTCTTCCAAATGCAGCGCCGGCGCATCCGGTGTATGCTGCATTACAAACATCACCTGGAATAGTGGACTTCTGCTGGCATCCCTGTCTTTCACCACTGCTTCCACAATCTTCTCCAAAGGTACTTCCTGATGTGCATAAGCGTCTACGGTTGTGGTTTTCACCTGTTGCAACAGGGAGGTAAAGGAAGGATTATTGCTCAGATCACTGCGCAATGCAAGCGTATTGACAAAGAAACCTATCAGCCCTTCCAGCTCACGGTGTGAGCGGGCAGCTGTAGAAGTACCCACACAGATATCCGTTTGATGACTATAACGATATAACAATACCTTGAACGCCGCCAGCATGGTCATGAATAAAGTTGTGCCCTGCTGCTGCGATAATAACTTTAATCCATTAGCCACTACGCTGTCTACCTGGCATCTTATGTTTGCCCCTACGTTACTTTGTATTGATGGGCGCACGTAATCTGCCGGTAATTGCAGGGTAGCAACCCCGGAAAGCTTATCTTTCCAGTAATCCAGTTTTTTACCCAATACAGTACCGGACAGATGTTTCCGTTGCCAGATAGCATAATCCGCATACTGTAACAATAATGGTGAGAGCGCTGCTGTGCGTGATGCTACATAAGCACGATACAATTCCACCAGCTCTTGTATAATGATGCCGGAAGACCAGGCATCCGATGCAATATGATGCAATGTTACCACCAATATATATTCATCTTCCTTCAGCACAATTAAATGTGCCCGCAGCATATGATCTGTTGACAAATCAAAAGGTGCTTCTATCAATGACTGTACAAACGGGTACAATGCATCCACTCCAATATATGCTTCTCCGGATATTTCATTTAACCGCCATTGCCCGGCGGCTTGTATTTCCTGATAGGGGCTGCCATCTTCCAGGTATATAATGGTACGCAGCACCTCATGCCGGTTTACGATCTCCTGTAAAGCATATGCCAATGCCTGGCGGTTCAGATTACCTTTTAATCTTAATACAGCGGGTATATGATACTGTACACTGCCTTCCAGCTGATCGATAAACCACAAACGCTCCTGGCTATACGAAAGCGGGATATGTATGGGCCTTCTTTCTGCAGCCAGCGCCGATACCGGAGGTAGATGCTCTCCTGTGCAGGCAGCAGCCAGTCTTGCCACCGTAGGATGCAGGAACAATAATTTAATAGATATCCCTATTTCCTGGCCCAGGGCTGCTATTACACGCATTCCCAACAGGGAATGGCCCCCCAGCATAAAGAAATTATCGTGTATGCCTACACGCTGTATACCTAATATTTCCTGCCATACGTTTGCAATTGTCTGCTCCAGCTCATTACGGGGTGCCACATAGCCTACAAACAAGGTATCAGCACCGATAACAGGCAACGCTTTTTTATCAATTTTTCCATTTGATGTAAGGGGTAATGCGTCCAGTTCCACTACCACCGCAGGTACCATATAATCTGGTAATTTATTATATAATCCGGCGAGTATCCCTTCTCTGTCGAAAGCACCTTCCGGCACCACATACGCCACCAGCCGCTTATCCCGGCCTTGCTGATCATCTGTTACTGCCACAACCACTCCCTGTTTCACCAAACCGGTTTCCAGCAATACGTTTTCTATTTCACCCAGTTCAATACGGTAACCACGTACCTTCACCTGTTCATCTTTCCTGCCCAGGTAGACGATATTACCGTCTGGCAGCCATTTACACAGATCCCCTGTTTTGTACAAACTTGCAGGTGCAATACTGAATGGATCCGTTATAAATTTCTCAGCAGTGAGGTGAGGTAGATTCAGATATCCCTTTGCCACCTGTATACCACCTAAATACAATTCACCCGGAATACCTACCGGTAACACATGTCCGCTATCATCCAATACGTAAGCCTGTACATTATCCAATGGTTTGCCTATCGGTACAGTATCAGTCAGGGTATGATCCTGGCGATTAAACAAATACCCGGTGGCAGTAACTGTTGTTTCCGTAGGCCCGTAAGCGTTATAAAAATCAACATATGCCGCCCAGGCACTTGCCAATTGGGGAGTACAGGCTTCTCCACCTGAAACCACCCGTTTTAACCTTCCATACTTACCAGGAGTAAGTGTAGCCAGAAATCCGGGGGTTACATCCAGGTGCGTGATACCTTCCTGTTCCAATACTTGAGTGAATAGTTGTTTATCCAACCGGATTTCATCAGGGACTAACACCAGCGCAGCCCCATTCGTCAGGGCCATATAAATCTGTTCGGCCGCTGCATCAAAACAATAATTATAGAACTGTAACAATTTATCATCCTTTGTTATACCAAACTGTCTACTGCGGCTGTAAATCATATTTACTACCGCATTATGCGGAATCATTACTCCTTTTGGTTTCCCGGTTGAACCGGAAGTATAGATGATATATGCCAGCTCCTCCGGAGATATTATCCCGGGAACCTTTGTTTTGTGTTGAGATTGTAATGTTGTCTCCAGCTCATCTATACAAATCACCTGATAACCGCTGTTAACAGCGGTTATCAGCTTTTTATGCCCGCTTGTTGTTACTACAACTCCCTGTTCACCACAATCATGGAGTACAAGCCCCACCCTTTCAGCAGGATGTTCTGGGTCTACCGGTACATAAGCGCTTCCGGCTTTCAGGATGCCCAGTATACCAATAATCATTTCGAAAGAGCGACTGGTACATAACGGCACCAGGCTACCGGCAGCGAGACCCTGACCCAGTAAATAATGTGCCAGCTGGTTGGATCGTTCGTCTAATTCCCGGTAAGTGAGCTGTTGACCACCCAACACCAATGCTGTAGCACCTGGTGTTTGTGCCGCCGCCTTCTCAAACAAATCAGTAATGAGCAGTGTTTGCGGATAATCATATGCGGTAGCATTAAATGCTTCCAGCACCAGCTTCTTTTCAGCAGCATCCATCATCTCTAGTTCATCTATCCTTTGTGCTGGTTTTTCGGTAATAGCCAGCAGCAGCTGTTTAAAGTGAGCCTGCATACGACCTATGGTATCTGCAGTAAACAGATCTACGCAATACTCAATATGCCCTTCCAGACCATCTGGTGTTTCTCTCATCGCAAAAGTCAGGTCAAATTTGGAAGTGGTATGCCCAATGGGCACTTCAGACAAGGTTAGATTTCCCAACGTAAGCCTGGGTGTTTGCGGAATGTTTTGCAGCTCAAACATTACCTGGAATAAAGGCGTTCTGCTGATATCCCGTTCTTTTACTACTGTTCCCACTACCTTTTCAAAGGGTATTTCCTGGTGAGCATACGCTTCCAAAGTATTTTCCTTCACCTGCTTCAGGAAAGTGATAAAAGAAGCTGTCTTATCCAGGGAGCTACGCAAGGCCAGCGTATTAATAAAAAAACCTATCAGCCCTTCTGCTTCTTCCCGTGTACGACCTGCCGATGGCGTACCTACGCAGATGTCTTCCTGCCCGCTGTAGCGAAATAAAAACACTTTAAACGCCGCCAGCAATGTCATAAACAAGGTAGTATCCTGTTCCAATGATAAACTCCGCAACCGGGCTGTTAATGCGTTATCCACCTGGAAATGGAATATATCGCCACGTGTACTTTGTAACACAGGCCTTGCATAATCTGTTGGCAGTTCCAATGCTGTTATACCATTCAACTTATTTTCCCAGTAGTTCAACTGTTGCTCCAATACGGAGCCCGACAAATATTTACGCTGCCAGATAGCATAATCAGCATATTGTATATCCAATACTGGTAATCGGTGAGCACGCATATCTGTATATGCACTGTACAGCTCCATCAATTCCCGTACAATGATACCCATGGACCAGCCATCGGATACGATGTGATGCAGCACGATGACCAGTATATGCTCCTGTTTTCCCAGTACGATTAAATGCGCGCGCAGCATATGATCTGCAGATAAATTAAACGGCATGCTGATCAAAGTGGTGATGTATTCCTGTAAGGCAATATCATCTGTTTTGAATCGCGGCTCATTTACTATCTCCCAATGCCACTGATCCTTATCCTGAATCTGCTGATAAGCGGTATTATTTTCCTGTGCTATAACCGTACGCAGTACCTCATGACGGTTCACTATAGTACGTAAGGCATAGGCCAGTCCCTCGCCGTTTAGGTCACCATTCAATTTTAACGCGGCAGGTATATGATAATGGGTACTGCCTTCCAGCTGATCGATGAACCACAAACGTTCCTGGCTATACGAAAGCGGAATACGGGACAGCCTTTCCCCGGTTATCAATGGAGGTTMCGAAGATGCAATAGTGCGACCTTTCAGCAGCTGTGCGAGTTCTGCAATGGTTGGATGATCAAATATTTCCCCTATCTTAATTTCCACCTGCATTGTTTTCTTTATAGCAGACATGAGGCGTACAGCCAATAGAGAGTGCCCCCCCAGTACAAAGAAGTTGTCATCCACACCTACTTGCGGTAATTCCAGTAAGCGTTCCCAGATATCGGCCAGGAGCTGTTCCTGTTCATTACGTGGAGCCGTGTATCCACCCAGGGGAATAGTGTCCTCATCCAGCACCAACAATGCCTGTTTATCCACTTTCCCGTTGGCCGTTAACGGTAAATGATCAATTTCCACCAGCGCAGCA
This sequence comes from Chitinophaga sp. 10T418, assembly GCF_056394125.1. NCBI lineage: Bacteria > Pseudomonadati > Bacteroidota > Chitinophagia > Chitinophagales > Chitinophagaceae > Chitinophaga > Chitinophaga sp. 10T418. The sequence goes on from NZ_JBFTHG010000033.1 coordinate 6,430, forward strand.
GGTATCATATAAACAGGCAGCTGCACTTCCAACCATGAAAGGATACCTGCTCTGTCAAAGGCTCCCTGCGGTATGATGTAAGCCACCAACCGGCTATAGCCTTGAGGAGCGTGATTATCTGCCGTATCGCTTTTTGCCAGCACCACACACTGATCTACCAGTGCACATGATTGTAAAACACTTTCTATCTCCCCAAGTTCAATGCGGTAACCCCGCACTTTCACCTGATCATCTTTTCTTCCCAGGTATTCGAGATGACCATCCGGCAACCATCTACCCAGGTCTCCGGTGCGGTACATCTTCATATCGGGTTCCAGGCTGAACGGATCTGCCACAAATTTTTCCGCCGTCAGCTCCGGACGATTCAGATACCCTTTTGCGAGGCCTGCGCCTGCAATACAGATCTCTCCTGCTACTCCCACAGGCGCCAAACTGTTATACCTGTCGGTGATATATAGTTGTACATTATCGATAGGTTTTCCGATAGATATACTTTTTGTACGTGCTTCCTGGTTTCCTTTTGCAAGGAACGAGTACGTACTGCAACCAACCGTTGCTTCTGTAGGGCCGTATTCGTTGATGATCCAGATATCCGGCATCTGTTCCGACAAATACCGGAAATGTGACCATTGCAACGCTTCACCACCCAATACCAGTTTATTCGTTAGGTACACGCCAGGACGATTGCTCATGGCAACTTCCAGCAGTGGCATATGCGCCGGTGTTAATTTGATAAAGTCATAAGGGGCGTATTTCCATAGCTGAGGGTCTTCAAATATATCTCCTGCACGTTTCTCTCCGATCACAATCGCCTTACCGGCCATCAATGGCATAAACAGCGCAGTGAGAGACGCATCGAAGGTATAAGTAAGGTGCACAAAGCTGCCGGATACATTATCATCCTCATTGATATAATTTGTTTTACTGTTTAACAGGTAGTTTAACAAACTATCATGTGAGATCATCACCCCTTTAGGCTTACCTGTGCTGCCTGATGTATAGATGATATAGGCCAGGTCTGCGGAAGAAGGTGTATTGTAATTATTATCAACCTGATACCCAACAATATCCTCCCAATCCTTATCCAACAATATCACTCCGGGAACCGATGCAGGCAACACCTGTTCGCAGGCGCTGCTGCTTAACACTATTTCTGCATGGGTATCTTCCAGTATATACCCAATGCGTTGCGCCGGGAACTCCGGATCTAACGGCACATAAGCCGCGCCGGCTTTCAAGATACCCAGGATTCCCACTATCATTTCCAAAGAAGGCATCAGACAAATGGGCAACAACGCTCCCTTTTTTACACCTTTACTTTGCAGATAGTGCGCCAGTTGACTGGAGCGCTCATCCAATTCTTTATAGGTGAGTGTTGCTGTGCCAAAAACTACAGCAGTAGCAGCCGGGGTATGTGCTGCCCGTTCTGCAAAAACAGCTATCACCGTACCTTCCGGCCGGGCTGTTACAGTATCATTAAAGTCTTTCAGTAAGCGATGTGTCTCTACCGTTTCCAGTATATTCAATGCGCCGATTTTTTCACCGGGAGATATGATGGCAGCCCGTAATAATGTTTTAAAATGAGCTATCATGCGGTCTATCGTATCTGCACGGAACAGATCTGCCGCATACACAAAGCTACCACTCAGTTGCTCTTTGTTTTCTTCAACAGCAACAAGCAGGTCGAACTGCGCCATGGCCTGAGTACCCGGTTCTGATGTAAGTATCACATCGCCTAAACGGAGTGCCGGCACTTCCGGTGCATTCTGTAAAGAGAACAGCACCTGGAACAACGGACTACGGCCTGTATCACGTTCTTTTACAACAGCTTCCACTACCTTTTCAAAAGGTACGTCCTGGTGTTCGTAAGCTCCTAATGTCATTGCTTTTATCTGTTGCAGGAAGCCTGCAACAGATGGATTATTCCCCAGATGACTACGCAGTGCAAGGGTATTGATAAAGAACCCTATCAGCCCTTCCGATTCTTCCTGCATCCTGCCGGCAACCGGAGTACCCACACAGATATCATCCTGGTCGCTATAGCGGTGCAACAATATTTTTAACACCGCCAGCATCGTCATAAATGGCGTGACACCCTGTTCAAGTGAAAACGCTTTTATGCGGGCAGACAATAAAGGATCCAGACTAAATGTACTGGTGGCTGCACGCATTTTTGTTGTAGCCGGCCTTACATAATCGGTGGGTAACTGTAACGTACCAACGCCTGTTAATTTATTTTTCCAGTATTCCAGTTTTTTACTCAGTAATGCTCCAGTCAGATAAGCTCTTTGCCAAATGGCGTAATCTGCATATTGTAAGGGCAACGGAGCCAGCGCAGCGGGATGTGCGCCTGTGAATGCGTCATACAGCATGATCAGCTCCCGCACAATAATACCGGTAGACCATGCATCCGAAGCAATATGATGGAGGACTACCACCAACACATGTTCCTCTTCGTTCAACACCATCAGATGCGCCCGTAACTTGTGATCAGCAGACAAATCGAATGGGGTTGCAATTAGCGACTGAACATGCTCCTTTAAAACAGCAGGAACCTTGTATGCCGGGTCTTTTGTTATAATTAACTGCCATTGACCGGCATCCAGTATCCGCTGGTAGGCCCTGCCCTCTTCCTCTGCTATAACGGTGCGTAATATTTCATGACGGTTGACCAGTTCCTGTAATGCAGATGCCAATGCATCCCGGTTTAATTTACCGGTTAGCCGCAACACCGCCGGCACATGATACTGTACACTTCCTTCCAGCTGATCAATGAACCATAAACGTTCCTGGCTATACGAAAGCGGGATATGTGATGGCCGCTCTTCGCGGGTAATAGCCGGCAATAATACATTACCGGAACGTTGATCCAACTGCACAGATAACCGGGCAATAGTAGGATAGTCAAAGATATCGGCGATCGTTACTTCTACCGATAATTGTTTACGCATAGCCGAGATGAGGCGAATGGCCAGCAGTGAGTGGCCCCCCAATGCAAAAAAGTCGTCGTGTAGTCCTACCTGTGGTACTTCCAGTAGCGAGATCCAGATATTGGCCAACGCTGTTTCCAGTGCAGTAGCCGGGGCTACGTATGCACCGGCAGCCATATTATCTGCTCCCGGATCAGGTAAAGCACGGCGGTCTATCTTACCGTTGTTCAGCAACGGAAATTGATCCAGCACTACCAGCTGCACCGGCACCAT
>NZ_JBFTHG010000034.1:0-5842 GCF_056394125.1 Chitinophaga sp. 10T418
TACCCGCAGCAGCGGCGACTTCCTTTTGCATAAGGCTTTTTTGTTCTCTTATTTTTTTGATGTTTTTGCCGATATCCATAATGGCGCAGTGTTGCTAGTCTTAAAGGTAGTCAAAACGGCCATTTTGATGAACTATTTGTACTTTTTGACAATTTACACTTGTCAATATGGAAACTAATACTTTATTTTGTACTTGTCAAAACGTCAAAAAATATTTTTATGGGTACAAAGTCAATCAGATACTGCAAGCTACATGGYCGCAGCCAGGAAGTGAACAAACTTTATCCTGATGGTCGTTCTGGTTACCGATATGTTCCCTGGCTGCGGATCGGGGGTTTATGGATGGAGAAGTTTGGTTTTAATGTGGGAGATCCTATTGAAATTACAGTTGATAACGGAACGATGGTTATTAAAAAGCTTCAGATCAATGGAGATAGCGGAAATTAAACAGCAACTAACGTTATCGGCTGTATTGCAGCACTACGGCTTAAAACCGGATAAGCACCTACGTCTGCACTGTCCGTTCCATGATGATAAAACACCGAGCTTGCAGGTGTATTATAAAACGCATACCTGTTATTGTTTTAGCAGCAACTGTAAAACCAATGGTAAGGCGTTAGACGTAATCGATTTTGTAATGCATAAGGATAGTTGCAGTAAACATGAAGCTATCCAGAAATGCAAACAATTAATCGGTGGCCTCCTGTATCAAAGTTCCGTCCCCTCACAAACCCGCACAGCTGTACTAGGGAATCTGTTTACTTATTTTAGAAATGGGGTACATAACAGTAAGCCTGCACAGGAATATCTTGCCAGTCGTGGTTTAGATTATACGGTGCTGGATATCGGTTATAATGCAGGTCAGTTCCACCATGGCGCCCGTAAAGATGAGCAGCTGATTAAAAACTGTTTGTCATTGGGTCTGTTGAGTGAACATGACCGTAAAAGTAAGACCGGTGAAATCGCTTACCGTCCTTTTGCCAAGTATTGCCTGGTGTTCGCGCTGCGCGATCGTGAGCGCCAGGTGTGCGGGCTTTACTTCCGTAGTACTGTTAATGAAGATGAGCAAAAACATTTTTACTTAAAAAACAGGCGTGGTCTGTATCCTGGCTATCCTGCACCAGAAACAGCGCGGTTAATCCTTACAGAGGCGGTTATAGATGCAGCTACTTTATTGCAGCAATCAGCCATCACTAAGGATTACAGTATACTATCCTGTTATGGCACCAATGGTTTTACAAAGGAGCATCAGCAAGCTATTAAATCCTTATCTGGCTTAAAGGAAATCATTTTTGCTTTTGATGGTGATCAGGCAGGAAATAAAGCAGTAACTAAATATGCGGCAGCGCTCCGTGAGGAGCTGCCGCATGTTATTATTAGTACGCTGCATCTTCCTGCGGGCGAGGATATTAATAGTATTGCGCTATCACATGAACCGGAAATTTTAGAACACTTGCTTAGTGAACGAAAGGATTTTTTTCTTTCATCTGAAAATAAAACATCGGAACCCGCTACGGTGGCTGCTGAAAAAGGACCATCACCTGGTGGTCTGGATACTGCGAATCCTTATAAACTTAGCTATAGTACGGAACATGCTTTTTATTATATACAGGGTGGTATCAGTAAACCGCTTGATAGTATGAAAGTTACGCTGGTAGTAGAACGAAAGGATAACAGCCAGAAAAGCCGAAATAAGCTGGACCTGTACGAGGATAAGCAGGTAGAGAAGGTGAGCAGGGAGGTAAGCGAAAAACTATTATTAGATAAAGCGTTACTGGAAGCGGATTTATACCGGTTAACGGATCTACTGGACGAATACCGGGAAAAGGATCTTATTAAACCTGGTGCAGAAGGAGCCGCTATAGGCGTGTATCCGCTTACGTTACAGGAGCGAACCACAGCAGAAACTTTTTTAAAAGAAGGAGGTCTGATAAAAAGATTAAATGACTTGTTAGGACAGGCGGGTATAGTGGGGGAGGAAACGAACCGTTTATTTTTACTACTGATCGCCATCAGTTATAAGATGCCCGAAACCCTGCATGCGCTGATACAGGGCAGTAGCGGTAGCGGAAAGACCCGGTTATTAAAACAAATATCAGATTGCATCCCGCAGGAGAAAGTCACTAAGCTAACCCGCGTCAGTGATAAAGTATTGTATAACTACCCTGAGCATTATTTTATAAACCGGTTGTTATGCCTGGAGGATATAGATGGGCTCAGTGAAGAAGCAGAGTTTGCGTTCCGGGAGTTGCAGAGCAACGGAGAGTTGAACAGTGCTACCAGTATCAAGCTGGAAAACGGGCAGATCACCAGCGGCCAGAAAACAGTAAAGGGGCCTATTGCATCCCTTGCCTGTACTACGCGAGGAGAAATCTATGAAGATAATATGAGCCGTGTGTTCCTGCTGGCAGTGGATGAAAGCGGGGATCAGACCAGTCGCATTATTAACTATCAGAATCATAAAGCCTCCGGTCAGATCGATAGTAAGCAGGAACAGGATACAAAACATTTTATACAAAACCTTGTACGGTCCTTACAGATATACCAGGTTATTAATCCCTATGCCAGTAAGCTACAGTTGCCGCCTGATGCGCATAAGATCAGGCGCTTAAACGATCTGTTTTTAAACTTTGTAAAAATGGTGACACTGGTACATCAGTACCAAAGAAAAAAAGATAGTAAAGGCCGTTTAATTACAGAAATATCCGATCTTGAAACTGCAGTAGCTATTATGTTCGATAGTATTGTACTGAAAGTGGATGAACTAGACGGCAGCCTGCGGCAGTTCTTCGAGCAACTGAAATTTTATCTACAGAAAACATACGATGCCCATGCAACCAATGCCTTGTTTACGCAACGGGAGATACGTCATGCGTTGCGTGTAAGTAAAGCCCAGTGTAGCCGCTATTTTACGCAGTTGTTGCAGTTGGAATATCTTGTATGCCAGAATGGAAGTAACCTGCGTAAAGTACAGTATAAAATAGATTACTGGGATTTATACAAGCATGTGCGGGAAACAATAAAAGCTAATTTAACCAGCCAGATCGCCGCTATTAATCAATAAGTTTGGAACAATCTGGAACAATTATGGAACAATGTAACCCAGTTCCAGTAAGGATTTATATATGATTGTTCCTTGTTCCAAAAACCTGCTCAAGCCCCCTTTTTTAAAAACGTCATAGCTATACTGGAATAACCATATCGTTAGCCCTTCTCTTTATTTTATCACAAAATAATATCATTATTTATGTACCAGATCATAGGTAGTTTTAAAAGCTACCTGTCCGTACTAGGGTACAGCAGCAGTACACAAAGTATGTTGCCTGCGTGTATCCGTGATTTTTTGGAGTACGGGCAGTATAGCAGTATACAGGAGATCAGGCCAGCGGATATTAGTATGTTTTATGAATGGCTGCATGAACGGCCGTTAAAGCGTGGTGAAGGTGGCTCCTTGAGCGAAATGATGATCAGTCATTACGTATATGCGTTGAAGGTGTTTTTTAGCTGGCAGCTTGAAACCGGATGCATTACCAGTAACCCGGTTAGTGTGTTGAAGTTTAAAAGTCCAGGGCGGGGCTACCGGGAACCCTTAACAGTGGCTGAAGTACAAACCCTGTTTGCAGCAGTAGCCACCTGCAGGGAACATGCTATGCTTCATCTGTTTTATAGTTGCGGGCTAAGACGTAGTGAGGCCGTACGGCTACGGTTATCAGATGTTCACTTCCGACAACGGTTATTGTATGTGAGATCGGGCAAGGGTGATCGGCGGCGGGTAATCCCCTTGACGGATAAGGTTGCGGTTAGTCTGGAGCAGTATGTATTACAGGAGCGGGGCAAAGCCCGGTGCATGGGTACTGCGTTTATGCTTAATAGCATGGGCAGGGCTATGCGAGGTAATAATTATGCGGTCCTGATTAAATCTTTACTGCGCAAAGCAGGTATGGATAAGGGTATCAGCCCGCATCATCTACGACATAGTATAGCTACCCATCTTTTACAAAGCGGCATGAGTATGGAATATGTGCGTGACTTTTTAGGGCATAAATGCCTTGAATCCACGCAGATCTATGCCCGTCCCGGAGCGCATCAATTACAAGTATTATGACACTACATGAATATCTTGAAAAACACTATACGCCCGCTACGGTGGAAAGTTATAACCGGGAAATATCCATCTTTTTAAGCAGTTACCCATCTGCGCCTACGGCTGGTTATGCAGAGCTGATCAGTTACTTAAGTGTTTTACGTGAGCGTTATAATAATGCAGCTACGTTAAACCGCATCCTGTGCAGTATTAAGGTTTACTATGATTATTTATGTTGTATCGGTAGCCGCAATGATCATCCAGCGCGTTCTATCCTGTTACGTGATCAGCGTAGCCGTGATGTACAGTTGCAGGATCTGTTTACCGGGGAAGAACTGGAAAAGTTACTGGACCGTAAAGAACGTTATCAGGCTTTATATTACCGTAACCGGGTGTTAATGGGGCTATTGGTCTATCAGGGGTTAAAACCGCAGGAAATGGCCTCAATAAGCGTAATAGATATTAATCTGGAAACGGGCAGTATCTATATAAAATCTACTCATACTACTAACAGCCGCACCTTATCATTAAAGCCCGGTCAGATCCTGGTGCTATATACCTGGTTGCAGCAGGTGCGGCCAAAGTTGTTAAGGGGTGCTGATAGTGATGCGCTGCTGATCGGCCACAGAGGCCGCCCCATGAGTGCAGATGATATAGTAAAACATGTAATCAGGAGTTACAAAAATGCGTATCCTGAACGGGTAGTAACGGCGCAGGCTATACGTGGCAGCGTGATAGCTAATCTGCTGGCTCAGGGTCATGATATTAGTGTGGTGCAGCAGTTCGCGGGGCATAAGTATCCATCCAGTACAGAACGGTATAAACAAAGTCAGGTGGAAACGCTGAAAGCCGCGATAGAACAGTATCATCCAATGAGATAAACCCCGCCCGTGCTGATATGCAAGGTTACTTCTAATCATTATAAAGCCTTTATGTTGAAGGAAAAAAGGTCTCACTACGGGCTAGGTCGGCAAAAAGGCGCGCCAGTCCTACGCTTGCCCCTTCCGCTGCGCTCCAGGGGCTGCGCTTCGTCCTGTCACGCTTTTTGCGCTCCCGTCGCCCTTCGTTCGGCCAGCTCCCGGTCTGGCTAAGGGCAGTTTTAAATCGAGGTCGTTTTAATGCCCGCCATCCCTTCGCTGTCCATTTTGTCCGCCCCCCGCCGTCCCCCCTGGCCTTCCATTTTTGATTTTGCCGTCCGCTGGCGCTCCCGGCGAGACAAAGGACGAAGGCGCGGCCTGCTGTGGCTCCGTGCATCGCCAGGCCCCTCCGCTGCGCTCCGGGGCCCGGCTCGCACTCCCGCCCCAGCGGCCAGGGGGGGAATGGCGGTGTGGGGCGGCAGACCGTATGCCCAGGCGACAGGATATAGCCATCAGCGTTATACCGCTGACCCGACACCCGGAGAATAAGACTGCGCGAACACCAGCGTCAGTACCTTGATCATCTGTTGTACTCTCTTGCTTCCGTCCCGGTAGACAGATGATGTGATCAGCTGTAGAACATAGGCTGGACGTTAGTTCTATGACCATCGGCAGAATATAACATCAGCAGCAGTAACACATCATCTATCTACCAGGACGGTTGCCTGCCTTTTACCCGCCTATATTTTTTTCTTTCAATTGAAAAAACAGATGAAAGAAAAAGCAATATATTTATGGGAGTTCTTTGAGTAAGCACCAGGTTGCGGATGGTGGGGAGGAAGTGGAGTTTGAGTCCAGGGGGTTATCGTTATGGGTTTAATGGGAAGGAGAATGATAATGA
>NZ_JBFTHG010000035.1:0-3865 GCF_056394125.1 Chitinophaga sp. 10T418
TTTTTTGGGGATTTTTAATTTCATTTTTATAATTTTTTTTTGAGAGCGAGAGCATGTTTTCTCTCTCTCGTTTATACTTGTTTATTTGTTTATTAAAGTGTCGCAAAATTGCGACTGGTATAGTATCACTTTTGCGACAAGGCATAGTCGCATTTTTGCGACACGAACCAGTATCATTTTTGCGACACGGGGTAGTCGCATTTTTGAGACTATCGCCGGTATCACTTTTGCGACTGGAGTGATTATTTGAGGGACCTGATTCATCCCCAGTTAATTCATCAAATAGCTGAAGTTGAGTAGTGTCATCCTCAGAAGATCCCGGAAGCGGAAGAATAGTAACAATGCCAGGCATGGTCAATCGGCCTTGCTGATACAGAATATACCCGTAGCAATGCAGCTCCTTTATACAACGGCTATATGTATTCATTGATCCGATGCGGCTGAGCGAAATGACTTCGTCGCGCAGGATGGGAAAAGACTTTTTAAAATGGCGCTGATTCCAGATTTGGAACAAAGCCATGTAAAGGCTGACATGATTGGTATGTAAGCGATCATCTCTCCTCACCTGCGCGAAGAAGGCATTCACATGCCTGATGTAGTTGGGCTGTGCAGCTGTTTTCATCAGGAATGTTTTAAGTCTTTCTTTTTGCTACCTAATAGTTTGAGGATATCATCATGATCGTAAAAGATCAGACCACCAATTTTGGTATAAGCAAGCGTACCGTTTATACGCATGTTTTGGAGGGTACCAGGTGAAATACTAAGGAGGTCTCGGACCTCATGGGATTTTAGCCATTTGCGGGGTTGAATGGCTGGAGCATTATGCAATTCGCGTAGCTCTCTGAATAACTCTGTTTTGAAGACCGCGAAATCTTCACGGGTTAGAATTTCTACTGCCATAAGTTTTGAGGTTGTTTGGTATGGCGGCAAAGGAAAAAATATTTCCTACACAAGAACAGTCACAGGGGTACTGGTACCCCCTGTAACTATTTGATTATTAACTGGAAGAATTTGGGATAATTATTTTCATCATATCACAAGCCTATATTATCATAGAAATACCCAGTGTAAAGAAAGCGGCAACACTCAGTCCTTTGTGGGAGAATTTAACCAGGTCAGTTAAAATATCGCGTACCGTTTTAGATACAGCCGCGTTGTCTTTATAGAAATTGCTTCGCAGACTGCCGGGAGAAACACTGTCCTGTTTAACAGTGGTAAAGAAATGGGAAAAGAAATCCAGTACCTCCGTTCTGTTCTTATTGAGATAAAAACCGCTCTCCATCAGCAATCTGAGAAAATTGCCAAGTTGAGGTACTGAGAAGTTCGTCAATACTTTAAAGTCTTTCCAACGGCCCAGCTCTTCAGAGGTATGGCTGCTGCCTTCCAATGACTCTTTATCTTTTTGATAGGTAACTTCTTCCGCCAGCCAGGACTGTAGTTGAGTTTGAAGAGAAACGCGTAATTTACTATACGCGAATCCAGGTTTAACAGTAGCCTGGTTAACCTTCTTTTGAAGATAAATAAGCCTGTCCAGTTTTTCACGGATGGTAGGTAAATTTTCAATTTCAGCACTAATAGCTTCTGTCCAGTAATCGAAATATTGTACACTGTTAAAGTTGAGATAATGCAAGATCTTCTTTAATCTCTCTGTTAAATCCTCTGTCCTGCCATCCAGCAATTCAAACAGCTGTTTCTTCATTTCTTTTAGAAAGTAAAGTTGCCGGTAACTGATTGAAAAATCTGTCCGATCAGCTTTTATACAATCAATGAATGGCTGAAATACTATTGACAGTAAATGCTTATCAACGGCCGTTGCTTCAAACCTTTCCCTTAGCAAGTTAATATCCTGGAACAAAGTGGTCTTAGCAGTTATTAGATATGAAGACGGTAGCCGGCAGTCAATATCCAGATAACGCTCAAACTTGCGTTCCAGAAATAAAAGGAGCTCACTCAGGTTGCAGTAAATAATCTTGTAAAGATTTAGCCAGGTAACTTCTGTTAACGATACCTGGCGACATGTAAGATCAACCTCCGGCAGACAGGTCGCCATTTCTTCCATGAGTAACACCAGTTGATGCTGATGCATACTGACATACCAATCTACTTGCTTTCTTTTACCAAGATCACAGAGGTATTGATTAAATCTTTGCAGCATGCTATTCTTATGACTGATGATATCTGAAACTGCGAAAGTGAAAAAATTACTGTCTGGTTCCTTCTGATTAGAGGTAGCTTGTTTAAGGTCAACATGAATCAGTTTTTCGAAATAGGAAAGTTGATAATGCTGGTGCTGCATAATAATGGATGATTTTGAGGTGATTTGTCAAGTTTGGGTTATCTACATAAAAATGCTAGTGATCAGCTCTTCACACGATTGGAATTAACATTCTGGACATCAACACGACAATAACTATACAACTGCATTTTAAGTCATTTTTGAATATAAGCATACCTCCCAATAAAGAACATGACATTTATCAATATTTAATAATTATAATATACTTATGAAAATCAAGGTAGGAAATGATCACAGCCATACACCCACCTTGATAATTTTATACTAAGCAGCAGCTTGAGAGGTGAGAGAAACCGGCAGAGAAAGGTTAAATATGCTCTTCAATGTCTTCATATCTCCGCTGACTTTACTGGCAACAATCTTCGCATAAATCTGCGTTGTCCGGATAGATTTATGCCCCAGCATGGCACTTACTGTCTCCAGCGGTACCCCGTTGGCCAATGTGACGGTTGTAGCAAATGTATGCCGGGCGGTATGGGTAGTAAGGTTCTTGTTGATACCACAAAGATCTGCCACCTCTTTAAGATAACCGTTGAAACGTTGATTGCTATTGATTGGCAGGAGGACATTGTTCGCCACACAATAGGGATGATTTTTATACTTAGCAAGAATTTCCTTTGCGATGGGCAACAAGGGAACATTTTCACGGCACCAGGTCTTTTCTCTATTCTTTACAATCCAGTCTTCGCCGTCAAAGAATTTGGAGATATTCTCAGGGCTCAGCATTAGCGCATCTTTATAGGCATAGCCGGTAAGCGCCATAAAAAGATAGGCGTCTTTGGTTTCCTGTAGGCGTGGAATTTTGAACTCTTTATGATATAAGATGCTCAGCTCTTCAATACTTAGGATGTCGCGCTCCGGATTTACATAGGTACACACATAATCCTCCAAAGGGTTTGCACTAAGCCATTTTCTTTGAACTGCCAACTTTAAAACCTGTTTTACATTTTTCAGGTACTTCATGGCGGTGTTGTCCTGGATCCCTTCCGTAAGCGTCATGTGATCAAAGAAGTCTTCCGCAAAAGCATATTCAATCCTTTCCGTTGGGATATCGGAGAGCTTAAATACTGTTTTCAGAAAAGTAACCACCTTTTCCTTTGTGGTATACCATTTCTTCAGCGTGCCCTCGGATCGTTTTTCCTTTTCTACTTTCTCTTTGAATTTTTCGTTGTGGTAATCGATGACCTTTATTAAGGTCTTTTTCTCGATGCCCACACCCTGATAGGCATTCTTCAGCATGGTAGGGGTAATAGTTGGTCCTTGGGCCTTCAAAAGATTGTAGTACCGGATCAGCTCTCCCCTTACATGAAGAATATGTTTGTTGATCTCGATGGCCTCCATCGATTTGCCGGCAACTTCAGCGGCTTTATTAGTGAACCTCGCCGGTTCCACCTGGTACCCCAATGAGAAACCATCCCGCTGTCCATCGATGATAATGCGCAACATAATAGTTGCTTTGCCGGCGGGGTTCTTGTTGTCCTTCCTTAACCAGAATGAAATTGATAATTCTTGACTGACTTTCATGTTCTTTGTGGGTTTAAGGTTAACTCCTTTGGTGTTGTTTGGTGT
>NZ_JBFTHG010000036.1:0-3660 GCF_056394125.1 Chitinophaga sp. 10T418
CCGGTAACATTTATAGGTTCACTGAAGTGAACGGTGAAGGAGAGTACCTGGCCAAGTCTGTAAATGGCATTTGCCGGTACATCTACTGCTGTTACCACAGGAGCTGTTCCTGCAAAAACGAGGCTTAATGTATTGGAAGCGGTATTGCTATTATTGCCCACGTTCACGGCTACACTGGCGGGTACCTGGAGGGTTACTGCGCCATCTGTGGCAGGTGTTACGAGTACGGTGTAAGTAATATTGTCCGTTGTCTGGAATGCGCTTAAAGTTGCGTTGGTGGTGGTGATATCTCCAATTACAAATCCGGTCACCGCTTCAGTGAACGTAATGGTCGCCGTAAATGGCGCTATCACCGGTGAGGTAGCAGTAGTGGAAATGACCACACCCGGATTAGTGGTATTTACCAGTACCCCGGTAGTGTTGCCAACATTATTGAGTGTGAGCACTGCGTTGTTACCTGCCGCATCACGGATGGTGCCAGTCAGAGTTCCTACTGTAATACCGTCCATATCCATATCACCATTCTGTACGGTGTAGCTGAATACAAGGCCGTTTGTCCCACTGCCACTTACAAGTGTGGCCTGTCTGGTAGTCGCGCCTATTACTACACCCAGCGACGGTGTGCCGGTTACATTAACTATCTCACTGAAATGGACAGTAAAGGAGAGTACCTGGCCCTCGTTGTACACCGCGTTGGCGGGTACATCTACAGCCGTTACCGCAGGCGCAGTACCATCATAAACGCGGCTTAGAATATTGGAGGCGGTATTTGGGTTATTGCCCACGTTCACGGCTACACTGGCAGGTACCTGAAGCGTTACGGTACCATCAGCCGTTGGTGTAGCGAGCACGGTGTAAGTAATATTGTCCGTTGTCTGGAATGCACTTAACGTAGCATTAGTAGTGGTAATATCTCCAATGGTAAATCCAGTCATTGCTTCGCTGAAGGTAATTGTGGCAGTAAACGGCGCAATTACCGGAGAAGTAGCGGAAGTGGAAATGACCACACCCGGGAGGGTTGTATTCACGAGTACGCCTGTAGTGCTAGCCACATTATTCAGGGTGAGTACTGCGTTGTTGCCCGCTACATCACGGATAGTGCCGGTCAGGGTTCCCAGTGTAATACCATCCATATCCATATCACCATTCTGCACGGTGTAACTGAATACCAGGGCGTTGGTACCACTGCCACTTACCAGTGTGGCCTGTCTGGTAGTGGCGCCTATTACTACACCCAGCGACGGTGTGCTGGTTACATTAACTATCTCACTGAAATGGACGGTAAATGAGAGTACCTGGCCCTCGTTGTACACCGCGTTGGCGGGTACATCTACAGCCGTTACCGCAGGCGCAGTACCATCATAAACGCGGCTTAGAATATTGGAGGCGGTATTTGGGTTATTGCCCACGTTCACGGCTACACTGGCAGGCACCTGGATAGTCACCGTGCCATCTGCCGTTGGCGTGACGAGTACGGTATACGTAATGTTGTCTGTTGTTTGGAATGCACTTAACGTAGCATTGGTAGCGGTAATATCTCCGACTACAAATCCGGTCACAGTTTCCGTGAAAGTAATTGTAGCTGTAAATGGTTGATTCAGCGGAGATGTAGCGCTGGCTGTCACCGCCACGCCTGGTATGTTTGTATTTACAAGTACCCCTGTGGTATTTACCGCAGGAAGTGTAAGTACGGCATTGTTACCGGCTGCATCTTTTATAGTACCTGTGATGGCAGCGCCAAGGGTAATGCCGTCCATATCTACATCTCCGGCCTGCACTATATATAGGAAGCCCAATGTATCTGTACCAGTGCCGCCCTGATAGGTAGCCTGATGGGTAGTGCCACCAATGGTGATATCGAGCGTAGGCGTGCCCGTTACAACGATAGACTCACTGAAATGTGCTTTGAAGCGGAGCCCTTCACCGAGGTGATAAGTGCCATTAGCTGGTACATCTACGGCTGTAATAGTAGGCGCCGTGCCATCATAAACGCGGCTTAAAATATTGGAGGCTGTATTGTTGTTGTTACCCACGTTCACGGCTACACTGGCTGGTACCTGAAGGGTTACGGTGCCATCTGCGGTTGGTGTGACGAGGACAGTATACGTAATGTTGTCTGTTGTTTGGAATGCACTTAACGTAGCATTGGTAGCGGTGATATCTCCGACTACAAATCCAGTCACCGCTTCAGTGAAAGTAATCGTAGCTGTGAATGGTTGATTTAATGGAGACGTAGCGCTGGCTGTCACCGTTACACCTGGTATGTTTGTATTTACAAGTACCCCTGTGGTATTTACCGCAGGAAGTGTAAGTACTGCATTGTTACCGGCTGCATCTTTTATAGTACCTGTGATGGCAGCGCCAAGGGTAATGCCGTCCATATCTACATCTCCGGCCTGCACTATATATAGGAAGCCCAATGTATCTGTACCAGTGCCGCCCTGATAGGTAGCCTGCCGGGTAGTGCCGCCGATAGTGATATCGAGTATAGGCGTACCTGTTACGGCGATAGACTCACTGAAATGTGCTTTGAAACGGAGTCCTTCACCGAGGTGATAAGTGCCGTTGACAGGTACATCTACGGCTGTAATAGTAGGCGCCGTGCCATCATAAACGCGGCTTAAAATATTGGAGGCTGTATTGTTGTTATTACCCACGTTCACGGCTACACTGGCTGGTACCTGGATAGTCACGGTKCCATCTGCGGTTGGTGTGACGAGGACAGTATACGTAATGTTGTCTGTTGTCTGGAATGCACTTAACGTAGCATTCGTAGCGGTAATATCTCCGACTACAAATCCGGTCACTGCTTCCGTGAAAGTAATGGTAGCTGTGAATGGTTGATTTAATGGAGATGTTGCGCTGGCAGTCACCGCCACGCCGGGTATGTTTGTATTTACAAGTACCCCTGTGGTATTTACCGCAGGAAGTGTAAGTACTGCATTGTTACCGGCTGCATCTTTTATAGTACCTGTGAGCGCAGCGCCCAGGGTAATGCCGTCCATGTCTACATCTCCGGCCTGCACTATATATAGGAAGCCCAATGTATCTGTACCGGTGCCGCCCTGATAGGTAGCCTGATGGATAGTGCCACCAATAGTGATATCGAGCGTAGGCGTGCCCGTTACAACGATGGACTCACTGAAATGTGCTTTGAAGCGGAGCCCTTCGCCGAGGTGATAAGTGCCGTTGGCTGGAATATCTACAGCTGTAATAGTAGGCGCCGTACCATCATAAACGCGGCTTAGCATATTGGAAGCCGTATTGTTGTTATTACCCACGTTCACGGCTACACTGGCGGGTACCTGGATAGTCACCGTACCATTAGCCGTAGGTGTTACAAGTACAGTATACGTAATGTTGTCTGTTGTTTGGAATGCACTTAAGGTCGCATTGGTAACGATGATATCTCCGACTACAAATCCAGTCACAGCTTCAGTGAAAGTAATCGTAGCTGTGAATGGTTGATTCAGCGGAGACGTAGCGCTGGCAGTCACCGCTACGCCTGGTATGTTTGTATTCACCAGTACGCCTGTGGTATTTATCGCAGGAAGTGTAAGTACGGCATTGTTACCGGCTGCATCTTTTATAGTACCTGTGAGCGCAGCGCCCAGGGTAATGCCGTCCATGTCTACATCTCCGGCCTGCACTATATAGAGG
>NZ_JBFTHG010000037.1:0-3490 GCF_056394125.1 Chitinophaga sp. 10T418
CCGGTACGATACATCCGTGCGCCATCCCGGAACGGATGCTGCACAAATTTTTCCGCTGTCAGCGCCGGCTGATTCAAATAACCTGCCGCCACGCCATCGCCAGCAATACACAACTCTCCGGGCACGCCCAGCGGCAGCAATTGCTGGTCTTCTCCCAAAATATATACTTCCGTATTCGCAATTGGTTTACCTATCGTTTGCTTAAACGGTTCGTTCTTTTCATAAAGATGCACACTACTCCATACCGTTCCTTCTGTTGGACCGTATTCATTATAAAATAACGTATCCGGCAATATCTTATAATGTTGTTCTACCAACGTAACCGGACAGGTTTCCCCCGCCACAATCACTCCTTTCAGTTCGTTGGCACTACCTGCCAGTTCCTGCAGCAACAACTGGTAATAGGAAGGTACTGTGAGCAGATGACTCACCTCGTGATGAATGATGTATTCCGCCAGTAAGGGCACATTCGTTACATCCGTTTTCCGGGTCAGACATAACCGGCCGCCATAGCACAACGTACCGAAGATGCCGGCTATAGAGCTGTCGAAAGAAAACGATGACAGCAACAGGAAAGACGATGGCGTTCCATACGTCTGGTAACGTGGCACCAGGGAATGCAGCAGGTTGTTATGCCTGATCACCACGCCTTTGGGATTACCCGTAGAACCCGAAGTATAAATCACATACAC
This sequence comes from Chitinophaga sp. 10T418, assembly GCF_056394125.1. Classification (NCBI taxonomy): domain Bacteria; kingdom Pseudomonadati; phylum Bacteroidota; class Chitinophagia; order Chitinophagales; family Chitinophagaceae; genus Chitinophaga; species Chitinophaga sp. 10T418. Next base: position 693 of record NZ_JBFTHG010000037.1, read on the forward strand.
CGCCTGTTCCGGGCTGATCACCGGTAACGGAGAGGATACGGCTTCCAGTGTATCTAACTGCACATCCATCGCGAAGATGGCCCCGTTATAATCTCCCAGATCAAACATATAGTCGGTCTGGGTGAGCAATAGCCTGATATTGGTATCATTCAGGATATAAGACCGCCGTGCCGCAGGATATTCAGGATCTACCGGAACGTAAGCCCCTCCTGCTTTTAAAATGCCGAGTATCCCTGTAATCATTTTCTCCGAGCGGTCCAGTAGTATACCCACCAGTTCACCTGGAGCTACCTCATGATTTTGCAGCAGGTAATGTGCCAGCCGGGTGGATTCTTCATCCAGCTCCCGGTATGTCTGACTGATGCCATCAAAGAACACCGCGGTTTCATCCGGATGCAAATGTACCTGCTGCTGAAACAGGTCCAGGATGGTAATACTTTTATCATATGCTGCGATGGGACCGTTGAAGGTAACCAGCTGTTGCTGTTTATCGGCAGCAGTGAGCAGTGGTAGCTTTTTCAGCGAATTTTCAGGAGTGCGGACAATGGATAATAACAGTTGTTCCAGGTGGATAGATAACTGTGTTACCAACTGTTCCGTATATACGTCACTGTTATACTGGATACTTACCTCCAGATCATCACCTTCTTCAAAAAAATTGAATACCATATCAAAACGGCTGGTACGCACCTCATCTTTTTCATAAGCCGTTACATTTAATCCCGCAAGCCCCGGCCCTTGTTCCTGGGCTGTTTCACTGTTTGCCAGGATCACCTGTACATCAAACAACGGATTACGGCTCCTGTCGCGTTGCAGATGCAATGCTTCTATCAGTTCCCCGAATGGAAATACCTGGTGTTCATAGGCATCCAGCACTATTTTTTTCACCTGACTAAGCAGGTCATGGAAATTATCATCACCATTGAAACGAACACGTAAGGCCAGTGTGTTCACATAGAACCCAATCTGATCTTCCAGGTCCGCATGTTCCCTGCCTGCTATCGGCGTACCAATAACAATATCTTCCTGGCTGGTATACCGGTACAACAATGCTGTTACAGCAGCCATCAATCCCATAAATAAAGTAGCCCCTTCTTTCTGGCTCAGGTTCCGTAAGGTGCCACCGATAGTGCTATCCAGCCGGCGATGTATCTGTCGGCCATTAAATGTTTTTAACGGCGGACGGATCTTATCACTGGCAAGATCCTGCACAGGCAGTTCTCCTTTGAACATATCCAGCCAGTAGGTTTTATGGGCTTCCAGCGCAGGCCCTTGTAACTGCTCCAGGTGCCAGGCCACATAATCTTTGTACTGTAACCTTAATGGTGGCAGCGGATCAGTTTCGCCGCTGGTAAAAGCATTGTATAATAACAAGAGTTCCTTTATCACTATTCCCATAGACCAGCCGTCACTGATGATGTGGTGCATCACATAACTGAACACCCATTTATCATCTGCTACCTGGTATAACCCTGCACGTAACAGCGGCCCGGCGGCCAGATCAAATGGCTGCAGCGATGCCGCTTGTACGAGAGACTGTAAAGTCTCTTCCTGGTTTGCGGTAGAACGGAGGTCTGTATACGAAATAGTAAAGGGCAGTTTGGCATAGATGTACTGTCTTACTTCTCCCTGCTCATTCTGCCGGAATACTGTTCTGAGATTCTCATGCCGATCTATCAGGGTATTGAAAGCGAGCGACAACGCCGCAATATCCAGCTGACCGTCAAATACATAAACACCCGGAATGTTATATCCTACGTTACCTGCCTCAAACTGGCTCAGTAACCATAACATTCGTTGGGAAGAAGCTAAAGGATAATTCTCTGCCGCCGCTATAACGGGGATATCCGTGTGATAGAAGAATTGCGCATTACCGGAGAGGAACTGAAAAAGTTCTTCTTTGTTCTGCCTGACTTCTGCTATCAACTCATCACTTAGCACATTTTCTCCGGCAAACATTTTCAGTTTACCATCCACTATCTCCAGTAAAACATTGTGATCCTTTATTTTATTTAATAAGTCTTTCATAGTTCGATCTCTATTAAACCTTCTTTATTTTGTCTGAGTTTTTGCTGATCGTGGATGAAGCGGATATGCTCACTGACACCCGCAATAGTTGGCTCCTTAAATACATCTCTGATGTTAATCTTCACCTGGAACGCGCTGTTGATGCGGGAAAGCATTTTTGTTACTTTCAGGCTATGTCCACCCAATTCAAAAAAGTTGTCCTGTATACCAATCGGTGACCTGCTCAGGATTTCTTCCCAGATAGCGGTCATTTTTTCTTCTGTTTCATTTCGCGGAGCTATATAGACAGTGGTGGCTACCGCATTTCCTGTATCTGGTAATAAGCGGCGGTCTACCTTACCGTTGGCCGTTAAAGGGAAAGATGCCAGCGGCACGTAATACGCCGGCAGCATATAATCCGGCAGATATTGTTTCAGGTAGTCACGTAACACACTCACTTCCGGTATCAATGCGCCTGTGAGATAAGCCACCAGCTCTTTATCCTGACCGCCATTGGATTTGGCCAGTACAATCGCTCCGTCTATGCCTTCGTGTTGTTGCAAAAGATGTTCTATCTCTCCGGGTTCTATCCGGTAGCCGCGGATCTTTACCTGTGCATCCAAACGACCTGCAAATACAATATTTCCGTCAGGAAGCAAACGYCCAAGATCTCCTGTACGATACAACCGCTCTCCGCTCCGGAATGGATGTGGAATAAATTTCTCCGCTGTCAGCACTGCATTATTGAGATAGCCACGGCCCAGTCCATCTCCTCCTACACAGATCTCTCC
>NZ_JBFTHG010000038.1:0-3429 GCF_056394125.1 Chitinophaga sp. 10T418
TCCTGACGGAAATATTGTATTTGCAGGTCGTTTGGATGCACAGGTAAAGATCCGCGGCTACCGGATAGAACCCGGAGAGATAGAACATCTTTTGCAACAACACGAAGGCATAGACGGAGCGATTGTACTGGCCAGGTCTACTGGCGGTCAGGATAAAGAACTGGTAGCTTATCTCACAGGCGCATTGATACCGGAAGTGAGTGTGTTGCGCGACTACCTGAAACAATATCTGCCGGATTATATGCTGCCGGCGTATTACGTGCCGCTGGCATCTTTCCCTTTAACGGCCAACGGTAAGGTAGACCGCCGCTTATTACCGGATACGGGAAATGCGGTAGCCACCACTGTCTATATAGCTCCGCGAAATGAAACAGAAGAAAAACTGGTAGCCATCTGGGAAGAAATCCTGGGGAGGTCACCGATTGGTATACAGGACAACTTTTTTGAGTTGGGGGGACATAGTCTGAAAGTAACAAAAATGGCCGGTCAGGTACGAAAACAATTTGATGTGAGTATCAGTCTGCGGACCGTTTTCATTCACCCAACCATTGAAGGTATTGCGGGGGAAATTGAGAAGACGTATTGGGCCAATAACGAGCTCCTGGAGCTGGATGACGTAGAAAAGATCACTATATAATCATAAACCAAGATCTGATTTTTTATGATAGCAGATTTGTTTGCAAAACTGAAAGCACTTAAAATAAATGTACAGGTAGTCAATGATAACCTGGATATACAAGCGCCCAAAGGCGTACTTACATCCGAACTGCTGGATGAAATCCGGCAACATAAAGCCGGGTTGATCGGGTTTATAAAATCATACCAACAACACCGGAATAACTACAATGCCATACCGCTGGCACCGGTGCAGGATAGTTATCCGCTATCTGCTTCCCAGCATATCCTGTGGGTAGTGAGTCAGTTTGAAGAAGGAAATGTGGCGTATAACATGTCTGGTGTGTATACATTCGAAGGACAGTTGGATAAACCCGCTTTTACCCGTTCTTTTGATACACTGCTGCAGCGTCACGAAAGTTTACGTACGGTATTCAAAGAAACGGAAGGAGGGCTGAGGCAATTTGTGCTTTCACCCTCAGCCACTGGTTTCCAGGTACGTTACGAAGACTTGCAGGATGATCACGACACCACGCTTGATACGCTGTTATTTAACTCCGCACATCAGCCGTTTGACTTGCAGCACGGACCATTGCTCAGGGCAGAATTATACCAGGTAGGTACGCATAAATGGGTATTCAATTATGTGATGCACCATATTGTCAGTGATGGCTGGTCTATGGATGTACTGATCAGAGAGCTATTACAGTTATATAATGCCTTCATCAGCGGAGCCGCGGACCCGTTGCCACCATTGGAGATACAGTATAAGGATTATGCGGTGTGGCATCAGGAGCAGCTGAGTGGCACCACGTTGGAAACACATAAGGCTTATTGGCTGGATATGTTCAGTGGTGAGCTGCCTGTACTGGATCTGCCGGCAGATAAAGTGCGTCCGGCATTGAAAACATTTAATGGTGCTTCGCTGAGTACAAAAATAAACGCACAGATTACAGCCGGCATGCGGGCGCTTGTCCGCAAAGAGGATGTAACACTGTTCATGGGATTACTGGCAGCGGTAGAAGCCCTGTTATACCGTTATACAGGGCAGGAGGATATGGTGATCGGTACGCCGGTAGCAGGCAGGGAACATGCAGACCTGGAAGATCAGATCGGATTCTATGTGAATACATTGGCATTAAGAAACCGTTTTAAAGGAAGCGATAGTTTTCTTGAACTGTTGGATAACGTCAAAAAAGTGACGCTGGCGGCCTATGAACATCAGATTTATCCATTCAGTGAGCTGGTAGAAGCATTGCATCTGCAACGTGATATGAGCCGTAATCCGTTGTTTGATATACAGGTGATCCTGGGTCAGCATGCAGCCGATAGCGATGCGCAGCAAACACTGGGCGACCTGCGGATTAGCCCTTATGAGGGCGGCAAACAGCAGACCAGCCGATTTGATATGGTATTCAGTTTTGCGGAGGTGGCAGACGAATTACACCTGGATATTCAGTATAACAGTGATGTATATACGGAACAGTTGGTAACACAGTTATCTATCCACCTGGAACAACTGTTACTATCCATCGTCCGCACTCCTGAAAATTCGCTGAAAGAGCTACCAATGCTCACTGCTGCCGATAAACAGCAACAGCTGGTTACCTTCAACGGACCGATCATAGCATATGATAAAAGTATTACCGTCCTGGACCTGTTTCAGCAGCAGGTACGTTTGCGCCCGGATGAAACCGCGGTGTTCTTTGATGGCATCAGCCAGACATACCGGGAGCTGGATGAACAATCTACCCGGCTGGCACATTACCTGTTACAAAATCATGAGGTAGCTCCAGATGAACTGGTGGGTATACTACTGGACCGCTCGGAGAAAATGATTACAGGGATACTCGGCATTTTAAAAGCAGGAGGGGCTTACGTTCCGGTAGATCCTGAATATCCTGCGGCACGGCGGTCTTATATCCTGAATGATACCAATATCCGGTTACTGCTCACCCAGACCGACTATATGTTTGATCTGGGAGATTATAACGGGGCCATCTTCGCGATGGATGTGCAGTTAGATACACTGGAAGCGGTATCCTCTCCGTTGCCGGTGATCAGCCCGGAACAGGCGGTATATGTGATTTATACTTCGGGTTCTACGGGTAATCCCAAAGGCGTGGTGATCAGGCATAACAACCTGCTGCATTCCCTGGTGCCACGTTACCAGACGTATGGAACGCCATCGTCCTTCCTGTTGCTGTCATCGTTTTCTTTCGACAGCTCTATAGCCGGCATCTTCGGTACGTTATGTTATGGCGGCCGGTTATGTCTGACGCGGAAGACGGATGTAACGAACGTGCCCTTACTGGCGGAATACATCATTCATCATGGGGTAAGTCATCTGCTCACAGTACCTTCCTATTACCAGTTGTTGCTGCAGGAACTGGCAGGTAGTGCCAACGAACTGAAAGGAGTGATTGTGGCGGGGGAAACCTGTCCGGTTACGCTGGTAGAACAACATTATAAGATATTGCCGGATACGTTGTTTTACAATGAATACGGTCCAACAGAAGGAACGGTATGGAGTAGTGTGCATCTTTATGAAAAGAGCGAACCGTTTAAGCAAACGATAGGCAAACCAATTGCGAATACGGAAGTATATATTTTGGGAGAAGACCAGCAATTGCTACCGCTGGGCGTGCCCGGAGAGTTGTGTATTGCTGGCGATGGCGTGGCAGCAGGTTATTTGAATCAGCCGGCGCTGACAGCGGAGAAATTTGTGCAGCATCCGTTCCGGGATGGCGCACGGATGTATCGTACCGGTGATCTGGCCMGCTGGTTCCGGGATGGTACATTGGATTTCCTGGG
>NZ_JBFTHG010000039.1:0-3302 GCF_056394125.1 Chitinophaga sp. 10T418
TTAACACCAAACAACACCAAAGGAGTTAACCTTAAACCCACAAAGAACATGAAAGTCAGTCAAGAATTATCAATTTCATTCTGGTTAAGGAAGGACAACAAGAACCCCGCCGGCAAAGCAACTATTATGTTGCGCATTATCATCGATGGGCAGCGGGATGGTTTCTCACTGGGGTACCAGGTGGAACCGGCAAGGTTCAATAATAAAGCGGCTGAAGTTGCCGGCAAATCGATGGAGGCTATTGAGATCAACAAACATATTCTTCATGTAAGGGGAGAGCTGATCCGGCACTATAATCTTCTGAAGGCGCAAGGCCCGACTGTTACCCCTACCATGCTGAAGAATGCCTATCAGGGTGTGGGCATCGAGAAAAAGACTTTAATACAGGTCATCGATTACCACAACGAAAAATTCAAAGAGAAAGTAGAAAAAGAAAAACGTTCTGAAGGCACACTGAAGAAATGGTATACCACAAAGGAAAAGGTGGTTACTTTTCTGAAAACAGTATTTAAGCTCCCCGATATTCCGACGGAAAGAATTGAATATGCTTTTGCGGAAGACTTCTTTGATCATATGACCCTTACGGAGGGGATCCAGGATAATACCGCCATGAAGTACCTGAAAAATGTAAAACAGGTTTTAAAGCTGGCAGTTCAAAGAAAATGGCTTAGTTCAAATCCTTTAGAAGACTACGTATGTACCTATGTAAATCCGGAACGCGATATTCTGAGCATTGAAGAGCTGAGTACTTTATATCACAAAGAGTTCAAAATTCCACGCCTGCAGGAAACCAAAGACGCCTATCTTTTTATGGCGCTTACCGGCTACGCCTATAAAGATGCGCTGATGCTGAGCCCCGACAATATTTCCAAATTCTTTGACGGCGAAGACTGGATCGTAAAGAATAGAGAAAAGACCTGGTGCCGTGAAAATGTACCCTTGTTACCCATCGCAAAGGAAATTCTTGCTAAGTATAAAGATCATCCTTATTGCGTGGCGAACAATGTTCTCCTGCCAATCAACAGCAATCAACGTTTCAATGGTTATCTCAAAGAGGTGGCAGACCTTTGTGGTATCAATAAAAACCTTACTACGCATACCGCCCGGCATACATTCGCAACAACGGTTACATTGGCCAATGGGGTGCCGCTGGAAACAGTAAGCGCTATGCTGGGACATAAATCTATCCGGACCACGCAGATCTATGCGAAGATTGTTGCCAGTAAAGTCAGCGGAGATATGAAGACATTGAAGAGCATATTTAACCTTTCGCTGCCGGTTTCTCTCACATCGCATGCCGCTGCCTAATGCAAACTTATCAAGGTAGGAAATGGCTGTTATCATTGCCCACCTTGATTTTCATGAACATATTATAATAATAAATTATTGATATATGTTAAACTTTTTCTTGTGCAGTATGCTTATATTCATGAATGATTTAAAATGCAGTTATATAGCTATTGTTGTGTTGATGCCCCGAATATTATTTCCAGTCGTGTGAAAAGCTAATTGCTAGCGTTTTTTATGTAGATAACCCAAACTTGAAGTAATCACCCCAAAATCATCCATTATTATGCAGCACCAGCATTATCAACTTTCCTATTTMGAAAAACTGATTCATGTTGACCTCAAACAAGCAACTTCCAAACAAGAAGAACCTGACAGCACATTTTTTACTTTCTCGGTTTCAGATATCATTAGTAACAAGAATGGTATGTTGCAAAGCTTCAATCAATACCTCTATGATCTTGGAAAAAGAAAGCAAGTAGATTGGTATGTCAGTATGCATCAGCATCAACTAGTGTTACTCATGGAGGAAATGGCGACCTGCCTGCCGGAGGCCGACCTTACATGTCAGCAGATATCGTTAACAGAAGTTACCTGGCTAAATCTTTATAAGATTATTTACTGCAATCTAAGTGAGCTCCTTTTATTTCTGGAGCGTAAGTTTGAGCGTTATTTGGACATTGACTGCCGGCTCCCATCTTCGTATCTGATAACGGCCAAAGCTACCCTATTCCAGGATATTAATTTGCTAAGAGAGCGGTTTGAAGCAACGGCCGTTGATAAGCATTTATTGTCAATAGTATTTCAGCCATTCGCTGATTGTATAAAAGCTGATCGGACAGATTTTTCAATCAGTTATCGGCAACTTTATTACTTAAAGGAAATGAGGAAGCAGCTGTTTGAATTGCTGGATGGTAGGGCAGAGGATTTAACAGAGAGATTAAAGAAGGTCTTACATTACCTCAATTTTAACAGTGTACAATATTTCGATTACTGGACGGAAGCTATTAATGCCGAAATTGAAAATTTACCTACCATCCGTGAAAAACTCGACAGGCTTATTTATCTTCAAAAGAAGGTTAACCAGGCTACCGTTAAACCTGGATTCGCCTATAGTAAACTACGTACTTCTCTTCAAACTCAATTACAGTCCTGGCTGGCGGAGGAAGTCAATTACCAGAAAGATAAAGAGTCATTGGAAGGCAGCAGTCATACCTCTGAAGAACTGGGCCGCTGGAAAGACTTTAAAGTACTTACAAACTTCTCGGTGCCGCAACTAGGTAATTTTCTCAGATTGCTGATGGAGAGTGGTTTTTATCTTAATAAGAACAGAACGGAGGTACTGGATTTCTTCTCCCATTTCTTTACCACTGTTAAACAGGACAGTGTTTCTCCCGGCAGTCTGCGAAGCAATTTCTATAAAGACAATGCAGCCGTATCCAAAACAGTACGTGATATTCTAACTGACCTGGTTAAATTCTCTCACAAAGGAATGAGTGTTGCCGCTTTTGTTACGCTGAGTATTTCTATGATAATATAGGCTTTCACTATTAAATATCATATGATGAAAATAATTATGCCAAATTCTTCCAGTTAATAATCAAATAGTTACAGGGGGTACCAGTACCCCCGTGACTGTTCTTGTGTAGGAAATATTTTTTCCTTTGCTGCCATACCAAACAACCTCAAAACTTATGGCAGTAGAAATTCTAACCCGTGAAGATTTCGCGGTCTTCAAAACAGAATTATTCAGAGAGCTACGCGAATTACATAATGCTCCAGCCATTCAACCCCGCAAATGGCTGAAATCCCATGAGGTCCGTGACCTCCTTAGTATTTCACCTGGTACCCTCCAAAATATGCGTATAAATGGTACGCTTGCTTATACCAAAATTGGCGGCCTGATCTTTTACGATCATGATGATATCCTCAAACTATTAGGTAGCAAAAAGAAAGACTTAAAACATTCCTGATGAAAACAGCTGCACAGCCCAACTACATCAGGCATGTGAATG
>NZ_JBFTHG010000040.1:0-3896 GCF_056394125.1 Chitinophaga sp. 10T418
ATTATGTTTAGCTGTACATTACCTGTTTGAACCTAAGCATCACTACTTAGATTCGTGCTGTTGTTTCCAATCTTTCAAAGAACTTGTGACTTGCTGATAGTTATTAACCATGAGCGTTTAGTCGTTGTTGATGTGTGAGATCCGATCTCGGTGGCTCTCTAGCCGTACATCTTTTATTATTTTTAGAAGAACTTTTTTGTATTGTTTGCGTTGGGGTTGCAAAGGTAGTGATCTTTTATTTAACTACCAAAAATTTTCTAAAGTTTTTTGCATCTTTAATTATCTTAGTATCAATGACTTGTCTATTGGGAAAGTGCTTTTAATACTCTGATAATCAAACCCTTATTTTGCAAAGAACACTAGAATTTTAAAGCGGATGGCAAAGATATCATCTTTATCATTCGCAAACAAAAGTATTTAATCCTATTTCAAATTGTTTTCAACTTTCGTTGAGTGTATTTCCGACAGATCTGAACTGATCCCCTTTCTTTAATGATAGAGAAAGAAAAAGAAAAAGTCCTGGCATGTCACCAGGACTTTTCTCTTAATAAGTATGGCAGCTACCTACTCTCCCGCATTGTTGTGCAGTACCATCGGCCATGAGGGGCTTAACTTCTCTGTTCGGAATGGGAAGAGGTGAACACCCTCGGCAAAACCACCATAAGATCTTCTTTGCTATTACAGCAAACTAATAAGATAACATATCGGGAAAGTTGTATTCAAAATTCTTTAGCGTAATATTTAAAAAATTAAAGCTTACGGGCAATTAGTATTACTCGGCTGCGATAGATACACCAGCGGTATGTACGACCCGGTCCTCTCGTACTAAGGTCATGTCCTCTCAATTTACTAACGATCACAACAGATAGGGACCGAACTGTCTTGCGACGTTCTGAACCCAGTTCACGTGCCACTTTAATCGGCGAACAGCCGAACCCTTGGGACCTTCTCCAGCCCCAGGATGTGACGAACCGACATCGAGGTGCCAAACCTCACCGTCGATATGAGCTCTTGGGTGAGATCAGCCTGTTATCCCCGGAGTACCTTTTATCCTTTGAGCGATGGCCCTTCCATACAGAACCACCGGATCACTTTAGCCTGCTTTCGCACCTGCTCGGCTTGTTTGCCTCACAGTCAAGCACCCTTATACTAATGCGCTCTRCGTACGATTACCAACCGTACTGAGGGTACCTTTGCGAGCCTCCGTTACCTTTTAGGAGGCGACCACCCCAGTCAAACTACCCACCAAACAATGTCTCCCCGTTAAGGGATTAGACTCTAAATAACAGAAGGTTGGTATTTCAACGATGACTCCACAACTCCTGGCGAAGCTGCTTCATAGTCTCCCAACTATCCTACACATCTGGCATTCAAAATCAATGTTAAGTTGTAGTGAAGGTTCACGGGGTCTTTCCGTCCCGTTGCGATTAACCGGCATCTTCACCGATACTACAATTTCACCGAGCTCGTGGTAGAGACAGTGTACAACTCATTAGACCATTCGTGCAGGTCGGAACTTACCCGACAAGGAATTTCGCTACCTTAGGACCGTTATAGTTACGGCCGCCGTTTACTGGGGCTTCAGTCAGAAGCTTTGGATTACTCCGAACATCCTTCCTTAACCTTCCAGCACCGGGCAGGTATCAGGCTCTATACGTCATCTTTCGATTTTGCAGGGCCCTGTGTTTTTGTTAAACAGTTGGTTGTACCATTTTACTGAGGCCGCATTACTGCGGCACGCCTTATCCCGAAGTTACAGCGTCAATTTGCCTAGTTCCTTTACCACGGATCACTCGAGCGCCTGAGAATACTCATCTCGACTACCTGTGTCGGTTTACGGTACGGGCTGCTATAAACGAACCTTAGAAGTTTTTCTTGGAAGTCTGATTAGGGACACTATCAGCGCGGCCGAAGCTTTGCTGTACTATCAGGCTTCAGCAAGTCTGGCGGATTTTCCTACCAAACCTATACCTACACCCTTTAACGCACTATTCCGTAAGTGCGCGATCCTTTCACTACTCCGTTACTCCATCGAATTTACAGCAGGTACTGGAATATTCACCAGTTTGCCATCAGCTACACCTTTCGGCTTTGCCTAAGGACCCGACTAACCCTGATCCGATTAGCGTTGATCAGGAACCCTTAGTCTTACGGCGATAAGATTTTTCATCTTATTTATCGTTACTTATGCCTACATTTTCTTTTCTAAACGCTCCAGCATGTTTCGCAACACACCTTCGATGCAGTTTAGAATGCTCCCCTACCGTCTAGTACCATAAGTACTAGGCCTAAAGCTTCGGTTATACGTTTGATGCCCGATTATTTTCCGTGCCCAAACCCTCGACCAGTGAGCTGTTACGCACTCTTTAAATGAATGGCTGCTTCCAAGCCAACATCCTGGCTGTTTTAGGATTTGAACCGCGTTTGATCAACTTAACGTATCATTAGGGACCTTAGCTGTTAGTCTGGGTTATTTCCCTCTCGGCCATGGACCTTAGCGCCCACAGCCTCACTCCTGGAGATTATGTTATAGCATTCGGAGTTTATTAGGGTTTGGTAGGCGGTGAAGCCCCCTAGCCCAATTAGTAGCTCTACCTCTATAACACGTCTATATCCAAGGCTGTTCCTAAAAACATTTCGGGGAGAACGAGCTATCTCTCAGTTTGATTGGCCTTTCACCCCTATCCACAGGTCATCCCATAGCTTTTCAACGCTAATGAGTTCGGACCTCCAGTTAGTTTTACCTAACCTTCATCCTGCCCATGGATAGATCACAAAGTTTCGCGTCTACCCCCACTGACTRATTCGCTCTGTTAGAACTTGCTTTCGCTACGGCTCCGGTACTGAAGACCTTAACCTTGCCAGTGAGGAGTAACTCGTAGGCTCATTATGCAAAAGGCACGCCGTCACTCTTGCGAGCTCCGACCGCTTGTAAGCGCACGGTTTCAGGAACTATTTCACTCTCCTGTTCGGAGTACTTTTCACCTTTCCCTTACGGTACTGGTTCACTATCGGTATCTAAGGAGTATTTAGCCTTACCAGATGGTGCTGGCAGTTTCATACAGGATTCCTCCGGTCCCGCACTACTCAGGATACTACACGTCCATCAGAATTTCTGTCTACAGGGCTATCACCTGCTRCGGCTCATCTTTCCAGATGATTCAACTTGATCTGACTTTCTAAAAGTAGTCCTACAACCCCGGATAGAATTGCTTCGATCCGGTTTGGGCTCTTCCCCGTTCGCTCGCCACTACTTAGGGAATCATTATTTATTTTCTTTTCCTGCAGGTACTTAGATGTTTCAGTTCCCTGCGTTGGCCCCCTTGCGGGTAATACACCTTCAGTGTACTGGGTTGTCCCATTCGGAAATCTACGGATGTAACGATCGTTTGCATCTCCCCGTAGCTTATCGCAGCTTACCACGTCCTTCGTCGCCTCTTAGATCCTAGGCATCCACCATGCGCTCTTATTCGCTTTAAAAAATTTACGTATTCAAATACTACTATTCTGAATACAACTTGCATTTCCCAATATGTCAAAGAACTTACATTATCAGTGTAGTGCTCTAACCAGGCTGAGCTACGGATCTGTCTATCTAGTCAAGGTTGGCGGATACTATCTCACTAACCGATCCAGTCCATAACCAACTTGGCTTAATAAAGTAAAAGAACTATTGAAAACAACTTATCAGTATTAACTGAAAAACTTGTCTTTTAAATAAATTTAAAAGAAGGAAACAACAGCTCACAGAYTAATGAGCTCTAAAAAGGAGGTATTCCAGCCGCACCTTCCGATACGGCTACCTTGTTACGACTTAGCCCCAATTACCGATTTTACCCTAGGCGGTTCCTTGCGGTTGCCGACTTCAGGTCCCCCCGGCTTTCATGGCTTGACGG
>NZ_JBFTHG010000041.1:0-1967 GCF_056394125.1 Chitinophaga sp. 10T418
ATGGTATGGTGCCGGTGCAGCTGGTAGTGCTGGATCAATTTCCGTTGCTGAACAACGGTAAGATAGACCGCCGTGCTTTACCTGATCCGGGAGCAGATAATATGGCTGCCGGTGCATACGTAGCCCCGGCTACTGCACTGGAAACAGCGTTGGCGGGTATCTGGGCATCTTTGCTGGAAGTACCACAGGTAGGACTACACGACGACTTTTTTGCATTGGGCGGCCACTCACTACTGGCCATTCGCCTCATATCGGCTATGCGTAAACAATTATCGGTAGAAGTAACGATCGCCGATATCTTTGACTATCCTACTATTGCCCTGCTATCTGTACAGTTGGATCAACGTTCCGGTAATGTATTATTGCCGGCTATTACCCGCGGAGAGCGGCCATCACATATCCCGCTTTCGTATAGCCAGGAACGTTTATGGTTCATTGATCAGCTGGAAGGTAGTATCAACTATCATGTGGCGGCTGCATTCAGGCTGGAAGGAACCCTTGACCCTGCAGCTTTGTCCTATGCCATGAAAGAAATTGTAGATCGCCATGAGGTATTACGAACCATCATAGCTGATGATGCCGGTACTACCTACCAACAGGTGTTGGATGCCGGTCTGTGGCAGTTACAGATAATGGAGGATCCTGGTTATTCCGCTCCGGGTGTGTTAGAGGAGCATATACGGTCATTTATTGAAACGCCGTTCGATTTATCCGCAGATCATAAATTAAGGGTACAGTTAATAGTCTTAGGTGAAACAACGCATATCCTGGTAATTACGTTACATCATATTGCCTCTGATGGCTGGTCTACCAGCATCCTCATAAAAGAGTTGGTAGAACTATACAGCGCCTTCACAAACAAAAGACCCGCACAGTTGGCCGCATTACCTATACAGTATGCAGATTATGCCATCTGGCAAAGGAAATATCTCACGGGTACGGTATTAGATAAAAAACTGGATTACTGGAAAAGGAAACTGGCAGCAATACAAACACTACAATTACCTTATGATTTTCCCCGTACAGCTTTCACCGGCAAACGTGGTGCCTACAGGTATTTCCAGCTGGATCAGGATTTGGCCAACCAGTTGAAAGCTTTGTCGCAGCAACAGGGGGTGACCATGTATATGACATTATTGGCGGCCCTGAAGGTATTGTTGTATCGTTATACCGGTGAGGAAGATATCTGTGTAGGAAGTCCTACAGCCGGAAGAACGCAGCAGGAGGCAGAAGGCCTTATCGGCTTTTTCATCAATACGCTGGCATTACGTAGTGATCTGAAAGACAATCCTTCCTTTGCGGCATTCTTGCAGCAGGTAAAACAAACTACTTTGGATGCCTATGCACACCAGGAGGCGCCTTTTGAAAAAGTAGTGGAAAGCGTGGTTACTACCCGCGACCTTACCCGCCATCCCTTATTCCAGGTGATGTTTGTATGGCAAAATACGCCTGATTTACCAGCCATTCGTTTTGGCGATGTGCAATTATCGGAAGTGCCGGTATCACGCACCACTTCCCAGCTGGATCTGACATTATCCCTGCAGGAAACCAAGGATGGCTTACAGGGAGCGATCCAGTATTTTGCAGATCTGTTCAACGAAGAGACTATTGCACAACTGATATCGCATTACGAAGCATTACTGCGGGCGGTGGTACAATCACCTGATGAGCGTATCAATACATTGAGGCTATTGAGTGCAGAGAAGGAACAGGTATTGCTGGCAACATTGAATGATAACGTTGACGCCTATCCGGAAGATAAAGCACTCACCGCTTTATTTGCAGAACAAGCTGCACTTCATCCTGCGGTTACTGCAGTGGTGGCAGGTGAACAAAGACTTACCTACGGTGAACTGGAGCAACGCTCCGATCAACTGGCCCATTACCTGCAAACGAACGGTGTAACTGCCGGATCATTTGTAGGTATCTGTATTGAGCGATCCGTGGAGATGATAGTTGGTATACTG
>NZ_JBFTHG010000042.1:0-1947 GCF_056394125.1 Chitinophaga sp. 10T418
CTTTCAATTGAAAATTGAAAAAACAGATGAAAGAAAAAGCAATATATTTATGGGAGTTCTTTGAGTAAGCACCAGGTTGCGGATGGTGGGGAGGAAGTGGAGTTTGAGTCCAGGGGGTTATCGTTATGGGTTTAATGGGAAGGAGAATGATAATGAAATCAAAGGGGAAGGAAATCAGCAGGATTATGGGTTACGAATCTATGATCCGAGAATGGGAAAGTTCTTAAGTGTAGATCCTTTATCACCTAAGTATCCAGGGTTGACACCATACCAGTTCGCGAGTAATACACCAATTGAGGCAATCGATCTTGATGGAGGAGAGGCTCGTCATATAAATATAAAGGGTAGAGTTTGGACTGAGTCAATGCCTTCGGATGCTCTTAGACATTCAGTTCCTAGTGACGATTATATGCCTTCTGTACCAGCTGCTGCGGGAGGGCCAGGTGTTACAAATCGTGGAGCTATGGCTGCTGGAGGTGTTGTATTGGCAGTTGCAACAGGAAGTGGAATAGTTGCGCTATCAGAAGCTGCGTTTTGGAGAGTAGGTTTTTGGCTTGCTGTTCCGAGTAATCAGTTAGTAATATCAACAGCGGCAGGATTTACCTTTAACTTGTTGAATCCTGATCCTGGTACTCATGTTGAATTTCCAGGGTATGGCAATGAATTGGGAGAAACTGTTAATTGGGCATTAAAGAATAGTGGTGGAAAAACAGTTAATTTTTTCGTTCAACAAGGATCCAAATTTGCAAATAAGTCTGAGTGGAAATGGGCACAAAGGCTGTTAAATGAAGGTAATAATGTTATGTTATGGAAAGATGTTGAACAAACAGCAGAAGTCAGTGTTCGAAATTCTGATTTATTAGTTAATGGATTAGGGACGGAAATAAAAGAGTTGTCTAATATGACGGTAGGGCCTAATATGGTTAGAAATTTAGTTAATAAGTTTAAGGATGCCGCAGGTCAAGCATCGTCTGTTATCATAGATGGAGTTAACCAAAAAGGTTTTACACGGGAGGTTGCTCAAGAAGTATTGCAAGATTTAAGCAGGAAGGTTAAAAGAAATACAACCTTTAGAGTTGTAGGTGAGGGGTTTGATTTTACAGAAACTGTTAAGGCTAAAAAAGACTAATTATATAAAAATGAGCAGGGTAACTAATTTAATAATCACATTTAGCACTTTAGAAGATGAAGAAAGAATAGTTGCTGAAATGAGAGCATTTGTGAAAAATGATAATGGTTTTTATATTGCTTCTGTTAATGATGAAAGATTACCCCATGGTTGGTATGGGGGAACTAAAAATTTAGAATGTAGTATTCTTATTGGAGCGTATAACTATTTGGATTTACAGCTTTTCTTAGATTTTTTGCGGAACAATGTAAATTGGGAAGCACCAGATCTTGTTCAGTTAGTTGTAAAAGAGCAAGATGATATGAAGTTTAGGTTGATTGATTTAATTGAATCATAACTCTGTATAACCAAGGTGAGGTTCATCTATCACTTGCTGAACCACACTTTGGTTACATATCAGCAATATTTTTCTGGAAGAAATCTTTAAATTTAGATTTGGTAAGCATTGTATCAATAACCCGGTACAGTGCTTGCCTGTCTTCTTCTTCGAGTTGTTCGATCAGGCGTAACTTCTCTGAAATCGTCTTGTCTTCGATCTTCACATCTTTGGGTATCCTGCCTTCAAAATGGATTAGTTCATCGATGGTCATGCCGAACAGGCGTGCAATTTTATCCAGGGCTTCAATAGAAGGTTCCCGTTCTCCTTTTTCAATCTTGCTATAGTTGGAAGTATGAATACCCGCAGCAGCGGCGACTTCCTTTTGCATAAGGCTTTTTTGTTCTCTTATTTTTTTGATGTTTTTGCCGATATCCATAATGGCGCAGTGTTGCTAGTCTTAAAGGTAGTCAAAACGGCCATTTTCATGAACTATTTGTAC
>NZ_JBFTHG010000043.1:0-1745 GCF_056394125.1 Chitinophaga sp. 10T418
ACCATTAGAGACGAAGCTAATAATAATGCTGCGCTCCTCTTGAATAATATCGGCAATACCACAGGCATATTCGTAAACACGGTACATCCAACAGTAACGTTGTCTACCACTGCGGCCATTGTCAATGCACCGTTTACTGTAACTGCTGTCTTCAGCGAAGTGGTAAATGGTCTTACAACCGGAGACTTTACATTGACTAACGCAACAGCTGCCGCGCCGCAAACCGCGGACAATATCACCTATACCATCGTCATCACACCGATAACTGATGGAGCTGTCGACGTTTCATTGCCTGCAGATGCCGCAGTGAATATTGGCGGCAACGGTAACACTGCGGGCAACACGATTAGTGTAACAGCAGATGTGACGGCGCCGGTAGTAACACAGGTAAGTGTACCTGCGAATGGTTATTATAAAGCCGGCAGTGTGTTGAACTTTACAGTAGCGTACAGTGAAAATGTGCTCGTTAATACTACTGGCGGTGTGCCATCGATTAGTGTAAACATAGGCGGAACAAATGTTTCAGCGGTTTACACAGGAGGCACCGGTACACAGAATTTATCTTTCAGTTACACTGTTCAGAACGGGGACCTGGATATGGACGGCATCACGCTTGGTACTAGTCTGTCGCTGAATGGTGCTGCCATTAGAGATGCAGCTAATAACAATGCTGCCCTCCTCTTGAATAATATCGGTAATACCACGGGTGTATTTGTAAATACGGTACACCCAACAGTGACATTGTCTACCACTGCCGTTGCCATTGTTAATGCACCGTTTACCGTAACTGCTGTCTTCAGCGAAGTGGTAAATGGTCTTACAACCGGAGACTTTACGTTGACTAACGCTACGGCAGCTGCGCCGCAAACCGCGGACAATATCACCTATACTATCGTCATCACACCGATAACTGATGGAGCAGTCAGCATTTCATTGCCGGCAGATGTAGCGGTGAATATTGGTGGCAACGGTAACACTGCGAGCAACACGATTAGTGTAACAGCAGATGTGACGGCGCCGGTAGTAACACAGGTAAGTGTACCTGTGAATGGTTATTATAAAGCCGGCAGTGTGTTGAACTTTACAGTAGCGTACAGTGAAAATGTGCTCGTTAATACTACTGGCGGTGTGCCATCGATTAGTGTAAACATAGGCGGCACAAATGTTTCAGCGGTTTACGCAGGAGGTGCCGGTACACAGAATTTATCTTTCAGTTACACCGTACAGAATGGCGACCTGGATCTGGACGGCATCACGCTTGGTACTAACCTGTCGCTGAATGGTGCAACTATCAGGGACGCAGTGAATAATAATGCTGCCCTCCTCTTGAATAATGTAGGCAATACCACTGGCGTATTCGTGAACACGGTGCATCCAACAGTTACGTTGTCTACCACTGCCGTTGCTATTGTTAATGCACCGTTTACTGTAACTGCTGTCTTCAGCGAAGTGGTAAATGGTCTTACAACCGGAGACTTTAGATTGACTAACGCAACAGCTGCCGCGCCGCAAACCAGCGACAACATCACTTATACCATCATCATTACGCCGATAACCAATGGTGCAATCAGCGTTTCATTGCCTGCGGATGTAGCGGTGAATATTGGCGACAACGGTAATACTGCCAGTAACACGATTAGTGTAACAGCAGATGTGACGGCGCCGGTAGTTACACAGGTAAACGTACCTGCGAATGGTTACTATAAAGCCGGTAGTGTGCTGAACTTTACAGTGACATACAGTGA
>NZ_JBFTHG010000044.1:0-1715 GCF_056394125.1 Chitinophaga sp. 10T418
CTTTCAATTGAAAAAACAGATGAAAGAAAAAGCAATATATTTATGGGAGTTCTTTGAGTAAGCACCAGGTTGCGGATGGTGGGGAGGAAGTGGAGTTTGAGTCCAGGGGGTTATCGTTATGGGTTTAATGGGAAGGAGAATGATAATGAGGTGAAGGGAGAGGGGAATGAGCAGGATTATGGGATGAGGATTTATGATCCACGCTTAGGTAGGTTCTTAAGTGTAGATCCCCTAAGTGCAGAATATCCGTGGAATAGTACTTATGCATTTGCAGAGAATGATGTAATAAGGAGTGTAGATTTAGACGGCTTGGAGAAATATATGGTGACTGTGAGAACATTTTTGCCATACGCTTATGTATGGGAACCACAGGCTAAGGATATCATAGATAAAGCTAATACGCGTTGGTATCCTCAGTATAGAAATGTCGAGGCTCATGGAGGATATAAATCCGAACAACAGTTTAATATTGATTTTTATAAGAGTACCGCTACATATATATCACCAATTACGCATGGAACATACTCTAAGAATATTGGAACAGGTAAAGTGAAGTATTTTGATAATGAGGGTTTAGGAGATAAAAATACAACGACACAGATATTTAGTAATAAAGCAAATATTTTTGCTGAAATAAGTACTAAAAACCCTGCTACTCCTAGTTGGATGCCTACTCCAGGAATTGACTATGGACTTAACATTTCAGTATCAAAAGATGGTACTTGGACATTGACTGGAACATGGGATGGTTTTCCCGCATTGGAATTATTTATTGAGGACATAGAGACGGGACAAGTTGATTTAATGTATTTCAATAAGCCTTCCGATGCAGGTAAAGATCTGAAGGATGGAAGTAATCCTAAAGATATCTTGAATCTGTTTCCTGTAAAAGGAGATGTAGATGTTAAAAAAGCAGGGCAAGTAGGGACCCAACCTCAGGTAGATCATGCGTCGCCATCCCCGAAGGTAAAAGAAAATGATAAAAGATTTAGTAATAGTCAATAAAAAGTGAACCATTGCATGATTAAATGCAAAAATATTTATATGAAAGTGAATTTTTTAGTTATAGCTTATTGTATATCCTTAATGTTTTGTTGTTCTTCTTTTCAGAGTGAGAAGAGTGTTCATGTTTTTATTCCTATGAACTATACAGGATGGGTGAATATTATTTTTAATGAAGCGGGTAGTGCTGATAAACCATTGGCGTTTAGCGATGGATACGTTTATTTTATCACAAAGGATCCGCAATCCTTCAAAGTTAAGAATGACAAATTTCCATCGGGGAAATATGATATGCATTATTATTATTATGATAAAGATACAGTTATAGAATTACGATGGTTAGATTACCCTAAAAGGAATATCTTCTTTGAAAGGACTATTGGTAGTAAGGATACAAATAGTTACAGATCCTCCTTATATACTTTTACTTTTTATGTAAGTAAAGAGTTATTAAGTGTTGATGGTCTATCTGTAGATAAGTTGCCAAAAAATGGAATATTGAACCAGTGAGAGGCAAAGGTATTAGTCATACTGCAATGATAAATGATAAAACCCGGTCAGCGAGGTAGTATTACATAAAGTGTGTCACGGTGGTTAAAGATTAAGTTTCAAACGTTCACTAAAAATAATTGATAATTGCGCCAATGTCTGATTCCAGTTGTGTACTGGCTTATTCCATTTTGCACATATATTCTCCTGGACAAGGAATAAAA
>NZ_JBFTHG010000046.1:0-904 GCF_056394125.1 Chitinophaga sp. 10T418
ATGCCGGAAGGCAAATGCCGGAAGGCAATACCCAACAGGTTGGGTTTAGTTTACCTGCTGGTGTAAGTACAGAAATACCTATTAARATATCTCTGCCATCTACAGGTACTGCTACCCGTGGTACCGATTACAGTCTGCCAACAGAYACGAGCTTTAYCGGTGCTTCCGGTGCTGCTGAACTGAAAGTAGCTGCTGATATCCTGGTAGAAGATGTAGAAGATATTCACCTTACCCCTGCGGTAAGTGATGCTTATAGCACTCCTTACATCTTTGCACCAGCAACGCTTGACCTGACAATCAAGGATGCACAATATCCATTCCCTGCCGGTGATTCCATCAAACTGAGCAGCGTACCGGATAGCGTAAACGAAGGACAAAGTGCCGTGATCACCGCTACTTTACCCAATGGCTGGAAAGCCGGTAAAGCCTGGACGGTGAACCTGACCAAAGATGTGGTGTCATCTACCATTGCAGATAGTCGTTATACCAGCCTCCCTGCTACTATCACGATTGCCAACGGAGCGGATCACGGAGATGCCACCGCTATTCAGACATTGACCAATAAGGTGTTTAATGATGAAGGGCTTTTAAATGTAGATGGTAATAAAGGCAATGTAAATATGCCAGCTACCAGTGCCCATATTTATGTTAAAGATCTCACAGACCCAGCGCAGAAGAAACTGACGCTGACGGCTGATAGCTTAACATTAAATGAAGGCAACAGTACTACATTCAAAATGTCGTTGCCTGCTGGTTACCGCTCTGCTAAACCAGTGACCATTACCTTAACAACGAAAGTGGCCGGTACAGAAGCAGCTGCAACCGACTTCCAATACCTGCAAACGTCTATCGTATTCCCGAAAGACACAGCAGTATTTACTACTACCGCTGCAGTGATTAAAGC
>NZ_JBFTHG010000047.1:0-818 GCF_056394125.1 Chitinophaga sp. 10T418
GTAGGCGTGCCCGTTACAACGATAGACTCACTGAAATGTGCTTTGAAGCGGAGCCCTTCACCGAGGTGATAAGTGCCGTTGGCAGGTACATCTACGGCTGTAATAGTAGGCGCCGTGCCATCATACACGCGGCTTAAAATATTGGAGGCCGTATTGTTGTTGTTACCCACGTTCACGGCTACACTGGCTGGTACCTGAAGGGTTACGGTGCCATCTGCGGTTGGTGTGACGAGGACAGTATACGTAATGTTGTCTGTTGTCTGGAATGCACTTAAGGTCGCATTGGTAACGATGATATCTCCGACTACAAATCCGGTTACTGCTTCCGTGAAAGTAATGGTAGCTGTGAATGGTTGATTCAGCGGAGACGTAGCGCTGGCTGTCACCGTTACACCTGGTATGTTTGTATTCACCAGTACACCAGTGGTGTTTACTGCAGGTAGCGTGAGTGCTGCATTGTTACCGGCTGCATCTTTTATAGTGCCGGTGAGCGCAGCGCCCAGTATGATACCGTCCATATCTACATCTCCGGCCTGCACTATATATAGGAAGCCCAATGTATCTGTACCAGTGCCGCCCTGATAGGTAGCCTGATGGGTAGTGCCACCAATAGTGATATCGAGCGTAGGCGTGCCCGTTACAACGATGGACTCACTGAAATGTGCTTTGAAGCGGAGCCCTTCGCCGAGGTGATAAGTGCCGTTGGCAGGTACATCTACGGCTGTAATAGTAGGCGCCGTGCCATCATACACGCGGCTTAAAATATTGGAGGCTGTATTGTTGTTGTTACCCACGTTCACGGCTACACTGGCGGGTAC
>NZ_JBFTHG010000048.1:0-800 GCF_056394125.1 Chitinophaga sp. 10T418
GCTACACTCGTAAGCGGCAGCGGCACCAATGCTTTACTRTACAGCTACACCGTGCAGCAGGGCGATATGGATATGGATGGTATTACACTCGGCACAGCAGTTACCGGCACTATCCGTAACACAGCAGGAAAGGATGCGGTGCTCACACTCAATAATGTAGGCAACACTACCGGSGTACTGGTAAATACCACTAATCCGGGTGTAGTCATTTCCACTACTGCTACCTCGCCGGTGATAGCACCATTCACAGCGACCATCACCTTCACCGAAGCAGTGACTGGATTTACGCTGGGCGACATTACCACCACCAACGCTACTTTAAGCGCATTCCAGACAACGGACAATATTACTTACACCGTACTCGTAACACCTGCCACAGATGGCGCAGTAACCCTCCAGGTACCCGCCAGTGTAGCCGTGAACGTGGGCAATAATAGTAATACCGCTTCCAATACATTAAGTCTCATTTTTGCAGGAACAGCTCCAGTGGTAACAGCAGTAGATGTACCGGCAAATGCTATTTACAGACTTGGCCAGGTACTCTCCTTCACCGTTCACTTCAGTGAGCCAGTGAATGTTACCGGTGCCTCATCGCTGGATGTAATCATAGGCGCCACCACAAGATCCGCTACACTCGTAAGCGGCAGCGGCACCAATGCCTTACTATACAGCTACACCGTGCAGCAGGGCGATATGGATATGGATGGTATTACACTCGGCACAGCAGTTACCGGCACTATCCGTAACACAGCAGGAAAGGATGCGGTGCTCACACTCAATAATGTAGGCAACACTACCGG
>NZ_JBFTHG010000049.1:0-779 GCF_056394125.1 Chitinophaga sp. 10T418
ACCATTAGAGACGAAGCTAATAATAATGCTGCGCTCCTCTTGAATAATATCGGCAATACCACAGGCATATTCGTAAACACGGTACATCCAACAGTAACGTTGTCTACCACTGCGGCCATTGTCAATGCACCGTTTACTGTAACTGCTGTATTCAGCGAAGTGGTAAATGGTCTTACAACCGGAGACTTTACGTTGACTAACGCTACAGCAGCTGCGCCGCAAACCACCGACAACATTACTTATACCATCGTCATCACACCGATAACTGATGGAGCTGTCGACGTTTCATTGCCGGCAGATGTAGCGGTGAATATTGGTGGCAACGGTAACACTGCGAGCAACACGATTAGTGTAACAGCAGATGTGACGGCGCCGGTAGTAACACAGGTAAGTGTACCTGCGAATGGTTATTATAAAGCCGGCAGTGTGTTGAGCTTTACAGTAGCGTACAGTGAAAACGTGCTCGTTAATACTACTGGCGGGGTGCCATCGATTAGTGTAAACATAGGCGGAACAAATGTTTCAGCGATTTACACAGGAGGCACCGGTACACAGAATTTATCCTTCAGTTACACCGTACAGAATGGCGACCTGGATCTGGACGGCATCACGCTTGGTACTAGTATGTCACTGAATGGCGCTACCATTAGAGACGAAGCTAATAATAATGCTGCGCTCCTCTTGAATAATATCGGCAATACCACAGGCATATTCGTAAACACGGTACATCCAACAGTAACGTTGTCTACCACTGCGGCCATTGTCAATGCACCGTTTAC
>NZ_JBFTHG010000050.1:0-763 GCF_056394125.1 Chitinophaga sp. 10T418
ATTATGTTTAGCTGTACATTACCTGTTTGAACCTAAGCATCACTACTTAGATTCGTGCTGTTGTTTCCAATCTTTCAAAGAACTTGTGACTTGCTGATAGTTATTAACCATGAGCGTTTAGTCGTTGTTGATGTGTGAGATCCGATCTCTGTGGCTCTTTAGCCGTACATCTTTTGTTATTTTTAGAAGAACTTTTTYGTGTCGTTTGCGTTGGGGTTGCAAAGGTAGTGATCTTTTATTTAATCACCAAAACTTTTACAACATTTTTTATATTTAATTATCTCAGTTTGAATGATTTATATATTGGGAAAGTGCATTTTAACCTTCTGATAATCAACCCATTATTTTGCAAAGAACTGTAGCTTTTTGAGCGGACGGCAAAGATATGATCTTTATCATTCGCAGCAAAAATTATTTCAACTTAATTGCTTATTTATTTTCTCTATGTCAATTTGATATTAAGCACCTGGCTTAAGTGTGTTTCCTTATCGGAAACGTTGATGACACTATAGAAAGTGTAAGTGGTAGGTTGTTGCCTAGCCTGGTGTGTCATCGTGTTTAGCAGTGACCTGCTCTCTGTGTATCAAGTTATTCTGAGATCTGCTCTTTAGCAGACATCCTCTACTCTTAAAGAAAGAAAAAGCCTTAGTGCATAAACACTAAGGCTTCTCTTAATAAGTATGGCAGCTACCTACTCTCCCGCATTGTTGTGCAGTACCATCGGCCATGAGGGGCTTAACTTCTCTGTTCGGAATGGGAAGAG
>NZ_JBFTHG010000051.1:0-756 GCF_056394125.1 Chitinophaga sp. 10T418
TCTGATCTGCGATCGCTTTAATCACTGCAGCGGTAGTAGTAAATACTGCTGTGTCTTTCGGGAATACGATAGACGTTTGCAGGTATTGGAAGTCGGTTGCAGCTGCTTCTGTACCGGCCACTTTCGTTGTTAAGGTAATGGTCACTGGTCTGGCAGAGCGGTAACCAGCAGGCAACGACATTTTGAACGCGGTACTGTTGCCTTCATTCAATGTTAAGCTATCAGCCGTCAGCGTCAGTTTCTTCTGCGCAGGGTCCGTGAGATCTTTAACATAAATATGGGCGCTGGTAGCAGGCATATTTACATTGCCTTTATTACCATCTACATTTAAAAGCCCTTCATCATTAAACACATTATTGGTCAATGTCTGAATAGCGGTGGCATCACCGTGATCCGCTCCGTTGGCAATGGTAATAGTAGCAGGGAGACTGGTATAACGACTATCTGCAATCGTAGATGACACCACATCTTTGGTCAGGTTCACCGTCCAGGCTTTACCGGCTTTCCAGCCATTGGGTAAAGTAGCGGTAATTACGGCACTCTGTCCTTCGTTCACGCTATCCGGTACGCTGCTCAGTTTGATGGAATCGCCGGCAGGGAATGGATACTGCGCATCCTTGATTGTCAGATCAAGCGTTGCTGGTGCAAAGGTGTAAGGAGTGCTATAAGCATCACTTACCGCAGGGGTAAGGTGAATATCTTCTACATCTTCTACCAGGATATCAGCAGCTACTTTCAGTTCAGCAGCACCGGAAG
>NZ_JBFTHG010000052.1:0-733 GCF_056394125.1 Chitinophaga sp. 10T418
GTTCACCTCTTCCCATTCCGAACAGAGAAGTTAAGCCCCTCATGGCCGATGGTACTGCACAACAATGCGGGAGAGTAGGTAGCTGCCATACTTATTAAGAGAAGCCTTAGTGTTTATGCACTAAGGCTTTTTCTTTCTTTAAGAGTAGACGCACACTGCTAAAGAGCAGCTGTTTACATAAAGCGTCATCACATCTTTACTCTTTAAAAAATGAATCCTGTGTGAGGATTCATTAGAATACACTCAGCCACAAGGTTGACAACAATTTGAAATAAGATTGAAAAATAATTTGAGAGAAAGTTCAAATAGTTTTGTTTGCGAATGATAAAGGTTATATCTTTGCCATCCGCTTCAAAAAATTCAATGTTCTTTGCAAAATAAGGGTTTGATTATCAGAGTATTAAAAGCACTTTTCCAATAGACAAGTCATTGATACTAAGATAATTAAAGATGCAAAAAACTTTAAAAAAGTTTTGGTGATTAAATGAAAGATCACTACCTTTGCAACCCCAACGCAAACAGCGCGATACGGAATAAAAGTTCTTCTAATAATAATAATAAAGATGTTCGGCTAAAGAGCCACAGAGATCGGATCTCACACATCAACAATAATCACGGAAATGAAACTTCGTAAGAAGAGTCAGTGATTAAAAGTTCTTTGACATATTGGGAAATGCAAGTTGTATTCAAAATAGTAGTATTTGAATACGTAAATTTTTTAAAGCGAATAAGA
>NZ_JBFTHG010000053.1:0-716 GCF_056394125.1 Chitinophaga sp. 10T418
TATGTGATGTACACCTCGGGATCTACCGGTGTTCCTAAAGGCGTGATGGTTTGCCACCGGAGTGTGGTACGACTGGTACGCCCGGGCAGTTTTGCCACGCTGGACGGCAGTGAAATATTATTATCTACCGGGGCGGTATCCTTTGATGCCACTACGTTTGAATACTGGGGCATGTTGCTGAATGGCGGCAGCCTCGTGCTGAGCCGCCGGGAAGTATTACTGGATACGCAACAGCTGGGCGGGTTGATCCGCGCCAAAGCCGTGAACATGATGTGGTTTACAGCCGGTTGGCTGAATCAGCTGGTGGAAGAAGATATCCATCTTTTTAGCGGGTTGAAAACAATACTGGCAGGAGGCGATAAATTATCCGCAGACCATATCCGTTTGTTGCAGCAGTTGTATCCGGATGTACGGATTATTAACGGTTACGGACCAACGGAGAACACTACTTTCTCGCTGACGTATGAGATACCGGCAAACGGAGATATCCTCATCGGTCGTCCTATCAATAACAGCACCGCTTATATCCTGGACAGTGCCCGGCAGCTGGTGCCGGTAGGTGTGGAAGGAGAGATCTGCGTAGGAGGAGATGGACTGGGCCGTGGCTATCTCAATAATGCAGTGCTGACAGCGGAGAAATTTATTCCACATCCATTCCGGAGCGGAGAGCGGTTGTATCGTACAGGAGATCTTGGGCGTTTGCTTCCTGACGGAAA
>NZ_JBFTHG010000054.1:0-716 GCF_056394125.1 Chitinophaga sp. 10T418
TATTATGTGATGTACACCTCGGGATCTACCGGTGTTCCTAAAGGCGTGATGGTTTGCCACCGGAGTGTGGTACGACTGGTACGCCCGGGCAGTTTTGCCACGCTGGACGGCAGTGAAATATTATTATCTACCGGGGCGGTATCCTTTGATGCTACTACGTTTGAATACTGGGGCATGTTACTGAATGGCGGCAGCCTCGTGCTGAGTAGCCGGGAAGTATTACTGGATACGCAACAGCTGGGCAAATTGATCCGGACCAAAGCCGTGAACATGATGTGGTTTACAGCCGGTTGGCTGAATCAGCTGGTGGAGGAAGATATCTATCTCTTTGGTGGTTTGAAGACAATACTGGCAGGAGGCGATAAATTATCCGCAGACCATATTCGTTTGTTGCAGCAGTTGTATCCGGATGTACGGATTATTAACGGTTACGGACCAACGGAGAATACTACTTTCTCGCTGACGTATGAGATACCGGCAAACGGGGATATCCTCATCGGTCGTCCTATCAATAACAGCACCGCTTATATCCTGGACAGTGCCCGGCAACTGGTGCCGGTAGGTGTGGAGGGAGAGATCTGTGTAGGAGGAGATGGACTGGGCCGTGGCTATCTCAATAATGCAGTGCTGACAGCGGAGAAATTTATTCCACATCCATTCCGGAGCGGAGAGCGGTTGTATCGTACAGGAGATCTTGGACGTTTGCTTCCTGACGG
>NZ_JBFTHG010000055.1:0-698 GCF_056394125.1 Chitinophaga sp. 10T418
GGTATTACACTCGGCACAGCAGTTACCGGCACTATCCGTAACACAGCAGGAAAGGATGCGGTGCTCACACTCAATAATGTAGGCAACACTACCGGGGTACTGGTAAATACCACTAATCCGGGTGTAGTCATTTCCACTACCGCTACCTCGCCGGTGATAGCRCCATTCACAGCGACCATCACCTTCACCGAAGCAGTGACTGGATTTACGCTGGGTGACATTACCACTACCAACGCWACYYTAAGTGCATTCCAGACAACAGATAATATCACTTACACCGTTCTCGTAACACCTGCCACAGATGGCGCAGTAACCCTCCAGGTACCCGCCAGTGTAGCCGTGAACGTGGGCAATAACAGTAATACCGCTTCCAATACATTAAGCCTCATTTTTGCAGGAACAGCTCCTGTGGTAACAGCAGTAGATGTACCTGCAAATGCCATTTACAGACTTGGCCAGGTACTCTCCTTCACCGTTCGCTTCAGTGAACCTATAAATGTTACCGGTGCTTCATCGCTGGATGTAATCATAGGCGCCACTACAAGATCCGCTACACTCGTAAGCGGCAGCGGCACCAATGCTTTACTGTACAGCTACACCGTGCAGCAGGGCGATATGGATATGGATGGTATTACACTCGGCACAGCAGTTACCGGCACTATCCGTAACACAGCAGGAAAGGATGCGGTGCTCACACT
>NZ_JBFTHG010000056.1:0-669 GCF_056394125.1 Chitinophaga sp. 10T418
GGTAGTATTACATAAAGTGTGTCACGGTGATTAAAGATTAAGTTTCAAACGTTCGCTAAATATAATTGATAATTGCGCCAATGTCTGATTCCAGTTGTGTACAGGCTTGTTCCACTTGGCACATATATTTTCCTGGACAAGGAATAAGAGTTTCATGAGGGCGTCTTCCGACTGGAAGGCGCCTTTGGATTTTGTAACTGCACGAAGCTGCCTATGGAAGCCTTCAATAATATTTGTRGTATACATTATTCGGCGGATGTCTTTGTTGTACTGAAAATAGCTACTGAGTCGMGGCCAATTCTTTCGCCAGGATTCGATCACCTTGGGATATCGGGCSCCCCAGTTGGATTCCAATTGATCAAGGCTGCGYTCTGCCTGGTCAGYAGTGGTCGCCTTGTAGACATTTTGGAGRTCTTTCATAAATGGCTTAACATCCTTGTAGGAAAGATATTTCTGGGAGTTGCGTATCTGATGTACAATACAAAGCTGAACTTCGGTCTTGGGAAAAACACTTTCTATCGCGTCGGCAAAGCCCTGAAGATTATCAATACAGGCAATGAAGATATCTTCCAAACCGCGATTCTGTAAGTCTGTCAACACTTGCAACCAGAATTTAGCACCTTCGTTCTCTCCCACATACATACCCAACAGCTCTTTATAACCCTCCTG
>NZ_JBFTHG010000057.1:0-662 GCF_056394125.1 Chitinophaga sp. 10T418
ACAGTGACATACAGTGAAAATGTGCTCGTGAATACTGCTGGCGGTGTGCCATCGATTAGTGTAAACATAGGAGGAACAAATGTTTCAGCGGTTTATACCGGAGGTACCGGTACACAGGATTTATCCTTCAGCTACACTGTTCAGAATGGAGACCTGGATATGGACGGTATCACACTCGGCACTAACCTGTTGCTGAATGGCGCTACCATTAGAGATGCAGCTAGTAACAATGCTGCCCTCCTCTTAAATAATATAGGCAATACCACGGGCGTATTCGTAAATACGGTACACCCAACAGTGACGTTGTCTACTGCCGCTGGGGCCATTGTTAATGCACCGTTTACTGTAACTGCTGTCTTCAGCGAAGTGGTAAATGGTCTTACAACCGGAGACTTTACGTTGACTAACGCTACAGCTGGCGCGCCGCAAACCACCGACAGCAGCACTTATACCATCGTTATCACACCGATAACTGATGGAGCTGTCAACGTTTCATTGCCTGCGGATGTAGCAGTGAATATTGGCGACAACGGTAATACTGCCAGTAACACGATTAGTGTAACAGCAGATGTGACGGCGCCGGTAGTTACACAGGTAAACGTACCTGCGAATGGTTACTATAAAGCCGGTAGTGTGCTGAACTTTACAGTGACATACAGTGA
>NZ_JBFTHG010000058.1:0-612 GCF_056394125.1 Chitinophaga sp. 10T418
CAGCTGCACAGCCCAACTACATCAGGCATGTGAATGCCTTCTTCGCGCAGGTGAGGAGAGATGATCGCTTACATACCAATCATGTCAGCCTTTATATGGCTTTATTCCAAATCTGGAATCAGCGCCATTTTAAAAAGTCTTTTCCCATCCTGCGCGACGAAGTCATTTCGCTCAGCCGCATCGGTTCCATGAATACATATAGCCGTTGTATAAAAGAGCTGCATTGCTATGGGTACATTCTGTATCAACAAGGCCGATTGACCATKCCTGGTATTGTTACCATTCTTCCGCTTCCGGKATCTTCTGAGGATGACACTACTCAACTTCAGCTATTTGATGAACTAAATGGGGGTGAATCAGATCCCCAAAATAATCACTCCAGTCGCAAAAGTGATACCGGCGATAGTCTCAAAAATGCGACTACGCCGTGTCGCAAAAATGATACTGGTTCGTGTCTCAAAATTGCGACTATGCCTTGTCGCAAAAGTGATACTATACCAGTCGCAATTTTGCGACACTTTAATAAACAAATAAACAAGTATAAACGAGAGAGAGAAAACATGCTCTCGCTCTCAAAAAAAAATTATAAAAATGAAATTAAAAATCCCCAAA
>NZ_JBFTHG010000059.1:0-603 GCF_056394125.1 Chitinophaga sp. 10T418
TTTGCATCAGATTAGCCAACGAAACACGTGGATCAGAACTTTCGCAAACTAGTAGAGATGCTGTTGCCAGCAGGGGTTTTAGAGTATTTTGACTTAATTGATTCAAGTCAGAATAAAGAGGGTATTGATATATACCTGGAAGAAAAGAATACAATTCCAGTAGAGCATCAGCATAGAAAAGCACACTCCAAAGGTTTCTTCTCAGAAATTGCAATTCAGGATTTTCCTATACGTGGCCAAAAGGTCACRCTACATGCCAAGCGCCGTCGGTGGGAGGTTTTAGAGGATGGAGAAATAATAACAAGAGATTGGGAAATAGTTAAAAAAGGCACACGAATGACTCCGGAGTTCGGTGCTTTTTTAAAAGGATTACTTAGATAAATATCCTGTAAGCCCTGTGCAATTGGGCCATTTCTTTCAGATAGACGGTAAACAGTTAGGCCAGCAATACAAGCATCATCTCAGCGATTTTGGTACCTGGGATCAAAAAGAACATGCTTGTGAATGGATGTTATTTGAGCAAAATATCGGCACTGCWTTAAGCATAGACGAAACAGCCTTTTCCAGCGGAKAATTGTATACAATCGTCACTAACAAGCTGGC
>NZ_JBFTHG010000060.1:0-551 GCF_056394125.1 Chitinophaga sp. 10T418
GTAGGCGTTCCCGTTACAACGATAGACTCACTGAAATGTGCTTTGAAGCGTAGCCCTTCRCCGAGGTGATAAGTGCCGTTGGCAGGTACATCTACGGCTGTAATAGTAGGCGCCGTGCCATCATACACGCGGCTTAAAATATTGGAGGCTGTATTGTTGTTGTTACCCACGTTCACGGCTACACTGGCGGGTACCTGGATAGTCACGGTGCCATTAGCAGTAGGTGTTACCAGTACAGTGTAGGTAATATTGTCTGTTGTTTGGAATGCACTTAAGGTCGCATTGGTAACGGTGATATCTCCGACTACAAATCCGGTCACCGCTTCGGTGAAAGTAATGGTAGCTGTGAATGGTTGATTCAGCGGAGACGTAGCGCTGGCAGTCACCGCCACGCCTGGTATGTTTGTATTTACGAGTACGCCTGTGGTATTTATCGCAGGAAGTGTAAGTACGGCATTGTTACCGGCTGCATCTTTTATAGTACCTGTGAGCGCAGCGCCCAGGGTAATGCCGTCCATGTCTACATCTCCGGCCTGCACTATATAGAGGAA
>NZ_JBFTHG010000061.1:0-539 GCF_056394125.1 Chitinophaga sp. 10T418
AGGAGGCAACAACCTACCAACTACACTTTTACGGTTCATCACTCTTCCTTAAACTAAGGAATCTACATTAAGCAACACGCTTAATATCAAATTGACATAGAGAAAATAAATAAGCAATTAAGTTGAAATAATTTTTGCTGCGAATGATAAAGATCATATCTTTGCCGTCCGCTCAAAAAGCTATAGTTCTTTGCAAAATAATGGGTTGATTATCAGAAGGTTAAAATGCACTTTCCCAATATATAAGTGATTCAAACTGAGATAATTAAATATAAAAAATGTTGTAAAAGTTTTGGTGRTTAAATAAAAGATCACTACCTTTGCAACCCCAACGCAAACGACACRAAAAAGTTCTTCTAAAAATAACAAAAGATGTACGGCTAAAGAGCCACCGAGATCGGATCTCACACATCATTCTACGATCATGCAAATGATCAAAGTTCTTTGAAAGATTGGAAACAACAGCACGAATCTAAGTAGTGATGCTTAGGTTCAAACAGGTAATGTACAGCTAAACATAATTAATAAGATCACCGATT
>NZ_JBFTHG010000062.1:0-506 GCF_056394125.1 Chitinophaga sp. 10T418
TCGAAGGGATAGCTGATAAGATTTATGAATAAGAGGATAATGACTAAATAAAAGTTCCGCTCTTTGTTGCTGTTCTCTGGTCCATAGCCTGGGATGTTTGAATAATAAATATCGACTTCTAGCCAGCAGTTGCYTGGTCGTGTCYCCGTTTGGAAGCCTGGCAGGCTCCCACCTTACTGCATTTCGTTTCGCCTGCTCATATTCCAGATTCTCCTGTTCCAGAGCCTCCCAACGATGTTTTATTCTGATCTCCTGTACCGCTTCAAAAGCCAGGTGTTGYACATGGAAACGATCTATCACCCGATGGGCGTTAGGAAAACAGGCTTTAACAGCGCTATTGAGACTACCAGACATGTCAATGGTAACTTCCTGTACCATCCTACGCAGGCGCTTAGGAATTTTAAACAGTATTTCTTTCAGAAGCTCAGACTGAGTACCCTTGATCATAGCCACTATTGAGCCTTTACGCCCTTTRGCCAGCTTGTTAGTGACGATTGTATACAATT
>NZ_JBFTHG010000063.1:0-485 GCF_056394125.1 Chitinophaga sp. 10T418
GTAACGCGGCTTATCGTGGCCGTAGATGCCTCCAAACCATACATATCCATGAGATGATCCCGTATGTCACTGTAACTGGCTCCGCGGGCATATAAAGAAATGATCTGTCGATCCAGATCTACCCCAAGAGTTTTATGCCGTTTARGAATTATTTCGGGCTCGAACGTCCCATTACGATCACGCGGTGGGTTAATATCTACCGATCCAAKGGCGGTTTTTACTTGYTTACGCCCTTTACCGTTCCTTCGGTTGGCTTCTCCTTCCTCMTCAATATGCGCTTCCAACTCACCATCCAGGGCCCCCTCAAGAAACTCTTTTAGTAACGGCGTTAACACCCCGTCCTTACCTAAAAGCGTATCTCCGTTCTTCAAACGGCTGGCCGCTTGCTTCTTGAAGGCTTCGAAATCAAAGTTTTGCTTTTCCATATTGTTTTATCAGTTTAAAGTTAAAAAACTTTTTACTGACACACTTTATGTAATAGTCTC
>NZ_JBFTHG010000064.1:0-485 GCF_056394125.1 Chitinophaga sp. 10T418
GAGACTATTACATAAAGTGTGTCAGTAAAAAGTTTTTTAACTTTAAACTGATAAAACAATATGGAAAGGCAAAACTTTGATTTCGAAACCTTCAAGAAGCAAGCGGCCAGCCGTTTGAAGAACGGAGATACGCTTTTAGGTAAGGACGGGGTGTTAACGCCGTTACTAAAAGAGTTTCTTGAGGGGGCCCTGGATGGTGAGTTGGAAGCGCATATTGAGGAGGAAGGAGAAGCCAACCGAAGGAACGGTAAAGGGCGTAARCAAGTAAAAACCGCCATTGGATCGGTAGATATTAACCCACCGCGTGATCGTAATGGGACGTTCGAGCCCGAAATTATTCCTAAACGGCATAAAACTCTTGGGGTAGATCTGGATCGACAGATCATTTCTTTATATGCCCGCGGAGCCAGTTACAGTGACATACGGGATCATCTCATGGATATGTATGGTTTGGAGGCATCTACGGCCACGATAAGCCGCGTTAC
>NZ_JBFTHG010000065.1:0-473 GCF_056394125.1 Chitinophaga sp. 10T418
CTCTTCCCATTCCGAACAGAGAAGTTAAGCCCCTCATGGCCGATGGTACTGCACAACAATGCGGGAGAGTAGGTAGCTGCCATACTTATTAAGAGAAGCCTTAGTGTTTATGCACTAAGGCTTTTTCTTTCTTTAAGAGTAGAGGATGTTRCTAAAGAGTAACARCGAAACTCATAAGAATAGACGAACTGCAAAAGAGCAGTATTAAACGTCTCAAACGAACACACAATTGGTGAAARCAGGATGTTTATACATCTTCCACCCACTAACAGATACAGTTCTTTACATAGCAGGTCACTGCTAACAGGATGATACCACCAGGCTAGGCAACAACCTACCAACTACACTTTTAYGGTTCATCACTCTTCCTTAAACTAAGGAATCTACATTAAGCAACACGCTTAATATCAAATTGACATAGAGAAAATAAATAAGCAATTAAGTTGAAATAATTTTTGCTGCGAATGATAAAG
>NZ_JBFTHG010000066.1:0-463 GCF_056394125.1 Chitinophaga sp. 10T418
ACGGAGACACGACCAAGCAACTGCTGGCTAGAAGTCGATATTTATTATTCAAACATCCCAGGCTATGGACCAGAGAACAGCAACAAAGAGCGGAACTTTTATTTAGTCATTATCCTCTTATTCATAAATCTTATCAGCTATCCCTTCGAYTGGGTGAGATTTACAGGCAGTGCAAATGTAAAGAAGAGGCGTTTAAGAAACTGGCTTTGTGGTATAATGACGTAGAGGAAGCGGGGATATTATCTTTCAAAACTGTTGCCAGGACTATTAGAACTCACTATCTGGGCATCCTCAACTTCTTCAATAACAGGGCTACCAACGCCGCTGCAGAGTCTTTTAATGCCAAAGTAAAATCCTTTAGAAATGCACTGCGAGGGGTGCGGGATGTTGAATTCTTCCTTTATAGATTAACTAAACTCTATGCTTAAAATTTATGCGATCCCCCAGGTTTTCAACTTGATCC
>NZ_JBFTHG010000067.1:0-446 GCF_056394125.1 Chitinophaga sp. 10T418
ATTCCTAAACGGCATAAAACTCTTGGGGTAGATCTGGATCGACAGATCATTTCTTTATATGCCCGCGGAGCCAGTTACAGTGACATACGGGATCATCTCATGGATATGTATGGTTTGGAGGCATCTACGGCCACGATAAGCCGCGTTACAGATAAAATTCTTCCATTGATACAGGAGTGGCGTAGTCGTCCCCTGGAGCGGGTTTATCCTTTTGTATGGCTAGATGCCATACACTATAAAGTTCGTCATGAGGGACGGGKTGTCAGTCGTGCGGTCTACTGCATTATTGGTCTCAATCAGGAGGGTTATAAAGAGCTGTTGGGTATGTATGTGGGAGAGAACGAAGGTGCTAAATTCTGGTTGCAAGTGTTGACAGACTTACAGAATCGCGGTTTGGAAGATATCTTCATTGCCTGTATTGATAATCTTCAGGGCTTTGCCGACGC
>NZ_JBFTHG010000068.1:0-425 GCF_056394125.1 Chitinophaga sp. 10T418
GATTCCCTAGCTCAGTTGGTAGAGCAATACACTTTTAATGTATGGGTCTTGGGTTCGAGTCCCAAGGGGATCACAACAAAGAATACAAACAGTATCAAAGCCGCATAAATCGCACGATTTACGCGGCTTTTCTGTTTTGGGACTACAAAGGTTTATCATTCAAAACGAAGGTGAATGGTAACATAAAAGGTTACACCAGCAATACTTAAATTTAGTGTAACCTTTCTCTCTGTAATGCTTCACTGATCAGGGTTTTAGGACTTCAAACCAAAACAATTAACACCAAACAACACCAAAGGAGTTAACCTTAAACCCACAAAGAACATGAAAGTCAGTCAAGAATTATCAATTTCATTCTGGTTAAGGAAGGACAACAAGAACCCCGCCGGCAAAGCAACTATTATGTTGCGCATTATCATCGATGG
>NZ_JBFTHG010000069.1:0-416 GCF_056394125.1 Chitinophaga sp. 10T418
GTACCCGCCAGTGTACCCGCCAGTGTAGCCGTGAACGTGGGTAACAACAACAATACAGCCTCCAATATTTTAAGCCGCGTGTATGATGGCACGGCGCCTACTATTACAGCCGTAGATGTACCTGCCAACGGCACTTATCACCTCGGTGAAGGGCTACGCTTCAAAGCACATTTCAGTGAGTCTATCGTTGTAACGGGCACGCCTACGCTCGATATCACTATCGGCGGCACTACCCATCAGGCTACCTATCAGGGCGGCACTGGTACAGATACATTGGGCTTCCTCTATATAGTGCAGGCCGGAGATGTAGACATGGACGGCATTACCCTGGGCGCTGCGCTCACAGGTACTATAAAAGATGCAGCCGGTAACAATGCCGTACTTACACTTCCTGCGATAAATACCACAGGCGTACT
>NZ_JBFTHG010000070.1:0-406 GCF_056394125.1 Chitinophaga sp. 10T418
TCGTCGCCTCTTAGATCCTAGGCATCCACCATGCGCTCTTATTCGCTTTAAAAAATTTACGTATTCAAATACTACTATTCTGAATACAACTTGCATTTCCCAATATGTCAAAGAACTTAAGCTGTTAGCTATTAGCTACTAGCTGTTAGYTGATGTGTGAGATCCGATCTCKGTAACGCTTTCGTTACACATCTTCAATTATCTGTTACTAATTTTTGTTTTACTCTCAGCGTGCAGCCTTGAGCGTTAGTAACATTTAATCTGTGAAAGAACTTGAAAACAACTTATCAGTATTAACTGAAAAACTTGTCTTTTAAATAAATTTAAAAGAAGGAAACAACAGCTCACAGATTAATGAGCTCTAAAAAGGAGGTATTCCAGCCGCACCTTCCGATACGGCTACCTT
>NZ_JBFTHG010000071.1:0-385 GCF_056394125.1 Chitinophaga sp. 10T418
GCGGAACGTCATGGGTTGTCTCCGGGTGTGTGCACGTGTTCGTGCTTGGTATGGTTGCATTTCATCCCGGACGTGTTCAGTATTCAAACGGAATCTTTACCAATATTCACTATGTGAACATCTCGACCGGGGAGAGGCCGAAAACATGACAAAAGCAGAGACAGAAGCAGAGACGGAAGCCGGCGAGGACACCGGCAGCGCTCCCAAGGGTGCACAGACCGTCACACGGGCGATGGTGCTGCTCAAGCTGATTGCGGCCCATCACCCGACCGGCGTGGCGCTGGGCGTGCTGGCGCAGGCGGCCGGGCTGGACCGCGCCACCGCCTACCGGCTGGCGACGAGTCTGGTCGAATCCGGCATGGTCGAGCGCGAACAACGGCTGTAC
>NZ_JBFTHG010000072.1:0-384 GCF_056394125.1 Chitinophaga sp. 10T418
AAGGTAGCCGTATCGGAAGGTGCGGCTGGAATACCTCCTTTTTAGAGCTCATTARTCTGTGAGCTGTTGTTTCCTTCTTTTAAATTTATTTAAAAGACAAGTTTTTCAGTTAATACTGATAAGTTGTTTTCAAGTTCTTTCACAGATTAGATGTTACTAACGCTCAAGGCTACACGCTGAGAGTAAAACAAAAATTAGTAACAGATAATTGAAGATGTGTAACGAAAGCGTTACSGAGATCGGATCTCACACATCRRCAATAATCACRSAAATGAAACTTCGWAAGAAGAGTCAGTGATTAAAAGTTCTTTGACATATTGGGAAATGCAAGTTGTATTCAGAATAGTAGTATTTGAATACGTAAATTTTTTAAAGCGAATAAGA
>NZ_JBFTHG010000073.1:0-379 GCF_056394125.1 Chitinophaga sp. 10T418
GCACAGGCGTGGATGCCGCCCGGACCACCACGGCCGCATACGGGATCACCATGCTCCCGGCGGAAACCGGGGCGCTGGCGTGCCCGATGTTCCATCTGTTTCTCTGGCCGCCGAGCGGGGCCCTGTTCGGCAGCACATACGATCCCGCCAACAACAGCACTCCGGGCGCGGTCTCGTTGCCGTACCTGGAGAAGGCCAAGCTCTATGCCGGGACGGAGGAATACCGGGCGATCCGGACCATGATCACATCCCTGCGGCCCGCGAAAGCGGCCGGCTGACCTGCGGGATCAGAKGCCGTCCCGGCACTAACGAGCCGGCCCCGACCCCCAAACTCCAACCACCGCCTACACCGCGGGCAGGTGCCTGCGGCGGTTACGGG
>NZ_JBFTHG010000074.1:0-374 GCF_056394125.1 Chitinophaga sp. 10T418
TACCCGCAGCAGCGGCGACTTCCTTTTGCATAAGGCTTTTTTGTTCTCTTATTTTTTTGATGTTTTTGCCGATATCCATAATGGCGCAGTGTTGCTAGTCTTAAAGGTAGTCAAAACGGCCATTTTCATGAACTATTTGTACTTTTTGATAATTTATACTTGTCAATATGGAAACTAATACTTTATTTTGTACTTGTCAAAACGTCAAAAAATATTTTTATGGGTACAAAGTCAATCAGATACTGCAAACTACATGGTCGCAGCCAGGAAGTGAACAAACTTTATCCTGATGGTCGTTCTGGTTACCGATATGTTCCCTGGCTGCGGATCGGGGGTTTATGGATGGAGAAGTTTGGTTTTAATGTGGGAGATCC
>NZ_JBFTHG010000075.1:0-371 GCF_056394125.1 Chitinophaga sp. 10T418
GCCTCCAATATTTTAAGCCGCGTGTATGATGGCACGGCGCGCCTCCAATATTTTAAGCCGCGTGTATGATGGCACGGCGCCTACTATTACAGCCGTAGATGTACCTGCCAACGGCACTTATCACCTCGGTGAAGGGCTCCGCTTCAAAGCACATTTCAGTGAGTCTATCGTTGTAACGGGCACGCCTACGCTCGATATCACTATTGGTGGCACTACCCATCAGGCTACCTATCAGGGCGGCACTGGTACAGATACATTGGGTTTCCTCTATATAGTGCAGGCCGGAGATGTAGACATGGACGGCATTACCCTGGGCGCTGCGCTCACAGGTACTATAAAAGATGCAGCCGGTAACAATGCCGTACTTACAC
>NZ_JBFTHG010000076.1:0-368 GCF_056394125.1 Chitinophaga sp. 10T418
TTTGTTATTTTTAGAAGAACTTTTTCGTGTCGTTTGCGTTGGGGTTGCAAAGGTAGTGATCTTTTATTTAATCACCAAAACTTTTACAACATTTTTTATATTTAATTATCTCAGTTTGAATCACTTATATATTGGGAAAGTGCATTTTAACCTCCTGATAATCAACCCATTATTTTGCAAAGAACAATAGCTTTTTGAAGCGGATGGCAAAGATATAACCTTTATCATTCGCAGCAAAAATTATTTCAACTTAATTGCTTATTTATTTTCTCTATGTCAATTTGATATTAAGCGTGTTGCTTAATGTAGATTCCTTAGTTTAAGGAAGAGTGATGAACCATAAAAGTGTAGTTGGTAGGTTGTTGCCT
>NZ_JBFTHG010000077.1:0-356 GCF_056394125.1 Chitinophaga sp. 10T418
GCCTGGAAGCGCTCCTGCTCGTTGGCKACGTACAGCTTGACGCCGGTGGCGGCGACGAAGTCGCGCTCCACCTGCTCTGCCTCGCCTTCACGCAGCAGGCCGTGGTCGACGAAGACACACGTCAGCTGGTCGCCGACGGCACGCTGGACGAGGGCCGCGGCCACGGCGGAGTCGACGCCGCCGGAGAGGCCGCAAATCACCCGGGAGTCGCCGATCTGTTCGCGGATCCGCGCGACCTGCTCCTCAAGGATGTTGCCGGTGGTCCAGTTCGGTTCGAGMTTGGCGCCCTTGAAGAGGAAGTTCTCCAGGACTTCCTGGCCGTACGCCGAGTGCTTCACCTCCGGGTGCCACTGGAC
>NZ_JBFTHG010000078.1:0-351 GCF_056394125.1 Chitinophaga sp. 10T418
GGGCAATAACAGTAATACCGCTTCCAATACATTAAGCCTCGTTTTTGCAGGAACAGCTCCTGTGGTAACAGCAGTAGATGTACCGGCAAATGCCATTTACAGACTTGGCCAGGTACTCTCCTTCACCGTTCACTTCAGTGAACCTATAAATGTTACCGGTGCTTCATCGCTGGATGTAATCATAGGCGCCACTACAAAATCTGCTACACTCGTAAGCGGCAGCGGCACCAATGCTTTACTGTACAGCTACACCGTGCAGCAGGGCGATATGGATATGGATGGTATTACACTCGGCACAGCAGTTACCGGCACTATCCGTAACACAGCAGGAAAGGATGCGGTGCTCACACT
>NZ_JBFTHG010000079.1:0-350 GCF_056394125.1 Chitinophaga sp. 10T418
GTAAACGGTGCATTGACAATGGCCGCAGTGGTAGACAACGTTACTGTTGGATGTACCGTGTTTACGAATATGCCTGTGGTATTGCCGATATTATTCAAGAGGAGCGCAGCATTATTATTAGCTTCGTCTCTAATGGTAGCGCCATTCAGCGACATACTAGTACCAAGCGTGATGCCGTCCAGATCCAGGTCGCCATTCTGTACGGTGTAACTGAAGGATAAATTCTGTGTACCGGTGCCTCCTGTGTAAACCGCTGAAACATTTGTTCCGCCTATGTTTACACTAATCGATGGCACACCGCCAGTAGTATTAACGAGCACATTTTCACTGTACGCTACTGTAAAGTTCAA
>NZ_JBFTHG010000080.1:0-350 GCF_056394125.1 Chitinophaga sp. 10T418
CTCCAAAATGTCTACRAGGCGACCACTACTGACCAGGCAGARCGCAGCCTTGATCAATTGGAATCCAACTGGGGCGCCCGATATCCCAAGGTGATCGAATCCTGGCGAAAGAATTGGCCKCGACTCAGTAGCTATTTTCAGTACAACAAAGACATCCGCCGAATAATGTATACCACAAATATTATTGAAGGCTTCCACAGGCAGCTTCGCGCCGTTACCAAATCAAAAGGCGCCTTCCAGTCGGAAGACGCACTCATGAAACTTTTATTCCTTGTCCAGGAGAATATATGTGCAAAATGGAATAAGCCAGTACACAACTGGAATCAGACATTGGCGCAATTATCAATTAT
>NZ_JBFTHG010000081.1:0-300 GCF_056394125.1 Chitinophaga sp. 10T418
TTCTAACATTGGTCGCTTTTATGCCCGCCATCCCTTCGCTACCCACTTTGTCCGCCCCCGCCCGCCACCCCCGGCCTTCCATTTTTGATTTGCCGTCCGCTGGCGCTCCCGGCGAGACAGAGGTCGAAGGCGCGGCCTGCTGCGGCTCGCCCTCGCTCGGCCCTTCCGCTGCGCTCCAGGGCCTGCGCTCTGGCTGCCGCCGCAGCGGCCGGGGGTGGATGGGCGGCGGGGCGGGGCGACAGTAACGCTATTTAGCGGGAGATTATAGCACTGAACGACAGAACACTGATTAAGCGACGG